>NZ_JAGFNS010000044.1 GCF_017592555.1 Actinoplanes flavus | reverse complement strand
CGCGCCTACAACGCCACCAGCCTCTCCACCCCCATCGGCGCCGACGGCACCACCGAACTCGGCGACACCCTCGGCGGCGAAGACCACGAATACGAAATCGCCGAAACCCGCGTCGCCCTCGGCCCCGCCCTCGCCACCCTCGACGAACGCGAACAGAAGATCCTCACCCTCCGCTTCTACGGCAACCTCACCCAATCCCAGATCGCCGACCAGATCGGCATCTCCCAGATGCACGTCTCACGACTGCTGACCAAGGCGCTCACCAAGCTGCGCGGCCAGCTCGCGCCGGATGCGATCTGACCCTTTCGCCACGGATCGGGGGTGCCGGCTGAGGCCGGTGCCCCCGTCCTGCACCAGTCCTGTGCGGGTCCTACTCCCGGTTGCCGCTACCGTTTAGCGGATGCCGCCTACTGCCGACCTTCCCGGGTTCCTGCACAACGTGGCCCCGATCCTCGACAGCTGGGGTTACCTGGCGATCGGCGGGGTCATCGTGGTGGAGAGTTTCGGTGTGCCCGCGCCGGGCCAGACCATCATGGTCGCCGGGTCGATCTACGCCGGTGCGGGGCGGATGAACATCTTCCTCGTCGCGCTGATCTCGTTCGTGACGGCGGTGGTCGGCGACAACATCGGGTACTGGATCGGGCTGCGCGGCGGCCGCAAGATCGTGCACCGGTGGGGGAAGTACATCTTCGTGACACCGGCCCGGCTCGAGAAGGCGGAGCAGTTCTTCGCCAAGCGCGGTAACCGGATCATCGTGGTGGCCCGGTTCATCGACGGGCTCCGGCAGCTCAACGGTGTGATCGCCGGGATCACCCGGATGCCGTGGAAGACGTTCCTGCTCTACAACGCGATCGGGGCGGCGCTCTGGGTCGGGTGGTGGTGCACGGTCGCGTACTTTCTCGGCGCGAACCTGGTGCACATCATGGGCCGGGCCCACGAACACCGGTGGTCGATCATCGGCGTGCTCGCGGCGGCTCTGGCGATCTACGTGACACTGCACGTGCGGCACGTCCGCCGGCGCCGGGCGCGGTCCGCTCAGGTCGCTCTCGAGGAGAGCCGCAGCCAGGCGTGACACGAGGGCGGTTCCGGCCGCCCACAGCGGGAACCGCCCCCGTTTCCCCCGGAGGGTGGTCAGCTCGCCTTCGTCGGCTCCGCGGTGGGCGCCGGTCCGTCCGGCGGCGCCTGGCCGGGAGCCTGCCCGGCCGGGGGCTGGCCGGCCGGGGCGGTCGCGGCGCTGTCACCGCCGACCGCGGCCATGATGCCCGCGCCGGCGCCACCACCGGCCAGTGCGGCCGCGATCAGGGCACCAGCAAAGATCAACTTCGACTTCTTCGGGGTACGGGCCCCGGAAGCCGACCTCGGCGCGGGCGCGTCTCCCCCGGCCGGTGGGGCGGTGGGATCCCAGGCAGCCGGGGTGGCGGCCGGATGCCGGTGCGCGGGCGCGTCTCCCCCGGCCGGTGGGGCGGTGGGATCCCAGGCGGCCGGGTGCCGGTGCGCGGGCGGGTCGGCATGCGGCCGGGGCACCACGGCACCCCAGGTGGGAACGACCTCGGGAGCCGCGTGCCAGGTGACCTCCGGCGGCTCCGCGCCCGCGTTGTTCCAGGCCGGAGAATGCGCCTCGGTCCACCGCGCGGTGGGCGGCTCCGGCGTGCTCCATTCGGCGGGGACCCGGTCCGGGATGCTGTTCCAGGCGGCCGGCCGGCCGTCACCGGTCCAGGCGGCGGTGCCGCCGTTCCATCCGGCGGCCGGGTCGGTCTCCGGGCTGTGGCCGGTCCAGCCGGGCGCCGCGGTCCGGCCGGTGGTGTCGCCCCAGCCGGCGCGCCCGCCGCCGGACTGCGCGGCCCCGGAATACGCGACGCCGGACTGCGCAACGCCGGACTGCGCGCCGCTGGACTGCCCGGCCCCGGAATACGCGACGCCGGAGGGCGCAACGCCGGAGGGCGCGCCGCTGGAGGGCGCGCCGCTGGAGGGCGCGCCGCTGGAGTGCGCCGGGTGGTCGGCGTATCCGGCGCCGGGCGTGCCGGCGTGGGTCATCCCGGACGGCGACCAGTCGATCGGGACCGACTGCGGATCGGGCACCTCGGACGGCCGGTTCGCCCACTCGCCGTGCGCGGGTCGAACCTGGGCGGAATACCGCGGTACCGGCCCCCGGGCGGACGGATCGTGCTGAGTCATCGGCGCTCCTCGGTCCGGTTTCTCTGCTGACGGGGAGAAGATTGCCGCGCCGGGCTATGCGGATCCTGTGCGATCGTTGGGCGCCGGTTGTCAGTCACCGAAGGGAGTCGGGGAAGTGCAGCGGTTCGCGTTCGCGGGGCGTACCTGCGTGATCACCGGTGCGGCCGGCGGGATCGGGGCGGCGCTGGCGCTCGATCTGGCGAAACGGCGCGCCGAACTGGCCCTGGTGGACCGGGACGTCGAAGGGCTGGAGCGGGTGGCCGGGCTGGCCCGGGAGCTGGGGGCGGCGGGCGTCACGGCGTACCCCGTCGATTTGAGCGATGGCGGCGACCGCCTGGACCTGGCCGCGGAGATCTCGTCGCGCCAAGGCCCGGCCGATCTTCTGATCAACAACGCCGGGGTGACGCTGATCGGCACGTTCGAGGAGAACCGCACCGCCGACATCGACTGGCTGCTGGAGATCAACCTGCACGCGGTGATCCGGATGACCAAGGCGTTCCTGCCGCAGCTGCTGTCCCGGCCGGGCGCGCACCTGGTCAACATGTCGAGTCTGTTCGGGCTGTTCGCGCCGCCGGGCCAGGTGGCGTACGCGACGAGCAAGTACGCCGTCCGCGGTTTCACCGAGGCGCTGCGGCACGAGCTGGCGCCCCGCGGTGTCGGGGTGACGGTGGTGCACCCGGGCGGGGTCCGCACCAACATCGCGACGAGTGCCCGGGCCAGCGGGGTCGACCCGGACGGCGAGGAGTTGGAGCAGGTCCGCCGGTTCGCCGCGGGGGCGCTGACCCTGCCGCCGGAGGAGGCGGCCCGGCAGATCGTGGCGGCCGTGCAGAACCGGAACCCGCGACTGGTGATCACCCGGGAGGCGAAGGCCGGTGACCTGCTGACCCGGATCGCCCCGGCCCGCTACTGGGCGATCACGCAGCGGCTGACCCGCGGCCGGACCCGGGTGGACTAGAAGCGGGCGAAGCGGGGCCGGTCCAGGCCGCCGATGGTGGTGAAGTCGCCGCCCGCGTCGAGGCCGCCGATCGGGTCGGTGGTCAGGACGCGGACCCCGGCGACGCCGTTGGCTTGTGGGTTCCATGCGGTGAGGCGGCCGTCGCCGGTGACCGCGGCCAGTTTGACGCGCGGCGCCGAGCCGTCCAGGCAGGCGCCCTGCGGTCCGTTGCGGGTGGTGAGGCAGACCCGGTCGAAGTGGCCGCCGACGTACGTCACCTCGCCGACCGTGGCGATCGCCGTGGCGTCGCCGTCGAAGACGCGCTGCCAGCGGGTCGTGCCGTCGAGGCTGTACGCGACGGCGCGGCCGCCCTGTCCGCCGGTGGCCGCGTACACGCCGGAGCCGGTCACCGTGATCGCGTTGACCTCGGCGGCGACCCTGGGCCGGAAGTAGTGGTCGAGGACGCCGGTGTTCGCGTCGACGGCCGCCAGGCGTACCGCTTGCCGGTCGTCGTCGACCTCGCGGAAGGCGCCGCCCAGGAAGACCTGGCCGCCGGAGACCGCGAGGGCGCGCACCCGGTCGTCGGCGCCGGCCTGCCAGCCGGTGTCGAGTCGTCCGGTGGCCAGCGAGAAGGCGGCCAGGTTGCGCAGTGCGTGCCCGCTCACGGCCGTGACGCTGCCGCCCAGGTAGAGGCGGCCGTTGCCGATCGCGAGGGCGTACGGGGTGCCGGCGATGTCGTGCCGGAACGAGGTGACGGCGCCGGTGGCCGGGTCGATCCGGGCGATCGAGTCGCGTTTCTCGCCGCCGACCCGGTGGAAGCCGCCGGCCGCGTAGACGGCGCCGCGGGTGGCGGCCAGTGCGCGGACCGTGCCGTCCGCCGGGGGCGCCCAGTCCAGCAGCGCCCCGGTACGCCCGTCGAACGCCGCCAGCCGCTGCCGTGGATAGCCGCGCCCACCCCACCGGGCCTTGGTGAACTCCCCGCCGACGTACACCGTGCCGCCCAGGTAGGCGATCGCGTACACGGTCCCGTTGAAGGTGGGCGCGGACCGGGCGGCGGATTCGACCGCCCGGGCCGGGGCCGCGACGGACAGGACGAGCAGGAGGGTCAGAACGAGCAGTCGCACATGGGTCTAACCATCCCGGATGGGGGAAAGTCGCGCGATCTCCTCCGCCTGCGGGCCGGTCGGGGGTATCGGCGCGGACCGCTCCAGGGTGGCCTGGTCCGGCTGGCGCAGACCCAGCATGACCAGCCAGTCGAGCAGTTGCCGGTGCACCGCGTCGGGGCCGTTCAGCTCGTGGGTGACCGGCCAGTCGGCGGGGTGGACCAGCATGGCGTCGGTCTGCCAGCCGCCGAGCCCGCCGTGCGAGCCGACCAGCTCCTCGAAGGCGCACACCTCCAGCGTCTCCGGATCCACCGAGCTGATCACCACGAGGTCGCCGACGTGCGCGGCGCTCTGGTGGCGGAGCAGGTCGGCGCGGGTGTGCGGCCCGTACGGAAGGAGCGGGTCGGTCCCGGTGACGGCCCCGTCGCGCAGCCGGTGGGTGCCGGCCGGCCCGTACGCCACCGGCCCGTCCTCGTCCTGCACCACCACCAGACCGATCCCGGGGTGGGCGGTCAGCCCGGTGATCAGTCGCGGGTGGGCGTGCTCGATCGCCGCCCGCCCGACCCGGCGGGGGAACCGGGTCAGGTAGATCATCGACAGGTTGCCGGAGGACACCACCAGTGCTTCCGCGGCCAGTCGCTGGACCACGTCGTCGAGGTTCTCGCCGAACCGCTGCCGGAAGGTGGGGCCCTGGCTCTGGCCGTGGTCGGAGAGCACCACGAGGTGGTAGCGGCGGGCCGCCTCCGGGGCGAGCCGGTGCAGCACGCCGAGCATCCGGTCCAGGTTCTCCAGCTGGCGCATCGACTCCGGGCGGGCCGGGCCGGCGTGGTGTGCCACCTCGTCGTAGTCGACCAGGTCGCAGTAGATCGCCGGGACGCCGCGGGCCATCTGCTCGGCGACCAGCGACACGTTCACGTCACGTAGCAGCATCGAGGCCGGGCGCAGGGCCAGGAAGGCGCCGGACCGGCTGACCCGGGGTTGCAGGTTGCGGCGCCGCTGGAGGCGGGCCTGGTGCAGCTCGGTGAGGACCTCGGCCACCCCGAGGACGAGGGCGCGGGTGAAGCCGTACGGGGAGGCCATGAACGCCGCCCAGCCCCGGGCCGAGCGGCCGGGCAGCGCCGCGTGGCTGACGGTGAGCAGGTTGGTGACGGCGTCGCCGCTGAACGCGTTGCCGATGCTGACCCCGCCGTCGCGCAGCAGGCCGCGGCCGTCGCTGAGCCGGGACTCGATGATCGCGGCGTCCCGGGGGCGGTTGGAGACCATCATCTTGCCGGTGTCCTTCTCGTACCAGCGGAAGCCGGGGATCTGCCGGGTGGCGCCGTGCAGGATGCCGGCCTGTGAGGCCGGGGTGGTCGACGGCAGGCCGGTGTGCCAGCCGCGTGCCGTGTGGCTGCCGGTGCGCAGCCAGTTCCCCAGGACCGGGAGGTTGCCGGCCCGGATCGCCCAGCGCAGGACCGGTTCGGCGACCCCGTCCAGCTGCACGATGAGCAGGCCGGGCTCGGTGCCGGCGGGCGGGCGGCGGAGGGTGAGGAGGCGGCCGGCGGCGCGGCGGCGGACCCCGCGCATCAGGCGGCGGGCCTCGCGGACGAAGGTGTCGTCGCTGCCGCTGTCGACCATCCAGTCGAGCAGGGCGGCCACGACGACGGCCAGGATCGCGGCGAACACCAGGCTGGGCAGCCCGCTGATCCGGCTGCCCGGGTCGAACCGCAGGGCCACCACCATCACGACGACCTGGGCGACCACGCCGAGCAGCATGGCCGCCCAGCCGCCGAGGGCCGTGATGCCGAGCAGCAGCAGCGGCCGCAGCACCGCGCCGACGGCCGCGACCAGGACCACGAGCCCGAGGGTGTCGACCACGTCGGTGCCGGCCACCCCGGGCATCAGCCACAGGGTGAGGGTGAGCACCACGAAGGTGAGGATGGCGCTGCGCAGCACGGCCCGGCCGCGGTGGGCGGCCCAGCGTGCATGGGTGCGAATGGCCACGAACCGACGATTACACACCGGCGCATCCGAACCCGAACGGGGGAACGGCGTGCCACCCCCGCCGTGGGACGGATACCTTCGGGGCGATGCGCTTCCGGTCGGCGTTCTTGCTCCTGATCCTGTTGCTCGCCGGGTGCGGTGACCCGCCGGCGCCCATGCCGCACCGGGAGCCGCTGGTCGTGGTGGGTTACCTCACCGAGTGGAGCGTCTACGGGCGTGGCTTCCGGGTGAAGGATCTGGCGGCCGAGCGGCTCACCCATCTGACGTACGCGTTCGGCCGGGTGGCCGGTGGCCGCTGTGCGATGGGTGACGCGTGGGCCGCCCATCAGCGCCCGGTCACCGCGGCGGACAGTGTGGACGGCGTCGGTGACACGGCGGGCGACCCGCTGCGGGGCACCTTCGGTCAGCTGCGCAAGCTCAAGAAGCGGCATCCCGGCGTCCGGTTGCTGTGGTCGTTCGGCGGCTGGACCGGTTCGGCCGGGTTCACCGAGGCGGCGAAGGATCCGGCGGGGTTCGCCGCGTCGTGCCGGCGGCTGCTCGGTGATCCGCGCTGGGCCGGGCTGTTCGACGGGATCGACGTCGACTGGGAGTACCCGAACGCCTGCGGCATGACCTGCGACGACAGTGGCCCGGCGGCGCTCGCCGGGGTGCTGTCGGCGCTGCGTGCCGAACTCGGGCCGGGTGCGCTGATCAGCGCCGCGGCACCGGGTGACGTGGGCCGGTTGCGGGCCACCGACTACGTGTCGGCGGCCCGGCAGGCGGACTGGCTGGGCGCCATGACCTACGACTACTTCGGAGCGGCCGGGAGCGGGCCCGGCACGTCCGCGCCGCACTCGCCGCTCATGGCCTATCCCGGCATCCCCCGGGAGACGGCCACCACCTCGGCGACCGTGGACGAGCTGCTGCGGGCCGGGGTGCCGGCCGGGAAGCTGCTGATCGGGGTCGGCTTCTACGGGCGGGGGTGGACCGGTGCGGCCCGGGGGCTGGAGGACTACCGGATGCTGGTGAGCCGGTGCCCGCCGACCGGGACGCTGGGCGGTACCGCCTACGCCGACTGTGGCGACCAGTGGTGGTCGTACGACACACCGGAGACGGTCGCCGCCAAGGTGGCGTACGCCCGCAAGCGTGAACTCGGCGGGCTGTTCGCCTGGGAGCTGTCCGGGGACACCGACGACGCCGTGCTTCTGCGGGCGCTCAGCGGGTGATCCGTACCCAGACGTTGTCCAGCACCCCGTTGAACTGGTCGTTGTCCCGGTAGGCGCCTTTCGACCCGATGCGCAGCGGCTGATCGTTGAAGACGCTGAGCCCGGCCGGAACGGTGGTCCGCCCCCGCAGCACGTTGTCGACGTAGATCGAGAAGGACGTGCCGATCCGCTGGCAGCGCACCCGGTGCCAGCGGCCGTCCGCGGTGGTGACCATGCTGCGGGCGATCCGGATGCCGGGCTGCCGCTCGTCGACCAGCACGCAGCTGGGGTGGCCCGCGGCGCCGTCGATCTGGAGCTTGTACTGGCTGCTCAGGGTGGAGTAGCCCTTCTGGAGGATGTTCTGCCCGGGGCTGGTCTGGCCGGGTGACAGCATCACGTCGGCGCCGAAGGCGATGTCCCGGGTGCCCGGGTTGAGGTCGGCCGAGGTGCCGCTCTGGAGGACGACGTGCGGGCAGACGATCCGGGTGCATTTGCCGGGGAAGGCGAGCGCGGCGCCGACGCCGTGCGCCACGGCGCGGACCCGGCCGCCCTGGAAGGAGAGCATCCGCAGGGTGTGCCCGTTACCCGATTCGTCGGCGAGGGCGCCGGGCCGGGCGTTGAAGCTGTAGTGGGCGATGAGCAACGGCTCGTTCGCATGCGCCGGCACGGCGGTCACGACGAGCGTCGCGAACGCCAGCATCACAGCGGACAAACAAGATCGCATGCCCGAAATCATACTTATATACCGTTATAGTGCACTTAGTCAGGGACGGAACTCCTCCGGGCGCGTCGGCTTGCTCTCCTCCTTGCGGCCGAACAGCCGCCAGCCCCGCTTCTTCTTCTCCGCCACCGGCACGGCCTCGCCGTTCAGCACGTCCAGACGGTGCTTGGCCACCGGGTTCTCCGGCTCCAGCCGCAACGACGTCTGCAACGCCTGCCGGGCCTGGTCCACGTGCCCGAGCGCGGCCAGCGTCACGCCGTGCGTGAAGTAGTAGTGCGCCTCGCCCGGGTCGAGGCCGACCGCCGTACGGGCCGCCTGCTCCGCGTCACCGAGCTGCCGGTCGGCGGCGACCAGCGCCCACGCCACCCGGTCGTGCCACAGCGGGTTCTTCGGCTCCACGATGACCGCGCGGTAGGCCATGCTCATCGCCTCCTCGTGCCGCCCCAGTAGGGTCAGCGCGCGGCTCGCGATGGCCAGCGGGCGCGGGTCGTCCGGCGCCAGCTCCACGGCCCGGTTCGCCGCCTCCAGCGCCGGATCCACCTGATCGAGCGCCAGCCGGAGCCGGGCCATCAGGATCCAGCCGGGCGCCGAGTCCGGCCGCTGCGCCAGCACCGGCGCCAGCAGCTCGACCGCCTTCTCCGGCTGCATGTGTTCGAACAGGGCCGCGGCACGCGCCACCCCGAGGTCACCCGGATCGGCGAAGGCCAGTGCGGGGGCGTCGCTGGGGGAGGTCAGCGCCGCTCCGGATTCGCGGTCAGTGATCACGACGCCCTAATCGGCAAAAACCCGAAGATCTTTAGAGGTACGGGAGTGCACAGCACCGCCGTACCCCGCGATCGTCTGCCGGGTCCGGACCGTGCCGCGCCCGCCGGGCGTGAGTGGGTGGTCACCGGTCGGCCGTACCCGCCTTGGCGGTGAGCAGGCGGACGACGAACCCGGCCGCGGTGGCCGAGCCGAGCAGGCCGCCGAGCCAGGCGGCCGGGGCGACCAGCGCGGCCAGCAGCAGCACGAACGCCAGCACGGCCGCCGCGACGGCGATCCGCTGGCGGCCGTGGGTGACCAGGTCGCGCAGGTAGACACGCAGCGACGGATCGAGACGGCTCACGAAGTAGCCGGCGTAGGCCGCCGGGACCAGGACCGCCGCGGCGGCCGCCAGCCGGGCGCCGAGCACCGACGACCCGGCCGTCCGCCAGCCCAGGAAGGCGAGCAGGACCAGGATGATCGCGGTGTAGACCAGGAACTGGCGCAGCGCCACGTCCAGCAGGAACCGGCTGGCCTCCTGGCGCGGGTCCGCCCGCAGCGCGCCGACCAGCCCGGACGCGCCCCGGGCCAGCCGGGTCAGCGCGAACGGGCGGTGGCCGGCCACGTCGAGGGCGGCCAGCTCGTGCCGGGCCACCGCGTTGTCCGGAGCCAGGCCGAGCGCGTCCCGCAGCGCCTGCCGGGCCCGTTCGGTGCGGTGCAACTGCTTCATCACCATGGCATAGGTGATCCGGAAGTCGGCCTCCTCCGGGTCCAGCCGGATCGCCTCGCGGGCCGCGTGCTCGGCCTCCACCGGATGGCGGCCCTCCTCGAGCAGCGCCCAGGCCAGCAGGTTGAACCGGTACGGATTCTCCGGCTGCCGGTCGGCGGCGGCCCGGGCGGCGGCGATCGCCTCGTCGTGCCGGCCGAGTTCGGTGTGCACCCGGCTGAGCGCGGCCAGCGCGTCGGGTCGCTCCGGGGCGTGCTCGACCGCACGGCGGGCCAGCTCGTCGGCGATGTGGCGCCGTTTCAGAGCGAGCTGGGCGTGAGTCATCAGCACCAGGGCGGTCACATCGTCCGGTTCGGCGGCCAGCAGCGGGCCGAGCAGCTCGGCGGCGGCCGCCGGCTCACCGCGGCTCAACCGGATCCGGGCCAGGTCCAGTTCGCGGGTCACGTCTGCGGGTCCTCGACCGGGACGGTGGCGAAGGCCCGGACCGGGAAGGTGCCGAACGCGGCGATCCGCGGCGGCACGGCGGTGAACCGGGCTCCGGACGGCGGCAGCTCACGCAGGTTGGTGAGGTTCTCGACGATCGGGATGCCGGCCGCCAGCAGCAGCGTGTGCGCGGGGCGCTCGCCGCACGTGGACGGGGACATGTCGTCGATGTTGACCGCGTCGATGCCGACCAGCGCGGCGCCCCGGTCGACCAGGAGCCGGGCGCCGTCGGCGGTCAGGAAGGGCGCGCCGGTCGCGTACGCCGGGGTGGCCCAGTGCCGGTCGCCGCCGGTGTGCAGCAGGACCGCCCGCCCGGCCACCGCGACGTCGGCGAGCATCTCGGCGGTGACCCCGCGCTCGCCGCCGACCGCGCGGACCACCACGGCGGGCAGCCCGGCAAGGCGCTCCAGCGGCAGGCCGGCCAGGTCGGCGCCGTCCGGGTAGCGGTGGTACGGGCTGTCCACGTACGTGCCGGTGTTGCCGACCATGCTGATCCGCTCGATGGAGAACTCGGTGCCGGGCGCGTAGACACCCCGGGACGCCTCCCGGGTCAGGTGCGGGACGATCTCCGGGCCGGGCAGGCCGGGAAAGGTGATCAGGCCGGCCTCGACGACGTGGCTCAGATCGACGTGTCGCACCCGCTCGACCGGCAGGCGGCCGGCCGGCGGGTGCGGTTCGGCGATGATCCGGATGCCGCGCACCTCGGCCCGCTCCACCCGCTGCGGGGCGAGCGCCGCCACCAGCATCGCGGTCACCTCGACCTCGGTGACGTCGGCGTGCGGAATGTCCAGGCGGAACCCGCGCGCCCGCAACTCGCCCCCACCTTCGAGAGCGACCTCGGCGTCGAACTCGGCCCGGTAATCCAGCACGGCTCCCCCTATCGCAACTCGATCACGCCTTCGGTGATCAACCAGATGCCGAAGATAGCGAAGAGTGTGGCAGCTCCGTACTTGATGACCTTTTCGGGCAGATGCTTCCCGAGATAGCGGCCGACCAGAATGGCGAGCGCATCGGCCGCCACCATGCCGACCGTGGAGCCGATCCAGGTACCGAACCAGCCGTGCTGGGTGGCCAGGGTGATGGTCGCCAGCATGGTCTTGTCACCCAGCTCGGCCAGGAAGAAGGCGCCGCCGACGGCCAGGATGGCGGATCCGGTGGAGCGTTCGGCCTTGCTCTTCTCCTCGTCGGTGAGGACGTCGCCGCGCAGCGTCCAGGCGCCGAAGGCGAGGAAGGCGATGCCGGCGACCAGCGAGATCCAGCCGGTCGGGAGGGTGGTGCCCAGCCCGTAGCCGATGCCGACCGAGACCAGGTGCACCACGGCGGTCGCCACGGTGATGCCGATCAGCACCGGGACGGGGCGGTAACGGGTGGCGAACGTCATCGCCATGAGCTGTGACTTGTCGCCGAGCTCGGCGACGAAGATGACCGCGAAGCTGATGCCCAGCGCGGCGAGGAAACCTTCCAACTTTCCACTCCCGGTGATCACGACCGGGTTTCTGGGCGCAGGGCGACCTCGACCCGGCCGTCGATGAATACGGCCTGGTCGAAGGTCTCGCTCGCCTCGTCGGAGGCCGCGCGGCCGGAGCCCGGCGAACCGGGATCAGTATGTCGACCGCGACATTGGGAGCTACTCCCCTTCGCGCGGTCGAGCATAGCTCACGTCCTGGTCAGCGGCCCGGTGAGGAAGGACACCGGACCGCTGACCGGCGGTTCGCTCAGCGGCCCGCGATGATCCGCTGCAACCGCAGGCGCTCGCTCACCGCGACGGCGCTCTTGCCGGTGGCGGCCAGCGGCGTGGGCTGGGCGATCGGCTCGCACTGCTGGTCGGAGCGGTTCCCCTTGACCCGCGCGGGCAGCGCGCCGGTGGCCAGGTAGTCGGCGATCGCGTTGTCGATACAGGCGCTGCCGAACAGCGATCCGGCGTGGGTGGTGCCGCCCACGCCCTCGACCAGAGCCGACCGCGGGAAGAGCTTGCGGGTGCGCAGGGCCCCGGTGAACGGCGTGGCGGCGTCCAGGGTCTCGCTGATCAGCAGCATCGGCGGAGCCTTGGCGCCGTCCACCTCGACCGGGCGGCCGGTGTCGCCGGCCCAGTGCCGGCAGGGCGCGTTGTACCAGGCGTTGCCCCAGGTCTCGAACGGCGCCTTCTTGTGCACCTTCCAGTTGTCCCGCGCCCACTTCTTCCAGTCCGACGGCCAGGCGACGTCGGTGCACTGCACGGCCAGGTAGACGGCGTACCCGTTGTCGTTCCCGGCGGTCTGCGGGTGCTCCTCGTCGTAGAGCCGCTTCAGACCGGCCGGATCCTTCTTGGCGACCAGGTCGGAGAACGCGCGGGCGACCTCCTGCCAGCCGAAGACGTAGTAGCCGGCCTGGAGGAAGACGTCGGTCAGCTCGGCCGGGCCGATGTCCCCGGCCGGTTCGGCCGTCAGCGCGGCGAGCTGCTCGTAGTAGGTCTTCTCCACCTCGGCGGCGGTCTTGCCCAGGTGGTAGACCGAGTCGTACTTGGCGAGCCAGGCGAAGTACACCTTGATCGCCTTGTCGAAGGCGATGTCCTGGTCGAGGTTGGAGCGGTACCAGACCCGGGTGGGGTCGACCACGCCGTCGAGGACCATCCGGTTCACCCGCTCCGGATACTTGGTGGCGTAGACCTGCCCGAGGTAGGTGCCGTACGAGAAGCCGTAGAAGCTGATCTTGTCGACCCCGAGCGCGGTGCGGATGCTCTCGATGTCGCGGACCGTGTCCACGCTCTTCATGTGGTCCAGCAGGGCGCCGCCGGCCTTGGCGCAGGCGGCCGCGTACGCCGTGGTCCGGGCGTGCCAGGCCTTCTCCACCGCCGGAGTGCCGGGCACGTAGGCCGGCCGGCGGTAACCCGTGTAGCCGTCGTCGCAGGTCAGCTTCGGCGTGCTGGCGCCCACCCCGCGCGGGTCGAATCCGATCCAGTCGTACGCCTTGCCGGCCTGCTTCGGCACGTGCTCGCCGAGTGCCGCCATGCCCAGCCCGGCGCCGCCCGGTCCGCCCGGGTTCACCAGGATGACGCCCTGGTACTTGTCCTTGGGCACGGTGGCCTTGATCCGCGAGACGGCAATCTGGATCTTCACGCCGTCCGGTTTCGCGTAGTCCAGCGGCACGGAGAGCTGACCGCATTCGGCGCCGTGCGACTTCAGTGTCGCGTCGGTGCAGGCGCTCCACACGATCGGCGCCGGCGCCACGCGCGCCGGTTCGGCCCGCACCGCGCTGACCGTGGCACCGACCGTACCGAGCGCGACCGCGGTGGCGGTCGCCCAGATTCTTCTCATACCAGCCCCTTGTGTCCGATTCACCCCCATGCTGGTGGGAGGTCGGTCACCTATCACCCGCCCACGCCGAGACGCCACCTCTTAAGGTAATTTTTCCGATAAGCCCGTTCATCGTGATCCGCTTCCGCAATCCACTCGGACGCGCCACCACGGAATCCCTACCGACCGCCGCCCCGTTTGCAACTATTGCGAACCATGGACGAGTTCTGGCTGCACCCACGGCTGGGGACGGCGACTCGGGACGGACAGGCGCCTCGGTTCTACCTGCTGGCGCTGCAACATGCCGTACAGACCCTGGACGCGGACCCGCGTTGGCAGCAGTGGTGGCACCGGTCCGGCTTCCTCGACTGTGAACTCGGCATCGTCACCGAGGGCCGGCTCGACCACCTGCGCCCCAGCGCCGACCTGCGGCGCGTCGACGACCGGCTGCGCGCCAACTTCACGTGCGCGCTGCCGCCGGCCGGGACCGCCCGCGACGAGCTGGTCCGGCGGGCGGCCACCGAGGTGCGCACCATGTTCGAGCTGATCCGCGAGGCGCTGGCGCTGCCCGACCTGCCGCCGCCGCCCACGCCGTCGGCCCCGCCGGAGGACGCCGGCGAGGTGCCGGTGACGGCCAAGGGCCTGCCGTCCATCCCGCGCGAGCTGGAGCCGCAGGGCTATCTGACGCTCACTCAGGTCCAGGACTTCTTCGGGTCGTGACCCGCTCCGGCCGGTGCGCGCCGGGATCGCGCTGCCGGGGGATCTTCGGCGCCGCCGGCTCGGCGTGCGGGGCGGACGGGGCCGGCGGGCTCGCCGGCGTGATCACGACAGCCGCGCCGGCCAGGCCGATGCCCGCGTAGCGGACCGGGCGCAGCGCGCGCATCAGCAGCGCGTGGCCGACGGCCAGCAGCACACAGCCCAGCAGGCACCCCGGGATCGCCCGGACCAGCGGATATCCGGGCGGCATGTCAAGCAGGGCGGGCAGGTCGCGGAACGCCAGGACGGCGACCACTCCGAGGGACACTGTGGACAGAACGGGCGCGACGAAGCGGCCCCAGGCGCGCTCGGGGCCGGGGATCCGGTTCAGGTGCAGCAGCGCGGCCACCGCCACGAGCAGCAGCACCAGCAGGATGCTCAGGACGCCGCCGACGATCAGCCAGCGGGCGGTGCGCGGGCCCGGATCGGCGCCGGCCAGGTAGGCGCCGGCCAGCGTCGACCCCGCGATCAGCGACTGGGTCACCGAGGCGGCGCGCGGCGCGGCCGTCCGGCGACGGACGTTTCCCAGCACGGCGGGGAGCACCCGTTCCCGGACCAGCGCGAACAGGTAGCGGGTGATCGCCTGGTGCAGTGCCAGCACGGCCGCCACCACGCCGGCCAGCAGCATGAACCGGCCCAGCGTGACAGCCCACGGGGCGAGCCGGTCGGCGGCCAGGTCGAAGAGCAGGTCGGCGCCGCGGACCTCGGCCACCACGGCAGCGCGGTCCGGCCCGGCGGCGACCAGCATGCTCCAGGAGAGGCCGCCGAGCAGCAGGGCGATCAGCAGCACCGCGAGAGACCCGCCGAGCCCGGCGCTGCGGCGCGGCTGGAAGCCCTCCTCGGCCGACACCGCGGTGGACTCGAAACCGGCGAAGGCCAGCACCGCGACGGCCAGCAGCAGCCCGATCGCCGGCCGGTCCAGCACGGTCCAGTCGGTGATCCGGATGGAGCCGGCGGTGACCCGGTCACCGAACGGCTGGAGCACGTTGGCCGCGCCGATCCCGGCGAGCACGGCCACCTGGGCGACCGCGAACAGGCCGATCACCCCGGCCGCCACCTCGATCCGCATGGTGCCGCAGAGCGCGACGAGCGCCCAGCAGGCCGCCGCCACCGCCCACCACGGCAGGTCACGGCCGAGGAAGCTCTGCGCCAGCGGCGCGGCGGCCACCCCGGCGAGGGCGTAGAGACCGAACTGGATCGCGTGGTAACCGGCGATCGCGAGCCAGGCGGCGGCCACCCCGGCGGGCCGGCCGAGGCCCTTGACCACCTGCGAGTACGCCGCTCCGGCGCTCGGGTGACGCCGGATCATCGCGGACTGGGCGCCGCAGAGGAACAGGAGCAGGAGCCCGGCGGCGGCGAACGACCAGGGAACGAGCGGCCCGGCGCCGTCGGCCAGGACGGCCGGAACCACGGTGACGAGGGTGACGATCGGGGCGGCCGCGGCCAGCCCGAGAAAGGCGATCGAAGCGGCGCCGACCCGGCCGGCGGCCAGCCCCGGCGACGGATCCTCCTCGGAGATCTCCACGGGTCCATTCAGTCGCACCCGCCCGGCTTTGACAACCGTACGTATCGACGCACTGACCGTTCGTGACCAGATTGGCACGAACCCCGAACCGCATGCGCGTTTTCCTCAACTGGGCCCACGCCCCGCCGACTGCAACCAGGTGCTCGCCACCCAGCAACTGACGGACTTCCTGGCCGTCGTAGCCGATCGGCCCGACGAGGCCGCCGCACAGCGTGCCGCCGTGGAGTGCGCGCAGCGTGCGCTCGGCGCCGATATCGCGGTTCTGACCGTCGATTCCCGCGTGACCGCCGCCGTCGGCCTGCCGGCCGAGGAGATCCCGGTACACGCGCTGACCGCCGACCACCTGCTGGGTCGCCGGTCCACGATGTGGGCCGGCGACGTCCGCTATCACCTGGCGGTGGCCCCGCTGGGCAGCTCGTCCGCCGGCGTGCTGGTGATCGGCCGGCGCTCCGGCGCGTTCACCGACGAGGAGGTCTGTCTGCTCCGCGGCATGGCCCGGGTCCTGGAGCTGAGTCTTCAGGCACTGCACCTGGTCGAGACCGAGCGCCGCCAGTCCGCGGAGAACGCCCGCCTGATCGACTCGTTGCAGCGCCGGCAACGCCTGTTCGACGAGCTCAGCTCGGTGCAACGGTCGATCGCGCAGCGCGAGCCGCTGAGCCGGATCCTGGACCGGATCGCCGGAGCGGCCGCCGAGCTGCTCGACGTCGACATCGCCGGGCTCACCGTGCTGGAGAGCGACGACCCGGGCCGGATGAGCCTGATCTCCGCCGCCGGCATCCCGGACGAGCTGATGTCCCGGATGCAGCGGATCCCGGTCGCCACGCTGGGCGTCGTCGGCCTGGCGATCATGGGTGACGAGCTGATCGCGGTGGACGACTACGCGACCTCGCCGATCGCCGTGCCGGAGCTGGTCCGAGCGCGGCTCGAGAGCGTGATGGCGGTGCCGGTGCACGAGAACGGCGTCGTGGTGGGCGCCATGTTCGCCGCCTCGCACACCGCGCGGCGGGAGTGGGACGAGACCTCGCGGGAGGTGCTGTCGGCGTTCGCCGAGCACGCCAGCCTGGCCGTCACCGACGCCCGGGCGCTGCACGAGATGAACGCCTCGTTCCACGACGCGCTGACCGGGCTGGCCAGCCGCTCGCTGTTCGTCACCCGGATGGAGAACGCGCTCGGCGCGGACCGTACCGGCGGGCTCGCCACGTTGCTGATCGGCCTGGACCGGTTCAAGGTCATAAACGACTCTCTCGGGCACCAGGCCGGAGACCGCTTGCTGGTCATGGTCGCCGACCGCCTGCGTGACTGCCTGCGCACCGACGACACGGCGGCCCGGCTGGGCGGTGACGAGTTCGCCGTGCTGCTGCCGGACGGCGCCGCCGCGGACGCCGCCGTGACGGTGGCCCGGCGGATCGTCACGGCGATGCGGGAGCCGTTCGACCTGGACGGCCGGGAGACGTTCGTGACGTGCAGCATCGGTGTCGCCTTCGGGGAGGCCGGCACGCACGACGCCCAGGAGCTGATGGTCCGCGGCGACCTGGCCCTGTTCGAGGCCAAGAAGAAGGGCAAGGACCAGTACGCCGTCTTCGACCCGGCCATCCGCGAGTCCTTCCAGCGCCACCTGGAGATGGAGGCCGACCTGCGCCGGGCCGTGCTGCGGCACGAGTTCCAGCTGCGGTTCCAGCCGATCGTGCGGTTGGCGACCCGGGAGATCTCCGGCCTGGAGGCGCTGGTCCGCTGGCAGCACCCGCTGCACGGGATGATCCCGCCGCTGGCCTTCATCCCGCTGGCCGAGGAGACCGGGATGATCGTCCCGATCGGCGAGTGGGTGCTGCGGGAGGCGTGCCGGCAGGCGGCCCGCTGGAACGCGCAGCGCGGCACGAACGCGCCGCTCACCGTGAGCGTGAACCTGTCGGCCGTCCAGCTGGACCGCCCCGATCTGCCCGACCTGGTGTCGTCGGCGCTGGCCGACAGTGGGCTGCCGCCGCACCACCTGATCATCGAGCTGACCGAGTCACTGCTCGTGGATCATCGCGCGGAGATCGTGGAACGGCTCCAGACGATCAAGGATCTGGGCGTGCGGCTGGCGATCGACGACTTCGGCACCGGCTATTCGTCACTGGCCTACCTGCGGCGCTTCCCGGTCGACATCATCAAGATCGACAAGTCTTTCGTGGACGACGTCGGCGACGTGCCGGCCGCCGCGGCGCTCACCCACGGCATCATCCAGCTCGGCCAGGCGCTGCAGCTGTCCACGGTCGCCGAGGGCATCGAGGACGCCGGCCAGCTCAGCGAACTGGCGGACGGCAACTGTGAACTCGGCCAGGGCTACTACTTCGCCGAGCCGCTGACCACCGACGCCATGCAGGAGCTGCTGTTTCCCCCGTCCGCGTGAGCGGGCGGGTGACCACGCACTCTACGCCCGGCGGGCGCGGCGCCGGGCGCGAGTCGCGGTGGCCTCGCGGGTCTGGTACGGCGGGTACGCGTAGCCCGTACCGGTAAAGGTTTGTTGATTGGTTTGTAGCGAACAGCCAACCGGCGTTCCCCTGGACTTCACGTCCGGGGCAGACCGTGGGCGGCATGGATGTTCTGCTGACCGTCGTAGTGCCGGTCTACGCGGTCGAGGGCTACCTCTACCAGTGTCTCGAGTCGCTCCGCGCCGGCCTGACCGCGGAGGAGAACGCCCTGGTCGAGGTCATCGCCGTGGACGACGCCTCGCCGGACGCCTGCGGGGCGATGCTGGACGGGTACGCCGCCCGCCACGGTGACCTGCGGGTCCTGCATCTGCCCGGCAACGTCGGGCTGGGCCCGGCCCGCAACGCCGGGCTGGCCGAGGCGCGCGGCGCGTACGTGTGGTTCGTGGACAGCGACGACTGGCTGCCGTCCGGCTCGGTCCGGGCCGTGCTGGAGCGTCTGCGCGAGACCGAGCCGGACGTGCTGCTCGTCGACCACCTGCGGGTGCACGAGAACGGCCGGTTGCAGACCGACGCCAGCTCGCCGCTGCTGGCCGGGCCGGTGGACCTCGCGCGGCTGCTCGGCGTGCAGCACACCGCCTGGAACCGGGTGATGCGCCGGGAGTTCCTGGCCGAGCACGAGCTGCGCTTCCCGGCCGGGTGGTACGAGGACGTCCCGTTCAGCAACCCGGTCCTGATCGCCGCCGAGCGTCTCGACGTGCTGAACCGGGTCTGCTACCACTACCGGGTCGGCCGGTTCGGCGCGATCACGGCGACCCGCAGCGACCGGCACTTCGAGGCGTTCGAGCAGTGGGACCGGCTGCACGCGTGGCTGGCCGCGGCCGGTGTCGCGCCCGCGCTCCGGGTCCGCATGTTCAGCCTGATGATCAGCCACCTGCTGGTGGTCGCCGGGAACGAGAGCCGGGTGCACCCGTCCCGGCGCCGTGCCTACTTCCGGCGGATCGCGGCGCTCTACCGGCGGCACCGCCCGGCCGGTTACCTGCCGCCGGCCGGCACCCCGGGTCTCAAGCACCGGCTCGTGGCGGCGAACAGCTACACCATGTACGCCGCCCTGCGCACCGGCTACCGGGTGGCCGGACTGCGCCGCCGGCCCACGGAACGGACACCCGCGGTTTCCCCGGAGGTCCCCGCGCCGCCACGGGCGGTCCAGAGCGCCTCCCTACGTTGACTCCCGTGCTTCGACCCGCCCGTGACACCGACCGTGACCTGGTCCTGCCCTGGCGCAACCACCCTTCGGTCCGCGCCGTCAGCCTGACCACGCACGAGATCCGGCCGGCCGAGCACGCCGCCTGGTGGGCCCGGCGCGGCGGTGACGTCCTGATCTACGAGGAGGACGGCGTCCCGGCCGGCGTAGTGATCTTCAACGGCTCCGCCTGGTCGTTCTACCTCGACGTGGAGGGGCTCGGCCCGCGCCTGCTGCCGGCGTGGATGCGGCTGGAGAGGGAGGCCGTCGAGTACGCCTTCGGCACCCTCGGCCTGGCGACCCTGGGCGGCGAGACGCTCGCCGACAACAAGCAGGTCCTCGCCCTGCACCGGCGATTCGGGTTCCGCGAGACACGCAGATACGAACGGCTGGTCGACGGCGTGCCGAAGACCGTCGTCTGGACGGAGAGAAGCAGATGAGCAGCAGGAAGCCATACATCGTGGCGGAGATGTCGGGCAACCACAACGGTTCGCTGGAGCGGGCCCTGGCCCTGGTGGACGCCGCGGCCGAGGCCGGCGCCGACGCCATCAAGATCCAGACGTACACCGCGGACACCATGACCGTGGACGTCAGGCACCCGCGCTTCCAGATCTCCGCGGGCCACGGCCTGTGGGGTGGCGAGCACCTCTACCAGCTCTTCGAGCGGGCACACACCCCGTGGGACTGGCACGCGCCGATCTTCGAGCGGGCCCGGGAGCGAGGCATCACGCCGTTCTCCAGCCCGTTCGACCGGACCGCCGTCGAGTTGCTGGAGAAGCTGGACGCGCCGATGTACAAGATCGCGTCCTCGGAGATCACCGACCTGCCGCTGATCCGGCTGGCCGCCTCGACCGGCAAGCCGGTCATCATCTCCACCGGCATGGCGACGCTGCGCGAGATCACCGCCGCGGTCGAGGCCGCCCAGGGCGCCGGCGCCACCGACATCACCGTGCTGAGCTGCACCGCCTCCTACCCGGCGCCGCCCGAGGAGACCAACCTGCGGCGCATCCCGGTGCTGGCCGGGGCGCTGCGGCTGCCGATCGGGCTGAGCGACCACACCATGGGCATCGGGGTGCCGATCGCCGCGGTGGCGTACGGCGCCGTGCTGATCGAGAAGCACTTCACCCTGGACCGGGCCGACGGCGGCGTGGACGCGGCGTTCTCCCTCGACCGGGACGAGCTGCGGCTGCTGGTCACCGAGTCGGAGCGGGCCTGGCAGGCGCTGGGCACCACGGCCATCGGCCCGACCGAGGCGGAGCGGGAGAGCCTGCGGTTCCGGCGCTCCCTCTACGTGGTCACCGACGTCCGGGCGGGCGACCCGGTCACCGAGCAGAACGTGCGGTCGATCCGGCCCACCGGCGGGCTCGAACCCGACCTGATCGGGACGGTGCTCGGCCGCACCTTCACCGTCGGCGCGGCCAAGGGCACCCCGCTCACCTGGGACCTGATCTGATCATCCGGTAGGCGCGTTTCGCGGCCATCAGCGCCCTCCCGGACACCCGGCTGCGGTGGAACCGCAGCTCCCACTCCATCCGGCTGAGCTGGGCGTCCCGGGAGGCGATGATCTGCTCGGTCCACTCCATCATCGCCAGCAGGTGGCTCGCCTGGTAACGCTGCCGCCAGAGCGCCTCGGTCAGCTCGTGGTAGCCCGCCACGTCCAGCGGCGCGGTGCCCGGCTGCACGGCGAGCAGGGCGAGCCGGTGTGCCCGCCGCTCGGCCGGGCGCAGCCCGAACTCGGCGGCGTCGACCGTCACCTGGAGGTCCACGGCCGCGCGGAAATCCTCCTCGGTCACGCTGCGCCCGGCCATGCCGGTCAGGATCGCCGCCAGGTCGGCCGCGCTCGCGGTGAGCGGCCACGGGTGCGGGCGGGCCCAGGTGACCAGACGGACCGCGAACTGCCAGAGCGCCCGGACCAGCGCGGTCTGGGCGGGAATCGGCTCGGCCGGCGCCCAGCGCGCGGACAGCACCACCGGGCCGTCCGGGGTGACACCGAGATCGGAGAGATCGGCCAGCGCGGCCGGGCCGTCGATCAGGCCGTCCCGGGACTGTCCGGCCAGCCAGGCCTCGTACTGGGCGATCTCCTGTCGTAGCCGCCGCACGTCGGCCGCCGCGCAGAGGTCGAGCAGCCGCTCCTCCAACGGGTAGCCGGCGGCCGGCCGCACCAGCTCGGCACGGCGCAGCCCGTACGGCTCGCGGGGAGCCGGACCGGTCCGGATCGCCGCATCCGGCGTGCGGATGCCGTGCTGATCGCCGACCAGGACATCGGGCCGCCGCGCCGGCCGGTCGCGATCACCGGGCGCGTGCGCGATGACCAGCCACCCGCCGGCCACGGTGTCCTCCGCACCGGCCCGCAGCGCCCGATCGATCAACCGGCGTGGGTCACTGAGCACCGGACGGCCGCGGAAGGCCGTGGTGTAGGCCCGCGCCAGCACGGTGCGCAGCCAGGGTCGCAGCGGCGACGCGACGTCACCGAGGGTTTCCCCACCGATCAGTACGGTCGGCGCGCCCGGTTCCGGAAAAGCGGCATACGCCGTGCCGATCTCCAGGCCGGACCCGGTCAGGGCCGCGGTGAGCTGGGGGCGGGCGGCCGGGCCGTCCATCGCCTCGGCCGGGTGCCAGGCGGCGTCGTCACGGTGCCCGGCACCCGGGTCCAGCCGCACCGTGTGATGCGCCCCGAGCCGGTTGTCGTGCAGGAGGATCAGGGCGCCACCCGGGCGTACTGCTCGGGCCAGACGGTCGAGCAGTTCGGCGGCCGGGAGCTGGTCTCCCTCGGCCGAGTTGAGCCGCTGGATGCCGTCGGTGGCGACCACCAGGTCGTACCCGGCGGTCAGGTCGGCCTTGCCGAGCGCCCCGGCCAGCACGGTCACGGCGGGATGGGCGCGGGCGGCCTGTTCGGCGTCGGTGAGCGAGCGCAGCAGCCAGGTCACCTCGGCACCGCCCGTGGTCAGCGCGGTGACCAGCCCGTCCGGGTGCGGGCCGGCGACCAGGACGGTCCCGCCGGGGCCGGCCAGTTCGACGCTCAGATGGGTGAGCAGCGGGTTGTCGCGCGCGACCGGCTCGGTCCAGCTGAACATCTCACCGCCCACCCGCGTCAGATTGGTCAGCGGTGGTGCGGCCGGCGCGGCGGCCGTGTCCGGACGGTCCGGCATCAGACGTACCCCTTCTTCGACCAGCCCAGGAGCTTGCGCAGTTCCTCGGGTCCGGCCAGTTCGTCGGCGCCCAGCTGCGCCCGGGCGAGCCGGTGGCAGGTGGCGAAGTCGGTCTCCCGGCCGTACAGGTCGGCCCATTGGCGGTGCAGCCGCGGCTCCCCGCCGAACGTCATGTCGGCGTTGTCGAGCACCATCGGGTCGCCGTAGACCGCCGCCTCCCGGCCGGCCAGCAGGCCGTACCAGATGGCGCTGCACAACCGGTTGGAGACCACCCGCCGGTGCCGCCGCAGCTCGGCGAGCTGTTTGACCAGGAAGTCCCGGTCGTGGTCGCGCCACCAGAAGCCCCGGTAGCCGTGGCAGATCACCCGGAACCCGGCCCGCTCGTAGAGCCGGCGTACCGCGCCCATCCGGTACTCGTTCCAGTACAGGCAGGCGGTGACCGGGCCGGTCTCGGTCGCCCGCACCTCGTCGATGAGGCGCTGGTGGTCGCCGTGGACCTGCTGCCCCTCCCAGCCGTGGAAGGGGTAGAAGATCGTCCCCTCGCCGGGTTCGTCGCCGGCCGGCGTCATCTCCACCAGGTACGCGAACGGGGCGCCCACCACGATCACGTTGCGCCGGCCCTGCGACCAGGACCGCCGCCGGGTCTCCGCGGACCAGACGAGCAGCCGGGAGCCGGTCACGTACGGCGTACCGGGGGCCAGGCCGTCGCCGATGTTCCAGCCGTGCTGGAGGTAGCCGTGGATCCGGGGCGGATGCGCCGGCTCGGGCATCCCGCAGTAGCGGGCCAGGATGTGCGAGTGGCCGTAGTGATGGTTGGCGTGGTGCATGTCGGTCCGCTCCGTCCGCGTACGGAGCCGCACGTTATCAGCCGATACCGGGGCTGATCGCACCACTTTATGGCTGTTCTACCGATTCTCGCGCCACAGTTCACCGGCCGTCCCCGCAGAATTCAGGCGCCCGTCCCGTCCCGGGGTCACCTGCCCTCGCGGGGCCATGTTGATCTACAGTGGATCCAGGCCGGGGTGGACGCCGCCACGTCCCCCCGGCCGCCGCACTTCCGATGGGATAGCGTCCCAGGAGATGGGCCCCTACCTGAACCGCGCCAGCCTCACCGCCGTCGCCGCCGGTGGCGCGCTCGGCGCCCTGGCCCGCTACGGCATCGCCACCGCGTGGCCGACCGCGCCGCACGGTTTCCCCTGGTCCACCTGGCTGGTCAACGTGACCGGCTGTTTCCTGATCGGGGTGCTCTACAGCCGGGTCGAGCCGCGCCTGCCCCGGCTGTTCCTCGGCACCGGGTTCCTCGGCGGCTACACCACCTTCTCCACGGCGGTCGTCGAGACGTCCCAGGCCGGGCTGATCTATCCGGCGGCCACCCTGGCCGGCGCGGTGGCGGCGGTCGCGGCCGGAAGCGCCCTGGCCGCCCGATGACGGTCCTGCTGGTGGCCCTCGGTGCCGCGGTCGGCGCGCCGCTGCGCTACCTGACCGACCTGATGCTGCGGAACCGGTTCGGGGCGGCCTTCCCGTGGGGCACCCTCACCGTGAACGTCACCGGTTCGTTCGTCCTCGGCCTGGTGCTCGGGCTGCCGCTCCCGGCCGGCGCGGTGGCGCTGCTCGGCACCGGGTTCTGCGGGGCGCTCACCACGTACTCGACCTTCAGCTGGGAGATCCTGACGCTGACCCGGCGCTCCGAGATCGCGGCCGCGGCCGGATACGCCCTGCTCAGCATCGGGGCCGGAACGGGCGCCGCCGTGCTCGGCGGCGCCCTCGCTCAGGCGGTCAGCTGACCGGGGTGAGCTCCCGCTCGATCCGCGGCTCGTCCGGCTGCGCGGGCGGCTCGTGGGCCACCTCCGGCAGCCAGCCCAGCCACTTCGGCAGCCACCAGTTCGCCCGGCCGAGCAGCGCCATCACCGAGGGCAGCAGGACCGCCCGGATGATCGTGGCGTCCAGCAGGACCGAGGCGGCCAGGCCGATGCCCAGCTCCTTGGTGGCGGTCAGCGGCAGCGTGGCGAACAGGGCGAACACCGCGACCATCACCACGGCCGCGCTGGTGATCACGCCGGCGGTCCGGCCGATGCCCTCGCGGACGGCGTCCCGCGTCGACAGGCCGCGGTCGTGGCCCTCGCGGATCCGGCTGACCACGAAGACGTGGTAGTCCATCGACAGCCCGAACAGGATGACGAAGAGGAACATCGGGATCCAGTTGGTGATGCCCCCGCCGGAGACGAAGCCGAGCCGCTCCTCGAAGTGCCCGTACTGGAAGACGTAGACCAGCATGCCGTAGCAGGCCGCGACCGACAGCAGGTTCAGCAGCAGCCCGGTGACCGCCACCACGACCGACCGGAACGACACCAGCAGCAGCAGGAACGCCAGCCCCAGGACGAACGCGAAGACCAGCGGCAGCGTCTTGTCCAGCTGCTCGTTGTAGTCGACGCCGCCCGCGGTGGACCCGGTGACCAGCGCCGTGGCACCGTCGATCCGGCCGAAGGTGTCCGGCACGACCTGGTCACGGAGCAGGTTCAGCGCGTCGACGGCGACGCTGTCGCTCTCCTTACCGGCCAGGCCGACCGAGACCACCGCGACGTTCCCGGCCGGGTTGACCTCGACACCGACCGGCTCGGCCAGCTTCCCGCCGCTGTCCCGGACCGCGGCCTCCAGCGCGGCCAGCGCCTTCTCGAACTCCGCGGTCTCGACCGAGTCGTCCTTGACCACGATCTGTGCCGGGGTGGTCTTGCTGGGGAACGACTCGCCGATGGCGAGGAACGTCTGCACGACCGGGGCGTCCGGCGAGACGTCCTGGATGGCCTGGCCCCGGGTCTTCAGATCGAGGGCGGGGTAGGCCAGTGCGCCGAGCGCCGCGACGGCGACGACAGCGGAGATCAACGGCTTGGCGAGTACGACGTCGAGCAGCGCGTTCCAGACCCGGCCGTCGCTGTTCCGCCGGTACAGGCCGGGAATCTTGAGGGCGTCGACCCGGTCGCCGAGCAGGGAGAGCAGGGCGGGCAGCACGGTCAGCGAGCCGAGCACGGCCGTGGCCACCACCAGGATGGTGCCGGTGGCGAAACTGACGAAGACGACGTCCTGGGTGAAGAACATGCCGGCCATGGCGATCATGACGGTGAGCCCGGAGACCCAGATCGACCGGCCCGAGGTCTGCGCCGCGATCATCAGTGCCCGGTGCGGGTCGGCGCCCCGGCGGCGCTCGTCGCGTTCCCGGCGGATGTAGAACAGGCAGTAGTCGACGCCGACGGCCAGGCCGATCAGCAGCATCACGTGCGTCGTCTCGTCGACCGCCGGCGCATACCGGCTGGCGGCCGCCATCAGGCCGATCGCGGCGACCACCGACATGATCGCCAGGAGGACCGGGAGGAACGAGGCGACCACCGCGCCGAAGGCGACCAGCAGGATGCCCAGCGTCACCGGGATGGAGAGCATCCCCAGCCGGTTCAGGCCACCCGTCAGCTCCTCGTCGACCAGGCGGTCGGCGCTCGCCGAGCCGGCCTCGGCGATGAGGAGGCCGGGGTGGGCGCTCTGCACCCGCGCCACCGCGTCCAGGGCCGGACCGACCCGCTCCGCCGCGGTCTCGGGGTCACCGGTGATGCTGAAACTGATCAGCGTCGACCGGCCGTCCGCCGACTGGATCGGCTCCTGCACGCCGGTGACGCCGGCGGTCGCGCTCAGAACCTCGGTGATCTCGGCGGTGGCCGCCGTCCGGTTCGACTCGGCCCGGTTCTGGATCAGCACCATCTCGCCGGCCGGCTGCTCCGGGAACCCGGCCGCCGCGACGATCCGGTCGGCGTCGCCGGAGTCCCCGTGCCCGGCCGTGCCCTCGTCCGCCTGCTTCGTGCCGATCATGCCGCTGAGAACGACGGTGGCGGCCACGAACGCGATCCAGCCGAGTATCGCGAGCACCCGATGGCGGGCGCTCCAGATCGCGGCACGAGCCGCGATTCCCTTGACGTCTTCCCTGGTCTCCATGGCGAGAACGCTATGGATTCCGCAGTGGCCGGACGATATGGCGGCCACCCGGATCCGGGGTAGGGCTAGCCCTACGCCTGGAGGTAGGCCAGCACCGCCAGGACCCGGCGGTGCTGCTCCTCGTCCTGGTGCAGGCTCAGCTTCGTGAAGATGTTGCGGACGTGCTTCTCCACCGCGCCGTCGGTGACCACCAGCGTGCGGGCGATCGCGGTGTTCGACATGCCCTCGGCCATCCGGCTCAGCACCTCACGCTCGCGCGGGGTGAGGCTGCGCATCGGGTCGTCGCGCCGGCGCCGAACCAGCAGCTGGGCCACCACCTCCGGGTCCAGCACGGTGCCGCCGCCGGCCACCCGGTCCAGGGCGTCGAGGAAGTCGCCCACCAGGGAGACCCGGTCCTTCAGCAGATAGCCGACCGCGCCACGGCGGTCGGCCAGGAGATCGTCGGCGTACGAGACCTCGACGTACTGCGAGAGCACGAGGATCGGGCTGCCCGGCACCGCGGTCCGCGCCTCCACGGCGGCGCGCAGCCCCTCGTCGGTGTGCGACGGCGGCATCCGGACGTCCACGATGGAGACGTCCGGACGGTGTTCCTTGATCGCCTCGACCAGGGCGGGCCCGTCACCGACGGCCGCGACGACGGTGTGACCGTTCTCCTCGACGAGGCGGATCAGGCCCTCTCGCAACAGCACGGCGTCATCGGCAATCACCACACGCATGCCGCCATGCTGTCAGATCGGCAGGGCCGCCGTGAGCCGTGTGCCCGCGCCCTCCGGGCTGTCCACCGCCAGCACTCCCCCGGCGGCCCGGACCCGGTCGTCCAGCCCGGCCAGGCCGTGCCCCTTGGCCAGGCTCGCCCCACCCACGCCGTCGTCACTGACCGTGACGATCAGGCCGGTGGCGATCCGCTGCACGCTGACCTGCACCTCGTTGGCGTGGCTGTGCTTGGCGACGTTGGTGAGCGCCTCGGCCACCACGAAGTAGGCGGTGGACTCGACGGCCGGGTCGAGCCGGTCGATCGGGGGCGCGTCCAGGTCCACCGGGACGGTGCACCGGCCGGCCAGCGCGGTCAGCGCCGCCCGCAGGCCCCGGTCCACCAGGATCGGCGGGGCGATGCCGCGGGACAGGGCGCGCAGCTCGTCGAGCGTCTCCCGGGTCTGGGCCAGGGCCTCGGCCACGATGGCGCGGGCCCGTTCCGGGTCGTCGGTGAACTGCTGCTCGGCCCGGCCCAGGTCCATGGCGAGGCGGACCAGCCGCTGCTGCGGGCCGTCGTGGATGTCGCGCTCCAGCTTGCGCAGCGCCACCGCCTCGGCCGAGACGGCCGCCGCCTTCTGCCGCTGCGCCACGTCGCGGGCCTCCTCGGCGGCGGCCACCTGCCGGCGCAGCTCCCCGGCGCCGATCAGCAGGCCACGGGCGAAGTGCGCCTCCATCAGCGCGGCGCCGCGGACCACCCAGTACAGCGTGCCGGTGAAGAACAGGCCGATGCTCACGTTGAAGAGGATCCGGGCGGCCATGGTGTCGTCGAAGCCGAGGAGTTCGTGCAGCTCGTAGTTGTCCGGCGGGTGCGGCAGGGCCCAGTCCCACAGCGGGTAGGTGAGCCCGGCGAGAGCGACCGCCCACCAGGTGACGACGAGGCAGAACGCCAGGGTGTTCGGGATGAAGCGGAAGATCGCGTGCACCAGGTCGAGCCACGACTGCCCGTCGGAGAGCGGGCCGAAGGTGCGGCGCAGCAGCCCCTTGCCGCGGACCTTCTTGTAGATCGGCTGCGGGACGCCGCGGCCCAGCACCGGGGCGATCCGGGCCCGCTCGGTGATGGCGAACCCGCGGGCGAACATCAGCGTGCCGACCATGATCGGCAGGCCGACCCAGATGACCACCAGGCCGCTGCCGAGAGCGAAGCCGGTGATGCCGACGATGAGAGCGATCAGGCCGAGGGGGAATCCGACCAGCACGTACTGCGTGTCGATCCCCAACTGGCGCAGGAACCGCCGGGTGGGACGGGGAGCGGGCGCCGGCCCCGCGTGTGTGGTCGTCATGCCCTAGACGCTAGGCACCGGCGCCCTGCCGTGCGATCCCGTTGACCGCCGATCAGAAGGTAGGGATAACCCGACCTGTCCTAGTGGTGGTCCGCCATGTGCTCGCGCAGCGGCACGATGAACGTGTCAGCGGCGGCCGCGGTGGACGCCGCCGAGGCCGACGCCACCTTCCAGTTGCTGTGACCGGGCATGGCCGGGGTCTTCGTGCCGTACAGCCACCGGTTCAGGAACGGCTTGAGGTTCTGGCCGGACACCTTCGAGGCGAGGGCGATGAAGTCCTGCGTCGACGCCGACTTGCCGCGGTACTTGCGGACCCACTCACGCTCGAGCTTGGCGAACTTCTTGGCGCCGATCTTCTGCTTGAGGGCGTAGAGGACGAGCGCGCCACCGGCGTACACGTTGGGGTTGAAGACGTCCCACACCGACGCCGAGCCCTTCGGGCGGGCGACCGGGCCGTACTCCGCGCGCAGCATGTCGCTGGACTGGTAGACGGCCTTGAAGTAGGCGTCCGGGTTGGCGAAGCCGGTGTACTTCTTGAAGGTCTTCGTGTCGGCCGCGTAGAGCAGCTCGTACCAGGTGGCGTGGCCCTCGTTCTGCCACACGTCGCTCCACGACTTCGGCGCCACGCTGTCGCCGAACCACTGGTGCGCCAGCTCGTGCACCATGATCGGGTTCAGGACGTGGGCCGGAGCGCCGAACAGGCTGGTGTCGTAGAGCGAGAGCGTCTGGGTCTCCAGAGCGAAGCCGAGGTTCGCGTCGATGACCAGCGACCCGTAGTTCTCGAACGGGTACTTTCCGACCCTCTTCGTCATGTAGGCCAGCTGGGCGCGCTCGACCTTGGCCTTGGGGAGCAGCTTGCCCGACAGGCGGCGCGGAACGACGTCGCGGATCTGCACGCCGTCGACGGCCTTGCGGTTGTAGACCACGAAGTCACCGGCCACCACCTGGGCGAGCTCGCTGGCCATCGGCTTGGCCTCGCGGTAGACCGAGGTGGTGTAGCCGCCGGCGGTGGTGGTCTTCAGGTGGCGGCCGCTGGCCACGCCCTTCCAGCCGGACGGGACGGTCACCGAGATGGTGTAGGTGGCCTTGTCCCGCGGGTGGTCGTTGCTCGGGAAGAGGTTGTGCGACGTGTCCGGCTGGCCGGCGAGGACCGTGCCGTCCTTGGTCGCGACGAAACCCTCCGGCGCGCCGCTGGTGGCCGACACCGGGGTGGCGGTGAAGTTGTTGACGGTGACCCAGAAGCCCTTGCCCTTCGGCAGGTAGGCCGACGGCGTGATCACCAGCTCCTCGCCGGACCGGCTGAACGTGGCCGCCTTGCCGTTCACGTAGACCGAGCCGACGCTGTTGCCGGCGAAGTCGAGATTGAACCGGGAGAGGTTCTGCGTCGCCTTCGCGCTGATCGTGACGCTGCCGTTGACGGTCTGCGCCGGGTTCTTCGCCGGATGGTTGAGCCGCAGGTTGTAGTTGGTGACGTCGTAGCCGCCGTTACCGAGCAGGGGGTAGAGCCGGTCGCCGAGGCCCGCCGAGCCGGGGGTGGCGCTCACGGCCGCGGAGGCGGGCGTGATGCTCCCGGCGACACCGACCAGAACGGCCGTGCTCACGGCCAGCGCCCCGGTCAGCCGGCCATTGATAATCTTGGACATGGGCGCGACGCTACCGCCCCGGCGCAACGTCGATCAACGGCCTTTACGGCTGGACCACGGTGAGCCTGGTGAATTCGTTCGGCAGGTCGTAGCCGTCCCAGATCCCGCCGAAGGTCAGGGCCGACCCGAACGGCACGATCCGGTCCACCCCACGGCCACCCAGTTCGGTCGCGAAGGCGTGCAACTCGGCCGGGGTGAAGCCGAAGTGGCTGACCGTCTGGTCCTGCCGGTTCATCGCCGGCACCAGCTCGGACAGCGAATCCACCCGGGCGAACGGGAACGCCCCCGCGCCGATCCACCGCCGGGGCGCCCGCTCGGCGCCGGCCAGGGTCACCGCGGTCACCCGGTTGTCCGAGAGGTCCAGCGCGGTGGCGGCGCCGGTGGCGGCCAGCCCGTACGCGTTGACCCGCTTCTCCACCGCCATCGCCGCGTCGACCGTCCAGCCGCGCTTGTCCACCGCGTCGCGCAGCAGCTCCAGGAACTCGGCCCGGACCTCGTCCGGATCACCCGCACCGACCAGGAACACGGTCCGCGGCGACGAACAGGCCGCCTGGTCGAACCAGTACGCGTCATTGGCGAACCCGGTCACCGCGGCCCGCCGGGCGGCCGGGTCGGCGGCCCGCCAGCCGGGCAGCGACAGCACCGCCCAGGAGGTCCGGTCCGGGAAGGTGAGGTCCCGCGCCGACGGCCGCAACGGGTGCCGGCGGATGGCGTCCACCGCGGCGTCCCCACCCCAGACGACCCGCAGGTCGCACCACCGGCTGAGGGCGGCCGTGATCGCGTCGTCGTGGCCGTAGGTGACCATCCGCTGGGTCCGCCCGATCACCGGGTCGCCGTCGACCGCGTCGAGCGCCTCCAGGACGGCCTCGGCCGCGCCCGCCGAGCGCGACGAGATCCGGACCACGTTGTGGTTGCCGGCCAGCGCCGACAGCGCCCACGAGTAGACGAAGATGGTGTCCACGTTGGCCGGCGGCAGATGGAAGACGTTGCCCCGGGGGAAGACCAGGGCGTCGGTGCGGCGCATGGCGGTGACCGCGCGCGTCAGCTCGGCCGGGCGCAGGAAGTAGCCGAGCGATCCGAGCTCCGGGAAGCGGCGGGCCACGGCCGGGGCGAGCAGCCGCCGGGCGAGCGCCGCGAGGAAGTCGACGACGCGCGGGTCGCCGACGGCGAGCCGGTCCCGCGAGGGTGCCGTGAGATCGCCCTCGGCCCCGAACCTGAACCTCATGCCGCGCTCCGATACGTGTCCGAGCAGCCCCGGGCCTCGGCACGCGGCAGCCGGCCGAGCACCGAGAATCGCTTGCCGGGCCAGGCGCCGTCGTCGATGCCGTGCACCACGCCGAGGTCCTCGGTGAGCAGCACGTGCCCCGGGTACGACGTGGGCAGGGTGCTCACGACCTCCAGGAGGCCCGGTTCGCCGGGCGGGAGCTCCGCCCAGGTCTCCGGGTCACGAACCACGACGTCCGCGAAGTCGGGGCAATACAGCGAACCACCGTCCGGACCTTCAAGAAAGATCGTCCCGATCTGCTCGACCATGCCGTAGAAGTTGTGGATCCGGGTGAGTCCGGCCCGGCCCAGCCTTTCGCGGAACTCCTCCGGCGAGACGGCCTGATCGATCAGCTTCTTCCATCCACCGGAGTGGATCAGTATACCGTTGCCCAGGTCCAGGCCGTGCGCCTGCGCGGTCTCGTAGAGGTGCAGCCAGACCAGGTAGGTGAACCCGAAGACCAGGAACGGCCGGTCACCGTGCTCGGCGAGGAAGCCGCGGATGCCCTCGACGTCGACCGTGCCCTCCTCGTCGAGCGCCCAGACGTGGTCCCGCCCGAAGGTGGCCATGCCCAGCACGCCGGCGCCACGGGCGCTGAACGAGCGACGGTCCTTGAGGATCGACCTGGTGTCGACGATCAGCATCGGCAGGCGTTTCGGGCCGAGCACGGTCTGGAGGGTGGCGCCGAGCTGCCGGGTCTGCGCCGCCGCGGCAGCTCTGTCCAGATGGATCCGGCTGACGTCACCGGTCGTGCCGCTGGAGGTCAACACCTTGAAGACCTCGTCGTCCGGGATGCTCTTCAACTCCAGGGTCTTGAAGAGCCGGACGGGCAGCCAGGGAAGATCGGCCACCGAAGCGGCCGAGGTGAAACCACCGGCGGCGAGGATCCGGTCATAGGGGGCACAGCGCTCGCGATGGTGCGCGACCAGATCCACCAGCGCGGGCAGCAGGACCTTCTCGCGCGCCGGCTGGGACAGGGTGAAGACACTCACAGTGACGCCTCCAGCGCCCGGTAGTCGGTCTTGCCGTTGGGCAGCAGCGGCAGGACGTCGATGGTCCGCACGTCGACACCGGTGAAGTGCGCTCCCAGCCACTCGGCGATCCCGGTGCGCAGTGCGCGGGCCTCGTCGGCCGAGGCGCCCTCGGCGAAGACGTGCACCCGGTCGTCGCCGGCCACGGCCGCGACCGGGAACCGCCGCTCCACGTCGTCCAGATTGATCCGGGTGCCGAAGACCTTGCCCATCCGCTTGATCCGGCCGGTGAGGTACAGGAACCCCTCGTCGTCGAGACGGCCCAGATCCCCGGTACGCAGGACGCCGCCCGACTCGTCGCCCCTGGCCAGATCGGCGGCGCTCTCCGCGTACCCCATCATGACGTTGGGCCCGCGGTAGACGACCTCGCCGTCCTCGATGGCGAAGGCGCCGCCGGGCATCGCCCGGCCGGCCGATCCGAGCTTCCCGGCGAGGCGCTCCGGCGGCAGGCAGGCCATCCGGGGCCCGGCCTCGGTCTGGCCGTACATCACGAACATCCGGCCGCCCACGGCCTCCATCCGGGCCGCGAAATCGGAGACCAGGTCGGTTCGCAACCGGCCGCCGGCCTGCGTGAGGGTACGGACGGACGGGTGCTCCGCCGGGTCGAATCGCAGCCGCCGCAGCATCTCGTACTGGGACGGGACGAACGCCATCGAGGTGACCCGGTGCTCGTCCACGGCGGTCCAGAAGTCCCGGCGCGTGATCCCGGTGCGGTCCAGGATCACGGTGGCTCCGCGGAGCAGGTGCGAGTGCAGCACCGACAGCCCGTACGAATAGAAGAGCGGCAGCGTGGTGATCGCGACGTCGTCCCCGGTGATGCCGAGGCTCTCGGCGACCTGTCCGGCGTTGGCCAGCACCGCCGAACGGGAGAGCCGGACGAGTTTCGGGTCGCCGGTGGATCCGCTGGTGGTGAGCAGCAGCGCCAGGTCGGGATGCACGTCGGTGGTGGTGTAAAGGGCGCGCAGCGAAGTCTGGTCGGTCTCCGGGTCGAGCAGCAGGACCGGCCGGCCCGACCGCAGCGCCGCCAGGTAGCGGGCGATCGCCGGAACCGTCGTCGGCATGCCCATGAAGACGGGTCCGCGCTCGCCGGGGGACGACCAGGCGTCGATCATGGCCGGGGTCAGCGTCTCGCCGGTGGCCGCGTCGACGACCCGCGCGCCGGGGTGGAGCAGGTTCACAGCGTCAGACCTCCGTCGACCCCGATGACCTGCCCGGTGACGAACCGGGCCGGCTCGGAGAGGAGGAAGGCGATCACGTCGGCCACGTCCTCGGCGGTGCCGAGCCGGCCGAGGGCGGTGTTCGCGATCCGGTCGGCGCGGCCGGCCTCGTCCAGGGTGTCCAGCATGTCGGTGGCGATGAAACCGGGCGCCACCGCGTTGACCCGGATGCCGCGCGGCCCGAGTTCCTTGGCGGCGGATCGGGTGAGCCCGGCGACGGCGGCCTTGGAGGCGGCGTAGACGGCCTGCCCGGCCGCCCCCCGGGTGCCGGTGATCGAGGCGGTCAGCACCACGGCCGGGTTCTCGCCGCGGGCCAGCAGCCGGACCGCGTTCTGGAGGGTGTACGCCGCGCCGGCCGCGTTCACCGCGAAGAGCCGCTCGACGGTGTCGTCCGGGGTCATGCCGAGCATCCCGGCGGCGTGCGTCCCGGCGTTGACGACCAGGGCGTCCAGCCGCTGGAACGTCTCGAAGGCCAGGCGGACCAGGGCTCTGCTGGTGGCCGGGTCGGCGATGTCGCCGGCCGCGTGCACGACCGTGACCCCGAACTTCCCGGCCAGCTCGGCGGCGGCATCGGAGACGCCGGCCTCGTGGTGGCCGTGCAGGACCAGGTCGTACCCGCGCTCGGCGAGGCGGCTCGCGGTGGCCCGGCCGATTCCGCGCGACGCCCCGGTGACCAGGGCGGCACTCACGGGACGTCCACTCCGTATTCACCGAGGATTCGCACGGCCTCAGCAAAGCCGGACATATTGATGACGTCATCCGTGTCGAGCATTACCGAGAATTCATCTTCGATCGTCGCGACGAGTGACATGTGCGCCAGTGAATCCCACTTCTCGTTGTCCTGGTAGCGCAGGTCGTCCACGGGCGCATCCGCCGGAAGATTGAGGGCGGTACGAAACGCCGCGCGCAGTCTCTGCAGCTCAGTCACGGTATGACTCCAGGGTGGGGTGGTCGGAGGAAACCTACGATCCCGCAGGTTCCCGGTCGTCGCGACCAATCCCGGCTGAACTGGAAATGAACTGATCGCAGCATTCTCCCGCTCTCCTGGAATTGCGGTCCGGGCTGGTTATGCTTCCGCCTCGTACCGGCCTTCCGCCCATCCCCCGGAGAGAACCTTGTCTGAAATCGCCGGCTCCTCGATCCTTGTCACCGGCTCCACCGGTTCCTTCGGCAAGGAATTCCTCAGGTACGCGCTGACCCACCTCGACCCGCACCGGATCGTGGTGTTCTCCCGCGACGAGCTGAAGCAGTACGAGGTCCGCCAGATGTTCGGCGACGACCCGCGCCTGCGCTTCTTCATCGGTGACATCCGGGACGAGAAGCGTCTCGCCCGGGCCATGCACGGGATCGACCACGTGGTGCACGCGGCCGCCCTCAAGCAGGTCGACACCGCCGAGTACAACCCGTCGGAGTTCGTCGCCACGAACATCAACGGGACCCAGAACGTCATCGACGCGGCCATCAACGCCGAGGTCAGGAAGGTCGTGGCGCTCTCCACGGACAAGGCGTCCAGCCCGATCAACCTGTACGGCGCCACCAAGCTGGCCGCCGACAAGATCGTGATCGCCGGCAACCACTACGCCGCCACCCACCCGACCCGGCTGGCCGTGGTCCGCTACGGCAACGTGATGGGCAGCCGCGGCTCGGTGGTCCCGTTCTTCCGGAGGCTGGCCGGCGAGGGCCGGAGCCTGCCGGTCACCGACAAGCGGATGACCCGGTTCTGGATCACGCTGGACCAGGCGGTGAAGTTCGTCGTCGACTCGTTCGACGTCATGCAGGGCGGCGAGCTGTACGTACCGCGGATCCCGAGCATGCGGATCATGGACCTGGTCGAGGCGGTCGCCCCCGGCGCCCCCACCCACGAGATGGGGATGCGGCCCGGCGAGAAGCTGCACGAGGAGATGATCGCCGCCGACGACAGCCGCCGCACGCTGCGCTTCAAGGACCGGTACGTGGTCCAGCCGGTGGTCGCCAGCTGGGGCTACCGGACGCCCGAGGGCGGCGAGGAGGTGGCCGACGGGTTCAACTACCGCTCGGACAACAACGACCTCTGGCTCTCGGTCGACGAGATGCGCGAACTGCTCGCGGAGAAGTGATGCTGCCGTACGGACGACAGTCGATCGACGACACCGACGTGGCCGCGGTCGTCGCGGCGATGGGCAGCGACCGGCTCACCACCGGCCCTCGGGTCGCCGCGTTCGAGGCCGACCTGGAAGCGGTCGCCGGTGCGCCCTGCGTGACGGTCACCAACGGGACGACGGCGCTGCACGCGGCCTACGCGGCGACCGGCCTGACCGCCGGCGACGAGGTGATCACCACGCCGATGACGTTCGTGGCCACCGCCTCGGGCGCGGCCATGCTCGGTGCGACGGTGGTCTTCGCCGACGTCGAGGAGGACACCGCGAACCTCGACCCGGCCGCCGCCGAGGCCGTGGTCACGTCGCGGACCAGGGTGATCTCGGCGGTCGACTACGCCGGTGTGCCGGCCGACTACGACCGGCTCCGCAAGGTCACCGACAGTGCCGGGGCGTTCCTGCTCGGCGACGCGGCGCACTCGATCGGCTCGGCCTACCGGGGGCGACCGGTCGGCACGCTCGCCGACCTGACCACGTTCTCGTTCTTCCCGACCAAGAATCTCACCACCGGTGAGGGCGGGGCGGTCGCCTCGATCCGTCCGGAGCTGCTGGAACGGGTCCGGGACTTCCGGACCGTCGGCTCGGTCCGCGACCCCCGGCGGCTGCGCCGCGCCGACGAGGGCGGCTGGCACTACGAGGTGCACGAGTTCGGCCTCAACTACCGGCTGCCGGACGTGCTCTGCGCGCTGGGTTCGGCCCAGCTGCGGCGGCTCGGCGCGTTCCAGGCCCGCCGTGCGCGCCTCACGGCACGCTACGACGAGCTTCTCGCCGACGTCCCCGGCCTGGGCCTTCCGGCGCGGCGTTCCGATGTGGACCCGCTCCGGCACCTCTATCCGGTACGGGTGAAGGACGGCCGCCGGCGGGAGGTGTACGACCGGTTGCACGCCGCCGGCATCGGGGTGCAGGTCAACTACATCCCGGTCTACTGGCACCCGGTCTTCGAGGACCTGGGATACCGGCGGGGCATGTGCCCGGTGGCCGAGTCCTTCTACGCCGAGGAGCTGTCCCTGCCGCTCTTCGCCGACCTCACCGACAGCGACCAGGATCGCGTGGTCGAGGCGCTGCGCGGGATCCTCGGGAGCTGACGGGTGCACCACGGGAACCACTTCTACGGGCACGCCCAGGTGCTCGCCGGGTACTGCGGTCTGGACCCGGACGACCCGCCCCGGATCGAGGGCTACCTCCAGCACGGCTGGAACGTGGTGGACGGGCTGGGGGCGGGCACGCCGTACGCGCCCGGCGCACCGGTCTTCGTGTGGTCCGAGCGCACCCGCCGCCGAGCCTGGTCGATGGGCCGCCCGCTGGCCACCGTGACCGGCGCCCCGTTCCTCTACCTGCTGCGATCCGCGGCGGACAGCGCGAACGAGGGCGAGCGCGAGGGCACGATCTGGTACCCGTTCCACGGCTGGGAGGGCCAGCGGGTCACCGGCGACCACCTCCGCCTGATCGACGAGATCGTGGCGACCGAGACCGGCCCGGTCACCTTTTGCCTGTACTGGAACGAGTACCGCGACGACCGGATCCGGGCCGCCTACCAGCGCGCCGGCCGGGTCGTCTGCCACGGCTACCGCGGCTACCTGCGGCGGCAGACCGACGCCCGGTTCCTCCACAAGCAACTCGCCGAGCTGCGCCGGCACCGCCGGGTGGCGTCGAACCGGTTGAGCACCGCGATCCTCTACGGCGCCGTGGCCGGGTGCGCCCCGGCCGTCTACGGCGACCCGATGTACCTGACCGGCGAGGACACCGCGACCGCCGAACGGATCCGCCGGGAGTGGCCGGAGCTGCACGGCACGTCGCCGGACCCGGAACCGGCCCGGGCCGTCGCGCTGGCCGAGCTCGGGGACGGTCATCTGGCCTCGCCGGCCGAACTGCGCGCGATCCTGGGGTGGCCGGCGTGATCACCCTGATCGGCGGCGAGATGCCGGCATACGCCGAGGAGCGCCCACCGGCCGGCGGCCCCCTTCTCCGGCATCTGGTCGAGCGGCTGCCCACCGGCATCCGGGTGCTGGTCGCCGGCCCGCACCGGGACACCCTGCTGCGGGCGGTGGCCGACCGCCGCGAGGTCACCCTGCTGTTGCGCTCGCGGCCGGACGCCGAGCGGGTCGACGTCCGCGACGTACGGGTGCTCTGCGGCACGCTGTCCACGTTCACCGACACCGACCGGTACGACGCGGTGATCGCCCTGGACGGCACGGACCGCCTCCACTCACCGGAGGGCCCGCCGCCGGACTGGACGGACTCGGTCCGGGTGCTCAAGCGGGCGCTGCGTCCCGGCGGCACGCTGCTGCTCGCCGTGGAGAACGAGCTGGGCGTGCACCGCCTGGTCGATCCGGGCACCCCGACGGCGGCCCGGTCCGGGGACGCCTGGGCTCCGCTCGGCGAGTTCGGCAGCGCGCCCGGCCGTCCGGACCGGCTCGCCGCCGCGCTCGGCGCCGAAGGGCTGCCGGTCTGCGGGCTGGCCGCCGCCTGGCCGCTGCCCGCATGCCCCACCCTGCTGGCCACCCCGGAGACCCTCCGGTACGGGCCGCTGGACGCGCTGGCCGCCCTGGCCGCGGCGGCGACCGCTCCGGCGTACCGGGAGAGGTCCGTCCTGAGCGATCCCCGCCGGCTGGCCGCCGCGGCCGTGCGCCGCGGTCTCGGCGCCGAACTGGCGCCCGCCTGGCTGGCCGTCGCCCAGCTGGCCGCCCGCCCGGGCCAGGCCGTTCCGCTCGCGCCGGCGCTGATCGCCGGCCCGGCCGGGACGATCACCGAGCTGGTGGGTGGCCCGGACGGCGCCTGGCTGCGCCGGGTCGTGCACGGCCCGGAGGAGCTCGCCGGCCCGCTGCCGACCGGCCGGCTGCTGGAGGAGCGGCTGCTCACCGCCGCGCTCGGGCACGACCTGCCGGGCCTGCGGCGGCTGCTCACCGGCTGGATGACCGGCCTGCCGCACGTGCCCGCCGGAAACGTGCTGGTGGACGGCGACCGGTACGCCCGGCTGGATCCGTCGGCGCCGGACCGGGCGGACGCGCTGGCCCGCTTCGCGCACACGCTGGCCACCGGCGGCTACCACCACCCGTGGCCGGGCGTCACCGACGTCGCCCGGCTCACCGACGTGCTCGCCGGGGCGGCCGGGCTGACCACCGCGCCGACGCCGGCGCCCACGGCCGGCGACGAGCTGCCGGACATCCGGCGGCGGCACGAGGAGCAGCTCGACGCGGTGCGCCGCCGGCTGGCCGACGCCGAGGACCGCGTCCGGTTCTACGAGGTGGAACTCGGCAGACGCGAGGCCGAACTGGGCCGCGCCAAGGTGCAGATCGCCGCGTTCAGCGGCTCCCTGGGATACCGCGCCGCCAAGGCGGGCCTCGGCATGGCCCGCGCGGCCCGTGACCGGATCCGAAACAGAGGCGGACGATGACGACGCTCGGCATCATTCAGGCCCGGATGGGCTCCACCCGGCTGCCCGGCAAGGTGCTCCGCCGCCTCGGCGGCCGGACCGTCCTCGACCGGGTGGTCCGCGCCGCCCGGGAGAGCGGCGTCCTGGACGACCTCGTCGTGGCGACCACGGTCGAACCGGACGACGACGCGGTCACCGCCGCATGCGCGGCGATCGGGGTCGACTGCCACCGCGGACCGGTCGACGACGTGCTCACCCGTTTCCTCGGGGTGCTGGAGACCCGGTCGGCCGAGCACGTCCTGCGGTTCACCGCCGACTGCCCGCTGCTCGACCCGCGGCTGGTCGCCCGGGCGTACCGGGTGTTCGCGGCCTCCGGAGCGGACTACCTGACCACGTCGATCACCCGGACCCTGCCGCGCGGCCTGGACGTCGAGGTGATCCGGGCGGCGGTCCTCAAGGAGATCGACAAGCCGGCGTACGACCATCACCGCACCCACGTGACGTCGTACGTCTACACCCACCCCGCCGCGTTCGACGTGATCGGTCTGACCGTGCTGCCGGACCTGTCGCACCTCCGGCTCACCCTGGACACCGAGGACGACTGGCGGCTGATCGAGGCGATCGTCGGCCACTTCGGCGACGCCCCGGTCCCGGTCACCGCCATCGCCGACTGGCTCGGCGGCCGCCCCGAACTGGCCGGGCTGAACGCGCACATCCGGCAGAAGGAGCTCGAACAGGCATGACCTCCGTGGGAATCCGGTGTGACGCCGGACCGCGTACCGGGGTGGGCCACCTGGTGCGGTGCGTGGCGCTCGCCGAGGAGCTGACCGCCCGCGGGGTGGACGTGCACTTCCTCAGCGACCTGGGCGGGTTGGAGTGGGCCGCCGCGCAACTCGACCGGCGTGGGCTGCCCTGGCATCCGGCGCCCTACGACGAGGTGGGGCTGGTCGCGGCGGTCGAACGGCTCAACCTGGACGCGCTGGTGGTGGACTCGTACACACTGCCCCCGTCGCACGGCAGGGCGGTCCGCGACGCCGGCCGGACCGTGCTGGCCATCGTGGACGGTGACCCGCGCGGCCAGGAGGCGGACATCTACGTCGACCAGAACCTGGACGCCGCCCTCGACGTCGGGGACGTGCGGCTGGCCGGGCTCGACTATGCGCTGCTGCGTGCCTCGGTGCGACGGTTGCGGCCGTCGTCTGCGCCGGTGCACTCGCCTGCCCGTACGCCCAAGGTCGTCGCGTTCTTCGGCGGAACCGACGCCTACCGTGCCGCGCCGCAGGTGGCGCGACTGCTCGCCTGGACCGCGGCGCCCTTCGACGCCACCGTGGTCGCCGCCGACGACGGACTGCGCACCGAACTTCTCGCCGTCCCGCCCGGCGAGGGCCAGGCCCTGCACGTCATCGAACCGACCGACCGCCTGCCCGAACTGCTCGCCGACGCCGATCTGGTGGTCAGCGCGAGCGGCACGTCGACCTGGGAGTTGCTGTGCCTGGGCCGGGCCGCCGCGCTGGTCTGGGTCGTCGACAACCAGGCCCGGGGGTACGAACGGACCGTCGCCCGCGGTTACGCGGCCGGCCTGGGACGTCTCGGGGAGCTGGGCGGCGAGGCGGTGACCACGTTGCGCCGGCTGCTGCTGAACCCGGGCGAGCGGACCGCCCTGGCCGTCCGCGGATGGGCCGCGGTGGACGGCCGGGGTGTCGAACGGGTGGCGGACAGCCTGCTCAGGGAGCGGTCACCTCGATGACGACCTTGCCGACGGCGTGGTTCTCGACGGCCTCGTGCGCCTCGGCGACCCGGTCCAGCGGGAACCGGATGATCGGCAGCCCGGCGTCCTCGCCGACCCGGAAGGCGCCCCGGTCGACCGCTTCGGCGACCGCCGCCACCGCGTTCGCCTTCTCCTCCGGCCTGGTCGTGTAGGTGAGCACGAAGTCGAGGCTGACGTTCTTCAGCATCGCCTTGAAGCTGGGCACGCTGACCTTCCCGCCCACGTAGACGGCGATGTCACCGCCCGGGGCGATCACGTCCAGGTCGAGGTCGAGGTTCGCGGTGTTCACCTCGACGATCAGGTGCGGGCCGCCCGGGCTCAGCTCCCGGACCCGGGCCGCGACGTCCTCCTCCCGGTAGTCGATCACCGCGTCCGCGCCGGCGGCGAGCGCGAGGGCCGCCTTCTCCTTCGAACTGACCGTGGTCAGCACGGTGGCGCCGGCCCACTTGGCGAGCTGGATGGCGGCGTTGCCGACCGCGCCCGCACCACCGGCGACCAGCACGGTCCGGCCGTCCAGCGCGCCCGGGGCCAGCCGGGCCGGGCCGTCGGCGGCCAGGGTGAGGCAGCGGTGCGCGGTGAGCGCCGGAATGCCCAGAGCGGCGCCGACCTCGAACGGGACGTAGTCGTTCATCCGGACCACCTGGTGACGGGGCAGAACCACGTACTCCTGGGCGGTGCCGTTCACGCGGCCGTACCCGGCGTCCCACACCCACACCCGGTCGCCCGGCTCGAGACCGGAGACACCCTCACCGAGGGCGTCGACCACACCGGCCCCGTCCTGGTTCGGCACCCGGGGCGGGGCCACCCCGTCCGGCACCCCACGACCGGCTCGGGTGCCGGTGTCGGTGGGATTCACCGCGGAGAGGACGATCCGGACGCGGACCTCCCCGGCGGCGGCCAGCGGCAGATCACGGTCGACGAGGCGGAGGACGGAAGCGGGGCCCGTTTCGGGGAAGACGGCGGCGCGCATGGCTCCCACCCTATTCGCGCTCAGTGGTTCATCCCGGTTGCCGAACAGGAGTAGCGGCAGCCCGCCACGTTACGGGAGGTTTCCGTGGCCACCGTGTTGATAGCCGACCACGAGGTCGACCACCGAGAGTTGCTGATGTTGGCGCTGCTCCGGATGGGATTCGACGTCGTCACCGTCCCCGACGCCACCGCGGCGCTGGCCCGGCTGGCCGAGGGCGGTATCGACGTCGCCGTGATCGACGTCCGGATGGCCGGGATCTCCGGTATCGAACTGTGCCGCCTCATCCGCCGCGCGCCGGAGACCGCCGCCCTGCCGATCCTGATGGTCAGTGCCGGCCTGCACCGTCATCAAGCCCTGACGGCCCTGCACGCCGGCGCTGACGACTTCCTGGGCAAACCGTTCAGCCGGGCCGAGTTCACCGCGCGGGTGGAGGCGCTGATGCGCCTCCGGACGGCGGCCGCGGCCCGGGCGACGGCGGCGGCCCGGGCGGCCCTGATCGCGGCACGTCAGGCCATGCCGCCGCCTGCCGCGGAGCAGAAGAAGCAGGTGGTGCGGCACATCGCCTAGTAGTGGGCGGTGATCCGGCGGCCCGGGCCGTCGACCGTGATCCGTCCGCCGTACGGCAGCACCCACTGCGGCGCGGTGTGCCCGAACTCCACGCCGAAGACCACCATGGCCTCCGGGTGGTAGGACTCCAGCGCCCTGAGCACCGCCTCCCTCTGCTCGGCACGGTACTTCTCGCGCTCCGCGGGCGGCTTCGGCGCCGAGAAGTGGCTGGCCTTCGCGGCCGCCACCAGCACCGCCGGGAACCGCTCCAGCAGGCCGCGCTCGCCGGCGTCGCGCAGTTCCCGGAACACCTCCTCGCCCGACGGCATCGTCTCGGGCGTCTCCAGCAGCAGGATCGAACCGGCGTACCGCTCGACCGGGTGGATCCAGCGCCCGGCGGCCAGGTTCGCGTGCAGGATCCCCAGACAGCCGCCCCAGGTCGGCCCGGTCACCACCCGGTCCGCCCGGTGCCACTCCCAGCCGGAGGCGGGTGACGACGGCGCCTGCTCGGTCAGCGAACGCGGATCCTCCCAGCTGATCTCCTCCTCGCGGATCTCGGCGAGCGGACGGATCTCCAGGTCGGTCTCCTCGAACAGGGCCGCCCGCAGCGAGGCCGCGTGCACCGGGTCGATCCCCCCGCCGATGCCGAGGTGCACCTGCGTCGAACCGCCGTGATAGGCCGGAATCCCGTGGAACCACAGCCAGTTCAGCAGGTTCGTGTTGTCCGAGAAGCCGAGGAACGGTTTCGGGTCGGCCCGGAACACCGCCGGGTCGAGATGCCGCAGCACGGTGATCTGGTCGTCGCCGCCGATGGTGGCCAGCACCGCCCGAATCGACGGGTCCGCCCAGGCCGCCGTCAGGTCGGCCGCCCGGTCCTCCGGCGAGGCGCCGAACCGGCGGGTGGTCGGATACTCCACCGGCTCCAGGCCGAACTCCTCCCGGAGGCGGCGCATGGCCTGCTCGTGGATCTCCGGGAAGAGCGCGGGCGCGGCGAACGAGGGCGAGACGACGGCGACACGATCGCCGGGGCGGAGTTTCATGACTCTCATTCAACCCACCCCGGCAAACCGCTTTCAGGCCACCGTGGCCGTGCCCAGCACCTTCCCGTCCCGGTCGGTGATCAGGATGGCCTCCACCTCGGCCGCCTTCACCGAACTGGCCCCGGTCAGCTTCGCCTCGCCGTCCAGCGTGTCGCCCCAGGCGGCGGCCTGTTCGGTGCCGCCGCTCTTGGTGCGCACCAGGCACAGGAACGGCCCGTTTCCGGACATCCGGCTCACGTCCAGCCCCACCTCGACACCCCACTTCTTCGGGGTGATCGACGCCTTGCCGGTGAGGCCGCTGCCCGGCGCCGGCTGGAACTGCGCGCTGATCAACTGCACGCTGGGCAGCGCCTCCGGGCCGGTCGGCGATTTCTCGCCGGTGTTCGTCATGATCCCGTAGCCGATCGCCGCGGCCGCGATGAGCGTGACCGAGGCGGCGGCCAGCCACCGCACCCGGTTCACCCGGGTCTCCTTGAACTTCGCCTGCCGCATCCGGCTGAGCAGGTTCTCGATGTTCTGCGGGCTCGGCCGGGCGGTCGGTGAGACCGCGAGCGCCGCGCCGCCACCCAGGTGCCGCGCGTCCGGCAGGCTCTGCAGCATTTCCGGTACGGGGGAGAGCCGGTCGAGTTCGGCCCGGCACTCCGCGCAGTCGTGCAGATGCTCGTCGAGCCGGTCGGTGTCCGCCTCGTCCAGACCGCCCAGGAGATAGCCGCCCAGCAGACGATGCAGAGCGCCGTGCTCGTCAAGATCGCTCATGCCGTCCCTCCGCTTCGCTCCGGGACGTCATGAGTTTCCGCGCTGAGCCTGATCATGAGCTCGCTCCGCTCGCTCATCGCAACATCCCCATCTCCTCGAAGACGGTGCGCAGAGCACGGACGGCGTAGTAGGCCCGGGATTTGACGGTGCCCTCCGGCACCGACAGCTTCCGCGCCGCGTCCGCCACGCTCTGCCCTTCGTAATACATCGCCTGGATGACCGCCCGGTGTTCCGGCGAGAGGCGTTCCAGAGCCTCCGCCACCAACCAGCCTTCCACCATCTGATCGACATTGTCCGCCGACGGCACCGAGTTGACCGCGTTCTCGTCGGCGACCAGGCGTGGCCGGCGCTGTTCGGCCCGCCAGGCGTTGGTCACCACGTTGCGGGCGATGGTGAGCAGGTACGACCTGGTCCGTCCCGGTTCCGGGTCGAGGTGGTCGATGTGCTTCCAGGCTCGCAGAAGTGTCTCCTGAACCAGGTCCTCCGCCTTGTGCCGGTCGTTCACGTACCGGGAGACGAAGTTGATCAGGACGGCATAGTGTTCGGTGTAGAGCGCGGTCATCAGTTGCTCGTCGGGGTTCACCCGTCGCTTCATCGGCGCCAGCTCTCCCCTCGGGTTCGGCCCGGCCACCTCGATGTACATCGTGGCATGTGGACCGGTTCAAGACCGCCCCGGAAAAACCGGAGAACGCCGATGCCCGGCACCCTTCCGGGCACCGGGCATCACATCTGAAGATCCAGGTCAGCAGTTCCCGGGGCCGCCGTAGCGGAAGGTCCGGGCGCTCATCCTGGTGACCGTGTAGAGGTCGCTGGTGCTGCGGATGTGCATCTCCGCCGCGGGCCCGTTGAGGTAGGTCAGGCTGCCCACCCGGGCGGCCGTCATGTCGCTGCCGTCCCTGCCGTTGCCCATCTGGGTGCAGGGGCTGGCGGTGGCCGCGGCCACCTCACCGAAGACCTGGACCAGGCCGGTCTTGGAGAAGTCCACGGTCGGCCACAGCCACTCCGGGAAGTAGCCCACCCACTCGGTGTCGTAGGCGATCCACCAGGCCCCGTTGTAGTACTGGATGCCGAACCGCTTCGTGTTGTCCCGCGGCAGCGTGTCACCGGGCCGGACGTTGCCGCTGTACTGCACGAAGCCGCAGCCGTTGTAGCAGGTCGGTTTCCGGTCCACCCAGTGGTAGACGAACAGGTGCGGGTCGTCGTCGCCGTTGACCACACGGTCCACGTTCCACCCCACCTCGACGATCTGGGCGCCGTCGGCGGACTGCACGGCCAGCTCGGCCAGTGTGTGGTAGTCGGAGCGGGCCAGCACCGGCTTGCTGATCGTCAGGTTCGCGTACGCCCCGTCGGAGACCGCGGCCTGCGACCCGACGTTGTAGAGGAAGTGGACGGTCGGCCTGGCCGCGGCGGCGGTCGGGGTGGGGCTCGGCGGCTCCGGCGGCACGACCGTGGTCGTCTCCTTCTTGAGCACCCCGGTACGCGAGGAGCGGCCCTTCGGCGCGTACTCCTCCTCGGCCTCCTCGCCGCTCGCGTCGGGCGCGGCCGCGTCCAGCCCGGCGGCCTTCAGCGCGCCGCTGCTGGCGCCGTCACGCCCGGTCTGGATCTCCTGGGGCCGCTGACCCCAGGGCAGGTTCGTCGGCGGGTCCTCGACCGGCGGCTCGCCGCCCTCCGCCGGACCGGGGTCGGCCGGCGCCACCGCGGGGACCGTGCTCTCCGGGATCTGCTCCGCACCCGCGTTGAGGGTCGAGACGACTCCGATGGAGCCGATCACGGCTGCGGTTAGGCCGGCGGCGAACAGCCCGCGGCGTGACTTCGACACGTGTCCGTCCTCGGTGTGTGGGCATCGGAGGCGGGGTGCGATGGCCTCCGGCGACCGGTTCTCGGCGGCGCTGGTCACCATATAGCCATCTCGATTGGGCAGGGACCGCCTGAGCAGCGGATTCTGCCAATACGGCCGATCGGGGTAGGCCGATCTGGTGACAGACCACCCGAAAATCTCGACGCAGCGTGGCGACACGGTCGCTCATCGCAGTTTTTTGCACCACGTTTCGAAAGAGGCAAAAGTCGCCAAGCCTCTTTCCCTCCCGAAGCCTTCGGCGGATTCGCCCCACCCCGGCGGCGATCATGTGGTAAAACCTATCTGGTCTATAGGTTTTGTATGCCTGCCGGGAGGCTGCCGTGTCCGACCATCTCGCCATCGCGCAGTGGTACTCCGCCACCGCACACGACTGGGCCGTCGCGCCCCGCTTCGATCCGGTGGACCGCTGGTACCACCGGCTCGCGGTGGCCGACGACCACGAGGTCTGGCTGCTCACCTGGCTGCCCGGCCAGGCCACCGAGATCCACGACCACGGCGGCTCGTCCGGCGCGTTCTTCGTGCACGGCGGCGATCTCACCGAGGACACCGTGTCGACGGCCGGCGGCCGGCCCCGGATCGTCTCCCGGGAGCTGGGTGAGGGCGTGGGCCGGCGGTTCGGCGGCCGCCACATCCACCGGATCGTCAACAACGGCGTCCGGCCGGCGGTCAGCGTGCACGTCTACGGTCCGGCGCTGACCACCATGACGAAGTACCGGCTCGGCCCGGACGGCCTGGAGGTCCTGACCGTGGAGCGGGCCGGCGCCGAGTGGTGAGCCCGGCTACTTCGGGTAGACCACGCCTGACCGGCCGCTGTACAGGTTGCGGGTGCCGTCGAGCCGCCGGCCGGTGTTCGGCGCGTCCAGCCAGACGATGTAGGCGGCGCCCGGGGTCAGCCCGGTGAGCGTGGTGCTCATCGCACACCCGCTGCCCGGCGCCACCTCCTTCCACACCGGTTCCGGCTGCGGGCCGGTCACCAGCTTCTGCGGCACGGCCGCCACCCGGTAGTTCGAGGAGAACTGGGTCGGCCAGTCGACCCGGAGCGAACCGCGGCCCGGGGTCACCTCGACCGGGATCAGCGCCGGGTCGGTTCGCGGCCAGAGCTTCGTACACCTCGGGTCGACGGCGGGCACGGAGAGCGAGGCCTCCGGCGTCGGGGTGGGGGCGCCCCGCGAGGCCGTCGGGGACGGGGTCGCCTGCCCCTGCTGCACGAGCAGCCAGGACTCGCCGCCCCGCTCGGTGTCCCCGGTCGTCGCGGTGCGCTCGCCGAGGCCGAACGCGGCGCAGCCGCCGAGCGTGAGCGAGGTCGCCGCCAGCGCGATCGCGATCCTGGTGTGCCGCACGTGCCGTCCTTCCGATCGGGGTCACCTACTGATCGGCCTCCGGCACGCGGGTTTTAAGGGTCCCGCGGCCGAAGCGGCTCGGCGAAGCGCCAGCCCTCGGCGAGCAGGTCGTTGACGGCCCGGATCGCGGTGCGCAGGCGGCGCCGGTACGGCCCGGTCAGCTCCACCCACGGCGTGTCACCGGCCGCCAGCCCGGCCCGGAACCGTTCGGTCATCCACTTCCGCAGGTGTTCGCCGTCACGCAGCCCGTCGTCCTCGAACGGCACGTCCGCGCAGTCGGTCAACAGGTAGAGGTCCGGCGCCCGGACCAGCCCACACACCTCGGGCGAGGCGCTGCCCAGATAGCGCTCCTCCCAGATCGTGGTGGCGAAGGCGTCCGTGTCGCCGAAGACCACCGGCGAACCGGCGCGGGCGGCCGCGTCCTCGCCGGCGCTCTGCTCGACCGCGACCGTCACGAAGTCCGCCCGGTCCCAGGTCACGTCGAAGACGGTGGCCTCCGGCCGGTCCGCCCGCAACGCGGCGAGTTTGCGCTCGGTGAGCTCCCGGCCGAACTCGGGCACCCAGCGGGTGCCCGCCCAGACGCCGCCGCGGGTCCGGTAGTGCCGGGCCAGGGCCCGGGCCATGGTCGTGGTGCCGGTCGACTCGGCGCCCACCACGATCACCCGCCGGGCCAGGTGGCCCCGGGCGCCGGCCCGCAGCCGGTCCCAGTGCGCGACCGGGTCGGCGCGGACCGCCGTGCCGGAGACCGGCACCCGGAGCCGGTCCGGGTCGACCAGGACCGCCTCGGCGTGGAAGCGGCGGGCCAGCTCGGCCCCGTACGCCTCGGAGGAGAACACCGCGTCCACCCGGTCGGTGCCGGCCGCCGCCCGGAAGACCGCCATGTGCAGCTCCCACACCGCCGGGTCCGCGTAGTCGATCGGGTGGTCGTCGTGCACCCCGGCGAACCGGACGTTCGGGCCGTGCTCGGCGCGCAGCCACGCCAGCCGCTCGGCCAGCGGGATGCTCTCCGCCGAGGAGGGCGCCACCACGACGGTGACCCGTTCGCAGGCGGCGGCCGCGGCGTCGATCAGCGCGTGGTGGCCCTCGTGCGGCGGGTAGAACTTCCCGACGATCAGCCCGTGCCGGTACCTCACGCCGGAACCGCCTTCGGCCGGGCCCGGAGCGCCACCCGCCACGAGCGCAGGCCCAGCACACACAGGAGCAGGAAGGCCACGTACAGGATCGCGGTGAGCCAGAGATCCTTGTACGCGTAGAGCGGGATGTAGATCAGGTCCGCGGCGATCCAGATCCACCAGCTCTCCACCAGCTTGCGGGTCTGACCGTAGGTGGCCAGCAGGGACAGCGCCGTGGTGAGCGCGTCGGCCAGCGGGACCGTGGAGCCGGTGAGCCGGTCCAGGAAGAGCCAGAGGCCGGCGGTGAGCAGCACCCCGGCCACGGCCAGGCCGATCCACTCGGGGCGGGTCGTGGAGCGGACCTCCAGGGCGGTCCGGTCCTGGCCGCCGTGGAGCCAGGCCCACCAGCCGTAGCAACCGAGGACCACGTAGACGATCTGGAGGGTGGCGTCGGCGTACAGGCCGGCCGACCAGAAGACGACCATCAGCAGGAGCACGTTGAGGATGCCGAGCGGCCAGTTGAGGATGTGCCGGCGGACCAGGAGGCCGACGTTCACGAGTCCGGTCAGGAACCCGAGCACCTCGGCCCAGGACGTCGGCACGCCGAACGCCACCAGCGCCGGACTGTTCAACCAATCGATCATGGGGGACAGCATCACGCCCGTACGCCCGGGAGGGAACCGGGTTATCCGGCGGGACGCAGGCGGTGACCGGCCATCTCCAGCTCACCGTCCTGGACGGCGACCGCGGTCTGCAGGCCGGAGTCGTCCCGGAGCAGCACTGACCCGCCCTCGATCCGGTAGGTGCCGCGGGCCGGCCGGCGCCGGCCGGCCACCTCACCGGCGTACGTCCCGTCGGTCCGCAGGCTCAGCCGGACCGCGCCGTCGGGGCTGTGCCACGAGCCCACCACGGCCTCGCTGGTCACCTGTGGAGGCCGGGGGCCGCCGGAGCCGAAGGACGGGCTCGGCGTGCCCCCGAGCGCGATGGCGAGCAGCGAGGTGGCGTCGAGGACGGTGAGGTCGACGCGGAGATCACAGGCAGAGGTCATGTAAACCGGCTCCAGAGGTGGGGTCACCTCTCCGGTCGGCACTTCCGGCCCGCGACGCTGGAATCGCTGAGTTGCAAAGGGGAGCGGTCCGGTGCGCGTTCGGTTGCCGGTCAGCCGGTGGCGCGCAACGCCGCGGTCACCGCCACCGTGAACTTCTCCAGATAGTCCTCGCCGATCGGCTGCCGGGCCACGGCCAGGCGCCAGTAGAGCGGGCCCAGGATCATGTCCACGGCCACCTCCGGATCGGTGCCCTCGGGCAGCTCGCCGCGGGCCACCGCCTGCCCGATCAGCTTCTCGCCGACGGCCTGCTGGTGGGTCCGCAGGGCCCGTTGCAGGGTTTCGGCGATCTGCGGGTTACGGGCCGCCTCGGCCATCAGGTCCGGGATGATCTGGGACGCGATCCGATGTTGGAGGGCCGTGCTCACGATCATCAGGAGGAGCTGGAGGTCGCCGGAGAAACTTCCGGTGTCGGGAAGTGGAACTTTCCGCTCCGCGACATCCGAGATTATCTCCATTACCATTTCGAGCTTGTTGCTCCATCGACGGTAGATCGCCGTCTTGCCGACCCCGGCACGACGGGCCACCGCCTCGATGGACAACCGGCCGTAACCGACCTCCGCCAGCTCACTCATGACGGCGTTGCGGATCGCCACGGTGATGTCGCCTCGGAGCACCGCCGCTCCGGCTGGTGCGCGCTTGATTGTCGCCACACGGTCACTATAGCGCTACGACGTAACGGTTGCGTTCCGCCGTTTGGTCAGCTACCGTCACATCCACGTCGATACGAACCCGTACCATCGGTATCGGCGGGGGCCTGTCATGCTGCATGCTGTGACCTCGCACCAGGCATCGGATCCCGCCGCGCCGTTCGGGCCGACCAGATCGGAGCACCACCCCATGACAGAGACGGCGGTCGCCGAGACCGACGCCGGCCTCTCCCTCAAGGAGCTGGCCCGGCGCAACGGCCTGAGTGCGTCCGGACGGCTTCCGAGCCTGCCGGACTACACCCGGCAGCTGTGGGCGTACCGGCACTTCATCCGGGCACACGCCAGCGCGAAGATGACGTCCGCGCTGGGCAACACCAAGCTGGGTGCGGTGTGGCAGGTCCTGACCCCGATCATCAACGCGGCGGTCTACTACGTCATCTTCGGTCTGGTCCTCGGTGGCCACGAGGAGACGCCGAACTTCATCGCGTACCTCTGCATCGGTGTTTTCGTGTTCCAATTCACCCAGACGGTGGTGCAGACCGGGACGAACGCGATCACCGGCAACCTGGGGCTGATCCGCGCACTGCACTTCCCCCGGGCCAGCCTGCCGCTCTCCGCCTCACTGGTGGAGATCCGCAACTTCGTGGTGGCGCTCTTCGTCCTGATGGGCATCGTGCTGATCACCGGCGAGCCGATCACCGCCGAGTGGCTGATCGTGCTGCCGGTCCTGGTCATGCAGTCGTTCTTCAACGTCGGCCTGGGCCTGTTCATGGCCCGCTACGGCTCCAAGGTGCGCGACGTCAAGCAGCTGATCCCGTTCATCATGCGGTTCTGGCTGTACGGGTCGGCCGTGCTCTACCCGGTGACGAAGTTCGAGGACCTGCTGGGCGGCTGGCAGCTCCAGGTGGTCGAGGCCAACCCGCTGCTGGTCTACATCGAGCTGATGCGCCACGCGCTGCTCCAGGACGCGACCCTGGCGAACTCCCCCACCGTGCTGTGGATCGAGGCGTTCGTCTGGACCGTGCTCGTCAGCATCGGCGGTTTCGTTTACTTCTGGCGCGGAGAGAAGGGCTACGGCCGTGGCTGACAACGAGCGGATTCCCACCGTCATCGCGGACGAGGCCCACATCATCTACAAGGTCCACCAGGCCGGTGGGGGCAGTTCCAGCCCGCTGGCCAGCTTCAAGCGCCTGGCCACCCGCAGCAAGAACTCGAACATCCGTGAGGTGCACGCGGTCAAGGGCGTCAGCTTCGTGGCCTACAAGGGCGAGGCGATCGGCCTGATCGGCACCAACGGCTCGGGCAAGTCGACCCTGCTGCGCGCGGTGGCCGGCCTGCTGCCGGTCTCCCGGGGCGCGATCTACGCCGCCGGCCAGCCGTCCCTGCTGGGTGTGAACGCGGCCCTGATGAACGAGCTGCCCGGCGACCGCAACGTCGAGCTGGGCTGCCTCGCGATGGGCATGTCGCCGGCCGAGGTGCGGGCGAAGAAGGACGAGATCATCGAGTTCTCCGGCATCAACGACAAGGGCGACTTCTCCACCCTGCCGATGCGGACGTACTCCTCGGGCATGTCGGCCCGGCTGCGCTTCTCGATCGCGGCCGCCAAGCAGCACGACGTGCTCCTGATCGACGAGGCGCTGGCCACCGGCGACGCCAAGTTCCGCAAGCGCAGCGAGGCCCGGGTCCGGGAGCTGCGCGCCCAGGCCGGCACGGTGTTCCTGGTGAGCCACAGCGAGCAGTCGATCCGGGACACCTGTGAGCGGTGCATCTGGCTGGAGGCCGGCACGATCCGCGCCGACGGCCCGACCGACGAGGTGATGAAGGAGTACGAGGCCTTCGCCCGCAGGTAGGCCCCGTACTCCCCGGTGGTTCAGTTGACCGACAGGTGCACGTGGTTGGTGTGGTCGCTGGACGGGTCGCCGCCCGCCCCGCTGTACGACTTCCAGCCACTGCTCGGCAGCCAGATCCGGCGGTACCAGATCACGTACAGGACGTCGAGGTCGTCCGCGTTGTTGATGAAGTAGTTCGCCAGGTTGTCGCCGTACGTCTTGTCGGATCCCGTGGCGTCTCCGCCGAAGGTGCCCTTCTCGGCGGAGAAGTCGCAGGCCCGGCCCTTGGGGTGCTCGCCGCTGTTCTGCGTACGCCAGCACTTGGTGAACCGGGTGAAGCCGTCCGCCCGCGCCTGCTTGTAGGCGTGCAGCAGGGTCGCGGTGACGCAGCCGCCGGTGCCGGTCGGGTCGTCCTGGTTGCAGCTCGACCCGCTCGGGCCCGGATCCGCGTCGGCGCTGCCGCCGCCGTCGGAGGAGGACGAGGCGTCCGAGCCCTGGTTCGCCGCCTTGAGCGCCGCCTCGGCCTTGGCCTTCTGCTTGGCCATCACGGTGACCTGCTTCTGCTGGTCCTTGACCGCGATGTCGATGGCGTCCTTGGCCTTCTGCCGGTCCTCGCGGGTGGTCTTCAGGCCCTGGATCGCCCGGCTCTGGTCGGCCGCCACGAGGGCCAGGGTCTCGGCCCGGCCCAGGAAGCCCTCGGCCGAGTCGGCGCCGAGCACGGCGGACATCGGTCCGGCCCGCCCCGCGGTGTACGCCTGCGTGGCGATCAGGTCGAGCTGCGCCTGCTGTGGCCCGAGTTCGGTGTCCAGGCGCTTGAGCTCCGCGGTCAGCTTGGCCTGCTGCTCCTTGGAGGTCTTCAGCTTCTTCTTGGCCTCGACGAAGCCGCTGGAGGCCTTCTCGAGTTGTTCGATGAGGGACTTCGAACCGCCCTCACCGTCGTCCCCGGTGTCTCCGGGGGCGGCGAGCAGTCGGGGGGCCGCGGTGGCCGGCGACGCGGCGACGGCCAGTCCGCACGCGGCGACGAGCAGCGCCAGCAACGCCGCTAATCGCCGCGCAGTGTTCTGCTGCACAGGCATTTCCTTCCGTCGGCCGCCGGCCGGGTTAGCTGACGGGTTCGGGACGAAGGAAATCCCTACCGCTGGTAGCGGATTCACCCCGGGGGCGGCTTATTCGCGACCTACCTCGAGGCTCGCTCGCCGTAGGTCGACGACGGTGGCCCTCACCGTCGCGAATAAGTCGCACAATGGTTCCCCGGCTCGCCATTTCGGGCGATTAGGCGGCGGCCCCCGCGCGGGAACCGCACCGACCATACCCACTCGATCGACAGATCGACAGTTCTCGCACGCACCGCAATTGCCCCGACACGACAGGTGATTGCAATTACGGAATGTGTTTGCCAGGTAACTCTTTTAGCGGTTCCCGGGGTCTGATCCACGGCGATATCTCGGGTAAACTGGCCGCCGGTCCTGCCAGGACGGCACCGCCCCCGAGTTGCCGGCAGGCCGCCGCCCAATCGTCGCGAGACGAGCCGGGGAACCAGGTTCACTGGGGTGTATCCGCAGTTTGCGGTAGGGATTGCTTCCGTCCCGAACCCGTCAGCTAACTCGGTCGGCGGTGTCACGGAAGGAACTGTTGATGGCAGCAAGTCCCCGCCGGTGGCTGATACTTGCCCTGGCGCCGCTGGTGAGCGCCCTGATGTTCATGGCGCCCGCGACTCCGGCCGCGGCCGAGCCAGGCGGCTCCTCATCCTCCGCGCAGGAGGAGGACGAGGACGCAACTCTCAACGACGTGATCGAGTCGACCAACCGGCGCTACGCCTCCGCGAAGTCCGCGGTGACGCAGTCCACCAAGACGCAGGCCAAACTGGCCGCGCAGATCAAGGCGGCGGAGGGCCGGCGGGACGCTCTGATCCCCGAGGTCGACCAGATCGCCAAGCAGCAGTACATGACCGGCAACCTGAGCGCCATGGGCTTCCTGCTCCGGTCCCAGGACTCGGGCGACTTCCTGACCAAGGCGGTCTCGCTCGAGGAGATCAACAAGCTCCACGACGCCAAGCTGCACGAGCTGAACGCGGCGATCACCGAGATCTCCGAGAGCAAGGCGCAGCTGGACGCCGAGGTCAAGGCGCAGCAGCAGAACGCCGCCGTGATGAAGAAGCAGAAGGACGCGGCCGACAAGGCGTTCCAGCTGGTCGGCGGCAATTCGGTGACCAAGGGCCTCGTGGTGGCCGACTCACCGGAGGCCGACCCGGCGCCGCGGAACTCCTCCGGCGGCTTCTCCTCGGAGGGCTGCACCGAGGACGACCCGACCACCGGCGGCTGTGTCACCAAGCGCACACTGCACATGTACAAGCAGGTCAAGAAGGCCGGCTTCAACATGTTCGTCGGCTGTCACCGCGACGGCGGGCCCTTCGAACACCCCAAGGGCCGTGCCTGCGACTGGTCGCTGCAGAAGAGCGGATTCTCGGTCTACGACACCGACAAGGAATTCCGGTACGGCAACAACCTGATGGCGTTCCTGGTCCGTAACGCCGACGAGCTCGGCATCTACTACGTGATCTGGAACAAGATGATCTGGTTCCCGGCCTCGGGCTGGAAGACCTACCACGGGGTCAGTGACCACACCGACCACGTACACGTCTCGATGCTCTGACGGACTTCACGAGAACGGCCCCCGCCCATCCGGACGGGGGCCGTTTTCACGTGCTCAGTGCACCGCGCGCCGGACCGGAGCGCGGCCGTGCGGCTGGGTCGGCGCCGGGCCCGGCGGCACCGCGGCCGGAATCGGCATGGTGACCGGCCGCACCTGGGTCACCTCGAGCTCCTTGCCGTGGTGGACCAGGGTGAGCCGGGCCTGCCCGCCGCCGTTGCGCAGCGAGTAGGTCACCTCGTCGGAGGTCACGTTGACGCGCAGCCGCAGACCCCGCCAGAGCAGCGAGAACTCCAGGTTGTTGATCCGGCTGGGCAGCCGCGGCGCGAAGCTCAGCTGGCCGTTGAAGTCCCGCATGCCGCCGAGGCCGGCGACCAGCGCGATCCAGGAGCCGGCCAGCGACGCCACGTGCACGCCGTCCCGCGCGTTCCGGTGCAGGTCGTGCAGGTCCATCAGGGCGGCCTCGCCCAGATAGTCGTGCGCCAGCTCGAGATGCCCGGTCTCGGCCGCCATGACCGCCTGGATGCAGGCCGACAGCGACGAGTCCCGGACGGTACGGGCGTCGTAGTACGCGAAGTTGCGTGCCTTCTCCTCCGGGGTGAACGCGTCGCCCCGGATGTACATCGCCATCACCAGGTCGGCCTGCTTGACCACCTGCTTGCGGTACAGGTCGAAGTACGGGTAGTTGAGCAGCAGCGGGTAGCCCTCCGGCGGGGTGCCCTCGAAGTCCCACTCCTGGAGCCGGGTGAAGCCCTCGCACTGCTGGTGGACGCCCAGCTCCTTGTCGTACGGGACGTGCACGGCCGCCGCCGCGTCCCGCCAGGAGGCCGCCTCCTCGTCGTCGACCCCGAAACCACGGGCCAGGTCCGGGTGCCGCTGACAGGCGTCGACGGCGGCCATCAGGTTCTGCTGCGCCATCAGGTTGGTGTAGATGTTGTCGTTCACCACGGCGGTGTACTCGTCCGGCCCGGTGACGCCGTCGATGTGGAACCGCCCGTGCCGGTCGTGGTGACCCAACGACCGCCACAGCCGCGCCGTCTCCACGAGCAGCTCCAGGCCGACCTCACGCTCGAAGTCGAAGTCCCCGGTGGCCTGCACGTAGCGGCGGACCGCGTCGGCGATGTCGGCGGCGATGTGGAAGCCCGCGGTGCCGGCCGGCCAGTAGCCCGAACACTCCTGACCGCGGATGGTCCGCCACGGGAAGGCCGCCCCCGACAGGCCGAGCGTCTGCGCCCGCTCCCGGGCCAGGTCCAGCGTCGAGTGCCGCCAGCGCAGCACGTCGGCCGCCGCGGAGGGCTGGGTGTAGGTGAGCGCCGGCAGCACGAACGTCTCGGCGTCCCAGAACGTGTGGCCGTCGTAGCCGGGGCCGGTCAGTCCCTTGGAGCCGATCGGCCGCTTCTCCGCCCGGGCGCCGGCCTGGAGCGTGTGGAAGAGGCCGAACCGGACCGCCTGCTGCACCTCCGGGTCGCCCTCGACCTTGACGTCCGAGTGGTCCCAGAACGCGTCCAGGTAGTCCTGCTGCTGCTGGACCAGACCCTCCCAGCCGTCCAGCCGGGCGCTGGCCAGGGCCGCCCCGACCTGGTCGCGCAGGGCGGGCAGCGAGCGCATGCTGGACCACCCGTACGCCGCCAGCTTGACCACCCGCAGCTTCTGCCCCGGCTCCAGACGGCAGGCGACCGTGGTGCGCAGCCAGTCCGGGTGGCCCTCGGTGGTGATGGCGTGCCGGCCCGGGGTCTCGACCAGGTGCTCCATGGCCGCGGCCATCCGCAGGTCACTGGCCTTGGTGCGGTGGACCAGGATGCCGCCGGCCGGCTGCTCCATCATCTCCTCGGCCAGCAGCGGGCGGTCCAGTACGGCGGCCACCCGCGGGTCCTTGCTCATCGGCGGCAGCTGTTCGTTCGCCACGAGTTCGGACTGGAGGATCAGCCGGGCCGAGGTCTCCAGGGGCTCCACCTCGTACAGGAAGGCCACGACCGCGCGCTGGGTGAACGAGACCAGCCGCACGGTCCGCACCCGGACACCCTGGCCGGACGGGGACACCCACTCGACGCAGCGCTCCAGCAGGCCCGCCCGCAGGTCGAGGCAGCGTTCGTGGGAGCGCAGCTCGCCGTACCGGACGTCGAACGGCTCGTCGTTGACGAGCAGGCGCATCAGCTTGGCGTTGGTGACGTTGACCATGGTCTGGCCGGACTCCGGGAAGCCGTATCCCGCCTCGGCGTGCGGCAGCGGCCGCAGCTCGTAGAACGAGTTCAGATAGCTGCCCGGAAGACCGTGCGGCTCGCCCTCGTCCAGGTTTCCGCGTATCCCGATGTGGCCGTTCGAGAGAGCGAATACCGACTCGGACTGGGCCAGCAGGTCCAGGTCGAGCCGGGTCTCCCGGATGTGCCAAGGGTCGACGGGATAAGCCCGTTCACGGATCACGGTCGTGCCTCTCGTAACTGATTTCAGAGGAGGTCTTTGAGATCTTGCACCACGACGTCGGCGCCGTGTTCCCGCAGCGCGTCGGCCTGACCCACCCGGTCCACGCCGATCACGATGCCGAATCCGCCGGCCCGCCCGGCGGCCACGCCCGCCTGCGCGTCTTCGAAGACGGCACAGTTCACCGGGTCGAGTCCGAGCAGTTCGGCGCCCTTGAGGAAGGTGTCCGGCGCGGGCTTGCCGGGCAGGCCCAGCTCACGCGCGACGACGCCGTCCACGCGGGCCTCCAGGAGGTCGGCGATCCCGGCCGCCTCCAGGACGTCCTTGCAGTTGGCGCTCGCCGACACGACCGCACGGCGTAGTCCGGCGGCCTTGGCGGCCCTCAGGTACTCCACCGATCCGGGGTAGACCTGGACGGCGCCTTCTTTGATCTTCTGTAGCACGAGCACGTTCTTGCGATTGCCGATGCCGTTGACGGTCTCCCGATCGGGGGTGTCGTCCGGATCGCCCTCGGGCAGCGTGATGCCCCGGGACGCCAGGAACGTACGGACGCCGTCGGCACGCTGACGGCCGTCGACATACCGGTGGTAGTCGACGCCGGAATCGAACGGGACGAAAAGTTGATCATGATTCTTCGCCCACGATTCCAGGAACGTATCGAACGTTTGTTTCCACGCGGCACTGTGCACGAGTGCGGTCTGCGTCAGCACCCCGTCGAGATCGAAAAGGCAAGCGGTCACCTGTGAAGGAAGTCCGAGCACGCGCCCAATGTAGCCGGACGCGATCCACGAGGAGAGCGGAAGGGCGTCTTCACATTTCCACGATGTTTCACAGAGCGTTCAACCTGCTGTTTCACCGGAGATCCGGCACGACATCCAAACCGATGCGCAGACCGATCGTGGTACCGATCGGCCCGGTGCTCGTGGTGACCTCGTCACAGAGTTGATGGGCCAGCCAGAGACCGCGACCGCCGACCTCGAACGTCTCCGGCGTGCGCACGCCGTCCAGATAGGCGCTCGGGATGCCCGGACCGGCGTCGGTCACCACACACCACACCGACCCACCGTCGATCCGCAGCACCACCCGGCCCCGCCCACCCGCGTGCAGCACCACGTTGGTGATCACTTCGTTGACCGCCAGCACGAAACCGTCCAGGCGGTCGCCGGCGAGCCCGCAGACGCCCAGCAACCGGGTGATCTCGTGCCGCAGGATCGTGATGTCGGCCCGGCCGAAGGCACGGTCCAGCAGCACCGGCCACGCCCGCGAGGGGCCGGAAGCCGCGCGTACGCCCTGGCCGTTCCTTTCCTCCACCGTGCAGCAGCCTACGCGCTGTGGCCGACCGGTAGCGGGAGGCATCCTCGAACGCGCCTGGAAGTCGTGCGGGACCACCGGTCAGCGCCAGCCGACATCGATCCGGTCACCCCGCTCGTCGAAGAAGTGCACGGCCTCCATCCGCACCGACACGGCCAGCGGGTGACCGGAACCGATCGCCGGGTACGGCGCCAGGCGCACGGCCAGTTCGGCCGGCTTGCGGTGATGCTTGCCCACCTCGCTCAGCACACCGACACGGCCCTGCGGGGCCACCGGTTCCGGCGCCTGGCCGGTCAGACGTTGCAGCGCCTTCCGGAACCCGCCGCCCGTCCGGGTCTCGGTCACCGGGCCGCTCATCTCGTCCACCACGATCGCGGTGGCGCCGATGTCCAGGTACGCCAGCGACTCGTGCCCGTGGTGCTCCAGGTAGCGGATCCGCCCCTGGAAGACGTGCCCCTGCGTGTCCGGGGTGACCGGGGTGAGCGCCTCGGCCCGGATGCCGACCACGATCCGCTCGCCGTGGTAGCGGGCCACCGCCCGGGCACGCGGGTCGTTCCACGGCATGTAGAGCGTCTGCTCGCCGAAGCTCAGCGCGATGTAGCGGTCCAGGTGCACGTAGACCGCGGCCTCGAGCAGGTTCATCTTGGGCGAGCCCAGGAAGGCGGCGACGTACAGGGTGGCCGGGCGCCGGTACACCTCGGTCGGCGTGCCGACGTCCTGGAGCACGCCCTTGCGCATGATCGCGACGCGGTCCGCCATGGTCAGCGCCTCGGCCTGGTCGTGGGTCACATACATGGTCGTCACACCCAGCTCACGGGTCATGCTCGTGATCTCGGCACGCAACTCGGCGCGGAGGCCGCTGTCGAGGTTGGACAATGGCTCGTCCATCAGGAAGATGCCTGGTCGGCGCACCATGGCACGGCCCATCGCGACCCGCTGCCGCTGGCCGCCGGAGAGCTGACTCGGCCGTCGCGCCAGCACCTCGCCGATGCCGAGCGCGCCGGCGATCGCGTCCACCCGCTCCTGCCGCGGCGCCGGCTCGATACCGGACAGCTTCAGCGGGAAGCCGATGTTCTCCGAGACGGTCATGTGCGGATAGAGCGCGAAATCCTGAAACACCATCGCGATACTGCGGTCCCGCGGCGGCAGCTCCAGGACCGGCTCGCCGTTCAGGAGGATGTCCCCCCGCGTGGGATCCTCCAGCCCGGCGATCATCCGCAGCACGGTCGACTTTCCGCAGCCCGAAGGCCCCAGCAGGACCATGAACTCGCCGTCCTGCACGTCCAGACTGACGTTGTCGACGGCAGTGGTGCCGTCTGGCCAGATCTTGGTGACCTCTTTCAGCGCGACGGTGGACACCGTCAACCTCCCGCTATCGACTGTGATCCCGATCCCACGACGGTCGGCGATCGGGTACTGACTCTGCGAGTGCCTTCGATGGTTCGCCATCGGGCGAAAGTGCCATTTGCACATAGTGATCAATCGATTACGGAGATCGCATCTTTCTCGGCCTCTCGTGTGCACGTGCACAGAAAAAACATTTTTCATCGGTACGCGACACAAGCCCACAAAAGCACTTTCTCGCCCCGCCGAGCCCCGCGATCAATTACCAACTCAAGCCTGTGCCGCGCCCACCGGGCGAAGATCGGTGGCCCAGCCACGCCCACACACACGCCCACCCACCCACGCACGCACGCCACACACGCGCACCCACGGCACGCCCACACACGCACGCACGCCCACACACGCCCACGCACGCAGGCCCACACCGCTCGCCCACCCACGCTCGGCCACCCACGCTCGGCCACCCACGCTCGGCCACCCACGCTCGGCCACCCACGCTCGGCCACCCACGCTCGGCCACCCACGCTCGGCCACCCACGCTCGGCCACCCACGCTCGCCCACCCACGC
>NZ_JAGFNS010000043.1 GCF_017592555.1 Actinoplanes flavus | reverse complement strand
CGCGGTCCGCCCGGACAGCTTCTCCCAGTTCTTGTGCTCCAGGTCACGCGGCTTGCTGGTGAACCCACCAGCCGCACCACCCCACAGCACCCCGCAGGACGGGACCAGGTTGGCGTCGGTCACACACCGGGTCTTGGCCGGAGCCGCCTGCGCGGCGGCCGGAGCCACGACAGCGGCAGTGGCGGTACCCGCGAATACGGCGGTCAAGGCTGTCAGCATCATCGGCAGCTTGGCGCGTCGCAAAACAATCTCCCCCGATTTGTCCGGCACGTTGTCGGCCGGGCATGGGAAAGAGATTCCAGGGCGGGCGTTGCACCTCCAGTGCCCGAACCGGTGCCGGGCGGTTGCGACCGTCCAGACCCCGGGGCGAACGACTCGCCACGGGTAATCGACCACGAGAACGCCGGGTTTACCGAAGTCGTGAACTCCGGCTGCGGCGCCTCGGCTCCGGCGTGATCAGGTGCGTCCGGCGCCCGCCTGGGGGCCGGCGATGCGCTGGGCCAGCCAGACCGGGATGACCGAGAGAACGATCAGGACGGCGGCGACCACGTTGACGACCGGGGCCTGGTTGGGACGGAACAGGTTGTTGAAGATCCAGATGGGCAGGGTGGTCACCCCGGGCCCGGCCGTGAACGTCGTCACGATGATCTCGTCGAAGGAGAGTGCGAAGGCGAGCAGCCCGCCGGCGAGCAGGGCGGACCGGATCAGCGGGAACGTCACGTACCGGAAGGTCTGAAAGCCCGACGCGCCCAGGTCGGCCGACGCCTCCTCCAGATTGGTCCCGGTCCGGCGCAGCCGGGCCAGCACGTTGTTGTAGACGGTGACCACGCAGAACGTGGCGTGGCCGACGATGATCGAGAACATTCCCTTGCCGATGCCGAGGTCGCCCATCACCGACCGCCAGGCGCTGTCCAGGGCGATGCCGGTGACGATGCCGGGCAGCGCGATCGGCAGCAGCACGAGCAGGGAGATCGTGTCCCGGCCGAAGAACGCGAAGCGCTGCACCGCGAAGGCGATCATCGTGCCCAGCACCAGGGCGATCGCGGTGGCGCCGAGCCCGGCCCGGATCGAGGTCAGCAGGGCCTCGCGGGCGCCCTCGTTGGCCCAGGCGGCCGACCACCAGCGGGTGGTGAGGTCGTGCGGCGGCCAGGCGAAGGTGCGGTCGCCGTTGAACGAGTTGATCAGCACCAGCAGCAGCGGCACGTAGATGAAGGTGAGCCCGAGCGCCATCACGGCACGCAGCGCCCAGCGGGCGGGGGCGGACAGCGTCACAGCTCCTCCAGGGCGCCGGAGCGGCGGACCGCGAGCAGGTAGATCACCATGATCAGCACCGGGACGCATGCGATCGCGGCGGCGAACGGGAGGTTGTTGGCGGCGCCGATGTTGGCGTAGACCAGGTTGCCGATGAGCTGGGTCTTGCCGCCGACGATCTGCACGGTGATGTAGTCGCCGAGCGACAGCGAGAAGGTGAAGATCGAACCGGCGAGGACGGACGGGACCAGCGTCGGGAGAACCACCGACCGGAAGGTGCGCCCGGCGCGCGCCCCGAGGTCGGCGGACGCCTCCAGCAGCGAGTCCGGCAGCCGCTCCAGCCCGGCGTAGACCGGCAGGATCATGTAGGGCAGCCACAGGTAGGCGAGCACCAGGACGGTCGCCGGCAGCCCGTACCCGGGTCCGCCGAAGAGGGTGTCCATGGGGCCGTCGTTGGCCAGCAGGATCCGCCAGGCGTAGGCCTTGACCAGGTAGCTGGCCCACAGCGGGGTGAGGATGGCGATGACCAGCCAGTGCCGGGATCCCGCCGGCGCCACCTTGGCCATGAAGAACGCCATCGGTACGGCGACGACGACGCAGATCACGGTGACCGCCGCGGCCACGCCGACGCTGCGCAGCGCGACGTTCCGGTACACCTCCTCGGCGAGGAGGGTCCGGAAGTTCCCCAGGGAGAACTGCCGGACCACCTCGCCGGTGAAGCCGTTCACGGTCCAGAACGCCGACACCAGCAGCACCGCGAGCGCGCCGAGATAGGCGACGACCAGCCAGAGCAGGGGCGCCGAGAGCAGGCCGGCCAGGCGCAGGCGCGGGTGCCGGTGCAGGTACGAACCGAGACTCGCCACGTCACCCCTTGATCGTCGTCCAGGCCTGGGTCCAGGCCGCGTAGTCCTTGCAGGTCACGTCGGTGCGCCCGTCGACGCACCGGGCGAGCGGGGTGGTCCAGTACCAGACCTGCGCGAAGTAGGCCTCGTCCTCGGCGTGGAAGGTGGCGCAGTGGTTCGGGTCCTTGGTCTCGGCGCAGGACAGCCTGTTGGCGGGCGCCTCGCCGAACCACTCGGCGACGCCCGCGTTGGCCTTCGGCGAGATGATGTGGTTCATCCACAGGTAGGCGCAGTGGGGGTGCTGCGCCTTGGCGGACACCATCCACGTGTCGGACCAGCCGGTGGCGCCCTCGGCCGGCAGGATCGCCTCGACGGGCGCGCCGTCGGCCTTGGTCAGGTTGGTGATGACCTGCCAGGTGGTGCCGAGCACCGAGTTGCCGGCCTTGAAGGCCTGCACCTCCTTGGTGTAGTCGGACCAGTACTCGCCGATCAGCTCGTTCTGCTGCTTGAGCAGGTCGACGGCCGCCTGGAACTGGGTGTCGTCGAGGGCGTACGGGTTCTCGATGTTCAGTTCCGGCTTGGTCTTCATGAGGTAGAGCGCGGCGTCGGCGATGTAGATCGGCGAGTCGTACGCGGTGATCTTTCCCTTGTGCGGTGACGCCGGGTCGAAGACGGCGCTCCACGAGGTGGGCGCCGGGGTGACCGTGTCGGTGCGGTACATCAGCAGGTTGGCGCCACGGCCGTGCGGGGCGCCGTAGGGCACGCCGTCGACCGAGTTCCAGGCCTTGTTCTTCAGGCCCTCGAAGACGTCCTGGTAGTTGCTGAGCAGATCGGTGTTGACCGGGGCGACGTCACCGCCGTAGATGAGCCGCAGCGACGCGTCACCGGAGGCGGACACGACGTCGTACTCGCCGGTCTTCATCAGGGCGACCATCTCGTCGGACGTCCCGGCGATCTTGTTGTTGACCTGGCAGCCGGTCTCTTTCTCGAAGCCGGTGACCCAGTCGACGCTCTTGTCGGTGGAGCCGTCCTCGACGTACCCGGCCCAGGAGACGACGTTGACCACGCCCTCGCCGGCGCCGAGCGCCGCCAGCTCGTCGATCTTCGGGACGGTGAGGCCGCCGGGTCCGCTGCCGGCCGGGTCGCCGCCGTCATCGCCGCAGCCGGCGAGCGTGAGCACGCCCGCGGCCAGTGCTGCCAACAATATTCTTCCGCTACGCATGTGCGGTCTCCTTCGCAACCGGGGGGATCTCGACGATGTGCTCGTCGTGCCAGGTCAGGTGCACCCGCTGGCCGCGGGCGGCCAGCGGCGCGCCGTCGTGGCGGTTCTGGGCGACGACGACGGCGCGGCTGCCCGCGTCGAGGTCGACGACATACCGGGTGACGGGGCCGGCGTAGACGACCTCGGCGACCGTGCCGGGCGCACCGGTGTCCGCGGAGATCCCGATCTTCTCGGGGCGTACCGAGAACACGCCGTCGCGGGCGAACAGCGCCCGGGACACGTCACCGGTGAACACGTTGGAGGTGCCGACGAAACCGGCGACGAAGGAGCTGCGCGGCCGTTCGTACACCTCCTCGGGGGTGCCGACCTGGGCGATGCGCCCGGCGTCGAAGACCGCGACCCGGTCGCTCATGGTGAGCGCCTCGTCCTGGTCGTGGGTGACGAAGACGAAGGTGATGCCGACCTCGCGCTGGAGGGCCTTGAGCTCCACCTGCATCTGCTCGCGCAGCCTCCGGTCGAGCGCGCCGAGCGGCTCGTCGAGCAGCAGCACCTTGGGCCGGTTCACCAGGGCACGGGCCAGGGCGACGCGCTGCCGCTGCCCACCGGACATGGCGGCCGGGCGACGGCCGCCGAAGCCCTCCAGCCGGACCGAGGCGAGGGCCCGCTCGGCGCGCTCGCGGCGTTCCCGCTTGGCGACCCGGCGGACCTTGAGGCCGTACTCCACGTTCTCCAGCACCGTCATGTGCGGGAACAGGGCGTAGTCCTGGAAGACCGTGTTGACGTCGCGCTCGAACGGCGGCAGCCGGGTCACGTCCCGCCCGCCCAGCTCGACGGTTCCGGCGGTGGGCAGCTCGAACCCGGCGATCATCCGCAGCACGGTGGTCTTGCCGGAGCCGGACGGGCCGAGCATGGAGAAGAACTCGCCGTCGGCGATCGCGAGGTCGACGCCGGCCACGGCATCGACCGCGCCGAACGACTTGCGGAGGCCGGTCAGCCGGATGGCCGGGGTTGAGATGTCGGTCACGGCGAAAACGTATGGCGTCAGACTTTAAAGGTCAAGGCGGCCCGGTAACCGGTTCGCCGACCGCCATACGGAAGAATCACGGCCCATGGGGACGTCCCGAGCCAGCGCGCGATCCGTGGTGTTCGCACCACTCGACCCGCACAGCCGTGCCGAGACGGTCGTCCGGCGGCTCACCGACGCCATCACGTTCGGGCTGCTCACCGATGCCGAGCAGCTGCCCAGCGAAACCGACCTGGCGGCACAGTTCGGGGTCTCCCGGGTGACCGTCCGGGAGGCGCTGGTGGCGCTGCGGCAGCAGAACCTGGTGGAGACACGCCGGGGCCGTGGCGGCGGCAGCTTCGTGCGCGCGCCCGCCGCGGCCGCCGACCGGTCCCTGCGGTCCCGGCTCTCCGAACTCAGCCTGCCCAACCTGCGCGACACCGCCGACCACTACGCGGCGGTCGCGGGGGCCGCCGCACGGCTGGCCGCCCAGCGCGCCGACGCCGACGACATCCTGCGCATCGAGGAGGTCGACGCCGACGTGGCCGGGCCGCCGCACCGGATGGAGCGGGCCTACCACCTGGAGGTCGCGGCGGTGGCCCAGTCCGCCCGCCTGGCCCGCGAGGAGATCCGGTTCGCCACCGAACTGGGCACGCTCCTCTGGTCCCCGATACTCCAGAGTGTCGACGGCGCCTACGATCCGCACGCGGAACATCGGGCCATCACGGCGGCCATCGCGGCCGGCGACGGCGACCTGGCCCGCGGACTCACCGAAAAACACATAGAGACGGCTGTCGAACGGCTCGTTACGCTGCACTTGACGCTGGTCGAGCCGTGAAGGTGGGCCCCGTGGGACAGACGATCACAAGCGGGACGACAGCCCTCGCCGAACGCGTCACCGCCCTGGCCGAGGCCGCCTTCGCCACCGCCGACGGGTTGCGCCGCCGGGCCGAGGACCTGTTCACCGGCGGGCGGCCCACCTCCGCCGATCTGGCCGTGCTGCGCCCGTGGGTGACCGAGGCGCTGGGTGGACTGATCAACGGGGCCGGGGTGATCACCGTCCCGCTCGCCGACGGGCGGCCCGGCCTGGAATGGTGGATGGGCTCACCGGCACAGCGTTCCCAGCTGGCCCTCGACCTGGACCCGGCCAGTGACACGTTCGTCGACGTGAGCCGTCAGCCGTGGTATTCGGTGCCCCGCGCCACCGGCCGCCGCCACGTGACCGGGCCGTACGTCGACTACGTCTGCGCCGAACAGTACGCGCTCACCTTCACCGTCCCGGTCACCGACCACGGCACGTTCGCCGGGATCGCCGGGGCGGACGTGTTCGTCGGCGACTTCGAGCGCGCCCTGCGCCCGGCGCTGCGGGCGGTCGGCACGCCGGTCGCGCTGGTCAACACGCACGGCCGGGTGGTCGCCGGCAGCACCGCCCACCACCTGGCGGGTTCCCTGATCCGGGACGCGCACATCCGTACCGCGCTGCTCACCGCGCTTCCGGCGACGCTGCCCGACGGGGTCCGGATCACGCCGTGCGGCACCCTGCCCCTGGCGGTCCTGACCTGGCCGTGACCCCCGCGTCCACCATGGCAGGATCGGCTCGTGCGGATCGGGATGCTGGGATCGTTCGAGGTGCACGGCGACGACGGCGCCCTCGCCGAACTGCCCGGCGCACGGCTGCGCGGGCTGCTGATCGCCCTGGCACTGGAGACCGGCCGGGTGGTGCCGAAAGCGGCCCTGGTCGACTGGATCTGGGGTGAGCGCCCGCCCGCCGACGCCACGAACGCCCTGCACCGCCTGGTCTCCCGGCTGCGCAAGGCCCTGCCGGACGGCGCCGTCGAAGGGCACACCGAGGGCTACCGGCTGACCGCCGAGCCGGACGCGGTCGACGCCGTCCACTTCGAACGCCTGGTCACCGCGGCGCACGCCCGGGACAGCGGCGATCCGGTCCGGGAGCGCCTGTTGCGGGAGGCGCTCGGCCTGTGGCGCGGGCCCGCCCTGCGCGATGTCGCGCTGCCGGACAGCGCCGCGTTCGGCGCGGCCGTCACCCGGCTGGAGGAGCTGCGCCTGGCCGCGCTGGAGGACCGGTACGAGTCCGGCGGCGGCCCCGAGCAGGTCACCGAACTGACCGCCCTGGTCGCGGCGCACCCGCTGCGGGAACGGCTGGCCGCCGCCCTGATGCGCGCCCTGGCCGCGGCCGGCCGGGGCAGCGAGGCGCTGCTGGTCTACCAGCGCACCCGGGACGCGCTGGCCGACGCCCTGGGGGTGGACCCGTCACCGGAGCTGTCCGCCCTGCACGTCGCCCTGCTGCGCGGCGACGCCCGGCGGCCGGAGCAGCGGCGGACCAACCTGCGCGCCGAGCTGACCAGCTACGTCGGCAAGTCGGCCGACGTCGCGGCGGTCCGGGAGCTGGTGGCCGGGCACCGGCTCACCACCCTGACCGGGCCGGGCGGTTCGGGCAAGACCCGGCTGGCCACGGAGTCCGCCCGTACCCTGCTCGATGATCTTCCGGACGGGGTGTGGCTCGTGGAGCTCGCCGCGATCGGCCCGGACGGTGACGTGGCACAGGCGGCTCTCGCCGGGCTCGGCCTGCGCGACACCCTGCTCGGCGAGGCGCCGCCGGCCGGCCCGCTGGAGCGGCTGACCGCCGCCGTCCGGGACCGGGAGGCACTGCTGATCCTGGACAACTGCGAGCACGTGATCGAGGCGGCGGCGGAATTCGCGCACCGGGCGCTCGGCGAGTGCCCGAACCTGCGGATCCTGGCGACCAGCCGGGAACCGCTCGGCATCGTCGGCGAGGCACTGTGGCCGGTGGAGCCGCTGGCCCTGCCGGCACACGACGGCGACGCCGCCGGCTCCCCGGCGGTGCGGCTGCTGCGCGACCGGGCCGGCGCCGTCCGCAAGGATCTCGGGAACGACCCCGCCACCCTGTCCACGATGGTCCGGGTGTGCCGGGCGCTGGACGGGATGCCGCTGGCCATCGAACTCGCGGCGGCCCGGCTGCGGACCATGTCGCTCGATCAGCTCGCGCATCGCCTCGACGACCGGTTCCGCCTGCTGACCGGCGGCAGCCGGACCGCCCTGCCCCGGCACCGGACGCTGCGGGCGGTGATCGACTGGAGCTGGGAACTGCTGTCCGAAGCGGAACGCACGATGCTGCGGCGGCTGTCGGTGTTCGCCGGCGGGGCGAGCCTGGAGGCGGCCGAGCGGGTCTGCGGCGGCGACCACCTGGAGCTGCTCACCTCGCTCACCGAGAAGTCGCTGCTGGTGGCCGAGGGCGACAGCGCGCCCCGCTACCGGATGCTGGGCACCATCCGGGAGTACGCCGGTGACCGGCTGGCCGAGGCCGGCGAGTCGGAACAGGCCCGGCGGGCACACCTGGACTGGTGCACCGAGCTGGCCGAGACCGCCGAGCCGCATCTGCGCCGGGCCGGGCAGCTGCACTGGCTGGCGCTGTTGCAGGCCGAGCACGACAACATCGGGGCGGCGATGCGCGGGGCGCTGGCGACCGGTGACGCGCACGCGGCGATGCGGCTGGCCGCGGGCGCCGGATGGTACTGGTGGCTCAGCGGCAACAAGACCGAGGGCGTGGAGCTGATCGTGGCGGCCACCGAAATGCCCGGGGCGGTGCCCGACGGCATCCGGGCCACCGTCTACGCCATCTTCACCATGTTCCTCACCGACGGCCCCTCCGACGAGCACCGGGCAGCCGAGTGGATCATCAAGGCGTACGAGCTGAGCCGGCACGCCCCACGCCACCATCCACTGATCGGTTTCACCGCCCCGCTGGAGCGCCTGCTGCGGGAGCCCGGCGCGGTGCTGTCTGCCTTCGAGCCGCTGCTCGACGACCCGGATCCGTGGGCCCGCGCGCTGGCCCGGCTGCACCTGGGCAAGATGCGGATCCTGCTCGGCCACGGCGGGCGCGACGCGGACGCCCACCTGGAGACGGCGCTCACCCGGTTCCGGGCGCTCGGCGAGCGGTTCGGCATCTCGTTCGGGCTGATCGAGCTGGCCGAGCGGATCGCCACCCGCGGCGAGCTCGCCACCGCCTGCGGGTACTACGAGGAGGCGGTCGAGGTGGTCACCCCGATCGGCGCGGTCGAGGACGTGATCCGGATGCGGGCCCGGCTGGCGCAGTTGTACTGGCTGGCCGGCGACCGGGAGGCCGCCGCGACCGCGCTCGCCGGGGCGCGGCGCTCGGCGGAACGGGTCACCTGGCCGGGCTCGCTGGCCGAACTGGCTCTCGCCGAGGCGCGCCTGGCCCACTGGGCCGGCGACCGGGCGGAGGCGTACCGGCGGCTCGCGGCAGCGACCGGGATCCTCGGCGCGGAGGCCGGCCGGCCCAACGTCCGCGGTGAGGTCGAGGATCTGCTCGGCTATCTCACCGAGGATCACCACGAGGCCGGTACGCACCGCGCCGCCGCCTACCGCGCGGCGGTCGCGGCGGGCCACGCGCCGCTGATCGCCCAGGTGCTCGTCGGCGTCGCCGACCAGGCGCTGCGCCACGACGACCCGGAACAGGCGGCGCGGCTGCTCGCGGCGAGCACCGCGGTGCGGGGCCTGCCGGACCGCGCGCACCCGGACGCGGCCCGGATCGAGCGGACCGTCCGCCACCGCCTGGGCGACGGGTTCGCCGCGGCGACCGCGGACGGCGCGGCGGCCGACTGGCGCCGGCTCGCCGAGGTCACGCTCGCCGGCTGACGACGGCGGTCAGCGGGTGAAGACGTCCAGCGGGACGGCGTCGGCGATGGCCTGGAGCCCGGCCGCGCCGGGGTGCAGGTGGTCGCCCGAGTCGTGCTCCCGCCGGTACCGGGTGGGCGCGGACGGGTCGTGGGTGGCCCGGTCCGCGTCGAGGACGGCGTCGCAGCCGCTGCCGGAGCCGCGCAGGAACGCGTTGATCTCGCCGCGGGCCGACTCACCGCGGGCGGTCCAGTAGCCGGCACCCTCGTACGGCGTGAGCGTCGCACAGATCACCCGCAGCCCCGCCCCGTGCGCCCGCTCGATCAGCTTCCCGAGGGCGCCGGTCAGCTCGGCCGCGGACGGCGGATCGGCCGCGCCCAGGTCGTTGATCGCGTCGTCCGAGATGATCACCCAGCGGGCGCCCGGCCGGCTGAGCACGTCACGGTCGAACCGGTTCGGCGCGCTCTCGCCGCGGTCGTCGACGGTGAGCCGGTTGCCGCTGATCCCGGCGTTGAGCACCCCGACCGTGAGCCCGGCCGCGCGCAGCCGGTCGGCCAGCAGGTCCGGCCAGCGCTGGTTGCCGTTGAAGCGGGAGCCGAACCCGTCGGTGATGGAGGCCCCGAACGCGACCACCGCACCGGTCGCGTCCGCGTTGCGCACGTCCAGCCCGGAGAGGAAATACCAGCTGCTCTCGGTCTTCGCCCCGGACAGCGTGCCGGCGGCCGCCTGGTCGCCGGACGCGACGTACGTGTCCTGCACCGCGATCCCGTGCATCGTCCCGCCCGCGGTGGTGGGCAGGTGCACGGTGACCGCCACGTCCCCGTCGGCCGGCACCGCGAACGCCACCTCGTCGCTGACCGCGGTGCTCCCGGGCGGCACGGTCACCGAGGCCGCGCCCCCGAACGTGACCGGCCGGGAATCCGTCACGGCGCCGCCGCCGGCCCGGTGCGCCAGGTACGCCGAGCCGATGACCAGCGGCCCGGTGCCGAACTCGTTGGAGAACCGGAGACGGGCGCTGTCACCGCCGATGCTGGTGTGCACGATCTGCCGTACCGTGTGATCGTGGAAGGACCGCCCGCCGTGCTGGACCGCGGTCCCCCAGGTCCCCACCCACGAGGCCGGCGCGGCCGACGGGACCGGAGCCGCTGACGGCGGCTCCGGCATGGGCACGGGCGGCGCCGAACACCCCGCGGCGAGACTCAGCGCGAACGCCACCGCGCACCGCCGCATCGACTTGTTGATCACCGGCACACATTCTGCCGGTCGACGGTCACCGATGGCGCGAGGGGCGGGGAGGACCGGACCGCTCAGCGGGGCAGGTCGTGCCGCCGGTGGACGATCTTCTCGACGACGCCGCCGGGCAGCAACCGCCGCAGCGCGAAGACGAACGGCGCGTTGCTGCCCACCGCGTACCGGGCCTTCGGCCGCTCCGCCTCGATCGCCGTGAGGATCGTGGCGGCGACCCGCTCGGCGGTGATCCCGGCCCGCTCGTTGCGGTCCAGCGCGGCCAGCATCCGCTCGAAGTCGGCCCGGTACGGCGACCCGTCGCCGATGTACTTCGTCCGCCGCTCGCTGATGCCGGTCGCGATGGATCCGGGCTCCACCGTGGTCAGCCACACCCCGAACGGCGACAGCTCGTGCCGCGCCCCGTTGCTGAACCCCTTGATCGCGGCTTTCGAGGCGACGTAGGACGAGCGGTACGCCAGCGGGAACGACGCCAGCATCGACCCGACCATCACCACCCGGCCGTGGCCGCGGTCCCGCATCCCGGGCAGCGCGAGCTGGGTGAGCCGGACCGGGCCGAGCACGTTCACCTGAAAGATCCGCCGCAGCGCCTCGGCCGGCAGCTCCTCGATCGGTCCCGACTGGCTCTCGCCCGCGTTGTTGACCAGCACGTCCACACCGCTCAGCGTCCCGGCGAGGCTCTCGATCGAGGCGTCGTCGGCGAGGTCGAGCGCGACGTACTCGACGCCGGGCGCCTTCTGGTCCGGCTGCAGCGAGGACGGGTCACGGCTGGTGCCCAGCACGCGATATCCGCGGGCGGCGAGTGCCGCCGCGGTCGCCTTCCCGATACCGGACGAGGCGCCGGTGACCAACGCGGTGCGATTCACGTGAGCAACTTAGCCGCACTTGACCGGCCGGTCACGCCGGGAGATCGTCACGCCCATGATCTCCGACGTGTGGCTGTCCGATTTCACGCCCGGAGCGGAGTTGTTCCGCAGCGAACGGGAGTTCCGCTTCCACGGCTACGGCATCACCCACAGCCCGCTGATGTTCGCCTCCTTCCCCGGTCCGGGCGGCCACGCCCACGAGACCGCGATCCAGCTCCAGTTCCGCCCGGTCGACGTGCTGCGCATCCAGCGGGTCTACCCGGGTCTCGTGGTGCGCTGCGCCACCGCCGGGGAGGCCGCCGAGATCACCGCGACGCTGACCCGTCCGATGGACGACGGCGCCCACGTCCTGCTGCTGGAGTCCGGCCCGGCCCGCGACTTCGTCGTGTGCCGGGGTTTCGGCTGGCGGGAGGGTGTGCTGCCGCGCATGCAGGCGGGCTTCTACAACGCGCCGTCCCGGCACGACCCGATGTGGCCCACCGGTCCCTTCTCCGGAACCGTCGACGACCTCGACGTCGCCTCCCCCGCCGAGGTGGCCGCCACCGTGGCCGAGGGCTTGCCCGACCGGACGTCGCGCCGGGACCGCCGCGGCTGGGCCTGGGTGCTGAGCGCCCGCGACGGTTCGTCCCGGACCACGGTGGGTGTGTTCCTCTCCGAGGCCGACGCCCTCGAGGCCGCCGACCTGCTCCGGCCCACGGTCGGCTCCTGCCGGATAGATCAGGTCCCGGTCGCGTTCTGACCCGGTCGCGCCGGTGTGGTTGCCGGGGTGGCGCCGCCGCCCCGCATAGGGTGGAGCCGCTATGACTGTGCAGGATTCCGAAGCCGAGACCCGTCCCTGCGCCCACTGCGGGCGCCCCGTGCCGCAGCGCGCCTCCGCCGGGCGCCCGTTCCGCTACTGCCGCGACAACGACGGCGAGTGCCAGCGGGCTTCGCGGAACGTGCGGATGCGGCACCGTTCGTCGCCGGGGCTGGCCGGGCAGGTGGCGCGCACCTGGGAGGTCGTCGACCGGCTCGATCAACTGGTCGGCACGCTGACCGAGGCGCTGCACTCGGAAATGTCCCCGGCCGGGGTGGAGCGGCAGCTCGCCGAGGTGCGGGCGGAGACGTCCGGGCAGGTGGCGGCGGCGCACGCGGAACGCGACGACGCCCGCCGTGACGCCGAGCAGGCGGCCGACGCGGCGATCGCGGCACAGCAGATCGCGGCGGCGGCCACCGCCGAACGGGACGAGGCCCGGCGTCGGGCCGATGACGCGCGGCGCGCCGCCGAGGAGGCCGGGAAGCGGGCGCAGGAGGCGGTCACGGCCCGCGACGAGGCGGTCCGGGCGGCGACGGCGGCCGCCGCGCTGCGCGAGCGGGCCGAGGCCGAGCGGGACGCCGCGGCCGAGGAGCTGGGCACGGCCAAACAGGACCTCCAAGGGGTACGCGCGCAGCGTGACGCCGCGGAACGGGACCTGAAGGCCGCGCTTCAGGACGCCAGGGAGTTCCGCGACCGGGCCGAGGAGGAGCAGCGCCGCTCCCAGGAACGGCTCACCACGGTGCGGTCGGAGGCGGACCGCTTCCTGGCCGAGGCGGAGCAGGCCCGGCAGGCGGCGGCCACCGCCGAACGGGACCGGGACGACGCGGCCGCCCGGGCACGGCAGGCCCACGCCGAGGCCGCGGCGACGCGGGACGAGCTGGCGGCGGCCGTCGCGGAACGGGACGGCCTCCGGCGTACCGGGGAGGATCTCGAACGTGCCGCCGAGCGCGCCGCGCGGGAACGCGCCGATCTGGAACGCCGACTCGCGTCCGCCCGCGCCGACGCCGACGCCGCTCACGAGCGGGTGGCCCAGTTGACCTCGCAGGTGAGCGACCTGGCGTCCGCGCTGGCCGCCCTGGGCGCCGCCCGCCCGGTCCCGCCGCCCCAGCCCAAGCCGTCCGGCACCAGTTGATCCGCGTGCCGAGTGTTTCGCCGGATTTTCCTGCTCCGGCCGTAAACTGGTGAAGTTTCTCACGTCCCACCGGCCTGTAAGCGGTGGAGCGGGAGCCGATCACTACCGTGGGCGAGCCGGGGGATGACCTACGGTTCCGTGATCGACGAGTGAATTCCACCGAGTGACCGACATCGCACCACCCGCAGATCTCTCAAACCGCCACAAGGTGGACCAAGGTCCACTCGGCCATGGGTTCGGTTTGCCGGGTGGGGTGAGTGGCCGGTTACGCTCATAGCGTTAACACCGCCGATACAGGCGGCCGATAGGGACTTTGGCGGTGCCGGAATTCCGGTGGAGGAATCCGGCGGCCGCTCCTTTCGTTACACCAACGAGAGCAGCACCACTAAGCGAGGGGAAAGCCGATCATGGGCGAACGCATGCTGCGCGGCAGCCGTCTTGGCGCGGTCAGCTACGAGTCCGACCGTAACACCGAGCTGGCGCCCCGGCAGTCCCGCGAGTACCTGTGCGTCAAGGGTCACCAGTTCGAGGTGCCGTTCGCCGTCGACGCCGAGGTGCCCACCACCTGGGAGTGCAAGTTCGACGGCAGCGTCGCCCGCTTGGTGGACGGCACCGAGCCGGAGCAGAAGAAGGCGAAGCCGCCGCGCACCCACTGGGACATGCTGCTCGAGCGGCGGTCGATCGCCGAGCTGGAGGACATCCTCAACGAGCGGCTGCAGGAGGTTCGCACCCGCCGCGGTCGCTGAGGTCAGCAAACGAGAAGGCCGCCCCCTCCGTCGGGAGGGGGCGGCCTTTCCGTGTGTCCATGGGCCTAGCGGACGATCTCGCCCTCGATGGCGGCGGCCGGCGGGCGCGGCTGGTCGTCGTCGACGACCACGACGGTGACCGGGTCGCTCTGGTGCACCCGGACGCGGCGCGGCCCGAACAGGTCGCCGGTGGCGGCGCCGCCGAGGTTGCGCTGGGCGAACCGCTCCACCCCGCGGCGGGCCAGGATCCGGCCCGGTGGCAGCAGCAGGAGCAGACCGGCGGCGCTGCTGAGGAAGCCGGGCACGGCCAGCAGCAGTGCCCCGAGAAGGCCGATCAGGGAATTGCTGACCTCCCCGCCGGGCGGGCGCCCCGCCCGGACCGCCTCCTGGAAGGCACGGAAGCCGCGGATGCCCTCGCGGCGCAGCAGCGCGACGCCGACGACGCAGGACGCGGCGAGCAGCAGAACCGCCCAGCCCGCGCCGATGGCCTGCGCCACCGCCAGGAAGACCACGATCTCCGCCACCGCCAGCAGCGGGAACGCGATCGGTAGGTAGGCCAGCCTGCTACGCCGCATGTCGAACTCCACTCACCGATGGGTGCCGCGGGCCCGGTCTCACGACCGGCCCCATCCAGCATGACACCTCACGGCCAGGTGGTGCTCTGCCGTTGCTTGCGGTTGAGGAGGTTGAGCAGGTCCTCCTTGCGGGCCTGCGCGCCCCACAGGGTGACCCTCAGCAGCTGTTCCTTGAAGATGTTGCCGCTCATCTTGCTGACGCCGTGTTCGCGTTCGGTGAACGTGATCGGCACCTCGATCATCCGGAATCCCTGCCGGTACGCCCGCCAGGCCATCTCCACCTGGAACGAATACCCGGTGGAGGCGATGGTGCTGACCTCGATCTTGTCGAGGACCGACAGACGGTACGCCCGGTAGCCGCCGGTCGCGTCCTTGAACGGCATGCCCAGCGCCATCCGGATGTAGATGTTGCCGCACCGCGACAGCAGCAGGCGCCGCAGCGGCCAGTTGTGCACGCTGCCGCCCGGGATGTAGCGGGTGCCGAGGACCGCGTCGTGGTCGCCCAGCGCGTCGAGGAGGCTGGGCAGCTCCTCCGGGGCGTGCGAGCCGTCCGCGTCCAGCTCGACGACCGCGTCGTACCCCTTGTCCTTGGCCCACTGGAAGCCGGCCTTGTAGGCGGCGCCCAGGCCCTCCTTGCCGGCCCGGTGCAGGACGAAGATGTGATCGTCGGCCTCGGCCAGCTCGTCGGCGATGGCGCCGGTCCCGTCCGGCGAGTTGTCGTCCGCGATCAGGATGTCGACGGCCGGGACCGCTTTACGGACCCGATCGGTGATCACCCGGACGTTGTCCGCCTCGTTGTAGGTGGGGATGATCACGAGGACCCGTCCCACTCCCGGGTAACCTTCCGCCTCGCTCACCGTTCCTCCGAAACCTGTACGCCGTCACTTGTGATAGTCCCCCGTCGGCGGCGCAACGGCAGCACACCCACGAGGGCGACGACCGTACCAAAGACGAGGACCGCCTCCGGCCGAGCGCCCGAACGAGTCGCCAGCGTACGCGGTCCGTCCAGATTCATGTCACGCACCACCACCGCAGCCGTGTTGAACCCGGTCGAATCGTGCACATCACCCGTCGCGTCAACGAATCCGGACACTCCCACGGTGGACACCATGAGGGCCTCCCGGCCGTGCTCGACGGCCCGCAGGCGCACCATGGCCAGTTGCTGACGGGCCTCGGCCTCGTTGAAGGTGGCGTTGTTGGTCTGCACCGCGAGGATCTGGGCGCCGCCGGTCACCACGTCGCGCACGATCCCGTCGTAGGCGACCTCGAAGCAGATGACGTCACCGAGGACCGCGGCGCCGGTGTCGACGACCCCGGGCTCGTCGCCGCCGAGCATGTTGCGAACCAGGTCTACCTTGTCGCTGACCAGGCGGGCGATCGAGCGCAGCGGCATGTACTCGGCGAACGGCACCGGGTGCCGCTTCTCATACTGCTGGGCGTGGTCGGGGCCGCTGCCGGGCCGCCACAGGATGCCCACGTTGTAGATGTCGCCGGGCACCTCGGTGCGCTGGAGGGTGCCGACCAGGATGGGCGCCTTGATCGCGTCGGCGGCGGACTGGATGAGGGCGGCCGCGTCGGCGTTCTGGAGCGGGTCGATGTCGCTGGAGTTCTCCGGCCACACCACCAGGCCGGGCTGCTTCTGCCGGCCGGCGGCGACCTCGGCGGCCAGCGCGCGGGTGGCGTTGACGTGGTTGTCGAGCACGGCGCGCCGCTGGGCGTTGAAGTCGAGCCCGAGCCGTGGCACGTTGCCCTGCACGATCGCGACCGTGGTGGCGTCGCCGCCCGGCACGGTCAGCGGCAGGGCGGCCGGGGCGGCCAGCAGCAGCCCGGTCACGGCCGCGAACCCGGCGGCGGGCAGCAGGGCGCGGGGACTCCACCGGCGCCAGGCCAGCGCCACGAGTGCGCCGCCGGCGGCCGCCACGGCGAAGGTGACCAGGGGGGCGCCGCCGTACGCCGCCAGCCGCAGCGTCGGCGCGTCACCCTGGCTGAACGCGAGCCGCCCCCAGGGGAAACCGCCGAACGGGGTGCGGTCGCGCAGGAACTCGCTCGTGGTCCAGATCAGCCCGGCCAGCAGCGGCCACAGCGCCCGCCAGCGGTCCACCAGCGGGGACAGCCAGGATCCGGCCAGCCCGGCGAAGCCGACATACAGCGCCTGGAGGCCGGCCAGCAGCGTCCAGGGCAGCCAGCCGGCGGCGATCCGCGTCCACTCCAGCATGGGGAAGAACAGCACCACCCCGGCCAGCACGCCGAGACCGAAGCCGGCCCGCAGGCGGCGCCGGTGCACGGCCGCGGCCAGCAGCGCCACGCCGACCGGGGAGAGCCACCACAGGTCGTACGGGGGCAGGGCCAGCAGCAGGGCCGCGCCCGCGGCGACCGCCAGGGCCACCGCCACCGGCAGGCGCAGCGGGCGCGCCGCGGGCTCCGAGCCGGCGCTCGGGCCGACGAGCGCCCGCGGGGGGAGAGTCATTTCCACGCGTGGCAGGCTACCCGCCCGCGACCTGCGACGACGGAGGGGCGCGGTCACGGTTCGACCACGCCCCTCGGGTGCTCCTGTCCTCTCCACGGCCGGTGAAATCCGCGGGATCTCGCCGTGACCTTCGGACCGACCCGCCGCGTACCGGCTGCCCGCGTCGTGCCGTTGTCTACTGGCCATGGACCGATCCCCGGAAGAGCCACCTGAACGCGGCCCGGTCCGCACCGCTCCGCGCGCCCCCGCCCCCTGGACCTGGCTGTACGCGCGACCCCTGCGAGGACTGCGGCCAGTGGGTGGAGGAGCGGAGCGGATCATGACCGCTCGCCGTGGAACAGGACCAGGAGACGGTACGTCGTCCACCCGCCGCTCTGTCAACCGGGGCCCCCGCGTCGCGGCGTGTCGTATTCACCGGCGTGTCACATCTCGTACCTGATCGAGTTACCCAGGAGTTCGCCGGCGACCGCCGGATGGTCCCCGGACAGCAGACCGGCCGCGGCCAACACGTACTGCTCGTCGATCACGGCGCGGGCCCGGTCCGGCACCGCCCAGCCACCGGCCACATCGGACAGCACGGCGCCGAGGACCCGTTCTCCCCCACCGTGACGGAGCACACCACCGGAGCCGACCACGAGACGTACGTCACACATCCCCGGACGGCCGCGCGCGTGCCGGCGCAGGGCGACCACCGCCGCGGTCGCCGCCAGATCCCGGTCGCCGCCCGGTTCCGGCAGTTTCTCCGCCACGGCCGCGGCGCGGGTGCCGTCCGCACCGGCGGCCACCCCCAGATCGCCCTCGACGGTGCGCGCCCGCCACAGGGTGCCGGCCACGTCCCGCCGTGGCCCGGTCTCGCTCTCCGGGTCGGGAACGAGCGCCGAGTAGACGTCGGTGGTGGCGCCGCCCACGTCGACGACCAGGATGCCGAACCCGGTCCGGTCGGCCAGCACCTCGACCCCGGCGAGCACCGCGTCCGGGGTGGCGGCACGCACCAGCGAGGCGAACCGGCGGCCCCGGGAGAGACGTTTGCCACCGATCACGTGACGCAGGAAGACGTCCCGGATCGCGGCGCGGGCCGGCAGCGGGTCCAGCACGCCGATGCGCGGCAGCACGTTGGCGGCCGGGGTCACCGGCACACCGCGGGCGGTCAGCAGGGCCAGCGCCTCGTCGCGGACCTCCGCGTTGCCGGCCAGGACCACCGGGAGCCGGATCCGGGCCGCGGCCAGGCGGCGGGCGTTGTGCAGCAGCACCTCGCCGTCGCCGCCGTCGGTGCCGCCCACCAGCAGCAGCACGTCCGGGCGGGCGGCGCGCAGCCGGGTGAGATCGGGCCCGCTCATCGGCCCGGACGCCACGTGCACCACCTGCGCTCCGGCGGACAGGCCGACCCGGTGCCCGGCCTCGGCGGTGACCAGCGCCTCGTACCCGATCACGGCGAGCCGCAGCCCGCCGCCCGCGGAGGAGCAGACGCGCAGCTCGTCGCCGCCGCCCACGGCGGCGACGGCGGCGTCCAGGCCGTGCAGCACGTCGGTCGCGGCGGTGGTCGGCACCTCGGCGCGGCGGATCAGTCGCGCGCCGTCCAGATCGATCTTGGCGGCTTTGGTGTACGTGGACCCGACGTCCACGCAGACCACGGTCGTCACTTCGGTGGCACGACGACGGTGCCGGTCGCCGTGGTGGCGACGATCGGCTCGCCGAGCACCGCCGCGGCGGAGCCCTCGGTGCCGCGGCAGACCACCCGCACCTCGAAGTCGATCTTCCGGGAGCGGGTGCCCATCTTCACCACGGTCCCGCTGATCTCCAGCATGTCGCCGGCCCGCACCGGGGCCTTGAACTGCACGTCGTCGTAGGAGGCGAAGAGCCCCTCGTCGCCGTCCAGCCGGATGCAGATCTCGGTGGCCACGTCGCCGAACAGGCCGAGCGAGTAGGCGCCGTCGACCAGGTTCCCGGCGTAGTGGGCGTGGGCGTAGGGCACGTAGCGGCGGTGCGTCACGGTGATCATGCGGGGCTCCCGGCGAGGGCGTGGACGAGGTAGGAGGCGACCTCACGGGGTGTGGTGCCGCGGCTGAAGATCCGGTCGACGCCGAGCTCACCGGCCATCAGCTCGTCGAAGCGGGGCCCGCCGACGATCAGCAGCGGCCGTCGCCCGGCCGGCAGCGCCTCCCGGAAGGCGGCCGACATGGCCCGGGTGTTCTGGAGGTGGGCGTCGCGCTGGGTGACGACCTGGGAGACGAGCACGGCGTCGGCCTTCTTCTCCCGGGCGGTCTCCACCAGGTCGGGCACCGACACCTGGGCGCCCATGTTGGTGACCGACAGCTCGGAGTAGTACTCCAGGCCCTTCTCGCCGGCGATGCCCTTGAGGTTGAGGATGGCGTCGATGCCGACGGTGTGCGCGTCGGTGCCGATGCAGGCGCCGACCACGTTGAGCCGCCGCCGCAGCCGCCGTTTGATCGCGGCGTTGACCTCCTTGGCGCTCAGCAGCGGGAAGTCGCGCTCGACGACGTGGACCTTGTCGGTGTCGACGAGGTGGTTCACCTTGCCGTACACGACGAAGAAGGTGTAGCCGTCGCCCATCTGTTTGGCGTGCACCAGCATGGCCGGGTCCATGCCCATCTTGCCGGCCAGCTGGAGGGCGGCGCCCTCGGCGCGTTTGTCGTGCGGGATCGGCAGGGTGAAGGAGAGCTGCACCATGCCGTCGCCGGTGGTGTCCCCGTAGGGCCGGATGATCACAGGTCCTCCACGACCGGGTTGTAGTAGTCCTCGTCCTGCTTCTCGACGCCGTCCAGGCCCTTGCCCCGGTCCGCGGGGCGTTTCATGATGCCGAAGGTGCCGTCCGCGATGGCGTTGAGCATGCCGTCGTCGACGATGCGTTCGAGCAGGTCGATGGCCTCGCTCAGGACCTGGTTGGCGCGGCCCCGGATGAACGGGCCGGGCGTGAAGTCCTCGTGCAGATTGCCGGCGCCGTTGAGGACGTAGCGAACGTTCTGCAGGGCGATGTCGCGATCGGAGAGCCACGGGGTGACGACCGCCTCGGTCATCATGCCGACCAGCAGGATGCCCTGGCCGGTCAGCGCCCCGGCCAGGTTGAAGAAGCCGTCCAGCAGGTTGCCGCGGAAGACGTCCCCGGTCATGTGCTTGGTCGGTGGCATCCACTTCAGCGGAGCGTCGGGGAACAGCTCGCGGGCGAGCAGCGCGTGCGCCAGCTCCAGCCGGAACGAGTCCGGCAGGTCCGGGTTGATCTCGAAGGCGTGCCCCAGGCCGAGCTGCCAGTCCGCCAGCCCCGCCTCGTGCGCGAAGTACTCGTTCATCAGCTGCGACACCGTCACCGTGTGCGCGGCCTCGACCGCGTCCGCGGTGGTGAGGTAGTTGTCCTCGCCGGTGTTGATGACGATCCCGGCGCGGGCGTGGATCTGCCGGGAGAACCGCTGGTCGACGAAGGTGCGGATGGGGTTGATGTCGCGGAACAGGATGCCGTACATCGAGTCGTTGAGCATCATGTCCAGGCGCTCCAGCCCGGCCAGCGTGGCGATCTCCGGCATGCACAGGCCGGAGGCGTAGTTGGTCAGCCGCACGTACCGGCCGACCTCCTTCGACGTCTCGTCCAGGGCGGCCCGCATCAGCCGGAAGTTCTCCTGCGTGGCGTAGGTGCCGGCGAACCCCTCGCGGGTGGCCCCCTCCGGCACGTAGTCCAGCAGCGACTGGCCGGTGGACCGGATCACCGCGATCACGTCCGCGCCGGCCCGCGCCGCCGCCTGGGCCTGCGGGATGTCCTCGTAGATGTCGCCGGTGGCCACGATCAGGTAGATCCACGGGCGCTGTTTCGGGTCCCCGTGCCGTTTGATCAGCCGGTCCCGCTCGGCCCGCCGCCGGTCGATCCTCTTGAGGCCGGCCGCGGTGGCGCGCCTGGCCCGCTGCCGGGCCCTGCCGGGAGCGGCCGGCACGGTGAACCGCACCGACCCCGCCGCGGCCTTCTGCGCCAGGACCGTCACGTCCTCCACACCGGTCGTCTCCATCGCGTGGAACACCGGCACGGCCACCCCGTGACCGAGCCCGACGTCCGCACGCACCGCGTCGACCAGCCGGTTCACCCACGGGATGCCGTCCGGGTCGGCGCCGGTCACCCCGGCCAGCCGCAGCACGGCACGCTCCACCGACACGGTCGTGTGCGACCGTGCCAGGTCGACCACCGGCTGCCCCGCCCGCGCGGCGAGCGCCCTTGCCCGCGCGACCACGGTCGCATCCAGATCCAGCTTCCCGGCCAACGAAACGCCTCCTGTTACCTCTCGAAAATCGTGTCGCCGTGCAGCACCGTGCGACGGCATACCGGACGGGCCGGCTCGGCGCCGTCGACGTCCGGCAGCAGGGCCGGAAGGCCGTCGGCCAGCCCGGCCGGGGTGTCCCAGGCCGCGAACGTCGCCGTCGCGCCCGGCTTGAGCACGCCCGCGTTCTGCACACCGGCGGCCCGCCAGCCGCCCGCGCTGCTCGCCGCGAACGCCGACCGGACGCTCATCCGGAACCGCGGGTTGCGCGGGGCCGCGGCGGCCAGCACCACGGCCCACGGGTCGAGGGCCGTCACCGGCGAGTCCGAGCCGAACGCCAGCGCCACCCCGGTCGCGTGCATCGCCCCGATCGGGTTGCTGGCCAGCGCCCGGTCGGTGCCGAGGCGCTGCGCGTACATCCGGTCCGGGCCGCCCCACAGCGCGTCGAAGACCGGCTGGACCGAGGCGATCACGCCGAACTCGACCATCCGGGCGATCATCGCCTTGTCGATCAGTTCGACGTGCTCGATCCGGTGGTGCCCCTCGCGGACCTTGTCGACGCCGACGCTCTTCGCGGCGATCGCGAAACCCTCCAGGACCGTCTCGATGGCGGCGTCGCCGATCGCGTGGAACCCGCCCTGGAAACCGATCCGGATGCAGTCCAGCAGGTGGTCGGCGGCCTGCTCGGCGGTCAGGAACGCCTCGCCGCAGCCGTGGTCGCCGTCGTGGTAGGGCGAGCGCACCGACGCCGTCCGGGAACCGAGCGCGCCGTCCGCGTACAGGTCGCCGGCCGCGCCGTGCGCGCCCAGGTCCCGTGCCCGCTCGGCGCCGCCCAGCTCGCCCCAGTAGCCGAACACCCGCGGCAGGCCCTGCCCGGATAGCGCGAGCACCGACGCGAAGTCCGCCTCGCTGGAGGTCCCCGGGCCGCCGCACTCGTGCACCACCGCGATGCCCATCGACGCGGCGCGGGCCAGCGCGGTGCGCTGCGCCGCCGCGCGCTGCTCCGGCGTCAGCGAGCCGAGCGCCACGGCACGCACCGCGTGGTGCGCGGCCTCCCGCACCCAGCCGGACTCGTGGTAGCCGTGCACCCCGGCCGCGACCGGCAACAGCGACGACGACGCGAGGGCCGAGTGCACCGACGCCTGCGACAGGTACACCTTGCGGCCGTCGGCGGCGCGGTCCAGCTGCTCCGCGGTCGGCGGCGTCTGGTCGGACCAGGTCGACTCGTCCCAGCCGTGCCCGTGCACCACCCCACCGGCCGGGCGGGTCGCCGCGAACGCCGCCACCTTCTCCAGCAGCTCGCCCGGCGACCGCACCGCCGACAGATCCAGGCCGTCGAACGCCAGACCGGTGTCGGTGGCGTGCAGGTGCGCGTCCACGAACGCCGGGGTGACCAGCGCGCCGTCGAGGTCGACGGTGACGTCGGCGGCCGGCGCGTCGCCGGAGTCGCCCAGCCAGGCGATCGTGCCGCCGCGGGTGACCATGGCGGTGGCCTTGGGATCCGCGGCCGAGTAGAAGCGGCCGTTGACGTAGCGAACCGAGGGTGTGTCAGTCATGCGCGTCAGTCTGCCGCGATCCGAGCCTCGAAGAGGGCGCGCACCGCGGGAACCTGGCGGAGCAGGTCCACCGCGAAATCGGCGTGACCCGGCACGTAACCGTTCCCGACCAGCATCGTCACGTCCGCGGCCAGGCCCTCGGCACCCAGCGCGGCGGCCGGGAAGCTGGTCGCCATGGAGAAGAAGATCACGGTCCCGCCGGCGGCGGTGGCCAGGATCGCGCCGTGCTCACAGCCGGGCACGTCCACGCAGACCACGGTGACGTCGGCGGGCTCCCCGACCGCCCGGCTCACCGCGACCGGGTCCCGAGCGTCGGCGATCGCGATCTCGTCGGCGAGTCCGGCTTCGGCCAGCGCGTCCCGCTCGGCCTCGTTCACCACCACGGCTTTGGTACGGGCGCCCGCGCGCCGGGCGGCGGCGAGAGTGAGGGAACCGCTCTTGCCGGCGCCGCCGAGAACCGCCACGGTGGCCGCCCGGTTCGCCCGGACGACACGGTCGGTCAGCGCCGGGGCGCCGCAGACGTCGTAGACGGCGAGGGCCAGCTCCGGCGCCAGGTCGTCGGGCAGCACCCCGACCACCGAACGGCCGAACAGAATGGCCGTGCCCTCGGCCGGGACCTGCTCGCTCAGCCCGTCCCACCCGGTCAGCCCGTCGGTGATCCGCAGCGGGGTCAGGGTCAGCGACACCAGCGTGGCGACCCGGTCACCCGGCTTGACCGACAGCGGCGACTCCGGGCCGACCTCCTCGACCACGCCGATCAGCATGCCGCCCGAGCCGGTCACCGGGTTGTGCATCTTGCCACGCGTCTCGACGATCTCCAGCACCTCGGCGCGGATGGCGGCGCCGTCGCCCGCGTGCTTCTCCGCGAGCTGCCGGTAGCTGGCGGCGTCCAGGTTGAGCCGCTGGACCCGGATGCGCACCTCGTCCGGCGCGATCCGCGGGTCCGCGTCCAGCTTCCACGCGGCCTGCGGCAGCACGCCGGCCGGCTCGATCACTCGCGGCAACCCGATGCTCATGCTTCCCACGCCTCTCTCACGTCAAAAACACTGTCATATCGCGGCCCCACCGTAAATCCTTCGCGCACCCGCTTTCTAGACCGGAGATTCTCCAGTACGTTGATCAGCAGTCCAAATATCGGGAGGGATCGGCGTGGCAGAGACCGTGGCGGGACAGCCGTACGAGTACCAGCGGCGCGAGCTGGTCGAGCCGGACTGGACCCGGTTCCCCGGCTGGCGCGACGTGACCGCGGCCCAGTGGCAGTCGGCCCAGTGGCAGCGGGTCAACTGTGTCAAGAACATCAAGCAGCTGCGGGCCGTGCTCGGCGATCTCGTCGACGAGTCGTTCTACGCCGACCTCGAGGACGACCATCAGCGGCTGGCGACCATGTCGATGCTGCTGCCGCCGCAGATGCTCAACACCATGGTCCCGGACCGGGCACCGGACACCGCGTCGTTCTACGCCGACCCGGTCCGGCGGTACATGCTGCCCGTCGCCACCGACCGGCACCTCGACTGGCCGTCACACCCGCACGCCACCCGTGACTCCCTGCACGAACACGACATGTGGGTCGCCGAGGGCCTCACCCACCGCTATCCGACCAAGGTGCTGGCCGAACTGCTGTCCACCTGCCCGCAGTACTGCGGCCACTGCACCCGGATGGACCTGGTCGGCAACAGCACCCCCACCGTCGACAAGCTGCGGCTCACGCTCAAGCCGGTCGACCGGTACACGCTGCACCTCGACTACCTCAAGGCCCACCCCGGGGTCCGCGACGTGGTGGTGTCCGGCGGCGACGTGGCCAACGTGCCGTGGAAGCAGCTCGAGGCGTACCTCATGGGCTTGCTGTCGGTGCCGACCGTGCGCGACATCCGGCTGGCCACCAAGGCGCTGATGGGGCTGCCGCAGCACTGGCTCCAGGACGACGTGGTCGAGGGCATGCACCGGGTCGCCGTGACGGCCGAGCGGCGCGGCGTCAACCTGGCCGTGCACACCCACGTCAACCACGTGAACTCGCTGACGCCGCTGGTCGCGCGCGCCGTGCGTACGCTGCTCGAAGTCGGCGTGCGTGACGTGCGCAACCAGGGTGTGCTGATGCGGGGTGTCAATGCCACCGTGGGTGACCTGCTCGACCTCTGCTTCGCGCTCCAGGGCGAGGCCGGGATCCTGCCCTACTACTTCTACATGTGCGACATGATCCCCAACGCGGAGCACTGGCGGGTGCCGGTGTGGCACGCCCAGCAGCTCCAGCACGACCTGATGGGCTACCTGCCGGGCTACGCCACCCCGCGGATCGTCTGCGACGTGCCGTTCGTGGGCAAGCGCTGGGTGCACATGGTCGCCGACTACGACCGGGAGCACGGCATCTCCTACTGGACGAAGAACTACCGCACCTCGATCGAGGCCGACGACAGCGAGGCCCTCTCCAAGCTGTACGCCTACTACGACCCGATCGACACGCTGCCCGAGTCGGGCCAGGACTGGTGGCGCAAGCAGCAGCAGGCATGAGAAAAGGGAGGCACCGCGGTGCCTCCCTTTTCTTTGTCGTGCGCCCTAGCTGAGGGCGTCCCGGACGTCGCGGCCGGCGTCCTTGACGTGCTCGCCGGCCTGCTTGGCCTGCGCGGCAGTCTCCTGCGCCTCGCCCTCGGCGTAGAGGCGCTCGTTGTCGGTCGCCTCGCCGATGCCCTGCTTGGCCTTGCCGACCATTTCCTCAGCCTTGTTCTTGGCCTTGTCGGCGATGCTCATCGTCAGCCTCCTTGATCGGTTGCCCTCTCCCGACCAATGCCCGACCGGCCCCCGCCCGAAACGCCCCGGTCCTCCCGCACCCGTCAGGGAACGTCTCCCTCCTCCCGCCGGGCCGTCTCCTCCAGCAGTTCCGCGATCCGGGCGGCACTCTGCGCGTCGCCGATCGCCCGAACCCGGCCGAGCGCCTCCCGGAGCACCTCACCGGCCGCTCGAAGGTGCCCGTCGGCGATCAGAGCGGCGCCCAGGACCGGCCCGGCGACCGCCACCCCATCGGCGCGTTCCAGCCGCACCAGCGACCAGAAGGCGACGGTCATGTGGTGGATCGCCAACGACCGCTCGCCCATCCCCAGCAGGATCTGCCCCAGTCCCCAATGGGTGGCGGCGATCCCGTCGGCGTCGCGGTTCCGCTCGCAGAGCGGCATCACGATGTCACGCCTGATCTCCAAGGCCCGCTCCTGGTCACCTGTCAGAAAGGCGATGTCGGACAACCGGCCCCAGACGGACGACATCTCGACGGTGTCGCCGATCCGTTCGAGAACGGGCAGCACCTCCACCCGCCAGATGCGTGTGGCCTCCCCGAACTCGGCTCTCCGGACCATGACATCGGCGATCTTCCCTCGGACGATCGCGGCCGCCTTGAGATCCCCGAGCCGCTCGAGCACCGGCAACGCCTCGTCGCGCCAGATGTGCACCGCCTCGTCGTACCGCTCGCGCCGGTACACGACATCGGCGATCTTGATCAGCGTGACCGCCGCCTCCCGCCACTCCCCCAGACGCTGGTAGATCGGCAGCACCTCATCGCGCCAGATGCCCTCCGCCTCGTCATGCTCGCCGCGCCGGAACAGCACGTCAGCGACACGACCCGACAGATTCGCCACCGCGGCGACGTTGTCGGCCCGCCTGAATCTCGGCAGCATGACCTCGCGCCAGATGCGCAGCGCCGCGGGGTACTCGCCGCGCCGGAAGTGGATCCGGGCGATGTCGTCCTCGATGACGAACGCCTCGTCGGCGCACCCGACCGCCTCCAGGGCGTCCTGCGCCTGCCGGAGGACATCGTGGGCGCGCTGGAGATCCCCGGTGATGATCAGGCGCCGCCCCTGCTCCACCATCACGCGCGCGCGATCGGCCCGGAGCGCCTCGGACTCCGCGCCGCCCTGCGTGGCCGCCACGGCGCGCTGCAGATAGCCGTCAGCGCGGCTGCCGTCACCGTGGATTCCGGCCGCGACCGCGGCGAATCGCAACAGGGTCACGGGGATCTCGACAGCATGACGGTCCAGGAGATCAATGGCTTCGCGAGCGACCCGGGCGGCCTCGTCGGCGGATCTCTGGCGCAGCAGATACACGGCCTGGGGCGCACTGTTCGCGACGACCGCCGGATTCCGGGCGCGCAGCGCGAGCCGAGTCAGTTCCACATCCAACAGCAGGTTCTGGGACAGGCTGGCCACGGACGGCCGGCCCCACGCCTGCTGCAACGGTTCCACGACGACGGCGGCGTACTCCTCCATCTCCGCCTCGGTGAGGGCGGAGAGGCGGCCGCCGGCCAGGACGTTGCAGGCGATCGCCGAACGGTCGGAGTCGAACGGATCCGCGAAGGCGTCAGTGAGGCCGAGGCCGCTGAGGCGCCCCGTCGACCCGCCGACCCGGTCGGCCAGCAACTCGGCGACCGGAAGCGGCACGGGCAGGTCGAAGAGGGTCAGCCCACGCAGCAGAGCGACGTTCGACCGACCGGCCAGGTCGATCAGCGAGTCCAGGGCCAGGGCCTCCAGGAAGCCGCGGACCTCCGCGTCGGACGGGAGGTCACCCTGGGACAGGTAGGACTCCATGCCGGCCACGACGGACTCGGCACGTGACTCGTCAACCTGGTCGCTGTAGACCAGGCGCAGGGCGATCAGGTCCTGGAGGCCCGGGTTGCCGTGACTCACCGCCACCGCGCGGCGGGCCAGATCCTTGCGCGAGGTGCGGAGATCCTCCGTGGTCAGGGCCTTCTGCCGGGTGGAGAGTTTGCGCTGGGAGGCCTCCGACAGGGGTTCCAGCTGGATCGGCTCCAGGCGGTTCTCCAGGCCGTTCAGGGCGAAACGGAAGCGGCTGGTGAAAAGCAGGCGGCTGTCGGTCTCGTCCGGGTCGAAGGCACGCAGGATCGCGGCGACGACCGGGGCGTGCGCGGCGGACACCCGGTGATCGCCGGCCGGGTCCGCCTCCAGGATCTGCTCCAGGTCGTCGACGATCAGCAGCAGCGGGCGCCGGCCCGGGCCGGACTGCGCGCACGGGCCGCTGACCAGGTCGATCAGCAGGGCCTCCAGGGTTTCGGGGCGGTCCCGGACCTCGGGCATGCGGCGTTCGACCAGCTCACGGGCCTCGCGGTTGGTGGTGACCGCGGCGGCGACCGCGTCGAGGACGCCCAGGGCCGTGTAGTCGCCGAAGACCACGGCCACGGCGCGGTCGTTGAAGCGGTCGGCGATGCGGGCGGCCAGGCTCGACTTGCCCAGGCGGCCCTGGCCGTGCAGCAGGACGCCGGCGCGGTCGGCGTTGCGCAGGGTCAGCAGGGAGCGCCGCAACTCACGGCGGCGGCCCACGAACATGCCCGGCGCGGCGACCGGGACGTGCTGGTTCTTCTTGTCCAGGAACGTCTTCGTGCCGTGAACCGCCGACACCAGGGTACGTTTGCGCTTCCCGGCGACGACCGGGCCACCGCCGGTGGGGCCCAGCCAGATGCGGGCCAGGTGCCAGTCCGCCCGTACCTCCGCATGGGTTTGGGCGAGAAGCGCGCGGCGCGCGTCGCCGACGGCGACCGCCAGATCGGCGCGGGCGCCCAGACGGCGGTAGAGCTCCTCGGCGAACCGGGTGGCGGCCACATCGGTCACCGAACCGTCCCAGCCGATCACCGCGGGAATGCCGGCGGTGACCAGACCGGTCGACATCGAATGGGCGATCACCGCGGTCGCGTCGTCCGGCTCGGGAACCAGATCACGGCGGCCCTGCCCGGCGGGCAGGTGGCCGCGGGCATCGGCGCCGGTCGCGGTGAGGCAGGCGGAGACGAAGACCAGGCGCGGCGGCGTCGAGAAGAGGCGGACCAGCTCCGGGGCCGAGGTGGGACGGCCGTCGCCGACCTCGTCCTCCATCATCAGCACCGGTACGCCGGGAGCGTCCACACTCGCACGCCAGTTGTTGACGCCGTGGCAGGAGAGGTGGACCACCGGCATGCCGCCCAGGTCGGCCAGCCGGTGACCCAGCTGCTCGGGATCGCCGGTGTCCTCGACGACCAGGTCGACGCGGGTGTCACCGACCGCGTCCAGGATGGCCGTCTCCTCGGCCTCGAAGTCCAGTTCGAACTGGCCGCGCGGCGACGACGCCATGAACATCAGGCCCAGACGGAGATCGTCCGAAGCGGGCGGGGTCTCGGCACGGCCCAGGCGGCGCACCACCTCGAAACGGAGCAGCGCGTCCTCGGCCAGGAAGCCGCCCTGCGGCCGGGCCAGCACCTCGAACGGCGCCCGCAACACCGCCCAGACCTGGTCGCCCGGGTCCTTCGGCGCGCGAACCTCGAAGGTGGCCGGCGCCCGCACCCGGGTGAGCAGATCGCTGAGCTGGGCCTGATCGCCGTCCAGCCACGCGTAGAGCTCACGGCCCAGCTCGACGAAGGTCGCGTCGCCGGCGTGCGCGTGGACCGCCTGCACGTAGCGGTCGGCGAGAGCACGCAGCAGCGCCCCGTCGTCAGCCGTGATCCTCCGGCGGGGGCCGATCCGCCGGCCTTCGGCCAGGATCTCGAAACCCGCGTCGTCCAGCACCAGCCCGGTGACCATCGCTCAGCCCTCCATCGACGCCGTTCACCGGGTCCTGACGGACAGGCTCAGGAACGCAGCGTCGCCTTCGCCGCGGTGAGCGCGCGATGCAGGCTGTCGCCGGACGGGTCGGTGTCCAGCAGTTCGGTGGTGATCTCGCGAAAGGTGGCGGTGTCCTCCCGGTCGGTGAGCAGGAAGTCGCTGGCCGGGGTCTCGATGAAGACCACGTCCAGGTCGTCGTCCTCGGTGAAGGTGAGCAGCTCGAACGTGCCGCCCAGGCCCGGATGGACGCCGAGCCGCAACGGCAGGACGACGATCCGGATGCCGGGCCGCTTCGCCATCTCCGCCAGATGGTCGAGCTGCGCGGTCATCACGTCACCGCCGCCGACCGGGCGCAGCAGGACGGCCTCGTCGATCACCTGGCTGAGGCTCGGCGGGAAGTCGCCGTCGAGCCGCTCGCGCAGCGACTCCTGCCGTTTGAGCCGGACGTCGACGATGGTGCGGACCTCGCGGTCGCGGGCCGGGCGGCGCAGCACCGAGGAGGTGACGGCCAGCGCGTACTCCGGGATCTGCAGCAGGGGCGGGATGAAGGTGGCCTGGTAGCCGTACAGATGAGAGGCGTCGTGCTCGAAGGCGATGAAATTGGTGAAGTCCTCGCCGAAGTGTTCGTCGCGCCACCACATCCGCTGCCGGGAGGCGACCGAGAGCCTCACCAGGCGCCGCAGCTCCCCGGCGCCGTCCACGCCGTAGTGCCGGGCCAGGGCCTCGACCTCCACCGGGCCGATGGTGACCTTGCCGTTCTCGATCCGGTTCAGCTTGGACAGTGACCAGTGCATGGCACGGGCGACATCGGCCGCGGGGCGGTCGTCACGCAGTGTGCGCAAGTCCTTGGACAGGAGGGCCCGGGCGATCGCCGGGCCGGGCGTCGGCCCACCCATGGCTCCTCCCCTCTGGACACCACATCCCACCTTAGACCAGGTGCAAAGTGCACGCAGAGTCAGAATTGTGGCAGTTTGCGCTATAAGCTGATCTTGGCGTGGGTAAAGGGGCCCACGCCCGGTCACGTTAGATGGGGTGGGTAGACCATGGACGGTCTTTCCGGGGCGCCACGCTGGCGCAAGAGCTCGTACAGCAGCAGTGGAGCCTGCGTCGAGGTCGCGCCGCTGCCCGAACGGATCCTGGTGCGGGACTCCAAGAATCCGGAGGGCACGGTGCTGAGCTTCGACCGGGAGTCGTTCGCCGCCTTCATCGCGGGCGTGGCAGGCGGGGAATTCGACCGCCCCCGCTGATCGGGCTCCGGCCGGATCGGCCCCTTCCGGGTGGTCGATCCGGTCACACGATCGGGGACGGTTTCCACCGCCCTCCCCACCGGATCCTCCTCCGCATTTGCCAGCCTTCCGATGCCCCTCGAGCGCCGTCCAGCACTTCCCGCGCCTTCCCTCTCCCGCACCGCCCCGCGCCGCCCCGCGCCTTCCCTTTCCCGCACCGCCCAGCGCCATCTCACGGGGCCCCGCGTCGTCCCGCGCCATCTCACTCGGCCCGCGCCATCCCGCGCCATCCGTGCCATCCCACGCCGCCTCGCGCGGTCCCACGCCGCCTCGCGCCATCTCGCGCCGCGCCACCTCACGCGGCCCCGCGCCACCTCACGCGGCCCCGCGCCACCTCACGCGGCCCCGCGCCATCCCGCGCCATCTCACGCAGCCTCGCGCAGCCTCACGCGGCCCGCCATCCCGCGCCGTCCGCTGCTGCATGACCCCGTTCAGCTCTGGACGGGCTCAGCCCTTCAGCGCGCGGCGGTCAGTTCAGAGCCGCGCGCAGCTTCCAGGACGATGGTCGGCGTGGACGGTCCGGCAGGTCCGTGCGGCCGGTGCACCACAGCAGCGCCTGAACCGGATCACCGGGCGGCGCCTCCGGGAAGAGGCGCGCGAGCACGCCGGAGCACATCGCCGGCGGCGGTGTCCAGTCGAGACCGAGGCCGCGGGCGATGTCCCAGGTGTGCACCAGCGTCTCGTTGACCCCGAGGGCCGCGAACCCGGTCGTATCAGTCGGCCCCCAATGCCAGCCGCGCGCGTCCGGCCCGGCGACGCGAAGCGCCGCACTGAGCATGGCGCCGCACGCGACCACCACGCTCAAGACCTCAGCGGCCCCGGCCTCCGGCCTGACGACCAGGTCGAACGGCAGGTAGGCCGCCGACTCCTGGCCGGAGATCTGACCCGCATAAGCCGTCAGGTCGTGAGCCACGTGCGCCGCCGTCTTGCGGCAGCTCCACTCCAGAGGGCCGGCCCGCACCTCCCAGTCACGCTCCTGAACCGGCCGCAGGACCCGCATCATCTCCGCAACCGCGTCGTCGACGTCCCCGTGATCCATGACCGTCACCATGCCCTTCGTTTTCCGTTGCGATCGTATCGCAAACCCGGGTAAGGTCAATGGCAATACAGTCGTATCGCATCGGGGGCTCGTCATGCTCGTCGTCCCGCTCACCCAGGTGTCCGCCGTCGACATCGCTCTCGCCGGAGGCAAGGCGGCCGGGCTCGGCGAGCTGATCCGGCTCGGCGAGCGGGTGCCCGATGGCTTCTGCGTCACCACCGAGGCTCACCGGCGCGGCATGGTTCCCGAGACCGAGGTGCGCGCCGCCTACGATGCGCTCGGCGGCGGTCCGGTGGCGGTCCGGTCCAGCGCGACGGCCGAGGATCTGGCCGGCGCGAGCTTCGCCGGCCAGCATCTCACCGTCCTCGACGTCACCGGGCCCGAGGCGGTGCTGGCCGCCATCGCCCAGTGCTGGGAGTCGCTGCACGGCGAGCGGGCGAGGGCCTACCGCGACGCCCGGGGCATGGGGCACGACACCGTGCGGATGGCGGTCGTGGTGCAACGGATGGTTCAGGCGCAGGCGGCCGGCGTCCTCTTCACGGCGAATCCGGTCACCGGCCGCCGCACCGAGATGATGGTGGAGTCCGCCGCCGGCCCAGGCACGTCGGTGGTCGATGGGTGCGGCCCGGTGAGCCGCCGGATCCTGGGCGACGGCACCGCGATGCCCGAGCTGTGGGCCCTCGGCGAGCGACTGCAGCGACACCGGGGTTCCCCACAGGACGTGGAATGGGCGATCGATCCCGCCGGCTCCCTGTGGGTGCTCCAGTCCCGGCCGATCACGGCCCTCTTCCCCGCACCGCCGGTGAGTGATGATCCGCGCGTCTATGTGGAGTTCGGTCACGTGCAGGGGATGTTGCGGCCGGTCACCCCGATGGGGATGGCGACGCTGAAGGACGTGATCAGCGCGATGCTCGCGTCGCTCGGCGTCCGGGCGGAGATCGTGGACATCGGCGGCCGCCTCTACGGCGATCTCACCGACCTGGCCCGCCACCCGGCAGCCCGCAAGCGCCTGGTCAAGCTCATGGCGGTGGACTTCGGCCCACGAGCCCAGGCAGCCATGGAACACGTGCTGGCCGATCCCCGGTTCGCACCCACCAAGGGCGGGTCGACCAGGCCCGCCGGCTCCCCGGCCACCGCATTCCGGGCGCTCACCGGCATCATCCGCGCGCTCGCCCGCCCTGCCGCGGCCCGTGCCCGCGTGGAGGACGCCGTGGCCCGCCTCGCCGGTGCGGGCGGCCCGCCCGAGGACGAGGGCCGCCTCAAACCTGCCGCAGCGAGCATCGACGAAACGGCGAAATCCGAGACGCCGACTTCATCCCATTCGCCGACGACTTCAACCACGTCCCCTTCATCAGGCTCATCGGCATCACCAACGCCTTCAACCTGGCCACCTGCATCGAGGCCATCAATGACGCCTTCAAGCCCGATGCCTCCATCAAGCCCGTCGGTAACTCCTTCAAGCCCGACACCTCCACCAAACCCGCTGGCAACGCCTTCAAGCCCGACACCTCCACCAAACCCGCTGGCAACGCCTTCGACCTCGGCGTCTCCATCGAGCCCATCGGCGTCACCACCGCCTTCGAGTTCGGCGCCTGCACGGAATTCGTCAGCATCATCGGCGTCAGCTGGGTTATCAGAGGTCTCCCGGGCGTCGGATTCCGATGATCTGACGTGGCCGATCGTCGCCGGGATGCTGGCGTCCGCGCTGCCTGGACGGTTGCTCGACGGCCTCGTCACCGAGGATGAGATCCATACGGTGCTCGGCGGGCTGCCGCACAACGTGACCATCGAGATGGACCTGGCGTTGTGGCGGCTCGCCGATGCCGCCCGCGATCACGCTGATCTCCTGCTCGGCACCCCGCCTGCCGACCTCGCCGCGCTCTACCTGAGCGGCGGGCTGCCAGACATCGGGTTGGGAGCCTTCCTTAACCGTTACGGTCATCGGGCCGCCGCGGAGGCTGATCTCGGTGTTCCACGCTGGTCCGAGGATCCGGCTCCGGTGTTCGCCGCGATCGCCAACTACCTGCGCCTCACTGACCTCGATCAGGCACCCGATCGCCGTTTCGCGCGCGCTGCCGAGCGCGCCGAGACCGCGCTGGCCGACCTGGCCGCCCGCACTCGGCGACGGCGCCCGGTCCGCGGATCGCTCGCGGTGTTCCTGCTGCGGCGGGCACGTCAGTTGGCCGGTCTGCGGGAGTCCGGCAAGTTCGCCGGCCTGTACCGTCTTGCCGCCGACCGCCGCCGCCTCCTGGAGACCGGAGCGCGACTCGTCGCGGCGGGCCGCCTCGCCGAACCCGACGACATCATGTTCCTGACGCCCGGCGAAGCGGCGGCCGCAGAGTCGGCCGCAGCCGGTTCGGTGCCGGATCCAGCGGGCCGACGCACCGGTTCCCCACCCGGTCTTCGGGGTGAACCGAGCCTGACAAGCGACGCCGGCCTCGCGGACCTCCGGGCGGTCGTCGCCGCGCGGAAAGCCTGGTACCAAGCCGAGTGCCTGCGGCGGCACGTGCCACCGGTTCTGCTGTCCGACGGCACGGATGTCGAGGCAGCGCTCGCCGCAAATCAGCACATTCCAGACAGCGATCCACGGTCCGAGCAGGAGCACGATACCGACAAAACCATGCCAACCAGGCTGAAAGGTGACTCGATCGGGGGCACGCTGACCAGGCTGGAAGGCGACACGGATGGAAGCAGGCTGCCCAGGCTGGAAGGCGACACGAACGGAGGCACGCCAACCAGGCTGGAAAGCGGCACGGACGGAGGCACGCCAACCAGGCTGGAAAGCGACACGGACAGAGGCACGCCGACCAGGCTGGAACACGGATCGGATCGGGAGGTGCCGTTTGGGCGGGGATACGGATCGGGTGGAGTTGGGGCTTTGGGCGTACTCCGTGGGGTTGGGGCCTCGGCAGGGAGGGTGACCGGCCGCGCCCGGATCGTCCATGATCCTGGGCAGGCGCGGGTCGAGCCTGGGGAGATCCTGGTGGTGGCCACCACCGATCCCGGGTGGACGCCACTGTTCCTGACCGCGGCCGCCCTGGTCACCGAAACGGGGGCGATCATGGCGCATGGGCCCACCGTCGCCCGGGAGTACGGGTTGCCGGCTGTCATCAGCGTTCCCGGTGCGACCCGGCTGATCACGGATGGCCAGTTGGTCACCGTGGACGGTGCGGCCGGGACCGTGACCACGGCATTGTGACAGCATCGACGCCATGCCCAAGAAGGTCGACCGTCAGAAGCGCCGTACCCAGATCGCCGACGCGCTCATGCGGGTCGCCGCCGAGCAGGGCCTCGAAGCGGTCAGCCTGCGTCATGTCGCGGCCGAGGCGGGTGTCTCCGCCGGGATGGTGCAGCACTACTTCCGCACCAAGGACGAGATGATGACCTTCGCGCTGGATGTGGTTCGGGAGCGTAACCAGATCCGGGTCACCGACGCTGTCACTCACCTGGGCGCCGCGCCGTCGCCGCGTGACCTGCTGCAAACGATCATCCGAACGCTGCTTCCCCTGGACGAGGTGACTCGCGCCGACGGGCGGGTCGCCTTGGCGTTCCTGGCGTACACGGCCGTGCGACCACCGGCGTCCGCGGCGCTACGGGAGGAGACCGAGCAGATGGTCGGGTTCATCGCCGGACTGCTGCCGTGCCCCGACCCCGAGAACGCGGCGGCCGGACTGCTCGCCCTCATGGAGGGCCTGGGCGTCTACCTGCTGGGCGGGCAGTACACGCCGGAGCAGGCGCGCCGCATCCTCGACTCCCACCTGGACCGCCTCTTCGCCGCGGCGCCCGACCGCAGCGGCGAGACCGTGACCATCCGACCAGCGTGACCGGGAGCCGGCCGGCGAGCCGCTCACCGGCGGCGGAGGGCGGGGCCACGGAGCAGGCCCGCCCGCACAACGAGTTCCGCGACCAGCGGCAGACGAGGCGAGAACGGCAAGGCCCGGCGCCGGTTACGTACTAATCTGCGGGACCGGCGGCAGACAGGGAAGATCGCGGCGACCGACCGGGCCCGCCCGCACAACGATCTCCCCGACCGGCGGCAAATGGGGCGGTGGCAACAGAGCCCGTCCCATTCGTGCGCCGATCTCCGCGACCGGCGGCAGAGGGGGTGGGGGCGATGTGGCCGGCCTGCCCGTGTGTCGATCTGCGCCCGGCGGGCGCGGCACAGGCTGGAGTGGGCAGCGGATCGCGTCGAGCGGACGGGACGGTCGTGATGCGGTGGGGACGATGTCACGCGTACCGGAAAAAAGGGGTGAAGCGGAACGCGTGGCTTGACCACGAATGGTCTTTGGTGGGCTGTGGGTAAGGTTCAGCCGACGACGTCGTCGGCGACGGACGTGAGGACGCCGCGGACCGCGGTGAGGACCTCGTCGTCGACGCCCAGGCCGGCCAGGATGCCGAGCAGGTAGGCGCCGACCAGGTCGTAGTCCGCCGGGGTGATGCCCAGGCCGAAGTGCGCGCCGCGCAGGTCGCGCCCGCTGTATTCCTGTGGGCCGCCGAGCACCTGGCTGAGCAGCGCGACCATGTGTTCCTTGAGGCGCGGCACGTCGGTCGCGGCGAAATAGCCGGACAGCCGGGTGTCGCCGAGAATCACCCGGTAGAGCGCGTCGACGGCGGCCGTGACCGCGGGCGCCTCACCGATCCGTGTGTAGAGGTCCACACCGAGAAGATAGAGCACCGGCGATGGAAAGTCCGCCCGTCGCTGGTTGGACCGCGACACCGCCACCGCCGGGTGGGAGAGTTACCTGGTGAAACAAGCGCAGAGGCTCAAGGCGGTCCGTTACGACATTCGCGGCCCGGTGCTGCGGAGAGCTCAGGAGCTGGAGGACGCCGGGCACCAGATCCTCAAGCTGAATCTGGGCAATCCGGCGCCGTGGGGGCTGGCCACGCCGGATCCGATCGTCGCCGACGTGGTGCACAATCTGGCCGCCGCGCAGGGGTACAGCGACGCCCGCGGCATCTATTCGGCGCGGGTCGCGGTGGCGCAGTACTACCAGACCCAGGGTGTCACCTCCGTGCAGCCGGAGGATGTGATGCTCGGCAACGGCGTCTCCGAGCTGATCGTGATGGCGTTGCAGGCGCTGCTGGACACCGGCGACGAGGTGCTGGTGCCGAGCCCCGACTACCCGCTGTGGACCGGGGCGGTCTCGCTGTGCGGGGGCCGGGCGGTGCACTACCGCTGTGACGAGAGCGCCGGCTGGCAGCCCGATCTGGAGCATCTGGCGTCGCGGATCACGCCCGCCACCCGGGCTCTGGTGATCATCAACCCGAACAACCCGACCGGTGCCGTCTACTCGCGTGAGGTCCTCGCGGGGATGCTCGACCTGGCCCGGCGGCACGGGCTGCTGGTGTTCACCGACGAGATCTACGACCGCATCGTGTACGACGGCGCGCTGCACCACACGGCCGCCGCGCTGGCCCCGGACGTGCCGATGATCAGCATGGGCGGGTTGTCGAAGACGTACCGGGCGGCCGGGTTCCGTTCCGGCTGGCTGGCGATCAGCGGTTTCAGCGGCCGGGACACCGATTACCTGGAGGGCCTGCAACTGCTGGCCAACATGCGGTTGTGCCCGAACGTGCCGGCGCAGCACGCGATCCAGACGGCGCTCGGCGGCTATCAGAGCATCAACGCGCTGATCCGTCCCGGCGGCCGCCTCTACGAGCAGCGCAACCACGCCTGGGAGCGGCTGGTGGCGATCCCCGGCGTCGAGTGTGTCAAGCCGGAGGGCGCGCTCTACCTGTTCGCCCGCCTCGACCCGGCGGTCCACAAGATCCACGACGACGAGCGGATGATCATCGACCTGCTGGAGGAGCGGCACCTGCTGCTCTCGCACGGCACCGGCTTCAACATCGACACGCCGGACCACCTGCGCGTGGTCTTCCTGGCCCCGGTCGACGTGCTGGACGACGCGATCAGCCGGCTCGGCGCGTTCCTGGCGGACTACCGGCAGTGAGCAAACCTCAGCTCTCGGGGGCGGCGATCCGGGGCGGCCGGTTCTCGTACGGCGTGGACAGCACCACCGTCGTACGGGTGGTGACGTTCGCCGCCGTGCGGATGTCCTGCAACAGCCGCTCCAGGTCGGCCGGGCTCTTCACCCGCACGAGCAGCAGGTAGAAGTCCTCGCCGGCGACCGAGTAGCAGGAGTCGATCTCGGCGAGGTGGGCGAGCCGGTCGGGGGCGTCGTCGGGCTGTGACGGGTCGAACGGGCGGATCGCGACGAACGCCGTGAGGGGCAGGTCGAGCGCCTCGTACGAGACACGGGCGGTGTATCCGTTGATGACGCCGCGCTGCTCGAGCCGGCGGACACGCTGGTGCACGGCGGACACGCTGAGGCCCACCCGCTCGGCCAGGTCGGTGTACGACAACCTGCCGTCCGCGGTCAGTGCCGACACGATCGCCTGGTCGATCTCTTCCACGGCGCCACACTACTGGTCGGTGAACCGTCGGTCAGCAGGTGTCCGTGATGTCCAACGGGTGGTCGGCCCGCGGGACCGCCCCCGGTTCCTCACTGGTGGCCGGTGCCGGCGCCAACGTGGCGGTGCCCGGCCGCAGCAGGCCCTTCTCGGAGGCGGCACAGTCCATCCACGCCATGGAGGACTCCGTTTCCCCGATCCACATGCCCGGGACGCGGAAACTCCCACTGGATCTCGTCGTGCGATGCGGCGATCGGGGTGTCCCCGCCGCCCTCGAACGTGTACACCCCGATGACGTTGGTGGTGATCCGCAGCGTACGCAGGCCGTCGATCTTCTCGGAGGAGTAGGTGACCCGGCCGCTGACCCGGCGCTGTTCCTTGCCGTCGAGCCGCACCGCCGGGTCGATCCAGGTGGCCACCGAGGCGGCCGATCCATAGGCGTGGATGCCATGCCTATGTTCAGCGGCCGGTCATCGACCGAGCGATCACCATCCGCTGAATCTGGTTGGTTCCCTCGACGATCTGGAGGACCTTCGCCTCCCGGAACCAGCGCTCGACCGGGTGGTCGGCGGAGTAGCCGTAGCCGCCGAGGATCTGGACGGCGTCGGTGGTGACGCGCATGGCCATGTCGGTGGCGAACAGTTTCGCCTTGGCCGCCTCGATCGAGAACGGACGGCCGGCGTCCTTGAGGCGGGCCGCGGACAGCAGCAGCGCCCGGGCCGCGGAGACCTGGGTGGCCATGTCGGCGAGCATGAAGCCGAGACCCTGGAACGAGGCGATCGGCTTGCCGAACTGCTCGCGCTCCTTCGCATACCCGGTCGCGTAGTCGACGGCGGCCTGGGCGAGCCCGACCGCGCAGGCGGCGATGCCGAGCCGGCCGGCGTCGAGCGCCTTCATGGCGATCGCGAAGCCCTCGTTCTCGGCGCCGACCAGGCGATCGCGCGGGATGCGGGCGCCCTCCAGCACGATCTGGGCGGGCGCCGACGAGCGCAGCCCCATCAGGCGTTCCTGCGCCTGCGGCAGCAGACCGGGGGTGGTGGCGTCGGCGAGCAGGCAGGAGATGCCGCGGGCGCCGGGGCCGCCGGTGCGGCAGAAGATGTTGTAGAAGTCGGCGCGGCCACCGTGGGTGATCCAGGCTTTCGTGCCGGTCACGACATAGTCGTCGCCTTCGGCGACCGCGCGGGTGGTCAGGGCCGCGGCGTCGCTTCCGCCTTGCGGTTCGGAGAGGGCGTACGCGCCGAGCAGTTCCCCGCCGAGCATGTCCGGCAGCATCTTGCGCTGGTCCGGGGTGCCGAAGGCGGCGACCGGGAAGCATGACAGGGTGTGCACACTGACCGCCTCGGCGATGCCCAGCCACGTGCCGGCCAGGATCTCGAGGACCTGCAGGTACACCTCGTACGGCTGGCCGGCCCCGCCGTCGGCCTCGGGATAGGGCAGGCCGAGCAGGCCGGATCGGCCGAGGGTGCGCAGCACGTCTCGGGGGAATTCGCCGCGCGCCTCGAAGTCGTCGACCTTGCCGGCGAGCTCGCGGGTGGCGAGTTCGGCGGTCAGGTCGAGCAGGTCGTGCGCTTCAGGGGTGGGAAGCATGCGATCCACGGTCATGGCCACAGCTTAACGAGCGTTCAACCGGATGGTGTGACGAGTCCGGTCTCATACGCCAGAACCACCGCCTGGGCGCGGTCGCGCAGCTCCAGTTTCGCGAAGATCCGGGCGACGTGGGTCTTCACGGTCGCCTCGCTGAGCGTCAGCGTCTCGGCCAGCTCGGTGTTGGACAGGCCCCGCCCCAGCAGGGTGAGCACCTCCCGCTCGCGCGGGGTGAGATGGGCCAGGTCACGGTGCACCGCCGGGGGCTGCTCCTCGCCCGCGAACCGCTCCACCAGCCGCCGGGTGATCGACGGGGCGAGCAGGGCGTCGCCGGTGCCGACCAGGCGCACCGCCGCCGCCAGGTGGTCGGCCGTCACGTCCTTGAGCAGGAAGCCGCTGGCTCCCGCCGCCAGGGCGGTGTAGACGTAACGGTCCAGGTCGAAGGTGGTCAGCATGAGAATGCGGCAGCGCGGGTTGCGGGCCAGGATGCGGCGGGTGGCCTCGATCCCGTCCACCCCGGGCATCCGGATGTCCATCAGGACGACGTCCGGCTGGAGGCGGCGCTCGGCGTCGACGGCGGCGGCCCCGTCGGCTGCCTCACCCACCACCTCGATGCCGCGGGCGGTGAGGATCAGCCGGAACCCGGTCCGGATCAGCTCCTGATCGTCGACGATCAGCACCCGGGGCACCCGCTCCCCGCCCGGTTCTTCCCCGATGTCGGTCATACGGCCCTCCACGGCCGGGTCGGTGCGGTGATCACCGGGCGTCCAGCGGCAGGCGCGCCCGGACCCGGTAACCGCCGCCGAGACGGCGCCGGGCGTCGAGGTCGCCGCCGTAGACGGCGACCCGCTCGCGGAGGCCGGCGAGACCACGGCCCGCGCCGTCGCCGTCGCGGGCCGGTGGTGGGCCGCCGGTCAGCACGCTCGGGCCGGTGGTGAGCACCTCGACCCGCAGGGCGTGCTCCGCGTAACGGATGGTGACCTCGGCCTTCCCGCCGGCGCCGTGCTTCAGGGCATTGGTCAGCGCCTCTTGAACGATCCGATACGCCGTCACGTCGATGCCGGTCGGCAGCGGGCGCGGCTCGCCGGAGACCCGGACGTCGACCGGCAGGCCGGCGAACGCGATCCGGTCCACCAGCGGGGTGAGCCGGGCCAGGCTGGGCTGCGGCGCGAGATCCTCCGGCTCGGTCTCGCCGGACCCGTCCGGCGCGGGCGCCAGCAGGCCCAGCAGGTGACGCAGCTCGGTCATCGTGTCGCGCCCGGCCCGCTCGACCGCGGCCAGCGCCGCCGCCGCCTCCTCCGGCATGCTCGCCAGCACCTCCCGCGCCGCGCCCGCCTGCACGATCATGACGCTGACGTTGTGGCTGACGATGTCGTGCAGCTCCCGCGCGATCCGCGCGCGCTCCGCACCGACCGCCGCCAGCGCCGCCGCCTCCCGCTCGCGCTCCAGCAGCCAGCCCCGCTCCCCCAGCGCCCGCTCGTGCCGCTGCCGGGCCCGGCGCAGCGCGAACCCGAGCGCCGCGACGGCCAGACAGGCCACCACGAGCGCCACGGCCAGCATCAGCGTCCTCACGCCGAACACCTTGGCATGCCCGCGCGGTCGGCACATCAACCCGTGGTCGGCCCCGCCTACATCCCCGGTATGACAGACCCTGGGTGGTTGCATCCGGAAGCCGATGACGCCACTCTCGGTCGTCCGTAGCGTTCCCGGCATGACGACAGAGACGGTGGTGCGGCTCGATGGAGTGCGCAAGGAGTTCGGCGAGACGGCCGCCCTGGACGGCGTCTCGCTGGAGATCCGCCGCGGCGAGGCGGTGGCCGTGATGGGCCCCTCCGGCTGTGGCAAGTCCACCCTGCTCAACATGGTCGCCGGCCTGGACCGGCCGACCGCGGGCGAGGTGACCGTGCACGGCGAGCGCCTGGACCGGATGAACGAGACGGGGCTGGCGCTGTTCCGCCGCCACCACCTCGGCATGATCTTCCAGTTCTTCAACCTGCTCGACGACCTGTCGGCGCTGGACAACGTGGCCCTGGCCGCCCAGTTGACCGGGTCCTCGGCGGCCGCCGCCCGGCGCCGCGCGCTGGAGCTCTTCGACGAGCTGGGGATCGCCGGCCGCCGCGACGTCTACCCGGCGGCGCTGTCCGGCGGCGAGCGGCAGCGGGTGGCGGTGGCCCGCGCGCTGATGAACCGGCCGGCGCTGCTGCTCGCCGACGAACCCACCGGCGCCCTCGACAGCCGGGCCGGTGAGCAGGTGATGGACCTGCTGATCGACCTCAACCAGATCGGTCAGACGCTGCTGATCGTCACCCACGACGAGCGGCTCGCGCACCGCTGCGCCAGCCGGCTGGTCGAGCTGGCCGACGGCCGGATCGCCCGCGAGTCCGCCCTGGACCGGGTGTGAGCGCCGTGTGGGCGGCCGCGAAGGCCGCGATTCGCCGCCGCCGGCTCCAGACCTTCGTGATCGGCCTGGTCGCGCTCTTCTGCACGGCCACCGTGGTCGTGTCGCTAGCCCTGCTGGACGCGATGTCGGCGCCGTTCGACCGGGCCCTGGCGCAGCAGCGCGGAGCCCATGCGGTCGCCGCGTTCGACCCGGCCAAGGTCACCGGCGCGCAGCTCACCGCCGCGCGTGACGGCGTGGAGGCGGCCGCCGGCCCGTTCGGGCAGGTGATGTTCGAGCCGGACGGCGGGTCCGGCCCGGTCCTGCGCGGCCCGGTGACGCTGGTCGGGCGGCCCGGCCCCGGTGGCGACGTGGACCGCCTCGACCTCTGGCGGGGGCGGTGGGCGTCGGCGCCGGGCGAGGTCGTGCTGAACGCGCCACCCGAGGACGAGACGAATTTCGCGATGGGCCCGTTCAGCCGGATCCCGTCGCTCACCGCGGACGGGACGACGCTGACCGTGGTCGGCTGGGCGTTCAGCGTCGGCGGCTCGGCGGACGGCTGGGTGACGCCGGAGCAGATGACGGCGCTGCGGCCCACCGGGACGCAGATGCTGTACCGGTTCTCCGGTGACGTGTCCACGAGGGAGGCGGTTCAGCAGCGGCTCACCGGGGTGACCACGGGGCTTCCCGGAGGCGCGCTGATCGCGGCCCAGCCGTACCAGGTCGTCAAGGAGGAGGCCGCCGAGGGGTCCGGGGTGTACCTGCCCTTCCTGGGCACCTTCGGCGTGCTCGGCCTGATCATCGCGGTGATCATCGTGGCGAATGTGGTGAGTGGAGCGGTCATCTCCGGGTTCCGGCACATCGGGATGCTGAAGGCGCTCGGCTTCACCCCACGCCAGGTGGTCGCGGTCTATCTGACCATGGTGACGGTCCCGGCGACGGTCGGCGCCATCCTCGGCACCGCGCTCGGCGATCTCGGCGCGCGGCCGCTGCTGGAGGACACCTTCCGCGGGATGGGGTTCGGGCAGGACACCGGCGTCCCGGCCTGGGTGTGGGCGGCCGGACTGGTCGGCATACCGATGCTGGTCCTGCTGACCGCGCTGGTGCCCGCCTCGCGTGCGCACCGGCTCTCCGCCGCCGAGGCGATCAGCGCGGGCAGCGCTCCACGGCGCGGTCACGGTCTGCGCGTGCAGAGAGCCCTCGGGGGTACGCGTCTGCCACGCTCGGTCAGCCTCGGGCTGGGACACCTGTTCGCCCGTCCGGCCCGGACCGCGCTGACCATGGCGTCGCTGTTGCTCGGCGTGACCACGGTGACGTTCGCGACCGGCCTCTCCGACACCCTGATCCGGTACTCGGCCCTCGACGCGGCGGCCGGCGGTGACGTCAGCATCCGCCCGGAGCCACCGGACGGGCCCACCGGGGTGACCAGCAGCCGCACCGACAAGGAGGTGGAGGCGCTGCTGCGCGGGCTTCCCGGCACCGAGCGGATCGGGATCGCGCTGAGCCGTCCGGTGTCGGTCCTCGGCCAGAGCGAGCCGGTCCACGTCAACTTCATCCGGGGTGACGTCGCCGCGATGGGGTATGAGGACCAGCTTCTCGAAGGCCGCTGGACGGCCGCGCCGGACGAGATGGTGGCGACCTCGGAGCTGCTCAACAAGCGGGGGCTGGAGGTCGGCGACACGATCACCATGGAGTTGCAGGGCGTCCGGACCACCGTGACCCTCGTCGGCGAGACGCTGCAGAACCTGCCCGGCCCCGGGGACGGCCTGTTCGCCCCGTGGCGGGAGTTCGACGACATGGAGCCGTCCGACTACTTCTACCAGGTCGATCTCGCCGAGGGCACCGACCTGGAGGCCTACATGCGGGCGATCCGCGCGGCCGATCCGGGGCTGTCTCCGTGGAGCCGTGGCGGCACCAGCGAACTCCAGGTGATCGTGACCGGCTTCTCCAGTGTGCTGGCGGTGCTGCTGGCCACGGTGGCGGCGCTGGGCGTGCTGAACACGGTGGCGCTCAACGTGCTGGACCGGCGCCGTGACCTGGGCATGCTGAAATCCATCGGGATGACGCCACGCCAGGTGATCACCATGCTGGTCACCTCGATGGCGGCGCTCGGCGTGGCCGGTGGCCTGCTCGGCATCCCGTTCGGCGTGGCCGCGCACCGGCTGGTGGTGCCGCTCTCCGCGGGCGCCGCGAAGGTGACGCTGCCGGATTCGGTCCTGCGGGTGTGGGACCCGGTGCAACTGGCCCTTCTGGTGCTCAGCGGTGTCCTGATCGCGGTGGTTGGCGCGCTGCTGCCGGCCCGTTCGGCGGCCCGCCTCACGATCGCCCGGGTCCTGCACAACGAGTGAACCCCGCGAGGGGCCGGGTCGCGCGCGAGGGGCCGGGTCGCGCGCGACGGGCCGGGTCACGCGCGACGGGCCGGGTCGCGCGCGAGGGGCCGGGTCGCGCGCGAGGGGCCGGGTCGCGCCCGACGGGGTGAGCGCTCGACGGGGCTGTGAGCCCTCACCACGCCCGACGGTCGCGGCACGGGCTGGGCGCCGGGTGAGCTCGCGGGGAAGCGGACGGGACGGGGCCGTTGCGGTTGGCGACGGCCCCGTCCCGTACGAGATGCGGCTTTAAGCGGCGGTGGGCAGCTCGGTCTCGAGCGACTCCTGCCAGATCGCCCAGCGGGTGTCGGGGCCGAGCGACTTCGCCCGGCGCATCGCCAGGCCGGCGCGGTGCACGAGTTCGTCGTGGGTGAGTTCGCCGGGCTCGGTGACCGCCACGCCGATGCTCGCCGCCAGGGTGATCAGGCGGCCGTCGACGGCGATCGTGCCCAGGGCCGCGGCGATCCGGCCGGCCACCTCGTAGGCGTCCTCGGGCCGGGCCACGTCCGGCAGCACCACCGCGAACTCGTCGCCGTCGAGGCGGACCGGCGGATTCGGGCGCGGGACGCAGCGGCGCAGCACGTCGGCGAACGCGACCAGCACCCGGTCGCCGGCCTCGTGGCCGAGGGTGTCGTTGATCTTCTGGAAGCCGTTGACGTCGATCATCAGGACGCCGGTCCGCCGGCCGTGGGCCCGGTACAGCGTCTGCCGGAACATGCCGCGGTCGCCGAGCCCGGTCAGGCCGTCGGTGAGCGAGCGCTCGCCGCTCGCCGTCCGCCGGTACAGCACGAACCCGCTCAGCACCGCCCCGGCGAGGGCGAGGCCACCCCACGGGAAGAACGCGTGATCGTTCCAGGCCCGCGCCAGCATCAGCATCTGGATCAGCGTCCCGGCGATGAACAGCCGCAGCGCGCCCGCGGTGAGCAGCCGCAACGGCCGCCCCGCGGTCTCGCCGGCGTCGCGCGGCCGGATCCGGGCCCCACTGAGCGATGGCCGCGCTCGTCGACTCCGCGTCTGCATTACCCCTCCTCCGTCCCGGCTGGACGCCGTGGTGATCGGTCCCGCGCGAGCCGACTTGAGGAGGCGGACCCATAGGATCTGCTGATGGTCGTACCCCAGACACACGATGAGGCGATCACCGCCGCTCACCGGCTCGCCGCGGTCCTGGAACCCGGCGCGATCCAGCGCGACCGCGACGGCGCGGAGGTCGTGCCGCACGAGGCCCTGGCCGCCCTGGACGCCTCCGGGCTGCTCGGCATCACCGTCCCGGTGGCCGACGGCGGCCCGGGGCTGGGCCCGCGGACCCTGGGCGAGGTGGCGCGGATCGTCGCGGCCGCCGACCCGGCGATCGCCCAGGTCCCGCAGAGCCACTTCCTGCTGGTGGACGTGCTCGCGGTGCACGCCGGACCGGAGGCCCGCAAACGCGCCTTCGGTGACGTGCTGGCCGGCCGGCGGCTGGGGAACGCGTTCGCCGAGCGCGGCGGGCAGCACGCCCAGGATCTGCGCACCCGGATCACCGACGGCCTGCTGGACGGGGTGAAGTACTACACCACCGGGGCGCTGACCAGCGCGTGGATCGCGGTGAGCGCCCTCGACGAGTCGGGGCGGCTGGTGCTGGCCCTGGTGCCGCGGGCCGCCGAGGGGGTGTCGGTCGACACCGACTGGGACATGCTGGGGCAGCGGGCGACGATCAGTGGGACGGCCACGTTCCGGCGGGTGCCGGTGGAGGCCGGGCTGCGTGTCGACTACGCGGGCGCGTACGAGGTTCCGCAGCAGATCGGGGCCCGGGCGCAGCTGGTGCACGCGGCCATCGAGGTGGGCATCGCGGGCGCGGCTCTGCGCGACGCCCGGTCCTACCTGCGGGAGAAGGCGCGGCCGTCGACCGAGGCGGTGCGGGCGGGTGCGGCGGCGGCCGTCGACGACCCGCACGTGCGGCACCGTTACGGACGGCTGGCGACCAGGGTACGAGCGGCGGAGGCGCTGCTGGACTCGGCTGCCCGTACCCTCGAGGAGGTGGGGTTGGTCCCCGCGGACGCCGAGGCCGCGGCACGTGGCTCGCTCGCCGTCGCGGCCGCGAAGGCGTTCGGCAGCGAGGTGGCGCTGGAGGCCGGCTCCGAGCTGTTCACCCTGTGCGGGACGAGTTCGGCGGCGGCGAAGTACGACCTGGACCGGCACTGGCGCAACGCGCGCACGCACAGCGTCCACGACCCGATGGACTGGAAGTACGCGCACATCGCGGCCTTCGAGCTGGCGGACCGGCTTCCGCCGAATCACGGCCAGCTCTGAGGCGGCTTCCGGCTAGAGGACCGGTCCGGTGTACCGGTACGAGGTGAACACCACGTCGGCGCTGTGTGTGAACCCGAGGCGGCCGTAGAGCCGGATCGCGTTCTCGTTGTCGTGGACCGCGTGCAGGAACGGCAGCTCGCCGCGGGCGAGGATGCCGGCCGCCACGGCGAGGGTGAGCCGTGCGCCGAGGCCCTTGCCGCGGTACGCGGGGTCGGTGCAGACCGCGCTCACCTCGGTCCAGCCGGGCATCCGGAACCGCTCGCCGGCCATCGCGACGAGGCGGCCGCCGGAGTCCCGGATGCCGAGGTAGCGGCCCAGGTCGACGGTGCGTTTGAGGAACGGGCCGGGTTCGGCGCGGGCGACCAGCTCGAGCATCTCGGGGACGTCCTTCTCGGTGAGCAGGACGGCCTCCGGATCCTCGACGCCGGACATGCTCTGGCCGATCATCTGCACTCCCGGGGTCACCTCGACCTGTTCCCACCCCGCGCGTGGGGTGAGGGACGGGCCGGTGAGGAGTGCGTAGTCGGTGATCGTCGCCAGATCACGCCAGGCGGCCGGGTCGGCTGGGTCGCTCAGCGCGGCGAACGGGGCGATCTCGGGCAGGTATCGGGCGGCGTTGCCCGCGGCCTCGGCGAAACACGCCTGCGGCCCGGTGAGGGCGGCCCACACGGGGTTGTTCAGCACACCCCCGACCCTGCCCCTTACCGGCGGCTCGCGCCAGTAGATATCCGTCTAACCACCCGCACGCTCATCTGTCGGGTTCCGTCATACGGTTGCCTCCTGGCGCGCGGACGGCGCCACGGCGAGCGCCGGGATGTCGGCCGGCCAGAGCGGCTTGGCGAAGTGGTAGCCCTGGCCGTACCGGCAGCCCATGGCGTCCAGGGCGGCCCGCTGACCGACCTCCTCGATGCCTTCGGCGACGACCGCGAGGTCGAGGTTGTGCGACAGGGTGACGATGGCGTCGACTAGCGCGTGCTGCTGCCGGCTCGTCAGAATGTCGTCGATGAACGATTTGTCCAGCTTTAGCACGTCCACCGGCATCTGCCGAAGGTAGCTGAGCGACGAGTAGCCGGTGCCGAAGTCGTCGATCGCGATCCGTACGCCCATGGCCCGCAACGCCTTGAGATCCGCCAGCACCTTCTCGGCGTCCCGCAGCACCAGGCTCTCGGTGATCTCCAGGAGCAGCCACTGCGGCCGGGCCCCGCTCTCGTCCAGCGCCCGGCGTATCTGGTCGACGAAGTCCACGGTCCGGAACTGCCGCGCCGACACGTTGACGCTCACGTAGCGCAGCGTGGTCTGCGGGTTCCCCACCCGCCACCGCGCGAACTGCCGCAGCGCCTCACGGATGACCCACGAGCCGATCCCGACGATCGCGCCGCTCTCCTCGGCCGCCTCCACGAAGAAGAACGGGCTGAGCAGGCCACGGGACGGGTGCTGCCACCGGACCAGCGCCTCGACGCCGGTGACCCGCTGGTCGGCGAGCTCGACGATGGGCTGGTACTGCAGGACGAACTGCTCCCGCTCGATCGCCTCGTGCAGGGCGGTACGCATCTCCAGCCGCTGCACCATGGCGGTGTGCAGGTCGCTCTGGTAACGCCGCCAGCCGCTCTTGCCGCTGCCCTTGGCCAGGTAGAGCGCCAGGTCGGCGTGGCGCAGCAGCTCGGTGGCCGATCCGGCCTCCCGGTTCGTGGCCACGCCGATGCTGGCCGCGCCGCTGACCACGTGCGTGCCGCCGTCGGCGTCGAACACCTCGATCGGCGCCTCCAGGGCCTCCACCAGCCGCGCCGCCACCGTCTCCGCGGCGTCCACGGTGTCGCTCTGCTCGACCAGTACGGCGAACTCGTCGCCACCCATCCGGGCCGCCGTGCTGCCGGCCCCGATGATCGCCGAGATCCGCCGTGCCACGGCGAGCAGCAGCTGGTCGCCGACCGCGTGCCCGAGGGTGTCGTTGACCTCCTTGAAGTCGTCCAGGTCGACGAAGAGCACGCCGAGGGTGGCGCCGTCCCGCTCGGCCACGCAGAACGCCTGTTCCAGCCGGTCCTTGAACAGCACCCGGTTGGCCAGCCCGGTCAGCGCGTCGTGGAACGCCTGGTGGGTGAGGTCGCTCTCCAGCCCGCGCCGCGCGGTCACGTCCCGCAGCGTCACCACGAGCCCGCCCACGGTCGGGTCGTCGCGCAGGTCCCGCAGGTCGCACTCGATCTCGATGGCGCGACCACCGGCGCCCACCGCGGTCAGTTCGATGTCGTCCAGGTCGCCCGAGCCCACCCGGTCGAGGATCTCCCGCAGCGACTCCGGCGACGCGATCAGCCCGGCGATGGGGGTGCCGGTCGGGTCGGCGCCGAGCAGGGTCTCCGCGGACGGGGTGGCGTAGCGGACGACGCCGTCGGAGTCCAGGATCAGGATGACGTCGGAGGCGCTCTGGATCAGGGTGCGGAACCGGGCCTCACCCTCCCGGCGGCTCGCCTCGGCGGTCAGCGCGATCCGCTGGAGCACCACGGTGATCTGGACGCCGAGCGTCTCGAGCGCCGGGCGGATCAGGTGCAGGACCGGGTCCGGCGCGCCGATCACCACGGTCCCGACCCGGTCGCCGGGAAGGCACCGGGCGGCGTAGAGCGCGTTCGCGAAGCCGCCCGCGTCCAGCCCGTCCGGCAGGTCGGCGGCGGGCACCAGGCTCAACCTGGCCACGGCGACGCCCGGTCCGGGCATCGGGAATTCGAGGTGGTACGGCTGGCCCGCGGGCATCAGCCGGGTCACCGCGGCGCGGATCGCGTCGACCAGGCCCTCTTCGGAGGCGGCCGCGTTGAACAGCGCCGCGGCCTCGCGCAGCGCCCGCTCCCGGAGGCCGGCCGCCCGCTGGGCCCGGGCCAGGTCCGCGACCCGGCCCAGCACCAGCAGGAACATCACCGCCGCGGCGGCCGCGATGACCGGCGCGTCGACGACGCCTTCCCGGCTCCCGTACTCGGCGGCCAGCACGGCCGGCGCGACGAGCGCGGCCGCGGTCAGCCAGAGCAGCCGGTGGCGGCTCATCTCCGGGACGGTCGGCTCGCAGTTGACCGACAGCGACCGCATCGCCGGCGACAGCGCCACGAAGGCCGTCGCCGCGTAGAAGACGATCCAGCCGAGGTCGATCGGGCCCTCCGCCCACGCGCTGTTCAGCTGCGACTGGCCGTAGAACACGTCGGCGACCAACTGGCCCACCAGGGCGGCACCGAGGACGGCGACCGGGCCCGACCGGCGGCCGGCGCCGGTGAACATCCGCAGGATCATCGCGAGCGCCAGCACGTCGCCGAGCGGGTAGCCGATCGACACCACCTTCGCCAGCACCGACAGGTCGTCGGCGCGGGTGAACGGCGCGATCCAGTACACCCAGGCCAGCAGGCCCAGCCCGACCGTCGGCACGAGCGCGTCCAGCAGCGCCGCGCGGTTGGCGCCGCCGCCGCGGGCGCGTACGAAGAGCAGCAGCCCGGCCGTCAGCGGAAGATAGGCCACCAGGTAGAAGAAGTCCGACAGCCCCGGGTAGCCGGGGTCGCGGCCGAGCGCGAGCATCACGTAGTACCAGGTGTCGCCGAAGGCGAAGAGGACCAGCGTGACACTGATCAGGTACCACGGCAGCCGCCGCTGCGGGCGGTGCGCCCGGACACCGAGCAGCACCATCGCGGCGCTGGAGCAGCCCAGGGCCGCCCAGGTGTAGTGGCGGATGTCAGGAACGGCGTAGTAGACACCGGCGAGAGCCAGGATCCAGACACCGAAGCACGCGCGAACGGCTCGCGTCGACAAGGCGTACTCCGATCGTGAGGCGGCGGGATGGCCGACTCGCCGTATCGGGTGCGCGGACGCCGACATGAGCCGCCCGGAGCGGCCGCAACCGTCCGGCAACCGGCCTCAGCCGGCCATCGCGTCCACCAGGCGCCGGGCCGATCCGGCCAGGTTCCACCGCTCGGCGAGCGCCAGCAGCGCGTCCGGGTGGCGCGGGGCGGTCGGCAGCACCGGGTCGAAGACGGGCAGCGGCACGTCGGTGGCCACCTTGCAGACCGGCAGGGCGCGGCCCAGGTATTCCCGGGAGGCCAGCAGCTTCGTGCGCACGCCGGGGGCGAAACCGGCGTCCGGGTCGTCGAGGGCGGCCAGGATCCGCTCGACCCCGCCGTACCGCTCGATCAGGCGCGCCGCGGTCTTCTCGCCGACGCCGGGCACGCCCGGCAGCCCGTCGCTGGGGTCGCCACGCATGGCGGCGAAGTCCGCGTACCACCGCGCCTCGACCCCGTACTTCGCCTGGACCAGCGCCTCGTCGGCGTCCTCCAGCTTGGCCACGCCGCGGCCGCAGTAGAGCAGCCGGGTGCCGCGGGCGTCGTCGACCAGCTGGAACAGGTCACGGTCGCCGGAGACCACCTCGACCGGCGCGGGCTGCCCGTGCGCCAGCGTGCCGAGCACGTCGTCGGCTTCGTACCCCTTCACGCCGAACGCCGGGATGCCGATCGCCTCGAGGGTCTCCAGCAGCACCGGGACCTGCCGCTCCAGCGACGCCGGCACCTCCTCGACGTCACCGTGGGCGACCCGGTGCTTCTTGTACGACGGCACCAGCTCCACCCGCCAGGCCGGGCGCCAGTCGGCGTCCAGCGCGCACACCAGCCGGTCCGGGCGGCGGGTGCGGATCAGCTGGGCGAGCATGTCGAGGAAGCCGCGGATCGCGTTCACCGGCTCACCGGCCGCGGTCCGGGCGGCTTTCTCCGGAATGCCGTGGAACGCGCGGAAGTAGAGGCTCGGGGCGTCGACGGCCAGCAGAGGTCTCACGCGCCCACCCTAGCGGCTCGGCCGACCCCGGCAGATCAACCCCGTTTCCGGTACGGGCGGAGCGCGCCCGCCGTCTGGTGACGGGATGTTTCCGGCACAGTTTTGATCTTTTTTGTTCGGTCATCAGAAATTCACGCTTGTCATCATCCGGTGACGTTTGGCTCCCGTAGTTATGCGGTGTCCGAATCGGACGACACCAAGGAGCCGATACATGCGCCCATCCCCCCGTCCCCTCATCGCCGGCCTCACCGCCGGCCTGATCACTCTCGGTCTGCTGGCCTCCCCCGCCCAGGCCGCGCCGACCGGCATCCCGTCCAAGGCGACCGCACAGACCTACCTGAACGCCCTGACCGTGGCCGCCGAGGCGAACGCGAGCACCTACGACCGCGACCTGTTCCCGCACTGGATCACCATCTCCGGCACCTGCAACACCCGGGAGACGGTGCTGAAGCGGGACGGCACCAACGTCGTCACCAGCTCGGCGTGCGCCGCCACCTCCGGAACGTGGTACTCCCCGTACGACGGGGCCACCTGGACCGCCGCCTCCGACCTCGACATCGACCACGTGGTCCCGCTGGCCGAGGCGTGGCGTTCCGGCGCCAGCGCCTGGACCACCAGCAAGCGGCAGAGCTTCGCCAACGACCTGACCCGCCCGCAGCTGATCGCCGTCACCGACAACGTCAACCAGTCGAAGGGCGACCAGGACCCGTCGACGTGGCAGCCGTCGGTCAGCTCCTACCGCTGCACCTACGCCAGGATGTGGATCGCGGTGAAGTACCACTGGGCGCTGAAACTCCAGTCGTCCGAGAAGACCGCGCTCCAGACCATGCTCAACACCTGCTCCTGACGTCTCGTCCGCGCGACTCCGGCCGGCTCCCCGGCCGGCCGGTTTCGGCGAGACGATGCCGCAGGTAGGCGCGGCACCGCGGCCACTCCTCGGCATCACGGCTTGACCGGCACGTATGCGCCGGACCAGGTCCTCACCCGGGGCACCCCGCCCGCGAGCAGGGGGTTGCCGGCCAGCGAGCCGGGGCTTCGCGCTGGCGCTCATGACCTGTCCCGACCCTAGGGAATACTTGCCGGGTGCTCAACACGGTTTCCGATCTGGTGATGGCCTGGGGGCGCGGCTGGGCCGCGTCGCGGGGCGTGCCGGCCCCGGTCGGCGTTCCCGGCGGGTGGCGCGCCGAGGTGGGCCTGCCCGGCCACCGGCTCCGGCACGTCCTGCACACCTGGGACACCGGCCGCCTCACCACCCTGGACCGGCAGGCCGACCGCCCCGGCGCCTGGGTGAAGGTGGTCGGCGACCGGGCCGCCCTGCGGGCCGCGCTGCCGTCGCGCTGGGCCATGGCCGAGGACGGCTTCCTGATGACCGCCGGCTTCCGCCCCCGCGCCGAACCGGCCCCTGCCGGCTACCAGATCACCGTGACGACGGAGGACACGCTGCTCACCGCCGTGGCCCGGGACTCGGGTGGCAACCGGGCGGCGGCCGCCCACCTGGGCCGGGCCGGATCCTTCGGCGTCCCCGACCGCGTGGAGACCGAACCCGGTCACCGGCGCCGCGGCCTCGGCACGGTCCTGATGACCACGCTGGGCGAGCACGCCGTGCGCCTGGGCATGACCACCGGTGTCCTGGTCGCCACCGACGCCGGGCAGCACCTCTACCGGACCCTCGGTTGGGAGACGGTGGCCCCCATCGCCGCCGCCTTCCTCCCGGAGGACTGACCGCCCGGCGGGCCGGTGCTCTCGGCGAGGGCCACGGCCACCCGGTCGAGGGTGGGGCCCGCGCCGGCCAGGGCGCCGTTGATCAGAGCGGCGAAGGTCAGGAGGCGGCCGTCGCGGGTGGTCACGTAGCCGGAGAGGGCGTTCACGCCGGTCAGCGTGCCGGTCTTGGCGCGGACGTGGCCGGCCGCGGCGGTGCCCCGCATGCGGTGGCTCAGGGTGCCGCCGACCAGGGGGTCCGCTGCGCCGGCCACCGGCAGGGCCGCCCGGAAGGCCGGGAACCAGGGGCGCCGCCGGGCCGCCGTGAGCAGCGTGGTCAGCTGCCGGGCGGTGACCCAGTTGCGGCGGCTCAGGCCGGACCCGTCACCCATGGTGAGCAGGCGGGTGTCGACGCCGAGCCGGCCGAGGGCGGCGGTCGCCGCGGCCAGCCCGGTCGGCCAGCTCCCCGGTCGCGCGGGCGTGGCGGCCCGGCCCATCGCCTTGACCAGGATCTCGGCGATGCCGTTGTGGGAGAACTTCAGGAACGGGCGCAGGATCTCGCGCAGCGGGGCGGACACCCGGGTGGCGAGGGCCCGGGCCGTACCCGGTGACGGCCCCCGGACGGTACGCCCGGCGACCGTCACCCCGTGCCGCCGCAGCGCCGCCCGGAACACCCCGGCCGCGGTGACGGCCGGATCCGGCACCGACACCAGCGTGGTCCCGGAGCGCCCGGGCGCGACGGATCCGGTGACCGTCACCGTCCGGCCGCCGTGGGCCCGCACCGCGCTCACGCTGTCGCCCCGCCCGGTGACCGCCCGGTTGACCACCCGCACGCTGCGGGTCGGCGGCCACACCGTGACCGACGGCCGCCGCCCGGCGGCGCCCCGGTAGCGGATCTCGACGGCGCCGGTGTCGAACCGGTCGTTGGCCGCGAAGGTGAGCGCCGAGACCGCGGCGGTGTAGCCGAACGACTCGTCCTCCCACGACCAGTCCAGCCCGAGTGGCACCCGGTCGAACCAGGTGTCGTCGACGACCAGCCGCCCGCTGAAAAGCTTCCGGCGCTGGGCGACGGCCGCGGCCAGCCGGTCGAACCGCGCGACCGTCAGGGTGGGGTCGCCCTCCCCGCGCAGATGGAGGTCGCCGCCACAGGCCCGGACCGTGGTGCGGAACCGGTGCCCGGGGCCGAGCACCTCGAGCGCGGCGGCCGCGGTGAGCAGTTTCTGGTTGGAGGCGGGCAGCACCCGCAGACCGGGGTTCCGCTGGTAGACGACGGCCCCGGCGGCGTCACGCACGTCGACGGCGATGGTGGCGCCGGCCAGTTCGGGGCGGGCGAGGATCCGGTCGAGAGCGCCGGTGAGGGTCCGGCCGGGACCGCCGGACGCGGCCACCGGGGCGGGGACGCCGAGCAGGACGGCGACGACCGCCGCGACCAGGACGTGGGCACGTCGCATGAAGGGGCCACCTCGGCGTCGGGGAACGGGACCGCCGCGATCGTCACACGGCGCCACCGCGCCCGAGGGTGGAATCGCCTATGGTGCGCCGAGAAGCGCGACAGTCCGCTGATCGGGCCCGTCGTAGTAGCGGTCGAGCACCCGCTCGAAGGGGGCCGGGTCGTCGGCGGCGCGGGCGAAGAGCGTCATCGACGAGCGCAGTTTCAGGTCGTCGGGGTAGCCGAGGATCTCCTCGGCGGTGCGCCCGTGGTGCTCCAGCATCGCCTCGGCGCACTGGAGCAGCCGCGGGCCCAGGAGGGGATGGCCGAGATAGTCACGGGCTTCGCCGAGGTCCCGGATGGCGTAGGTCCGCGCCGTCGGGCTGGAGCCCAGGCCGGCCAGCTGAGGGAAGACGAACCACATCCAGTGGGTGCGTTTCCGGCCCGCCCTCAGCTCGGCGAGCGCCTGCTCGAAGACGCCGTCCTGTGCCCGTACGAATCGGATCAGATCATCCACGCGCGCGTCGCGTCTCCCTGGTGTTGGCCTTCTGGATCGCGTCGACCAGCTCCGCCTTGGTCATCCTGGACCGGCCGGAGATGTCCAGCTTACGGGCCACCCCGAGCAGGTGTTCCTTGCTCGCGTTGGCGTCCACGCCACCGGCGGTCTCGGCTTTCGTGTCGCGCCCGCCGGCGGCCTTGGCGTCGCTCGGGCCCTTCTTCTCCTTCGGCTCCCAGTGGTCGCCGACCTTCTCGAAGGAGTGCTTGACCGCGGAGAAGGCGGTGCGGTGGGCGCGCTCGCCCTCGCCGTACTGGTCGACGGCGGAGTCATGGGTCTTGACGAAGGTGTCCTGCGCCTTCTTCGGGGACCGCTTGAGGGTTTCGGGTAGTTCGTCGCGTCCAGGCATACCGCAGTGGTTGCCCGTGGCGGGGCCCGGCAAACGCCGGGCCGTCACTCGCGGGGGGCCGTGCCGAACCGTCCGAACCGGACGCCGGGCGTGGTGGGGCCGGTGCGCCGGGCCACCCCGAGGCCGCTGACACCCTCGACGGTGACCTCGACGATGTCGGCGTCGGCGAACAGCACCGTCTCCCCGCCGGCGGGCATGGTGAGGATCAGCTCGCCGTGGTCGCGGACCTCCCCGCCGGCCGCGGTGAGCCCGGTGGCGCCGCTGATCAGGTACGGGTCGAGGTTGGGGTGCGGGGTGGCGATCAGCCGGTCGTCGCGTACCGAGAGAACCCAGGGAAGGCTGAGCGAGCCCGCCCAGACCGACCCGGGACTGGCCCCGGCGTCACCGAGGCGGGCGAGCACGCAGCGCCGCCCGGCCGCGTCGACGAAGGTGGCCGTGGGGCCGAGGCGGCCCCTGCCGAAGTCACCCCAGGCGCGCGGCGTGAAGTGCAGGCCGTCGTAGCCGCCGACGGCGTAGGCAACCTCGTCGCCGCTGGAGACGAGCAGCACCCAGGCGTCGTCCAGCGGGAAGAGCCGGGGGCAGCTCCAGCCGGCCTGCTCGCGGGAGACGATCACGCCGTCGTAGGCCCAGTGCAGCAGGTCGGCGGAGTGGTACTGGAGGACGGCGGCGGCCCCACCGTGGATCGTGGCGCCGAGCAGCATCCGCCAGCCGCTGCCGGCCCACCAGACGTACGGATCGCGCATCTCGCCGACGCCGGAGGGTGGCGTGGCTATCAGCGGGCCGGCCGGATCCTGGCGCCAGCCGGTGAAGCCGGGGACCGCGACCGCGCGGGCCACCTCGCCGCTGTCGCGGGTGTGGAACAGCACCGGCCCGTCCGGGCCGGCCACCACCGCGCCGCAGCGGGCCGATCCGGGGCCGGCGGGCGGCGCGGCCACCGCCTGCTCGGTCCACAGGACGAGATCGTCGGAGACCGCGTAGCCCCAGGCCGGCTCCTGGCCGGAGAGGTGCTCGTAGAAGAGTTGGTAGCGGCCGTCGGCCGCGAGGACGCCGAAGAGGTCGCCGACCTGGCCGGCGCGAGGGGTGAAGTGCAGTCGGGGCCGCGCTACGCGTTCCATGCCTCTGCCTAGCATCGCGGCGATGTCCGGCACCAGTGGGGGCGGCTGCCAATGCGGTGAAGCGGTTAATCTCAGGCGTGCCTTACACACCTGGGGAGACCGCCGAGCGGCTCGGCGTCAGCATCGACACGATCCGCTACTACGAGAAGATCGGGCTGCTGCACGGCATCCAGCGCAACTCCAGCGGCCGCCGGATCTTCTCCGACGACGACCTGTCCCGGCTCGGGCTGCTGCGCTGCCTGCGCGACTCGGGCATGCCGATCTCCCGGCTGCGGCGCTTCGCCGAGCTGTTGCAGACCGGTGACGAGGGCGCCGAGCAGCGGACGGCGCTGTTGCGCGAGCACGATCGGGAGATCGACGCGAAGATCGAGCAGCTGCGCCGGGAACAGCGCCGGGTCCGGGAGAAGATCGCGTGGTACACGTCCCGGGCCTGACCCGCTAGTAACGGCAGCGCAGCACGACCAGGCTGTGCCGGGTCACGGTGAACTGCCCGCCGGCCCGCGCGGTCTTGCGCTTGGCGGCCAGCAGCGGGTCGGCGGTGTTCGCCGCGACCTCCCACGTCCGGCCGTAGTCGCGATCCGGCAGCGTGAACGCCACGTCCTCGTCGAGCGGGTTGAACAGCAGCAGGAACGAGTCGTCCCGGATCTCCTCGCCGAGCGCGTCGCGTTCCGGGATGCCGTGCCCGTTGAGGAAGACGGTCATGGTCATGCCGCTGCGGGTGTTCCAGTCCGACTCGGTCATGACCTGGCCGTCGCGGCGCAGCCAGGCGATGTCGGGCAGTTTCGAGTCGCCGGCCGGGTCGCCGGTGAAGAACCGCCGGCGCCGGAAGATCGGATGGTCGGCGCGCAGTTTGAGCAGCCGCCGGGCGAACCCGGTGAGCACGTCCTCGTTGCGCGCCTCCACCCAGTCCACCCAGGAGATCTCGTTGTCCTGGCAGTAGACGTTGTTGTTGCCGCGCTGGGTGCGGCCCAGCTCGTCGCCGTGCGCGATCATCGGGACGCCCTGGCTGAGGAGCAGGGTGGCCAGGAAGTTCCGTTTCTGCCGTTCGCGCAGCACGATGATGCCGGCGTCCTCGGTCTCGCCCTCGACGCCGCAGTTCCAGGACCGGTTGTGGCTCTCGCCGTCCCGGTTGCCCTCGCCGTTGGCGTCGTTGTGCTTCTCGTTGTACGACACCAGGTCGTGCAGGGTGAACCCGTCGTGCGCGGTGACGAAGTTGATCGAGGCGATCGGGCGGCGGCCGTCGTCCTGGTAGAGGTCGGCGCTGCCGGTGAACCGGGACGCGAACTCGCCGAGGCTGGACGGCTCGCCCCGCCAGAAGTCGCGGACCGAGTCGCGGTACTTGCCGTTCCACTCGGTCCAGTTGGGCGGGAAGCCGCCGACCTGGTAGCCGCCGTCGCCGACGTCCCACGGTTCGGCGATCAGCTTCACCTGCGACACCACCGGATCCTGGTTGACCAGGTCGAAGAACGCGGCCAGCCGGTCCACCTCGTGGAACTCCCGGGCCAGGGCGGCGGCCAGGTCGAACCGGAAGCCGTCGACGTGCATCTCGGTCACCCAGTAGCGCAGGCTGTCCATGATCAGCCGCAGCGACTCGTGATGCCGGACGTTGAGGCTGTTCCCGGTGCCGGTGGTGTCGTAGTAGTACTGCCGGTCCCGGTCGACGAGCCGGTAGTAGGCGGGGTTGTCGATGCCCCGGAAGGACAGCGTGGGTCCCAGATGGTTGCCCTCGGCCGTGTGGTTGTAGACGACGTCCAGGATCACCTCGATGCCGGCCTGGTGCAGCGCCTTGACCATGGCCTTGAACTCCTGCACCTGCCCGCCCCCGCCGGCGAACGACGAGTAGCCGTTGTGCGGCGCGAAGAAGCCGATGGTGTTGTAGCCCCAGTAGTTGGTCAGGCCCCGCTCGATCAGCCCGCTGTCGTGGACGAACTGGTGCACCGGCATGAGCTCGACGGCGGTGACGCCGAGGCTCTTCAAATACTTGATCATTACCGGGTGCGCCAGGCCGGAGTAGGTGCCGCGCACGTCGTCCGGGATGTTCGGATGCCGGATCGTCATGCCCTTGACGTGCGCCTCGTAGATCACCGTCTCCCACATCGGGATCTTGAGCGGCCGGTCGTTGCCCCAGTCGAAATACGGGTTGATCACCACGGAGCGCGGGGCGAAGGGCGCCGAATCCAGATCATTATAAGAATGGATATCACCGAAATCGTACGAGAAAAGCGCCCGATCCCAGCGATAATCCCCGTCGATCGCCTTGGCGTACGGATCCAGAAGCAGTTTGCCGGGATTGCACCGCAGCCCCCGGGACGGATCGTAGGGTCCGTGCACCCGGTAGCCGTACCGCTGCCCCGGCACCACCCGCGGCAGGTATCCGTGCCAGACCAGCGCCTCCCGTTCCGGCAGGTCGACCCGGGTCTCCCGGCCGTCGTCGTCGAACAGGCACAGTTCGACCCGGGTGGCCGCCTCGGAGAAGAGCGCGAAATTCGTTCCGCCGCCGTCGTAGGTGGCTCCCAGCGGGTACGGATTGCCCGGCCAGATATGCATGCGCCAACCTTGCCCAACACCGCCCTTCCAGGAAACTGTGAGCAATGTCCCCGGGGACGAGTTTCCGGTGAGGGGCACAACCGACAGGGTGCCCCGCCGACCGCACCGTCACGGTCCCGCCGGATCGGCGGCCACCAGCCGTCACGGTCGGCCGGGATCGGACCTCACCACGGCGAGCGGCTCCCAGGCCAGCGCCGCCCGTTCGGTGTCCGACACGATCCACCCCCGTGACCCGAACGGTCCCGGGTCCACCACGGCCACGAGCCCGGCGCCCGCCGCGGGAACCGGCTCCCGGCCCTCCTCCGGCCCGCCGACCGAAGCCCGTGACCGGCTCGGTTCCGGCCCGGCGACCGGAACCCGCGACTCGGGGCGGGCCGGTTCGGCGACCGGGGCCCGCGACCCGGGCCGGGCCGGCTCGGCGGCCGGAGGGCGCCAGGCGGAGGGAGCCGGGTCCGGCGGTGGCGCGGCGGGTGCGGCCCTCCGGAGGCGGCGGGTGAGCAGGAGCAGGGCCACGGTGACGAGCGAGACGGCCAGCCCGATGGTCAGGAGAGAGGGCACGCGGGTTCCGATCCGGGTGTCGCTGGACTGCGGTGACGGCGCCGAGTCAACGGCATTCCGGCGGGACCGGACATCCCTGGCCGCCCGTTCGTGGCGGTAGTGCACGCGCCAGAGCGAATCGATTCACCCGGCCTGACGGACAATGGGGGTGTGAGTGACCTGTTGGACATCCAGCGCATCTACCTCGAACCGGCCGCCGCCGAGCTGCCCCGAGGCCGCGAGATCCTGGCCCGCTTCCCGGCGGCGACGATCGTCGAGGTGGAGAGCCACCAGCGGATCCCGGAGGTGCACGGCGACGAGGCGAACGTCCGGCGCTGGGTGCGGATCAAACGGGAGGCGCTGGTCCTGGGCGTGAAGAAGACACTCACCGCCCGCCCGAACGGCCGCTCCGCCGACTTCATCGCCCCGTCGACGGCGAACGGCTGCGCCATGGCGTGCGCCTACTGCTATGTCCCGCGACACAAGGGCTACAGCAATCCGATCACCGTTTTCGCCAACATCGAGCGCATTTCCGCGTACCTCCGAAGGCACGCGGCCCGGCAGGGCGGCAAGCCGCAGCCGAACGAATGCGACCCGGAGTCCTGGGTTTATGACATCGGTGAGAATTCGGACTGCTCGGTGGACGCGCGGATCAGCGACAACGTCCGGGATCTGGTCTCGCTGTTCCGGGAGATCCCGAACGCGAAGGCCAGTTTCGCCACCAAGCACGTCAACCGGGACCTGCTCGCATGGGATCCGCGAGGCCGGACGCGGATCCGGTTCTCGCTGATGCCGGCGGCCGATTCCCGGGTGCTCGACATCCGCACCAGCGGGATCGGGGAACGGATCGCGGCGATCGACGATTTCGTGGCGGCCGGGTACGAGGTGCACGTCAATCTGAGCCCGGTGGTGGTCCGCGACGGCTGGCTCGAGGATTGGGCCGAACTGCTGGATCAGCTCACCGCCGGAACGAACGCGGCGACGAAGAGCCAGCTGGCGGCGGAGATCATTTTCCTGACCCATAATCGCGGACTGCACGAGATCAACCTCGGCTGGCATCCACGCGCCGAGGAACTGATCTGGCGCCCCGACCTCCAGCAGGTGAAACGCTCGCAGAACGGTGATCTGAACGTCCGTTACCGCACCGGCGCGAAGGGCTCCTACGTGACGGCGCTCGTCGATCTGATCGGCGCGCGTGCGCCGTATCTGCGGGTTCGTTATGCATTCTGAGTCCTATGACGAAACCATATGACGTCTTCGATGCGGCCGCCGCGGAGTACGACAGCGTGGGGGTGGAGTTCGTCGGGCCGATGGGGTCGGCGCTGGTCGCCGCCGCCGGGATCCGCGCCGGTGAGCGCGTTCTGGACGTGGGCTGCGGGCGCGGCGCGGTGCTGTTCCCGGCGGCCGCGGCGGTCGGCCCGACCGGTTCGGTGACCGGAATCGACATGGCGCCGGCCATGGTGGCGCTGACCCGGGCCGCGGCCGCCGGGTTGCCGCAGGTCACCGTGACGGTCGGCGACGGGCAGGCGCCGGACTTCCCGGACGGCTCGTTCGACGTGGTGGCGCTCGGCCTGGTGTTGTTCTTCCTGCCGGATCCGGAGGCCGCGCTGCGGTCGTACCTTCGGCTGCTGCGGCCCGGCGGCCGGCTCGCGTTCAGCTGTTTCGCGGCCTTCGACGCCGGCTACCAGGAGGCGATGCGGGTGATCGGCACGCACACCGACGAGCCACCTCAGCAGCCGAAACTCCCGGCGATGTTCGACAACGAGGACACCCTGCGGTCCGCGGTCGGCGCCGCCGGCTTCGCCGACGTCACGATCGACGAGCTGACGGTACGCAGTGAATTCCGCGACCTGGAGCACTTCCTCGCCTGGGTGGACTCGCACGCGGGCCGGACCGTGCTGCGCCGGGTCCCCACCGGGCGCCGTCCCGGGCTGCTGGCCGCGCTCGCGCCGGTGCTGCCCGAGCCGCCGGTGATGAGCACCGGGGTGCGCCTGGTCGGGGCGGTGCGCCCGGCGGGCTGAGCCGCCGGGCGCGTCCGTTGTCGATCAGGCGAACCGGGCGGCGATCCAGTCCGCCACCAGGTCGGCGGACTCGATCACGGCGGTGTCGTGGGTGGCGCCCTCGATCGTCTCGAAGGTGAGCGAGACGCCGTACGCCTGGATCTGTCCGGCCAGCATCTCGGAGAGGAAGTAGGGGACGGCCTCGTCGTCGGTGCCGTGCACGAGCAGGATCGGCGAGCTCGGCGCGGTCTGGAGCGGGTTCTCGTAGGAGGCCATCTTGGTGATCACCGCGGCCGGCACGGTGCCGCCCTCGACCAGCTGTGCGGCGGTGAAGTTCTCGTAGGTGGCCAGGATCTCGTACAGGCAGCCGGTCTGGAGGACGCCGAGCTGGGCCTCGGCGGGGGCGGCGAGGACGTTGGCGGGCTTGAAGCTCGGATCGACGGCGGCCACGCCGAACAGGGCCATCACCAGGTAACCCTGGACCGGAGTGCCGGCAATGTACGGGATGATCTCCTGCGCGTTGGAGAGCGGGGCGATCGCGACGGCGCCCTTGAGGACCAGGTTGCCGTCGTAGGACGGGGCGAGCTGACTGGCGAACAGGGCACCGGAGCCGCCCTGCGAGTGGCCGTCGACGACGTACTGGGTGGAGAGCGCCGCGTCGAGGTTGCGGGCCGCCCGTACGTTGTCGATCATCGACCGGCCGGCGCTGGCTCCGATCAGGTAGGGGTGCTGCTGCACCGTCCCGAGCCCGGGATAGTCCGGCGCGGCCACCGTCCAGCCGCGTTCGAGCAGTTCGGCGACGGCGATCCGGGCCTCCTCCCAGAACACCGCCTGGTTGGTGGACGGCGCGCAGGTGTCGGCGAGCCCGGTGGTGCCGTGCCCCCACGCCACGACCCGGTTCTTCTTGTTGGTGCGCGGGGTGAGGACCAGACCGGTCGCGGGGACGACCCCACCGTTGATGGTGGTGGTGACGTACTGGATCCGCTTACCGGTGGCGAGAGCGGACAGACTCGGCGGCAGACTCGCGGTGGACGAGCTGAGCACGTATCCCGGCACTGTCGCGTACGCCGGTCCGGCGGTCGCGACGACCACCCCGCACGCGGCGATCAACGCGGCGAGGACGAGTCGGGAGATCTTCTTCATGGCACCCCGTTCCTGCTGTATCCGAAATGGATGATCGATGAAGGCCACAGCCTAAAACCGCGTTCCCCCACCGTGGATCAGCATTCACGGGCACATGTCCGTGCCCTTTCAGGTATCCGCACACGTCAACTGAATGATGTGCCACCGATATTCGAAAGATCCATTTAACCGGCGTTTCATGGTCTTAATCAGACACCACTGGGGTACGTCTCCGGCTCGTGCGCGTCCACCCGCAGAGTGTGCAGCGGCCGCAGCGCCCGCGTCTCCCCGAACCACAGAAACGCGTCGTAACGTTCACCCAGCACGGTCGGCACGTAATTGGCCCAGCGCTCCCGCTCCGCCCGGTAGACCACGCCGATCGCCCGGTGCGGCAACACCGTGGTGAGCAGATCCGGTCGCGGGCCCTCGGCGGGGAAGACGAACAGCCCGCACGGCGGAGCGGCCGCGTGTAAGACTTCCTCCAGCGAACCCGGCCGCGCCTCGGGCACACCCATGACCTCCATCGGCTGGCCCCAGCCCGGTCCGGCCACCACCGTTCCGCGGTAGGTGCCGAAACCGACCAGCAGCACCTGGGCGTCGCCGTACCGTTCCCGCGCCAGCTGACCGATGGTGACCTCGCCGTACTGGGACTGATCGGTGGCGCGGGCGTCGCCGACGTGCGTGTTGTGCGCCCACACCACCGCCTTCGACGTGGGCCCGTACCGGCGCAGCAGCCGGTCCAGAGTCTGGTCCATGTGCCGGTCGCGGACGTTCCACGCCTCCGGGCCGCCGCGGACCATGGCCCGGTAGTAGCTCTCCGCCCCGGCCACCACCTCGGCGTTCTGCCACAACCCGAAGTCCCGGTCGCGGACCGCCGCCAGCATCGTCACCACCCGGTCCTCGCAGGCGGCCGGCACCAACTGGGTGGCCCAGCCGTACGCGTTGGGATCCTCGTTGTACGGCTCGAAGCACCGGTACGCGTCCAGCGCGGCCGGCACCAGATCCGGGTCGTGCTCGCGCAACCAGGTGAGGATCTCGCGCATCGACTCCCACAGCGAGTAGACGTCCAGCCCGTGGAAGCCGACCCGGTCGTCCGGGGCCCGCCGCATGTTGCGGGCGTGCAGCCAGCGGGTGAAGTCGACGGTCTCCTCGTTCGCCCACATCCAGGTGGGCCAGCGGTCGTAGCGGACCAGCGCGTCCCGCGGGTCGGCCCGGTCGTCGCGGACCGCGGCGTTAACCCGCTCGCAGTCCGGCCAGTCCCCCTCCACCGCGACGAAGGAGTACCCGCACTCGGCGATCAGCCGTTTCGTGAGCTCGGCCCGCCACTCGTAGAACTCGTGCGTCCCATGGGTGGCCTCGCCGATCATCACGACCCGCGCGGCGGCCGCGCGATCCAGGAGGATCGCCAGGTCCCCCGGATCGCGCAACGGCCGGGCGATCGAGGCCACCTCGTCCCCGTACCGGATCATTACGGCCGGATACCCGGCACGAACCGCCCTATACGTCCGATCTATGCCACGGCCGGTCGGCCCGGGTCGCGGTCGCGGCGGCGGACACCCGGACCCCGTACGCCGGACGGTCGTGCCCGTCGACCGGTCCCAGGTACTCGTGGCCGGTCAGGTGACACCAGGCGGGCAGGTCGATGGGCGCGGCCGGATCGGTGGCGATCAGGTGGACGACCGCCCCGCCGGCCAGCGTGGTCGTCAGTTTCCGCAGCTCGATCAGCAGCAGCACACAACGGCGGTCTCCACCGTCCAGAACGACCGGGCTCATACCCCGATCATGCCTAACGGGGCCGGGCCGCCAGGATGCAGGTGTCGTCGTCCGGGTTGGCGCGGCGCAACCGGGCCAGCAGTTCGGCCAGCGGCTGCTCGGGGGCGGTCCGCACCGCGTCGTCGACCGAGGTGATCACCGCGTCCAGGCCCACGTCCAGGCTGCTGCGCCGGTGCTCGACCAGCCCGTCGGTGTAGAGCAGCAGCACGTCACCGGTGTGGAAACTGAGGACGGCGTCGCTGTACCGGGCGTCGTCGACCACACCCAGCATCGGGCCGGGCGGCCGGGACAGCGGGGCCGTGTGCCCGCCCCGGCTCAGCAGCGGCGGCGGGTGCCCGGCCTGCGCCCACACCAGCTCACCGCGCACCGGATCGAACCGGGCCACCACGGCGGTCGCCGACAGCTCCGGCGACTCCGCCTCCAGCTCGCACGTCAGCCGGTTCAGGTGCTCGAGCAGCGTACCGGGATCGCTGGTGACCACGGCGAGAGCGCGCAGCGCGTGCCGCAGCTGGGCCATCGTGGTGGCCGCGTGCGTGCCGTGCCCGGCGACGTCGCCGACGGCGAGCAGCACCGACCCGTCACGCAGCGCCGCCGCGTGGTACCAGTCCCCGCCGACCAGCGTCTCGTGCCCGGCCGGCAGATAGCGCACCGCTACCCGCAGCCCCGGCAGGTCGATCGGCTCGGCCGGGATCGGCAGAATGATCCGCTGGAGACGGGCGGCCAGCTCGTGCTCGGCCGCGAGGGTGCGCTCCACCTCGGCCAGCCGTTCCACGTTGGCCTGCTGCCCGGTGACGTCCTGGACGATCCCGCAGATCCGCAACGGCTGCCCGCCGCCGTCGCGGACCGCGTCGACGACCGTCCGCAGATGCTTGATCCGCCCACCGATCCGCACCCGGGTGGTCACGTCCACCCGCTCGGACCGCTCGAACGCCGACCGGGCGGCCGCCTGGAGCGGACGGTCGTCCTCCACCACGATCCCGTCCGCCTCGTCCCGGCCGAGCGGACCGAGCGCCGGATCCCGCTCGTAGATCCGGTACAGCTGCGGCGACCAGTAGATCTCCCCGCTGGCCAGATCCCACTCCCCCCAGCCGAGATTGCCGAGCTGCTCCATGCCGCCGAACCGGTGCAGCCGGTCCAGCCGCTCCCAGCTGACCAGCAGCCCCGGCCCGAGCCGCCGGGCCCGCACGGTGAACTCGCTGTCCCCGATCCGCACCGCGTCGAGATCGGCCGGCTCCCCGGTCTCCATCACCCGCTGGTAGACCTTCCACCGCTCCTCGGCCCTCACGTCCGGCGCGATCCGGGTCACCGGCACGCCGATCAGCTGCGACCCGAGCCGCCCGTCCGGAGTCACCGCCTCCGGGCTGGCCGCCGCCCACACCAGGTCGATGAGCCGCCCGTGCCCGTCGATCTCGGCGAGCAGATAGGCCGCCATCCCCGGCAGCGAATCGAGGACCCCGCGCACGGTCGCCAGCCACGGCGCCCCACTCTCATCGACCCGGACCCGCACATCGCTCACCACCCGCGCTCCCACAGCGACCTCCCCGCCCGCTCTGGGTTTCCTGCTTACGCCAGCGCACGGCACCACGGCATCCCCCGATCATCCGGGCGGGTAGCCCCGGCAGGCGCTCCGTCGCACACGTCACCCGGACGAGCGTCCGACGTTCGGCTCATCCATCCGCTTCGCGGTCCCACCCGCTCAAACCCTTCCCCGGTACGCACAAAGCGCCCCACTCCAGCACCCGCACGGCCCACCTATCCCGGCGACTGCCGTGTCCACAGTGCGCAACTCATCACCAAGAGACACATCACCGACAGTTTCGCCCCCGCACCCGCCGGCCGCCCGCCCCAATCCGGCGACTCTGCTCCGCCACCACCCCCTCAGCCCCACCAATCCGGTGGCTCCTCCTTGACCATCCCCTCAGCCGCACCAATCCGGCGACTCCGCTCCCTCACCACCCATCGGCCCCACCAGACCGGCCATTCCGCCTTTCACCACCCCTCAGCCGCACCCGACCGGCCATTCCACCTTTCACCACCCCTCAGCCGCACCCGACCGGCCGTCAGCCATCACCACCGTCCTCTTTCCAGCGCCACCGGCCCCAGCACCCGACCGTTCCGCCACCGACTTGCGCCCCCTATCCCTCACAGCCTCTCGACTCCGCCCCGTCTCCTCACGCATTCGCACGCCTCGGGCCCATCAAGCACTCTCACCTCCGCTGGCCCGGCGACATCAGACCCGAGCGGCCGACGCAGAAGGCCATCACTGCCCCAAGCCCCTCAATCCGCCAAGTCTCGACACCGGGCCAACCATCCCCACCCACGCCCCGGCCCAGTCACCACACCGGACCCCGGCGCATCATCGCGACCCACGGTTCCACCCAGTCACCACATCCGACCCCGGCCGACCATCCCCACAGCCCTCTGAGGTTCCACCGAACCCAATGGCGCGGGCGCAATGCTGGACGCAGCCGAGCCGAAGCCAATCCCCTCAAGCCTTCCGCCCGCGAGCACCAGCGAACGAAGCCGGCGGGCCTTACCCCCGGAACTTGGACACGGGGTTTATGCGGCTTGGGCGATCGTAGTTGATGTTGCGTGGATCCGCTCGTAGGTGATCGGTGACTGCTGTCCGAGCCGGGAGTGGCGGCGGATGGTGTT
>NZ_JAGFNS010000042.1 GCF_017592555.1 Actinoplanes flavus | reverse complement strand
GTCGCCCGCTCGCCCGCCGCGCGCCCGCGCGCCCGCTCGCCCGTCGCCCGCTCGCCCGCTCGCCCGCTCGCCCGCTTGCCGCTCGCCCGCTCGCCACGCGCCCGCCGCCCGCCCGCTCACAGATCTTGGACGGTTGCCCACCGCATCCGGTGGTGATTCGTCCAAGGTCCGGCGGGGTGCGTGCGTCCTGCTTGCTCCGTGCGCGGCGGCCCGCGATCTTGGGCGTTCGGCCACCGATTGTGGTGGGCGAACGTTCAAGATCTGGTGGGGTTTGTGCGACCTGCTGCTGCGCGGCCTGCTGTCCGCGATGTGCCTTGCGGCCCGCGATCTTGGGCGTTGGCCCACCGCATCCGGTGGCAATTCGTCCAAGGTCTGCGGGGTGACTGCGCCCTGCTTGTTCCGTTCCCTGCCGCCCCGCGATCTTGGGTGATCGGCCACCGGAGCGGGTGGGAAATCGTCCAAGATCTGTGACGGGTGGGTCGTTGGCGGCGTTGGCGTTGGCGTTGGCGTTGGCGTTGGCGTTGGCGTTGGCGTTGGCGTTGGCGTTGGCGTTGGCGGTGGCGGTGGCGGTGGCGGTGGCGGTGGCGGTGGCGGTGTAGGCGGTGGGGCGGTGGGGGTGGGTTGGGTGGTGGGGAGTTTGGGAGCGGTCGGGTCGGTGTGGGTCAGCGGCGGGGGATGGGGCGGGACGGGGCGCAGAGCAGCTTGCCGTGTGCGGGCCGGCACGTGGTCTGGTAGCTGCGGGTGTAGAGGCCCGCCCTCGCCGCGCAGTCGGCCGCCGATCTTGACCGGCGGTGATCGGGTGAGCGCGGTATCGTACCGGCACTATGTCTGCGGAGAAGAACCTCACCGGCGTACGCCGGTCACGGCCACGTGGCACGGCTGACGGGAAGGACAAGGCGGCCGCGCGCGACGAGCTGCGCACCGCGATCCTGGCCGGGGAGTACATGCCCGGCGAACGCCTGGTGGAGGCGCAGCTGATCGAGAGGTTCGGGGCGAGCCGCTTCAACATCCGGTTGGCCCTGCAGGATCTCGCCGGCGAGGGCCTGGTCGAGATCCAGCGCAACCGCGGCGCCCACGTCCGGAAGATCTCCCTGGCCGAGACGATCGAGATCACCCAGGTTCGGATGGTGTTGGAGGGCCTGGTGGCGGCACAGGCCGCCCAACGCGTCACCGAGGCCGAGGCCAGCGAGCTCGACGAGATCGGCCTGCTCATGCGCCGCGCCGTGGAGGCCGGCGAGTTCCGCCGCTACAGCGACCTCAACCAGCGCCTGCACGGCCTGATCCGGAAGATCGGCGCCCACGCCACCGCGGACCGGCTGATCGGCACGCTGCGCGCCCAGCTGGCCCGGCACCAGTTCATGCTGTCACTGCTGCCCGGCCGGCCGGCCGTGTCGTTGCCGCAGCACGAGCGCATCATCACGGCGATCCGCGACCGTGACCCGGTGGCCGCCGAGACCGCCATGCGCGAGCACATCGCGAGCGTGGTGGAGGTGCTCCGGTCGCTCGAGGACACCCCGGCGGCCCACGGCTAGGGCCGGATCACGACGTCACTACGCCCACTCGGCCTCGGCGACCGGCGGCGTGCCGTGGGTGTGGAAGGACTCGATCGTCTTCAAACCCCAGGCCTGACCCTTGGCGCGTTCCGCCTCCGTCCACGTGACCACCTCGTGGTCCGGGGCGAGCAGCAGCCGGGCGCCCGCGTTGCACAGCTCGATGCGGTTGCCGCCGGGCTCCCAGACGTACAGGAAGAAGGTCTGCTGGATGGCGTGCTTGTGCGGCCCGGTCTCGATGTGCACGCCGGCCTCCAGAAACACGTCCGCGGCCCGCAGGATGTCCTCCCGGGTGTCGGTCGCGAACGCCACGTGGTGCAGGCGGCCCCGCGACCCGGTCCAGTCCCGGGTGTAGACGACGTCGTAGGACTTGTCACTGAACGTGTACCAGACCGCCGCCCTCGTGCCGTCGTCCAGCACGATCTGTTCGCTGGCCCGGCCGGTCAGCGCGGTCGCCACGAAGTCCGCGTTCGGCGGAACGTCCCGCGCCAGGAAGTTGACGTGGTCCAGCCGCCGCACGTTCGAGCCGCGGCCCGGGAACCGCGCGGCCTGGTTCTTCAGTGACGGGCGGGTGGCGTCCGAGGCCACGTACCGCTGGGTCTCGAAGTAGAGGCCGAACGGGTGCCCGTCCGGGTCGGTGAAGTGGAAGACCGGCCCGTACCCCGGCTCGTCCTTGCTCCACCCCTCGCCGAGGCCCGCCGCCTCGATGTCGCGCACCCGGCGCTCCAGCGCCTCCGGGCTGCGGGCCCGCAACCAGGTGCGGCCGATCCCGGACGTGCCCGCGCCGGTCACCTTCACGGTGAAGCTCTCGTAGTCGTCCCAGGCGTGCAGGTAGGCGCTGTTCCCGCGCCGCTCGACGACCTCCATCGCCATGGTGTCGGTGAAGAACCGGACCGTGTCGTCGAGGACCGGGGTCGACAGTTCCACCGCGGAGACGTGGGCGATGTCGCGGATCTTCTCAGCCATGGATGATGGCCCCTTCCGTGTTGCGACGGGGATGGACCCGCCCCTCCATGATCAGGCGGGCGGTGCTGACGATCGCGGAACGGCCGGTGCCCGGATCGACGACGACGTCGGAGAAACCGGTCGGATGCTCCAACCGGATGGTGCCTTCGGCCTCGGTGTGCGCCACGCTGCCGGGCATCGCCACGGCGGTCCCGACGGTGACGGCGGCGAGCACCCCGATCGAGGCGTGCACGCGATGCGGGATGAACATGCGCGTGCTCAGCGTGCCACCCTCGGCGGGCGGCGAGATCAGACACATCTTCGGTACGGTCGTCGCGCTCACGTCACCGAGACCCATCAGCCTGCCGGCGAGCAGGCGCAACTCCTCGACCCGGCGGCGCAGGCGACCGTCCGCCTCCAGTTCGGCCGGCGTCTCCTCGCCGGTGACACCCAGTGACGCGGCGGTCATCAGGACCACCGGCATGCCGTTGTCGATCAGGGTGGCCGGGACGCCGTCCAGATCGTCGACGATCCGGCCGGTCGGCAGCAGGCCCGGGGCGACCGAGCCGGCCGTGTCCCGGAACTCCACCTCGAGGCGGGCCGCCGTGCCGGGCACGCCGCTGAGCGCGGTGTCCCCGGCGTACTTCACCCGGCCGCCGGGAGTGGGGACCGCGACCACGGCCAGGGCGCCGGTGTTGACCATGCGGACGCGTACCGGGGTGACGTCGCCGGAGACGGCCACCAGCCCGCGCTCGACGGCGAACGGGCCGACCCCGGCCAGGATGTTGCCGCACGGCTGCTCCGCGCTGACCCGCGGCTGATCCACCTGCACCTGGAGGAACAGGTAGTCGACGTCGGCCTCCGGATCGTCCGAGACGCCGACCACGGCGACCTTGCTGGTCAGCGGATGCCCGCCGCCGATGCCGTCGATCTGCCGCGGATCCGGAGAGCCCATCACCGACAGCAGCAGGATGTCCCGGTCGGTCTCGTCCGCGGGCAGGTCCTCCCGGAGAAAATACGCCCCCTTGGACGTGCCCCCACGCATGATCACCACAGGAACGCTCATGGCTGTTCCCCCACTCGGGGGTCAAAAGCGCAGTCACGACGAGCCATAAGCTCCCTCCGGTCGCTCATGGCTCGTCCACATAGACGACACCGAGCTCGGCCAGCAGCGGCCGCAGGTTGTACATGTCCAGGCCCAGCTCACCGGCGGCGAGCCGGGCCCGCTTGGCGTCCTCGTTCGCGGTCCGTGCCCGCGCCGCCGCCAGGACCGTGGCCGCCCGCTCGTGCGGGATCACCACGACACCGTCGTCGTCGGCGACGATCGCGTCACCGGGACGGACGATCTGGCCACCCACCACGACCGGCACGTTCACCGACCCGGGGCTGGCCTTCACCGTGCCCTGGGTGCTGACCGCCCGCGCCCACACCGGGAAACCCATCTCCCGCAGCTCGGCCACGTCGCGGACCCCGGCGTCCAGCACCACGCCGATCGCGCCCCGGGCCCGCAGCGAGGTGGCCAGCAGGTCACCGAGCATCCCGTCGGTCGACGGGGAGGTGGTCGTGACGACCACGACGTCACCCGGCCGCACCTGCTCCACCGCCGCGTGGATCATCAGATTGTCGCCGGGATGGCAGGAGACGGTCACCGCGCTGCCGGCGATCCGGGCGCCCGCCTGGATCGGCCGCAGATCGGGGGAGACCGCGCCGCGCCGGCCGTCCGCCTCGTGCGCCGTGGACGCGCCGGCCTCGGCGAGGCCCCGCAAAACCTCTTCGGAGACCCTTCTTCCGGTACGGACGACGACGTGCCGGGCCATCAGGACAACTCCCGGGTGACCTGCGGGTAGAGCCGCATGTAGGCCTCGGCGTAGGTGTCGTTCGGCAGTCCCAGGTTCGGCCCGGAGTTGCGCGACGCCTGCAGGCCGCGCCGGCTGCCCAGCTCGGTGTAGTAGGCGTGCAGGTGCTTCTGCGCGGCCAGGATCCGCATGGCCTCGCGCTTGGTCTCCCACACCGCGGTGATGTCGAGCAGCACGTTCGGGAGGAAACCGCACTGCTCCGGCTGGTGCGGCTCGAAGCTGAACACCGGCGGCGCCCCGATGACCTCGCCCGGCCCCTCGACGCCCGGCGCCTGCGCCAGGATCCGGGCCTTGAGCGCGATGGCGTGCGCGAACGCGTGATCGCCGTTGTACGGGTCGGCCGCCGCGTGGGTCAGCACGACCGACGGCTGCACCTCCCGGTACAGGTCGATCAGTCCCTGGAGCAGCCGCGGCGTCTCGACGAGGGGGTAGTCGTCGGCGTCGAAGAACCGGATCTCCGCGCCCAGCACCTTCGCGGCCTGCTCGGCCTCGGCCCGGCGGTGGTCCTTGACCTGCTGCAACGTGTAACCCTTGCGCCAGAGCGAGGCCGACTCGCCGCGTTCGCCGAAGCTCATGCAGCCGATCACCACACGCTGACCGCGGGACGCCGCCAGGGCGATCGCCCCGCCCGCACGCCAGACGAAATCGCCGGGGTGGGCGGTGAGTACCAGGGTCGAATCGGTCATCGCGTCTTCCCATCCGATTACCAACAAGATTGTCAACAATTTGCGGCGGAGAGGTGCCGGGGGTGCGGCCATCGGACCGAGCCTAGGCCAATCATCTCGGCGAAACAATTGTTGACAATCCTGTCGCCGGGTTGGAACACTCGCCGTCGAACAGTTCCGCCACCTGCGGAGGAAGCGCGTGGGTCGTCACCGCCGTGCGTGCGGGCATCCTCCAGAGTGGCTGTTCCTCCGTGCGGCTTCGCGGTTGATGGAACACTCCGGGGCCGGGCGTGCGCGTGCACCGTGGTCGATCTTGTCCGGCCGGTCGTGGGTGCTGTCCCGAAGCGTTCGAGACAGCCCTGACAGCCAGCCGGACAAGATCAACCGCTGTGCGGGCCATGGAGGTGACACCCGGAGGGCGGCCGGGTTCCCGTCATCGACGGATGTCGCACGCCGCTCACGGATTCCCGGGGTGCTTCGAGGTTCATCCATGACGAATGTGTCAACGCCGTCCAGCGGCTTGTGGAGTGTTCGGAGGTCCTTCCGTGACGGAAACCGTCATCGCCGTCCAGCGGTCTGTGGAGTGTTCGGAGGTCCTTTCGTGACGGAAACCGTCATCGCCGTCCTCGGCCTGGGTGAGGCGGGTGGTCTCATCGCGGCCGGCCTGGTCGCCGCGGGCGCCACCGTCCAGGGCTACGACCCGCAGGTCGCGCCCCCGGCCGGGGTGCGGGCCGCCGGCAGCGACGCCGAGGCGTGCGCCGGGGCGTCGATCGTGCTCAGCGTCAACAGCGCCGCCGACGCGGCGGACGCCCTGCGCGACTCCCTGCCGTCGCTGGCCCCCGGCACGATCTGGGCCGATCTCAACACCGCGACACCCGGCCTCAAGGAGACGCTCGCGGCGCTCGGCGGCCAGACGGTACGGGTGGTCGACGTCGCCCTGATGTCCCCGGTACCCGGCCGCGGACTGCACACCCCGATGACCGCCAGTGGCCCGGCCGCCGCCGAGTTCGCCGTCGCGCTCGGCGAATACGGCGCCACGGTGACCGTGCTGGAGGGCCCGGTCGGTGCCGCCGCCACCCGCAAACTACTGCGCAGCGTCTTCTACAAGGGTATGGCCGCCGCCGTGACCGAGGCCCTGACCGCGGCCCGGGCCGCCGGCCTGGAGGAGTGGCTGCGCGGCAACATCCGCGACGAACTGATCCGCGCCAACGCCGACACCCTGGACCGCCTGGTCGACGGTTCCATCAAACACGCGGTACGCCGTCGCGACGAGATGGCCGCCGCCACCGAACTGCTCGAAGACCTGGGCGTGCCGCCCCGCATCGCCCCCGCCGCCCGCGACATCCTCGCCAACCTGGCCGAACGCGAAAAGCCCAGCTGACCCCCACCCGGCACCACCGTGGCGGCCCGACTCCCGCAGACGCCGCGACACTTCCCAGCGGCCCGGCGGGTTGTAGCCGGGACGGGGCTTCCTGGTCGGGTCACCCGTTGGCCGGGGTGGTGTGGCGGGGCCGTGGCAAGGCGGTGGAGCCAGTGGTGTGGCGGGGCGGTGGGGGGATGGTGTGCTGGGCGAGGTGGGTGCTGCCTCGCTGGCCGGGCGGCCGGGGAAGCGGGCGTGGGGTGGGTGGGTTCGCCCGGTGGGCGCGGCCCGGTCCGGACCAGGCACGGGGCTCGCGGGGCGCCACGGGACGGGCGGGAATGTGTTCGGGGATGGCTCAGCCCGTACCGGAGAAGGGGTTATCGGTCTTGAACCAGGGTGGCGGCGGCCATCTCCAGGAGCGCGTCGGGGGAGGCCGGGCCCGAGGGGATCGGGGTGGGGTCCAGGCAGCGGTCGAGCAGGAGTTCGATCAGGGCGGCGCGGTGCACGATCTCGTCCGCGTCGATGGCGCCCGGAAGGATCCGGATCTCCACGGTGTCGCGCAGGGGAGGGGTGTCGGTCAGCACCTGCGTCAGGTTCACATCATAAAATTTCGTGATTTGTCCGTCTTGGGCGGCCGCGCGTAGCTCGGCGATCGTCGGGGAACCGGCGACCGCGTCCACCAACGGCGCCGGCAACGGAGCCAGACGGCGGCAGGCCGGATTGGTGGCCAGCAGCGTCCGCAACGGCTCCCGCCAGTGAGCGAACAATCGGATCACGTTCGCCAGCGCGGGCGCCGCCCGGAACGGGCCACCGTCCACGTGCAGGTGCACGGCCGCCTCGTGCGGGACCGTGAAACCGAGCTCCCGGGCGACCCCGAGCAGGAACGACAGCTCGGCGTGGTGGTCCGCCGACAGCGGTGGGGTGATGATCTCGCAAGGGCGTTCGCGTTCGCCGCCGGCGGGGGAGGCCAGGGCGATCGTGGCGCCGACCGCGTCGTTGAGGCGGTAGATGTCGCCGTGGCGTTCGACCGTGGTGCCCCACAGTTCGGCCGCCGGCTCCAGCACGCGGGGCAGCGTGGTCCCCGGATCGCAGCGGGCGGAGAGCAGGCGCAGCAGCCGGGTGTCGTCGGTCAGCACCCGGAACCAGCCGGGGATGGCGGGCGCCCGAGGGTCGAGCCCGTGCGCCAGGGTGATGTCGTCGACCAGCGTGCACAGCGGCGTCCCGTCCGGCCGGCGCACCTCGAAACCCTGGGTGAGGTGCAGGAACCGTCCCAGGCCGGGAACCAGGGACGGTTCGCTGTCGTGGTGCCACACCGGCCGGACACTGCCTCCGCAGCGTCCGGCCAGGTCCAGCGCGAGCGTGCGCCGGCTGACCCCGGGCGGGGCCATCAGCTCGATCTCGAAGCCGATGCGCCGGCGCAGCTCCGGAATCACGGCTTGATCGGGAGGGTCTCGCCGGCTTCCAGGCGGCGGCCCGCTTCGACCTTCACGGCGTACGTGTCGTCGCTGTCCATCTTCCACAGCTTGGCCAGTTTCGCGGCGTCCTCACCGTCGTAACCGGCCTCCCAGAAGATCGTCGCCAGCTTCGACTTACGCGCTTCCTCGAGCTGCTTCGGGTCCGGCTTGATCGGCAGGGTCTCGCCGGCCAGCAGTCGCTTGCCGCCCTCGATCTTGGCCTGGTACGGGTCGTCGAGCTTCCACAGCTTGGCGAGCTGGACGGCGTCGTCCCAGTCGTAGCCCCCGTTGAAGAAGGCCTCCGAGTTGCGGCCGTCCTCGGTCTGTCCGGGAACGCCCTCGGTGTTCGGCTTCGGCTGGACCGGCAGGGTCTCCCCGGCCAGCAGTTTCCGTCCGGCGAGCAGCTTGATGTCGCCGGCCTGGGTGTCGGTCATGTTCCAGAGCTTGGCCAGCTCGAGCGCGTTGGTGTAACCGAACCCGGCCTCGAAGTAGGCGTCGAAGGCCTGGTCGTCGGTGTACGAGGGGGTGGGGCTGGGTGCGGCCACCTCGATGACGGGGCCGGACGGCGCCGCCTCGCCGGGCAGGAACCCCGGCATCTGGGTGATCCCCGCGATCAGGCCGGCGCTGAGCGCCACCCCGCCCGCGGCCTGCGCCGAGCGGCGCCGCCACCGGTGCTTGCGGGCCAGTTCTTCGACGCGGGCGTAGACCGCGGCGGGATCCGGCGTCTGGTTCTCGTGGGTGATGAAGGCTTCCCGCAGCCGGTCTCCGTGCTCGGTCACGACCTCTCCTCGGCAGGTACTCGCAAGTCCGACTCCTGGTCGAGCCGGAGGGTTCTCAGTGCCCTCGACGCGTGGCTGCGCACCGTGGCGGCCGTGCATCCGAGCAGGTCGGCGATCGCGTCGTCGTCCAGCTGCTCGTAGTAGCGCAGCACCAGCACGGCCCGTTGCTTGCGGCCGAGCGCGGCGAGCCGGTGCCACAGCGCGTCGGCCTCGACCACACCGTCCGCGTGGTCGCGCACGCCGCCGCGCGCGTCGTCCAGCTCGATCAGGCGCTCTCCGGCCGCGTGCACGTGCCGGACCGCCCAGCTGCGCCGCCAGGACAGGTACTCGTTGAGCACCATGCGCCGGACGTACGCCTCCGGGGAGTCGGCGTCGCTGATGCGCCGCCATCGGGTCTGGGCCCGCGCCAGCACCTCCTGAACGACGTCCTGTGCGAGGTCACGGTCGCCGGTGAGGACGACCGCGTAACGCAACAGGCTGGGCAGGCGGGCCAACGCGAACTGCTCGAAGGTCACACCCTCATCGACGCACCCGGGAGCCCATCTGTGCAGTCGAACCCGGAATTATTTTTTCGGGCCGGGTAGATAGGCGGTCTGCTAAGCAGCTAGCCTGCCTACATGACCCCCCGGCCGTGGCTGCACGGTTTCCTCGATCTCTGCCTGCTCGCGATGCTGCGTGACCAGCCCGACTACGGCTACGGGCTGGCCCAGCGGCTGGCCGCGGCAGGCGTCGCCGACATCCCCGGCGGCACCCTCTACCCGGCCCTGCTGCGCCTGGAACAGCAGGGGCTGGCCTCGCCGAGCTGGGCGCCGTCCGAATCCGGGCCGCGCCGGAAGTACTACGCGATCACCCCGGCCGGGCTCGACACGCTCCACGCCCAGGCCGAGGAGTGGCGCGGCTTCCGCGACGGCGTCGACTCGCTGATCGGGGAGCGCGTCCGATGAGCGACTGGCCGTTACGTTTCGAGGCGGAGCTGGTCCGGCTCGGCGTGCAACCGGAGCGGGCCCGGCAGCTGGGCGCGGAGACCACCGCCCAGGCCGGGGAGCACGCCGCCGACCCGGACCGCTTCTTCGGCCCGGCACATCTGTACGCCCGGCATCTGGTCGCCGAGCTCCAGTCGCCGACCGCCGCGGTCCCGTCCCTGCCCGGGCCGGTGATGCTGCGGCTGGCCGGGGTGAGCAAGCGGTACCGCAGGCGCGAGGTCTTCTCCGGCGTCGACCTCACCGTCCGCGGCGGCGAGGTGGCCGCGATCGTCGGCGCCAACGGCTGCGGCAAGTCCACCCTGCTGCGCATCTGCGCCGGGCTGACCCGCCCCACCGGCGGCGACATCCGGCGGGCCCGGCGGGTGGGGTTCGTCCCGCAGGACGGCGGCACCGCGGGCTGGCTCACGGCCGAGGAGCATTTCACCCTCTTCGGGGCCGCCGCCGGCATGGCGCCACGCAAGGCCCGATCCACCGGTACGCACCTCGCGTCCCGCCTCGCCTGGCGTCCCGGCCACCGCCAGCCGGTGCAGGAGCTGTCCGGCGGCACCCGGCAGAAGCTGAACCTGGTCCTCGGCGAGCTGCACGGCCCGGACCTGCTGCTGCTCGACGAGCCGTACCAGGGGTTCGACCAGGGGTCGTACCTGGATTTCTGGCGTCAGGTGCGGGAGTGGCGCGACGCCGGCCGGGCGGTGGTCGTGGTCACCCACCTGCTGCACGAGCTGGAGAACGTCGATCACGTGCTGGACCTGGGCGCACACGGCGGAGGAGACCGATGACCGCGCTGACGGTGGCCGGGTTGTCGGCCCGCGAGGTGGGCCGGCGGCGGACCGCGCTGCTGCTGGTGATCTCGCTGCCGCTCTGGTTCTACCTGGTCCGGCGGGACCTGACCGGCCAGTCCACCCGCATGCTCACCCTCGGTATCGCCTGGGCCGTCTCCACCCTCACCCTCTTCGTGGTGAACGCGGCTCGCGGCGTCGACCCCCGGCTGCGCCTCTCCGGCGCCTCGGTGGCCGGCATCATCGGTGGCCGCCTGATCGCGATGAGCGGCTTCGGCCTGCTGCTGGCCGGCGGCTACCTGATCCTGGTCGGCGTCGACCAGGACATCGACCGGTTCTGGGCGATCGGCCTGATGATGGGGATCACCGCCCTGATCGCGGCGCCGTTCGGCAGCCTGGTCGGCGCGCTGCTGCCCCGCGAGCTGGAGGGCGCCCTGGCCCTGCTCTCGGTCTGCGCCGTGCAGATGCTCGCCGACCCGGCCGGCACGATCGCGAAGTTCATGCCGTTCTGGTCGGCCCGGGAGATCGGCACCTACGCGGTCGACGGCGGCGGGACCGATCTGCTGTGGCGTGGTCTCGCTCACGCGGGGGCGGTCTGGCTGCTCTGCACCGGCGGCACCCTGGCGGTCTTCGCGTACCGTCTCCGGCTGGCCCGCTACCCCGAGCCGGTCCTGGAGCGGGCATAGCCCGGCCGGGAATCGTCACATTCCCTCACCGGCGGCCGAAAGACAGGGGTACGACTTTCGAGAACGCCGAGGTAGCAGATGAGCAACGGTGCAACTGACTCCATGTCCGTACCCGCGGCAGAGGGTGCGCCGCCGATCGAGGCGCCGGAGATCGGCACCACGATCTTCCTCGCCATGGGTGAGGGCCTGAACCTGCGCTCGAAGCTACAGGGCATCGAGGACGGCGCGCTCATCGTCACCGCTCCGCTGGAGACCACCGGCCTGACCGTGTTCCAGCCGGGCCGCGAGTTCGAGATCTTCTGGGCCCTGCCACGGACCCGGATCGTGCTGCCCTGCCGGCTGATCGCGCTCTCCGACTCGCCGCCGCGGTGGACGCTCGTGCCGGCCGGTGGCGCCCGCCACGACAACCGGCGCGAGTTCGTCCGGGGCGGGGCGGGCGCGGTGGTCCGGCTGGACACCGAGGCCGACGACGGACAGCCGGCCGAGGGCGTGCTGCTCGACATCAGCGAGGGCGGCCTGCGCTGCTGGATCGACCAGCCGACCACCCTGTCCCAGGGGGACCGGGTGGAGGCCGCGGTGTGGCTGGGCGCCGCCGAGGCCCGGCTGAACGGTGTCGTCCACACGATCCGCCCGGCCCCGCACGGCGATCCGGGCGAGCACCTGATCCTCCGGTTCGGCGCCAAGGAGGACGTGGCCAGGTTGATCCGGCAGTACATCCTCGCCTGGGAGATCGGTGAGCGCCGCCGGGCCGGGGGCGTCTGAGGGACGCCGTCAGCGGCGGCGACGGCGGCGCAGGAGCGACCGGGCGACCAGCAGGGCCACGACCGCGACCAGCTGACCGCCGATGACGATCTTGTTGACGTCGACGGCGGGCCGCCAGTGGGCGTCGCCGTCGCGGATGACGTAGACACCGGCCGGGCGGGCGATGAAGCCGAACCCGCCGCCGGAGCCCTCACCCTGCGGGGTGTCGCCGTCCACGGGTCGGTCGCCCGCGGCCGTCCCGCCGCCCTCGCCTCCGCCGCCGCCCCCGCTGACGACGGCGACCGGGACGACGGTGACGCCGTCCCGCTCGATCGGCGGGCCGAAGACCCGGCCGGCCGTGGCCGTCTCGGCACCGGCGCGGGCCCGCTCCAGGATCTCCCCGGCGTTGAGTCTCGATGACATGCGCATCTCCTTCGCGTCGAACGTCGTCCCTTGCAGGATCCGCTCGGGCGACCGGTGCGCGCAGTCCCGGATCAGACTTCCGGGGCGGCGGTGCTGGCCCGGACCACCAGGCGGGTGGCGACCAGATCGGTGCCCGGCCCGGACGGCTCGTCGTGGATCTGGCGCAGCAGGGCGTCCACGCAGCGCCGCCCCACCTCGGCGAAGTCCTGGTGCACGGTGGTCAGCGGGGGCAGGTAGGAACCGGCGTCGGCGACGTCGTCGAACCCGACCACGCTGACCTCCTCCGGCACCCGGCGGCCGCGCTCGTGCAGGGCCCGAAGCACGCCGAGGGCCATCTGGTCGTTGGCCGCGAAGATCGCGGTGCAGGACGGGTCGGCCGCGAGCCGCAGCCCGGCCCGGTAACCGGAGTCGGCGGACCAGTCGCCGCGCTCGAGCGCGGGCACCGGCCGCCCGGCCTCCTCGAGGACCTGCCGCCAGGCCGAGGCACGGCGCTCGGCGGAGAACGACCCGGCCGGCCCGGCCAGGTGCCAGACGGTGTGGTGACCCAGGTCGAGCAGGTGCCGGACGGCCTGCCGGGCGCCGTCGGCCTGGTCGGTGTCGACGACCGGATAGCGGTCGCCGGCGTCGGAGTCGACGACCACCACGTGCGCGCCCGGCGGAAGGGTCACCGCGGCCGCGTCGAGCAGGTGCACCTCGATGATGAGAATGACGCCGTCGACCGCGAGCTCGCCCATTCTTGTGAACGCTCCCAGAACGTTGTCCTGGGTGGGCGCGCCGACCGGGATGAGCGTGATCGCGTACCCCTCGGCGGCCGCGTGGGTGGCGATCGCCTCGACCGTCCGGCTGTTGCCGATGGAGGACAGCCCGAACAGGATCACCCCGATCGTGTTGAACCGTCCGTAGCGCAGTGAGCGGGCCGCGCTGTTGGGCCGGTAACCGAGCTCGCTCATCGCGGCGAGCACCTGCTCACGGGTGGTCTCGACGACACCGGGCGAGCCGTTGGCGACGCGCGAGACGGTCTGTGAGGAGACCCCGGCGAGGCGGGCCACGTCGGCCATGGAGACGCGCTGTTTGCGGCGGCCGCCGGGGACGTCCGAGGAGGCGCGCAGCCGGGGTGGTTCGATCTTGATCACTCCTTGACCGTGATTTGTGGCCCGTGCCACTATACGGCAGTCATGTTTACGTAAACATGACACCGATGTTTACGTAAACATCCTCGGAAGGGGGCAGGTTTGACCCGGCGTTCCTGGATCGGATGGCAGTTCACCGCTCCGTTCCTCGCGCTCTTCACGCTGGTCTTCCTGGCGCCGATCGCGTACTCGGCGTACCTCAGCGTGTTCCGCACCAGGCTGGTCGGCGGCACCACCTTCGTCGGTCTGGAGAACTACACCAAGGCGCTCAGCGACCCGCAGTTCTGGGAGGCGATCACCCGGGTCGTGCTCTTCCTGCTGATCCAGGTGCCGATCATGCTCGGGCTGGCCCTGCTGGTGGCGCTCGCCATCGACAGCGGGCGGCTCTACGGCGCCGGCTTCTTCCGGGTCGCGATCTTCCTGCCGTACGCGGTGCCGTCGGTCGTCGCCACGCTGATGGCCGGTTTCCTCTACGGCATCCGGTTCGGCCTGGTCGGCAGCATCAACGAGGCGCTGGGCCTGAACCTGCCCGACCCGCTGGCGCCGGGCTGGATCCTCGCCACCATCGGCAACATCGTGACTTGGGAATACGTCGGCTACAACATGCTCATCCTCTACTCCGGACTCAAGGTGATCGACGCCTCCCTCTACGAGGCGGCCGCGATCGACGGGGCCGGCGAGCTCCGGATCATCCGGGCGATCAAGCTGCCGGCGTTGCGCGGGCCGCTGGTCGTGGCCACGATCTTCTCGATCGTCGGCAGCTTCCAGCTCTTCAACGAGCCGCAGGTGCTCGACAGCCTGGCGCCGAACTCGATCACCACCTACTTCACCCCGAACATCTACGCCTACCAGCTGTCGTTCGCCGGACAGCAGATCAACTACTCGGCCACTGTCGCGCTGCTGATGGGTGTGGCGACGATGGTCGTGGCCTACCTCTTCCAGCTTCGCGCCATGCGGGGGGAGGCCCGGTGACCGCCACGCCCACCGTCCGGGCGGCGGCGCGCCGTCCGGGCCGCCCCCCGCTGAAACCCGCGGCCCGGCGGCCGCGCCGGCGCAGCGTCGTCCTCACCGCGGTCACCGGCCTGATGCTGGTGTACGCGATCCTGCCGCTGGCCTGGCTGTTCATCAGCGCCACGAAGACACAGGAGGACCTGCTCGGCACGTTCGGGCTCTGGTTCGGCGACGGGTTCGCCCTCGTCGACAACATCACCGAGGTGTTCACCTATCAGGACGGCATCTTCGGCCGCTGGGTGCTCAACACGGTGATCTACGTGGTGGTGGGCGCCGGGGGAGCGACCCTGCTGGCCGCGCTCGCCGGGTACGGCCTGGCCAAGTTCGACTTCCGCGGCCGTCGCGCGGTGTTCGCCGTCGTGCTCGGCGGGATCGCGGTCCCGCCCACCGCGCTGGCCGTGCCGACGTTCCTGCTGTTCGCGAAGATGGGGCTCACCGACACCCCGTGGTCGGTGATCATCCCGTCGCTGGTGTCGCCGTTCGGTCTCTACCTGATGTGGACCTACTCCACGGAGGCGGTGCCGAACGAGATCCTGGAGTCGGCGCGGTGCGACGGGGCCGGCGAGTTCCGGATCTTCTTCAAGCTCGCGCTGCCACTGCTGGCGCCCGGTCTCGTCACCGTGCTGCTGTTCAACCTGGTGGCCGCCTGGAACAACTTCTTCATGCCGCTGATCATGCTGAAGAACGCCGACCTCTACCCGCTCACGCTGGGCCTCTACTCCTGGAACAGGCAGGCCAACACGGTCGGCGGCGACGTCGTCTTCGACCTCGTGATCACCGGCTCCCTGCTCACCATCATTCCCCTCACCGTGGCCTTCCTGATGCTCCAGCGCTACTGGCAGTCGGGTCTGGCCGCGGGGAGTGTCAAACAGTGAAATCCCCCATCACCGAAGGGATTGATATGTCGATCACCCGACGGCGGGCGCTACTCGGCGCCGCCCTGTCGATAACCCTCCTGGCCACCGGCTGTTCCGGCTCGGACGACACCGGCGACGGCGCCGCGGCCCCGGCCACGGTCACCGAGGCGGACATCGCGGCCGCCCTGGAGGCGGGCGGCAACCTGACCGTCTGGGCCTGGGACACCACGCTCACCAAGGTCGCCGCCGACTTCCAGACCAAACACCCCAAGGTCAAGATCAACCTCACCAACGCCGGTACGGGCAACGACCAGTACACCGCCCTGCAGAACGCGATCACGGCCGGCACCGGGATCCCCGACGTGGCGCAGATCGAGTACTACGCGCTGCCGCAGTTCGCGCTGGCCAAGTCGGTGGCGGACCTGAACACGTACGGGGCCGCGTCGCTGGACGGCACGTTCACCCCGGGCACCTGGAACGCGGTGCACGCCGGCGACAAGATCTACGGCTTCCCGATCGACTCCGGCCCGATGGCGCTCTTCTACAACAAGGAGGTCTTCGACAAGCACCAGATCGCGGTGCCGACCACCTGGGAGGAGTACGCGGCCGCCGCCGAGAAGCTGCACAAGGCGGACCCGAAGGCGTACATCACCAGCGACAGCGGCGACGCCGGGTTCACCACCAGCCTGATCTGGCAGGCCGGCGGCAAGCCGTACACGGTCAGTGGCACCGACGTCGGCATCGATTTCGCCGACCCGGGCAGCACGAAGTTCGCCACCCAGTGGCAGAAGCTGATCGACGCCAAGCTGCTCTCGCCGGTCGTCGGCTGGACCGACGAGTGGTACAAGGGCCTCGGCGACGGCACCATCGCCACCCTGGTCACCGGCGCGTGGATGCCGAGCAACCTGGAGAAGGGCGCGGCGGCCGCCAACGGCAAGTGGCGGGTCGCCCCGATGCCGCAGTGGGAGGCCGGCGGCAAGGCCACCGCGGAGAACGGCGGCAGCTCCCTGGCCATCCCGGAGAAGAGCGCCAACAAGACCCTCGCGTACGCGTTCCTGAAGTACGCGGCCGTCGACGAGGGCGCACAGACCCGCATCGACGACGGCGCCTTCCCGGCGACCACCAAGCACCTCGCCGCACCGGAGTTCAAGAACAAGGAGTTCCCGTACTTCGGTGGCCAGAAGGTCAACGAGGTGCTCGCCGAGTCCGCCGGGCAGGTCGTCACCGGCTGGTCCTACCTGCCCTTCCAGGTCTACGCCAACAGCATCTACGGCGACACGGTGGGCAAGGCCTACCTCGGGCAGGGAACGCTCGCCGACGGACTGAAGTCGTGGCAGGACGCTTCGGTCAAGTACGGCCAGGAACAGGGTTTCACGGTTAAATGACACAGAGCAACGAGACGACCCGGCGCTGGCTTCGCCGCGCCGGGTCGGCGCGTCTGGAATTCGGCGCCGACTACAACCCCGACCAGTGGCCGCGCGAGGTCTGGGACGACGACGTACGCGCGATGCGCGAGGCCGGCGTCACCATCGTCAGCCTGGCCATCTTCTCCTGGGCCCGGCTGGAGCCCTGCGACGGCGAGTACGACCTCGGGTGGCTGGACGAGGTGATGGACCTGCTGCACGCCGGGGGCATCACCGTCGACCTGGCCACCGCCACCGCCTCGCCGCCGCCCTGGCTGACCCGGAAGCACCCGGAGATCCTGCCGGTCACCCGGACCGGGGAGGTCCTCTGGCCGGGAGCCCGCCAGCACTGGCGGCCCACCTCGCCGGTCTTCCGGGAGCACGCGCTGCGCCTGGTGGAGAAGCTGGCCACCCGGTACGCCGACCACCCGGCGCTGGTCGCCTGGCACGTCAACAACGAGCTGGGCTGCCACAACGTGTACGACTACTCGGACGACGCGGCGCGCGCCTTCCGGGTCTGGCTGCGGGAGCGCTACGGCACCGTCGAAGCGCTCAATCACGCCTGGGGCACCGCCTTCTGGTCCCAGCGGTACGACGACTTCGAGGAGATCCTGCCGCCCCGCCTGGCCGCCTCGCACCCGAACCCGACCCAGCAGCTCGACTTCAAGCGGTTCTCCTCGGACGCGCTCAAGGACCACCTGCGGGCCGAGCGCGACCTGCTCCGGCGGATCACCCCGGAGGTGCCGGTCACCACGAACTTCATGGTGATGGGCGGGATGAACCCGATGAACTACGCCGACTGGGCGGCCGAGGTCGACTTCGTCGCCAACGACCACTACGTGGTGCCCGGCCCGCAGGCCCGCGACGAGCTGTCCTTCTCGGCCAACCTGACCGGCAACATCGCCGGCGGCGAGCCGTGGTTCCTGATGGAGCACTCCACCAGCGCGGTCAACTGGCAGCCGGTCAACGTGGCGAAGAAGCCGGGCGAGCTGGCCCGCGACTCGCTGACCCACGTGGCGCACGGCGCCGACGCGGTTTGCTTCTTCCAGTGGCGGCAGTCGCGGGCGGGTGCGGAGAAGTACCACTCGGCGATGCTGCCGCATGCCGGGACCGACAGTGATCTCTTCCGGGGTGTGGCCCGGCTGGGGGAGCGGCTGCGCGAGCTGGCGCCCATCGCCGGCTCGCGCCGTCGCCGCGCCGCGGTCGGCATCGTCTTCGACTGGGAGTCGTGGTGGACGGCCGAACAGGACTCGCACCCGACCGACCGGCTGCGGTACCGGCAGGAGGCGCTGGACTGGTACACCGCGCTGCTGGACGCCGGCGTCCGCGCCGACGTGGTGCCGACCGGCGGGCCGCTGGAGGAGTACCGGCTGCTCGTCGCCCCGGTGCTGCACGTGGTCCCGGCCGCCCTCGCGGACCGGCTGGCGGCCTGGGTCGCGGCGGGCGGGCATCTGGTCACCACGTACTTCTCCGGGATCGTGGACGAGAACGACCACGTCTGGCTGGGCGGCTACCCGGGCGCGCTGCGTGACCTGCTCGGCATCCGGATCGAGGAGTTCGGGCCGCTGCTCGACGGCGAGAGCGTGGCGCTGGACGACGGGACCACCGGCACACTGTGGACCGACCGGATCGACGTGACCGGCCCGGACGTCGAGGTGCTGGCCCGCTACCGGACCGGCGAGCAGGCGGACCGGGCGGCGGTCACCCGGCGGCGGGTGGGTGCGGGCTCCGCGGCGTACGTCTCCACGCGTCTCGGCCCGGACGGGCTCGCCGGGCTGTTGCCGCGTCTGCTCGGCCCCGCCGGGGTGGCTGGCGAGCTGCCGGCCGAGCTGGCCGGGCGGGTGGAGCTGGCGATCCGCGGCGACCACTGGTTCCTGATCAACCGCACCGACCAGCCGGTGGACCTGCAGGCCCTCCCCGGCGCCCCCGAGGTGCTGGAGGCGCGGGGAGTCGCGGTCTTCACGAACTGAGCGCCTGACCGCTCCCCGGCCGGATGGGCCGGCCGGGGAGCGGTCAGAGCGCGGCCCGCGGCACGAACGCGGTGGCCCGCTCCGCGGAGGTCTCCACGATCCGCAACCACTGGTCGCCGGAGACGACATAGTGCCTCGGATAATTGTGGGAACGCAACACGAGCGCGGAACCTGAACGAATCGTCAGTGGACAGAAAGTGGCGTCCTGACGGAAAAGCTCACTGCCGTCGATCCGGTCCAGCCGGATTTCGTAGTTGCGGTGCCGCAAATAATATCCGGGAAAGTTAACAGATTCGAAGGAGACGCAGCCGCCGTTCGCGAGTCCGCTACGGATCCGGAAGTTGGCGTCGTCTCGCTCGCGGTCGCCGATTCGGTCCAGACGGCCCCGGTAATCGCGGTGCCGGACCCGCAGCGTGGTCTCGTCGGCCGCCGCCAGGCCGCCTGTCGAGCCCACGGAGAGTGACACCGGCGCGGGTTTCGTGGTGGCGGTACGGGTCGGCTTCTTGGTCACGGTCCGTGTCGACACCGCCGTGGTGGCCGGGGCCGTGGTGTGCCGCCGGGTCGGCGTCGCGGAGAGTGAACCCGCTGGTGGGGATGGCTCGACGCTGACCGGCACGTCGGACGGGCCGAGGCCGGGCGGCAGGGCGGGCCAGGTCTGCGGCGCGGCGGCCGGGAAGGTGAACTCGGCGGCCACCGGTTCGGGACCGCGGGCGGCGTCCAGGGCGACGGCGACCGCGGCGGTGGCCGCGCAGGCGAGACAGAGGGCGGCGGCCAGAACGAGGCGTGGGCGCGTCACCGCGGCGCCGCGGAGCCGGGGGAAATGGTCACGGGGGCGGGCCCCGCCGGGTAGCGCGGGTTGGACGGTCGGCCGGATCGGCCCGGTGGTCGCCCCACCGGGTGAATAGGGCGGAATCCAGCCGCCGACCCGCAGTCCGTCGCGGGTGTCGTCTTCCGGCATCAATTCGCTTCCTGGGGAACACTCACATTGGCACTTAATGATCCGTTAAGGATCTACACGGTCTATGTGTCGTGGGGCAAGAGGTAACACCCCATCAATTCTCTGGGAGCGATCCCAGTTGATCCGCACGGCCCGCGCGCCCGTATCCCCGGCTGGATCCATCCGTGCGCTTCGAGGAGAGAGCAGCGTGGACAGTCCCGTCGTGCCCACGACCGGCGACCCGGCCGAACCGGCTGAGTTGCCCGACATATCGGAATACTGGCCGGATGCCCCGCACCGGGCCGGGCCGCCCGCCGACCACTACGAGCGGGACGGCGCCGAGGCCGTCCGGACCGATCCGGCCTGGAACTCGCTGGCCACCCACCGGCCCACCCTGGAGCTGGCCGACCTCGGCTCGCCGCCGCCCCGGCCGCTCTGGCGCCCGGTGGTGCCGCTGCTGGCCGGCATCCTCGTCGTCGCCGGCGCCTTCTGGGTGGTCTTCGGGCCGGACCGGCCGGCCGCGCCGCCCCGGGAGCCGGTCGTCGTCGACCCGCCGGCCGCCGCCCCGGCCAGCCCGCCGGTGTCCATCGGGACGTCCCCGCCGGCCGCCGAGCAGACCACCGCGCCGCCCGCGCCCGCCCCGGCCGCCGCCACCTTCGAGCTGGCCGAGGGGACCACCGAACTCGACGTGCGCATCGGTGACCCGGACGAGGGCTGGTTCGCCGTGTCGACCCCGGCGGACAGCGGGATCACGGTACGGACCGTGGTCGAGGGCACGTCCGTACGGGTCTTCGTCGACGAGACCGACCGCGACGGCTCCGCCCGGATCGACGTGACGCTCAGCCCCGCGGTGGTCTGGTCGGTGCTGATGCGCGGCGGCGTACGGGTCGGCGACTTCGACCTCACCGGCGGCCGGGTGGGCCGGGTGGACCTGCTCGGTGGCGCCCGGCGGATCGTCCTGGCGCTGCCCCGCCAGGACACCGTCGTCCCGATCTCGATGGGCGGCGGCGTCCGGGACTGGCGGATCACCACCGACGGTGAGACCCGGGTCCGGGCGGTGCTCCAGCGTGGCGCCGGCGAGGTGGACTTCTACGGCGACCGGGAACGCGGCGTCGACCGTCGTACCGTGTTCACTGTCGGTGACGGTGACGGCGGCATCGACCTGGTCGCGGCCGAGGGCGTCGGCACCCTGACCGTCGAGGCGGGGTGAGCCCGGGGCAGAATTTCGGGGTGACACGAGCAGAGGGCGACGCCGCACCACCCGAGACCACCGTCTCCCTGGACTACTTCACCGGGCTCTACCTGGCGAAGGACGACCCGTGGGACATCGCCAGCAAGTGGCACGACCGGCGCAAGTTCGCGGTCACCATGGCGAGCCTGCCCCGCGAGCGGTACGAACGCTGCTACGAGCCGGGCGCCTCGGTCGGCACCCTGACCCGGATGCTGGCCGGCCGCTGCGGCGAGGTGCTGGCCGTGGACAGCGTGCCCGAGGCCGTCGACCTGCTCCGGCAGAACACCGCCGACCTGCCGAACGTCCGGGCCGAACGCGCCGAGCTCCCGGCCGAGCTGCCGGACGGCACGTTCGACCTGGTCGTCATCGGGGACCTGCTCTACTACCTGTCCGCGGCCGACCTGACCGCCCTGCTCGACGGCCTGGTCCAGCGGCTGGAGCCGGGCGGCGACCTGGTGTCGGTGCACTTCCGGGACCGGGAGAACGGCGGCAACTACGACGGCTTCAACGCGCACGCCGCGCTGTTCACCACCGCCGGGCTCACCCCGGTCGTGCACCACGAGGACGAGTGGTTCCTGCTCGACGTGCTGCGCCGGTCGGACGTCGCGTAACGCGGTCAGCGATCGACCCGGCCGGGGCGTTCGGCAACTTCGTCGCTATGAGTGACAGAAATCGTCGAACCGACACGGCCTGTGATCCGTTCTCTCTGTCAGGCGGGACACGACGTCCCGCGGTGACCGACAAGGCGGTGGCAATGCTGATCCTGTCCCTGCTCATCCTGGTCCTGGCCGCCGCCTGCGTGCTCGCGGTGCGCGGGGTGCGGGCGGACGCGTCAGCCGAGGCTGAGTCGCTGAGCATTCCGGAGGCGCTCTTCGCGCCGGAGAGCCTGGAGGGCGTGCTCTGCGCGCAGCTCCTGGACGGGGAGATCACCCGGCGCCAGTACCTGCGGTCGATGGCCGGCATCGCCGCGCGTGACGAGTACCGCCACCCCCTCGTGGTGCCCCGCTACGAGGACTGAGGTCCGGGTGTGGCCCGGTACCCGCGGACGCGGGTGCCGGGCTTTTTTGCGTCCTTGACAGCCCTCCATCGATGGCCGCTAATGGAAACACTGTTTCGGAGAGTGTTACGGCTGACCACTTGGAGGTCCCGTGTCCCTGTCCCCGCGCCGCATCGTGGCGACGCTCGTCATGTCCGCCGGCATCCTGGCCGCCACCACGACGGCCGCCCACGCCGCGGCGGTCGAGGTCGACGGTGACATCACCGTCCCCTGCGGCAGTTCGATCTACACCCAGGACGCCGACTGGTTCTTCCCCGCGACCACCAGCCCGAAGGCCCTGGTCCTGCTCCAGCACGGCTTCTCCCGCTCGAACAGCAACGTCGCCGCGCTGGCCCGCAGATACCAGGCCGCCGGCTTCCTGGTCTTCACCCCGACCCTGCCGTCGACCAACTCCAGCGGCTGCACGGTCAGCAACCAGGGCGACAACACCGCCTTCCTGAACAGCGTCGCCGCCTGGATCGGTGAGGCCACCACCTCGACCAGGGCGCTCGCCACCAGCTACGCGAAGGCGGCGACCACGGCCGGGCGCTCCGGCAGCACCCTGCCCACGAAATACGTGCTGGCCGGGCACTCGGCCGGCGGCGACGCGGTCACCTACATCGCCAACCGGTTGCGCACCACGTTCCCGGCCGCGTTCGCGAACCTGGCCTACCTGCAACTGCTCGACCCGGTGAAGTCGCCGTCCGGCACCAACATGGCGGACGCCCTGACCGGGCTGAACGGGACCGCGCTGCCGATCACGGCGATCTCCTCGCCGCCCTACCTCTCCAACGGCAACGCCAGCGGCACGGTGGAACTGCTCGCCCGGGTCGACCGGCCGTTCCTCGGGGTCCGGCTCACCACCGGCTCGCACTGTGACGCCGAGGGCGCCAGCACCAACTGGCTCTGCACCCTGACCGGCGGCGCGCCGAAGGAGCGGAACGTCACCGCCCTGCAGACCTTCGCGGTCAACTGGGCCTCGGACGCGGTGGCCGGCGCCGCCACCGCGACCTACTACCCGGGCGGCTCGTACTACCAGGGCCTGCTCACCGGCAACGTCATCCAGACGCTCAGCTGACCTGCACCACCGGAGCCGGCGGCCGCACGGTCGCCGGCTCCGCGCCGCCGGACCTCACCTGGTCCCCGATCTCCGAGCGCCCGGCCGGAGGATGCCCGCCGCCGTCCACTGTCCTTGGCTGGGTGAGTGGACCGGGCGCTGCGGTACGCCGGCCTGCCGTCGATCTTCCGCGTCGGCGGCGACCAGCCGTTGAGTGAGTCCTGGCGGGCCGCGGTCGTCTCGCTGGTCAGTTGAGGCCGGGTGGCAGCTCCGCCCGGAACGGGCGGCACGGGCTCGCGTGGCAGTGTGGCCGCCGTGCGCCACGGGACGGGGAGTCCTACCCGGAACGCTCCGCCGCGTACCGGATCAGGGTTTGCCGGGTTTCGGGGAGGGTGACCACGTCGGCGTATTTGGCGTCGAGGTCGAAGAGGTTGTGGTCGTGCGGGCCGCCGTCGCGGTCGGCGCAGGCGTCGCGGACGACGATCGGCCGGAAGCCGTGCTGGAGGGCGTCGAGCGCCGAGGCGCGGACGCAGCCGGAGGTGGAGTAGCCGCCGATGACCAGGGTGTCGATCGAGTGCGAGGCCAGCCAGGCGGCCAGTGACGTGCCGGCGAAGGCGCTCGCGTAGTGCTTGACCACCACCTGCTCGCCGGGTGCCGGGCGCAGTGGCGGCGCGAAGCCGCCCAGCGGGTTGCCGTCGGCGAAGACCTTGAGCGCCGGGACCTTGGCGGCGAACAGCGGCGCCTCCGCGCACGATGCGTCGGCGAAGTGGACCCGGGTCCAGAGGACCGGGATGCCGGCGGCGCGGGCGGCGCCGGCCAGCTCGGCCATCGCCTCGGCGGCCGCCTGGCCGGTGGTGAGGAAGAGCGGCGAGTCCGGGTCGGTGTACGCCAGCGCCGGGTCCACGAGCAGCACCGCGGGCCGGGCGCCCCAGCCCAGCCGCCGCGCGAACCCGGCCCGCCTGTAGTCCTCGCCGAGCCCGGCCATCAGATGATCCCGCGGGTTCTCAGGCCGGCCAGCTCGTCGCCGGTGAGGCCGAGCAGGCCCTGGTAGACCTCCTCGTTGTGGGCGCCGAGCGCGGGGCCGGCCCATTTCACCCCGCCGGGTGTGCCGGACAGTCGCGGCGCCACGTTCTGCATCGGGAGCTTGCCGAACTCGGGGTGGTCCACCTCGATGACCGCCTGCCGGGCCGTCACGTGCGGGTCGGCGATGATGTCCTCGGCCGTGTAGATGCCGCCGGCCGGGACGCCGGCCTCGTGCAGCAGCGACAGCAGCTTCGCCGACGGGATGGTCCGGGTCCAGGCGGCGATGATCTCGTCGAGTTCGGCCTGGTTCTCGCCGCGGGCGCCGTGTGTCGCGTACCGCGTGTCGGCCGGCAGGTCGGGGCGGTCCATGACGTCGGCCAGCCGGCGGAACACGGTGTCCTGGTTGGCGGCGATCAGCACGTCGGAGCGGTCGGCGGTGGGGTAGACGTTGCTGGGCGCGACGTTCGGCAGGATCGGGCCGGTGCGCTCGCGGCGGTAGCCGGCCACCGCCCACTCCGGGATCAGCGACTCCATCATGGCGAGCACCGCCTCGTAGATCGCCGCGTCGACGACCTGGCCGCGGCCGGTGCGCTCGCGGGCGTGCAGGGCGGCCAGGGTGCCGAAGGCGGCGTAGGTGGCGGCCAGCGAGTCGCCGATCGAGATGCCGGAGCGGGACGGGGCCCGGTCGGCCTCGCCGGTGACATACCGCAGGCCGCCCATCGCCTCGCCGATCGACCCGAAGCCGGCGCGTGGCGAATACGGCCCGGTCTGTCCGTAGCCGGTCACCCGGACCAGGATGAGCCCGGGGTTGATCGTGGAGAGTTCCTCGTAGGAGAGGCCCCAGCGCTCCAGGGTGCCGGGCCGGAAGTTCTCCAGCAGCACGTCGGCCTTCTCCACCAGGCGGCGGACCAGCGCCTGGCCGTCGGCGGTACGCAGATCGCAGGTGACCGACTTCTTGTTGCGGGCCACCACCGGCCACCACAGCGACTGGCCGTGCGGCTTCTCCCGGCCCCACTGGCGCATCGGATCGCCCCTGCCCGGGTCCTCCAGTTTGATCACCTCGGCCCCGAAGTCGCCGAGGAGCTGCCCGCAGAACGGGCCGGCGAGCAGGGTTCCGGTTTCCAGGACGCGAATGTCAGACAGTGGCGCGGTCACGCCGCCACCCTATACTCGGGAAACGACGTTTCGCTAGATGAAACAAGGGGTATCGCAGGTGGAGATCGTCGAGGTCGGGCCGCGGGACGGGCTGCAGAACGAGAAGCGGGTGCTGCCGACGTCCGTCAAGGTCGGCTACGTGTCCCGGGCCGTCGCGGCGGGGCTGCGGCGGATCGAGGTGGCCGCCTTCGCCCGGCCGGACCGGGTGCCGCAGATGGCCGACGCCGAGGAGGTGCTGCGGTCGGTGCCCCGCCGGCCCGGCGTGCGCCATGTCGCGCTGGTCCTCAACGGCCGCGGCCTGGACCGGGCCCTCGCGCTGGAGGCCGCGCGGCCCGACGAGATCAACTATGTAGTTGTCGCGAGTGACGAGTTTTCCCGCCGCAACCAGGGGATGTCTACGGCCTCCTCGCTCGCGGCCTTCCGCGCGGTCGCGGCGCGCGCCCGCGACGCCGGACTTTTCGTGACTTTGACGGTCGCGGCGGCGTTCGGATGTCCCTTCACCGGTGCCGTGCCCGTTTCCCGGGTGCGCGACATCGTGGCCGGCGCCGGTCCGCTGGATGAGATCTGCCTGGCCGACACCATCGGCGTGGGCGTGCCGGGGCAGGTCACCGAGCTGGCGGCCGCGGTGCGTGAGGTCGCTCCGGGCGCGCCGCTGCGCGCTCACTTCCACAACACCAGAAACACGGGGTACGCCAACGCGATCGCCGCGGTGGCGAGCGGATTCGTGGCGCTGGACGCCAGTCTCGGCGGGATCGGCGGGTGCCCGTTCGCGCCGGCCGCCACCGGGAACATCGCCACCGAGGACCTCGCCTACCTGCTGAACCGGTCGGGGCTGAAGACCGGGGTGGACGTCTCCGCCGCCGCCGCGACCGGCACCTGGATCGGATCGCGGCTGGGGCTCGCCGCGGTTCCCGCGCAACTCGGCCGGGCCGGCGACTTCCCTCTTGCGTCATGAATGGAAACGGTGTTTCCATTCTCGCATGCTGCGGCCGGGTGGTGCTGATCTGACGATCGCCGGGGGCGTGCGCGAGTTCGGCCGGGCCACACCGGACGTGATCGCGGTACGCGACGGGGATCGGGAACTCAAGTACGGCGCTCTCGACGAGCGCTCCTCACGCATCGCGTGCGCGCTGCTGGCCCACGGGCTCGTCCACGGCGACCGGGTGGCGCTGCTCTGCGGCAACCGCCTCGAATACCCGGAGATCGCGGCCGGCGTCGCCAAGGCGGGCCTGGTGCTGGTCCCGGTCAACCCGCGGCTCACCGCGCCGGAGGTGGACTTCATCCTCGGCCACTCCGGGGCACGGGCGCTGATCGTGGACCCGGCCCTGGCCGGGGCGGTTCCGGACGGCTTCCCGGGGCGGATCGTGCACATCGGTCCGGCGTACGAGGCGTGGCTCGATGCCGCCCGCGCCGTCGACCCGTGGATCGCGGTGGACGAGCGGGACCCGTTCTGCATCGCGTACACGGCCGGCACCACCGGCGACCCGAAGGGCGTGCTCGTCTCGCACCGGTCCCGGGCGCTGACCTTCTACGCCACCGCGCTGGAGTGGGGGATCGGGCCGGGGCGGCGGACCATCGCGGTCGCCCCGATGTACCACGGCGCCGGGTTCGCCTTCGCCTACGCGGCCGTCTACTGCGGGGCGACGGTCAGCATGCTGCGCTCGTTCCAGCCGGACGCGCTGCTCGACATGATCCAGCGGGACGGCGCCCAGTCGGTCTTCCTGGTCCCGACCCACGCGCAGGTGATCCGCTCCGCCATCGACGAGGTCCCGGCCCTTCCGACGCTGGACACCCTCTACTTCAACGCGGCGGCGCTGCCCGGGGTGCTCAAGGAGTGGGTGTTCGAGGCGTTCCCCGGCGTGGGGGTGCACGAGCTGTACGGCTCCACCGAGGCGGGCGTGATCACCAATCTGCGGCCGCCGGACGCCCGGCGCAAGGCCGGGACCGTCGGCCACCCGTGGTTCGGCACCCGGGTCAGGATCGTCGACCCGGCCGGGAACCCGGTCGGGCCGGGACAACCGGGAGAGCTGTACAGCCGCTCGCCGTACCTGATGAACGGCTACCACGAGAACCCGGCCGCGACCGCGGCGTGCACCACCGCGGACGGCTTCCTCACCTCCGGCGACATCGTGATCCGCGACGAGGAGGGCTTCATCTCCATCGTGGACCGGGTCAAGGACGTGATCATCACGGGCGGCGTGAACGTCTACCCGCGCGACGTCGAGGAGGTGCTGCTCACCCACCCGGCGGTGACCGAGTGCGCGGTCGTCGGCGAACCGGACGAGCGGTGGGGTGAACGGGTCGTCGCCTACTACGTGGGCCGCTCGCCGGTCTCCTCCGGCGACCTGGAGGGCTTCCTGCGGTCGCGGCTGGCCGGTTTCAAGGTCCCCAAGCAGTACCGAACCGTCGCGGCGCTGCCCCGCAACGCCGCCGGCAAGATCCTGAAACGCGAGCTGAGGAGTACGCCGTGAGGGCACATGTGGAGTTGATCCACGAGAACGACTACATCTTCCACGCCGGGGAGCTGCCGTACGGCGAGGGGAGGATCCTCGAACGCCGCCTGTCGACCGACGAGGAGGACGGCTCGTCCTCGCTGTCGCTGCACGCAGGAGCGGACTGGGGCCGCAGCGCCGGGATCGTGCACGCCGACACCGAGTTCTACGTGGTCGAGGGCTCGCTGTCGTACGGTGGCCGGGAGCTCGGGGCCGGCGGCTACGTCCAGGTCCCCAAGGGCACGGCCATGGACTGGATCAAGATCCGCGAGGGTTCCCGGGTGCTGCACTGGCGGGAGTACGGGGACTGCGGCTTCGATCCCTTCACTTCCCTGAGCGAGGCCTCGGCGAAGGCGGCCCCGGAGTCGGCCGAGGGCGTGACGGTCATGGACGCCGAGAAGATGGAGTGGACCGAGGCGCCGTCGGTCGGCCCGCTCACCCCGCTCTACATCAAGCTGCTGCACCGCGACCCGAAGACCGGCTTCTACACCCGGCTCATCCGCGCGCCGAAGGGCTGGACCGATCACCGGCTCGCCCACCACCCGTGCTACGAGGAGTTCTACACCCTGGCCGGGAAGATGGCCTACAACTTCGGCGACATCGACGAGGGCACCTACTGCTTCCGCCCGGCCCGGGTGAAGCACGGCCACTTCGTCGCGGAGACCGAGATCGACTGGATCCTGCGGTCCGACGGTGAGCTGACCAACTGGTACACCACCGGCGAGTGGGTCGACTACGGCGGGCACGCGGAGAACTACGACGAGCACGACGGGCACATCCACCCGATCCTGTCGTCGCTGCCGGTGCGGTCCCGGTCCCGTGGCGAGTGGTCCGGCGACGGCATGTGACGGCGTTTCTCCGGCTGGGCCGGCGCCCAGGCGGTTAAAAAAGGTTACTCGTGGGTAATATCGCGGCATGAGTGATCGTGTCACCGCCTCCCTGACCGAGGCGCTCGACGGCCGGTGGGCGCACATCCGCCGGGCGGTCCGGGAACGGCTCGGCGCCGAGTTCGTCACCGTTCCCGGCGAGACCGGCGACCAGGCCCGGGAACGCGTCAGCCGGCTGATCCGCGAACTGCCCACCGACGTGGGCGTGGTCTCCGCCTTCCCGGTCGAGTACGGCGGCTCGGACGATCCGGGCGGCTCCACCGTGGCCGCCGAGATGCTCGCCCAGGTCGACCTGTCGCTGATGGTCAAGGCCGGCGTGCAGTGGGGGCTCTTCGGCGGGGCGGTCGTCGCCCTGGGCACGAAGCGGCACCACGACGCCTACCTGCGCGACATCATCTCGGCCGACCTCATGGGCTGCTTCGCGATGACCGAGACCGGACACGGGTCCGACGTGCAGCAGCTGCGCACGACGTGCACCTACGACGCGGCCACCGGAACCTTCGATCTGCACACCCCGCACGAGGCCGCGCGCAAGGACTACATCGGCAACGCGGCCCGCGACGGGCGGATGGCCGTCGTCTTCGCGCAGCTGATCACCGGCGGCAAGTCCTACGGGGTGCACGCCTGGCTCGTGCCGATCCGCGACGAGAACGGCGATCCGATGCCCGGCGTCACCCTCGGCGACGCCGGACCCAAGGCCGGGCTGCTCGGCGTCGACAACGGGCGGATCTCCTTCGACCACGTCACGGTGCCGCGGGACATGCTGCTCGACCGGTACGGGCAGGTCGCCGCCGACGGCGGCTACACCAGCTCGATCGAGAACGACACCCGGCGCTTCTTCACCATGCTCGGCACCCTGGTCCGCGGCCGGGTCACCGTGGGCGCCGCCGCCTCCGCGGCCACCCGCAGCGCGCTCACCATCGCGGTCCGCTACGGCGAGACCCGCCGCCAGTTCACCAGCCCCGGTGCCGACCGCGAGATCGTCCTCAACGACTACCTGGCCCACCAGCGCAAACTCCTTCCGGCGCTGGCGCGCTCGTACGCGTACGCCTTCGCCCAGGAGGAACTCGCGGTCACCATGGCCGACGTCTTCTCCCTCGCCGAACCCGACGAGCACCGGCAGCGGGAACTCGAATCCCGGGCCGCCGGGCTCAAGGCCGTACAGACGTGGCACGCCACCCGGACCATCCAGATGTGCCGGGAGGCGTGCGGCGGCGCCGGATACCTCGCCGAGAACCGGCTGCCCGGGCTCAAGGCCGACACCGACGTGTTCACCACCTTCGAGGGCGACAACACCGTCCTGCTCCAGCTGGTCGCGAAAGGCCTGCTCACCGGCTATCGCGACGCCTTCGGCTCGCTCGACGGCTGGGGGCGCGCCACGTTCGTCGCCGAACAGGTGCGGGAGATGATGCTGGAGCGTACGGCCGCGCGCTCGCTGATCCAGCGGCTTGTCAGCGCCGCCCCCGGACGCGACGAGGAGGTCGCCGTCACCGACCGGGGCTGGCACCTCGCCCTCTTCGAAGACCGGGAGAAGCACCTGCTCGACGGGGCGATCCGCCGTCTTCGCAACGGCGCCGCCACCAAGAAGGACCGGCCGTTCGACATCTTCAACGACGTACAGGACCACATCCTGTCGGTGGCGAGTGCCCACATCGACCGGATCACCCTGGAGGCGTTCGTGGCCGGCATCGACCGGACCACCGACGAGGCCGCCCGCGAGCTGCTCGAAAAGGTCTGCGACCTGTACGCGCTGACCACCATCGAGGAGCACAAGGCCTGGCTGATGGAACACGGCCGCCTCACCCCGGCCCGCTCCAAGGCGGTCACCGCGGTGGCCAACGACCTGCTCCGCGAGCTGCGGCCGCACCTGCGCACGCTGGTGGACGCGTTCGCCGTACCGGAGGAGTGGTTGAACGCCGCCATCCTCCGCGAGGAGCCCGCCCGCCAGGAGGCCATGTCCAAGGAGGACGACGCCCTCCGTCAGTCGTGATCGAGTGGGTAGACGAGGTGTTCGGCATCCCACCAGAGGATGTAGAAGACGCCGGCCGCGATGAAACCCCACAGACGCCGGCGGTTGGCCACGCGGAAGCGGAAGATCTCATCGCCGAACACCTCGTCGAGCCGCAGTTGGGCGATCCGCTCCTGTGCCTCGTCGGCGGCCGGCCATCGCCAGGCGCCCTGGTATCCGTGGTCGGCGTAGTGGAACGAGAAAGTCACCTTGTGCGATCCGGCGTCGGGGCCGCGCACCGCAGTGGCGTCGACCTTGGCGACCTTCTCGCCGGATGCGATCCGCTTCGGGGAACCCGTCCGGGTCCTCTTCGGGGACATCGAACCGCCTACGCGGTGGCGGCGGTGGCGCCCCAACCCTCCCAGGTCAGCTCATCGATGGGTATGGCCTCCTCGGCCGCGTCGAGCGAGCCGTAGTACTCATGCATCGCCGCGGGGGTGATGACGTTCTCCGAGCGCTCGGTCGGGTGCAGGCCGGTCCGCGCGTCGGCCCACGGCGCCTCCGCGTGCGTCAGATGGCTGAGTTTGCGGCCGTCGAGGTCGCCGTACGATTCGAGGACCACGTCGACGGACTCCCGCTCGGAGGCGGAGAGCCGTGTCGCGTCGCCGTGCGGCCACTCGCTGATCAGGAACTGGCCGCGGTGCAGGGGATACAGCTCGGCGACGACCGGGCCGTTGGCCCATGCCTCGATGCGCTCGGGGAAGAGCGGCTGCTCGTCCCACACGAGATGCCATGCCTGGGAGTAGTAGAGCAGTTTCTGTAGCTTCATCGCCGACATCGGGCCGCGCCTGGCCAGAATGTAGGCGGCCACGTCATGTGCGGTCGCCACTGTGTCACCCCCTGACCTGGACTTCCTTTCGGACCTTGCGCGGATGAGCTTAGCGAGGTGGTGTGTCATTTTCCGTCCCCAGAATATCCGTCGGCACGCCGCTTTGCGCTTACTTGACCGTTTTGTCGCATCAGGCGGTCCGGTGGATCCGAGTGAGCCTCGCAACTCGTGGGCGTGTTTCGCTGCCTAGTCTCCGGTATCCCGAGACCACCGGGCAGCGCTCGATCGGCTGACGTGGATGGTCGGTTACCTGACAGGGCGGGCGCTTGTCGGTCACGTGGGATGAACGAGTGACCCGGTCCCGAGTCGGCGGGCGCCATCCCCGCCGGCGCCCGCCGCGAGTAGGTCAGCGGGAGACGAAGGCGCCCCGGGGAGCGCCCAGGACCTCGCCGTCGCGGTAGGCGACGCGGCCCCGGAGGACGGTGGCGACCGGCCAGCCGCGGACCTTGCGGCCCTCGAAGGGGCAGTGGTCCTGGCCGGAGAGCAGCAGGCCGGCGGTGACCTCCTGCTCCAGGTCGGGGTCGATGATCGCCAGGTCGGCGTCGAAGCCGGGGAGCAGGTTGCCCTTGCGGCCGTCCAGGCCGTACGCGCGGGCCGGGTTCGCGGACACCAGTTCGGCGACGCGGGCCGGGGAGAGGCCGCGTCGGTGCATGCCCTCGCTGATCAGGATGGGGTAGAGCAGTGCGGTGCCGCCGAAGCCGGGCAGCGCCGGCCACAGTTCGTCGCCCTTCTCCTCCTCGAGGCAGCAGGCGTGGTCGGAGGCGACCCAGCCGACGGTGCCGTCCAGGACGCCGGCCCACAGGGCTTCGGTGTCGGACCTGGCCCGGACCGGTGGGTTGACCTTGCCGCCGAGGCCGCCCCGCGCGTCGAGGTCCTCGTGGGTGAGGCACAGGTGGTGCAGGGTCACCTCGAAGCGCATGTCGACCCCGGGCATCGCGATCCGGGCCTCGCGGGCGGCGGCCAGGGCCTCGCCGGAGGACAGGTGCAGCAGGTTGATGGCACAGTCGGTGGCCCGGGCCAGGGTGGTGGCCTCCCCGATCGCCACCCGTTCGGTCAGTGGCGGGCGGGCGTCCGAGTAGGCCTTCAGGGTCTGGGGATCGCCGTTCGCGCGGACCCTCTCGATGAAGAGCCGCATCAGTTCGGCCTGTTCGCAGTGCAGGGAGAGGGAGACCCGCCGGTCCGTCGAGGCGTTGGCGGCCGCGACCGCCTCCATCAGCTGGTAGAGGTGGCCGAGGTCGTACTCGTCGCTCATCGTGAAGGACCTGGCGTCGCGCGAGTTCGCCGACAGGTTGAAGCCCTTGTAGAACATGTAGTACTTGAACGAGCTGACCCCGCTGCCGTCGACCAGCGCGGACACCTCGCCGACCTGGGCGGTGTCCATCGGCGCCAGGTGGAAGCCGTAGTCGGTCCAGGCGTGACCGGCGACCGCGCCGAGCACCTCCGGGAAGATGTCGGCGTAGGCGCCGGTCCGGTTCAGGTAGTGCTGCCCGGTCCGGAAGTAGGACAGCACCGTGGTCGCGCCGCCGACCAGCGAGGACCGGGTCTCCTCGGCCGCGTCGACCGCGAGCGGACGGTAGATGCCCAGGTGGAAGTGGGCGTCGACGGCGCCGGGGAAGACCAGTCTGCCGGTCGCGTCGAGGACCTCGTCGGCGTCCTCGACGTCGATCGTGTCGGCGATCGCGGCCACCTTGCCGTCCCTGGTGGCCAGGTCGGCCCGGATGGTTCCCAGGTAGGGCACGACCAGGGTGCCTCCGCGTACCAGCAGTTCGTAACGGCTCATCCGGCCCTACCCTCCACCGACGTTTCGCACACAGTAACGCGGTTTCCCTTAACGGAACAGAGCGGTTAGGGTGTGGCATGCACAGCCCTCTCGAAGGGGTGCGCGTCGTCGACGCGTCCACCCTGTTCGCCGGACCTCTGGCCGCGACGATCCTCGGCGACTACGGCGCCGACGTGACCAAGATCGAGCATCCGGTCAAGGGCGACCCGGCCCGGGGGCACGGGCCGGCGAAGGACGGGGTCCCGCTCTGGTGGACCATGCTGGGCCGCAACAAGCGGACGATCACCCTCAACCTGGGGGCGGCCAAAGGTGCCGCCATAGCGAAAAGTCTCGTCAAGGACGCCGATGTCATCATCGAGAACTTCCGTCCCGGGACTCTGGAACGCTGGGGCCTCGGCCCTGACGTTCTCCACGAGATCAACCCGAAGTTGATCATCGCGCGTGTCACCACGTATGGACAATTCGGACCGTACTCGCACCGGCCGGGGTTCGGCACGCTGGCCGAGGCGATGAGTGGGTTCGCGGCGATCACCGGTGAGCCGGACGGCCCGCCCACCCTGCCGCCCTTCGGTCTCGCCGACGGTATCGCCGCGCTGACCACCGCGCAGGCGATCATGACGGCCCTGTACCACCGCGACGTCCACAACGGGCCGGGCCAGGTCGTCGACCTGGCCATCGTCGAGCCGATGCTCACCGTCCTCGGCATGCAGGCGATGGTGTACGACCAGCTCGGCCAGGTGCAACAGCGGACCGGCAACCGATCGGTCAACAACGCGCCGCGCAACACCTACCGGACCGCCGACGGCCGCTGGGTCGCCGTCTCCACGAGCGCGCAGGCCATCGCCGAGCGGGTGATGCGCCTGGTCGGCCGCCCCGAACTGATCGACGAGCCGTGGTTCACCACCGGTGTCGGCCGGGCCGCGCACGCCGACGTGCTGGACGAGGCGCTGAGCGGGTGGATCGGCGCCCGCGACCTGGCGACCGTCACCGAGGCGTTCGAACGGGCGCAGGCAGCGATCGCCCCGGTCTACGACATCGCGGACGTCTTCGCCGACCCGCAGTTCATCGCGCGCGACTCGGTGACGACCGCGCACGATCCGACGCTCGGGCCGGTGCGCATGCCCGGCCCGCTGTACCGCCTCTCGCGGACGCCCGGCTCGATCCGCTGGACCGGCCGGCCGCGCGGCGCGGACACCGACGACGTGCTCGCCGGCCTCGGCTACGACGAGGAGGAACGGGCGAAGCTGAGGGCCGAAGGAGTCATCTAGTGGAAGTTTTCGACCTCGCGCAGCCGATGCGGAGGGGGATGCCACAGTCGCCGAACCATCCGGCCTACACCCATTCCCTGGTACGCCGGCACGGCGACATGGTGCGGGCCGGCGGCGGGTCGGCCGCCAACGACATCCTGGTCATGGGTACGCACGTCGGCACGCATGTGGACGCCCTGGCCCACGTCTCCCAGGACGGCCTGCTGCACGGCGGGGTGGTCGCGGCCGACGTGCAGTCCGACACCGGCTTCTCCCGGCTGGGCATCGACGAGTTCCCGCCGTTCGTCGGCCGCGGCGTCCTCCTGGACGTGGCGCGGGTGCACGGCGTCGAGGTGCTGCCGCCCGGCTACGAGGTGACGGCCGAGGACCTCGCGGCCGCCTCCGGCGCCCTCACGATCAACCCCGGCGACGCGGTCCTCATCGGCACCGGCTGGTCGCGCCACTTCGGCGACGGACAGACCTTTCTCGGTACGCGTGACGGCGCGCCCGGTCCCGGCGAGGACGCCGCGCGCTGGCTGGCCGAGCGGGAGATCGCGGTGACCGGGGCGGAGACGATCGCGTACGAGCACATCGCCCCCGGCGCCGGGCACGCCAGCCTGCCGGTGCACCGGATCCTGCTGGTCGAGGCGGGCATCAACATCGTGGAGACGATGCTGCTCAGTGAACTGGCCGACGCTCGGGTGACCGAGTTCCAGTTCATCCTGGCCCCGCTCAAGCTGGTCGGCGCCACGGGTTCGCCGGTGCGGCCGCTGGCGGTGGTCCCGTGACGCTGGCTCAGGAACTGGGGGAGTTCGCGGCCAAGGTGGACCCACCCGGGCGGGTTCGCGCGGACGTGCCGACGCGGATCCTCGACGTGCTCGGAAACGGTCTGGCCGCGTACGCCGAAAAGGACGCGGACGCGGCGCCCGCCGCACTCCGCGCGATGCGACGCTGGGGTGGCGTGCCCGAATCGACCGTCCTCGGCTCCGGGGACCGGCTGCCCGCGCCGTCCGCGGCGTTCGTGAACGGGGTGCTCGCCCACTCGCTCGACTTCGACGACACGCATCTGCCGTCGGTGCTGCACCCGAGCGCCTCGGTGGTCCCGGCCGCCCTGGCCGCGGCCGAGGCGGGCGCGCCCGGTGACCTGATCGCCGCGATCGCCGCCGGCATCGAGGTGACCAACCGGCTCGGCATGGCCGGCTGCGATCCGGAGACCGGCGCGAACCTCTACTTCGAACGCGGACAGCACGCCACCTCGATCTGCGGGACGATCGGCGCCGCGGTGGCCGTGGCCCGCCTGTACGAACTGGACGCCGGGAAGATCGCCGACGCCGTCGGGATCGCCGTGTCGATGGGCGCCGGGGTGCTGGAGGCGAACCGTACCGGCGGCTCGGTGAAACGGTCGCACTGCGGCTGGGCGGCGCACGGCGGCGTGGTCGCGGCCACCCTCGCCGCCGAAGGGCTGACCGGCCCGCCGACCGTGCTGGAGGGGCGCTTCGGGTTCTTCACGGCACACACCGGCCGGTTCACGGCGGCGGCCGTCACGGACGGGCTGGGCGAGCGGTGGGAATTGCTGCGGACGGTGTTCAAGCCGTACCCGTCGAATCATTTCACCCACGCCGGGATCGACTGCGCGCTGGCGTTGCGCGCGGCCGGGCTGGATCCGGACGACGTGGACAGCGCCGAGCTGGGGGTGGCCGGGCCGGTGTTGCGGACCATCGCCGAGCCGGCCGCCGAGAAGGCCCGGCCACGCAGCGGGTACCACGCCAAGTTCTCCGGGCCGTACACCCTCGCGGTGGCCCTGACCGGGGGCGGCGGGCTGGGCGTGGGCCTGGACGATTTCGCCGGGCTGGACCCGCGGCGGCTGGAGCTGGCGTCCCGGGTGCGGATGTACGCCGACGACGCCGCCACCGCCGCGTTCCCGCGTGCGTTCGCCGGCGTGCTGCGGGTGCGGACCCGGTCCGGGGCGGTGCTGGAGCACCGGGTGGACAGTTCGCGCGGCGGCCCCGGGCATCCGCTGAGCGCCGCCGAGGTGACCGCGAAGTTCACCGGCAACGCCCGGCGTGCGATATCGGCCGACGCGGTGGCGGCGCTGTCCGATGCGGTCCGGCGGCTCGGGTCCGGCGGGCCGGTTTCCGACGTGTTTCCGGTCTGACGCGTTCACCCGCGAACTTTGGAAACGGCGTATCGCAGAGCGGGATAAGGCTGGTCGGTGGGTTGACATGAGTGTTGCGGACTGCGTTCATTGATCCCACGCAGAAAGAAAACGCCGTTTCCCTCAGCGAAACGGCAGGAAGACTGGATGCGTACCGCGCGCTAGAGCGTCACCGCCGCCACCCGGCGGGGGCGCACCCACTGTCAGAGAGGGGACGCGGCACCACCATGACATCCACCGCAAGAAGAGCCCTGATCGCGGCACTGGCCCTGGTCGGCGTCGTCGCCGTCCAGGCGCCCGCCGCCGGGTACGGGCCGACCGCGAGTTCCCTTGGGTGCCGGATCTATTTCAGCGACGCCGGCACCGGCTCCTCCCCGAGCACGTGGGCGGACACGTTCACCCTGACCCAGACTCCGGCGTCGCCGAAGCCCGGCCAGACCGTGACCGTGTCGTTCACCGCGGCGGAGGGATCCACCAACGGCCCGGTCCCGCTCACCGCCGGCTCCGTGCCGGTGGCCGTCACGGTCGGGATCACCGGATCCCAGACCGGCACGGTCACCCTCAACCAGGCGAGCTACCCGGCCGGCGCCGTCGCCGCCTACGCCAAGCTCGGCGGCTTCACCGCCACCGGCACCTTCACCGCCGGCGCGGCGGGCACCCTCAACCTCACCATCCGGCAGGTCACGTTCGCCAACACCACGGCGTCCACCTACTGCTCGGCGGAGGGCGACCGGGACCACAAGGCGAGCCCGGCGGCCACCACCATCGTCCAGCCGGTCACCGTCTTCGACGGCGGGGCGACCATCACCTCGATCACCGGGCAGACCGGCACCGCCGCCGCCCGCTCCGGCAACACCATCAACTACTCGGTCACCGGCCTGGCCGCGAACGCGACGCTCACCGCGTCGCTCAAGGACAGCGCCGGCGGCGGTACGGGTGAGGGCAGCGGCACCGGCAGCACCGGGGCCACCGGCGCCGGCACCGGCACGCTGGCCGTCCCGGCGAACGCCACCGCGGGCGACCGCACCGTGGCGATCACCGACGGCACCAGCACCGTCCTCGTACCCATCACGATCCTCGGCACGCCGGCGATCACCATCACGCCCCCGGGCGGCGGCGCCGGCACCGTCGTCAGCGTCAAGGGCACCGGCTTCAACCCCGGCAGCACGGTCACGGTCGGCGGCTACCAGGCGCTCGCCGGCGCACCGCCGCCCCCGGCCACCGCCGACGCGCCGGTCACCACCACCGCGACGGCGACCGGTGGCATCACCGCCACGTTCACCGTCGACGACCCCGCGACCGCCTGGATCGGCGCGTCGTCGGGCCAGCTGTTCGCCCTGGCCGCGTGGACCGCCTCGGCGGACTCCTGCACCGCGGCGACCGGCAACGTCGACGCCGCGTGCGACCTCACCTACGAGCTCTCGCAGACCGTGAACGGCGGCGCGCTCGCGATGTCGCGGGGCGCCGGCTCCAGCACCATCGCGTTCGACGGCATCACCCTCAACGGGACCGCGCAGACCGCCGAGGGCACCCTCCCGGCGATCAACGTGACCGACCACCGCGGCAGCACCCTCGGGTGGGACCTGACGGCGGAGGTCACCGACTTCACCGGTGTGCCCGGCGGCACCATCCCGGCGAGCGCCCTCACCTGGACGCCCGCCTGCGTGGCCCACCCCGGCGCCACCAACGCCGTCACGGCGGAACCCGGCACCGCGGGTCAGGCGGTCAACGCCGCCACCCTCTGCAAGGGACCGGTCAACACCACGACCGGTACGGGCGGATCGTTCGACGCCTCGGCCGAACTGGCCCTGGCAGTGCCCGTGAACCAGCTCGCGGGCACCTACACGGCGCCGCTCACGATCACCCGGAGCTGCCCCCGCCCCGGGGTGGGGGCGGCCGCCACCGCCCCCACCCGACTCCTTCTCCGACTTTCCGGCCGCCATGCCGATGGAGGGACAGACATGCGGATCACCCGGATCGCCGCGGCGGCCCTGGCGCTGGCCGCATGCGCGGCCGTCCCGGCCACCCCGGCCCTGGCCAGCGGCAACGGCGAGTGGGCGGTGACACCCACCCCGGCCGGGAACGCCGGGCCCACCCCGCGCCTCTACTTCTTCCTCGACGCGGCCGCCGGCCAGACCCTCAAGGAATCGGTACGCGTCACCAACCTCGGCAAAGACCCGAAAGCCTTCGAGATCTACGGCGCGGACGCCTACAACACCGTCAAGGACGGCGGATTCGCGCTGCGCACCAAGGACCGGCGGCAGACCGGCCTCGGCGCCTGGGTGACATCCGGCGCCGGAAAGGTGACCATCCCGGGCGGCACCAGCGCGGACATCCCGTTCACCATCACCGTCCCACCGAGCGCCACCCCCGGCGACCACGTCGGCGGCGTCGTGGCCCTGGAAGCCGAGCCGAGCGCCGTCACCCGCAGCGGCGGCGCCACCGTGAAGATCCAGCGCGCCGTCGCGGCCCGCGTCTACCTGCGGGTGGCCGGCACCATCGTGCCCGGCCTCGGGGTGCCCGGCCTGCGGATGGACATCGGATCGCCGCTGCTGCCGGTGCCGGTGACGGGCGACCTGGAGTACACCGTCACGAACCTCGGCAACGTGCACCTCATGCCGCGGGCCACCGTCCGGGTCACCGGCCTGTTCGGACATCCCGTCACGGTGAGCGGGCCGACGCCGTCCAGCGACATGGTCCCCGGCTCCGAAGGCAGGTTCGCCATGACCGCCTCGGGCATCTGGCCGTTCGACATCGTCACCACCTCGGTCGTGGTCGAAGCCGACGGCGGTGTCTACGCCCGCCGCAGCGACCGGGCCTTCGTCTACTCGTACAGCGGCGCCATGATCCTCGCCATCCTGATCGGCTCGCTCCTCCGGGCCGCCCGCCGCCGGGTCCGCAGCCGCGAGGCCCGGCCCCGTGGGTTGGTGGCCGGCCGATGAGGCGGATCGGAGTCCTCCTCGCGGTCGTCGTGCTGGCGCTCGCCACACCGGCGGCCGCCGCCCGCGCCGGCGGCCTGGTCGCCCGGCTCTCGGTCACCGAGGCGTCGCCGGGCGAGAAGATCCGCGTCACCGGCGAAGGCTGGGAGCCGTCCCAGCTGCTCCAGTTCGTCACCTGCGGCGAAGGCGGCGTGACCGGCTCGGCCGCCTGCGACACCCGCGCCTCGATGGCCACCCCGGTACGCAAGGACGGCACCTTCATCGTCGACCTGATCGTCGGCGAACCCCCCAAGGCCTGCCCGTGCGTCGTCCACGTGGCCGCCGTACAGGGCGACGCCGGCGCGGGCGTCGACCTGCCGCTCACCATCACCGGCCACGCCAGCGGGCAGATCCCGCGCACCGCCGACCCGGTCCGGGACCTGGTCGTCCAGGACGCCCGGCTGACCGGCGGCACGGCGGCCGCCTGGTTCGGCGCCCCCGACCGGCTGCTGCTCGTCTACACGATCCGCAACCCGGGCACGTCGACGCTGGTCGACGCCACGGCACAGGTCCGCCTCGGCGGAGGCGGCGACGACAACGTCTTCCACCGGGCCCCGATCACCGACCTGGGGCCCGGCCAGAGCGTCACCCTCACCGTGCCGGTCGAGCTGCCTCTCGCCGCGTTCGGCCGCTACGTCGTGACGGCCGACGTCAGCGGACTGGCCCGGGCCCGGCTCACACACCAGGCGTACCCCTGGGGTCTGTTCGCCGTCAACGCCGCCGGCCTGCTCCTGATCGCCGGGGGCGTGCTGCGCCGGGCCCGCCGCCGCGGCACCGAACTCGCCTGGGCCGACCCCTCGCAGACCATGCTGCCGTCCGTCGTCCGCCTCGGCAGCCTCGGCGCCCACCTGGTCTTCGACGACGCCCCCGGCGCCCGGCGACTACGCCGGATGGCCGGCGCCCAGCTCAGCCTGGAGACGCTGCGCGCCCTGGTCGGCTCCGGACGCCCGGCCGGCGGCGACTCCGTGCTCGACCTGGACGCGCTCGACCACGTGATGGCCCGGCGCTACCCCCGGGACCTCACCCTCTTCGAGGAGGACGACGAATGACATCGCCGTCGCCGCGCCGCCCAGTGGACCGGCCGCTGCTGGTCCGGGCCGGCGCCGTGCTGGTGGCCGCGGCGCTCGCCTACACGAGCTGCGGCACCCTCATGCCGGGCGCCGACTCGGCCGGCGGGGCGTCGGCGAACGGCACCGGACCCGGCGTCACCGACGACACCGTGAAGGTCGTGTTCATCGGCACCGACCTCACCAAGACCGCCTCCATGACCGGCTTCCAGAACGCCGACGTCGGCAAACCGTCCGAGCAGGTCGAAGCCCTCGAGACGTACGTCAACGCGCACGGTGGGGTGGCCGGGCGCAAGCTGGAGGCCGTCTACCGCGAGTACGAGGCGAGCAAGGACTCCCCGGCCGCCGAGACCACCCTGTGCAGCCAGATCACCCAGGACGACGAGGCGTTCGCGGTGGTCCTCACCGGACAGCTGCAGTCCAACGCCCGGCCCTGCTACGCGCAGCGGCGCACCCTGATGCTGGACGCCACCCTGATCGCCGACGACCGGGCCACGTTCACCCGGCTCGACCCCTACCTGTGGACCGCGTCCTATCCCGAGTACGACGCGTTCGCCACCTCCTTCCTCGACGTGCTCGTGGCACAGAGGTTCTTCGACGGCCGCCGCCAGGCCGGCCTGGTCGCGGCCGACACCCCGGCCAACAGATCGGTGTACGACGAACTGGTCGTCCCGTTGCTCGCCGAAGCCGGCGTCACCGTCACCGTCAACTGGATCGACACCACCAGCCTCGGCACCCTGAACAGCGGCCTGTCGCAGGCGGCCGTCAACTTCCGCGGCAAGCGCATCGACCGGGTGTTCTTCCTCGGCGGGGCCCGGCTCGCGCCGTTCTTCATGACCAGCGCCAAGGCACAAGGCTTCACCGCCCGATACGGCGTCTCCACCTTCGACAGCCCCGTCTTCATGGTGAACAACCCGGGAACCGTGCCGCCGGAGTCGCTGGCCGGCATGGTCGGCATCGGGTTCGCGCCGGCCAACGACATCCCGGACTCCCAGCTCGCCTTCCCGGACACCGACGCCGAGCGCAGGTGCCTCGACATCTACCAGCAGGCCGGGATCACCTTCGCCAAGCGGGAGAACGCCCGGGTCGCCCTCACCTACTGTGACGCCGCGCTGCTGCTCCAGGGCGCCGCCGCGAACCTGGGACCGAACCTGAACGCCGCCGCCTGGGCCGCGGCCGCCCGGGCCCTGGGTCCCGCGTACCGCACCGCCACCGGCTTCGGCGGCGAACTCGGCCCCGACGGGTACGCGGCCGGCACCGGCTACCGGATCCTCAAGTACGACACCGGATGCGCCTGCTTCACCTACGACGGGCCGGTGACCCCCCTTGGCCGCTGACATCGTCCTCCAGACCACCGGGCTCTCCGGGGGCTACGGCTCGATCCGGGTGCTGTTCGGCGTCGACCTGACCGTCCGGCGCGGCGAGACCGTGGCACTGTGCGGGCCCAACGGCGTCGGCAAGTCCACCCTGGTCCGGATGATCTCCGGGCTCAGCCGGCCCAGCGCCGGCACCGTCTTCCTCAACGGGCTCGACGTCACCGGCGTGCCGGGCGCCCAACGGCCCCGGCTCGGCATGTCCACGGTCATCGGACAGCAGGCGTTCGGCTCCCTCTCGGTACGCGACAACCTGCGCATGCACACCTACCCGGTGGGCCGGGGCGACGAGAAACCCACCACCTCGGTCGACGGGGCGCTCGCCGTCTTCCCCCGGCTGCGGGCCCGCGCCGACCAGCCCGCCTCCACCCTGTCCGGTGGGGAACGGCAGATGCTGGTGCTCGCCAAGACGCTCATCCAGCGGCCCGACGTGCTGCTGATCGACGAGTTCTCCCTCGGGCTCGCCCCCGTCGTGGTGGGCGGCCTGCTCGAACTCATCCGCCGACTGGCCACAGCCGGCGTCGGCACGCTGCTCATCGAACAGTCGGTGAACGTGGCCATGTCCGTCGCCGACCGGCTGCTCTTCATGGAACACGGCACGATCATCGCCGAGCACACCCCCGCCGAGCTGCGCGAATCCCCGGACCTGGCCCGCCGCCTGGTACTCGGAGGGCACGCCGCATGAGCACACCCCGGTCCCTCGTCCCCATGGCGGCGGCATGACACTCCTCGGCTTCGATCTCGGGCTCGACCGGCTCACCGTCGGGCTGTTCACCGGGCTCACCTACGGGCTGCTCGCCGTCGGCCTGGTCCTCGTCTACCGGTCCAGCCGGTTCGTCAACTTCGCGCACGGCGCCATCGGCGTCTTCGGGGCCGCCGTCCTCGCCCGCTTCGCCACCGGAATGCCCTACTGGCTGGCCTTCCCGGCCGCCATCGTGGTCGCCGGTGGGCTCGCCGCGCTCACCGAGATCGTGATCGTCCGGCGCCTCTACCGGCGGCCCCGCGTCATCGGCATGATCGCCACCCTCGGCCTGTCCCAGTTCATCCTGGTCATCGCCCTGCTCGTGTCCCGGGACAGCTTCTCCGGCACCACCTACCCGAAACCGCCCGGCCTGCCCGCCTTCAGCATCGGCACCACCGCGGTCGGCTCCTCGCTCACCGCCATGCTCCTGCTCACCCCGGTGCTGCTGGCCGCGCTCGCCTTCTTCCTCCGGCGCACCAAATACGGCATCGGCATCCGCGCCGCCGCCGACAACCCGGACGCCGCCACCGTCGACGGCGTGCCCGCTCCCCGGATGGCCACCCTCGCCTGGGCGGTCGCCGGGGGCATCGCCGCCTTCTCGGCCATCCTCCTCACCCCCACCCAGGGCGTGCAGTCGATCGAGTCGCTCGGCCCCCAGCTGCTCCTGCGCGGCCTGGCCGGCGCGGTCCTCGCCCGCATGACGTCGCTGCCGATCGCGTTCAGTGCCTCCCTCGGCGTCGGCGTCCTCGAACAGGTCTTGCTCTCCAAGGAGGGCAGCGGCTTCGTCGACGTGGTCCTCGGATTCGCCATCCTCGTCTCGCTGCTGCGCCAGCGGCAGGGCGGCCGCCGCGACGACCCGACCGCGCCGTGGCCCCGCCAGGAACGCGAGGCCCCGTCCGGCCTCGCCAAAGCCGGGCTGGCGCTGCTCGCGGCCCTCGGCGTCGGGCTCGCCTACGTGGTCAGCAACGCCACCGCCTCCATCCTCACCACCATCTGCGGATACACACTGGTCGCGCTGTCCGTGATCCTGGTGACCGGCATCGCCGGCGAACTGTCGCTCGGCCAGTTCGGCTTCGCCGGCATCGGCGCCGCCGTCGCCGTCCAGGTCGCCACGCGCACCGGCAACATGTTCCTCGGCACCGTCGCCGGCTGCGCGGCCGGCGGGCTCGCCGCGATCCTCGTCGGCATCCCGGCCATGCGGCTGCGCGGCGTCGCCCTCGGCGTCACCACCCTCGCCTTCGCGCTCGCCACCAGCGGCTGGCTGCTGCGCCAGCCGTTCCTGCTCGGCGACGGGCTGGACACGCCCTACCCGGTGTGGCACGGCTACGTCGTCGGCGTCGCCACCGACTACTACCTTCTCGCCCTGCTGCTCCTGGGACTCGGCTGGTGGGTCACGGCCCGCCTCGGCGGCGGCGGCTTCGGCCGCCTCCTGCTCGCGCTGCGTGACAACGAGGAGGCGGGACGCGCCCTCACCGTGACCGCCCCGCTGCGCAAACTTCAGGCCTACGCCGTGGGCGGCGCCCTCGCGGGCCTCGGCGGCGTGGTGATCGGCTTCGGACAGTCGCAGCTGAGCATCAACAACTTCCCGGCCGGGGCGAGCATCGACGTGGTCGCCATCGCGGTCGTCGGCGGGCTGGCCCGCACCGGGGGAGCGCTGCTCGGCTCGGTGATCATCGTGGGGTTGCCGCTGCTCCACCCCCTCGGCATCCCCGGACAGGCGGCACTCACCCTCGTCTGGCTGCTCGTGGTCATCCTCATGCCGGACGGTCTGGGCGGCTTCCTCGCCCGCGGCGCCCCGCGCCTGGGGCGGCGCCTCGTCGCGTGGGGTGAGCGCCACGGTCTCGCCAACGTCACCCACCACCTGGCACACGCAGGCGCGACCGTCCTCACCCGCCTCCACGAACGCCGCCCCACCGTTCCGCGCGCCGCCGTTCCGGATGTCGGAGCTTCGGGGGCCGCTGTTTCGGTTGCCGCTGGTTCGAGTGCCGCCGCCTCGGATGTGGCTGTTTCGGGTGCCGCTGTTTCGGGTGCCGCCGCTTCGGACGAGGCTGTTTTGGGTGCCGCTGCTTCGGGCGTCGCCGACCCGGATACCAATGCCGCGATCTCTGTTGCCATCCGGGATGCCGTCCCGGATGCCGTCCCGGATGCCGTCCCGGATGCCGTCCCGGCCACGGGGTTTCCCGAGGCGTTCGACGAACACGCCGGATCTGTTCTGGCGGGCGCCGATTCGACTCTTGCGGGTGTTGCCCATGCGGATCCCTCCTCGGCAGATGTGGCTTCCACTTCGGACCCTGATCCTGACCCGGCGGAGACACAGGCCGGGAGGGGATCGTCTGACCTGGGATCCGCAAGCCACGGATCCGTGAGCCCAGGATCGGCGGGTCTGGGATCGGCGGGCCAGGGATCCGTGAGCCTGGGATCTGCGAGTCTGGGATCGGCGGGCCAGGGATCCGTGAGCCTGGGATCTGCGAGCCAGGGATCCGTGAGCCTGGGATCTGCGAGTCTGGGATCGGCGGGCCAGGGATCGGCGGGCCAGGGATCCGTGAGCCCAGGATCTGCGGGTCTGGGATCGGCGGGCCAGGGATCGGCGGACCTGGGGTCCGCGGGCCTGGGGTCCGCGGGCCTGGGGGCCGTGAGTCACGGATCCGCGGACCTAGGATCGGCGAGCCAGGGATCTGGGGACCTAGGATCCGCAGAACCATGGTCCACGCGGCCGGAGCCGGGAAACATGGGGGCCACGGACGAAGGGCTCGGGGGCCGGGTGGGAGCCGGCGCCGGGGCGGAGGCATCGTTCGCTGGGCGGCGTGCGGGTTCTGTCCAAGATGGGAGGTTGCGGGAGGCAGGGGCGACCGTCGCGGGGGAGAAGCCGCGGCTCTGGAACATCGCACGGCTGCCCGCTGAGCCTCTGGAACGGGCGGAGCCGGGGGTGCCGGGGGAGGAGACCGGGCCGCTGCTGGAGGTGGCCGGGATCCGGCGGGCGTTCGGTGGGGTGCGGGCTGTGCAGGACGCCACGTTCGCCGTCACCGAGGGTGAGATCGTCGGGATCATCGGGCCCAACGGCGCCGGGAAGACGACGCTCTTCGAGATCCTCGCCGGGTTCACCGCGGCCGACGGCGGTGTGGTCCGGTATCAGGGGCGCGCTGTCACCGGCTGGACTCCGGAGCGGCGGGCGCGGGCCGGGCTGGTGCGATCGTTCCAGGACGCGCGGCTCTTCCCGGCGATGACCGTCCGGGAGAACGTGATGGTCGCCGCCGAACGGACCGCGCCGGTGCGGCTGGCTGCGGACCTGATCGGTGATCAGCGATCGGAAGCGGTCAAGGCGGCTCAGGCGGATGCCGCGCTGGCCGCCATGGGGCTGGACTGGCTGGCCGGACGGCCGGTCGGGGAGCTCTCCACCGGGACCCGCCGCGTCGTCGAGCTCTGCTGCCTGCTCACGCTGCGTCCCCGGCTGCTGTTGCTCGACGAGCCGTCGTCCGGCCTCACCCAGGCCGACGGCAAGGCCCTCGGCGACCTGATGCTGCGCGTCCGCGCCGAACTCGGCACCACGATCCTCGTCATCGAACACGACCTGCCGCTGCTGTCCCGCGTCGCCGACCGGCTGATCGCCATGGACGCCGGCACGGTCATCGCCCACGGGACGCCGGACGAGGTCCGGACCCACCCCGCGGTCGTCCTGTCCTACCTCGGCACTGACCAGGCTGCCGTGGCCCGCTCCGGTGATCCGGCCGGCCTATCGGCCCGCTCCGGAGAACCGGCTGACCAATCGGTCGGTTCGGGGGAGTCGGCCAGCTTGTCGGCCCGCTCCGGAGAGTCGGCTGGCTTGTCGGCCCGCTCCGGAGAGTCGGCTGGCTTGTCGGCCCGCTCCGGAGAGTCGGCTGGCTCATCGGCCGGTTCTGGAGAGTCGGCCGGCTCGTCGGCCCGTTTCGGGGAGCCGGCCGGCTGACTGCCCGTACCCATGATGGAGGTTCTTTCCATGGTTCTTTCCCGCCACCTGCGCCGGCTGGCCGCCTCGGTCGCCGCCGGCCTGATCTGCGCCTTCGCGGTCGTGCTCGTCGACACGGCTCCGGCCCTGGCCGCGCCCGAACTGCACGTCTCCAAGACGAGTGGCATCGCCGACGGCGAGAAGATCACCGTCTACGGGACCGGGTTCAAGGCCGGGCTCACCGACCTGGCGCTCGGCCAGTGCATCGCCGACCCGGCCACCGCCACCGACTGCAATCTCACCGGCGGTGCCGAGTTCGTCTCCACCGACGGCTCCGGCAAGACCAAGACGCTCACCCTCACCATCGCCAAATCGTGGAGCGACGGGGCCAAGACCTGCGATGACGGTTGTGTGATCGCGGCGCAGTTGCTTCCGTCCAGCCACAGCGAGGAGGACGTGGCGGCCAACAAGGTCCAGGTGAAGATCTCGTTCGGCACCGGCGGTGGGACCACCACGTCGCCGACGGCTACGTCCACCACAACGTCGACCTCGACCAAGTCGGCGACGGCCAGCTCGTCGAAGAGTTCCAGTGCGGCCACCGGCGCCCTGCCCAAGACCGGGCCGGGCCAGGAGTGGGCCACCGTCGTACTGATCGGGAGCGCGCTGCTGTTGCCCGGTATCGGCCTGCTCGTCCTGCTGCCGGCGCGCCGGCGCCGGGTGGCGGGTTTTCGGTAGGGCGGCCTCTCCCGCCTGCGCCCGCCCGAGGGGAGGACGGTTCAGGGGTGTGGGCCCGGCTGTGCGCGGGGCCGGTCCCACACCCCCGATCCGGCAGGAACTACTTGCCCAGGCTCGACTGGGAGATGAACTCGCCGGCGGCCGGAGCCTTGATGTCGGCGAAGGTGGCGCCGAACTCGCTGAACAGGATGCCTTCGCCCGCCGCGTCCGCGCCGATCTTCACCGGGTACGCGTCGCCGGTCGTCGCCACGAACAGCTTCGCCGTCGCGTCGCCGGCGTCGGTCAGGGTGATCACCGCGGTGTCGCCGACCTTCGCGGCCTCGCCCTTGGCCAGCTTGCCGGTCGGCTTCAGGAGCTCGTCGACGTTCGCGCTGGCGAACAGGCCGGTCGCGGTCTGGTCCTTGGCCGGCACCAGCACCCACTTGCCGCCGGTGGCCGCCACCATCTTCTTCGCCTGCTCGGGGCCCATGAGCATGGCCCAGAAGCCCTCGGCCGGCTTCATGTAGTGCTTGCCGCCGACCGACAGCAGTTCCACGTCGGCGCCGTCACCCATCGACATCGTGCCCGCGAAGTCGTCGCCGGCGATCCGGAAGTCCATGCTCACGGTGGTGCCGTCGGTGGTCTGGCTGCCCTTGACCTGGAACGAGCCGGCCTTCTTCAGGGCCTCCTTGGCCTTGGCCAGGATCTCGTCGGCGGTGAGAGCGGCCACCCCGTTGTCGGCGGCCTGGGTGGCGGCCGGCGCGCCCTTGGACGCCGTGTCGCTCGAGTCGGAGCTGCCACACCCGGCGAGCAGCATGGCGGCGGCGGCCAGGGCGGCGGCACCGACCTGGAGCGTAGTCTTCTTCATCGATCTTCTTTCGCTGTCCGGCTCACCAGGAACCTGCGTGAGCTGGGCGAATCTATCGGCCTCCGGCAACGATTCGATCAACTTGACGGCCTGCAAAATGAGGTGAATCGCACACCGGAGCGTCGAAGGTGCTGGTAGTCCTACTTCTTGCCGGTCAGGGCCGCCATGTCGAGGACCTGGTCGGCGGCGGGCGCCTTGATGTCGGCGAAGGTGTCACCGAACTCGGTGAACGTGATCCCGTCACCGGTCGCCTCGCCCATCCGTAGCGGGTACGGCTCACCGGTCGTCGCGACGAACAGTTTCGACGTGGCATCGTCGCTGTCGGTCAGGGTGATCACCGGCCGCCCGTCGAGCTGAGCCGGTTCGCCCTTGGCGGCCGTGCCGGTCGACGACAGCATCTCGTCGATGTTCACGATGCCGAAGATGCTGGACATGCTCTTGTCCGTGGCGGACACCTCCAGCCATTTGGTGCCCAGTGCGGCGGTCACCGTCTTGGCCGTCTCGCCCATCCCGAGCATCGTGTAGAAGCCCTCGGACGGCCGCATGTACTGCTTGCCGTCGACGAGCAGCAGTTCCACGTCGCCCTGCCCCATCGAGAGCGTCCCGGCGAAGTTCACGCCCGAGACCCGGAAGTCCATGGCCATCTCGGTGCCGTCCTGGGTGGCGCTGCCCTTGACGTGGTACGAGCCGGCCTTCTTCAGCGCCTCCTTGGCCTTGGCCAGGATCTCGTCGGCGGTGAGAGCGGCCACCCCGTTGTCGGCGGCCTGGGTGGCGGCCGGTGCGCCCGTGGACGCCGTGTCGCTCGAGTCGGAGCTGCCACACCCGGCGAGCAGCATGGCGGCGGCGGCCAGGGCGGCGGCACCGGCCTGGAGCGTGGTCTTCTTCATCGATCTTCTTTCGCTGTCCGGCTCACCACGAAGCTGGGTGAGCCGGGCGAATCTATCGGGATCCGGCAACGGTCAGCACACCGGTGCGGCTCGGCCGGGTCGAGGGTGACCACCGATCTGCGCCCGGCGGGCGCGGCACGGGCCGGAGTGGGCAGTGAGATCGCGCGGCGGGGCGGAACGGCCCTGAACCGGACGGGGCAAGGTCGCGCGTACCGGAAAGGAAAGCCGGAAGCGGAACGCGGACCTCGACCCCGGGAGCCGGGCGGGCGGTGCGGTCAGTGGTCGCGGAGCAGGGAGCCCGCGCCGTACACCTTGTCGTTGATGTTGTTCTCCCGGAGGGCCATCCACCAGGTGGCCGCGTTGATGGCGATCACCGGTTTGCCCAGCCAGCGTTCGGCCTCGTCGGCCAGGCGGATCATGGAGAGGTTGGTGCCGCACTGGACGATGGCGTCGACGTCGGGGGTGTTGACCGTGAGGATGGCGGCGCGCAGTTCGTCCTCGGTCACGTGGGCGATGGAGACCGCGGTGGGGCATTTCAAACCCTCGATGGCGGTGACCTCGAAGCCGATCTCGCCGAAGAAGCGGACCACGTTCGCGTCGCCGACCGGCTGGTAGGGGGTGACCACGCCGATCTTGCGGGCGCCGTAGAGCGTGAGGGCGCGCTCGCACGCCTCGGCGCCGGTGGCCACGTCCAGGCCGGTGATCTCCCTGATCTGGGCCACGAATTCGCGGTTGCCCTCGACGCCGCCCCAGAACGTCTCGGCGGACATGCCCATCACCATGTAGTCCGGTTCGCAGGTGAGCACCCGTTCACAGGCGAATCCGATCTCGGCGCGGATCTGGACCAGCAGGTTCTCGAACTCGGCGTCGTCGGACAGGTTCTGGTTGCGGATGTGGATGCGGGAGAAGTGCGAGGTCACGCCGGGTACGGCCATCGCGTAGAAGTCGGGCTCGACGATCGTGTTGGTGGACGGGGCGATGACGCCGAACTTGCGGCGCCAGCCGAGGGCGTCGGTCATCTCCGGGCTCCGATCGGTGCGGGACGGGTGGCGCGAAGGGTGAGCCACGCGGCGATGAGGAGGCAGCCCTGCGCGGCGGTGTTGATCGACTGTTCGAGCCATTGGAAGGCGAGGGTGTGATGGTCGCCGGACGACCGCAGCGGCACCAGGCCCGTCACCAGGACCAGGCCGAGCGCGTAGAGGGACACCGCCCACCACTGCCGGTGGCGGCCCGCGACGATCGCGCCGAGCACACTGACCGCGGTCACGCCCAGCGTGGCGGCGACGAAGAGCGGGTCGAGGCTGCCGGCCGGCACCGATCCGGCCACGCACAGCCCGAAGGCCAGCCCGAACGGCCAGGACCGGGTCGGCCTGCCCCGGCGTACGGTGACGGCCAGTGACCAGGACAGCAGCACGGCGCCGGCCGCCATCAGCGGGAACAGCGACTGTTCGAGCGGCTTCCAGTCGCCGGCGCCGGCCGAATAGCCGAGTTTCCAGACGCATTTGGCGATGCCGCCGGCGCCGATGAGCACGGCGCCGGCGAGGCCGGCCGTCCGTGCGGGCTCCACCGGCGCGGTCCGGGCGAGCAGGGCGAACCCCACGGTCCCGAAGATCACCGGTACGAAGTCCTCGATCGCGAGGATGATCGGATAGTCCATCAAGCGTCCCCGAAGAGGTCACGCTTGCGGAATCCGGCGGTGGCGAACCGGTAGGCGGCCTTCGGTCCGGTGAGCCAGGCGACCCGGCCGCCGTTCCTCGTGCCGGCCAGCACCTTCGCGGCGAGCCAGGGGGTGACCGTCTCGACCCGGTCGGCCAGGATGTTGAAGATCTTCTTGGCCTTCTCCAGTTCGGCCGGGTCGTAGTCCTGGACGAGCAGGTCGGTGACGACCATGCCGGGGGAGAGCAGGCCCACCTTGACCGGGGTGCCCTTCAGCTCCTTGGCCATCGCCAGGGTGGCGTAGGTGAGGGCCCGCTTGGTCGCGCCGTACGGCGTCAGGCCGGGCACGATCTGCCCGTTCGAGCCGAGCCCCTCCATGTTCCACAGTGCGCCGTGCCCCTGGGCGAGCATCGCTTCGAGGACGACCGCACTGGCGTGCAGGGTGCCGTGGAGGTTGAGCCCGACGACCGCATCGATCTCCGCCGGTGGAAGGTCCCACAGCGGACGCCGTGAATGGGAGATCCCGGCATTATTGACCCAGATATCGACTTTTCCGAATTTGTCGACCGCGGCATCCCAGAGTTTTCGGACATCTGCCCGATCTGTCACGTCAGCGGCCACAGCGAGCGCCTCAGCCGGTCCATCCGGGGGGACCGTCCGTCCGCAGTAGGCGACAGACGCGCCCTGATCGAGGAACGCCCGGACCAGCCCCTGCCCGATCCCGCGCGTCCCACCCGTGACCACCACGACGGTCATGAGGTCCACTCCAGGAGACCGTGCAGCACCGAGTCCAGGTTGCCGCCGTGGAACAGCTCGTAGACGACCGCCAGCCGCCTACCGGCCGACATCCCGGGCTCGGCGTCGATCGAGAACTCCCGCGCCCTGACCTTCCACACGTCGGTGAAGTGCAGCGACTGGAACGACGCCCGCCCGAACCCGATCGCGTTGCCCCACGCCCGCGGCCCCTCGAAGAACAGCCGGTTGCCGTCGCGCCGGGTCTCGACGGTGAACACCCGGTCCAGGCCGGCGCCCCGCCAGGACACCGTCCGCCGGGTGCGGAGCAGGTCGACCGGCTCCAGCCCGATCGACGCCGACACCGTGCCGCGCAGCTTCTGGTCGGCGCCCCACAGCTCCAGCTCGCCGGTGAACGCGCCGGCCTGCTTGGTCGGCAGGATGTACGGCACCGAGCCGTTGCGGGTCTCCGCCTCGATCAGGGACTCGACCCGGTCCGAGACCCGCGTGTAGAGGCCGTTGAAGCAGCCCACCACGGCCCACCCCTGGTAGAGCACCGACGAGTAGACCTGCGTCTCGCCGTCCGGTAGCACCTGGTTCCAGGTGTTGAGGTCGACCTGCCAGCCGGGACCGTAGTAGTGCGAGTCGACGAAGGACCCGTACGGCTGCCCGGTCCCGAAGAAGTCCGGCCCGGTGTAGACCCGGTCGGCGTCCGAATCGACGACGCCGAACGAGAACGGCGCGCCCAGCCGGAACTGCCCGGCCAGCGGGCCGCCACCGATCAGACCACCATCCATCCGGTACGTGGTGACGCCGTCCACGAAGTCCGACGACCGCCGGATCTCCTCGAACCCGCACCACGTGCCGTTGTGGTCGAACAGCGACGGCCGCCCGTGCCACTCGCCGGCGATGCGTTTCTGCCAGGTGGACGGCTCAGTCATTGCTCACCAGCGCCCGGCGTACCGATTCGCTCTGCTCCTCGCCGAGGAGACGGACCGTCTGCTTCCACACCGGGTCGATCTCGGGGCTGAACAGCAGCTCGCGGTGGGCGGCGTCCCGAGCGGCGGTGCCCTCGGCCTTCACACCGCTCTCGACCAGCGCGGCCCAGTGCGACAGGTAGGCGTCGACCGCGTCGCCGATGCCCTCGAAGGCCGCCGCGGTCGCCCGGTTCACCAGCATCCACGGCGACATCAGGGCGTACTGGCGGGGCGTGAGGTGGGCCGGCGTGAGACCCTCGCGGCCGCGCACTTCCTGATACAGAGCGGTCAGCGGCTCGTACACGGAATCCAGGTAGTCCAGCGACGTGGCCAGATCGATCCGGGGGATCAGATCCAGGTGGAACGCGTAGTTCTCGCCATTGGCCACCGAGTCCAGCGTGAAGTGCGGCACGCCCGAGTCGGGGGCGGTGAACGCGAAGATCATGTGACTGTCCAAACCGATCATCGGTACGACCAGCGACACGTTCACGACTTTGACGACGGTGCCCGTACCCCGGAAGATTGTGATCCCGCCGACCGGGTCCGGGCTCATGGGCGAGGTGAGGTCGCGGTCCTCGGCGAGGGAGACCGCGAAACGGGCGAGGATCTTCTCGAGCGTCGTGTCGGAGAGGGCGGCGGGCAGGCTCACGTGGTTTCCTCTTCGGGATCGGCGCCCATCAGGCGGGCGGCGGCGACGGTCGGGTGCTCGCCACGGGCCTTGTGCACCCAGGCGCGGGACAGCTCCGGGTTCTCCCGGCGGGCCGGCGAGGGAATCACCGTGGCGGTGCGTTTCGGCACGTCACCGGTGATGAAGTCCTCCTCGTTCAGCAGCCAGCCCTTGTCGGCCAGCTCCTGGCGCCGGCGGCGGTACTCGACCGCGATGATGTCGCTCCTGATGTGCAGCTCGGCGCCGAGATCGAAGGGCAGCAGCTCGGGCCGCACCTTGTCGACCACCGCCGCGTCCTCGTAGAAGATCCGCATCGTCCGGTTGACGGCGTCCCGGTTGGCCCATTTCCCGGTGAAGAACGTGCGCAGCGCGACCCACTTGACCAGCGTGGTCGTCTCGTCGATCGGGATGTTCGTGTCGTAGATGATCATGTCGCCGATCGGCAGCCGCACGTGCAGCTTGATCATGTTCGGCAGCATCCAGCCGGCCGACGTGGTGACCGGCGGCCGCTTCTTCAGATCGTTGCCGATCAGCCGGCCGAACTTCCCCCACAGGCCGCTCGGCTTCGGCGGGTGCAGATCCACCGTCGCGAACGCCGACCACTCGTCCGGATGCTCCACCTCGTAGTCCGGCACCTGCGGCATGTCCGGGTTACCGAAACGGCCGGCGTGCACGAACGGCGCGTGCGCGATGTCGCAGCCGTTCTCCAGAATCCGCTCGTAGTTGGCCTTCCACAGGAACTCGCCGGTCACCGTGCGGAACCTGCCGCCGTTCTCCACCAGGTCGTCGAATTCCGGCCACACCGGCATCGGCGGGCGCTCCTCCTCCGGGAGATCGCCCATGAAGACCCAGACAAAACCATATTTCTCCTGTACGGGGTACGAATCCACCCGTGCCTTCCGGGGAATGCCCCGCCCCGGCAGGTTCGCCGGGATCTTGACGCAGGCGCCGTCCGGCTCGTACTCCCAGCCGTGGTACGGGCACACGATCCTGTCGTCGTCGAGCCATCCACCGGAGAGCGCGGCCCCCCGGTGCACACACAGATCGCTCAGCGCGACGACCCGTCCCTGCCTGGGCGTCCGGTAGATCACCAGGTACTGCCCGAGGACCGTGATCCGCTCCGGCTTGGTGGTCACCCGGTCGGAGAACTCCACCGCGTACCAGAAGTTCTTGAGCATGGCTGTCACCTCCGCCGGATGCCGGCGATGTCGGGATTCTGGAGAGCCTTGTCGAGCACGTCACCGGAGGCGCCGCGCAGGTGGATGTCGAGGAACGCCGCGGTGACGTCCACGAGGGCGGCACGGGTGGCCGCCGGATCGGTGGTGGCCTCGGCGTCGAGAAACGCACGGGCGGCGGTGCCGTCGACCGGGTGCACGATCCCGAAGTGGTTCGCCCCGGCGAAGGTGACCTGCACGTTCGCGCCGTCCGCCGGGGGCAGGGCCTCGTCGAAGGTGCGGCTGATCGGATCCCGCCTGGTCGCGGCATCCTCGCCGTACCGGTCCGCCGAGCCGTTGATGACGCCGTCGTTCTCGCCGTTCATCAGCAGCACCGGGCAGTCCACCTGAGCCGGGAGAACCGTGCCGGCCGGCCAGCCCAGCATCGTCGCGACCATGGTGTGCGTGCCGTAGGCCGCCACTGCTCTCACCTGCGGGAAGAAGCGGGCACTCTGGAGGATGACGGTGCCGCCCGCCGAATGCCCGATCAGCCCGACATTTCGCATGTCGAGCAATCCCTCGGTCGGGCCTGTCATGGTCGCCAGCGCCTCCAGCACCGCGGGCACCGACGGCGTGGTGGCGCGCGTGCCGTAGGTTTCCGGCTTCGCGGCCGCCAGTTCGACGCCCGGGGTGATGCCCTTCAAGCCGCCGAACAGCTCACCCACCCAGTCGTAGGTGACGGCCACGAAACCGCGCGAGGCGAGTTCGACCGCCAGCCAGCGATAGGCCTCCTGGCCGACGTTCACCCCGGAGACGATCAACACCACGGGGTACGGGGCGTGCGCCGGATCGGCGGGGAAGACACCGGACAGCCGTTCCGCGTCCGACCCGGTCGGCTTCGACGGGTAGAAGACCCGCAGATGCGCGGTGTCGAACGGCTTGTCCGCGCCGGGAATCGCAGCGGCCCACCAGACCGACCGGACGCCCATCACCCCACCGCCGTTCCCGTGGTCGCCTGTTTCCCGGTCGCTGTTTCCTGGACCGCTGTTTCCTCGGCCACCCCTTCCGTGGTCGCCTGTTTCCCGGTCGCCGTTTCCGGCGTTCCGGGCCGCGGCAGCTCACGGTCGCCGCCCCAGAGGGCGCGGACCAGCTTGTTCGTGGTCTCCTCGCCGAAGAACCGGACCCCCATCACGTTCGCCGGGTCCCGTTCGGCGATGTTGCGGCGGATCGTCTCGTCGGTCGCGGCCAGTGCCGCCCGCTCCTCCGCCGGCACCGGTTCGGCCTCATCGACCCAGCGCAGCCAGCGGTCCACGTGCGCGTGCGCCCGGGCCGCCACGATGTCGAGATTGCGCTGCGAACGCTCGAACGAGAAGCAGTACGCGGTCGGCGACAGGCTCGCCCGGATGAACCCGGCCCGGCTCACGAAGTAGTCGAACTCCGGGTCGCCCCGCAGCTCCAGCCACTCCTCGTTGACCGGCTCGTAGTACTTGTCGTAGTACTCGCCGTCCTCGACCAGATTGGTCCGCGGCACCGAGTCGAAGTAGAACCAGCCGCCCGGCCACACCAGCAGCGCGATGCCCAGGTGCGGCACCTTGACCTGCGGGCCGAGCCAAGCGGTCAGGTGCAGGTTGGCGAAGCTGGCACCCGGGTTGCCGATCCACGAGTGGACCAGCCAGTCGATCTCCGGCCCGGAGTACGCCTCCAGGGAGCCGCCCGGGCCGTCCGGGTAGCTGCCGTACGTCTGGAGGCCCAGGGTGGACGGGTCACGCCTCAACTCGAACCGGGCGTCGATCTTCGCCTTCAGATCGGCGAGGAGCTGCCGGTAGAAGTTGAACGTGTCGTGCACGTCGATGGCCGGCGAGTTGTCGACCATGTCCTCTACATGCTGGATCGTCTCGGCCACTATGTGCACCCTTCGATATCGAATCAATGCGTTGTGTCAAGTCAATGTGTGTATGAAGTCAATGCGTCGTTAACGGATCAATGCGTCGACCAGGCGCCAGGGACGGCCGTCGACGAGATCGGTGTTGCGTGAGACCAGACGGTTCGCGGCCTGTGCCGGAGCGACGTCGGCCGCGCCGATCGGCTCGCCGGCCGGGATGTCGGTACGGACCGGCGTGGAGATCCGGCCGGTGAACGGCCCCTCCCACTTCGTCCAGAGGGTGAAGTCCGGGGTCATCGCGAAGATCGCGGCGGGCTGGCCGATCGGGGTGGCGACGACCAGGTTGAGCCGGTTCTCGGCGGCCCGCTCCGGTAGGCCGAGAGCGAGCTCCCAGTCCTCCTGGGCCGCGTAGGGGACCGCCACGACATCCGTGTCCAGCAACGCGGCCAGCCGAAACGTCTCCGGATAGAGCGCGTCCTCCCCGGCGATGATCGCCAGCCGGCCCCACTCCAGATCGATCGGAACGATCCCCACACCAGGCCCACCGACCGCGCCGATTCCGCCGGCCGCGCCGATTCCGCCGGCCGCGCCGCTTCCGCCGGCCGCGCTGGGTTCGCCGGGGCGGTCGTGCAGGCGGGGCTGACGCGCCACGACGCCGTCCCGGGAGATCAACAGGCCGGTCGGGACGCCGTCCTCCAGTGCGGTGGTGACGACGTGGGCATCGGTGCCGTCGAGCGCCGCGGCGAGCGCCGCCGGATCACCGGCCGACTGCGGCATCACCACCAGCCGGGCGCCCTTGTCGACGGCGTCGCGCAGGAGCGCCGGATCGCGGACCACCGCCGTGTGCAGCACCGGCGCCCCGGGCGGGCGGCGGCGTCCGGCCGGCGGCTCACCGATCGGCCCGTACAGATGGGGGCGCCGGGTGGCGAAGATGTCCGTCCCGTCCGGCCGCCGTTTGTCGTCGGCCAGCGCCGGGTCGATGTCGGCGACCACCACGGCCTCGCCGGTGCGCGGCGCCTTCGCGACCACCGTGCCGTCCGGCGCCACGATCTGCGACTCGCCGGCCCCGTGCAGCCACTCCGGCGGCACCCCGAGACGCGCGGCGATCGCGGGCAGCTCCTCGCGCGGCAGCAGTGGCCCGACCTTGTTGGCGGCGACCACCCACACCTTGTTCTCCGCCGCGCGGACCGGGATGTGCAGGTCGGCCTCGTCCAGGGCGAAGCTGTTCAGACTGTTGAGCAGCACCTGTGCGCCGCGCAGCGCCAGCCCGCGGGCGACCTCGTTGATGACGCCTTCCATGCAGGCGTACATCCCGATCCGCCCGAGCGGGGTCGCCAGCACCGGCCCGACCGTGGCGCCCGGCTCCAGGAAGTCGTTCTCGGCGCCCATCAGGGTCTGTTTGTCGCAGGTGCCGGCCACCGCGCCGGCCGGGTCGAACAGGAAGTTGGTGCCGCCGGTGGTCCCGTCCGGGTGGGCGTGCGTGACATTGATCTTGATCCAGATGCCGTGCCGGCGGGCCCGCTCGCCGACGGCGGTCAGGAACGCGTCGCCCGGCCGGGTGGCCCGCTCGTGTGCCTGGGCGCGAGACGCGTACCAGGACAGATGGTTGCAGAACTCGGGCAGCACCACGAGCTGCGCCCGCTGCCCGGCCGCGGCGTCGATGACCCGCAGGCAGGCGGCGAGATTCGCGGCTTCGTCCTGGCCGGCTTCGATCTGGGCGGCGGCGACACGGACCATGGTCGGCGCCGCGGCGTCGGGCACTGCGGCATTGGGCACTGCGACACCGGGCATCCGGTTCCCCCTAGCGAAACGGCGTTTCCCAAATTTACACTCGGGTGCCGTCTGCGCAACAGATATCTCGATGACAAAGATTTTGGGGATGCAAGATGCTGACGCATGTCGTACTGATGAAGTTCTCCGATGCGGGCGATGCTGCCAAGGCCAGGCCGCGTTTGGAAGAGCTCGCGGAGGTCGTTCCGCAGATTCGGTCCCTGGAGGTGGCGGTGGACGAGCTCGCCACCGACGTCTCCTGGCATCTGTTCCTGCGCACCACCCACCGGGACGCCGGCGACCTGCGGGCCTACCAGGACCATCCGGCCCACCGCGAGTTCGGCGCCTGGGTCCGCCCGCTGCTCGTCTCCCGCGCGGTCGTCGACTACACGACGCCCTGACCGCCCCCGGCCGCCGCGCTTTCCGCTCCGGGGATCGCGGAAAGCCGCCCGTCACCGCAGGTCGCGCACGACTCCGGCGGTGACGGCGCCCAGCTTGTCGGGATTGGCCACGTTGTGGATGGCGACGATCCGGCCGTGCTCGTCGAGGTCGAGCGTGAGCGTCGCCAGGACCCGTCCGCCACCGCGCATCACGACGCCGGGCGCACCGCTCAGCCCGGTGATCTCGGCGGTCATCGCGGCCGGCGCGACCCCCTCGTAGGGCCGCCTCATGATGCCCGCGAACCAGGCCGCCACCGGCTGCGCCCCGCGGACCGGCCGCAGCGCCTGGCGCACCTTGCCGCCACCGTCGGTCCACAGGGTGACGTCCGGGGCGAGCAGCTCCAGCAACGTGTTGATGTCCCCGCCACCCGCCGCGGCCAGAAACCGTTCGGTCACCGCCCGGTGCCGGGACGCGGTGACTGGGAACCGCGGCCGGTTCGACCGCACGTGCTCCCGGGCCCGCGACGCCGCCTGCCGTACCGTCTCCTCGGAGCGGTCCACCGCGGCGGCGATCTCGGCATGGCTGAACGCGAACGCCTCCCGCAGCACGAACACCGCGCGTTCCAGCGGGCTGAGGCTCTCCAGCAGCATCAGCAGCCCGGTCGACACCGACTCCGCGCGGACCGCGTCGTCCTCGGAGCCGGCGCCGGTCGGCACCGGCTCGGGCAGCCACGGGCCGACGTAGGACTCCCGTCGCGCCCGGGCCGACCGCAGCCGGTCCATCGACACGTTCGTCACGATCCGCACCAGGTAGGCCCGCGGGTCGGCGACCCGGGAGCGGTCCGCGGCCGACCACTTCAGCCAGCTGTCCTGGACCGCGTCGTCGGCGTCGGCCGCGCTGCCGAGAATGCGGTAGGCCACCGCGAACAGCAGCCTCCGGTGCTCCTCGAACGGCGCGCTCACCGGGTCCGCCGGCCACCGCGGCGCCAGGCGAGACGGCCCGCGCCCGGGCTGCGGAGGATGCGCTGGAAGGACGGCCAGGGAGACGAGCTCACGGTCTCCTTGTACCAGACCGCCGCCCGCCCGGTCAGCGCCAGCCGTTTCGGGCTGCCGTCCGGCCGGGTGAACTGGACGACCGCGTCGCCGCGGCCCAGGCTCACCGGCAGGTGCAGGTAGCCGAACCGGAACCGGCCCGGTTCCCGGCCGTCCAGCTCCCGCGCGATGTTCCACGCCGCGTGCGCGCCGGTCGGCATGCCGCTCTGGCAGGTGCCGTGCAGGACGCCGAACCCCTGCCGGATCGCGGCCGCGTCCCCGATCGCATAGATCTCCGGGTGCGACACCGAGCGCAGGGCGCCGTCCACCACGATCCGCCCGGACCCGTCCACCGTGAGGCCGGCCGCCGCGGCCAGCGGGGGGACCCGCACCCCGGCGGCCCACACCACCACGTCGGCCTCGACGGTCGCGCCGCCGGCCAGCGCCACCACGCCCGGGAGCACCTTGACCACCTCGGCGCCGGCCAGCACCCGGATGCCGAGGCGGGCCAGCGCGCCGTCCAGGTGCGCCCGCGCGCGCCGGCCCAGACCGGCGCCGGGTGCGGCCGTGCCGAGCAGCGTGACCGCCAGGCCGGGGTGCCGCTCGGCGATCTCGGTGGCCAGCTCGATCCCGGTCAGGCCGGTGCCGCACACGGCCACCGAACCGCCGCCCGGCCGGGCCACCTCCGCCAGACGGCGGGCCAGCGCCTCGGCGGCCGGCGCGCCGTCCAGGGCGTACGCGTGCTCGTCCGCCCCCGCCACGGCGCCGGTGGCGGCGACCCCGCCGAGCGCGTAGACCAGCGTGTCGTAGCGGAGCACCCGTTCGTCGTCGACCCGTACCGTCCGGGCGGCCGGGTCGATCGCCGTCACCCAGCCGGTGACCAGGCGGGCGTTCGTGCCGGCCAGGACCGCCGGGATGCTGAGCTCGGCGAGCCGCTGCCCGGTCGCCACCTGGTGCAGCCGGAGCCGTTCGGTGAACCGGTCGCCGCCGTTCACCAGCGTGATCCGGACGTCGTCGCGCCGTGCGGTGCGGCCGGCCAGGCTGGTGGCCGCCATCAGGCCCGCGTATCCGGCGCCGAGAACCAGGATCTCGTGCATGGCTTGTTCCTCCTTGGTCGCGATGTGCGACCGGGAGACGGATGGGGGACCGCCGTCCGTGAACCGTGGTGACGCGGGTCACCGTCCAGGGGGTCGGCTGTCCGGGACGGCCCCTCACCCCGCGGGGTACGCCGACGGCCCGCCCCCGGCCACCGCGGCGCCCGGCCGGAACGCGGCCGGGGCGTGGATGACGCAGGTCTGGACGTATGCGGCGAGACCCTCGTGGGCGTACTCGCGACCCCAGCCGGAGCGCTTCACCCCGCCGAACGGGGCGCGCAGGCTCATGCCGGTGCGGTTGTGGGTGTTGACGAACGTGAACCCGGCCTCGAACCGCCGCGCGAACGCGAACGCCCGTTCCTCGTCGGCGCTCCACACCGACGCGCCCAGCCCCAGCTCCCCGGCGTTCGCGGCGGCCAGCACCGACTCCTCGCCGGAGTAGCCGAGCACCGGCACCACCGGCGCGAACTGCTCCGCGGCGACCAGCAGCGACCCCGGGTCCGGCTCCACGACGAGCGCCGGCCGCACGAAGTACCCGCTCGCCGGATCCCCCTCGAACCGGCCGAGGTCGTGCACGGTTCCGCCGCCGCGCAGGGCGAGCGCGGCCCGCTGGGCGGCGGCCGAGATCACCGGCCCCATGGTCACCCCGTCGGCGAGCGGGTCGCCGGTGACCAGGACCCGGTCGGCGGCGGCCAGGTAGGCGCCGACGAAGGCGGACAGCCGTGACGACGGCACGTAGATCCGTTTCGCCGCCATGCAGACCTGCCCGCTGGTCGCGAAACTGGCCATCACCAGCCGGTCCATCGCGTCGTCGGTGAACGGCGCGTCGTCGAGGAAGACGGCCGGATCGTTGCCGCCGAGCTCCAGGACACTCGGGGTGAGCCGGTCACCGGCCAGCGCCGCCACCGCCCGCCCGCCGGCCGTGCCACCGGTGAACGCCACTTTCCGCACCAGCTCGTGCCCGACCAGCGCGGCGCCCGTGTCCGCCCCGCCGTGCACCACCCGGACCGGCGCGCCGAAGAGGTCCACCACCCGGGAGACGGTCAGCGGCGCGAGCGGCGACGGTTTCACCACGACGGCGTTCCCGGCTGCCAGCGCCGGCGCGATCTTGAGCATGGCCAGGATCACCGGCGCGTTCCAGGGCGTGACCGCGGCCACGACACCGTACGGTTTGCGCTGCTCGACGATTCGTCCCAGGTCGTCGTCGAGCACGCGGTCCGCGTACGCCGAAGGGGCATGCTCGACCACCCACCGCAGATAGCGGACCGCGAAGCCCAGCTCGCCGCGGCAGTCGCCGACCACCTTGCCGGACTCGCGCGCCAGGAGGGTGGCCAGCCCGGGCGCCGCGTCCTCGATCGCGGCGGCGGCGCGCGCCAGCGCGGCCAGCCGGTCCGGGAGTGCCCGCGCCGCCCATCTCCGCTGGTCGGCGTCCGCTTCGCGGACGATCGCGTCGACCGCCTCCGGCGCCGTCTCGGCGACCACCCCGACGATCTCATCGGTACGGGCGGGATTCTCCCGGGCGATCGTCGCCGCGCCGGACGGCGTCACGCGGCGACCGGCCGCAGTGAGGTGATCATGGAGCTGCGCAGCAGGGACTCGCGGGCGCGGGCCGGGTCGGCGGCGATGGCGCGCAGGCCGTCGAGGTGGGCGGCACGGGCGTCCGGGTCGGTGGCGCGCAGACGCTCGTAGTTCTGGTGGGAAACGCTCTGCACGTACTCCAGGGCGATCCGCCGCCGGTCGGTGGCGGCCGCCCCGATCGCCGCATCGTCACCGGTCGCGATGGCGGCGGCGTAGGCGACGGCGTCGTGGATGCCGGAGTTCATGCCGAGCCCGCCGAGCGGATTGTTGACGTGCGCCGCGTCGCCGGCGAGCAGGACCCGCCCGGTACGGAACGACGTGGCGACCCGCTGGTGGACGCGGTACATGCTGGCGTGCGCGACCCGCCACGGCCGTCCCGGGTCGAAGACGCCGCGCAGCCGGGAGCCGAGGCGTCCGTACTCCTGCTCGTCGGGTGTCTCGGCCGGGGTGGGCAGCAGCACCCGCCAGTGGTCCGGGGTCCGCAGCAGCACGCACCACTCGACCGGGTCGAACACGTAGTTGACCGAGGCCAGGTCGTCGAGCCAGTCCGGCAGTTCCTCGTCGACCGACGCGACCAGGAACCGCTCGGGATAGGTGATGCCGTCGAAGGTGACGCCGGTGGCCCGCCGGGTCGACGAGTGCGCGCCGTCCGCCCCGATCAGCCAGTCACCGTGGAGTCCGCGGCCGTCGGCGGAGGTGACGGTGACCCCGTCGTCCTCGGCCACTCCGGCCACGTGGAAACCGAACTCGATCCGGCAGCCGGGGTACCGCAGCAGATGGTCCAGCAGGATCGGCGTCAGCTTCGACTGCTCACACTGCAACCGGTACGGAAAACGGGTGTCGTCACCGAGAACCGCCAGGTCCAGCAGGGCGACCAGCCCCTCGCGCCGGTCCCGGTAGGCGAACGTGGGCGACCGCAGCCCGCGCTCGTGCAGGTCCGCGCCGACGCCGAGATCGTCGAGCATCTCCAGGGTGGGCGGGTGGAACGTGGAGGCGCGGGACTCGGCGGCCAGCGCGTCCCCGGACTCGCACACGGTCACGGCGAAGCCGCGCCGCGCCAGGGCCAGGGCCGCGGTGAGACCGACCGGCCCGGCGCCGGCGACCAGGATGCGGTTCACGTCTGCAAGCCTTTCGGTACGTAGCGGGCGTCGAGGTCGAGCGCCTCGTCCTGGCCGACCAGTGCGGTGAACGCGGCCCACGGCATCCGGTCGACCGGGTCGGCGGTGCCGCCCTCGGCGATGGCCCGGTAGGCCAGCGACGCCGCGCGCATGGCGGCGAGCAGCGCGGACACCGGGTGCAGGACGAGACGGACACCGGCCGCGGCGAGCTCGGCGTCGGTCCGTGCCGGGCGTTCGCCGCCGGCCTCGCTGCGGTTGACGACGATCGGTACGCCGGGGATCGCGGCGCTGATGCGGGTCAGGTCCGCCAGGCTGTCCACGCCCTCGGGGAACACCGCGTCGGCGCCGGCCTCGGCGTACGCCCGGCAGCGCAGGATCGTCTCGTCGAGCCCGCGCACCGCGTACGCGTCGGTGCGGGCGATCACCACGATCTGCGGCGCCTGATCGGCCAGGGCGGTGATCTTCGCGGCCGCCTCGCCGATCGGGATCACCTCCTTGCCGGCCAGGTGGCCGCACCGTTTCGGGCTGGCCTGGTCCTCCAGGTGCAGCCCGGCGATCCCGGCCCGGGCGTAGGCGAGGGCGGTCCACACGGCGTGCAGCGGGTTGCCGTACCCGGTGTCGGCGTCGGCGATCAGCGGAACACCGTCCAGGGCCGGGACCAGTGTGGAGGCCCGGTCGGCGATCTGGGTGCCGTGCACGAACCCGAGGTCGGGCCGGCCCAGCATGATCGCCGAGACGGCCGCGCCGGACAAATGCACGGCCCGGTGACCGGCCGCCACGGCGAGCGCCGCGGTGACCGGGTCGTAGACGCCGGGCACGTGGGTGACCCGGCCGGACGCGAGAATCGCGCGCAGTGCGGAGGCAGTCATGTCTGGATCTTCCTCGCCCCGCCGGGAAGCCGCTCGGCGCGGTGGCTCATGACCGGCTGTGCAGCGCGAAGCCGTTCTCCACACCGACCACCCGCGGGTTGGTGAAGAACAGCAGGGTCTCGGCGGTGCCCTCCACCGAGTAGCCGGAGATCCCCCAGGCCGGGCGCGGGGTGAACAGATGCAGGCTCATGATCGACGACCCGTTGACCTTGACCTCACCGGCCCGGACCCGTCTCGCGACGGCCAGAGCGGCCGCCTCGTCGGCGCCGAAGACGTAGCCCTCCAGGCCGTACCGGGTGCCGTTGGCCAGCGCCACCGCCTCGTCCACGGTCTGATAGGTGTGCACCGCGGCGACCGGCCCGAAGATCTCGCCGGTGGTGCGCGCGGGGTCGGCGCCGATCACGAGAGCGGGCGCCAGCGTGTTGCCCGGCCCGGTCAGATCGGACGCGACGAGGGTCCCGCCCAGGTCGTCGCGAGCCTTGACCACGGCGGCGCGGTGTCCGGAATGGATCAGCGGGCCGTAGTCGGTGGCCGGGTCGGCGGGATCGCCGGTCCGGAGATCGTCGATACGCGCCATGACCAGCGCGGCGATGGCCTCCGCGCGGCCGGCCGGGACGATCAGGCGGCCCAGCGCCCGGCACCACTGCCCGTTCAGCGTGGTGAGCAGGTCGGCGGCGGCCCGCGCCACGGCGCCCTCGTCGGCGTCCGGCAGGGCGATCAGCGCGTTGTTGCCGCCGAGCTCCAGCTGCACCGGCTTGATGTCGTAGGCGCAGGCGGCCGCGACCGCCCGGCCACCGCCGAGCCCGCCGGTGAACGAGACGGCCCGGATCCGCGGATCCGAGACGATCCGCGAGCCGACCGCGGCGCCGCCGTGCAGCAGCTGGAACAGGGCGGGCGGGGCGCCGGCGTCGCGCAGGACGGTGTCGATCACCGCGGCCAGGCGCTCGGTGCCGTACGGCGCGTACTCGCTCGGCTTGAGGACGACCGGGCAGCCGGCGGCCAGCGCGCTGGCGACCTTGTGGGCGGCCATCGGAGCCGGCGCATTCCACGGGACCAGGCAGGCGGCCGGGCCCCACGGGAGGCGTTCGACCAGCACCTCCCGGCCGTCCTCACGGGTCGCCGTCGAGGTCAGGACGCCGGCCCGGAGCTGCCCGGCGGCCAGGGCGAACGCGCCGGCCAGGATCATCCCGAGCCCGGTGGTCTGCCGGATCGGGACGCCGGTGGCCGCCGACTCCAGCGCGACGATCTCCGGTGCGGCCGCGCCGACCGCGGCGGCGATCCGGTCCAGGACCTCGGCGCGGTCGGTGGCGGGCAGGTCCCAGGAGCCGAGGGCGTCCGCTGCCGCGAGCGCCTCCTCGGCCCCGGTCTCGGACGAGCCGAGCGCCGGGCCGGTCACCTCACCGGTGGCCGGGTTCTCCAGATCCACCCCTACCGCGGTGGTGCACGCTCTCCACGTACCGTTGATCAGGTCTTTGGTCATGAGGCCACGCTCGCGAACAGGTCGTTGGCCCGGTTGCTGGTGATCACCGAGGCGGCCTCCAGGCGGCCGCGCTCCGGCGGGAACGTCATGACCAGGCCCATCGCCAGGTCACGCAGCGTGCGGCCGACCGTGCCGTTCATCGTCGCGTTCGACGTGCCGGAGGCCTTGAGGGCGCCGATCGCCACGTCGAACGCGGCCTGGCAGATGCTGCCCTTGGCGATGCGCCACTGCGCGTACACCTCGGATTTGGTGGCGATCGGCGGCTCGCACGTCTCGAGCAGCAGCTGGCGGCGCAGCCACAGGTAGGCCCGTTCCAGGTTCTCGGTCATGTCGCCGATGATCACCTGGTGCATGGGCGACTCGGCGATCGGACGGCCCGTGTCGGCGAACGTCCTCCGGGTCAGCCGCTCCAGGGTGTCGTCGTAGACGCCCTGCGCCGCGCCCACGTAGACCGCCGTGATGGCCAGCTGGTTGCCGACGAAGCTGCCGCGGCTGCACTGCAACATCTTCACGAACGCGCCCGGTACGGTGAGCGCGTCCTCCCGGGGGATGAACACCCCGTCGAGGCGGATGCCGTGGTTGGCGCTGCCGCGCATGCCGAGCCCGTTCCAGAACGGCCGCTCGGTCACCCCCTCGGCGTCACGCGGAACCAGGAACATGACCAGCCCGTCGGCCGTCTCGTAGCCGTCCAGCCGGGCCGTGACCAGGTAGTGGTCGGCGATGCCGGTGGCGCAGCCGAACGACTTCTCGCCGGTCAGCTCCCAGCCCTCGGTCTCCCCGCGGGAAGCCGGCACGGCGGTGGTGGCGATCGCGATGTTGGCGCCGCTCGACTTCACCGACTCGCTGGCGAAGTTGGCGAGCCAGGCGCCGCCGGACATCAGCCGCAGCACCTTCTCGGCGAACGCCCTGACCACCGGCGCCTCCTCGGCGGAGAACAGGCCGGACTCGATCGCCTCCAGCGGCAGCAGCCCGCGCGACGCCGACGTGTTGTGGAAGAAGAAGGCCAGCGCGGTGGACGGGCAGGCGCTGCCCATCGCGTACGTGGCGGCGGCCAGGTCCCGCAGGGTGCCGCCGAGCCCGCCGTACTCCTCGGGGACGATCAGGCCCATCAGGCCGGCGTCGCGCAGCAGGCCGATGTGCTCGCGCGGGAAGGCGCCGTCGGTGTCCGCCTGGTCGGCCCTGGCCCGCAGCGCCGGCAGCACCTGCTCGACGAGGGCGGCCCGGGCCTTCTCCTCGACGGTCATGTCGTCGACGAGCTTCTCGCCGATGAGTCGGTCGGCCATCGTGTCACTCCCTGAGGTGGGCGAGGTCGGGCGGGCCGGCGACCTCGAGTTGGCGGGACAGGTGGAGCAGGTCGCCCAGCGGCAGCCCGGACGACCCGGAGCCGGGGGCGACGACGTCGAAGTGCGAGACCCCGCTCTTCATCGCGACCAGCGCGTTGACCAGGGCGAGACGGTTGTCGCCGGAGAGGCGCACGCGCAGGACGGCCGGGCGGGCCCGGACCGCCGCGTCCTGGAGCACCCGGCGGACCTGCAACGGCGAGGCCGGCGCGACGAGCGACTCGGCGCAGCCGATCTCGTCGCAGCCGAGCGCGGCGAGGGCGGAGACCCCGGCGAGCACCTCGTCCTCGCGGCCGGGATCGAAGGCGTCGGTCACCCACCCGATGACGGTGGCGCCGGACTCCCTGGCGGCGCGGACGGCCGCCGGTGCGGGCGGGTCGCCGGCCGAGAACTCGAAGCAGTGGCCGTCGCCGCGCACTCGGGCCCCGGCCCGCCGCAGCGCGCCGGCGAGCGGGTCGTCGGCGGCCACGTCGACGGTGAGGTTCACCGCGGACGGCAGCGGGTCGGCGAGCTGGACCCAGTTGCGCGAGTGGAACAGCAGCGGGGCGGTGACCCGGGGCAGGGCCGCGTCGGTCACCGCGCCGACGAAGATGGTGTGGTCGCCGCCCGGGTACGCGTGCGCGACCGTGCAGTCCAGCCACGCCACCGCGTCGCTGAGCACCGGGCACCCGTTCGGGGTGGTGGTCCAGTCCAGGCCGGCGAACCGGTTCTTGACGTCGCGCTCCTGCCCGGCGAACCGGCGGCCGACGTCCGCCTGATCCTTGCCGAGGAAGCTGATGGCGAACTTGCCCGCCTCGCCCAGCAGCGCCCGGCTGGGCAGATGGTTGCCCAGGCAGACCGACACGAGCGGCGGATCGAGGCTGACGGAGGAGAATGAGCTGGCGGTCATCCCGTGCACGCCGTGCGGACCGACCGTGGTCACCACGCAGACGCCACTCGGCCACTGTCCGAGCACGGATCGGAAGGTCGTGCTGTCGACCGGCACTCGTGCGCTCCGTTCCAGCGGACTGTTTCGCTCTAGGAAACGTCGTTACGCTGAACGTAACGACGCTGGTTGGTCGTGTCAACCGCGGAACGGTACGTCGTTTCGCACCGCGAAATGGCAGGCTAGAGTTCGGCGAAGTTTGTTCCGTACCTGTTCCGTGGGGGTTTCGCAGTGGCAGTAAGTGAGGACGAAGGCCAGTCCCGTTCCATCGCCGCCGTCGAGCGCGCGATGGATGTGTTGCTCTACTTCGGCCGCACCGACCAGCCCGACCTCGGGGTGACCGAGATCGCCACCGCGCTCGGTCTCACCAAGGCGGCCGTGCACCGCATCCTCACCGCGCTGCGCAGCCGCGAACTGATCACCGTCGACCCGGCCACCCGGCGGTACGCGCTGGGCCACGCCGCGGTCGCCCTCGGCCGGGCGTACCTGGCCCGCACCGACGTCCGCGCGATGGCCGCGCCCGAGCTCAAGCGCCTGTCCGAGCGCACCCACGAGACCGCCACCCTGTCGCTGCGCCGCGGCGACACCCGGCTCTACGTCGACCAGGTCGTCCCCGACCAGGAGCTGCGCCTCGAGGTGAGCCTCGGCATCCCGTTCCCGCTCAATGCCGGCGCCTCGTCCAAGGCGTTCCTGGCGTTCCTGCCGGACTTCGAGGTCGACGCCTACCTCGCCCGGCACCCGCTCGAGGCGGTGACCGACAAGACCATCACCGACCCGGCCAAGCTGCGCAAGGACCTGGCCGCGGTCCGCAAACGGGGGTACGCCACCTCGCTCGGCGAACGCCAGGCCGGGGCCGCGTCGGTCGCCGCCCCGATCTTCGACCACGACGCCCGGGTGGTGGCCGTGATCAGCCTGGCCGGGCCGGCGCTGCGCTTCAAGGCGGACACCGAGGAAGCCGTCGCCGACCTCCTCACCTCCGCGTCGCGGATCTCCGCGCAGCTCGGTCACCGGCCCTAGACGAGTAAGTCCTAACTCCTTGAGCGCGAGGAGTGTGCAACTGTCCTGTACGAATGACTAGTTGTCACAGCCACTTGTCAATGCGAAACACGAAGGGTGTCGATGATCTGTTTGTGACGACAGACATCAACACCCTTCTCACCGCACTTTACGTGAAGATCGACGACTGGCTCGGCAAGC
>NZ_JAGFNS010000041.1 GCF_017592555.1 Actinoplanes flavus | reverse complement strand
ACGGCGGCGGCGGCGACCGGCGTGGCGCCGGGCATCGGGACGGCGGCCACGGCGACCCGGGCGGCTCCGGTGGCGGGCGGCGGGACCGCGGCGCTGGCCCGGCCGGCGGGGGCGCTGCTGCGGGCGGGTGAGACCGGGTGGACGATGCCCGGCACCGAGGCGCGGCCGTTGGTCGGCTGCGGCGCGAAGTCCGGCTGGTAGTCGTCGTAGCCGGTCTGGTCGTACTCCGGCTGGTCGTAGCCGGTCTGGTCGTAGCCGGTCTCGTCATAGCCGGTCTGGTCGTAACCGCCCTGGTCATAGCCGTCGTAGGAACCGGGCGAGACCGGCTGCGGGACGAGATCCGCGTGCGAGAACTCCGGCTGAGGCTCGTAGCCGGGCTGGTGCACGAACTGGGGCCGGTGTCCGTAGTCGGGTTCCGGCGGCGGCGCGGCGACCTGTGCCCGCCCGCCGGTGTTGCGCACGGGCAGCGGCGGTCGCGGCTCGGCCGGGACCGGCGCCGGAGCGGACGCGGCCTCGGCGAACTCGGCCCGCAACTCCCGCCGCAGGGCCTCGACCTCCTGCGCGACCCGGTCCTCGATGTCCATCCGGAGAAGCACCGGATCGCTGCGGACCAGCACCGACGCGCCGATCAGCACGACGCTGACCGCGATCAGCAGGATCGCGAACCGCACCGAGTTCGAGTTGCCGCCGATCAGCACGAAGGCGGCCGCCATCGGGGCGAGGACCACCCCCGCCCAGACGAGGCCACGGAGCAGCCGTGCGCTGTGTCCTTGGGTCTCCCGTTCCGGCATGGCCGGAGATGTTACCGAGAGCACGCCCGGGACAAAACCGTCCGTCGTGGGACGGCATGAACCGGCCGTGGCCTCGCCCCCTCGGCAAGGCCACGGAACCGGCCGCCAGGTCAGCGGGTGCCGCGCCAGCCGCCGAGCGAGGCGAGGCCGACGATCCAGCCGGTGAACAGGCCGTACTGGGCGCCCGAGCCGGCCGCGTTGAACGCGCCGAGCAGGGACGGGTTGCTGAGGAACAGGGTGGCCAGCAGGGCGGCGAATCCGCCCGCGAAGATGTACGCGGCCCAGCCGGCGAAGAACTGACTGATCGTGCCGCGCGCCCGGGCCAGCTGCGAACCGGGCAGCAGGTAGAGGAAGAGCGCGGTCAGCACGACCACCAGGATCGCCTTGAGGTCGCCGACGATCACGTCACGCAACGAGTCGTCGGTGTCGAAACTCCAGTGCGGCCAGGCCAGCAGCCGCAGCCACCAGCCGCCCGCGGTGTCGGGGGACGTGTTCTCCTGGGCCCAGTCCGCATACCACGGGCTGCCGAAGACCAGGACGAGTATGAGTGCGGCAAGAGTGCCCGCACCGGGTGCGGTCTTGTACCGGTTACCGAGAGCCATGCCCGCGAGAATGCCCACGGGAACGGACTTCTCAAACGACGGGTGTCATTGTTTGCTCAGGTAGTCGATGAAGGCGGCGCGCAGCAGCGGCTCATGCTCCCCGAGGTCGCGGCCCTCGAACTCGCGCCACAGGGCGACCGCCTCGTCGACCGTGGGACCGATCGAGTGGGGCGCCCCGTCCAGGATGGCGGCGTCGTCGGCGTCCGGCAGGTGCCGCAGCACCGACCAGAAGAAGGCGATGTCGTGTTTCGCCCGCGCCCTGGAGAACGCCTGCGCCCGCAGAACCTCGGTGGGCAGGGCGTCGAGTTCCGCGAAGCTTTGCGAGGTCATGTCCGAAAGCATAGGTCAGCGAATGCCGCCCCACCGGCTGTCATCCCCAACGGTCACTACGCGGCGCCGGGGTGGCCGGCGCGTTCCACGTCTCCGGCAGGGTGGGCGACCACGTGCCGTTGGAGGCCGCGGCGTTCCACTCCTCCGGGGCCGTCGGCTGATAGGCGGCGCCGTACGACTCGACGAACCGGGTCACGATCAGGCCCACGGTGAAGACCGCGGCGGCGATCGCGAACAGGGCGATCTTGAGGTCGAGACGGTCCGAGTACTCCAGGAACAGGGTCAGGGCGGTCACCGCGAACAGGGTGCCGAAGATGCCGCCGCGACGCCCGTAGGCGCTGGTGCCGGCGAGCATGGCCAGGCCGAGCGCGATCCCGGTCCACTCCAGGCCGGTCTCCGGCTCGATCGGGCGGTCCGCCTGGGCCGCGAACAGCACCCCGGCGCCGACCGCGAAGAGCGAGGAGAGGATCAGCGCGAGTACGGCGGGGACGGCGGCGGCCGCACCGCGGCGGCGGGCCGGGTCGCCGACCGGGCGCATCCGGCCGACGAAGCGGCGCACCGGGCCGATCGCGCCGAGCGCCCCGCCCAGCACCGCGAGCGCGGCGAACCCGCCGAAGAACAGGAACGCCTTGCCGGTCGGGTCCCAGTCGCCCTGCACGACGACCGGGTCGGGCCGCATCTGGATGTAGACGATGACGCCGAGCCCGGCGGCCAGGGTGGCGGCCCAGCCGGGGACGTGCAGCACGACCACCAGGGCGGCGACCGCGAGCGCGCCGGCGGCCGCGATGATCAGCGCCGGGACGAGCGCCTCGACCACGCCCTCGTCGCCGTTCTCGGCGTACTGGAGGGCGGCGGCCAGGGCGATCGGCCCGAGAGCCAGGTTCGGCACGCCGGCCCGCAGGGTGAGCCCGGCGCCGAGCGTGAGCAGGCCGATGGCGGCGCCGGTGACCAGCAGCGCGTCGAGGGCCGGGCGCTGGAGGGCGGCCACGTCCTCCCGGCGCAGCAGGAAGCCGAGGACGCCCGCGGCGACCAGCAGCATGACCTCCCACCCGAGGTGGATGCCGAGCCGGTCGCGGCCGTCGTCGGTCACGGCCGGGAGCGCGCCGGTGGTGGTCACCGGGCTCCGCAGGGACTGGTCGAGGGTGGTGCCGGCGGTGTCGTCGTACTGCACCCGGCGCCGGTAGGCGGCCGGGTCGCTCTCGGTCTTCTCGTCACCGGGCCGGCGGAAGGTGGTGTCGTCGTACGCCATGGTCCGCGCCTCCTTACGCCTCCACGAGCGGTTCGAGGCGCACGCTACTCCGGCTGGGTGCCGCCCGCCGCAAAGCATACGGAAACGAGATGGCCTCAGTTCAGAGGCGAATCTCGTCGAAGATCATCAACGCCTGGTCAGCGCCGGTTCGCCTCGTCGTCCTCGCGGTCCGGCCGGTCCGGGACCCGGCAGGCGCGTTCCAGCCAGAGCGCCGCGGCGATCAGGGCGATCGCGGCGGCCAGGGTGGTGGCCGCGGTGGGCACGCTCGAGCCGGCCTCCTCGGTCGGCTCCAGCAGCAGCCAGACCAGCAGGCCCGCGGTGAACCCGGCGGACAGGGCGCCGACCAGTGAGGACGCCTTGGCGAGAGCGGCGTACCGGGCCACGGCCAGCGGCTGGACCGGCGGCGCGCCCGGTTTCCGCTGGATCCGGGCGCTGGTGTTCTGCGCGAGATAGGCCTCGGCGACGGCGAGCACCCCGAGCACGCCCGCACCGGTCCACGGCAGCGGGGAGATGTAGTAGAAGAGGTCGTTCGTGGAGATCAGCAGCCAGCCCACCGCCGCGGCCGCCAGAGCGGCCACGATCAGCGCCGACGCGCTGGTCGGCCGGAGCGAGGGATCGGTCCGGCGCGAAGGGTCGTTGCCCGGGTTGACGCTCACTCCATCGACTCTAACGACAGTTCCGGACGGGGCGTGACACCGGCGAGGTCGGCCGCCACCTCGGGCGTGTCCAGCAGCGCGGCGACCGGGCCGTGCCCCGGCAGCTCGGCCTCCGGATCCACGGCGAGCCACGGCACGAGCACGAAGGCCCGCAGGTGGGCGCGCGGGTGCGGCAGCGTGAGGACGGGATCGTCGTCGACGACCGGGGTGCCGTCGGCACGCCGGACCACGATGACGTCGACGTCCAGGGTCCGCGGCCCGAAGCGCCGCCGCGGGTCACGGACCCGGCCTTCGGCCGTCTCGCAAGCGTGTGCCCGGTCCAGCCAGTCGCGCGGGGTCGCGCCGGGATCCGTCACCAGGACGACGGCATTGAGGTACGGCGGTTGCGCGCCGTCTCCCCACGGAGGCGTCTGGTAGATCCCGGAGACCGCGGTGACGCTGTCGCCGAGCAGCGCCACGGCGGCCCGCAGGTGGGCGAGCCGGTCGCCCAGGTTCCCGCCGAGGGAGAGGACCGCGGTCGTCATGAGCGGTTCCGGCGCAGGGTGACCGCCACATCGGCGAACTCGTGCGGGATCGGTGCCTGCGGCTTGTGCACGGTCACCTCGGCGGACGCCACCCGCGGGTCGGCGAGGCACACGTCGAGGAGCCGGTCGGCGAGCCGCTCCAGCAGGTTGACCGGCTCGCCGGTGAGCACCCCGACCAGGGCGGTGGCCAGCTCGCCGTAGTGCACCGTGTCGGTCACGTCGTCACTGCGGGCGGCCGGGCCCAGGTCGAGGTCGAGGGTCACGTCGACGACGAAGTCCTGCCCCTCGGCGCGCTCGAAGTCGTACACGCCGTGGTTGCCGCGGGCCCGCAGGCCGCTCAGCGTGATCCGTCCGGTCATCGTCCCCGCCTCATTCCCGTGCCGATCACCGGCGCGCCCGTCGCCGCCCAGACGGCGAGCGCGTCGGCGGTCGCGCGTACCTCATGGACCCGCACACCCCAGGCGCCGGCGGCGACCGCCAGCAGAGAGGTGGCGAGGGTGGCCGCCTCGCGGCCGTCGACCGGCCGCGGCGTGCCGTCCGGCCCGGCGAGCAGCCGGCCCAGGTAGGTCTTGCGGCTGGCCGCGAAGAGCACCGGGAAACCCAGTTCGATCAGTACGTCGAGGTGGGCGCTGAGCGCCCAGTTGTGCTCGGGCAGCTTCGCGAAGCCGAGACCCGGGTCGAGGACGATCATGCCGGGGTCGACGCCGGCCGCGAGCGCCGCGTCGGCGCGGGCCCGCAACTCGTCCCGGACCTCGGTGACGACGTCGGTGTAGACGGCGAGCTTCTGCATCTCGCGGGAGTGCCCGCGCCAGTGCATCAGGATCCACGGGCAGCCGGCGGACGCCGCGACCGACGCCATGGCCGGGTCGGCGAGGCCACCCGAGACGTCGTTGATCATGGTGGCGCCGGCCGCGAGCGCCGCCTCGGCGACCGCCGCGCGGGTGGTGTCGATGCTGACCGGTACGCCGTGGGCGAACAGCGCCTCGATCACCGGGACCACCCGGGTGATCTCGGTGGCGGCGTCCACCCGCTCCGCTCCCGGCCGGGTGGACTCGCCGCCGACGTCGATGACGTGCGCGCCTTCGGAAAAAAGCGTGATGCCGTGTTGAACCGCGGCGTCGAGGTCGGTGTATCTCCCACCGTCAGAGAAGGAGTCCGGCGTGACGTTGAGGACACCCATCACGACCGGGTGATCCCGGCGAAGCAGTTCAGACCCCGTGAGCTGCGCGTCTGTCGGCGAAGTGGACACAGGTGAAGGGTACGGGGCAGCGGGTACTCGAACACGCGTACGATGGCAGGTAACGAGGATTCACGCACTCCTTCACCTTGGGTAACGAAACGGGCGCTTGTTGCTCGCATGTACGGGCCGTACTCTTCGGAACTGGGCATCATGAAGTGACCGAAGAGAGCAGAGACGAGCATGGCAGTGCCCGAACGGCTCACTCGACGCGGTGAGTCAGAGGTAGCACCATATGGGCGTTGCCGTACGGCTTCACAACTGCAGCGTGTCCGTACCCCCCACGGACACCGGGAGGTTTACCGATGATCGCCACCGAGATCGCCATCCTGGCCGCCGAGCCAGCCGGCAACATCAACACCGAAGGCATCGTCACCTTCTTCGCGAGCAACATCGCACCGATCCTGCTCGCGGTCCTCGGCGTGATCTTCATCGGCCGGGCCAGCAAGGGTGAGATCTCCAAAGTGCTCACCAGCTCGGCGATCGCGATCGTGGGCCTGGCGTTCATCGCCGGCGCCGCGACGCTGTTCTTCGTCGGCGAGTCGATCATCGACCTGATCTTCAACTGAGATGCGGCTCCGGACCGACGACGACATCTACCGGGCGCGCCTGGTCTATCTCGGCCCGCCCGGCTACACACTGCCCGTCCATCTGCCCTATGCGCAGTACGGGATGTTCGTCGTCCTGGTGCCGCTCTTCATGTTCCTGCACTACCTGATGACGCTCGAGTTCGACCCGTTCCCGGCCTGGGAGATCGCCCTGGCCATGGTCACCACGTCGTACGTGTTCCGGCACGTCGACCCGGACCGGCCGGCCCGTGCCGTCATCAAGACCGCGCTCACCGACTGGCGCCGCACCCGCGAGCCGGCCGTGGAACAACGCGACCCCAGACTTGTCGCCACTCGCATCCGGGTTCGGGAGGAGTTGGTATGACCAGTTGCCACTTCGTCCACGCGCACGAGGTCCACGCATGACCGGAACGTATCCGCACGGGCATCCCCGGGCGGACGCCTCGTCCCCGGGCAGGCAGAGTAACGGTGTGCGTTCGGACAACTACTCCTCACTCGACCCGGTCGACGACGCCGACGAGTTCGTCACCGCGCCCGGGCACGGTGGAGTGGGCGTCTTCCAGGCGCCGCAGCCGGTCCGGCCGCGCGGGTCCGCGGTGGACAGCAACCTGGACATCGACTCGCCCTTCCTGGACCTCTTCGGCGGCGCCCCGGGGCCCCGATCGGGTGAAGCTGCCCCGATCTCGCTCCCGCCTCCGGTCGCCGCACCGGCCGTAGCCGCTCCCGTCGCCCCGCCGCCGGTCGCCGCGCCACCGGCCTCTCCGCCAGCGGTCTCTGCGCCGCCGGTCTCCCCACCACCGGTCTCCCCGCCGCCGGTGGAGACCTCGCGCGGGTGGAACGGGGCGCCCTTCACCCGGGCGCCGGTCGGGCCCGAGCCGGACTTCTTCGAGGAGAACGGCCGGGCGCCGGCCACCGATGTGGACGACGACGAGTGGACCGACTTCGAGGACTGGCCGCCGCCCGCCGCGGTCGGGCCCGCCGTCGCCCCGCCGGCCGACCCGGTCCCGCTGTGGCAGGCGCCGGTGTCGGTCGTGCCCGCCCCCAGCTCGCCCGCGCCGCTGCCGGTACCCGTACCGGAAAAGGCCCCGGCCCGCCGCAAGGAGAAGGCGCCCGCCGAGCGCAAGGAGCGCCGGGAGCCGAAGCCGGCGCCCGTCCGGGCGCCGAAGTTCAAGTTCAACGACCGTGACCCGTCCGTCGAGCTGGCGATCAGCGAGATCGCCGGGCATCTGACGTTCACCCAGAGCACGGTCACCGCCTGGTACCAACTGCCCGAAGTCCGGTGGGCGTTCCGGCCGGACGCCGAACGCGAGGCCCTGCTCAGCGCCATCTCCGAGCAGTACGCCGGACTCGCCGGCTTCCGCCTGCACCTGCGCCGGACCACCCGGCCCTTCCCGGCCGACGAGTGGGCCCGCACCGTCGACTCGTTCACCACCAAGCCGCTCGCCGACGTACACGGCGCCACCTCCTGGTCGGATCACCTGGTCGCGGCCCAGCGGCACCTGCTCTCCGTCAACCACGCCGAAGGGCAGACGTACCTCGGGGTGACGTTCGCGCGGCGGTCGCTCGGCGACACCTTCTCCGAGCGGATCCTGCGGGTCTTCGGCCGCGGCACCTCCGACGGCGAACGGCGCAAACTGGGCCGGACCGTCGAACAGTTCGACGAGGTGCTCAACGCGTTCGGCATGCGCGGGCGCCGGGTCACCCCACAGGAGCTGGAGTGGCTGCTCTACCGGTCGGTGGCGCTGTGCATGGCCCCGCCCGGGCTGCTCTCCCCGGTCACCAACGGCCACTGGGAGACCGGCGACCTGCTGGCGCTCACCGAACAGGTCGAACGGTACCGGACCCCGTACGGCTCCACGGTCAAGCTCGTCAACCGGATGTCCGGCGAGGAACGCCACGTCGCCGTGCTCTCCGTCGGCCGGATGGAGCCGCTGGAGATCCCGGAGAAGCACGAGCCGTGGATGCACTTCCACGAGCGGCTGCCCTGGCCCATGGAGATCTCCTCACGGATCGACATCCTCGGCTCCGGCAGCTCCTTCAAGAACCTCGAGCACCGGCTCCGGATGATCCGCTCGCAGCAGCTCGACTACGCCGAACACGGCATCGACGCCCCGCCCGAACTGGAACGCCTCGCCAAGCGGGCGCTCGTGATCGGCGACGAGATGACCACCGGCCTGCCGGTCGAGTCGGCCCGCGCCCACGGCTGGCACCGGATCGCCGTCGGCGGCGCCACCCGCGAGGAGTGCCTGGAACGCGCCCGGCGCCTGATCCAGCTCTACTCCCGGGAAATGCGGATCTCGCTGCAACACCCGAAGAACCAGGACCAGCTGGCCCGCGAATTCATCCCCGGCGAGCCGATCGCCAACACCGGGTACGTCCGCCGCATGCCGGTCAAACTGCTCGCCGCGGCCCTCCCGCAGGCGGCGTCCACGGTCGGCGACCGGCGGGGCGACCTGATCGGGCGCACCGCGGGGACCTGCCGGCGGCCCGTCTTCCTCGACCTGCACTTCCCCATGGAGGTTCGGGAACGCTCCGGGCTCGGCGTCTTCGTGGCCGAACCCGGTGGCGGCAAGTCGACCCTGATGGGCGCGCTCGGCTACCTCAACGCGCGCCGAGGAGTGCAGGTCACCCTGCTCGACCCGTCCGGGCCGCTCGCGCGGTTGTGTCAGATGCCGGAGCTGCGGCCGTACAGCCGGGTGCTCAACCTGACCGGATCGGAACAGGGGACGCTGGCGCCGTACTCGCTCATCCCGACCCCGGTGCGGTCCGAGTTCCCGACCGGGCCGGCCGGCGACCGGGAGTACGAGATCGCCGTCTCCAACGCACGAGCCGAACGGCGCATGCTCGTCCAGGACATCTGCTCGATGCTGGTGCCGCCACAGGTCGCCAAGGAAGCCTCCACCGCCACGCTCCTGCGGCACGCGGTGCGACAGGTGCCGGCCGAGGAGACCTCCACACTGGACGACGTCGTGCGTACCCTCCAGGGTCTCGACGACGACGAGGGCAAGGAACTCGCCAACCTGCTCCTCGACACCGCCGAGATGCCGCTCGCGCTGCTCTTCTTCGGGCACCCGCCACAGCACCTGCTCGGCGCCGACGCGGCACTCACCGTCATCACCATGGCCGGCCTGCGACTGCCCGACCTCAAGATCGAGCGGGAGTACTGGTCGGCGGAGGAGTCACTCGCCCTGCCGATGCTGCACACCGCACACCGGCTGGCCGTCCGTCGCTGCTACGGCGGCTCGATGTCCTCCCGCAAGATGGTCGGCCTGGACGAGGCCCACTTCATGGAGGGCTGGCGCTCCGGCCGGTCCTTCCTGGTCCGCCTCGCCCGGGACTCCCGGAAATGGAACCTGGCCGCCCTCGTGGCATCCCAGAACCCGCGCGACATCCTCGGGCTCGACGTCCAGAACCTGGTCTCCACCGTCTTCGTCGGCCGGATCGCCGAAGACCAGGAGATCGCGTCCGAGGCACTCCGGCTCCTGCGAGTGCCGGTCCACGACGGGTACGAGGCGACCCTCGCGTCCCTCTCCCAGGTCGACACGTCCTCCCAGCACCGGCTCGGGTTCCGTGAGTTCGTGATGCGGGACGTGGACGGGCGGGTCCAGAAAGTGCGCGTCGACGTCTCGTACGTCGACGGGCTGCTCGAACACCTGGATACGACTCCGGGCGTGGCGCCACCGACGGTCGTGCCACTCCCGTCCGACCTGGAGGTTTGAGATGGTACGGCGGGGGTTGGCGTTCCTCACCACCTTGTTCGTCCTGGTGGTGGCATCGATCGCCTGGGCGGTGGCGGCACCGTCCAGCGCGGTGGCGGCCCCGCCGCCGACCAAGGTCCCCGGCGGAGCCTGCAGCGTCGAGGAGTGGCAGCAGAACATCCAGGGCTGTGTAAGCCGCCTGGCCGAGGTCAGTAGTGCGCGCGCTCAATGCCTCACCGCCCCAACGCCCAACACACCGGATTCCGGCTTGGCCGGATGGTTCGCGGAACGTCCCGAGTCCTCGGATGGACTCGGCTACGACGGCCTCTACAGCAAGTACGGATATGCCGGTTACAACTACACGACCTATGACCTGGACAGCGGCTGTGCTTCGACGTTAGTCGACCCCGACTTCAAGGTCGAGACAACGATCGCCAACGGCGAATTCATGATCGCCACGGCCATCATCGGCGCCTCCAACGCGCTCAGGGAACGTGCGTGGGATCCGCAATCGCTCTGGGGCTGGGCCGATCCCCTGGTGGAACAGGCCACGCGAGCGGTCTACGAGAAGGTGTTCACCGTCTTCGGGGTGGTCACCCTCGCTGTGGTCGGTCTCTACCTGCTCTGGCGGTCACGACAGGCGGAGTTGGGTGCCGCGACCACGACCGCGGGCTGGGCCATCCTGATCATGGTGGTCGTCACGGCGATCGCGGCCTGGCCGGTCAGGTCTGCGACCATCGCGGATCAGAGCCTGATCACCAGCCTCAGCGTCGTCCATGACGCTGTGGGCCCTCGTGCACACGAGGTCCCGCCCGAACAGTGCGACGACCCCACTCCGGGCGCGTGCGAGGACGACCGGGCTCCGGCGGTTCGGGCGAGCGACACCGCCACGGAGACCATCCTCTACCGGAATTACCTGCGCGGACTTCTCGGCTCGGCCGACAGCGAGACCGCCAAGAAGTACGGACTCGCGCTCTACGACGCGAAGTCGATCTCCTGGCAGGAGGCGGAGAAGCTCCGCGAGAATCCCCAGACACGGGATGCTCTGATCAAGCAGAAGAACACGCAGTGGCAGAAGGTCGCCGAGCAGATCAAGGCGGAGGACCCGGAGGCTTATCAGTACCTTCAGGGCATCAACGGGATGGACAGGATCGGTGCCGGCTTCATCGCTGTTCTCGCCGCGATCATGTTCGCCATGTTCGACCTGACCGCATCCCTCCTGGTGCTTCTCGGCTTCCTCGTATTCCGGTGGGCGGTCATCGCCGCGCCGATCCTGGGAACCATCGGTCTCCTGCAACCGGCGAGCAGCGGCATCCGTCGCCTCGGCAACGCCGTCGTGGCAGCTCTGTTCAATATCGCCATCTTCGGCACCGGCGCGGCCATCTATCTGTTCGCGGTCGACTTGATCATGAACACCGCGAGTCTCCCCGGCTGGCTCCAAGTCGTCCTGGTGTGGCTTTGTGGCATCGTCGGCTGGCTGCTTCTCCGGCCGTACCGGCGAATCACTCAGCTCGGTGGAAAGGACGGCACTGCCGCCATCGCATCCGCCGGTTCGTGGCATCGCCGGTTCTTCCGTGACATGCGGGAAGCGGCCAAGCTCGAGGTCGCCGAGGGTGGTGGCACCCGGGAGCCGACATTCGGCAAGGGTTCTGCTGCCGAGCAGCGAACCCTGCGCCCGGAGGCTCGACTCGAAGATCCGGCGCATTCCTCGCGTAACGAAAGCACCGAGATTGTTCCCGCCGGCGTTCCGACCCGTCCGGACGGCAACGAGTCCGTGCGGGACGACGCTCCGACTGCGGCGCCCGCACCGCAGCCCCAGCCCGCCCGGGCCCGGACCCGCGCCAACGCTGACTGGACCGAGCCGGACGTCACCGAGCGGCCCACTTCTTACGCGATCTACCGGCCGGAGACGGGCTCCACCAGCCAGGAGCCGGCCAGCCCGCGGGTGCGTTCCGAGGCGAGGTAGCAGATGCCCCGGTTGATCGAGCGTGGCCTCAACGGGATCTTCAGATCCCGTTGGGGTGTCGGCATCGTCATCGCCGCCATCATCCTGGCCGTCGTGGGTATCGGTCGACTGTTCTCCGACGGGCAGGCATCTCCTCCTCTCGGCAACAGCAGCCCGGCGCCAGCGATCAGCATCGACCCCTCGGACAACGACAGTGTCGTCTCCCCGGACCCGCCGCCGACCCCGAAGACCAGCCCGGGGCGGGCGCAGCCGGAGGCGGTCGCCTACGCGTTCGCCTCGGCCTGGGTCGACCACTCGAACATCACCGCGAAGAAGTGGATGAACCGCCTACAGCCGAACGCGACCCAGGCGCTCGCGGACAAGCTGCGCGGGGTCGATCCGACCAGTGTTCCGGCTGATCGGGTGATCGGGCGGCCGACCGTGGTGGCGATCAACGAGACCATGGTCAACGCGACCGTGACGATGGATTCCGGCAAGCTCGGCCTTCGACTCGTGGCACCGGAGGGCTACTGGCTCGTCGACGGCATCGACTGGGAACCGGCGTGAGGTTCCGTCGTCCCCGGAAGGCAGTCCTCGTAGTCGCCCTGGTCGTCACGCTCGCGCTGCTCTGCTGTGGCGGCACCCTCACGGTCCTGCTGCTGAACGGGCTCACCAACAACGACAGCGACCGGTTCCTCAACGCGTCGCTGGGTTGCGGGAAGGGCGGCGCGGTCGATCCCGATTCCAAGCTGCCGCGGATCCGGCCGTATGGCGCCGCCCAGATCCGCAACGCCGCGATCATCATCAACGTCGGCGCGGACATGAAGCTCCCGCCACGCGCCTGGGTGATCGCGGTGGCGACCGCCATGCAGGAGTCCCGGCTGACCAACCTCGGGCACCTGGGCTCGCGCAACGACCACGACTCCCTCGGCCTGTTCCAGCAGCGGCCCAGCACCGGTTGGGGCACGCCGCAGCAGGTTCGGGATCCGGTCTACGCCAGCACGAAGTTCTACGAGAAGCTCAAGACCATTCAGGGCTGGGAGAGCATGCCGCTGACCGTGGCCGCGCAGGCGGTTCAGATCAGCGCCTACCCGGACGCCTACGCGAAACACGAGCCACTGGCCACCCAGATCGTGAACATGCTGGCCGACGGAGCCGCCAACGCGGTGGGCAACCAGATCGTCCTGGAGTGCGCGGCAGCGGGACAGATCGCGGCCTCCGGCTGGACTATCCCCCTCAAGGCGCCGGTCGGGTCCGGCTTCCGTAGCCCGGAGCGACCCACTCACCAGGGTGTCGACCTGAGCGTGGAGAAGTACAAGCCGATCCAGGCAGCGGCCAGCGGAGTGGTCTCGCTCGTCAAATGCGACGAGGATTTCAGAGGTCGAAAGACCTGCAATGTGGACGGCTATCCGGGTAAGGGCGGATGCGGGTGGATGGTCGAGATCATTCATGCGGGCAACGTGATGACGCGTTACTGTCACATGGTGCAACGGCCGTTCGTGCGGGAGAACCAGCCGGTCACGGCCGGTGAGGTGATCGGCCGGGTGGGCAGCAGCGGCAACTCGTCCGGGCCGCATCTCCACTTCGAGGTTCATCTGAACAACGACCGGTCCAGCGCCGGGGCGGTCGATCCGGTTCAGTTCATGCAACAGCAGGGCGCAGCGTTGGGGAACCAGGGATGAGTGGCGGAACGATGCCGGACCCGTTCGGCGGGCACCGGGAAGGGGCGCTGGAATCGCCTCGCCCGATAGTGCCCACTCCCGCCACCATGGCCGGAGAATTGCGGGGTCGGCGCGTGCTCGTCGGACTACCCGGACACGGCTGGCGGGGTGATCTCCGGGCCGATGAAAAGGTGATACAGGGCAGCCGGACCTATGTTCCGGTGATGCCGGAGGCCGAGTGGTACAGGGCCGAGGCCGAGCAGACGGAAGTGTTCGCCGCACTGGTTCCGGTCGAGCGGGTGTGGGTCGAGGAACTGGGGTTCGCCGGCACCAGCATTCCCGGCGCCAAGGTGAATCAGCTGGTTTCGCTCGATGAGCCGCCACGACGTCCGCCGGTAGCGGCTATCGACGCGGATTCGCTGACCGGGCGCCGGGTCACGCAGGTGACGGACAACGGCGAAGAGCGCCGTGACCTGCGTGCCGTCACCGAGACACACGTGAGCGACGACGGCACGGTCACCGTGCGCGTGGCTCAGGAGCTCGACTGGTACAGGTGGGGCTGGAGCGGCAAGATCCCCCGCACGCTGGAGGTTCCAGCGCACCTGGTGTGGGTCGAATAGGCTCACGCCTGCTTTGCCGCTCCGCAGACACGCCAGGATCCACCCTGGTCCTGCAGCTTGAATACCCATTCTTCGTTCCTGCTGCTGTTCATCTTGCCGTTGGCGGCGCTGGAAATCGTGAGCTGAGTACTCACGTCCTCCTGGTTTTGACCGGTTGATGCCCGATAAAGAGCGCCCCAACTGACCGAGACCGTCACCTTGAACTCGGCTTCCCGCCTCAGGAACTCATCGCGGAGGCCCTTGATCGCTTGCAGGTCCGGGGAATCACAGGTGTAGAGCTGCGCCTGCTGATCGTCTCTGTTCACGAGATAGGCGATCAGGAAGGCGTCGGCGACGATGTCCGGCTCGCTACGGTTGATCTCGGTGGCGTCGTTGAAGAGGACGAAGACGACGCCGGCGCCTCCCAGGCAGAGGAGGGCCATGATGCCGCCGCCCAGGGCGAGCCACAGGCGGGCCCGGCGGCTTTGCAGACGGGCACGAGGACGCTCCGGGGGCGTCACCGTGACATCCCCCTCGTATCCGGCCCCACCGGCGCCCGGCTCACTGCGTTGCATACATAAGACAGTAGTTCGTCCACAGAGCCTCTACGGGTTCCACTCGGGCAGGGTGATGAACTCGGTCTGGGTGCCCCAGTGCTCCAGGACCTCGACGACCGCCTCCCGGATGACGGCGAGGTCGTCCGCGGCGATCGGTTCGCCGTCGTCCCAGACGGGCACACGGGGCAGGTAGACGCCGTAGGAGCCGATTCCGCGGTCGACCGGCAGGACCATGCTGTGGCCCCGGTAGTCGGCCCGCATCGTCTCCCGGTCGACGCTTCGCAGGACCACACCGGTGTCGGTCCGCGCCGCCTGGCTGCGGATCTCCTCCACCCCCATCCGGGCCTCCATCCGACATCACGCCTCGGGGTCGATGACACCTATCCTCGTCACTGCCGGATTCCGCTCCAAGGCCGGCTTCTCCACGATGTTCCAGATGCTGTTGACGCGCGGCTCGTGTGCCCAGGCCGTCACCGCTCCCTGCGCGTCTTCGGCGTACCTCTCGGAAAGCCGCCCCCAGACGTTGTCGGCCTGCTTGTTGCGAATCGGGGACCCGTCCTCATAGAGGAGCATGTCGTCGAACCTGGCGCCACCCGGCGTCTGTTCGAGCGTCACCGAGGTCACACCGTCGGTGTGCTTCTCGGCGTACACCCGCATGGGTGTTCCGGCGCTGTCCTTGCCGGAGTAGAAGTTCGCGCCGTCGAGGGGGCTGCGGACGTCGGCTCGTTCGACCTCGCGCATGAGGCGGTGGAATTCGGAGTTCTGTCCGAAGTGCTTGGCGAGTTGGCCAGCGTGCTGGGCGGCGGCCTTGGTGCCGGCCGTGCGGAGCAGTTCGGCGGCCCGGGTGAACGAGTGGGCGATCTCGCCCTCGACCACCTGGAGCGCCTTGTGGACGAGCTGGCGGCAGGCGATCCGGCTGGCGGCGACGAAGAGCGGGATCTCGGCGAGGGTGGCGCCGGCCGAGACGGCGGCGGTGGCGATGGCCTGGCCGACCTGGAAGGCGAGCAGGGTGAGCTGGGCCAGGTAGGCGGTCTTGAGGGCGACCGTGACGCCGGACATGGCGATGAGGCCGGCGCCGATCAGTTCGACGGCGGTGGCCGCGTCGGCGAGGTGGCGGCCGGGGCCGTCGTCGCCGTTCCACCACTGTTCGAAGGCTTCGACGGTGGCGCCCTCGTTCTCCAGCCAGACCCGGCGGGCGGCCGCGTCCGCGTCGGCGGCGTGCAGGCGCAGGCGGGTGCCGTGCTGGATCCAGGCCATGCCGTCGGTGTAGAGGCGGTCCTCGTCGGCTTGCGGCCAGCTGAGGCCGAGCCATTCGAGCGGCTCGGTGAGTTCCGGAGGCAGTTCGATGGTCATGACTCGGCCCTCAGCGCGGCCGCGGCCGCGGCGTCGGTGGCGGCGACGGCCCGGGCCTGTTCGGTGAGGGTGAGCGCGGCCTCGCCCATCTGCTGGACGTGGGAGCCGAGCGCCTGGAGGGCGTGCCCGAGGACGGCCTGGTAGGCGATGGCGAAGACGCCGCCGCTCTCGTCGTCGCCCCAGGGGTTGCCGGGGCCGGTGACGGTGGTCTCCAGGACTGCGACGTCGTCGGCCATCCGCTGCGCGATGCCGGCCAGGGCGCGTCCGGACGACGCCACCGCTTCCGGGTCCAGCCTCATCCGTACGCTGCTCATGTCGCCGCCCCCGATCCGTCCCGGTGGTGGCACGAGAACCCGGGCCGGCTCATCGGTCGGCCGCCCGCCGGGAGAGGTCGTGCAGGGCCGCGGAGATCTCGGCGAAGCGGCGTTCGGCCGCGGTGTTGACGTCGGCGACGGCGTCCTCGTACGCCGTCCGGTGTTCCGTCTCCATGCCGGCCTGCGCCTCGGTGATCGCGTCGAACAGGGCGGTTCGCAGTTCGTCGACGGTGAGTTCGGTGACCTGCGGGTCGAGTACGACGTCCCACAGTCGCCCGGCGCCGTCGAGTTCGATGCGGACCAGCCCGTCGGCGCCGGTGCCGGCGGACGCGATGTAGTCGGCGGTGTCGCCGGATTCCACCGTGTGGGTGGATCGGGCGTGCTCACCGTGCCTCTGCGTGTGGTCCACCGCGGCCTCCCCTCGCTGTCGTCCCGCGCGGATCGTGTGGCTACGAATACCGCTGGTGCACGCTTCGGGTTCAAGCCGACACGCACCGTTTCGTAGGTGGTCCTGAATGGACTGGTCGGGACCGGTCCGGCACGAAAGTCGCACCGGGGACGCAACGCGGTGACCGGGCGGGTCTGGGATAGGTTTTATGGCGCGGACAGGAGGTGACGGCAGTGGCTGATTCGACTCTGCGGGTCCGGCAGGCCGCTGCTCTGCACCGGCAGGCTGTGGCGGCGGCGGATGCGGCCGCTGTCGCGTTGGAGGCGTACGCTCCGGCCGCCGCCGACCCGCGTGAGCAGCATCGTCTGGCCGACCGGCTGCGGGCGGCGGCGGCGCGGTTGGCGCCGGGCTGGCTGGGTTCGACGCTTGACGCGTTGTCGCCGGTCGCGCCGCTGGGTGGGGACGGGATACCGCGGTTCGTCCGGGTGGGGCTGGCGCAGCCGCTCGATGACGTGCGCTTTCCGGCCGTGGTGCCGTTGTTGGGCACCGGGCATCTGACGATCGACGCGACGGCCACCGATCCGCGGGTGTTCGGCCTGCTGCGGTCGCTGCTGTTGCGTCTGCTGGCGGCCGCCCCGCCGGGTTCGCTGCTGGTGCGTGCGGTGGACGGGGTCGGTGGCGGTGCGGTGTTCGCGCCGTTCGAGGAGTTGTCCGACGCGGGCCTGATGTCACCGCCGGCGACCGATCGGCAGGGTCTGCGGGACGTGCTGTCCGAGGCGGAGAAGTGGCTGCGCCCGGCCCGGTCCGGTGGCCGGCGGGGTCGGCGGGACCGCAGCCTGCTCGTGGTGATCGCGAGTCTGCCGGAGCTGACCGAGGGCGAGGAGCTGCGGCGGATCGCGGCGCTGGCTCAGCAGGGCCCGGATTCCGGGCTGCATCTGATCGTGGCGGGCTGGCCGCCGCCGCCGCTGACCGCGGAGACGACGCAGGCGCCGCTGCCGCGGACGACGGCCATCTCGGTGCGTAACCCGTATGCGATCGTCGGCGACCCGCCGGGCGGGACGTTCGGGTCGGCGCCGCAGACGACGTGGCTGAACGCGCCGGTGTTCCTGGACGAGGATCCGCCGCCGCGCCTGGTCGACGCGGTGTGCCGGGAGCTGGCGGCCGATTCGGCGGAGGCGTCCCGGGTCACCCTCTCCGACCTGCTGCCGGACGAGGAGTTGTGGTCGCAGGACGCGGCGGCCGGTGTGGAGACCGTGGTGGGCCATCACGGTGACGTGCCGCTGGTGCTGCGGTTCAACGACCTGACCCCGCACTGGATGCTGGGCGGCCGGTCCGGCGCCGGCAAGACGGCCTTTCTGATCAATGTCCTGTACGGGCTGGGCGCCCGTTACAGCCCGGACGAGCTGGCGCTCTACCTGCTGGACTTCAAGGAGGGCGTGTCGTTCGCCGAGTTCGTCCCGACCCAGCGGGACCGGACATGGCTGCCGCACGCCCGCGCGGTCGGTGTCGAGTCGGACCGGGAGTACGGTCTGGCCGTCCTCCGCGAGCTGGACGCCGAGATGGGCCGCCGGTCGCTGGCCTACAAGCGGGCCGGGGTGTCGCGGTTCGCCGATCTGCGGGCGGTCGCCGCCGAGGAGGGCCGGGGCGGTCCGCTGCCCCGGGTCCTGTGTGTGATCGACGAGTTCCAGGTGCTGCTGGCCGGCAACGATCCGATGGCGGCCGAGGCGGTGGCGCTGCTCGAGTCGCTGGCGCGCAAGGGCCGGTCGTACGGGATTCATCTGGTCCTGGCGAGCCAGACGGTGCTCGGTGTCGAAGCGCTGTACGCAAAACGCGACTCGATCTTCGGCCAGTTCCCGGTGCGGATCGCGCTGCCGGGCGGCGGGGACGTGCTGGAGCCGACGAACGACGCGGCGGCCGGCCTGCCGATGGGCAGCGCCGTGGTGAACACGGCCGGTGGTCTGGGCGGGCCGCGGGGCGCCACGCGAGGGCACGAGCGGGTGGTCCGGTTCCCCGACCCGCACGCCGATCAGACGCTGCTGAGCGATCTGCGGCACCGGTTGTGGGGTGCCCGCGACCTGCAGGCCCAGCCGCCGCGGGTGTTCGCGGGGTACGCGCATCAGCATCTGGCCGACGACCCGACGTACCGGGCGGCGCTGGCGGGCCGGGTGGCGCGCCCGGCGGCGCTGGTCGGCCGGGTGATCGACGTGGCGTTGTCGTCGGCCGCGTTCCCGCTGGACTCGTCGCCGGGCCGGCATCTGGCGATCCTGGGTTCGCAGACGACCGGGGCCGAGGTGCTGGACGCGGCGGCCCGGAGTCTGGCCGCCTGCCATCCGCCGCGGACCACCCGGTTCGTGATCGCCTCGATGGTGGCCGAGGGTGACGAGCTGGCCGCCGAGCTGGCCGCCGAGATCGGGCACCGGCAGGAGGTGACGGTGGTGGACGCCGCCGGGCTGGCCGCCGAGCTGGATCCGGAGCGGCCCGGTTACCGGGTGGTGTTCGGGCTGGACGCGGCGCCGCCGGGCAGCCTGACCGGTCTGCGGCGGCTGTTGCGGGAGGGCCCGAGCCGCGGCGTGCATCTGCTGTCCTGGTGGCGCGGGGTGCGCCGGTTCAACGAGGAGACCGGCGGCAGCATGGGCCGGGAGGATGTGGCCGGTCTGCTGTTCCTGAACGTTCCGCAGTCGGACGTGTCGCTGATGCTGGGCCGTCCGGTGGACTGGCAGCCACGGGAGAACCGGGCGCTGCTGCACGACCGGCAGACCGATCGCACGGTGACCGTGGTCCCTTTCGTAGCGCCGGAGAGTGACGCGCCGTGACCGACCAGGCGGAACAGCACGGAGTGATCCCGGTGCAGGCGGGGCCGCCGGCGCCGGGGCCGTGGGCGGACTATCTGGAGGCGGCCCGGGAGCTGGACGCGCTGCGCCGGGCGGCCAGTTCGTCGGCGGGTGAGCATGCGGCGACGGTGGCGGCCGCACGGCAGGAGCTGACGTCGGTCCGGGCGCGCCTGGCCCCGCAACGGGCTCGTCTGGCGCGCGATTTCCGCGTACCGGAGAGGGATCTGACGCCGCAACCCGCCGAGCAGGCGGCGGCGATGGACAGCGTGGCCGGTGGACCGCCCGCCGTGCTGACGGCGCTGCGGCAGGCGCGCGTCACCGCGGACGCCGCGGATCATGCCTTCATCGGGCCGGCTCCGGCCGGGCCGGCGCGGCCGTGGGCGCGCAACCTGCTGATCTACGGCCCGTTCGCGGCCGCCGTGCTGATCGTGCAGGTGCTGCTGTTCCTGGTCGCCCCGCCGGGTTCGTCGTCGACCTACGCGCTGCTGTGCGGGCTGAGCATGCCGCTGCTGGCGTTCGGGATGGGGTGGGCGACGATCGGATTCGTCTACGGCGGTGAGGGGGCGAAGGTGGATCGCACGCCGGTGGCCGGGCTCATCGCCTGCCTGACGCCGGTCCTGCTCACCTGTGCGGGCACCGGCCTGGAAGCGTTGTTCAATTAGGGCATGGCGAACGTCGAGGAAGTCAAGGTCAACGTGGCGGCCACGGTGGACGGCGCCCGGCAGGCGGTCGGCGGCATCCGGGCCGTGTCGGATCAGCTGGACGAGGCGCTGGCCCGGATGCGGATGACCGCGGTCGGCTCGTTCCATCCGGCGGCCGCGGCCGCGATCGCGCATCTGGAGCAGGCGCGGACCCGCCTGGACGAGGCCGTGCAGCTCACGCATGCGGCGATCGACTCGGCGGATCAGTACCGCAACGTCATCTAGCGTTGATCAGGGCCATCGCCTCGGCCCGCACCTTGCCGTCGGTCTGGAAGCCGCCGCGCACCGCCGAGGTGACGGTCCGGGCGCCGGCCTTGCGGATGCCGCGCATCTCCATGCAGAGGTGTTCGCACTCCAGGACGACTATCGCGCCGCGGGCGCCGAGCTGTGTCATCAGCAGGTCGGCTATCTGCGACGTGAGGCGCTCCTGCACCTGGGGGCGGCGGGCGAACACCTCGACGAGGCGGGCCAGTTTCGACAGGCCGGTGATGCGCCCGTCGGTGCCGGGAATGTAGCCGATGTGCGCCACGCCCTTGAACGGCAGCAGGTGGTGCTCGCACATGCTCTGCACCTCGATGTCGCGGACCAGGACGAGTTCCTCGTGGTCCGCCTCGAAGCTGGTGGTGAGCACGGTGGCCGGGTCGACCCGCAGGCCGGCGAACAGCTCCGCGTAGGCGCGGGCCACCCGGGCCGGGGTGCGCTGGAGACCGTCCCGGTCCGGGTCCTCACCGACGGCGATGAGGATCTCCCGGACCGCCTTCTCGATCCGCCCGAGGTCGACGGCCTGCTCCACCGGGGTGCCGGTGAGCTTGCCGTCGACCAGGCGGGCGGCGAGATAGTCGAGTTCGTCCTGCGTGCTGATTGAACCCTTTTCAATGTGGCGAGGCCCGCTGTCGCCGGCGCTTGCCAACGGCCCGGCATCCTCAGGCTCGATGCCAGATTGAAAAGGGTTCACTAGTTGCTGCCTTCCGCACCGTTCGCGTTCGGGTTCTGGCCGACCGCGATCTGCCCGTCCGCCTCGGCCTGCGCCTTCAGCTTCTCCCGCTCGGCGGGGGTGAGCACCGGCGGCGCCTCGGAGGGCAGGCGCTTGCCGAAGCCGTTGAACGGCGACATCGGCGGGCGCTTCGCCACCCGGGCACAGATCCGGTTCATGTCCTCCTGAGTGATGGTCTCCTTCTCCATCAACTCAAGCACCATGTTGTCGAGCACGTCGCGGTATTCGACCAGGATCTCCCAGGCCTCGTCGTGGGCCAGCTCGATCAGGGCCCGGACCTCGGCGTCGATGTCGGCGGCGACCGCGTCCGAATACGCCTTGTCGTGGCCCATGCTGCGGCCCATGAACGGCTCGTCGCCGGTGGTGCCGTACTTGACGGCACCCAGCTTGGAGCTCATGCCGTACTGGGTGACCATGGCCTTGGCCAGGTTGGTGGCCTTCTCGATGTCGTTGCCGGCGCCGGTGGTGGGCTCGTGGAAGACGAGCTCCTCGGCGGCCCGGCCACCCAGCGCGTACGCCAGGGTGTCGATCATCTCGGCGCGGGTCTGCGTGTACTTGTCCTCGGTCGGCAGGACCAGCGTGTGACCCAGCGAGCGGCCACGCGGCAGGATCGTCACCTTGTGCACCGGGGCCGAGTGCGGCAGGGCGTAGGCCACCAGCGCGTGTCCACCCTCGTGGTACGCGGTGATCTTCTTTTCCTTGTCGCTCATCGCCCGGGTGCGGCGCTCGGGGCCGGCGATGACCCGGTCGATCGCCTCTTCGAGGTAGTCGTTGCCGATCGCCCGCTTGTCGTGCCGGGCGGTCAGCAGCGCGGCCTCGTTGATCACGTTGGCCAGGTCGGCGCCGGAGAAGCCGGGCGTGCGGCGGGCCACCGAGTCGAGGTCGACGTCGGGCGTGAACGGCTTGCCCTTGGCGTGCACCCGCAGGATCGCCTTGCGACCCTCCATGTCCGGGTTGTCGACCGGGATCTGCCGGTCGAAACGGCCGGGACGCAGCAGGGCCGGGTCCAGGATGTCGGGCCGGTTGGTCGCGGCGATCAGGATGACGCCGCCCTTGGTGTCGAAGCCGTCCATCTCGACCAGCAGCTGGTTGAGGGTCTGCTCGCGCTCGTCGTGGCCGCCGCCCATGCCGGCGCCACGGTGCCGGCCGACGGCGTCGATCTCGTCGACGAAGACGATCGCCGGAGCGTTCGACTTGGCCTGTTCGAAGAGGTCGCGGACCCGGCTGGCGCCGACACCGACGAACATCTCCACGAAGTCCGAGCCGGAGATGGAGTAGAACGGCACTCCGGCCTCACCCGCGACGGCCCGGGCCAGCAGCGTCTTGCCCGTACCCGGGGAGCCGAACAGCAGCACACCCTTCGGGATCTTGGCGCCGAGGGCTTGGTACTTCGTCGGGTTCTGGAGGAAGTCCTTGATCTCCTGGAGCTCCTCGACCGCCTCGTCAGCACCGGCCACGTCGGCGAACGTGGTCTTCGGCGTGTCCTTGGTGATCATCTTCGCCTTGGACTTGCCGAAGTTGAGCACCCGCGAACCGCCACCCTGCATCTGCGACATGAAGAGCAGCAGCAGGACCACGAGGATCGCGATCGGCAGCAGGTTGATCAGAATGCTGAGGAGAATGTTGTCACCGGAGACCGTGGCGTTGACGGTGCCGGAGATCCGGCCCTGGTCCTTCGCCTGGTCGACCTGGTTCCAGATCTCGTCGGTGAGCTCGTACGGATACTGGGTCTCGATCTTGTCGGTCGACTTGTTGTTGAACGTCTCGTCTTTTTCGAGATCGATCTGGAGCGTCTGCTCCTTGTCCTTCTGGACGACCTTCTTGATCCCGGGCTGGTTCAGACGCTCAAGCGCGACCGAAGTGTCTACCCTCTGGTAGCTCGGACCACTGGTGAAGAAAGAGCTCAGCGCCACTACGCCGATGATCACCAGAATGATCCAGACCACCGGGCGGCGGAAGAAACGCGTACGTTCCATACTGTTGTCGGGCGCCAAGCGCCCGGACCCTCCTGATCGGCGTCCTGGTCACCTCAACGTCGCCGCGTGGTGGGCGGCCCCTCCGGCGCTTGTGACGACTACGCCATTGGTCACTCGACCGTACACCGTAGGTGCCGTCGACGAACCCGTGAGGCGGTAGCGCGAAGGCTGGGTATCGGTGGGGAAGTCAGGGCGGTTCGTGTGCAAAACCGCCCATAACGACCAATACTGAGAACACGCTGAGAAAGCGGTTCAGCTACGGGCGTACACCTCGGGCTTCAAGACCCCCACGTACGGCAACTCCCGGTAGCGCTCGGAGAAGTCCAGTCCGTACCCCACGACGAACTCGCTGGGGATGTCGAAGCCCACATACCGCACCGGAACCTGCACCTTGACCGCGTCCGGCTTGCGGAACAGGGCCACCACCTCGACGCTGGCCGGCTGCCGCGACTCCAGGTACTTCATGAGCCAGGAGAGGGTCAGACCGGAGTCCACGATGTCCTCGACGACGAGCACGTGCCGGCCGGTGATGTCCCGGTCCAGGTCCTTGAGGATGCGCACCACGCCCGAGGAGGTGGTGCCCTGCCCGTACGACGAGACGGCCATGAACTCCATCTCGGTCGACGGACCGTGCTTCCCCAGCGCGCGGGCGAAATCGGCCATGAACATGACCGCACCCTTCAGCACACAGACCAGGAGGATGCCACCGTCGGCGTCGGTGTGGTCCACCGACACCTGCTTGGCAAGTTCGTCGATCTTGTCCCGGATCTGTTGCTCCGAGATGATCACGTGGTCGATGTCGGTGTCGTACCAAGAGCCATCAGCCATGGGCCTAGCCTGCCGTATGGAAGTTACCGTTCGGCCAACGGGGCCACTTTCCGAACGGGACGCCTCACTTGATATGGGCCGGAACCACCCGTACGAGGTCGTCCCTGTGGCGAGCCACACCTATTCCGGCGGGCAGATGCACCGGGCCCTGACCGTGCCAGTCGGTCACCAGGGCGTCCATCGCGACCACGTGCCCGAAGGCCAGCGCCGCCCCCGGCGCCCCCAGCTCCCGCGCCCAGCGGTGCAGCACCCGCCCCCGGATCGCCGCCCGCTGAGCGGCGAGAGCCCGCACCGACAACCCGCCCGGCGACCGGGCCGACTCCAGGGCGGCACCGGCGAGTTCGTCCAGCGCCTCGTTGTCCGCCGCCAGCAGGGACGCGGTCCGCGCGAGGTTGCCCAGCACGCCCGCACCCAGCGCGTCGACCAGCACCGGCAGCACCGCGGAACGCACCCGGGACCGGGCGTACGCCGGGTCGGTGTTGTGCGGGTCCTCCCACGGGGCCAGGCCCAGGGCGGCGCAGGCCTTGCGGGTGTCCGCCCGGGCCACGTCCAGCAGCGGCCGCCGGAAGATCCCCCGCCGGCCGGGCATCCCGGACAGTCCACGAGGGCCGGCCCCGCGGGCCAGCGCCAGCAGCACCGTCTCGGCCTGGTCGTCGCGGGTGTGACCGAGCAGCACGGCGGCCGCCCCCAGGTCGGCGGCGGCGGTGGTCAACGCGTCGTACCGCGCCGTGCGGGCGGCCGCCTCCGGGCCGCCCGGCAGGCCGGCCACCGACACCGTGGCGATCCGCACCGGGTCGAAGCCGGCGTCCCGCGCCCAGGCGGCCACCGACCGGGCCCGCCGATCCGAGCCCTCCTGCAACCCGTGATCGACCGTGACCAGGCCCACCCGGCGGCCCACGAACTGGGCCGCCGACGCGAGCGCCAGCGAATCCGCCCCGCCCGAGCAGGCCACCAGAACCAGGGCGTCACCCGGCAGATCGGCCAGCCCCCGGCGCACGGCGGTGCGGACGGCCGCCACCGGCGGCGGGATCCGGGCCATGTCAGCCGTGCACCCGGGTGACCCAGGCGTCCGGGTCGCCCAGCTCCTCCAGACGGGGCAGGGTGAGCGGCGACTCGAAGATCTTGTTGAAGCCGGCCATGCCGACCCGCTCGACGACACCGTGCACGAACTTGCGGCCCTCCGCGTACTGCCGCATCTTGACCTCGATGCCGAGCACCCGGCGCACCGCCTTCTCCAGCGGGTTGCCGCTCTCCCGGCGGCGGTTGAACTTCGCCCGGATCGACTCGACCGTCGGGATCACCTCGGGGCCGACACCGTCCATGACGAACTCGGCGTGCCCCTCCAGCAGCGTCATCAGCGCGGTCAGCCGGTCCAGCACGGCCCGCTGGGCGGGAGTCTGGACGACGTCCAGCATCGAGACCCGGCTCTCCTCGTCGCGCAGCGCCTCGGACAGGGTCGCCACGCCCCGGCGCAGCCGCTCCAGGATGTGCTCGCCGCCCTGCGACGCGTCGACGAACGCCTGCACCTCGCCGAGGAAATAGCCACGCATCCACGGCACCGCGGTGAACTGGGTGCGGTGGGTGACCTCGTGCAGGCAGACCCAGAGCCGGAAGTCCCGCGGGTCGGCGCCGATCTTGCGCTCCACCTCGACGATGTTGGGCGCGTTGAGCAGCAGCTGGCCGGGCTCGCCGGAGAACACCTCGTACTGGCCGAGGACGCGGCCGGACAGGTAGGCCAGCACCGTGCCGGCCTGCACGCCGGTCACCCGGGAGCCGATCGCGTCGGCGAACGGGCTGGGCTCCCGGTCCCCGGAGAGCCGGCTGACCAGCGGGCCGATGACCTTCTGGAGACCGGCGATGTTCACCCGGGCCCAGTCCCGCCGGTCCACCACACGGACCGGCGGCACGTCGGTCTGCGCGATCAGGCCGGTGTAGGCCGCCACGTGCACGGCCGCCTCGTCGGTCAGCGTCCGCAGCTCGGACACCACCTGGGTGGCCTCCTCGTAGGAGACCGCGGGGCCCGTCTTCGACAGCGCGCCCGCGGTCGCGGCGGCCAGATCCCAGTCAACGAACTGCGCCATGCAGCCCACCGTACCCGCGCGGCTCCAGAGCGCACTCCGGTGAAACCCCGGATCAGCAGCCGCAGGCGACCAACCGGGCGGCGATGTCGTCCAGCGCGGCCCGGGCCGTGATCGCGTTCGCCCCGCCCTTCGCCATGATCGCGAAGGCCAGCACCCGCCGCTCCCGGGTGACCAGCACCCCGGCCAGCGTGTTCACCCCGCTCAGCGACCCGGTCTTGGCCCGGACGACGCCCTGCGCGGTCTCGTTGGCGCTCGGCGTGGCGAACCGCGTCTCCAGGGTGCCGGACCAGCCGGCCACCGGCAGGCCGTTGAAGATGTTGCTGAGCGCCGGCTGATCCGCGCCGGCGGCCAGCGTCAGCGTCTTGACCAGCAGCTCCGGGGCGATGGTGTTGCGGTTGGACAGGCCGCTCGCGTCATTGAGGACGGCCAGCTCGGCGGGCAGGCCCAGCTCGGTCAGCTGGTCCGTCATCGCGGTGGCCGCGCCCTTGAAGCTCGGCTCCGCGCCGGCCGCCAGCGCGACCTGCCGGCCCAGCGCCTCCGCCACCACGTTGTCGCTCATCTGCAACATCCAGTCGACGATCTGCACCATCGGCGGCGACTCGACCTTGCCCAGCTCGTCACCCGGGGCGATCGTCGCCGAGGCCGCCGCCGACGGCGACGGGTCGACGGCCGCCGTCTCCGGCGCCTTCCCCTTCGCCACCGCCGACGCCGGAACGCCGATCATCTTGGCGAACAGCTTGCCGGTCGCCAGTGCCGGATCCGAGTGCCGCGGATCCCCGCCGTACTCGTTGTGCACCGGCTCGATCCGCCCCGCGTTGACCATCAGCGGCTGGATCCGGGCCACCTGCCCGTCCGCGATGTCCCCGCTACCCCAGCCGGGTGCTGTCTCCGGCCCGGTGAACAGGGAGGTGTCCACCGTCACCCGGGTCGGCTTCGTACCGCCGAGCGCCTTCTTCACCTGCGCCGCCAGATCGTCCAGGCGGGCCGCCCCCGGGAAGAGGTCCTTGTCGTCCTCCTCGACCGCCAGCGTCGGGTCACCGCCGCCGATGATCACCACCTCGCCGGGCCGGCTCCCCGCCACCACGCGGGTCTCCAGCCGGTGCGCCGGCCCGCGCGCGGCCAGCACGGTCGCCGCGGTCAGCACCTTCGTCGTCGAGGCCGGGGTGGTCATCTTGTCGGCGTTCCGCTCGTACAGCAGCGTCCCGGTCGCCGCGTCGACCACCTGAACGTGCACGGTGGAACCCAGCGCCGGTGCGTCGACCAGCGGATCCAGCGCCGCCTTGACGGCCGCCGGGTCCGGTGCGGAGCCGTCCACGTCGGCCGCCAGCAGCACCGGCGTCGGCGTCGGCTCCGGAGTGGGCGCCGCCGTCGTGGGCGCGGTGGCCGGTTCGGCGCCGAGCCATTCGTCGACCGGCCCGGGCCGCACCACGAGACCCACTGCCGCCGCCCCCGCCACCAGCGTCAAGATCACAAGAGCGGACACCATTTTCGTACGGGATCTGCGAGGAACCGCCTGGTCCGGAGCGATGCCGTCGCCGGTCCCGGCCGTAACGCCCGCGCCGGGCTGATGCGGTGCTTGCGCTCCTCGCGGCGGTGCACCCACCGAGGCGGTGTTCAACGGCACGGAGGCGCGCCCGTAGCCACCCGGATCCGCCGGTGCGCTCACTCCACCGGCCCAGGCCCCGCCGCCCACGGGTCCGCGGGCCGGTCCGCTGGTCGCCGGTCCGCCGGCCGGTCCGCTGGTCGCCGGTCCGCTGGTCGCCGGCCCACCGGCCGGTCCACTAACCGCCGGTCCGCCGTCGCGAGGTTGGGTTCCACCGGGTGCGCCCGGCAGGGGTGGGATCCCGCCGGCGGGCAGGCCGAGGCTCGCGGTCCGGTCCGGATCCACGGAACGGCCCGGAGCAGCGGTCCGGCTCACGATCTGCCCCAGGTTGGCGGTACGCCCCGGATCGTCGTCCTGGCCCGAAGCGGCAGTTGTCCTCAGACCGGGCGCCCGTCCGGGATCGGCCGGCCGTCCTGGTTCGAGTGCCCGCCCGAGGTCAGCGGTCCGTCCCGGGTCGAGCGGCCGCCCGAAGTCAGCGGTCTTCCCCGGGTCCGCGCCTTGCCCATCGCCCGGCCGACCGGGCACAGCAGCATGACCGGCCCCAGACCCGCCCGGAACAGCAGCATGACCGGCCCCAGACCCGCCCGGAACAGCAGCATGACCGGCCCCAGACCCGCCCGGAACAGCAGCATGACCGGCCCCAGGCCCGCCCGGCACAACATGACCGGCCCCAGGCCCGCCCGGAACAGCAGCATGGCCGGCCTCAGATCGGCCCGGCACCACGGCCTTCCCCTGCCCACTGTGCTGACGGGGATCGGGAGACTGCCCCGAGCCGCCGGGCTGACGGGGATCGCCGGGCAAACGGAGATCGCCAGGCAGACGGTGCTCTCCAGGCTGAGCCGGATTGGCCGGCTGACGGGAGTCGACAGACTGACTCGGGTCGCCGGGCAGACGAAGATCACCAGGCAAATGGTGATCTCCGGGCTGACTGGGGACACCAGGCTGACGGGGATCGGCGGCCTGACCCGAGACACCGAGCTGACGAGGATCAGCAGCCTGACCCGAGACACCGAGCTGACGAGGATCAGCAGCCTGACCCGAGACACCGAGCCGACGGGGATCACCGGGCCGGTCCGAGACGCCGGGCAGACGGGAATCAGCAGCCTGACCCGAGACACCGAGCTGACGGGGATCGCCGGTCCGGTCCGAGGCGCCGACCTGGGCGGAGCCGGCGGAACGTCCATGAGTACCGGGCTGTCCACTGCCGGGACGGTCTGATCCGGCGACCTGACTCAGATCAGCGGGACGTCTCGGCGCCCCGGCCTGCCCAAGGTCGGTCGGCCGGTTCGGAACGCCGCCGCGGTCCGAATTCACCGTTCGCGCATCATCCGAAGCAAGACTCGCCGGCCCACCGTGCACGGGCGGCCCGGCCGCCCAGGCACCGCGCACGGCCGGTTCTCCGGGTTGACCCGCGCCCTCATCCCGCGGGACCGCGGCACGGTCCGGCCGGCCTGGCGTCGAGCCTGCCTGCGGGAGGCCGCCGTGGTCCGCCCCGGCCTGGGGCTGCGCCGGCGAATCCTGGCCTGGCCGGTCCGTGGCCTGGTCGGGGCGGTGGCCCGGCCAGTTCCCGATCGGTCCCGGGCCGCTGGGCGGGTACTCGCCGGACGGCGCCGTGGGAACTCGCCCACCCGCCACCGCGGCCTCACCACGGCCATCCGGCGCGGTCGGCCCGAGTTCCGGTGCCACGGAAGGCGCTCGCCCCGGCACCGCGGCCGTAGGAACACCCGGATGCGTCGGTTGAGTCCCGGGGACGAAGTTCGGCGACATCGACCCTGGCGGCGCGGCCTCGGGACCCGGAACGCTTCCCGCCCCGGCCGGTTCCGCCGGTGCGCCTGACCCGACATACCCGGGCAGCTCAACATGCCCGGCCTGCGCCACCGGCCCGGCTTGTCTCATCTGTCCGCCCGAAGGCATCTGCGCTGGCTGCCCCGGCGGCACGGCCTGCCCCATCTGCGTACCCGAAGGCATCTGCGCGGACTGCCCCGTCGGCACGGCCTGCCCCATCTGCGTACCCGAAGGCATCTGCGCGGACTGCCCCGGCGGCACGGCCTGCCCCGGCTGCACGCCCGAAGGCATCTGCACAGGCTGCCCCGGCGGCACAGCTTGTCCCGTCTGTGCGGTCGACGGCATCTGCACGGCACCCATCGGCGCGACCGATGGCGTCCGCGGACCGACCGCCGGGCCCGAAGGCGACGCCTGCACGGGCCGGCCCGCCCCCGACGACTGCGACTGCGACTGCGACTGCGACTGCGACTGCGACTGCGACTGCGAGTCGATTTTCCGCCCGGGTTCGGGCGAGGCGGGTATTCGGCCGGCCGCGGCTCCGGGCAGGAAAGCGGTTAGGTCGGCCATCGAGGCCGGAGGACCGGCCATCTGTCCGGTTCCCGGACCGCCCGGGGTAGCTGTGCCGGCCGTCTGTCCGGGCGTAAGAGGCTGACCGTGCGCTTGGGCCTGCGCAGATGTAGGCGCCTGACCCGGTACGGAAGGGTGACCCATGTCCGGCGTCCGACCGGCGGCGGGGCCTTGTGGCGTGGGCGGCTGTCCGGGCGTACCGAATGGGTGTGGGTTTGCGGGTGACCGGCCGGATTCCTGGCCGGGCGCAGATGCCTGGGGGATCGATGCGCTCCCGGAGGTGGATGCCGATCCGGCGGGCGACGGGCCGGCGACCGGTGTTTGCGGAACGCTCGCCCGGCCGGGAAGCGGCGCGGAAGGCGAGAAAGTCTGGCCCGAAGCCGGCACGGAAGGCGGGAAAGCCTGACCCGGAGTTGGCACGGAAGGCGGGAAAGCTTGACCCGGAGTTGGCACGGGCGGCGAGGAAGCCTGACCCGAAGCCGACGCGGAAGGCGGGAAAACCTGACCCGGAGTCGGCGCGGGCAATGGGGAAGCCTGACCCGGAACCGACGCGGAAGGCAGGAAAGCCTGACCTGGAGTCGGCGCGGGCGGTGGGGAGGCCGGGCCGGGAGTCTGCGGCGCGGTGGATGGGGGGACGCCGGGCGAGGGCGGTCCGGCCGGGGTGACGTTCGGTGGCGTGGCCGGGGCGCGGCCGGGGGCGGACGCGTCCTCCTGCTGCCAGGGGAACGGCATCCGGGCGCCGGGGCCCGCGGGCGGGACGACGGCGCGGCCGGCCGAGGGGGCCGCGGAAGCGGACGACGGATCGGTCACGCCCGATTTATCCGGATATGCCGGAGATGCCCCGGACGGGTCCGCGGATCCATTACCCTCTTCGGGGCCGGGCTGTGCATCCGACACGCCGCGTCCCTCCGGACCGTCATGTGAATCTTGCCTCGTCACACGCCCCTCCTCACCCGTGGCGTCAGACTTAGGGGAGACTAGCGACATCCGGCACACCGTCGCGCGCGGATCCTGCGGGCCCTGCATCCAACCCCCGCTTCCCTGCCCGGCGGACCGGTCTATTCAAGCGGGCAAGCAAAAGGGGAGCGAATAATGGATTTCGACGTTCTGGTTGAGATCCCCAAGGGGCAGCGCAACAAGTACGAGGTGGACCACAAGACCGGACGTATCCGGTTGGACCGGACCCTCTTCACCGCGACACAGTATCCCGCGGACTACGGCTACATCGAGGGCACCCTCGGGCAGGACGGCGACCCGCTGGACGCGCTCGTGCTGATCCAGGAGCCGACCTTCCCCGGTTGTCTGGTCCGGGCCCGCGCGATCGGCATGTACCGGATGACCGACGAGCACGGCCGCGACGACAAGGTGCTCTGCGTTCCCTACGAGGACCCGCGTCAGGAGCACCTGCGCGACATCCACCACCTGGGCGAGTTCGACCGGATGGAGATCCAGCACTTCTTCACGGTCTACAAGGACCTGGAGCCGGGCAAGTCGGTCGAGGGCGCGACCTGGACCGGCCGGATCGAGGCGGAGGCCGAGATCCGGGCCTCCTTCAAGCGCGCCGAGGCCGCCGAGGCCGCCGAGGGCGAAGGCGAGCACTGATCGATCGCTCCCGCGAGACCGCTGACCGACCGCACCTGTGGGGCCCGCCCCGCAGGTGCGGTCGTATTGCCGGGTGTCCCAGCCGGCGGACCCGGGAGAGATAGCTCACACGGGCGTCAGCCCAGACCGGACACCGCGCCGTAGAGGCCGGTCACCGCGCAGGCCACCGGGATCACCGAGACCACCGTGAGGGCGTCCAGCCAGTCGGCGGCACGGCCCAGGTAGGGCGACGGTGGGCGGCTCGCGTACCGGGCTCCGGCCCCCACCGTGATCAGCGCGACCAGGACGGCTCCCGCGATCACCGCGGGCAGGGCGTCGCCGGCGCCGGTGAGCAGGTCGGCGCCGAGTGCGGCGCCACCGGCGAGGCCGGCGACCAGCACCGGCACCCGGTGCCGCCAGGTGACGAAGAGGCGGGCGCGCAGCAGCAGCGCCGCCGCGCTGACCGCGAGCAGGATGCGTGCGGAGAGGGTGCCCGCGGTGGCGAGCACGGCGTAGGCGCCGGCCGCCAGGACGGCATGGCCGAGGAGCATTCCGGCAAGCAGTTCATCGGTACGCTCGACCGCCGCGAACACGACCGCACGCTGCGGTCGCTGACGGACCGTGTCGGCCCCGGGGCGGGACTGGCCGTCCGGAACCGCCGACTCGACGCCGGGCGGCAGGCTGACCGGCGGCAGCGGGGCCCGCCCGAACCGGACGGCGAGCAGCGGCAGCACCCCGATCCCGCAGACCAGCACCGAGATCAGCACCGCGGCGCCACCGGCCGCGTCGGTGAACAGCCCGGTGGCGGCGGTGAGCGCGCCCAGCAGGCCGACCGTCACGCCGGCTGTGAAGAACCGTGCCCCGGCCGCCACACCGGCCCCGGCCAGCGCCGACACGAGCAGGACGGCGACCGATCCGGCGAGCAGTTCCGGTCCGCCGAGCCAGGGCAGCGCGGTGAACACACCGCCACCGTCGCCGGAGGTGATCAGAATCGCGCCTCCGGCGAAGGCGTACGGCAACGCGTACCCGCCGAGGGCGATCCCGGCACGGCCGTCGCCGTACGCCCGGGACGCGATGGTGCCGGTGAACGCCAGCAGCAGCGCCACGCCGAGCCCGGCGATCCCGGCGAACTCCCCGTCCGGCCCGCTGAGCAGCAGGGCGGGCAGGCCGAGCGCGAGCGGGACGGCGGCCGCCGCCAGGGTCGCTGTCCGGGTGGCGGCCGGGGTCCAGACACCGCCCCGGCGGCGGGCGCCCTCGGCGATGGCCTCGACGACGTCGTCGTACTCCAGCTCGGGCCACTCGTCGCCGGCCGGGACGAGGTGCAGCACCTCGCCGTCGCGTACCCCCTGGGGTTGGAGGCCCTGAGCTGTGGCGAGAGCGACACCGTCGCCTCGCCGGAGCACCCACCCGCCGTGCTTCTCGCCCTCGTCGGCGAGACCCTCGCCGGCGTGCCGGAGCACCTCGGGCAGCAGCTCGGCCAGTGGAACCTGCTCGGGAAGTGCCACGTCGACCCGACGGTGCGGTGCGCTGATCGTCACACGGGCTAGACCGACGCTCACCAGGAATTCCTTCCGTTCGTCCACAGCAACCGTGGTCGAGGCTGCGGGATCGACGGAACTTTACCTAGCATGGGCCGGTCGTGAAGTCCCGAGATGGCCGGGGCTGGTTCACCGGTCGAGGGAGCGGATGTGGGCACCGTGATGGTCAGGCGTGCGGCCCGCAGGCCGGCGCCGGAGATTCCGTCCGATCCGCTGACCGTCGAACCGCCGCCGGAGATCCCGGAGCAGGTGGCGGCCCGCTGGCAGCAGTGGCTGATGGCACTGCCCATGCTGGGCGGCACGCTGGCCATGGCGATGATGATGGGGCAGGGCCGCGGCGGGGCGTATTCGTATGTGATCGGCGGCCTCTTCGGCGTCTCCTCGCTGGCCATGCTGACCACCTCGTTCGGGGCCTCGGGAGCGCCGCGCAAGGCGGAGATGATGTCCGCCCGCCGGGAGTACCTTCGCCATCTCGCGGCGCTGCGCAAGCGGGCGCGGGACAGCGCCCAGCGGCAACGGACCGGCCTGCTCTACCGCCATCCCGATCCGGAGCGGCTCTGGTCGACGGTGGGCAGCCACCGGTTGTGGGAGCGGCGCGGCGGGGACCCGGACTTCGGCGTGGTCCGTGTCGGCGTGGGCCCGCAGACGCTGGCCACCCCGCTGGTGCCGCCGGTCGCCCGGCCGCTGGACGAGCTGGAGCCGATGACGGCGGGCGCGCTGCGCCGGTTCCTGGACGCGTACTCGGTGGTGCCCGACCTGCCGGTGGCGATGTCGCTGCGCGGGTTCTCCCGGGTCTACATCCGCGGTGACGCGCCTGGCGCGGAGGGTCCGCGCGCCCTGGTCCGGGCGGTGCTGACCCAGCTCGCGGTGTTCCACGGGCCGGATGAGCTGGTGATCGCGGTCTGCGCCGGCCAGGAGGCGCGCGGCTGGTGGGAGTGGATCAAGTGGCTGCCGCACGCCCAGCATCCGAGCCAGCTGGACGCGCTGGGGCCGGTCCGGCTGGTGGCCGGTGACGAGCCCCGGCTGGCCGAGCTGCTGGACGAGGTGATCGGTTCGCGGCCGCGGTTCCATCCCGGGGAGAGCGCCGGCACCGTGCCGCACGTCCTGGTGGTGGTGGACGGCGCCGAGCCGGCGAACACCCGGCTCGACGACGCGTTGGACGGGCTGACCGTGCTCGACCTGGACACCGCGCCGCCCCGGCTGCTGGACCGGTCGGCGCTGGTGCTGGAGGTCCGGTCGGACGGGATGCTCGGCACCTACACGATGGATCACGAAGGCGAGGTGGGCCGGGCGGACGGCCTGACCGTCGCGGAGGCCGAGGCGGTGGCCCGGCGGTTGGCGCCGTTGCGGCTGGCCAGCGCCCCCGATCCGACCGGAGCCCCCACCGCGTCGGCCCAGACCGGGCTGCCCGAGCTGCTCGGCATCGCCGACCCGGAGAACTACTCGGTGGCGCACGGCTGGCCGGCCCGCTCGCCGCGCGACCGGCTGCGGGTGCCGATCGGCGTGAGCGAGGACGGGCTGCCGGTCGAGCTGGACATCAAGGAGTCCGCCCAGGACGGCATGGGCCCGCACGGCCTGCTCATCGGCGCCACCGGCGCGGGCAAGTCGGAGCTGCTGCGGACGCTGGTGCTGGCACTCGCCGCGACCCACTCGCCCGAGATGCTCAACTTCATCCTGATCGACTTCAAGGGTGGCGCGGCGTTCGCGGCGATGGACCGGCTGCAGCACACCGCCGCGGTCGTCACCAACCTGGAGCACGCGCTGCCCCTGGTGGACCGGATGGCCGACGCCCTGGAGGGCGAGATGGCCCGGCGTCAGAACGTGCTGGCCAAGGCGGGCAACTACGCGGGACTGTACGACTACGACCGCGCCCGGGCCGGTGGCGCCCCGCTGCCCCCGCTGCCGACCCTGTTCGTGATCGTCGACGAGTTCACCGAACTGCTGAACGCGAAGCCCGAGTTCATCGAGCTGTTCCTGCAGATCGGGCGGCTCGGCCGGTCGCTGGGCGTCCACCTGATGCTGGCCAGTCAGCGGCTGGAGGACGGGCGGCTGCGCGGGCTGGACACCCACCTGTCGTACCGGATCAGCCTGCGGACCAACACCGCGCTGGAGTCACGGGCGGTGCTCGGCGTGCCGGACGCGCACGAGCTGCCCCGCTCGCCCGGTCACGCCTACATGAAGTTCGGCACCGAGCCGCTGGTCCGGTTCAAGGCGGCCTACGTGGGCGGGCCGATCCGCCAGGCGTTCGGGGGCGGCGGCACGCCCGATCGCGCCGACCTGCGGGTGCTGCCGTGGACCACACAGCACATGGCGCTGCCGGTCACCGCGCCCAAGCCGAAACCGGCCGTCGATCCGTCGGACCCGACACTGGCCGACGTGGTCGTCGACCGGCTGGTCGGGCACGGTCCACCGGCACACCGGGTGTGGCTGCCACCGCTCGACGTGTCCCAGGTGCTGGACGAGCTGCTCGGCCCGGTCGGGGTGGCCCCGGGTCGCGGGCTGGCCTTCACCAACCCGGCGCTGCACGGTCGCCTCCAGGTGCCGATCGCGGTCGTCGACAAGCCCCGTGAGCAGATGCGTGACGTGATGTGGCTGCAGCTGGCCGGCGCCGCCGGGCACGTCGCGGTGGTCGGCGGCACCCAGAGCGGCAAGTCGACCGCGCTGCGGACCCTGATCTGCGGACTGGCGCTGACCCACACGCCGGCCGAGGTGCAGGTGTACTGCCTGGACTTCGGCGGCGGCTCCCTCGGCACGCTGCGGGACCTGCCGCACGTGGGCGGGGTGTTCGGTCGGCTGGACGCGGAGGGTGTCCGGCGTTCGGTCGGCGAGATGGTGAGCCTGCTGGCCCAGCGGGAAGCCCGGTTCGCCGAACTCGGGGTGGACTCGATGGCGGCGTACCGGAGCCGGCGGGCCGGCGGTTCCGACCCGTTCGGCGACGTGTTCCTGGTGGTCGACGGCTGGGCCACGGTCCGCAAGGAGTACGAGGAACTGGAACCGGTCCTGACCGACCTGGCCACCCGCGGCCTGTCGTACGGGATCCACCTGGTGGCGGCGGCCTCCCGGTGGATGGACTTCCGGCCGGCCGTCCGGGATCTCTTCGGCTCCCGGCTGGAACTGCGGCTCGGCGACCCGTCCGACTCGGTCGTCAACCGGCGGGCCGCGCAGGCGGTGCCGGACCAGACGCCCGGCCGCGGCATGATCGAGCACCCCACCGACCGCAACCGGGGCCTGCACCTGCTCACCGTCCGGCCCGAGGTGAGCACGCTCGGGGACACCGCCGGCCTGGTCAAGGCGGTGGCGGCGGCCTGGGAGGGGCCGCTCGCGCCGCGGGTGCGCCTGTTGCCGGCGTCGGTTCCGTACAGCGACCTGCCCGTCGAGGGTGGCACCGGCCTGCGGCTGCCGATCGGCATCTCCGAGGCCGACCTGCGGCCCGTCGAGATCGACTTCGCGTCCGACCCGCACTTCCTGCTCTTCGGTGACGCGGAGGCCGGCAAGTCGTCGTTCCTGCGGGCGCTGGCCACCTCGATCACCAGACGGTTCCGGCCGGAGGAGGCCCGGATCATCCTGGTCGACTACCGGCGCAGCCTGATGGATCTGCCCGAGTCGGAACACCGGATCGGGTACGGCATGCAGGCTCAGCAGACCACCGATCTGATCCTGTCCGCCGCCGGGTACATGCAACGCCGGCTGCCCGGCCCCGACGTGACCGCCCGCGAGCTGCGCGACCGGTCCTGGTGGACCGGTCCGGAGCTGTTCGTCCTGGTCGACGACTACGACCTGGTGGTGGCCGGGCCGACCAACCCGCTGCTGCCGCTGCTGGAATACCTTCCCCAGGCCCGGGACATCGGTCTGCACCTGGTGCTGACCCGCCGGTCCGGTGGCGCGGGGCGGGCCCTGTTCGAGCCGGTGATCCAGCGGCTGCGCGAACTCTCCGCGCCGGGTCTCGTGATGTCCGGGGCACCGGACGAGGGGGCGCTCATCGGCAACGTCCGGCCGGCGAACCTGCCACCCGGGCGTGGTCGGCTGATCACGCGGCGTGAGGGCGTCCGCCTGATTCAGCTGGCACACCGGCCACCTTTTCGCGATGGCGAAAAATCGACAGACTCTCGGTGCGATTAGCCACGAAGGACCGCAGCGACACGCCGCTGTGGGAGAGTAATCTCCCTCCATCGACTGACCGTCCGACTGACCCGTCTCAGAATGGCGACGCCGACCCGTGAGCAGTGTGAGCATCGTGTCCCGGCCGGACAGGCCGCGATGGGTGGCACCCGATGGCGGTGGCCGGTGCTGAGCCGACGGCTCAGCGCCTCGGCGCTGGCGGGCCTGATCGCCTTCGGCCCGGCAGCCGTCGTCGAGTCCACCGCCCCGATTCCGGTCGGCCACGGCGCCGGCATCCTGGCCGAGCCCGTCGACACCGCCGGAGACACGGTGCGCGCCGACCAGTGGCAGTTGCAGGCGCTCAACCTGGCCGAGGCGTGGAACTACTCGGACGGCGCCGGCGTCACCGTCGCGGTGATCGACTCCGGGGTGGACGCCCACCACACCGACCTGGAGGGTCAGGTGCTGCCCGGGCTCGACCTGGTCGACAAGAAGGGCGACGGCGAGAGCGACCCGGTCGGGCACGGCACCTCGGTGTCGGCGCTGATCGCCGGCCGCTCCGACGACCCACAGGGCGTCGTCGGCATCGCCCCGAAGTCCAAGATCCTTCCGGTCCGGGTGCTGGACGAGGAGAACCGCTACGACGACGCCCTGATCGTGGCGAAGGGCGTGCGGTGGGCGGTCGACCACGGCGCCAAGGTGGTCAACCTGTCCCTCGGCGGCAGCGGATCCAGCGCCATCCTGTCCGCCGCGATCGACTACGCGTTCGCCAAAGACGTCGTGGTGATCGCCTGCACCGGCAACGCGACAGGCACCGCCACGGCCACCACCCCGCGCTCCGGGGTGTGGTATCCGGCCAGGGAACCCGGCGTGATCGCCGTAGGCGGGCTCGACCGGGACGGCGAAGGCCTGTGGTCCGGTTCCATCACCGGCAAGGAGACCGTGGTCACCGCCCCGGCCAACGAGCTCGTCGGCGCCCGGCCCGGCGGCTACTGGAAAGTCCAGGGCACCAGCTTCGCCGCCCCGATGGTGGCCGCCACCGCGGCACTGATCCGCTCCCGCTGGCCGGACATGCCCGCCGGCGAGGTGGTCAACCGGATCATCAAAACCGCCAAGGACCGCGGCGACCCGGGCCGCGACCCGGAGTTCGGCTTCGGCCTCGTCGACCCGGTCGCCGCGCTCACCGCGGACGTTCCGCAGGTGCCCGGCAACCCGCTCGACACCACCCCACCCGCCGGTGTCGCCCGCTTCGGCAGCGCGCCGGTCTCCGGCCAGGCCCAGTCGGCCCCCGAAGCCAGCACCCAGCCCCACTCCACCACCGCGACCTCGGGCGAGAACGCGGGCGGTTGGGCGGCGCCCACCGAACCCACCCACACCGGCGTCCCGGTCGCCCGCTGGATCGCCATCCTGCTGTTCGTGCTCTCCGCGATCGCGGCCGCGATAACCATCCGCCGCTTCGCCGCCGACAGCGCCTGAGCTGGGCCTAATTGCTCCGCTTCGCTCCGCGGCAAAACGCCTTGTAACCGGTGTCGAGGCAGGTGATTTCCCGCCGCCAGCACACCCCGCTGGCGTCGGGAAATCACTTGCCTCGACACCGGCGGCGTTTTGCGGTTGTGCCCGTCACGCCGCCGCCCCGCTCAGCGTGACCGTCCCGCGGCCAGGACGAGTCCCGTGGAGTGGATCTTCCCAGCTGGCTCTCAGAGCTGTTCGGAGCACACCAGACAGCTTTGGGGGCCAGCCGGATCCGGTGGGCTGTGTGGTGCCGGCCGCACGGGCGGGCCGTGTGGTGCCGACCGCATGGGGCGGACCTTGTGGTGCCGGCCGCGCGGGGCGGGCTCCGGGTGGGTGGGGGCGGGCCAAGGGGGCGTGGCAGGTTGGTGCTGGGGGCTACGGGGCGGGTGGGCGTACCGGGGAAGGGGTTATGCGCACTCGCCTGTGCGGACGCCTCGGGTGCCTGTGCGACCGGCCTGGGCCACCGAGGCGGCCTCGTCGGCTGTCAGGGCGAAGCCGACGTATTTGTCGTCGGCGGCGGCCGCGAAGATGACGCCGAGGACGTCGCCGTTCGGGTCGATCAGGGGGCCGCCCGAGTTGCCGCTGCGGACCAGGGATTTGATCGTGTAGATCTCGCGGGTCACGTCGCCGGACTCGTAGATGTCCGGGCCGGTGATGCGGCTGACGTCGCGGACCCGGGCGGACTGGGCGTTGTACGGGCCGTCCTGCGGGTAGCCGAGCACGATGGCGTTGGCGCCGCTCGCCGCCTCCTTGGCGACGAACGGCATGACCGGCGCCTTGAGGCCGGGCACGTAGAGGACGGCCAGGTCGCGCTTGGGGTCGTAGACGACGACCTTGCCCTCGATCTGGCGGCCGCCGCTCTCCACGACGACCTCGCGGGTGCCGGCGACCACGTGCGCGTTCGTCATGACGCGCTCTTTGGCGTAGACGAAGCCGGTGCCCTCGATGCGGCGGGAGCAGCTGGGCGCCGAGCCGAGGATCTTGAGGACCGAGGCTTTGGACTCCTGCACCACCTTGGAGCCGGCGAGCGCCGGGTCGGGCGCCGGGACCTCGCGGGCCTGGGTCCGGGCGAAGCCGCCGAACACGTCCGGGAAGCCGTTGGTGTCGAGGGTGTCGCGCAGCCCGGAGGAGAGCGCCTGCACCTGCTCGGGCATCAGCTCGTTGATGCCGCCGAGGATGGCGCTGCCGCGGACCTCCCGGTTGATCGCCGGGAACGGGGTGGACTGGAACGGCACGGCCACCAGCCAGGCGGCCAGCAGCACGGCGACGATCGAGACGAGCGCTCCGCCGGCGTCGTCGAGGTACTGCATGGGGCGGCTCTGGATGACCTGCCGCAGGTTGGTGCCGAGCCAACCGGCCAGGGTCTGCCCGAGCACGGCCAGCACCAGGATGACGCCGAGGGCGACGACCAGCCGGACCGTCCCGTTGTCGAACTGGCGGGCGATCAGCGGCCCGAGCTGGAGACCGATCAGGACGCCGCTGAAGAAGCCACCGAGCGACAGCGCACCGATGGTGAAGCCCTGGCGGTATCCGCTGATCGCGAACAGCACCATGAGCACGATCAGGATGACATCGACCACGGGCACTCACTCAGCGTAGAAGTCGGGGTCCATCTCACGGCACCACCTCGTCCGGCGCCCCGCCGCGAGCGGCCGGAACCGGCGCGCTGGCATCCGGCAGCTCGACGACGCGCCCCGGCTCCCACGGGACCGCCCAGCCGGCCATCTCCAGCATCGCCGCGATCACTCCCGCCGTGAAACCCCAGACGAGTAGCCCACGGACCTGGAAGGCGGGCCCGATCCAGCCACTCGGATGACGCACCCGGATACGGTTCGCGGGGTCGGCGAGTTCACTGATCGGCAGCCGCGCGACATGCGCCACCTCGGCCGGCTGGAGTGGATGCACCGCATGCGGCTTGCGCCACCAGGCGAGCACCGGGGTGACGACGAAGCCGCTGACCGGGATCCACAGCTCGGGCAGCAGCGCCAGCACCTCGGCCGAGAACGGGTCGAGGCCGACCTCCTCCTGGGCTTCGCGCAGCGCGGTGGCCGGGGCGTGGGCGTCGTCCGGATCGGTGGCGCCGCCCGGGAAGGCCGGCTGCCCGGCGTGGTTGCGCATGGTCGCGGCCCGTTGCAGGACCAGCAGGTCGGGGCGGCCGTCGTCGCCCTCGCCGATCAGGACCAGCACGGCGCTGGACCGGCCGCCTTTCCCGACGGGGCGGCGCAGGGTGGTGAAGTCCTCGGTACGGCATTCGGCGACCCTGGTCAGCAGCGGATCGAACCATCCGGGTAGTCCGTCCGGCCGTCCCAGCACCTCACCGCGGCTCATCGGGACACCGTAACGCCCGTGTGTTTCTTCATCTGTTCGATCAACTGGTCGACGTCCATGGCGGCCCGGTGCACGTACATCCCCCCGTCGGCATCGATGAAGACGGTCGCGGGCAGTGCGGCCAGCCCGAGTTCGTCCAGGAGCCGTTTCTCCCGGTCGTACAGGGTCGGGAAGTCGACACCGCGGCTGGCGGCGAAGTCGGCGGCGGCGGCCCGGTCGTCGCCGATGTCGACGCCGACGACGGTGAACCGGCCGTCGGCGCGGTCGGCGAGGCCCTGGATGACCGGCAGTTCCTCGCGGCACGGGCCGCACCACGACGCCCAGAGGTTGATCACCGCGGGTCCGCGCAGGTCACGCAGCTTCATTTCGGCTCCGCCGGTGAAGCACGGGAGCGCGATATCCGGAATGTCGGCTGATGGGCTGCCGCCGCCCCCGAGAGAGGAACAGGTCGCGAAAGGAGACGCTATATCCGGTTCATCGGGCTCGGCGGTGGTGGTGCAGGCGGACAGCGCCAGGGCGGCGACGATCAACGGGACGAGCGGTCTCACGGCTCCTCCGGGGCCAGGACCGCCGCGGCCGGGACCAGGCCGGGATCGACACCGGCGGCCACCGCCAGCTCACGCGCCCGCGGGCCCTTCAGCAGCTTCGCCGCCGGAGCGGCCTCGGTCGGGCCGGTCCCGTAGGACGGGCACATCGCCTTCAGGGTGCAGGCTCCACAAGCCGGGGTACGCGCATGGCACACCCGCCGCCCATGGAAGATCACCCGGTGCGACAGCATCGTCCAGTCGCGCTTCTCGATCAGGTCGGCGACCAGGAACTCGATCTTCACCTCGTCCTGCTCGTCGACCCAGCCGAACCGGTTGGTCAGCCGCCGGAAGTGGGTGTCGACGGTGATGCCGGGCACGCCGAACGCGTTGCCCAGGATCACGTTGGCGGTCTTGCGGCCGATGCCGGGCAGCTTCACCAGCTGGTCCAGCTTGCCGGGGATCTGCCCGTCATGGTGCTCCAACAGCGCCTGGCCGAGCCGGATCAGCGAGTTGGTCTTGGCCCGGAAGAAGCCGGTGGGTCGCAGCAGCGTCTCCATCTGCTCCCGGTCGGCCGCCGCGTAGTCGGCGGCCGAGCGGTAGCGGCGGAACAGCTCCGGGGTGACCTGGTTGACCCGCACGTCGGTGGTCTGTGCGGACAGGATGGTCGCGACGGCCAGCTCGAGCGGGTTGGTGAAATCCAGCTCGCAGTGCGCGTCGGGATGGGTCTCGGCGAGCTCCCGTGCCATCTTCCGGGCCCGGCGCTTGCGGCCCAGCGGCGTCTCCCCCGCGAAGCGTGAAAGCACGGCAGTCGCTGCGCGGGGTCGGGTCACCGGTAAAGAGTACGTCGGTCACGCCGGCGGCTTGATGCTCCCGTCCGCGGCGATGACGGCGGCGGTGTCACCGAAGTCGGCCGCGGACAGCTGGGCCACCATCTTGCGGCTGCGGTCGTCGCCCTTGTTGCGGGACGGCACACCGGCGTCGTTCAGATAGGTGGAGACGAACTTGCCGCCCACGTACTTCCCGTCCCGGGTGAGCGAGACGTGCAGGATGCCGGAGTACTTGAGGTCGCCGTCGCGGGACAGGGTGCGCCCGCCACCGGCGAAGTTGCCCAGGCTGTACGCGATGAGCTTGCCCTTGTAGAACTCCATGCCGCGCAGCACGTGCGGCCCGTGCCCGATCACCAGGTCGGCGCCGGCGTCGATCACGGTGCGGCTGAACTTGACCGGGTTGCCCCGGTTCTCTCCGAAGTAGATCTCGTTGCCCGGCTTCACGTGCGCCTTGTCCGATCCCTCGGCGCCCATGTGCACCTGCACCACGACCAGGTCGGCCTGCTCGCGGGCCTCGGCCACCACGGCGGCGGCGGCGTCCAGGTCGTTCACGTTGTTCGCCCCCGCGTACGGCGAGAAGCCCACCACCGCGACCCGGATCCCCTCGACCTCGACGACGGTGATCTCGTCCTCGGCCCCGGTGTGCTCCAGCCCGGCCGCCTCCAGCGCCTCCACGGTGTTGCGGTATCCCTGGGGGCCGTAGTCCTTGGAGTGGTTGTTGGCCGTGTTGAGCAGCTGGAATCCGGCCTCCTTCAGGTGCTCGGCGTAGGCCGGCGGGGACCGGAAGGCGTAGCAGTTGTCCCGCTTCGGGGTGCCGCACTTGGAGGTGCCGGTGTCGCCGGTGAGCGGCTGCTCGAGGTTGCCCATGACGAGATCCGACTTGAGCGAGCTCCTGACGGCGTCGAAGAAGCCCTCGCCGTCGTTGGCGGGCAGCTTGTTCGGGGCGTCGCCCATGATGATGTCGCCGGTGGCCGAGAGGGTGATCGACTCGATCTCGGCCGATTCCTCGATCGGGGGCTTGGCCGAGGCGGACGTCGGCGCACTCCAGACCGGAGTGTCACTTTCCTGGCTACAACCGCTCAAAGCGCCACTTATCACAGCAACCGTCGCAAGTAGGACGGAGCGCTTCTTACCGGGGGATGGGGGGTGCGAATTCATCGACGGGGACGATACCGTCAGCCGGCAAGCGGGATCGACCGACGAAAGGCCTGTCCTGATATGCCCGGACCGCTGAATTGTCATGAGCGGTCACGGCATTTCTGGTTACCGTCCAGTATCTGGATCAAGGGGTGGCCGCCCGTTTCCCGCCCGCATGCGCCTAGACTGATCGAGCGCAGACGTTGCGCGTTTTCGAAAGGTGCGGCGATGGATGAGGTACTGGCCCGGAGCGGAATCTTTCAGGGTGTAGACCCGGAAGCCGCCGAGGCGCTCGCCAAGGAGATGGACACGATCGAAGTCCGCAAGGGCGACGTGGTCTTCAACGAGGGCGAAGCCGGCGACAGTCTGTATATCGTTCTGTCCGGAAAGATCAAGCTCGGTCGCCGGGCGGCGGACGGGCGGCAGAACCTCGTCTCCATCATGGGCCCGTCCGACATGCTCGGTGAGCTCTCGCTCTTCGACCCCGGCCCGCGCACCGCGACGGCGACCGCGGTGACCGACAGCCGCCTGGCGCGACTGAAGAAGTCGTCGCTGCGCCCGTGGCTCAACAACCGGCCGGAGATCGCCGAGCAGCTGCTCCGCGTGCTGGCCCGCCGGCTGCGGCGCACCAACGACGCGCTCGCCGACCTGATCTTCACCGACGTGCCCGGCCGGGTCGCGAAGAACCTGCTCCAGATGGCGGGCCGCTTCGGCACCCGGGACGGCGGCGTCCTGCGGGTCACCCACGACCTCACCCAGGAGGAGCTGGCCCAGCTGGTCGGCGCCTCCCGCGAGACGGTCAACAAGGCGCTCGCCGACTTCGCCTCGCGTGCCTGGCTCCGGCTGGACGGCAAGTCCGTAATCATCCTGGACCCGGAGCGCCTGGCCCGCCGCGCTCGCGTCTGACGCCACCCGATCCCAAGGGGCTGTCCCGCCGGACAGCCCCTTGGTCGTGCTCGCCGGCCTCTGCGTGTCGCATCCGTACGGCCACTCGTTACGGAGGTGGTCGAGAGGGCACGGCGGGCACGGGGAAGGGCGCGGCTTTGAAGGCAGGCAGGGGCGTGGCGGGATGACCGTGCTCGGCACCACGCTGGACCCGCGTGATCCCGCCTACCTGCAGGGCCGCAGCACCACCCTGGAACTGCTCGCCGAGTTGGAGCAGGCGCTCGACGAGGCACGTGCCGGCGGCGGCGAGAAGAACGTCACCCGGCACCACGCGCGCGGCAAGCTGCTGCCCCGGGAACGCATCGAGATGCTGCTCGACCAGGACAGCCCGTTCCTCGAGCTGTGCCCGGTCGCGGCCCTGGGCACGGAGTATCCGGTCGGCGGGAGCGTGGTCACCGGGATCGGCGTGATCGAGGGCGTCGAGTGCGCCGTGGTGGCGAACGATCCGACGGTGGCCGAGGGTGCGGTCAACCCGTACACCGCCGACAAGATCCGCCGGGCCACCACGATCGCCACGGCCAACCGCCTGCCGCTGATCAACCTGATCGAGTCGACCGGCGAGACCGGCACCGCCGGCGGGCTCTTCCCCCCGGAACGGGTGCCGTCGATCTGCGTGGTCTTCGGCGCCACCACCGGGGACGCCGCCTACCTGCCGGCTCTCTCCGACTACACGATCACGGTCCGCGGGCCGGTCAGCGGCGGCGTCAACGGGCACTCCCCGGTGGCGCCGGCCGACCCCGCCGACCAGACCGCCGTCGACGAGCGGGACGGGCTGCGGCTGGCCCGGCAGTGCGTACGGCGGCTCAACTGGCGCAAGCAGGGGCCGGCTCCGCGTACCCACCGCCCGGCCCCGCCCCGGCACGGTGACGAGGATCTGCTCACCCTGGCCGCCGTCGATCCGGCCGGCTTCGAGCCACGCGAGGTGTTCGCGCGGATCCTCGACGACAGCGACTTCGACGAGTTCAAACCCGGTCACGGCGCCGCCATCGTGGCCGGCTGGGGTGAGCTGCACGGGTATCCGCTCGGGGTGCTCGCCGCCCCGAACCGGTCCTGCTCGGCCGCCGAGGCGCAGAAGGCGGTGCACTTCCTGCACCTGGCCAACGCGACGGCCACCCCACTGCTGTTCCTGGGTCATCCGGGTACGGCCGGCGGCGACCAGGAGAGCCGGCACGACGCCCCGATGGGGCACGCCATCGCCCGGTCCACAGTGCCGCACCTGGTGCTCACCGTCGGCGGGATCGTTCCCGAGCGCACCGACGAACCGCGCTTCCGATTCAGCTGGCCCACGGCCGGCGCCACCGCCCCGGTCGACGACGGCGTCATCGATCCGCGCGACACCCGTACGGTCCTCGGGCTCTGCCTCTCCGTGGTGCACAGCGCGGCCGTCGTGGGGGCCGGTCACGTCGGCGTGTTCCGATCTTGAAAGGTGGACCAGTGATCCGACGACTTCTGGTGGCCGACCGCGGAGAAGTCGCCCGCCGGGTGTTCGCCACCTGCCGGCTGGTCGGCATCGAGACGGTCGCCGTCTACTCCGACCCGGACGCCGACGCGCCGCACGTGGCCGAGGCCGACTACGCGGTACATCTGCCGGGCAGCACGCCGTCGGCCACGTACCTGGCGACCGGGGCGCTGCTCGCGGCCGCCCAGCGGGCCGGGGCCAACGCCGTGCACCCGGGCATCGGGACGCTCGCCGAGGACCCGGAGTTCGCGCAGGCCGTGGTGGACGCCGGGATGATCTGGGTGGGGCCGCCACCGGCCACACTCCGTACCCTGGCCGCCAAGATCGAGACGAAGAACCTGGTCGCCGAGGCGCAGGTGCCGGTCCTGCCGACCTACACCGACCCGGAGACCGTGCCCGGCTTCCCGGTGCTGATCAAGCCGGCCACCGGCACCGGCGGGCACGGCATGCGGGTGGTCCGGGACGCCACCACCCTCGCCGAGGCGGTCGCCTCCACCCGGCGTGAGGTCGGCGGGGACGTGTTCTGCGAGCCGTACGTCAGCAACGCCCGCCACATCGAGGTCCCGATCCTGGCCGACGCCCAGGGCGCCGTGGTCCCGTTCGGGGAACGCGAGTGCTCGGTGCAGCGCCGCTACCAGAAGATCGTGGAGGAGACCCCGTCCCCGGCCGTCGACGTGAGCCTGCGTGAGGACCTGTGCCGGGCCGCGATCGTCGCGGTCCGGGCGCTGGGTTTCGTGGGCGCCGGCGCGGTCGAGTTCCTGCTCGACTCCGAAGGGGACTTCTGGTTCCTCGAGCTGACCCCCACCCTCCAGGCCGACCACGCGGTCACCGAGTGCGTCTCCGGCTACGACCTGGTCCGCCTCCAGCTGCTGGTGGCCGAGGGCGGCAACGTGCCGATGCCCGGTCCGCCGGCGATCCGCGGGCACGCCATCGAGGTGCGGATCTGCGCCGAGGACCCGGCGTACGCCTGGCTGCCCGCCTCCGGCACCCTGCACCGGTTCGCCGTCCCGGACGTGGCCGGCCAGTTCCGCCCCCTGCCGCAGCCCGGCCTGCGCCTGGACGCCGGCGTCACCGACGGTTCGGTGATCGGCATGCACCACGACCCGATGCTGGCCAAGCTGATCTCCTGGGCGCCGAGCCGTCAGGAGGCCGCCCGGATGCTCGCCTCCGCCCTGGCCCGCGCCCACCTGCACGGCGTCGTCTCCAATCGGGACCTGCTGGTCCGGGTGTTGCGGCACGACGCGTTCCGGGCCGGCGAAGTGGACACCGGCTTCCTGGACCGGCACCCCGAGGTGTTCGCCCCGCTGCTCTCCTCAGTGGACGCGGTCCGTCTCTCCTGCCTGGCCGCCGCCCTGGCCGGCGCCGCCGCCCGGCGCGCCGCCGCACCGGTTCTCGGCTCGCTGCCGTCCGGCTGGCGCAACGTCCCGTCCGGGTCACAGACCGCGGTGTACGACGGCCCCACCGGCCCGGTCGAGGTCGGTTACCGGATGAACCGCCGGGGTGGCCTGGCCGGCTGGTGGGTCCGCGCGGTGGACCCGGAGGAACTGGACCTGGCCGGGCTGGGCCAGGCCCCGGTCGCCGACGAGCACCCGAACATCGTGGTGGTCCACGCCGACAGTGACCGGGTGATCCTCAACGTGCAGGGCATCCGGTTCGCGGTCCACGTGCACCGGGCCGGCGACGTCTCCTACGTCGACAGTCCCGAGGGCTCGGTCGCCCTGCGTGAGATCTCCCGTTTCCCGCTGCCCACGCCGGAGGCCGCCGAGAGCTCGCTGATCGCGCCGCTGCCCGGTGCCGTCCGCCGGGTCCTGGTGGTGCCCGGCCAGCGGGTCCGCGCCGGTGAATTGTTGCTCACCCTGGAGGCGATGAAGCTGGAGCATCCGGTGCACGCGCCCGCCGCGGGCGTCGTCGCCTCCCTGCCGGTCCAGCCCGGCGCCGAGGTCGACACCGGCGAGCTCCTGGCGGTCCTCGACCCCGAATAGCCGTTATCCAGCCGTTACCAAGATCCACGAACCAGAGGCCGGACCGTCGCATCGCACCTCATGACAGAACGACAGAGCTTGTGATGAAAGAAGCGACAGCGATGCGACGTACGGTTCCGTTCCTGGGTGCGATCCTCGGCTTCACCCTCACCGTCACCGGATGCGCGGCGAGCCCGGCGCAGGTCGGTGGCGTCGCGGCCCCGGTCGGCGCGGCGGGGCCCACCACGACGTCGGAGCCGAACACCCCGATCACGGCCGCGTCGCCGATTCTCGGGCCGGACGGGCTGGGCACTCTCGAGCTGGGGATGACCCGCGCCGAGGCCCTCGCGACGGGTCAGATCGTCAAGCAGTCCGCCGCCGTGGTCGCGGAGTGGCGGGAGGTGAACGAGAACTGCGTTCCCGAGTTCCGTCTACAGGGCTCCCCGTCGGAGAGTGGCTGGGTCTGGTACCAGGAGAGCGATGGCCTCGCCGTCATCCCCGGCCCGACGGGCGTCGCCACGCCGGAGGGCATCAGGGTCGGAAGCACGCTCGACGAGGTCCGCCGCGCCTACCCGAAGGCCGTGGACGAGCAGTTCCTGGCGGACACCGGCCGGGTGATGGCCCAGGCGCCCGGAAACCGCCAGGTCGCCTACCGGATCCAGATCGACGGTGACAGCCGGAAGGTCAACTCGCTGGCGCTCCAGCTGACCGTTCAGGAGTGCTTCGAGTAGGTCTCGTGGCAGCTCAGCCCGGCGGGCGCGGCAGAGGCGCGACCCGGCAGAGGCTCGCGGTGAACTCCGAGAGCCTTTCCCGACGCGTACGAGAAATGGGTCTTCAGTTGCCGAAGAACCACTTGCTGAAGAAGCCCTTGCGAGCCGGATTGTTATGGACCGTGGGGGTTTCGTCCAGAGTGGGGGTGGCCGGCGGGATCGGGCGCGGACGCGGCGGCGGCACGTTGTTGACCGCGGCCGGACGGTAGACGGCCGGTGGCGGCTGCGGGACGCTCGGGTCCAGGTGCAGGTTGTTGAGCAGGTCGCGCAGCTGCTCCGCGGTGGGCCGGGCGGACGGGTCGTTGTCCATGCCGAAGCGGAGCACGTTGGTGAGCGCCCGCGGCACCCCGGGCAGGTCGGGGATCGGCTGGTGGAACAGGTCCATCAGGGTGAGGATGCTGGGGCTGCGGTTGGACTCCCAGCGCGGTGGCCGGCCACTCATCACCGCGTAGAGGGTGGCGCAGAGCGCGTAGACGTCGGCGGCGCCGGAGGGGTTGTCGTGCCGGAACATCTCCGGCGGGGCGTAGGCCGGGGTGAGCACCTCGAGGGTGACCGCCGAGTCGCGCATCTCGCCGAGCACGGCCAGGCCGAAGTCGGCGAGCACGGCCGCGTTGAACTCCGAGTAGAGGATGTTGGCCGGTTTCACGTCGCGGTGCAGGACGCCGTTGGCGTGCGAGTGCACCAGCGCGTCGGCGATCTTGATGCCGACGTCGCGGGCCTCGGCGGCGTTGAGCGGGGAGACGCGCATCCGGTCGAGGTACGACCCGTCGCAGAGCTCCATGATCAGGTAAGGATGCTGGTCGACCGTGACCCCGACGTCGAAGAGGTCGACCACGTGCGGGTGCGACGACATCCGGCCGGCCGCACGCGCCTCCCGCAGGAAGCGGGCCTGGTCACGGGCGCTGTCGAGGGTCCGGTTCTCCACCTTGATGGCGACCTCGCGGCCGACGGAGTCCTGGGTGGCGCGGTACACAGTGGCATAACCGCCACGGGCCATGACCGACAAGCCGGACATGCCGGGCACGTATGGCACCGGCAGGGCACCGGGCGGAGTCTCCGTCACGGAATAGAAAATACGCCAGCCGCCGCGGAGATCATCCGGGCACGTCAGACGCGTAGGCGACAGTTTCCTCGACGACGGTCGAAGCGAGCGTTTCGCGTAGTTCCTCAGCGGGCGCCCGCTCGCTCGCCTGCTCGGTCGAGTATGCCAATCGGACCGCCTCGTCGGCCGCCGCCCGCGCCTCCTCGCACCGGTCCGCGGCGGCCAGCACCCGGGCCCGGACCATCGAGGCGATCACGCCACTGCGGACGTCCTCGGCGGGCGCCGCGGCGGCCCGCTCGATCCAGGTCAGCGCGGTGTCCACCCGGCCGTCGGCGAGCAGGGCCGAGGCGTACGAGGCGAGCGCGTGCCGCCGGGAGAACAGCAGCGACGGCGCCGACGTGTCACTGGCGATCGGCGCCAGCAGCCCGATCGCGGTCGCCGCGTCCCCGGCCCGCTTCCGTGCCTCGGCCAGCAGCACCCGCGGCCCGACCTGGGCCGGCGCGAGCGGGTTGTGCGGCTCGACGGCCACCATCACCCGGCGCGCGTCGGCCTCGGCGGTCTCCAGGTCGCCGCGTTGCAGGGCGACGAACCCGCGCAGTGTCCCGGCCATGCCGAGCAGCAGCGGGTGCCCGGTCTTGTCGGCGTAGCCCAGAGCGTCGGTGAGCAGGTCGTTGGCGTGCTCCGGCTCGTTCAGCCCGCGGGCGACGGCGCCGCGCACCACGAGCGCCAGCCCGCAGCCCCAGTCGTCGGAGACCTCGAGAAACTCCCGGTACGCCCGGCGCGCCTGCCCGTCGGCCGCACCGAGATCGCCGAGTTCGGCGGCCGCGTACGCCTCGACCACGCGCAGGGTGCCGACCGCCCAGCCCTCGCCGACCCGGCCGCCGAACGGCAGGAACAGCCGGGCCAGCCGCCGCGCCTCCTGCAACCGGCCGGCCAGCAGCCGGGCGAACGCCGTGGTGCCGCGCAACCAGGCCCGCCCGACCGGGTCGCCGAGCTCGGCGAAGAGCCGCGCGGCCCGGCCCAGCACCGCGTCGGTGCCGGCGAAGTCGCCCCGGGTGGTGGTCACCCAGGCCAGGCTCTGCAACGCCCAGGCCTGCCCGTGCCGGTCCCCGGCCGCGAGCGTGACCTGGTACGCCGCCGCGAACCGGCTGCTCGCCTGGCTGAGCCGGCCGTTCAGGAAGTCCGCCATGCCGAGCCGGCGCATCGCGTTGGCCCGCTCCGGCAGCAACTGCGCCTCGGTGGCCACGTCGAGGGCCTCCTGCCAGGCGGCGATGGCCCGGGCGGTGTCACCGAGGGCCTCGTACGCCCGGCCGACCACGATCATCGCCTCGGCCCGGCAGACCGGCTCCCCGGCCGCGCTCACCGCGATCTTCTCGCCCTGGGCGAGCGCCTCCTCGGCCCGGTTCAGCCGCAGCAGCGCGCGGGCCTGCACCAGCTGGTCGGGCAGCGGCAGGTCGCCCTTGGCCAGGGCGGTGGCGCGTTCGCCGTACTCCAGGGCGGCGGCCGGCTCGATGTCGGCCAGCGCGCGCCGGGCCATCCGGCCGAGCGCCGCGACACCCAGCGGGGCCACCTCCCGGGCGGCCGCGTCGGGGCGCAGCCGGACCGCGTCGGCCAGCTCGACGGCATGCTCGGCGTGGGTGGCGATGAACGCGTCCCGCTCGCCGTCGGACAGGTTGAGCCGGACCGCGCCGTCGTGGCCGGGCCGGTGCACACTCTCCGGCGCCGCCCACGTCGCCAGGTACGCGTGCCGCTCGGCCAGGTCGCCCTTGCCGATCCCGGCGTACGCCGCCTCGCGCATCAGCGGGGTGGTGAACCGGTAGCCACCCCGCGACCGGTGCAGCATGCGGCGTTGCAGCAGCTCGTCGACGGCCCGCTCCAGCTCGGCGCCGTCGGTGGCCGCACGCCGCTCCTGGAGCGCCTCCAGGACCCCGCTCGGCACGGTGGTCCCGGCGACCGAGGCGTCGCGCAGCACCAGCCGGGGCTCGACGGCGAGCGCGTCGATACGGGCGGCCAGGACGGCGGCCAGGTCCCGGGAGAGCAGCCGGCTGCCGAGCGAGCCGGCGGCCAGCTCCCACCGGCCGGCCGCGTTGGCGCCGATCGCCGGGGTGAGCGCGCCCCGCTCCATCAGCAGGGTGACCATCTCGGCCAGGTAGAACGGATTGCCCTGGGCGGTGGCGAGCAACCGGTCGCCGTCCGCCGGGGACAGCTTGCCACCGCCCAGATAGGACGTGAGCAGCCGGGACGCGTCGGCGCCGCGCAGCGGGGGCAGGGCGTGCACCTCGGCGTCGGCGAGCCGGGTCATGGCGCCCGCGGCACGGACCAGCTCGGGCCGGCCGAGCAGCAGCGCCACCACCGGGCCGTCCAGCCGGTTGAGGGTGAGGCCGATCGCGTCGAGCGTGGTGGCGGTGGCGTCGTGCAGGTCGTCGACGATCACCACCAGCGGCTCCTCGGCGGCGAGCGCGTTGAGCAGGGCGCTGACCGCCACCGAGATCGCCTCGGCGTCGATCCCCCGGGTGGCCGGGCGGTCGGCGGGGGTGGTCGGGCCGACCGGGCGGTCCGGGGCCTCGCCGTGACCCAGCAGCACGAGCAGCCGGTCGACGTCGAGGGTCACGTTGAGCCGGCCGGCGAGTTTGCGGAGGCGCTCCTCCACGACCGTACGGGTGACCGAGGTGGCCACGTCCTTGGGCAGGCCGGCCGCCTTGCGCACCAGGTCGGCCAGCGGCGCGTAGCGGCGGCGCTCGCCGAACGCCCGGCAGCGGACCCGCAGCACCCGGGCGCCGTGCCCGGGGTATCCGGAGGCCAGGCGCTTGACCTCGCCGGCGAACCGGGACTTGCCGATGCCCGCCTCGGCGGTCATCACCAGGATCCTCGGGGTGCCGGTGTCGATCGCCTCGGCCAGCCGGCCGGAGACCCGGCCCAGCTCGGCCTCGCGGCCCACGAACGGCGCCTCGTCACCCAGCCCGGAGCGGGTGCCGGGGGCGTCGTGCAGGCCGAGCAGCTCGTACGTCGGGACCGGCTCCCGCTTGCCCTTGAGCCGCAGCGGCCGCAACTGCCGCCAGGAGGCGACGTGCCGGGTGCCGCCGCTGGTCCGCTCACCGGCGTAGACCCCGCCGATGGTGGCGGCGTCGGCGAGCCGGGCCGCGGTGTTCACCGTGTCGCCGATCACCGTGTATTCGATGCCGGCCTGCATGCCGGCGACCACCTCGCCGGTGTTGAGCCCGATCCGCAGGCCGAGCGGGGCGCCGCCGCCGCGCTCGTCGTCGAGCACCCGGCGGACCGCGCGCTGCATGCTGAGCGCGGCCCGGACGGCCCGTTCGGCGTCGTCCTCATGGGCCACCGGGGCGCCGAAGACCGCCATGATGCCGTCGCCGGTGAGCTTGTCGACGTGGCCGCCGAACGTCTTCACGGCGCCGGCCAGGGCGGCCAGCACCCGGTCGGTGACCGCGCCGACGCGTTCCGGATCGAGGTCCTCGGAGAACGAGGTGAAGTCGGAGAGATCGCCGAAGAGCACCGTGACGATGCGCCGCTCGGCCGCCGGGAGCTGCGCGGCCACCGGGAGCGCGGCGCCGCAGTGATGGCAGAAACGGGCGCCGGGGACGGGGACGGTTCCGCACACCGGGCAGGTCACGGCGTCATCCGTTTCCGGCGCAGATAGTCGAGCTGCGCGGCGGCCGACCACTCGGCCGCGAAGCGCACGCCGGGGTCGATGTCCGGGTACACCAGGTCGACCACGGCCGCGGGCGTCTCCGCCCCGGCGGCCATCGCGGCCGCCACCTGCGCCAGGCGCTCCCGGCGGTGGTCCAGATAGAAACGGGCACGCTCGGCGGTGTCGGCGCGGGCCGGTCCGTGGCCGGGCAGCATCAAGACCTCGGGGTACGCGCTGAGCAGTTCCAGACTGTCCAGGTATGCCCCGAGGTCACCGTCGGGGTGGGCGACCACCGTGGTGCCCCGCCCGAGGATGGTGTCGCCGGTGAACATCGCGCGGTCGTCCCCACACTCGACGAGAAAGGACACCGAATCACTCGTGTGCCCCGGAGTGTCGACGACGCTTATTTCGAGTCCGTTCCCGCCGAGGGACTCGAAGGGGTCCAACGGGTCACCGTTGCGGCAGTACGCCGGGTCGGCGGCCAGCACCGCGGTGCCGCCGAGCAGTTCGGACAACCGGTCCGCGCCCTCGACGTGATCGTGATGACCGTGTGTGATCAGAATGAACTGGAACGGCCCGAACTCGGCGATCCGCCGCAGGTGCCCCTCGTCGAGCGGGCCGGGGTCGACCACGGCCGCGACATCGGCGCCGGGCGCCCGCAGGATCCACGTGTTGGTGCCGTCCAGCGTCATCGGCCCCGGGTTGGGCGCCCGCAGCAACGTCACCCAACCCGGTAGCCGGTCGACCTCGGCCGACTCGGGAGCAGCACCCCGCATGACCCGAATCGTACGTCGGCCCGGCGACGATGACCGAGACACGATGTCCGATCCGGTCACCTTCGGTGAGCAAATGCGGCCGAATCACCGCAAGATCAGGCCACTTCGGCGATGACCTCGACCTCGACGGGCGCACCGAGCGGCAGTTCGGCCACGCCGACGGCGGCGCGGGCGTGCCGGCCCTGCTCACCCAGGACCGCGGCGAACAGGTCGGAGGCACCGTTGATCACGGCCGGCTGGGCGGTGAAGCCGGGCGCCGACGCGACGAACCCGCCCACCTTGACGATCTTGACGATCCGGCCCAGGCCGACCAGCGCGTCGATGGCGGCGAGCGCGTTGAGGGCGCAGATCCGGGCCAGGGCGGTCGCCTCCTCGACGGTGACCTCGGCGCCGACCTTGCCGGCCTGGGGCAGCTTGCCGTCCACGAACGGCAGTTGCCCGGAGACGTAGACGTGACTGCCGGACTGCACGGCGGGCACGTACGACGCCACCGGCGCGGCCACCGACGGCAGCGTCAGACCGAGTTCGGCGAGGCGGGCGTACGCGTCGACCGCGCCGTCCCCCGCGACGGGCGCCGGGCTGCTCACGACTTGGGCCGCTTCAGGTAGGCGACCAGCTGCTCCGGGTTCGGCCCCGGAACGACCTGGACGAGCTCCCAGCCGTCCTCGCCCCAGTTGTCGAGGATCTGCTTGGTCGCGTGGACCAGCAGGGGCACGGTCACGTACTCCCACTTCTGCATGGCTTGCGCTCTCCCTTACGTCGGATACGCGCACAGCTTAGGACGCGGACGACCAGCCGGTTGGCTAGGCTGAGCGGGACTGTGTCACGGATTGAACACATGCCATCACCAAGAGCGATGAGCGGAGGATGACATGACGCAGGACCCCTGGAGCGGGCCGGGCGGGCACCCGGAACCACCTCCCACCCCCGAGCCGGAACCACCGATGCCGATCCCGCCGGAGGAGCCGATCCCGGTGCCGGAGCCGCCGCACACGGCCGGCACCGACACCGCCGAGCACCCGACGGTGTCGGTGTGGCAGCAGCCGCCCCCGTCCGGTCCGTGGCACGCCCAGCACGAGAAGCCCGGCGAGTGGCAGCACCAGCCGCCTGCCTACCTGGCGTACGAGCACTCACCCCCCGCCGAGATCCAGCCCCCGCCCGAGCCGATCTGGGTCGGCCCGCCGACCGCCCATCTGCCCCCGGTGACCGACCCGCGGCGGCGCCCGACGGTGTTCCTCTCGATCGCCTTCGTGGCCACCCTGGCGCTCTGCGGCGGCGGCGCGGTCTCCGCGTACTACCTGCTCCGGGACGCCGACAACCCCGGCGCGCCGGATCCCGCCACCGCGGTCGACCGGTTCCTCACCGCGGTCTACACCCAGCAGGACGCGGCCGCCGCACAGGACCTGGTCTGCCGCAAATCGCGGGACGAGGCGAAACTCGCCACCCGGATCAGGCAGATCAGCTCGTACGCGGCCGGCTACCCGGGCCCGGTGTTCCGCTGGGACGAGCCGGCCGTCGCGGACCGGGACGACAAACGGGCGCTGGTGGACGTACAGGTCGAGATGTCGACCGAGGATGAGCGGGCGGCCGCCCAGGATCTCCGCTTCACTGTGATCCGCAAGTCCGGCTGGCTGGTGTGCGAGGTGTCCGGCTGACAGGTGGCCGTACCGTTGGGTGCATGGGTGAACACCGCAACTGGCCGGAGCGGCTGCACGTGGTGACCGGCAAGGGCGGCACCGGCAAGAGCACGGTGGCCGCCGCGCTGGCGCTGGGTCTGGCCGCCGGCGGCCGCCGCACCCTGCTCGTCGAGGTGGAGGGCCGGCAGGGCATCGCCCAGCTGTTCGGGCTGGACCCCCTGCCGTACTCGGAACGCCGGGTCGCGACCACTTCCGGCGGCGGCGAGGTGCGGGCGCTGGCGGTGGACGCCGAGGAGGCCCTCCTCGAGTACCTGGACATGTTCTACAAGCTCGGCGCGGCCGGGCGGGCGCTGCGCAAGGTCGGCGCCATCGACTTCGCCACCACCATCGCCCCCGGGCTGCGGGACGTGCTGCTCACCGGGAAGGTGAAGGAGGCCACCACCCGGTCGCAGGACGGCCGCCGGTTCTACGACGCGGTGGTCCTGGACGCGCCGCCCACCGGCCGGGTGGGCCGGTTCCTCAACGTCACCGAGGAGACCGCCCGGCTGGTCAAGGTCGGTCCGATCAAGACCCAAAGCGAAAGTGTGGCGTCGCTGCTGCGCTCGCCGATGACCGCCGTGCACGTGGTCACGCTGCTGGAGGAGATGCCGGTCCAGGAGACGCTGGACGCCATCGCCGAACTGTCCGCCCTGCACATCCCGATCGGCCGGGTGGTGGTGAACGGGGCGCGGCAGGCGCTGCTGGCCGAGGGGAAGGTCACCAAGGCCGAGATCAAGCGGGGGCTGACCGCGGCCGGGCTGCCCGCGTCGCCGGCGATGGTGAGTCAGCTCACCGCCGAGGCGCAGGCCCACCTCACCCGGCGGGAGCTGGAGGAGTCGCTGCGGATGGAGTTGACCGAGCTGAACCGGCCGATGGTCGAGCTGCCGCTGCTGCCGGACGGGGTCGACCGCCCGGCTCTCGACGAACTGGCCGCACTCCTCATGCGAGCTTGATCGAGAAGAACGTCCGATCAAGACGAACTACCCTGAAATGGTGGCTGATTTGAGCGCTCCACGGCTCGACGTCGACGGTCTCCTGGCCGATCCGGCCATCCGCATCGTGGTCTGCTGCGGAGCCGGCGGTGTGGGGAAGACCACCACGGCCGCCGCGCTCGGTCTGCGCGCGGCCGAGACGCACGGGCGCCGCACGGTGGTGCTCACCATCGACCCGGCCCGCCGGCTCGCCCAGTCGATGGGCCTGACCGAGCTGGACAACACCCCTCGCCAGGTCAAGGGCATCGACGTCGAGCGCAGCGGCGGTGAGCTGCACGCCATGATGCTGGACATGAAGCGCACCTTCGACGAGGTGGTCGAGCAGCACACCTCGCCGAAACGCGCCGCCGAGATCTTCGCGAACCCGTTCTACCAGGCCATGAGCTCGACCTTCGCCGGCACGCAGGAGTACATGGCGATGGAGAAGCTGGGCCAGCTGCGCGCCGGTGAGGAGTGGGACCTGATCGTGGTGGACACGCCGCCGTCCCGGTCCGCCCTGGACTTCCTGGACGCGCCGGCCCGGCTGTCCCGCTTCCTCGACGGCCGGATGCTGCGGCTGCTGCTGGCCCCGGCACGATCCGGCGGCCGGAGCATGTTCAGCCTGGTCACCGCCTCGTTCGGGCTGTTCTCCCGGGCCGTGCAGAAGATCCTCGGCGCCCAGCTGCTCACCGACCTGTCCGGTTTCGTGGCGGCGCTGGACTCGATGTTCGGCGGGTTCCGGCAGCGGGCCGACCAGACGTACCAGATCCTGCAGGACCCGCAGACCGCGTTCCTGCTGGTCGCGGCCCCGGAGCGGGACGCGATCCGGGAGGCCGCCTACTTCGCCGAGCGGCTGGTCGCCGAGCGGATGCCGCTCAGCGGGCTGGTGCTCAACCGGATGCACACCACCGAGCCGGGCGGGCTGACCGCCGAGGCGAGCGAGGCCGCCGCCGAACGGCTGGCGGACACCGGCGACAATCCGGTCACCGCGGACGTGCTGCGGATCCACGCCGCGCTGCTGCGGCAGGCGGAGCGGGAGGCCGCGGTGGCGGCCGAGTTCACCGGATCCTTCCCGTCGGTGCCGACCGGCTCGGTCGCGGCGCAGCCCGCCGACGTCCACGACGTCGACGGGCTGCGAACGATCGGAGCTCTACTCGCACTCTCCTGATCAGCGGGTGGAGACGAGCACCTTGTCGGCGCCCTTCTCCCGCAGTGCGGCCTCGAACATCTTCCGCCAGCTCGCCACATGCGGGTGCCGGCGGAGCAGAGCCCGCCGCTCCCGTTCCGTCATGCCTCCCCAGACGCCGAACTCGATGCGGTTGTCCAGGGCGTCGGCGAGGCACTCGTAGCGGACCGGGCAGCTGCGGCAAATCCTTTTCGCCACGTTCTGCTCGGCGCCCTGCACGAACAACGCGTCAGGGTCGCCACTCTGACACGCCGCCATGCTGGGCCAGTCGCTGATCATCCCCACGGTAAACGTCCCCCCTTGCTGTCACCCCCTGACGCCGGCGGCTCCCTGTTCCCCCATGCCGGTCCGGCGTCCGTGTCTCGCCGCACCATCATGCTCTGTAGTTGGGTGATTACGCAACGTTGTCCCTCAAATACGTATAGGCCGGTAGTTCCGGGCATCTCGGCTGAGTTACCAGGGTCGAACGGGGGTATCTTTGGTGCAGATGTGGGAAATCGCTCCGCCGACAGGGGGGACAGGCCACACTCGTATCGGGCGAGGGTGGCTCTCTCGGGGGGCACGCGCGTGCGTTGTTCGCGTACCCTGCTCGCGTGTCCTCCTGGTTTCGCAGACGCGATCACAACATCTTCACGAACGCGACCTCGCTTCTGATATGCGGCCTGCTGGCCGGCGTGGTCGTGGCGGCGGCGGCGTTCCCGGCCGCCGCGATGACCGGCCTAGCGGCCAAGGCGGGCGGTCAGACGTTCGCGAATCTGCCTAGTGAGCTCAAAGAGTTCAGCTCACCGCAGATCACCCGGGTGTACGCGTCCGACGGCAAGACCCAGATCGCCGTGTTCTACGACGAGTTCCGCAGCGACGTGCCGCTGAAGGACATCTCGAAGCACATGCAGGCCGCGATCCTGGCCGCCGAGGACCGCAAGTTCTACGAGCACAACGGCGTCGACCTCAAGGGCATCGCCCGCGCGTTCGTGAGCAACAACCAGGGCGGCTCGCAGCAGGGCGCCTCCACGCTCACCATGCAGTACGTGCGGATGTCGCTGGCCTACTCGGCCACCAAGCCGCAGGAGGTGATCGACGCGACGGAGGACAGCCCGAAGCGCAAGGTCACCGAGATGAAGTACGCGCTCCAGATCGAGAAGCAGCTCACCAAGGACCAGATCCTGGAGCGCTACCTCAACATCGCGCCCTTCGGCAACCAGGCCTACGGGGTCTACGCCGCCAGCCAGGTCTACTTCAACAAGAAGCCCAAGGACCTGACCGTCGCCGAGTCCGGCATGCTCGCCGGCATGGTGAAGGCGCCGAGCGCGTTCAACCCCACCACGCCGAGCGGCAACGAGCAGATCACCGCGCGCCGCGACAACTACATCGTCCCGGCCATGGTCGAGATGGGCGCCATCACCCAGGCGCAGGCCGACGAGTCGAAGAAGGCCAAGGTCCCCACCAAGGTCCGCCAGGTGGGCAGCGGCTGCGTCTCGGTGGCGAAGAACCACTGGGGCTTCTTCTGCGACTACTTCCACCGCTGGTGGCTGAGCCAGGAGGCGTTCGGCGCCACCACGTACGACCGGGACCGCCGCCTCAAGAGCGGTGGCTACCGGATCGTCACCACGATGGACCTCAAGGGTGAGGCCGGCGCCCGCCGGGAGATCGCCAAGCGGCAGTCCGACAAGAGCGAGAACGCGCTGCTGCTGGCCGGCATCGAGCCGGGCACCGGCAAGGTGCGCCTGCTGGCGACCAACCGCAAGTACAAGCTCGACGACCCGGACAACCCGCAGAACGAGATGTCCTCGGATCCGAAGAAGCGGTCCAAGGGCATCCGGGGCACCCACCCGTACACGACGAACCCGCTGCTCAGCGGTGGTGGCGACATCACCGGTTACCAGGCCGGCTCGGTGTTCAAGATCTTCCCGATCATCGCGGCGCTGGAGGCGGGCTACCCCCTCGGCTACACGATCAAGGCGGAGAAGGTCTACCACTCCGGATATCCGGTCGGCTCCGGCCCGGCCTCGTGCGGCGGCTACTACTGCCCGAAGAACGCGGGCGGCGGCGGTGAGGGCGTCTACACGATGTGGTCCGCCTTCGCGAAGTCGATCAACACCTACTTCATCCCGCTCCAGGAGCGGGTGGGCGCCGACAAGGTGGTCGCGGTCGCCAAGCGGTTCGGCGTGCAGTTCCGGGTTCCGGACCCGGACGCGAAGTACGCCAACGACCCCGAGTCGGCCCGCCAGTGGGGCGCCTTCTCCCTCGGCGTCTCGGCCTCGACCCCGCTCGACATGGCCAACGCGTACGCGACGCTCGCCGGTGACGGCAAGTACTGCCAGCCGACCCCGGTCGAGCAGATCACCACGCAGGACGGCGAGAAGATCGACGTCGGCAAGCCGCACTGCATCCAGGCCACCCCGAAGGACGTGGCCCGGGCCGCCCTGGACGCGGCACGCTGCCCGGTCGGTGACTCGGCCCAGCTCGGCGCCTGCAACGGCGCCACCGCCGGTCCCACCAAGGGCATCGTGGGGCACCCGGTCTTCGGCAAGTCCGGCACCACCGACGCGTCCAAGACCGCCTCACTGATCGTCGGCACCACGAAGATCGTCGTCGCGGGCTACATGGCCAACCCGGACTATCCGGACCACAAGGACCAGATGGACCACGACATCATCAACCCGGCCGTCCAGTACACCGTCAAGGAGTACATGGAGGGCAAGGAGAAGGTGCAGTTCAAGAAGCCGGGCAGCACCAAGATCGCGTTCGGTGAGCAGCGCTCGATCCCGGACGTGACCTGCGACTCGGTCTCGTCGGCCCGCAACCGCCTGGAGGACGCCGGCTTCCACGTCTCGACCGGCGCCGAGGTCGACTCGGACTGCCCGAAGGGCACCGTCGCGGGCACCAACCCGTCCGGCCGGACCATCAAGAACGGCGCGGTGGTCATGGAGATCAGTAACGGGAAGAAGGAGAAGGAACCGCAGGTTCCCGGCCAGAACCCCAGCACACCACCGAGGCGTAACTAGCGCGGAACAGAGAACGGGCGGGAGAGTCACTCTCCCGCCCGTTCTGCTTGCCGCTCAGACCAGCTGACGCCGCACCTCGGCCGCCACCCGGCCGCCCTCCGCGCGCCCCGCCACGGCCGCCTGAACCGCCTTCATGGCCTGGCCCATCTGCGCCTTGCCGGTGAAACCGCCCTCGGCCAGCACCCGGGTCACCAGATCGGCGATCTCCGCGTCGGTGAGCTGCTTCGGCAGATAGCGGTCCAGCACCTCGCCCTCGGCCGTCTCCTTGGCCGCCTGGTCGGTCCGGCCGGCGTCGGCGAAGGCGGTGGCCGCCTCCCGGCGCTTCTTCGCCTCCTTGGTCAGCACCGCCAGCACCTCGGCGTCGGTGAGCTCGCGGGCCTCCTTCCCGGCGACCTCGGCGGTCCGGACCGCGGCCAGAGCCATCCGCAGCGTCGACGTGATCAGGTCGTCCCGGGACTTCATGGCGGCGTGCAGGTCATCGTTCAGGCGGTCTTTCAACGTTCCCATGGACGGAGAAACTACCCTTGCGGGCATGCGTAAGCGCTCCCTTATTTCGGCCGCCGCCACTCTCACCGCGCTGGGCGGCGCGACGCTCGCCTATGCCGCACTCGTCGAGCGGAACATGTTCACGCTCCGGCGCTTCGACGTACCGGTGCTGGAGCCCGACGCCGAGCCGCTGCGCATCCTGCACCTGAGCGACCTGCACATGATGCCCGGCCAGCGGCGCAAGCAGGAGTGGGTGGCCGCGCTGGCCGGCGCCGACCCGGACCTGGTGGTGGTCACCGGCGACAACATGGCCGACCCGGACGCGATCCCCGGCGTGCTGCGCGCCCTCGACCCGCTGCTCGGCCTGCCCGGCGCGTTCGTCTTCGGCTCCAACGACTACCGCGGCCCGGTCTGGAAGAACCCGCTCCAGTACCTGCTGCCCGACCGGGAGTACGTGCAGGGCGTCGACCTGCCCGCCGAGGACCTGCGCGCCTGCTTCGTGGACGCCGGCTGGGCCGACCTCAACAACGCCCGCACCGTCGTGAAGGCCGGCGGCCGCTCCATCGAGATGGCCGGCGTCGACGATCCGCACATCGAGCGCGACGACTACCCCTCGGTGGCCGGCCCGATCAGCAACGGCGCCGACCTGCACCTCGGCGTCACCCACACCCCGGCCAAGCGGGTGCTGGACGGGATGGCCGCCGACGGGTTCGCCCTCCTGCTGGCCGGTCACACGCACGGCGGCCAGGTCTGCGTGCCCGGCTACGGGGCGCTCACCACCAACTGCGACCTGCCCACCTCGATGGCCAAGGGCCTGCACCGCTGGCCGGGGTCGGACGCCTTCCTGCACGTCTCGGCCGGACTGGGCACCCACCCCACCGCACCGATCCGGTTCGCCTGCCGTCCGGAGGCCTCGCTGCTCACCCTGATCCCGCGCTGACCTGCGGTTTCCCGTTTCGGGGATACCGGTTGTGGAACCCCGGACGGCCTCCGCTAGTATTTATCTCGCAGCGACGGGGTGTGGCGCAGCTTGGTAGCGCGCTTCGTTCGGGACGAAGAGGCCGTGGGTTCAAATCCCGCCACCCCGACCAGAGTTGCAACAGGTAAGGGCCGGTCTCCGGAAACGGAGAGCCGGCCCTGATCCGTTCTGGGGGCGGTTCGCTGACGCCGGGCCCTCACCGAAGAGCCCGGCCGGTGACGCTCAGAGGGCCAGCTGCGGTCCGACCGTGCGCAGAGCCATCTGCTGGGGGACGGCGTAGGGCCCGATCATCGACTCCACCACCGGGGCGATCGACGGGCGATCGGAGAGCTGCATGAGCCGGGTGGCGCGGGCGAGCGAGCCGGTCTCGCCGTCGCGGAAGCCCTCCCGGTAACCGCGCTCGTAGCGCTCGCCACGGCCCAGCGCGCGGCCGAGGGCGAAACACGAGGATCCGGCGAGGGCGAGCAGGAAGAGCATCGCGAAGGGTGTCACAGAACTATCCTTCCGGGCGCGAGCCAGTAATCAGGCGAAAGCTACACCAAACAGACATACGTTGCGTAGGATCGGTGATCGAATACGCCAACGGGTGACCACGAGGGGCGGCGTCCACCCGCCATGACCGGCCTGACAAGCTGGGACCTTGTGACAGACTCCATCGACCTCGCCCGCCAGGTCCGCAGCGTGAGCCGCCTCACCGGCGAATTCACCCTCCGCTCCGGCCGGACCGCCACCGAATACTTCGACAAGTACCAGTTCGAGGCCGACCCGGTCCTGCTCGACCAGCTCGCCGAACGCCTCGCCGTACTCATTCCCGAAGGCACCGAGGTGCTCGCCGGCCTGGAAATGGGCGGCATCGCGGTGGTCACCGCCCTCGCCCGGCACGCGAAGCTGCCCACCGCCTTCGTCCGCAAGCAGGCCAAGCAGTACGGCACCGCCCGCCTCGCCGAGGGTGCCGAAGTGGCCGGCCGCCGCGTCCTGATCGTCGAGGACGTGGTCACCTCCGGCGGCCAGGTCGTCCTCTCCACCAACGACCTGCGCAAGCTCGGCGCACACGTCGACCACGCGCTCTGCGTGATCGACCGCCAGGAGGGCGGCACCCAGGCTCTGGCCGCCGAGGGCATCACCCTCCGAGCCCTGCTGACCAGGGCAGACCTGGACGCCGCCGCCTGATCGTCGCCATGCTCGCGGGCCCACCCAGGGCCCGCGACAGGGCAAACCCCCCTTTTCCGGTACGGGCACAGCCGCCGACAACCGCAGCAACCCGGTCCCGAAGCTCCCCGCGCTCCCCTGCCAGGTCAAGCCTGTGCCGCGCCCGCCGGGCTGAGGTCGCCGCTCCCGCAGGCCCACCCAGGCGCCCCGCACCCACCTGCCGCCGCCTCCACCCCGCTTTCGCTTTCGCGATCTTGAAGCTTGACGGACGCCGTCGGCGCCAGCGAAAGCCCGACACGACAAACAGGGGGCGTGCCCGGCGATCTACGCCCGGCGGGGGCGGCACAGGCGTGACCCGGCAGGGGGTCGCGGCTTTGTGCGTACAGGGAAAGGGTCTAAGGGGTTTGGGTTTCGGCCTGGACCCAGGCGATGTAGGCCGGGTTGGCCGTGAGGATCGGCAGGGCCAGAACGCAGGGGACGTCGTAGGGATGCTCGGCGTCGGCGCGCTCGATGATCCGGTCGACCAGGTCGAGGCGGGTGTGCAGGGCCACCCGGGCCTCGGGGTCGTCCTGGATGGCGCCGTCCCAGCGGTACAGGGAGCGGATCGCGGTGATCTGCTGGCCGCACGCGGCCAGGCGGTCCTCGATCAGGCGGCGGGTGAAGGCGGCCAGCCACTCCGGATCGGCCGCCGTGATGATCACCTCGCAGATACCGGTCACGCGGGGGCGCCCTTGGCGATCTCGGCGGCGATCAGCTCGGCGATCTGGACGGTGTTGAGGGCGGCGCCTTTGCGCATGTTGTCGCCGGTGACGAAGAACGACAGGGCGCGAGGATCGTCCATCGCCCGGCGGATGCGGCCCACCCAGGACGGGTCGGTGCCGACCGCGTCGATCGGCATCGGGAACTCGCCGGCCTCCGGGTCGTCGACCAGGATGACGCCGGGGGCGTTGCGCAGGACCTGGCGGGCGCCGTCCGCGGTCACCTCGGCGGCGAAGACGGCGTGCACGGCGATCGAGTGGCCGGTGACGACCGGGACCCGGACGCACGTGGCGGAGACCTTGAGCGCCGGCAGGCTGAGGATCTTGCGGGACTCGTTGCGGAGTTTCAGCTCCTCGGAGGACCAGCCCAGGTCGGCCGGCTCACCGGACCAGGGCACCACGTTGAGCGCCAGCGGGGCCGGGAACGGGCCCAGATCGTCGCCGACGGCCTGCCGCACGTTGCCGGGGCGGCCGCCGAGGAGACGGTCCCCGGCCACCTTGGTGAGCTGGTCGTGGAGGGTGTCCACACCGGCCTGACCGGCACCGGAGGCCGCCTGGTAGGAGGCCAGGACGAGTTCGCGGAGACCGTACTCGTCGTGCAGCGGCGACACCGCGATGATCATCGCGGCCACCGTGCAGTTGGCGCTGGACACGATGCCGACCGGGCGGTCGTGGACCGCCTCGCGGTTGACCTCGGGCACCACGAGCGGAACGTCCGGCCGCATCCGGAAGGCGGACGAGTTGTCCACCACGGTCACGCCCCGGGAGACCGCGATCGGCGCCCAGTGCCCGGACACCGCGTCGGGGACGTCGAACATCGCCACGTCGACGCCGTCGAACGCCTCGGCGGTCAGCTCGTGGACGTCGAGCTGCTCGCCGCGGCAGGTCAGCGTCTTGCCGGCGGACCGCGCCGACGCGATGAGCCGGATCTCGCCCCAGACGTTGCGCCGGGACGAGAGCAGCTCGAGCATGACGGACCCGACGGAGCCGGTGGCTCCGACGACGGCGAGCGTGGGCTGCGCCATCGCCCGGGTTACCGGCCGGTACCGCCGTAGACGACGGCTTCCTCGTTACCACCGAGCTCGAACGCGGCGTGCACGGCGCGCACCGCGGTGTCGAGGTCGGTGTCCCGGCAGACGACCGAGACCCGGATCTCCGAGGTGGAGATCATCTCGATGTTGACACCGGCGGCGCCGATGGTGGCGAAGAACTCGGCGGCGACACCCGGGTGCGAGCGCATGCCGGCGCCGACCAGCGAGACCTTGCCGATGTGGTCGTCGAAGAGCAGGCCCTTGAACTTGACCTGGTCCTTGATCTTGTCGAGCGCGTTCATCGCGGTCTGGCCGTCGGCCTTCGGCAGGGTGAACGAGATGTCGGTGCGGCCGGTGCCCTCGGTCGACACGTTCTGCACGATCATGTCGATGTTGATCTCGGCCTTGGCGACCGTCTCGAAGATGCGGCCGGCGGCGCCGGGCTCGTCGGGCACGCCGACGATCGTGATCTTCGCGTCGCTGCGCTCGTGCGCGACCCCGGTGATCAGTGCGTTCTCCACGTCAGGGTCCTCCATCGAGCCGGTGACGAGCGTGCCTTCTTTGTTCGAGTACGAAGAGCGTACGTGGATCGGCACGCTGAACCGGCGCGCGTACTCCACGCATCGCAACATCAGCACCTTCGCGCCGCCCGCCGCGAGGTCGAGCATCTCCTCGTACGTGATCTTCTTGATGTGCTTGGCGTCCGGCACGATCCGCGGGTCGGCGGTGAAGACGCCGTCCACGTCGGTGTAGATCTCGCAGACGTCGGCGTGCAGCGCCGCGGCCAGCGCGACGGCCGTGGTGTCGGAGCCGCCGCGGCCGAGGGTGGTGATGTCCTTGGTGTCCTGCGAGACGCCCTGGAAACCGGCGACGATGGCGATGGCGCCCTCGTCGAGCGCGGTCCGCAGGCGGCCCGGGGTGACGTCGATGATCCGCGCCTTGCCGTGCACCGAGGTGGTCAGCACGCCGGCTTGGGAGCCGGTGTAGGACCGGGCCTCGTAGCCCAGGTTGTGGATCGCCATGGCGAGCAGCGCCATCGAGATCCGCTCGCCGGCGGTGAGCAGCATGTCCAGCTCGCGGCCGGGTGGCAGCGGGCTGACCTGGTTGGCGAGATCGAGCAGCTCGTCAGTGGTGTCGCCCATCGCCGAGACCACGACGACCACGTCGTCGCCGGCTTTCCGGGCGGCCACGATGCGCTCGGCCACCCGCTTGATGCGCTCGGCGTTCGCGACCGACGAACCACCGTACTTCTGCACCACTAGAGCCACGGCGAAACCATTCCTTCGGCTAAACGGATCGTCACCACCCTAGCCGCGCGACTCGTCCACCTCGACAGGCGATCCCAGAATCCGGCCGGGCCGGCGCGACACGCCGGGGGCGGCAGGCCGCCGTACCCGGGGGCATCGCACGGTATGGGGCGAGAATGTCGCGATGCGCCTTCCCTCCGCGTTCACCGTCGCCGTGCTGGCGTTCGGTCTGGCCGGCTGCGGCAGTGAGAGTGCCCCCGAAGCGGTTCCGGAGACCGCCGCATCGGTCGCCGACCCGGGGCCCGAGGCCCGGGATCAGCTGGCCGGACTGGCCGCGCTGGCCCTGGACCGCCGGTACGCCGCCCTGTACACGTTCGACGTCGGCGACGGCAGCCCGCGCGACGTGGTCGCCTCGGTCGCCGACGACGGCACCTGGCGGGTGGACATCCCGCTCGGCGCGCTCGGCGGCACGGCCGGCGTCACGGTGATCAAGGTGGCGACCGGCGTCTACCAGTGCGGCCTGACCACGCCGACCCAGCCGGTGAGCCCCACCTGCGTCCGGGTGGCCGAGCGCGGCGACAAGGTGCCACGCCGGTACGACCCGAAGGTGCAGCGCCTCTTCCGGCAGTGGCTGACCGTCTTCACCGACCGGAAGGCGCCGCTGGCGGTCTCCGCGGTGCGGCCGCTGGCCGGCGCGCAGGGCTCCTGCTACGCCGTCGACTCGGTGAGCGCCGCCCTGGACCCGCCGGTGGACGTCGGCATCTACTGCTACTCGGCGGACGGCCTGCTGACCGCGGCCCGGGTCGAGTACGGCGTCCTCAAGCTGGTCCGTCAGGTCGCCGGGCCGCCCACCCTCCAACTGCCCGGCCCGGAGGTGGCCGGTCAGCCGATGGGTATGAGCAGCCCGCCGCCGGTGGTCCAGCCGAGTGTCCTGGCCCCGTCCTGACCGTCGCCCTTCCCACGATCCGGGCGTTCGGATGGCCGTACGCAAACGGTTGACGTAACGTGGCTGGCGACATGTGGCAGGTGAACCTTCTCCTTCGCTGCCGCGACGAGGCCCCATCCCAGGTCGGCACCTCGTCGCGGAGGTGACGCACGCCGCCTGCTCGTCTTCTTCCTGACTGGAGCAGTCCCACATGTCCGTTTACGGCCCTCAGCAGCCCAGCCCGATGCCGTTCCAGCGCTACGAGGCGTACCAGAAACAGTTCTCCATCGCGCTGCCCGACCGCCAGTGGCCGGGCCGTGTCACCGAGAAGGCGCCGCGCTGGTGCGCGGTCGACCTGCGGGACGGCAACCAGGCCCTGATCGACCCGATGTCGCCGGAGCGCAAGCGCCGGATGTTCATGCTGCTGGTGAAGATGGGCTACAAGGAGATCGAGGTCGGTTTCCCGGCGGCCAGCCAGACCGACTTCGACTTCGTCCGCCAGCTGATCGAGCAGGACCTGATCCCGGACGACGTCACCATCCAGGTGCTGGTGCAGTGCCGGGAGCACCTGATCGACCGCACCTTCGAGTCGATCCGCGGCGCCAAGCGCGCGATCGTGCACTTCTACAACTCGACCTCGACGCTGCAGCGGCGCGTGGTGTTCGGCCTGGACCGGGACGGCATCACCGACATCGCGACGACCGGCGCGCGGCTCTGCCAGAAGTACGCGGAGATCCACACCCCGGACACCGAGATCTTCTACGAGTACTCGCCCGAGTCGTACACCGGCACCGAGCTGGACTACGCGCTGGAGATCTGCTCGGCGGTGATCGACGTGATCGACCCGACCCCGGCCCGGCCGCTGATCATCAACCTGCCGGCCACGGTGGAGATGGCCACGCCGAACGTGTACGCCGACTCGATCGAGTGGATGCACCGCAACCTGCCGCGGCGCGACAGCGTCATCCTGAGCCTGCACCCGCACAACGACCGGGGCACCGCGGTGGCGGCCGCCGAGCTGGGCCTGCTGGCCGGCGCCGACCGGATCGAGGGCTGCCTGTTCGGCAACGGCGAGCGCACCGGCAACGTCGACCTGGTCACCCTGGGGCTGAACCTGTTCTCGCAGGGCATCGACCCGCAGATCGACTTCTCGAACATCGACGAGATCAAGCGCACCGTGGAGTACTGCAACCAGCTGCCGGTGCACGAGCGTCACCCGTACGCGGGCGATCTGGTCTACACCGCCTTCTCCGGCTCGCACCAGGACGCGATCAAGAAGGGCTTCTCCGCGCTGGAGGCCGACGCCACCGACGCCGGCACCCCGATCGACGACTTCACGTGGGGCGTGCCGTACCTGCCGATCGACCCGAAGGACGTGGGCCGCACCTACGAGGCGGTCATCCGGGTCAACTCGCAGTCCGGCAAGGGTGGCGTGGCGTACATCATGAAGGAGGAGCACAAGCTGGATCTGCCGCGGCGGCTGCAGATCGAGTTCTCCGGCGTGGTGCAGCAGCACACCGATGCCGACGGCGGCGAGGTCTCCCCGCAGCAGATGTGGGACTACTTCGCCAAGGAGTACCTGGTCGAGCACCAGTCCGACCCGACGATCCGGGTGGCCGGCTACAGCACGGCGACGGTGGACGGCAAGGTCGAGATCGACGCCCAGGTGGCGCTGGGCCCCGAACGCCGGTCGCTGACCGGTGTCGGCAACGGCCCGATCGACGCGTTCGTGCAGGCCATCGCCCCGCTGGGGATCAAGGCGCGGGTGCTGGACTACAACGAGCACGCGCTGACCTCGGGCGGCGACGCGCAGGCCGCGGCGTACGTCGAGTGCGAGGTGGGTGACGTGACCGTCTGGGGCGTCGGCATCGACGCCAACATCGTGAGCGCGTCCATCAAAGCGGTGACCAGCGCGGTCAACCGCGCGAGCTGAGGTTCACTCCCCCGCGTGCGGCGATCTGCGGCACGCGGGGGTCGCCCTTACCCTGGGGTACGTGCCCCCGAGTAACGCCTTTCGATGGTTTCCCCTCACCCTGACCGCCGCCCTGCTGACCGGCTGCACGGTGGTCGACTCCTCCCCCGGCAACACCGCACCCTTCCCCGAGTCCGGGCAGGTGGGGCAGGCCGCCGATCTGCTGACCGAGCTGACCGTCGCCGAGCCCCACTCGATGAAGGGCTACAGCCGGGACAGGTTCCCGCACTGGCGCGACGCCGGTGCGAACTGCGACGTCCGGGACACCGTGCTGGAACGGGACGGCGACAAGGTCAAGCTCTCCGGCTGCAACGTCGTGGCCGGCACCTGGACCAGCCGGTACGACGGCGTGGTACTGACCTCGCCCACCAAGGTGGACATCGACCACATGGTCCCGCTCGCCAACGCCTGGCGCTCCGGCGCCGACAAATGGACCGACGACGAACGCGGCGACTTCGCCAACGATCTGGACCGCCCGCAGCTTCTCGCGGTGTCCGCCTCGTCCAACCGGTCGAAGGGCGACCAGGACCCGTCGACCTGGAAACCGGCCGAGCGGAGCAGCTGGTGCTCGTACGCTCAGGACTGGATTGAAGTGAAGTCCTACTGGAAACTCACGGTCACGGAGAAGGAGCGGACCTCTCTGACCGAGATGCTGGGGACCTGCTGACATGGCCGACGAGCAGAGCCGAACCACCGACATCGTGCCCGGCCCGGGCGGCGTGATGACCGACGAGGTCGGGGTGGTGACCGGTGACCTGACCCTGCGCACCGAGTTCGCCGACGGTCAGGTCACCGTGCGCGTGCAGTACAAGGACGCCGACGAGTGGTACACGGTCACCGGCGGCCGTGCCGCGCTCGCCGATGCCGCCTGCCTGGACGCCGTGCACACCGTCGCGGTCGGCCTGCTGCACCGTCCGGAGGGTTGACCACGGTCCACGTGGGCGTTACACAGTCGTTACCGGTTACCGCGAACCGATGTCGCGGCGAGTGCATCGCACCTATCGACCGCAACGGCCCACGGGGATGAAAGGCACCATCATGCAGCTGTTCCGCATCGGTATGACGCTTCTGGCGGGCATCGGCGTCGGGGTGCTCGCCGCGCCGGTGGCGGCGCAGGCCGCCTCGGTCGGCGTCGCGTCGACGGTCGGCACCACCGTTGAATACAAGGCCGCGTCCGGCAAGGCCAACCGGGTGGTCGTCACCACGACCGACCGGGCCGTCGTCATCGACGACAAGTACCCGATCAAGGCGGGCACGGGCTGCAAGCCGGTCCGGGGCGACAAGACCAAGGTCACCTGTGTCACCGACGTGGTGACGGCGCGGGTCCGGGTCTTCACGTACGACAAGGCGGACCGGATCACCAACCGCACCGTGCTGCGCCTGATCGCCTGGGCCGGCTCCGGCACGGACACCGTCTACGGCGGCGCCTCCGGCGACTACCTGTACGGCCAGTCCGGCAAGGACGTGCTCGCCGGTGGCGGCGGCAACGACCGGATCTCCGGCGGCACCGCGGACGACAAGCTCTACGGCGGCGTCGGCAACGACTTCGTCAGCGGCGACACCGGCCACGACTACCTCGACGGCGGCGCCGGCAACGACCACCTGATCGGGTTCAACGGCAAGGACCAGGTGTACGGCGGGGCCGGCGACGACCTCGTCGACATGCACAACACCAGGATCAGCGGCGACCGGGACAAGGTCTACGGCGGTCCGGGCCAGGACACCGTGAGCTACCGGACCTACCGCACCATGGTCGTCGTCAACCTTCACGCGACCGCCGGCAGCGGCGGAAACAACGGGCGGGAGCAGGACACCCTGGCCGCCGACTTCGAGATCGCCTACGGCGGCGAGGGCAACGACCGGCTCTACGGCTACGACGGCAACCAGAGCCTGCTGGGCTGGGACGGTGACGACCAGCTCTCCGGCGGCGCCGGCAACGACGTGCTGTCGGGGGGACCCGGTAAGGACAAGCTGTACGGCAACGGCGGCGACGACCGCCTGGACGGCCGGGACAGCGGCGACAACACCGACGCCGACCTGCTCAACGGCGGCATGGACGGCACCCCGGCCGGGGACCTCTGCTTCGCGTACACCAACGACGTGAAGCAGTACTGCGAGCGCTGATCCCACCGCCCGGTCCTATCTCGACATCAGGTAGGTCATCCTTTCGTGCCAGGTTGAGCATCCCCGGTTCGCGCTGGACGCGGACCGGGGTGGGCTTCCATCGCCAACCGCGAATCAGCTGATCTCGCGCCATCGATGGAAGTTCTCGGTACGGGGGAGTTTCAATGACCATGTCAAGCCGCGTACGGCGTGATCGGCGGTGAGGGATGGAACTCACGGCCGTCTCGCAGCAGGGCCCAGATGACGTCGATCAGGCGGCGGGCCAGGGCGATCAAGGCTTGG
>NZ_JAGFNS010000040.1 GCF_017592555.1 Actinoplanes flavus | reverse complement strand
ACAGCACCCGCGACCAGCCGGACAAGGATCAGCCACCCGGCCGCAACCGGGGGGCCGGACAAGGCAATTTGTCTGGCTGGGAGGGCTGTTTCGGTGAGCTTGGGACAGATCTCGGAGGTGGTCGGGTGCTCGGCTTTGGGCCGGGGTGCGCGGGTCGGGCAGAGTGGGGCCCGACAGTTGCGCAGGTGAGGGGGACGCGGTGGCGCTACCGGGGTGGTTGGAGTCGGCGCGTCGGTGGGTGGTTCGGCCACCGGGCAGCACCGTCGATCTGGGGCCGCTGTGGGCGGCGGTTCGGCACGCCGGGACGCTGGAGAGCGAGTTCGCGCGGCTGGACGACGCGGCGCTGACCACGCGGGCCGGTGATGCGGCGGCAACCATGCGGGCGGGTGATGCGGCGGCAACCATGCGGGCGGGTGATGCGGCGGGCCGGGTCGTCTTCTGTGCTGTCGCCCGGGAGGTGGCGCGCCGGGAGCTGGGGCTGCGGGCGTACGACGAGCAGCTCGTCGGCGCCCTGGCGTTGATGGACGGCCGGGTGGCGCAGATGGCCACCGGCGAAGGCAAGACGCTGACCGCCGCGATCGCCGCCGCCGCGCTCAGTGCCGGCGGGCCGGTGCATGTGCTGACCGTCAACGACTATCTGGCGCGACGCGACACCGAGTGGATGTGGCCGTTCTACCAGCGGCTCGGTGTCTCGGTCGGCTGGGTCACCGAGAAGTCGACGGCCGCCCAGCGGCGTGCCGCGTACGCGCGGGACGTCACCTACGTGTCCGTGAACGAGGCCGGTTTCGACTTCCTGCGCGACGGGTTGTGCACCGACGTCGCCGACCGGGTGCAGCGCCCGCTCGGCGCGGTGATCGTCGACGAGGCCGATGCGGTGCTGGTGGACGAGGCCCGCGTACCCCTTGTGCTGGCCGGATCGACGCTTGCCGGACCGGATCTCGCCCTCGGGATGGCCGGGGTGGTCCGTGACCTCAGGCCCGGTGAGCATTACCTGCTTGCCGAGCAGGACCGGACCGTGCACCTGACCGCCGACGGTGTCGCCGCGGTCGAGCGGGCGCTGGGCGCCGAGCTGTACGCCGTGCAGAACCTGGACCTGCTCACCGCCGCGAACCTGGCCCTGCACGCCGAGGCGCTGCTCACCCGGGACGTCGACTACATCGTCCGGGACGGCCGGGTGGAGCTGGTCGACGGCTTCCGTGGCCGGATCGCCCAACGGCGCCGCTGGCCGGACGGGCTGCAGTCGGCGGTCGAGGCGAAGGAGGGCCTGACCGGCAGCGGTGGCGGCAGCATCCTGGCGACGATCACGCTGCAGGCGTTCCTCAACCGGTACTCGCGGGTCGCCGGTATGACCGGCACCGCCCTCGGTGTCGGCGAGCAGCTGCGGGAGCACTACCGGCTGGAGATCGCCGTCCTGCCGCCGCACCGGCCGTGCATCCGCCGTGACGAGCCGGACCGGACGTATGCCACCGCCGGGATACGCGACGAGGCCGTGATCGCCGAGGTCACCGCGGTCCACGCGACCGGCCGGCCGATCCTGCTGGCCACCCCGGCGGTCGCCGACTCGGAGGCCCTCGGCGAGCGGCTGCGGGAGGCCGGGATCGCGTGCACCGTACTGAACGCGAAGAACGACGCCGAGGAGGCCGTGATCGTCGCGGAGGCCGGCGCGATCGGGGCCGTCACCGTCTCCACGCAGATGACCGGGCGGGGCGTCGACATCCGGCTCGGCGGCAGTGACCAGCGCGATCACGACCGGGTGGCGGCGCTCGGCGGCCTCTACGTGATCGGGGTGGGCCGCCACGACAGCGGCCGGATCGACGACCAGATCCGCGGCCGTGCCGGACGGCAGGGCGATCCGGGCGGCTCGGTCTTCTTCGTCAGCCTCGAAGACGATCTGATCACGAGGTACGCGCCTGCCAAGTCACCGACGGTCGCCGACGCCCAGCGGATCGCCGAGCAGGTGAACCGGGAGATCCATCGCAACACGTGGCGCTACCACTATCTGCTGGAGCAGCACCGGGTGGCGATGGCCGACCGGCGGGAACAGGTGCTCACCACCGACCGGGGCAGCGAGATCCTGGCCGGGCTGCGATCCGCCGAACACGCGGCGCTGGTCCGTGCGCACGGCGCCGACCGGGTCGCGGCGGTCGCCCGTACCATCGTGCTGCACCATCTGGACACTGCCTGGGCCGACTATCTGGGCTTCATCGGCGAGCTGCGTGAGGGCATCCACCTGCGGGCGGTCGCCAACCTGGATCCGCTCGACGAGTTCCACCGCGCCGCCGTACCGGAGTTCCGCCGCCTGATCCCCGGCGCCGAACAGCGGGCGGCCGCCGTGTTCTCGGCCCTCGACCCGTCCGGCTCGGACTGGACCGCCGCCGGTCTGGGCCTCGACCGCCCCAGCGCCACCTGGACCTACGTGGTCGACGACGACGCCCTCGGCACCGACATGAGCCACTTCCTCGCCGGGCTGATCGACCTGTTTCGTACCAAGTGATAGATCTTGATCGTGACTGACGAGGGCCGAACCCTGTACGTGATCGTCTCCGCGGCCGGTGTCGCCGCCGACGTCGGCCGGCTCGTCACGCTCGCCCAGGCCGACGGGTGGACGGTGCAGGTGATCGCCACCCCGTCGGCACTGGCGTTCATCGACGCCGAGGCGCTGGAGGCGCGGACCGGGCGGCCGGTCCGCAGCCGCTACCGGGCGCCCGGCGACCCGCGCCCACCGCGGGCGAACGCCATCATCGTGGCTCCGGCCACCTACAACACGATCAACAAGTTCGCGCAGGGACACGCTGACAACTACGCTCTCGGCCTGCTGGCCGAAGCACCCGGCCTGGGCATTCCGGTGGTGGTCCTGCCGTGCGTGCAGACCGCTCTGGCGTCGCGGATCCCGTTTCGTACCAGCGTGGAGCAGCTCCGCGCCGAGGGCGTCCGCGTCCTGTTCGGCCCCGGCGAGTTCGAACCCCATGAACCCGGTGCTCTCGGCGACTTCCCCTGGCACCTGGCCGTCGAAGCGCTGCGTGCGGCGACGGCGTGAACGCCACCGAGCTGAGCCTGCCGCCCCGGCTGGCGGCGGCGCCGGCCGGCCACGGCTTCCTCGGCGAGCCGCGCCGCGAGGCGGCGGCCGGTGACTTCCCCTGCGCCGACGCGCTGGCCGCCCACGTGGACTGCACTCGGACGCGGTCGACCGGGTGGCCCGCTGCTGGCTGAGGGTGACCGGACCGGTGAGGCGATCGACCTGCTGCGGCCGCGGGTCGCCGACCATCGGCACACCCGGACGCTGGTGGAGATCACCGCGGGCGGGTATCGGGACGAGACGGTCGTCGCGGCCTTGCGGCCGCTGACCGGGCCGGGTGCCGACACGGGCTGCGCGGGTCGGGTCGCTGTCCGAGGTCTTTCAACGACAGGGGCGTACGGGCGAAGCTTCTGCGAGCCGCCTGCCGCGATCCGGGACACCGCCATGCCGACCACGTCGAGAAGCTCGCCGACCTGCTGGCCCGGCAGGATCCCGAGGGATGGCGCGAGCTCGATGGCGGCGACGTCGCGAAGCTCGCCGACCTGCTGGCCCGGCAGGATCCCGAGGGATGGCGCGAGCTCGATGGCGGCGACGTCGAGAAGCTCGCCGACCTGCTGGCCCGGCAGGATCCCGAGGGATGGCGCGAGCTCGATGGCGGCGACGTCGAGAAGCTCGCCGACCTGCTGGCCCGGCAGGATCCCGAGGGATGGCGCGAGTTCGCCGACGGCGACGTCGCGAAGCTCGCCGACCTGCTGGCCCGGCACGATCCCGAGGGATGGCGCGAGCTCGATGGCGACGTCGTCGCGGCTCGCCGGCTGACGGTCCACCTCGAGGAGCGGGGCCGTATCGACGAGGCCGCGGAGATCCTCCGGCGGCAGGACGACGTCTGGCCGCTGGGCGAACTCGTCGCCGCGCCGATCGGTCCAGCAAGGAGACTAGCCTCCTAGGATGATGTAGAGGGTGTGGGTTAGGTTGCGTCGGTGGATCATGATCTGAGGCGCCGGCGGCTCAGTGCCGGTGTGCTGGGCATTTGGTACGGGGCGGCGCTGTTCGGGCCGGTCGTCGCCGGGACGCTGTGGCTGGGGACCGGCTTTCTGGAGCGGCACGAGACCGATCCGGCCTGTGACGATCCGCTGGAGTGCGGCAACTGGTTCCCGGACGCCGGGGAGGTGCTGGGTCTCACCGCCGTGCTGGTGCTGCCCGGTCTGCTGATCTCGGTGCCGCTGTGGTTCTGGCTGGTCCGGCGGCTGCGGTCGGCTGTGCTCGCCGGCACTCTGGCCGCGTTCGGTGGCGGCCTTCCGGTGGCGCTGCTGGCGTGCCGGTTCGCCGGCGTGCTGGGGTAGCACGGTTCCGCTTCGTGTTGCGGTTCGCCGGAAGGGGACTAGATTGCGGCCAAGGTGATCGATGACCCTGGATGGCTGTCATGTTCGAACAGTTCCCGATCGTGACCGACCCGGTGGCCGGCTCCGTCGCCCTCTCCGCGATCTTCGCCTCGCTGCCGTTGCTGACGCTGTTCGTGCTGCTCGGTGCGCTGCGCATGCGGGCCTGGCTGGCCGGGCTCATCTCGCTCGGAGTGGCACTCGTGGTGGCGGTCGCCGTGTATTCGATGCCGGCCGGGCAGGCGCTGCTGTCGGCGAGCGAGGGGGCGGCGTTCGGCTTCTTCCCGATCCTGTGGATCGTCATCAACGCGATCTGGGTGTACAACCTGACCGTCGTGAGTGGGCACTTCGACGTGCTGCGCCGGTCGATGGAACGGGTCAGCCCGGACATGCGGATCCAGGCGATCATCGTGGCTTTCTGCTTCGGGGCGCTTCTGGAAGCCCTGGCCGGATTCGGTACGCCGGTGGCGGTGACCGTGGTGATGCTGATGGCGCTCGGGTTCCAGCCGTTACGGGCCGCCGCCGTGGCGCTGATCGCCAACACGGCGCCGGTCGCGTACGGGGCGCTGGCCACCCCGATCGTCACCCTCGGCACGGTGACGTCCGGGGCGGTGGCCGATCCGCGGCTGAACACCGACACCCTCGGTGCGATGGTCGGACGGCAGACCCCGATCCTGGCGGTCGTCGTACCGCTGGTGCTGGTGGCCGTGGTCGACGGGCGCCGCGGTGTGCGGCAGACCTGGCCGGTCGCCCTGGTGGCGGGTTTGACGTTCGGTGCCGGGCAGTTCGTGGCGTCGAACTACGTCTCGGTGCCGCTCACCGACATCATCGCGGCCCTGGTGTCGGCCGCCGCGGTGATCCTGCTGCTGCGGGTCTGGCGGCCGTCCGAGTCGCCCGACCTGCACGCCACCGCCCCGGAAGGCGGTCCGGACCGGGTTGCCGACGTCGGCGGGGGCCGGGCCGGCGAGCCATCCACCGGTGGCGAGCAGGTCGGCGTGGGCGGTCCGGCGGGCGGTTCCGCGGAGGTGCGCGATCCCAGCGCGGGCGGTCGCCCCGACGTGCGCCAGTCCAGCGCGGGCGGCTCAACCGGTGGGTCCGCTGGCGTGGGGGACCCCGCGGAGGTGGGTGGCGGAAGGGTGCCGGTGGGGGCCGGGATGGCCACGGAGGTGCGGCGGGATCCGCCGGTGGAGGTGTTCCGTGCGTACGCGCCGTACCTGATCATCATCGTGATCTTCTCGATCGCGAATCTGGGGCCGGTCAAGGAGGCGCTGGCGCGGGAGCCGTGGACGGTGGTGTTCCCGTGGCCGGGGCTGGACGTGCTGGGCGCCAACGGCAAGCCGCTGTCCTCGACGAACTTCACCTTCGGGTGGCTGCCCGCGGCCGGCACGCTGATGATCCTGGCGGGCATTGTCACGGCGCTGGTGCTGCGGGTCCGGCCGGGTGCGGCGATCAGGGCCTATGGGCGTACGTATGTGGAGTTGCGCCACGCGATCGTGACCGTGATGGCGGTGCTGGCTCTCGCGTACGTTTTGAATCAGTCCGGCCAGACCGCGACGTTGGGTGAGCTTTTCGCGCAGGCCGGCGCGGTGTTCGTGTTCCTGTCGTCGATTCTGGGGTGGATCGGTGTGGCGGTGACCGGTTCGGACACGTCGTCGAATGCGCTGTTCGGCGCGTTGCAGGTGCAGACGGCGGCGCAGGCGGGCCTGGACCCGGTGCTGCTGGCGGCGGCGAACTCGTCCGGTGGCGTGCTCGGCAAGATGATCAGTCCGCAGAATCTGGCGATCGCCGCGTCGGCGGTCGGTATGGCCGGTAATGAGGGTGACATCTTCCGGCGGGTGGTCGGCTGGAGTCTGGTGCTGCTGTTGTTCATGTGTGTGCTGGTGACGTTGCAGGGCACTCCGGTGCTGGATGGGATGGTGCCGCGATAGAGCACGAGTGGCGGCGCGCCGGGCTGGCCCAGTTTCAGCGGGTCAGGTGCCGGGTGGTGGAGCATCGGGGCCGGTTCGGGGTGGACGTGGAGATCATCGAGCCGGTGGCGGGATTCCCGGCGTTCATCGATTTCGTGTTGCTCGGTCCGGCGGGTGCCGAGGTGACGCCTGACGATTTCCCGCCGGTCGGCACTGTTCTGGACGCGCTGACGATCGACTTCATGCCGTGGGGCGAGTTGCGTCTGAGCGCCCGCTGAGGCCCGAGCCCGCGTTGATCGTGGACGTGGGGTCACCGGATCCGGGAGGCCGGCGTCCACGATCGGCGTGGGGGTGGGTGGCGGAGGCGAAGCTTCCGGGGGTGACGCCCAGGATGCGTTTGAAGTGCCGGTTCAGGTGGGGCTGGTCGTGGAATCGGCGGCGACGGTGCGCAGGGGCCGCCCGGTGAGGATGAGGCGGCGGGCCAGGTCGACGCGGCGGGAGATCAGGTACCGGTGTGGCGACATGCCGAATTCGGCGTGGAACGAGCGGACCAGGTGTGCCGGGTCGAAGTGCAGGGTGTCGGCCGCGGTGCGCAGCGGCAGCCCGTCGAGGAGGTGTTCCTCCAGCAGGTCGCGCAGGGCGTGCGCGGCGGCGCGGCTGGTCGGCCGGCCTTCGGCCGGATCTCCGAGGTGGGTGCGCAGCCGGGCCAGCGCGAGGGCGAGCAGGCCGTCGGCGGCGGGCTCGTCCCCGGGGGTACGGAGGAGGCGGTGCACCTCTGACACCGCCCGGTGCAGGTGGTGGTCGCGGATGGCGGGGGTGTCGACGGTGGCGCCGATGAGGCGGGCGGGCAGCTGGTCGGCGTCCAGGTAGAGGACGCGTTTGCGGAAGCCGCCGGGCCGGGCGGAGGTGCCGTTGTGCGGGACGCGGGGCGGTAGGACGGTGACCAGGTCGCCGAAGGCGCCGCGTTCGTGGCGGTCCAGGTCGTAGCGGACGGCGCCGTGGTCGACGAGCAGGACGGTCCATGTGTCGTGGGCGTGCATGGGGTAGGTGTGTTCGTCGAAGCGTGCGTGCAGGACCTCGGTGACGCCGTCCAGGGGCGGCCGCCAGGCGCGCAGGTGGGGCACGTCAAAAGCGTACAAGACCTGGCGGGCCGGCCGGCTCGACGATGGACGGCATGAGTTTCCCTACCAAGATCGCTGTGTTGTTGCGGGACGACCTGGTGACGTGGCAGCGGTTGAACGTGACCGCGTTTCTGGTGTCCGGGCTGGGTTCGGCGGTGCCGGAGCTGGTCGGTGAGCCGTACGAGGATGCCGGCGGGGTGGCCTATCTGCCGATGTTCCGGCAGCCGGTGCTGGTGTTCCAGGGCGGTAAGGAGGTGCTGGCGGCGGCGCATTCCCGGGCCTTGGGCCGGGACGGGATGCGGATGTCGGTGTTCACCTCGGATCTGTTCGCGACCGGTCACGACGCGGCGAACCGGGCGGCGGTCCGCGCGGTGCGGACCGCCGATCTGGATCTGGTGGGCCTGGCCGTGTTCGGGCCGCGTAACGGGGTGGACCGGGTGGTCAAGGGTGCGGTGATGCATCCGTGAAGCCGTAGTGGGTGGTTTCCGTCTCGGGTCGCCGTGGGGCGGCCGGGGGTGGTCCGTCGTCGGCCGGGTAGCCGAGGCGGACGACCAGGTAGGGGTGGCCGGTCGTGCCGATCAGGGTGGTGAGGATGGTGCGGGGCCAGGGGGCTTCGACGAGTTCGCTCATCGGGGAGCAGGCGACGCCGCGGACGGTGGCGGTCAGCAGCAGGGCGGAGAGGGCCTCGCCGGCGCGTAGCCAGTCGTCGGGGCGGTCGCCGTGCAGGACGACGTAGCGGGCGCCGATGTCGGAGGTGGCGGGCGAGGCGGAGAAGCCGCCGCCGGTGGCGTCGGGTGCGAAGTCGCGCATCGGGACGCGGCGCGGGGTGGCGGTGGCGGTGGTGGCCGCGGGGATGCCGTCGCCGCATGCGGTGGGGCGGTCGGTCCAGGTGGCGACTTCGGCGCGGAGTCCGGGGCGGTGGGCGGCGTCGGAGGCGGCGCGAGAGGTGGCGGCGGCCAGCAGGGGGAGTTCGTCACGGCGTACCGGGCGAAGGTGGAGGCCGTGGGCGGCGACGGCTTTGCGCAGGTCGGCGATGATCTCGTCGCCGGGGGTCTGTGAGCCGAAGGCTCGCCGGTCGGTGCGGCGGTGGGTGATGGCGGCGGCGAGGTCGGTGTGGCGGGGTGTGTCGGGCGGTCCGAGGGTGAGGCGGGCGAGGGGGTCGGTGCCGCGTTCGACGGTGACCTGCCGACCTTGTGCCTGGATGGCTACGGTCGCGTGGTGTAGTGCGGCGCCGCAGCTGAGCAGCAGGAGACGGTGGTCCGGGTCGAGGTACGGCAGTGACCTGGAGGTGTCCGGGCGCAGTTCGGCGGTGTGCCGGCCGATGTGCCACTGCCAGGGCTGGGTGTTGAGGATCGACGGCGCGTGCCGGGCGAGGCGTGCGGCGTGTGCGAGGACTGCCGTGCGGGACGTCATGGTTCTCAGGGTGGGCCGTCCGGTGCGGTGGTGGCAGGGGCGGAGGTCCCGTCCGCGTCGTGGTGCCGTTGGGTGGCCGGTCGGTGGGGGATGTCGCGTTGTTGTGCCGGGTGGGTGCTGACAGGCTGCGGGTATGGGTGATCAATGGGCGGGGCAGGGTTTCGGCTGGCAGAACATGTTCGTGGCGCCGGAGGAGGATCCGCGGGACGAGAGCAGCCTCTACGGGGAACGTGAGGTTCTGGCCGGTTATCTGCGTGCCCAGCGGCAGACGCTGGAACTCAAGTGCGGGGGTTTGACGCCGGAGCAGCTGGCGTTGCGGTCGGTGCCGCCGTCGGAGTTGTCGCTGCTGGGGCTGGTTCGGCACATGGCGGCGGTCGAGCACAGCTGGTTTCAGCGAGTGATGCAGGGCGACGAGGGGCCCCGGCCGTTCCGTCCGAACGGGAGGCACAGCGAGGAGTTCAGCTTTGCGGTGCCGGCCGATGACGACGTGGAGGCGGTGTTCGGGGAGTGGCGGCGGCAGTGCGAGGCCGCCGACGCTTTCATCGGCCGGACCGATCTGGACGTTCGGGGGCAGGGTGACGTCGAGCTGCGCGAGGTGATCGTTCACATGATCGAGGAGTACGCGCGGCACAACGGTCATGCCGATCTGCTGCGGGAATGTATCGACGGCCGGCGGGGTCAGTGAGGGTTTCGTGAAGGTTCGGTGTGCCGGGTCGCGGTGGGTTCGGGGCCGCGCCTAGGTTTCGATCATGAGTGCGGGGGACTGGTTCGGGTCGATCACCGGGGTGGTGGCGATCACGGTGATGGTGCTGCCGCTGGTGGTGCTGGGAGTGTGGTGGCTGGCGCGCCGTCGGCGGGCGGCGGGTGCGGTGTGGCCGTGGCGGCGGTCGCTGGCGCAGGTCGGGATCGTCTACGGGACGGTGCCGTGGGTGTGGATGATCCTGACGCCGGGTGGCCGGGCCGGTGAGGTTTCCGGCCGGGTGAGCCTGGTGCCGCTGCGGGACCTGGTGACGATCCTCGCGGGTGGGTGGCTGACCATCGTCGTGCAGGTGGTGGCGAATCTGCTGGTGTTCGCGGCGGTGGGCCTGTTCGGGCCGTTGCTGTTCCCGGTGCTGCGGTCGGTGCCGCGGGTCTTGGTGGTCGCGGGGGTCGCGTCGTTGCTGCTGGAGGCCGCCCAGTACGTGTTGCGCCTGGACCGGGTGTCCTCGGTGGACGACGTGCTGCTGAACGCGGCGGGCGCCGGGCTGGCGGCGGTGTTGTCGCGGCGCTGGTGGCCGGGCCCGGTTAGCGGGATGCCAGCCAGGGGTGTCCCGGATGGACCCGGGTGAGCAGGCGGGACAGGGTCGCGCGGCGGGCGGGTGACAGCAGCGGCAGGATGCCGTCGAAGTCGTCCTGGTCCTTGGGGCGGCGGTGTTTGGCCTTGAAGAGCAGTACGAGTTCGGGCCGGAGGTAGGGGATTCCGTCCGGTGTGTGCTCGATGATCTCGGGGTAGGGCAGGCGGATCGTCTCGTCGCGTCGGCAGATCCAGGTCGGGCCGTCGTGTGGTTCGCGGAAGACGTCGACCAGGTAGTCGTCGGTGGCCGGGTCGCGCAGCCACGTCTGGTGGGTGGCGTGCAGGGCCTCCGGTGACGGTGACCGCCAGATGCGGGCGTCGCCGACGGCGTCGAAGGCGTACCCGGGGAACCGGTCGCGGATCTCCGGGAAGCGGGCGGCCGGTACGGCGATCTCGAGGTCGGAGTGTGGGCGGGTCTGTTCGCCGCGGAACAGGTCGAGGGCCCAGCCGGCCGCGACGCACCAGGGTGCGGTGACGCCGGTCAGGCGGTTCGCGATCTCGGCGGGTGTCCAGCAGCGGGCCCAGCGGGCCTCGAGGGTTTCGAGGTCGCCGGGGGTGACGGGGATGCCGCCGCCGGGCAGTGGGTCGTTCACTCGCCGAAGATAGCCGGTGTCACCGTCCACGCCGCCGGTCGCGCCGGGTGGGTGAACGCGGGAGATCTTGGGCGTTGAACCACCGCCCGCGGTGGCAAATCGTTCAAGATCGCGAAGATCAGCGCGGGTGGCGCGGGCCGCGCCGCCGGCGTGGCCGGCGTGGGTGGTGGGGGTGGTTTACGCCAGTTCGGTGATTATTCGGGAGAGGGTGGCGGTGTCGGCCTCGTAGGCGGTTTCGCCCTGGTGGGGGTCGCGGGCGTGCAGGGTGTGCAGGATCGGGGCGGTGGGGACGGACAGGTCGGCCAGGGTGGCGGAGGCTCCGCGGACGGCGCGTTCGGTGCCGGGGGTGGCGGTCAGGTCGATGCGGTTGACCACGCCGGGGGTGACCCAGGTGGGCACGCCGCCGAGCAGGCCGAAGATCTGCAGGTGGAAGTGGCCGCAGAGGATCAGGCGGACGTCGGTGCCGGCGATCACGGCGGACAGGGCGGCCGGGTCGCGCAGGCCGAGGTGGTGCTGGACGGCGACGCCGGGGACGGCGATCGGCGGGTGGTGGAAGGCCAGGACGGTGCCGTGGGGGGCGGGCGTGGCCAGCAGCCCGGCGAGCCAGTCGAGTTGGGCGGTGCTGATCCGGCCGGAGCCCTTGCCGGGGACGAGCGAGTCGAGGGTGACGATGCGGTGGCCGGCGATGGTGGTGGCGGCGGCGCGTTCGCCGGTGGGGGAGTCGAGGTGGTCGGTGGGCCGGGGCCGGCCGTCGGGGCCGAGGTGGCCGGTGCCGAGGATGGTCGTGAAGGCGGTGCGTTCGTCGTGGTTGCCGGTGGTGAACAGGGCGGGGATGCCGCGGGGGCCGGTGAACTCGGTGATGATGGCGCGGGCGTCGGTGTAGGCCTCGGGGGAGCCGTCGTCGGCGATGTCGCCGGTGATCACGAGGGCGTCGAGGCCGGGGATCTGGCGGCAGTCGTGCAGGATGCGGCGCAGGGACTCGCGCGGGTCGACGCCGGTGCGGTGGGGGCCGGGGTCGCGGGTGAGGTGGGTGTCCGACAGGTGAAGGATGCGCACGTTCACACGCTAGGCGGCGCCGGGATGGCGGCTCAACGGGGTTTCCCGCAAGCCGGACCACCGATCTGCGCCCGGCGGGCGCGGCACGGGCGCGCGTGGGCAGGTGCTCGCGGGGAGCCGGCGGGACGGCCGGGGGTGCGCTCGGTGGCGGCGAACGTCGTACGAGAAATTGGTCTTCAGCGGTTGAGCCAGCGCAGTGGGTCGCCGATGACGTCGTGGATGACCGAGCGGGCGGCGCCGATGGCGGGGGCTTCGGGGCCGTAGGTGGCGACCTCGACGGTGGGGCGGGCCCAGGGTGCGCCGAGGAACTGGGTGGCGACCTCGCGTTCGACTTCGGGGGCGATCCAGGGGGCCAGGTCGCGGTAGATGCCGCCGAGGACGACGTGGCCGAGGTCGAGCAGGTTGAGGCAGCCGGCGAGGGTGGCGCCGAGGACTTCGCCGGCGCGGGTGAGGGCGGCGAGGGTGGCCGTGTCGCCGGAGCGGGCGCGGTCGGCGATGAGGGTGATGGTGGGGCGTACGCCGAGGGCGGTGCCGGGGTCGGAGGAGACGCCGGCGGCGCGCAGGATGGCCTCCTGGCCGGCGTAGCGTTCGAGGCAGCCGCGGCGTCCGCAGGGGCAGGGCGGGCCGTCGCGGTCGACGGTGAGGTGGCCGATCTCGCCGGACCATCCGTGGGTGCCGCGGTAGAGGTGGCCGTCCAGGACGATGCCGGCGCCGACGCCGATCTGGCCGCTGACGTAGAGGTAGCTGGCGCGGGCGCGCAGCAGGCCGGGTTCGGAGAGGGCGGCGAAGTTGGCCTCGTTGTCGAGCAGGCCGTGCACGTCGGCGGGGAGCACCTCGGTGACGGCGAGGTCGCGCCAGCCGAGGTTGGGGGCGAGGGTGACGGTGGCCCGGTCGCGGTCGACGATGCCGGGGACGGCGATGGCGCTGCCGCAGAGGGTGAGTTCGTCGGCGCGGGCGGCGGCGTGGGCGGCGCGGGAGAGCGTGTTGATGCGGTCGAGGATCTCGGCCATGGTGTGGCCGCGCTGGTCCTCGGCGACGACGTGCTTGTAGCGGACGGCGCCGGTGAGGTCGACGACGCAGACGGCGGTGTAGTCGACGTTGACGTCCACGCCGAGGCCGGCGGGGCCGTCGTCGCGCAGGGCGAGGGCGGTGGCGGGCCGGCCGGCGCGGGTGCGTGGGGTGGCGCCGGTCTCTTTCACCAGGCCTCCCGTGATCAGTTCGTCGACCAGGCTGGAAGCTGTGGACCGGTTGAGGCCGGTGCGGGCCGCGATGTCGGCGCGGGAGATCTGCCCGGAGGCTTCGGCGACGTGGCGCAGGGCCAGTGACAGGTGGGCGGCGCGCGGGTTGACCGCGGTCGTGTCGTGACGTCGTCGGACGGTTCCGGCGTGCATGGCGGCTCCTCTCACGCGTCGTGCAGACACCATAGCGGTCCGTGCAATTCGGGACCCGCGCGGTTATGTCACCAGGCCCAACAAATACGATGGTCACTCTGGGTTAGGCCTAACGGCACTTAAGCCCGTTTTGGTCACGGGGAGTGTTACGCAGCCGTTACGAACCCCCGCGTGAAAGATGATCGCGATGGCCGTATGTTGTGCCCAGCAACAAATCGAAGCTTCGGCGGCCCGCACTTTGGCGGGCCCGATAGAAAGGAGACGTCGAGGTGTCCAAGAACTTCCGGGTCCTCGCGTCCGTCGCGCTCGCCGCTTCGCTGGCCGCGACCTCCGCCTGCAGCAACACCCGTGACGAGGAGGCCTCGTCCGGCTCCTCCTCCAACCTGATCGGCATCGCGATGCCGCAGAAGAGCCTCGAGCGCTGGAACAAGGACGGCTCGCACCTCGACGAGATCCTCAAGAAGGCGGGCTACGAGACCTCGCTGCAGCACGCGGACAGCGTCGAGCAGCAGATCACGCAGATCCAGAACATGATCAACCAGAACCCGAAGGTTCTGGTCGTCGCCTCCATCGACGGCACCGCGCTGGCCCCGGCGCTGGAGAAGGCCGCCGAGAAGAAGGTCAAGGTCATCGCCTACGACCGGCTGATCAACTCGACCCCGAACGTCGACTTCTACGCGACCTTCGACAACTACCTGGTCGGCAAGCTCCAGGGCCAGTTCATCGAGGAGAAGCTGGGCCTCAAGGACGGCAAGGGCCCGTTCAACCTCGAGGCGTTCGCCGGCTCCGCCGACGACAACAACGCCAAGTTCTTCTTCTCCGGCGCGTGGGACGTGCTCAAGCCGTACATCGACAGCGGCAAGCTGGTCGTCCCGTCGGGCAAGAAGCCGGCCACCAACGAGGAGTGGACCACCGTGTCCGTCCAGGGTTGGAAGACCGAGACCGCGCAGTCCGAGATGGACAACCGCCTGAACTCGTTCTACACCGGCGGCAAGAAGGTCAACGTCGTCCTGTCCCCGAACGACTCGCTGGCGCTGGGCATCGCGCAGTCGCTGGAGAGCAAGGGCTACAAGCCGGGCGCCGACTACCCGATCATCACCGGTCAGGACGCCGACCTGGCGAACACCAAGAACGTTCTCGCGGACAAGCAGTCGATGACCGTGTGGAAGGACACCCGCACCCTGGGTGACCAGGTTCTGAAGATGGTCGACGCCATCGTCAAGGGCGGCACCGTCGAGACCAACGACACCAAGACCTACAACAACGGTGTCAAGGTCGTCCCGTCGTACCTGCTCCCGCCGGTCGTCGTCACCAAGGACGACGTCAAGACCAAGCTGGTCGACTCCGGCTTCTACACCGCCGACAAGCTCGGCCTGTAAGCCTCCCGTAGCCGGGCCCCGTCTCCGGGGCCCGGCTTTTGGAACTCGAGAGCAAGCGAGTTGAGCGATGGCCAACGACACCACCCCGATCCTGGAGATGCGGGGGATCACCAAGACCTTCCCGGGCGTCAAAGCGCTCTCGGACGTCACCCTCAGCGTCGCCCGGGGTGAGGTTCACGCCATTTGCGGTGAGAACGGCGCGGGCAAGTCGACCCTCATGAAGGTGCTGTCGGGTGTCTACCCGCACGGCAGCTACGACGGCGACATCGTCTTCGAGGGCGAGACCTGCCGGTTCAAGACGACGCGTGACTCCGAGGAGCGCGGCATCGTCATCATCCACCAGGAGCTGGCGCTCAGCCCGTACCTGTCGATCGCCGAGAACATCTTCCTCGGCAACGAGCGGGCACGCGGCGGCGTCGTCAACTGGGCCCAGACCAACAAGCAGGCCGCCGACCTGCTGGCCCGGGTCGGACTGGACGAATCCCCGGACACCAGGATCCAGGACATCGGCGTCGGCAAGCAGCAGCTCGTGGAGATCGCCAAGGCGCTCTCCAAGAAGGTCAAGCTGCTCATCCTCGACGAGCCCACCGCGGCGCTCAACGACGAGGACTCCGCGCACCTGCTCGACCTGATCCGGCACCTCAAGGGCCAGGGGATCACGTCGATCATCATCTCGCACAAGCTCAACGAGATCGCCGCGATCGCCGACAGCACGACGATCATCCGTGACGGTCAGAGCATCGAGACCATGGACATGCACGGCGCCGAGCCGGTCACCGAGGAGCGCATCATCCGCGCCATGGTCGGCCGTGACCTGGAGAACCGCTACCCGGCGCACACCCCGACCATCGGCGAGGAGGTGCTGCGGATCGAGAACTGGACCGTGCACCACCCGGCCGACCGCAGCCGGGTCGTCGTCGACAACGCCGACCTGAACGTGCGCGGCGGCGAGATCGTCGGCATCGCCGGGCTGATGGGCGCCGGCCGCACCGAGCTGGCCATGAGCATCTTCGGCCGCAGCTGGGGCGCCGACATCTCCGGCAAGCTGTTCCTGCACGGCAAACAGGTGTCGATCAAGACCGTGGACGCGGCCATCGAGCACGGCATCGCGTACGCCACCGAGGACCGCAAGCACTACGGCCTCAACCTGATCGACGACATCAAGCGCAACACCTCGGCCGCCAAGCTCCAGCGCATCACCAAGGGCGGCGTGGTCGACGCCGGCCGCGAGGTCGTCATGGCCGAGCAGTTCCGCAAGGACATGAAGACCAAGGCCAACAGCGTGGACGTGGTCGTCGGCAAGCTGTCCGGCGGCAACCAGCAGAAGGTCGTGCTCGCCAAGTGGCTCTTCGCCGAGCCCGAGGTGCTGATCCTCGACGAGCCCACCCGTGGCATCGACGTCGGCGCCAAGTACGAGATCTACGAGATCATCAACAAGCTCGCGGACTCCGGTAAGGCCGTCATCGTGATCTCCTCGGAGCTGCCCGAGCTGCTCGGCATCTGCGACCGGATCTACGCGATGAGCCAGGGCCGGATCACCGGGCAACTTCCCCGCGCCGAGGCCAGCCAGGAGAGCCTCATGCGCTACATGACCATGGAGAAGAGCGGAGCAACGCGGTGAGCGCCACCACCACGCTCGAGCAGCCGAAGGCACAGCCCGAGCCCTCCAAGAAGAGCGACGGTGGGTCGCTCAAGGCCTACCTCGGTCAGAACATCCAGCAGTACGGCATGATCGCGGCCCTGCTGGTCATCGTCGCCTACTTCCAGTGGTCGACCGACGGGCTGATGCTCAACCCGGACAACATCGCGGCGCTGATCCAGCAGAACGCGTACGTGTTCGTCCTGACCATCGGCATGGTCATGGTCATCGTGGCCGGGCACATCGACCTGTCGGTCGGGTCCGTGGTCGCGTTCGTCGGCGGCATCTGCGCCGTGCTGATCACCGACTTCGAGCTGTCGTGGCCGATCGCGGTCGCCATCTCGATCGTCATCGGCGGTCTGGTCGGCTGCTGGCAGGGCTTCTGGGTGGCCTACGCGGGCATCCCCGCCTTCATCGTCACCCTCGGCGGCATGCTGCTGTTCCGCGGTCTGGCCATCGTGATCCTCGAGCAGACCATCGCCGGCCTGCCCAGCGGCTTCAACGACATCAGCAACGGCTCGCTGCCGGCGTCGCTGGGCTACCTGGGCAACCTCGACGGCATCACGGTGTTCATCGGCGTGTTCGCCTTCGCCGGCCTGACCATCGCCCAGCTGCGGGCCCGCCGCGAGCTGACCAAGCTGGACCTGCGCACCGAGCCGTTCGCCGCGTTCGCCGGCAAGCTGGTGCTGTCCGCCGTGGCCATCGGCGCGATCACCTACCTGCTGGCGTCCAGCGCCGGCGGCACCCCGATCGTGCTGGTCATCGTCGGCGTGCTGGTGCTGATCTACACGTTCCTGATGAACAACACGATCTTCGGCCGGCACATCTACGCCATGGGCGGCAACCTGCCCGCCGCGATGCTCTCCGGTGTGAAGACCAAGCGGGTCAACTTCCTGATCTTCGTGAACATGGGCCTGCTCGCCGGCGTCGCCGCGGTCATCACCACCTCCCGGGCCGGTGCCGGCATCGCCGCCGCCGGTACCAACTACGAGCTGGACGCGATCGCCGCGGCCTTCATCGGTGGTACCTCCGTCAACGGCGGCATCGGCAAGATCACCGGCGCGATCACCGGTGCGCTGATCATGGGCGTGCTCAACATGGGCCTGTCCATCATGGGTACCGACCCCGCCTACCAGCAGGTGATCAAGGGCCTCGTCCTGATCGCCGCCGTCGCGCTCGACATCCTCAACAAGCGGCGCGGCAAGTAAGACCTTTCAGGGGGTTGCGGCGCCGCTCGGTGGACAGACCGGGCGGCGCCGCTCGTTTTGTGCCACCCCATCGGCGAGGATGGGGTGATGCCACCGAACGCCGGCCGGCCACCGCGCCTGTCCCTGGACGCCATCGTCGCCGCGGCCACCCGCATCCTCGAGACCGAGGGCCTGGAGAAGCTGTCGATGCGGCGGCTCGCCACCGACCTGGGCAGCGCGCCGATGGCCGTCTACCACCACGTGCGCGACAAGGACGAGCTGCTCGTGCACGTGATGGAGGCGCAGGCGCGGGCCATGCCGCGGCCGTCGTTCCCGGACGATCCGCGGGAGCGGCTGATCGAGGCGTCGGTGCTGCTCTACGAGCTGCTCGCGGAACGGCCGTGGATCGTCGAGGTGCTGACCGGCAAGGATCTGATCGGCCCGTCCGCGTTGTGGATCGTGGAGGCGATGATCGGCGCGGCCGCCGACCACGGGTGCTCCGACGACGACGCCGTCTACGTCTACCGGACGATCTGGTTCTACATCGTCGGCGACCTGGTGATCCGGGTCGCCCGCCACGGCCGGGTCGGCGAGACCGAGACGGTCGCCGCCCTGACCGCGCACGCGCATCCCCGGCTCGCGGCGGTCGCCGGGCGCTGGGCCGAGCTCAACGCCCGCGACACCCACCGCCGGGGCATCACCGCGATCGTCGACGGCCTGCTGGCGTGACGCCTCGTCACCGGTTCGCCGGCGTGACCCCGCAGAACTCGGCGTAGCGGCCACCGAGGGCCAGCAGCTCCTCGTGGGTGCCGTCCTCGACGATCCGGCCCTCGTCGAGGAAGACGATCCGGTCGGCGCGGCGCACCGTGCCCATCCGGTGCGCGACCATCACCACGGTCCGGCCCGCCATCAGCCGCTCGATGCCGTCGTGCACGGCCGCCTCGTTCTCCGGATCCAGCGCCGAGGTCACCTCGTCGAGCAGCACGATCGGGGCGTCCTTGAGCAGCGCCCGGGCGATCGACACCCGCTGGCGCTCACCACCGGACAGCCGGGCGCCGCCCTCGCCGACGGTGGTGTCCGCGCCGTCCGGCAGCCGGGCGGCGGTCAGGGCGGCCCGCACCTCGGCGTCGGTGGCGTCGGGGCGGCCCAGCCGTACGTTCTCCTCGATCGTCGCGTCGAACAGGTAGGTGTCCTGGAAGACGATCGCGATCCGCGCCATCAGCTGGTCCGTGGCGATGTCCCGGACGTCCGCGCCGCCGACCCGTACGGTGCCTTCTCCGACGTCGTGGAACCGGGCGACGAGCTGCAACAACGTCGTCTTCCCGGCGCCGGACGGACCGACCACGGCCAGGCGCTGACCCTGCGGAACCGACAGCGACAGCCCGTCGAGGCCCCGGAAGTGGACGCCGTCGAACTCCAGGTCGTCGCGGTCCGGGCGGACCGGATGCGCGGCCTCCGGCAGCGGCGGGGTGCACAGCACCCGGTCCAGGCGCTCCAGTTCGCTCCGCGCGGCCCGCAGCTTGCCGCCGAGGTCGGTCAGCGACAGCAGCGGGTCGGCGGCGCGGGCGGCCAGCACCAGGATCGCCAGCAGTTCGGCCACGCCGAGGTGACCGCCGAGCGCCAGGTACGCGCCGAGGGCCAGCACGACGGTGAAGGCCGTCTGCACGGTGAAGGCCATGCCGACCGCCCCGGGCAGCACCGACAGCGCCCGGCGGCGCGACGCCCGTTCGAGATCGCGCAACGCGCCGTCGAGCAGCGCGAACCGCTCGCCGGTCCGCCCGCCCGCTCGCAGCACCGGCTGGGCCTGCAGGAACTCGACGACCCGGGCGGCGGCCTCGTCGCTGAGGTCCGCGTGCTCGCCGGTGGCTGGCGGCCTCCGGACGGCGAGCGCCACCAGCGGGGCGGCGGCGAGCGCGGCCGCACCGAGCCGCCAGTCGTAGCAGGCGATCACCACGACGATCGTCAGCGGGGTCACGCACGCGGCGATGAACGGGCCCAGCAGGTGCGCCGACACGCCCAGAGCGGCGAGCAGGCCCCGGCCGGCCAGGCCGGACACCTCGCCGACGCGGGCCTTGTCGTACCAGCCCAGCGGCAGCCGGGCCAGATGGTCGCCGAGCCGGTGGTACATGTCGCGCAGCAGCGTGGTGCCGGCCCGCATCCCGGACAGGTCGGCCGCGTAGCGCAGCACACCGAGCGCCGCCACGGCGGCCGCGAAACCGAGCAGCCACGGCCCTGCCGCCGCCGGGTCTTCCAGGATCGGCACGATCAGGGCGTAGAGCAGACCTTCCAGGAAGGCGGCGGCGGTCATCAAGGCGACGGGTACGGCGTACGCGGCGCCGCCCACCCGCAGCAGGGTGCGAATCACCGGATCACCCCGTTCTCCAGGCGTACGACGGTGTCGGCGGCCGCGATCGTCTCCGGCCGGTGGGCGATCACCAGAACCGTCCGGCCCCGCAGACCCGCGAGGGTGTCCCGGATCGCCCGGTCGGTCAGCGGATCGGCGAAGGCGGTCGCCTCGTCCAGCACCAGCACCGGGGTGTCCGCGATCAGGGCCCGGGCCAGGGCGATCCGCTGCGCCTCCCCGCCGGAGAGGGTGGCCTGCTCACCGAGCACCGTGTCGTACCCGTGCGGGAGCCGCAGAATCCGGTCGTGGATGTGCGCGAGCCGCGCGGCCCGCACCACGTCGGCGAAGCTCGCGTGCGGAACGGCGAGCGCGATGTTGTCGGCCACCGGGGCGCGCACCAGCCGCACGTCCTGGAAGACGAACGCGATCCGCCGGTACAGCTCACGGGATCCGATGTCGCGCAGGTCGGCGCCGCCGAGCAGCACCGCCCCGCCGGCCGGGTCGAAGAACCGCGGCAGCAACCGCACCAGCGTCGACTTGCCGCCACCGGACGGCCCGGTCAGCGCCGTGACGGTCCCGGGTTCGAGCACCAGGTCGACGCCGCGCAGCACCTCGGGCCCGTCGTCGTAGGCGAACCGCACCCCGCGGAACTCGACCCGGTCGCCGTCCGGCAGCACCGGCGTCACGGGTTCGGGCAGCGCCGGTGTCGCCAGCACCGCCCGGATCCGGCCGACCGCCCGCCCGGCCGCCTGCAGGTCGTCGAACCCGTGCCCGAGCGCCGCCACCGGGGCGGTCAGGCCCAGCCCGAGCAGCAGGAACGGCAGCAGATCGGCGGGCGCCAGCCCACCCGAGGTGATCAGCATCGTGCCGCCGGCCAGCACGGCCAGCAGCACCACCGGCGGCGACAGCGCCAGCTGCATCCCGGCCGCGACCGCCGACACCCCGCGCACCCAGCGGGTGAACACCCCGGTGAACTCGTCGGCCGCCGCCACGAACCGGCGGTGCGCCCGCCCCGTGCCGCCGAACGCCTTCACCACGGCGATACCCTGCACGAACTCGACCGCGGCGGCCGCGATCCGCCCCATCGCCGCGTCGTAGGCGTGCTGCTCGCGCACCCGGGCCGGCAGCATCAGCAGCGGCACGAGCGCCACCGCCACCAGCACCGGAACCAGGGTGATCAGGGTGAGCCGCCAGTCGACGCCGAGCAGGTAGACCAGCGACACCAGGGGCACGACGAACGGGGCCGTCAGCTCGCCGGGCGCGTGCGCGATGAACGGGTGCACCGCGTCCACGTCCTCGCCGGCGATCCGGGCCAGTTCCCCGCTGCGGCGCCGCCCGAGCCAGCCGATCGGCGCGCGTCCCAGCGTGGCGGCCAGCTGTCGCCGCAGCCCGAGCTGCACTTGACCGTCGAGCACGTGCCCGAGCCCGGCCGACGCGCCGGTGAACGCGAGCCGCGCCAGCAGCCCCGCGGCGCCGGCCAGCACGACGGTCGCGACGTGGGTCCTGTCGTGCGGGCCGGGCGACAGCAGGACGCGGCCCAGCTCGGCGACGGCGAGCAGCGGCGCGAGCCCGGCCACCGCCCCCGCCACCTGAAGGGCCGCGACCAGGGCGAACTTCGGCACGTGGGGGCGCAAGACCTCGGCGACCATCATTCTCTCCTATTTCCGTACGCGTACGAAAATGAAGAGTAGCGTCTCGCGTCGAGCCGTGCCAGGCGCTGTGTGGGGTCCGGGTCCGTCCCGGGCGGCCAGAGGTTCTCCCCGGCCGCCCGGGCGCTCAGGCGCGGTCGGACTCCAGGGTGCCGCCGTTGGCGACGTCCTCCCGCTCGATCTCGTCGAAGCGGATGCGCACCGCGGCCCGGCGCGCCTTGAGGATGTCGACCGCGGCCGCGGTGACGGCCTCGGCGAACTCCCGTCGCTGATCCAGCGTGCGGCCGGACAGCAGTTCAACGGTGATGTTGGGCATTGACCCTCCTGCTTCCCGTAGACAGGAACATTGTTCCGTGACACGGAACGCTGTCAAGGCGTACGCATGGATCTGCATCTTTGTGTTCCGTGTATTGACAAGCTGTTCCATGTAGCAGAACATCCACGGAACGAAACGTCCCTGTAACCCGCGCCACCCACCGGAGGGGGGAACACGTGACCGCGCTCGACTGGTCAGTACTCAGCGGGTACTTCCTGGTCATGATCGGCATCGGTCTCTGGGCCAAGAGCCGCGTCCACAACGTCGCCGACTTCTTCACCGCGAGGGGCATGATCCCCTGGTGGCTGTCCGGGATCTCGCATCACATGTCCGGATACAGCGCCATCATGTTCGTCGCCTTCGCGGCCGTCGCCTACAACTACGGGCTCGCCATGTACGTCTGGTGGGCACTCACCATCGGCCTCGGCGTCGGCATCGGCGCCTTCGTCTTCGCCGCCCGCTGGAACCGGCTGCGCTCCAAGCACGGCGTGGCGTCCCCGCTGGAGTACCTGGCCCGCCGCTACAACGTCCCCACCCAGCAGGCGCTGGCCTACAGCGGCGCGCTGCTCAAAGTGGTGGACATCGCCGCCAAATGGGTGGCCATCGCCGTACTCCTGCGGGGTTTCGCCGGTGTGCCGATCCTGGGCGGCATCCTGATCACCGGAGCGGTCACGCTCGTCTACATCACCCTCGGCGGGCTGTGGGCCGACGTGCTCACCGACTTCGGCCAGTTCGTCATCCAGGGCGTCGCCGGCGTCGCGATGTTCTTCGCCTTCCTGGCCCACCTCGGTGGCGTCTCCACACTGTGGACCATGTGGGGCGACCTGCCGGAGGGGCACGGCGATCCGTTCAGCGGGCCGTACACCCTGACGTTCTTCCTGGCGCTGCTGTTCATCAAGACGTTCGAGTACAACGGCGGCATGTGGAACCTGGCGCAGCGGTACATGGCCGCCCCGACCGGCTCGGCCGCCAAGCGCTCCGCACTGCTGTCCAGCGGGCTGTGGCTGGTCTGGCCGTTGATCCTGTTCATGCCGATGTTCGCGGCGCCGCTGATCGTGCCCGGCCTGGCCAACCCCGAGCAGGCGTACGTCGAACTGGCCAAGACCCTGCTGCCCCCGGGCGTGATCGGCCTCGTGCTGGCGGGCTTCTTCTCGCACACGATGGCGATGGTGTCCTCGGACGCCAACGTGATCTCCTCGGTGGTGACCCGGGACATCGCCCCGAGGCTGGTGCGCCGGGTGCGCGACCTCAGCGAGAAGGGCGCACTGACGTTCGCCCGGATCACCACGTTCACGTTCGTGGCGATCAGCATGGTGATCGCGATCAGCACCGAGGGCCAGGGCGTGGTCCTGAAGATCGTCATCGACCTGGTCGCGGCGACCATGGGCCCGATCTCGATCCCGCTGATGCTCGGGCTGCTGCCCTGGTTCCGGCGCAGCGGGCCGACCGCCGCACTGGTCTCCTGGGCCGCCGGGCTCGGCGTCTGGGCGGTGATCAAGTGGGTGCTGGAGGAGACCAGCCAGACCATGGTGGTCGGCGTTCCGCTGGTCACGTCGCTGGTGCTCTACGTGGCGATCGGCCTGCTGCGGCCGGAGCGCACGGCGCCGCGCGACGAACTCATCGATTCGCTGGACACCGATCCGGCGCCGGAGACCGAGCCGGTCTCCCCGGTCACCGGACGCGAGGAGCGCTGATGGAGTCACGACCCGCCACCGCCCCCGACCAGCTGGCCGGCATGGACACCGAGCGGCTGCGGAAACGGTTCCTGGTGGAGGACCTGTTCCGGCCCGGAGAGGTGCGGCTGACCTACTCCCACGAGGACCGCATCGTGGTGGGCGGCGTGGCCGGCCCCGCCGAACTGCCCTGCCCCGGCGAACTGCGCTCGGCGTACTTCCTGGAGCGCCGCGAGATGGGCGTGGTCAACGTCGGAGGACCGGGCACGGTGACCGTCGACGGCGTGCGGCACGAACTGGACGCCAGGGAGGTCCTCTACATCGGGCGCGGCGCCCGCAAAGTGAGCTTCGACGGCCGGTTCTACCTGGTGTCCACGCCGGCGCACACCGGCCACCCGACCGTCAAGGCCACCCTCGACGACGCGGAACCGGTCCGCCTCGGCTCCCGCGACGGCTCCAACGAGCGCACCATCTACAAGTTCATCCACCTCAAGGGCATCCAGAGCTGCCAGCTCGTGCTCGGCGTCACCGTGCTCGAACCGGGCAGCATGTGGAACACCATGCCGTGCCACACCCACGAACGCCGTACCGAGGTGTACTTCTACTTCGACCTGCCCGCATCCGACCGGGTGGTGCACCTGATGGGCCCGCCCGGCGCGACCCGCAACCTCATCGTCGCGCCGGAGCAGGCGGTGATCTCGCCCTACTGGTCGGTGCACTGCGGATTCGGCACACGCAGTTACGCGTTCGTCTGGGCCATGGGCGGGGAGAACCAGGCGTACGACGATGTGGAGCCGGTCGCGATCGGCGACCTGCGGTGACCGGTCCGGCCCCGTCGATGTTCTCGCTGCACGGCAGGACCGCGCTGGTGACCGGCTCGCGCGGCGGCATCGGCCGGGCCATCGCGGTCGCGCTCGCCCGGGCCGGCGCCGACCTGGTGCTGCACGGCCACACCGACGACCTCGCCGGCGTGGAGAAGGACGTCCGCGAGGCCGGCGGTGACGCCACCCGCTGGGTGTTCGACCTGTCCGACACCGCCGCCATCCCGGCGGCGGTGGCCGGCCTGCCCCCGGTGGACATCCTGGTCAACAACGCGGGCATCATCCGGCGCGCGCCGGCCGCCGAGCACACCCTCGACGACTGGCGCGCGGTCCTGGACGTCAATCTGGACGCGGTGTTCCAGCTGAGCCGCGCGATCGGCGTACGCATGCTGGCCCGCCGGCGCGGCAAGATCATCTCGGTGGCGTCGATGCTGTCGTTCCAGGGCGGCGTACAGGTTCCCGGCTACACCGCCGCCAAGCACGGTGTTGCCGGGCTGACCAAGGCGCTGGCCTGCGAGTGGGCCGCGGAAGGAGTGCAGGTCAATGCCGTCGCTCCGGGCTACATCGCCACCGACAACACCGCCGCGCTGCGCGCCGACCCGGTCCGCGAACCGGAGATCCGGTCGCGGATCCCGGCCGGGCGGTGGGGCCGGCCCGACGACGTGGCCGGCGCCGTCATCTTCCTCGCCTCCGCCGCGTCCGACTACGTCAACGGGCACGTGCTCGCCGTCGACGGCGGCTGGCTCGCCCGGTGACCGCTGCGCCGGATCCGCCCACCCGCTGCCAGTAGGCTGAATCGGTGGCTAGGGAAGGCAGTTCCATCGACAAGACGCTGGCGGTGCTCGAGGCGCTCGCCGAGCACCACCGTGTCACCGACATCGCCGTCGCGACGGGCGTCTCCAAGTCGACGGTGCACCGGATCCTCCAGGCGCTCGTCACGTGGGGCTTCGCCCGCCCCGACGGTCTCGGCACCTACGAACCCGGCCCGCGGATCCTCACCCTGGCCGGCCGGGTGATGCACCGGTTCGACCCCGCCCGGCAGGCGTCCAGCGCGCTGCTGGCCCTGCGCGAGACCACCGGCTTCACCACCCACTTCGCGATCCGCAGCGTCGACGAGGCGGTGTACGTCGACAAGCAGGAGGGCCGCCGGCCGTACCAGATGCCGTCCCGCATCGGCATGAGCGTCGCGCTGCACACCACGGCCATCGGCAAGGCGATCCTGGCCGAACTCAGCGACGAGGAGGTGCTGGCGATCTGCCGGCGCACCGGCCTCGCCCCGCGGACGCCCCGCACCCTCACCAGCGAGGAGGACCTGCTGACCCACCTCGCCCGGGTCCGGGCCGTCGGCTACGCGGTCGACGACGAGGAGAACGAACCGGGCATCCGCTGCGTCGGAGCGGCCGTCTTCGACCACACCGGGCAGGTGCTCGGCGGCATCTCCGTCTCCACCCTCGCCATGGACATGGACATGGCCGGTCTGGAGGCGCACGCGCCCGAGGTCATCGCCGCCGCCCGGGATGTCTCCGCCGCCCTCGGAGCCATCGAGCGGACCGCCCGCTGACCGCTCGGATGCGGCCCGATGACTTGTCCGCCGGACCTGATGGCCGATACTGCAGTCGTGACCTCGATCAACGACGACTCTCCGGAGCCGCGGGACACCGGTGCCCGCAAGCCGCTCAACAGCAGCTGGGTCTTCACCCTGGCCGGCCTGGTCGCCGGCGCCTATTTCATGATCAATGGAGCGGTGATGCTCCGCGAGAAGCACGGTGACGGTGTGTTCGCCCTGGTCGTCGCAGGGACCGTGGCGGTCGTCGCGGTGATCGGCGGCGTGATGCTCCGGGCCTACCTGGCGGAACGAGCGGCCCGGAAGTAGCCTCCGCCTCGGGCTCACCCGCTGAGCGCTTCGCATCGATACTTTCATCATGGGACACGACCTCGACCGGATCGAAGCCGCCTTCGGCGGCACACTGCTGGCCGGCCTGCCGATCGGGCACGGCCCGGCGGGCACCGTCCTGGTCACCGACGTGGATCCCGATCACCTGTACGAGGTCTGGCAGGCCGCCGAGACACTGGCGCCCACCATCGGATGCCGGCCCGTCCTGGTCACCGGCGACTTCAACCCCACGCTGGGGATCCAGCCCCGGCCCGCGCCGGGTCCGCCGGAGCCGGAGCTGCGCGCGTTCGCCAGGGCGGCCGAGTCGTCGGAGCCCTGGACCACCTATCGGCACTACAGCGAGGACGAACTCGTCCACGCAGGCGAGCTCGAGTCCTACGCGCGCGGCATGACCGGCATCGACGCGACGGCCCTGGTGGCCGATGTCCCGCTGCCGACGTCACTGCCGGAGCTGGAGCGAGCCCTGTACGACCGTCTGCTCGCCGACGCCGGCCTGCACGCCCGCGTGCTCGACCGGGTGCGGCTCGTGACACAGACCGAGTACTGGTACACGCCGGACAGCGTCACGCTCATGCTGACGCCCACCGTCGACGTGCGCACCTCGGGATACTGGGTCGACTTCTACGGCGCGCTCACCCGGGAGTGCCGGGAGAAGCTCGCCGAGGTGCTGGCGCGGTGGCGTCACCGGTGGGACGCCCGCCTGGTCGCCGCGTGGGGCACCATGCTGCAGTTCCAGGTGGGCCGTCCGCCCACGCCCGGTGACGAGGCGTGGATCGCGGCCGGTCAGCTCAAGGCCCTCGCCCCGAACCTCGAGCTGAGCCGGTGGGAGGTCGCCGTCGCCCTGCCGTCGGGGGACGCGTGGTTCGTACACCATCGTCCCTGACCGGCCGGGTCTCGCCGTCGCTAGCTGAGCGAGCGCCCGCCGCGTGCCGTGGAGGACACTCGTGGCCGGAGCCGGACTGGCACCGGCGCGTCGCGGTCCTCGGAACCTGCACTTCCTGGCCTGGCGCCGATGTCGCAAGCAAGAAGAGTTCGGAATGGGTTCGGGTCTCAGCCGGTATCGGGCTCCGAGGTCCGCGACGCCGGTGGGTTACAGGCTGGTCGATGTGGCCCAGTCGGCGTTCGCCGTGTGGCCCAGGGTGGCGTACCAGTTGTTGGGAGCCGGATGAAGCTGGAGGTAGGGCAGATCCGGGACCCCGTAGGCGTGCAGCACGTCCCACACGTTGTCGGCGCAGTTGTTGCCGATGACGTCGTAGCCCCGGCCGGCCGAGGCTGCCGCGACCGCGTCGGCGGGGCCGGTGTCGAAGGTCGCCCGTGCGCTCGTGATGGTCTTGTAGGCGTTGTAGCCGCGGGACCTCATCGCGGCCAGCATCTGCGCCTCGGTGCCGTTTCCGCGCCAGAAGCCGTTGTCGGAGCCCTTGTCGATGTGCGCCTTGCCGGTGGGGTTCTCCACCGATCCGAACGCGTATCCGCCGTCGCAGGTGAGCCGGTAGCTCCAGCCCACGTGGCCGAGACCGTTCGCCCCGGCGGTCCGGACGAACACGTAGGCACCCTTGGCGGGGCCGCATCGCAGGGTGGCCGCGTTCGCGAATGCCGTCAGCGGCCCGATCGACGCCGCCAGCAGTGCCACGGTCAGCGCGCAGAAGACGAGGAAGCGGGGGCGTCGGACGGCGCTCGCCATGGACATGAGTGACTCCCTGCACCGATGTGTGAACGTGCACACATTATGATCGCCGTTGATCTTCGTCAAGAGCGCCGACCTGTTCGGTGGGTGTCCCGAGCCCGTGCCGTGCCCGGGCGGACGCGGCTGCCGGCCGCCTGAGAGACGACCGGCAGCCGCGAAGCGTGCGAATCAGTTCGTGACCAGGACGTCGTCCATGCCCTCGGCGCGCCACGTGCGCAGCAACTCGTGGAAGACGACCGGCCCGGGCCCGTACGAGAAATTCACCGGCCGCGGGTTGCCCTCGCCGTTGTAGTAGCCGGGCGTGCACTCGGCCTGGAAGGTGAAGTTGTTCGGCGCGGTCTCGAAGATGGTCCGCACCCAGCCCTCCTCCGCCTCCGCGGTCGGCTCCACCCGGATCGCGCCGCGCTTGGCGGCCTCGGCGACCACGGCGCCGATGTGGGTGGCCTGCTCCTGGAGCACGTGGACGAAGTTGACCGCCGCCGCGTTCTGCAGGGCGCCCAGGTGGAACAGGTTCGGGAAGCCGTGGCTGTAGAAGCCGTGCAGCGTACGCGGGCCGTTGCGCCAGTGCCCGAGCAGCGGCATCCCGCCCCGGCCGGTGACCGGCAGCGTCCCGGACACCACGCCGGAGATGCCGACCTCGAAGCCGGTGGCGAAGATGACGCAGTCCACCTCGTACTCCTGCTCGCCGACGACGACGGCGTTCGCGGTCATGCGGGTGATGCCGCCGTGGTCGGCCGTGTCGACCAGGGTCACGTTCGGCCGGTTGAACGTCTGCAGGTAGAAGTCGCTGAACGTGGGCCGCTTGCACATGTACCGGTACCAGGGCTTGAGGATCTCGGCGACGGCCGGGTCCTCGACCACCTCGTCGACCCGGGCGCGGATCTCGTCCATCGTCCGGAAGTCGGCGATCTCGTCGAGGTACTCGCGCTCCTCCGCCGAGATCGTCGGGTCCAGCGTGCCGGTCAGCATCTGCCGCTGAAGTTTGGCGGTCGCCGTCCAGCGGTCGCCGATCAGGTCCTGGTCGACGTGGCCGCCGGTCACGATGGTCAGGAAGTTGTCCATCCGCTCCTGCTGCCAGCCCGGCTGCAACGACGCGGCCCACTCCGGGTCGGTGGGCCGGTTGCCGCGGAAGTCCACCGTCGACGGGGTGCGCTGGAAGACGTACAGCTGCTGGGCCGCCTCGGCCAGGTGCGGAACGGCCTGGATGGCGGTGGCGCCGGTGCCGACCACGGCCACGCGCAGGCCGGCCAGCTTCGACAGGTCGTCGCCGGTGTAGGCGTAGTCCCACCGGCTGGTGTGGAACGTGTGACCCTGGAAGTCCTGGATGCCGGGGATGCCGGGCAACTTCGGCTGGGTCATGGTGCCCGACGAGATCGCCACGTAACGGGCCCGGAAGTCGTCACCGCGGTCGGTGGTGACCTGCCACTCGTTGGCGGCGTCGTCCCAGGTCAGCGACGTGACGCGGGTGTGGAACAGGGTGTCGTCGTACAGATCGAACCGCTTCGCGATGGCGACGCAGTGGCGGCGGATCTCCTCACCGGGGGCGTAGCGCCACTGCGGGACGTGGCCGACCTCCTCCAGCAGCGGCATGTAGACGGTCGCCTCGATGTCACAGTGGACGCCCGGGTAGCGGTTCCAGTACCACGTACCGCCGAAGTCGCCCGCCTCGTCGATCATCCGGAGCTGCTGTACGCCGGCCTGCCGCAGCTTCGCGCCGGTGAGCAGGCCGCCGAACCCGCCGCCGATCACCAGCGCCTCGACCCGGTCGGTCTTCGGGTCCCGTTGCGTGAACGGCGTGTACGGATCCTTGGCGTAGTCGCCGAACTCGCCGGCCGCCCGCTGGTACTGGGTGGCCCCGTCCGGCCGTATGCGGCGGTCCCGCTCGGCGCGATATCTGGCGCGCAGAGCGGTGAGTTCCTCGGGGGTGAACCGGTGGGGTGTAGCGGGGATGCCGGAGGGGGACATGCGTGGGACCTTTCGCGGGGAGCTTCCGGTGCGGCACAGCCAGGCGATCAATTTAAAGCAACTGACTGATGTAGATGGTGAAGCGGGGCCGCCTGTCGCGTTAAAAACGGTCCTCAATGCTCTGACAGGGGGCGCCGTAGAGCCCTTCGAGGGCGTCGATCAAACTCGTCGCGGTCGCCGCCCATACGGAACGTGAGTCCACACCCGGCGGCATGGCCCGTTCCCGCCGCGCGCAGAAGTGCATGATCAGGGTGTGCGCCATGTCGTCGCGTTCCTGCCACACCTCGGGGGGCAGGTGCGGCAGCCTCTCGTGCAGACCGTCCAGAACCGCGTGCAGCGTCGGCGCCGCGCCCACCTCGGCGGCCGCCATCTGACGCAGGTTCGGCTCGGTCATCAGCTGGGCCGCGAACCGGGCGTACCAGCTCGGATTGCCCAGCGTGGCGAGATGGTCGGTGATCGGCCGGACCACGCAGGTCACCCAGTCCCGCAACCGGTCACTGTCGCCGTGCTCGGCCAGCAGGCGCTCCCGGACCGCCTCCGTCGGCGTGGCATGCCGGCGCACGATCGCCCGGACCAGCTCTTTCTTGCCACCGAAGTGGTAGCCGACGGCCGCGTTGTTGCCCTGCCCGGCCGCCTCGCTGACCTGCCGGTTGGACACGGTGAAGACACCGTGCTCGGCGAAGAGCCGCTCCGCCGTATCCAGGATCCGCGCGCGGGTCGTCTCCACCTGCTCGGCGCGCGCCCTCCTGGCGTTACTCATGCTCGTTGCTCCGGTGCGACGTGCGGAGTGGTGACCGACAGGATAAGGCCAGGCCAAACCCGACGATCAAACCCGCTGATCGTACGGCCCCGAGCACCCGGATCACGATCGGCCACCCGTCGATCGCGCCCCACGAGACAGCGCCCACGACCAACGGAACACGGTCAGGCGGCCGGTGCGGTGGCCGTGACGGCGGGCAGGGTGAAGGTGGCGGTGCGCAGCAACGCCGCGCGGATACCCGCCGTCACCGTCCCCGTCGCACCGGTCGTGGCATCCGGCTCGCTGCGGACAGTCATCCCTCGCTCCTCCGTCGGACGTTGCTCACCAGCTGTTTCGGCCGGCGGCCCAGGCCCACCGAGAACCGGTCCGCCCGTCTGCCCGGGTCCGAGGTCCCGAACCGGACAGCACGGTGTCACGCGCCGGCGGGCGGAAGACGCCGTCACGGAGGGTGCGTGCCCCGACCACCGCCCACGCGACCACCAGGGCGGCGTAGAGGGCGACGGCGCAGACCCGGAACAGGGCCGCTCCGGTGTGCAGGGCCAGTCCCGACGTACCGGTGACCACCGTGCCGACCGGGAAGGTGAACGACCACCAGGTCAACGAAAAGGGCAGGTGGTGGCGGGCGGTGCGGATCGTGACGGCTGCGGCCAGGGCCGCCCACAGCAGCGTGAAACCCCAGACCGGTACGCCGTACAGCACCGCGAACGCCGCCATCGCTGTCGCGTACGGGTCGGGCAGAGCGTTGGCGGCCACACCGCCGAGCAGACTCGCGGCGGTGATCGACTGTCCGAGCGGGCCGAGAACGATCCACAGGGTGGGCACCATCCGCGCCGGCCCGATCTCGTGATGAACCAGCCGGGCCCAGATCATGCTGATGATCACCAGTGACGCGAGCAGGCTGATCCCGAACATCGCGTAGCAGGCCAGGTACATGGTCAGGCGAGGTTGACCGGCCGGCGTGTACGGCACGAGCAGCGCACCCGTCGACGCCGACACCATCGGTGGCACGACCGCCATCAGCCAGCCGCCGAACGCGCTGCGCGGGTCCACGGTCTCGTGCCGGGTGAACTGCAGGTACGGAATCGCCACCGCGGTGACCAGGCCCGCGAGCGTACCGGCGGACCACAGCGCCCAGCCGCCCGCGACGGCCGCCCGCGTGCCGATCACCGTCGGGCCGGCCAGCAGCGTTCCCGCACCGACCGCCATCAGCGCCATCGGTGGGGCACCGTAGAAGTGCGCCATGACCGGGTCGAGGTGGTGGCGCCGGGCGGTCCGGGGATGACGGCGCCAATGCGTCACCGTCGCCGCCGTCAGCACGACCAGCAGCAACACCGCGAGCACCCACACGGCGGTGGCGAACAGGCGCAGGCCGGCGGACCGCACCGGCAGCGACAGGGCTGCGGTGGCCACGATGCCGGTCCCCATGACCGAGGCGAACCAGTTCGGGGTCAGATTCGCCAGTACCCCGGTGCCGTGTTCGCCGGTCGCCGCGCGGGTCGGAATCGTGTTCATGGCCATCACGATCGTGGTCCGGCGGACCGGCCGGTAGCTGCCACAACCTTGTGAGGTCACAAACGGCCTTTGTGGCTGTGTACGATTCTGGCTTGTGGCATTGAGCGCGCGGATGCCGGACCTCGCATCACTGGAACTGCTGCTGGTGATCGCGCGTACGGGGAGCCTGAGCGCCGCCGGACGTGAGCTCGGCCTCACCCAGCAGGCCGTCTCCGCTCGTCTGGCCGGGTTGGAGGCCCGCACCGGGATCCGCCTCGCCGTCCGCACCACCCGCGGCGCCGTCCTCACCCCGGCCGGCACCGTTCTGGCCGGCTGGGCCGACCGGCTGCTCCAGGCCGCCCACGAGGTCGACACCGGCATCGCGTCGTTGCGCGCCGACGCCCAGGGCCGGATGCGGATCGCGGCCAGCCTGACCATCGCCGAGCAACTGCTTCCGGGCTGGCTCGTCACGCTGCGAGCGCAGGCCCGTCGCCAGGGAAAGGAGCCGATCGAGGTGGTGCTCCAGGCCACCAACAGCGACACCGTCGTCGATCAGGTCCGGACCGGTGACGCCGACCTCGGCTTCATCGAGGGCTCCGGCACGCCGCGCGGGCTGCGCAGCCGGGTCGTCGCCCACGACGAGCTGGTCCTCGTCGTCCTGCCCGATCACCGCTGGGCGCGCCGCAGCTCCGGGGTCACCGCCGAGGAACTCAACGACACGCCCCTGGTCACCCGTGAGGCGGGCTCCGGGACCCGCGAATTCCTGGCGACCGCACTGCGGAGCCGCCTGGGCGCCGGCACCCGCCAGTCGAAACCGGCGCTCGAACTGTCCACCACCGCATCGGTGCGCGCCGCCGTCCTCGCCGGCGCCGGCCCCGCCGTCCTGAGCCGGCTGGCCGTCACCGACGACCTGCGCGGCGAACGGCTGCGCCACGTCGCCGTCATCGACCTCGATCTGCGCCGCGAGCTGCGCGCGATCTGGGACGGGCCACGAACGCCGCCGGCCGGAGCCGTCCGGGCCTTTCTGGCCCATCTCGGCGCCCGGACCGCACCGCGGTGACCCGGGCAGCGCATCGCCGGGCCCTCGACGGTCACTCCGCCGGCATCAGGATGGTGGTCAGCATCCGGCGGGTGCGGCCCTCGGGTGGCAGCGCCATGCGCCGGGCGAACACCCCGGCCAGTTCGGTGATCCGACGTCACCCACCTGCTGCGTACCCAGCACGGCCCGCCGTCGCTTCGCGCGTACAAGGAAGAGGTCCGCCGCCCGGTCGAGCCCGCCGTCCTCGACCGCGCCACCGACTGGCTGACCAGCCAGGTCCCAGCCGACGACCACAGCGCGGCTACCGATTCCCCGGAATCAGCCATGGCGCACCCGCATGCCCACTGAATCCGTTCCCGGACCTTCCCGTACGGATGATCACTGGGATACATAGGCATAGATCAACTCAGCCGCCCCAGCCGGGGCCGTCTTCGATTTCCCAGGTGTCCGAGCGTTCGAACCCGTAGCCCAACCGGTCGGCGAACACCCACCGCTCCCGCGACGATGCCCTGACTGGTGCGAATGATCGAACGGCGGGCTCAGCCGGTCGGGTGGAGGGCGAGGTCGACCTCGACTCCGTAGTGGTCGGAGAGGTAGGCCCGCCGCCCGTCGGCGAGAGTGACCTCGTCCTGGAGGACCAGGCGGGCGGCCCCGGTCATCGGAGGGCGCACCAGGATGTGATCGAAGGCGGGCGGGTTCGGCCACCCGGGCGTCGGCCGATACGTCGGCCGGGTGTCACCAGCCAGCACATCCCGGAGCCCGGTCTCCTCCAGGAACTCCCGCAGCACGACGGAGTCACGCGGCACGTTGAGGTCACCCATCACCACGACCGGCACCGCCGGGTCGACCGTCGCCGCCTGCTCGGCCAGCACCCCGAGTTCCGTCCGCGCGATATCCGTGTACCGGTTCTCCGCCGACCAGTCATCGTCCCGGTTGGCCGAGAGATGAGTGTTGATCACGACTACTTCGCCGTCACCGGTATCGACGGTCACGACCAGTGCACCCTTGCGCATCAGGTACTCCGGCCGGGCCGGCGCCGTCAACGGGAACCGGACGAACCGTGACCGCGTCACCGGCCACCGAGACAGCACCACCAGGCCACCCTTGAGCAGAACCGTCCCGGCCGAGACCCGATGCGGATACCGCGGGATCAGATGCCGGTACATGACCTCCTGCAGGCAGACGACGTCGTACCGGGACTTTTCAAGGATCTCGCCGAGAACCCGTAGCCGTGGCCGGACATCCCCTTTGAACAGTGCGTTCAACGTCAACAGTCGCAGTGTGATCTCACCTCATCGAGCGTTCTCCCCGGGTCGGACCATACCGGTCTCGTAGGCGAGAATCACCGCCTGCACCCGGTCGCGAAGCTTGAGTTTGGGCAGGATCCGCTTCATGTGGGTCTTCACCGTCGACTCCTCGACGAACAGCTCCGCCGCGATCTCCGCATTCGACAGCCCCCGCGCCACCAGCGTCAACACATCCCGCTCCCGGGCGGTCAGAACTCTCAGCCGCCGAGCTGTCTCCGGATCCGGCGGTGTGGCCGTCGTCATCCGGTCGATGACCGTTCGCGTAACCGACGGCGACAGCAGCGACTCCCCGGCCGCGACCGTGTGAATGGCTTCGATCAGCTGTTCCGGCCGGGTCCGCTTGAGCAGAAACCCGGACGCTCCCGCATTGAGCGCCCCGAACACGTAGTCATCGTCCTCGAACGTGGTCAGGATCAACACCCGAACCTCAGGTGCGACGGCACTCAGATCCCGGGTGGCCGCGATTCCGTCCTGCTGCGGCATCCGCACGTCCATCAGCACCACGTCCGGCAGAAGCGCCCGAGCCCGCGCCACCGCCTCCCGCCCGTCGAAGGCCTCACCGACCACCGAGATCCGGTCGTCGCTGGAGAGAACGGCCCGCAGCCCGGCCCGCATCAGGTCATCGTCATCAGCGATGAGCACCCGAAGGACCTCGCTCACCCGTCCACCCCCGTCCCGTCACCTATCGCCCTCACACCGCCGCTTAGCGGTCGTTCCCGCCTCACACCGGTTCGCGCTCGCTGTCGCCTTGCACCCGCTTGGCGGTCGGTCTCGTCTCCCGACGTTTCGTGCTCGCTGTCGTCTTGCACCCGTTTGGCGGTCGTTCTCGTCTCGCGCCGGCCTGGCGGTCGTTTTCGCCTTGCACCGTTTCGGGGAGATCAGTCAACCTCGCGAACTTAGCTCTCTAATGCCCGGTCTGCTACCGCCCCGATTCGGACCGCCGGTTCGCTGCCCGCGCGGTGGCTCTGTTGTTCCACAGCCTGGTCGCTGCGTTCCGGTTCTCACACTTACCCGGCTCGCTGTCGTCTGATTTGCCGACCACCCGGTCTCCCGCGCCCCGAGGCCTCACTCTGCGCGGCTGACCGCATCATCACTTTCGCGCTATATGGCGGCCTCCGTGGCCGCGATCGGAAGGCGGGCGTGCAACCGGAACAGATCTGGTCCGCTCGTGTCCGCCTCCAGAGTGCCGTCCAGCAGAGCGACCCGTTCACGCATCCCTACGATGCCCATCCCGCCGCCTGGCTGTGGGACCGATCCGACCGGGTTGCTCACCTCGATCTCCACCTCCGAACTCCCGTAGGCCATCCGAACATCGGCGGTCCCGGAACCGTGCCGCGCCGCATTCGTCAGCGCCTCCTGCAGGATCCGATAGGCCGCCCATGCCACCCCACTCGGCAGGCCCCGCGGTGCCCCGTCGAACGTGGTCGACACCCGCAACCCACCGGCGCGGTGCCGATCGACCAACTGCTCCAGCGCCGCCGTGTCGGCGGGCGCGGGATCGACCGGCCCCGACTCCTCCCGCAACGCCCGGACCAGCCGGTCGATGTCGGTGATGGTGCTCTGCGCGACCTCTTCAATGGTTTCGATGGCCTGCCGTGATCGCTGCGGATCGCGCTCGTGCAGCAGCCGCGCCGCACCCGCCTGCACCAGGATCACGTTGATCGCATGCCCGGCCGAGTCGTGCAGCTCCCGGGCGATCCGGGTGCGTTCCTGGGCCGCGGCGAGCCGCCGCTGCGCAGCGATGTCCAGCTCGCGCAGCCGCGCATGCTCCTCCAACTCGGCAATCCGCTCCTGCCGGAGCCGGTTGCGGTCGCCGGCGACCCACACCAGCAGGAACATCGTGATCCATGCGGCGAAACCGGGAGCGATCGACAGCATGGACCGGGCCTGATGGTTGACGGCCATCAGCGCGATCGACAGCGCTGGGAACAGCATGACCCCGGCCCATGCCGCATACCGAGGGCCGCGGCTCGCCCCTCCGAACGTCTCGGCCATCGCATAGGTCGCGATAAGAGCGCCCGGGGGAACGTCCAGCGGATAGTCGAGGACGAGCAGGCCCAGAGAGGCCACCGCCGTGATCGCGTAGACCGCGGCCGGAGCCCGGCGAGCGAAGATCAGAGGCAACGTCGACGCGAGTGTCAGCGTCACCCCCAACACATCCAGCTGCCGGTAGGCGCTCTCCTGGGAGCCGAGACCGCCCTGCTGGAGCATCACCAGCGTGAACACGGCGGCGAACAACGCCACCATGCTGTCGACCAACCACCGCCTCATCGTCACGCGACCAGCGTACGGCGGCCCTACCGCCCGGCGGATCCTTCACGAGAGGCATGCCTCGTACCTCTCAAGGGGTACAAGGCATGCCCTCTCCGGAGCGATTCGGCTGAGTGTTCATCGCTCCTACCGTCTGCCGCATGACTTCGGTATCGGTGCACAGAGCCAGCGTCTTCGAGCGGCTGGCCGGATGGTCCTATCGGCATCGCTGGCCTGCGCTGCTGCTCTGGGTGCTGGTTCTGGCCGGCGTCACGGCCGGCGCGGGCATCGCCGGCGACGACTACCACAACGACTTCAGCCTGCCCGGGGCACCATCGCAGCAGGCGCAGGACGTGCTGGCCGACCGGGCGCCGACCCGGGCCGGCGCCACCCTGGAAATTGTCGTCCAGGATCCGGCGGGAGCGGAGCGGCCAGCCACCCGGGCCGCCGTCGACGACATGCTGGCCCGGATCCGGAGCCTGCCGCACGTCGCCGACGCGGCGAAGCCGGAGGCGGTCTCCGCGGACGGCACGATCACCTATGCGACGGTTGCCCTCGACGTCACGGCCGAGGCGATGCCGGCCGAGGCTTCTCGGAAGATCATCGAAGCGGCTCAGGTTCCCGGTCTCACCGTCGAGGTGGGTGGAGAGGCGGCCCGCGCCGCCGAAGAAGCCGAGGGCGGTGCCGCGGAGGGTGCCGGCATGCTGGCCGCGCTCATCATCCTGGTGTTCCTGTTCGGCTCGCTGCTGGCCGCCAGCCTCCCGATCGTGATCGCGGTCTTCGCCGTCGGCTCGGCGATCGGCCTGGTCACGCTCGCCTCGCATGTGGCCACGGTCGCCGACTTCACGGCCCCGCTGCTGATTCTGGTTGGCCTCGGCGTCGGCATCGACTACGCGCTACTGGTCTTCTCACGCTTCCGCAGTGAGCTGACCGCCGGAGCGGACCGGGAGACCGCGGTGCGCACCGCCCTCGACACGGCCGGCCGGACTGTCTTCTTCGCCGGCACCACGGTGATCCTCGCCCTCCTCGGCCTCGTGTCGCTCGGGATCGGCGCGCTCCAGGGCGTCGCCGTCGCCCTTGCCGTCACGGTGCTGGTCACCATGCTGGCCGCGCTGACGCTGCTGCCGGCCCTGCTTGGCCTCTTCGGCGCACGGCTGGAGCGCACGCTGCGAAAACGGCGCCGACCGGAAGGGCGGATCTGGCGACACTGGAGCGACGCCGTCGGCCGTCGCCCCTGGCCGATCGCGATCGTCACGCTGGGCGTTCTGCTGGTGTTGTCCGCGCCCGTGCTGGACATGCGGCTCGGCTTCGCCGACGCGGGCAGCGACGCCGCGAGCAAGACCAGCACCAAGGCGTATGAGCTGCTCGCCACCGGGTTCGGTCCAGGGTTCAACGGTCCGCTCGTGATCGTGGTCGACGCAGCCGGCCATCCGGCCGAGGCCGCGGCACACGCGGTCCAGCGTGCGGTGACCACCACGCCAGGGATCGCGGCCACTCTGCCACCGATTCCCGCTCCCGGCGGTGACGTGGCCACGGTGATCGCCTACCCGGCGTCCGCTCCACAGGACGAGGCCACCGGTGAGCTGGTCGGCACACTACGCGACGACGTGCTTCCGGCGGTCGCGCGGGAGAGTGGGGCGACCGTCCTGGTCGGCGGCCCCACCGCCGCGGTCATCGACTTCTCCGACGCGGTCGCTGCCCGGCTGCCCCTGTTCGTGGCCGTGGTGGTGGGCCTGTCCGCTCTGCTCCTGCTGGTGGTGTTCCGGTCACTGCTGATCCCGCTCAAGGCCGCCGTGCTGAACCTGCTCAGCGTCGGTGCCGCGCTCGGCGTCGTCATCCTGGTGTTCCAGGAGGGCGCCTTCGGTATCCCGCCAGGCCCGATCGAGGCGTATGTCCCAGTCATGATCTTCGCGATCATTTTCGGCCTGTCCATGGACTACGAGGTGTTCCTGCTGGCCCGCATGCACGAGGAGTGGGAACGCACCCGCGACGCCGCCGGTGCGGTCCGGGAAGGCCTGGCCACCACCGGCCGGGTGGTGACCGCCGCGGCAGCCATCATGATCGTCGTCTTCGGCGCCTTCCTCATGTCCCCCGACCGAATGCTCCAGCAGTTCGGCCTGGGCTTGGCAGTCGCCGTCCTAGTTGACGCCGTGATCATTCGCTGCCTCCTCCTGCCCGCGCTCATGCACCTGTTCGGCCCCCGCGCTTGGTGGCTTCCGAGCCCGCTGGCCCACCGCCTACCCCGCCTGGCGCTGGAATACCGATGAAATGCTGCGCCAGCGTGGACCCGACGCCTGCCCGGCGCCCGGGCAGGCGGGGATATCAGCTGCAAGACCGCGCAAGCGGCGGGATCGCAAGGTGTCTGGCGCCGCGCGGGGTGCGGATGTCGTCTGGATGGCCATGCCAGCGGTGGGCTGTCCGGGGCTGGGCAGTGGTTCGGCCGGGCGGGTGTGCCAGCGGTGGGCTGTCCGGGGCTGGGCAGCGGTTCGGCTGAGCGGCTGTGCCAGCGGTGGGTTTGTTCGGTGCCCACGGCTGGGCAGCGGTTTGGCTGAGAGGTTGCCCTAGCGGTGGGCTCACACGGTGCCTGGTGCCAGAGCGGGGCGCTGACGTCGGCACGGAGGCTGCGCCAGCGGATGCTGCAGTGTCGCAGGCCCGGGCGCCCTGGTGGAACGCGATGTCACCGCACCAGGGCGTCACCCCGGGACGTTCGTCGATAGAGCACGGATCGACCCGCCCGGGCCTTCTCCACCACACCGGCACGAAGGAGTACGCCGAGATGATCGCCCACCGCACCGACCGCCATACCCAGGGCGCGGGCCAGCTGACTCGTGCTCGCCGGATCGGCCAGCATCATCAGGATCAGGGCGCGGGAGCGTCCGATCAGCGCGGCCAGATGCTCCGGCGCCTCGGGTGGACCCTGTTCGAGCAGGGTCGCCACACCCCGTACCGGATAGACGATGGCCTTCGGCCACGGCTCGTCGGCGAAGACGGCGAACTCCGGCCAGATGAACACCGACGGCACCAGCAACAGGCCCGCGCCGTCCAGCATCGTTGCGCGGCCGCCCCGGCCGATCAGGTCGATTCCGCCGTCCCGCCAGCGCAACTTCGGATGGAGGCCGGACAGGGCCGCCTCCCAGCCGGCGCGGCTCAGTTCGCCGGATCGGTGGACGACGTCGCGTTCGCAGAGCAGGCGCAATTTCGGCCAATCCTCGGCGAGCAGGACAGACCAGGCGGCGGCCAGGAAGACGGCCAGCCGGTCCAGGACGTCTGGAGCGGTCAGCACCGCACGGGCGGCCGCCGATGACGACGACCGTGCCAGGTAGTAGTCGATCTCCTCCCGCACGAGCGCGGGCGGTGCGGCTCGCAATGCCGCGAGGTCGTCCTCGATGCTCTGTCCGATCCGCTGCGGTGGGGGACAGATGAACGTCGCTCCTGACTTGTCCAGATGCAGCGCGTGAATGGCGTCGAGCACCGGATCGGCCGTCAACGGCTCGAACAGGGGGCGCAACCGGGCCAGCCACGACGCCGGAACACCCCGCCCATGCGGACCGGCCACCGCGCGGATCAGGTTGATCAGATCGAACACCGGCGACAGCGCGAACCGTGTCCGCAACAGGTCCTCGGTGCCGACGACGAACCGCAACACCCCCACGACCTTACGCCAGACGACGAAACATTGGTCCGCCATGGTGCCCGAGCCGCAAGCTCACGGCATGACCGTCACCGATCGCCCGGCCACCTATCGCGAGGTGTTCGCGGAACCCACGTTCCGCACGCTGTTCGTGGCCCGTACCCTCGCCATCAGCGCGAATTCCCTCCAGATCTTCGCGCTGTCGGTGCTGGTCTACGCGAGCACCGGCTCCCCGTTGCTCAGCGCGCTCGCCTTCGGCGCCGGGTTCCTGCCGCAGTTCGCGGGCGGCCTGCTGCTCGGCTCACTCACCGACCGGCTCCCGGCCCGTCCGCTGATCGTCGCCGGTTACGCCGTGGAGGCCGCGCTGGCCGCCACCCTGTGCCTGGCCGGCCTGCCGGTCGTGGTCAACCTGCTGCTCGTGGCTGCGGTCGCCTGCTTCACCCCGGTCTTCTCCGGCGCCGCGTCGAAGGTGATCGCCGAACGTCTCACCGGCGACGCGTACGTCCTGGGCCGCTCGTTGACCAGCATGTCCTCCTCCGCCGCGCAACTTCTCGGCCTGGCCGGCGGCGGCGTCGCGGTGGCGACGCTCGGCGCCCGCCCGGCCCTGCTCGTCGCCGCCGTCTGTCACCTGCTCGCCGCGGCCGCCGTCCGCATCGGACTGCCCGCCGACCGCGGCGACGCCGGCTCCAAGACCGGGGGAGCGGTCCGCGACAGCTGGACGGGTGCGATCTCCATGCTCACCAACCGCACCATCCGGCGCCTGCTGCTCGCCCAATGGTTGCCGTCCGCGTTCGTCGCCGGCTCCGAAGCCCTGCTCGTCGCCTACGCCGCCCGGCGTGGCTTCGCTCCCGGTGCCGGCGCGATCCTGATGGCGGCCCCCGCGGTCGGCATGCTCATCGGCAATTTCGCCGTCGGCCGCCTGCTGCGCCCGAGCGTCCGTGAACGTCTCTCCGCCCCGTTGATCATCCTGCTCGGCACCCCGTTGATCACCCTGCTGGCGCCGCTGCCGCTTCCCCTGGTGGCCGCGGTCCTGACACTCGCCGGAACCGGCTTCGCCTACGGCCTCGGTCTACAGCGCGAGTTTCTGGAAGCGGCCCCCGCCGACCGGCTCGGCCAGCTGTTCGCCCTGCTCTCCACCGGTCTGATGGCACTGCAAGGCGTAGGCCCGCTCGTCTTCGGTGCGCTCGCCGAACTGACCGCACCGGCGACCGCTATCGCGGCCGCGGGCATAGCCACGTCGCTGGTCGCCGTCCCCGTCCACCTCCGCCGCCGCGTCGGCTAAAACCCATTCGCTGGTACGAAGTCCGCCGCCGCTGTCACCGAAGTCGCCCGACTGGATCCGGGGACTGTCCGGACAGCGGCTGATCTTGTCCAGCCGGTTCCCAGCGCTGAGTCGGCGCCGTTGGGCCAGCACTGAGCGCCGGCCGGAGTGGCCGCCCGGTGGCCCGGGTTGGTTGGGGCCCATGCCGGCCCGAGTAGGCGACCAGGGCACATCCGACCGGCAATCTGCGGCAGGACCCGACAGTGAGCCGCCCCACCGGGCCTCACCCTGCTCAGGTGACGACCCGCGGGCGAGACTCGACCGCTCAGGCGACGAGGGCCCAGCGCTGCTGTGGGCGCTCCGGACGTGGCCGGCGTGCCGGGTACAGAAGCTCGACGACGCTCAGCGCCCACCGCATCCGGGGGACGGCCAGCTCGGGGTGGTCGCCATACTCGGCGGCAACGTCGGCTGCACAACCGCGGACGCCACCGTGCGCGCGCACCGCGACGCGGATCGCCTCGTCGACGACCTCGTAGGCCGGTCGGCTTCCGGTGGCCAGAGCGGTGGTGAACAGCGCCTCCGCACGGGCGGCGGTCAAAACGGCAGTCATGGTGCTCTCCTCCTTCGCGCGACACTCTCGACCGGTAGACCCTCAAGGTAGCCGTGGGATACGACAACTTTTTGGGGTGTCCTCTTCGCAGGGGTGAACACCGCCGGACCGCCGACGGTTCACCTCACACGGTGTCGTAGGCGACCACCGGGCTCGTCGTCATCCGGTCCGGACCGGGCAGCAACGCCGGGTTCTCGCCGTCGAGCAAGCGCGTCGACATGATCGCGTCACCGATCTCCCGCAGCGAATCCGCCGAGGTGGCGAGGTGGACGACGGCGAACTTCGCGTCGCCGGGATGCCACAGCGTCAGCGTCCGGACCAAGCCGGGAAGGCCATGCAGCGCCGGGCCGATCCGTTCCGCGCCGGCCCGGCGGATGGCGGCGAGCCGGTCCGCGTTCAACGGCCCGTCGAAGTAGCCGATCCATCCGGCGGCGGCCGGCCGGCCCGACGCCGTACCGGGCCGATCGTCCTCGATCTGATAGATGTCGTCGGTCTGGATCGTCACCGGGCGTGGCCCGCGACCGGCCTGCGAGCGTTCCGAGGCCAGTTCGGCGTCCTCCCGGCTGGTCCACAGCGTGATCAGGGAGCCCTCGAGCAGGATCAGGCCCGCGTACCCCGGATGTCCGGAGATCATTTCGACAAGCTCGCGGGCGAGCTTGTCGGCGTTGTCGGGCCGGGACGCGGTGGTCTGGATTCGGGCGTACATCGTCGGTCACCTCCGGTAGTCGTTACCGATGATGTTCGGCCGGCCTCCGGTTCCGCACATCAGTGGAAGTACTGACCGCCGACGTCGGCCTCGACCTCACCCAGGGTGAGCGGGTCGGGAAGCGGATGCCGTTGCGGGATGGCCCGCAGCGCGCGCGGGAACTCGAAGAACGTGCCCGGATCGGTCGGATAACGGCGTGGCGAGACTCCGGCGAACGCGCCTTTCACGCCGGCGCGTCCCAGCAGATCGCGCCATTCGGCGGCGCTCACCGAGCCCGGCGACTCGACGCCGTGGCAGAAAAGGCCCAGATGCAGGAAATCGTACGTGTCCGCGCCGTCCAGATACCGGTGCAGCCGGTCGAGCGACGGCCGCACCGGGAACAGCGTCCAGTACGGGACACTGCCGGTGCGTAGCGTCCACCACGGGTCCATCAGCATGAACGACTCGATCAGCAGCCGGTTCGCGGGCAGCCCGCGCCGCCGGTACCAGCGACGATAGAGATCGGCGACGAGCGGACTGAGATCCTCCGGCCGGTCGTGGACCAGCCGCGCCACCCGATAGCCGCGTTCCTTCGCGAACCGTTGAACGTCGTCGCGGAGCCCCGGCTCGAATCCCCACTCGGCCTCCGGGGCCGTGCCGTCCACGGGCGGCGCCTCCCACCGCTCGGCCGGAACGCGGTAACGGCGCAGATAATCACGGACGCGTGCGCTGCCGTCGATGTACTCGTGTGGCGGTAAACCGCCGACCGCGCCGAACTGGAACACGTGCCGCTCGCCCCGTGACGAGATCGGCCATGTCTGCCCGCATTCCGCCAGCAGCACGGTTCCGCCCGGCTCCAGCACATCGGCCAGGAACTCCTCGTAGGCGCGCCCGAGCCGGGTCCGTTTCACCCGAAAATACGCGATCCGCCGTAGCGTCAGACGGTCCTGAACCGGGTCGTGCATGTGGTGGAGCACCAGGTCGGGGTTTGCGTCCAGCAGGGCGCGAGCGGTGCGATCGAAGACTTCTGCCGCGCGTCGCGGTTCGTCCGGAGTCAAACCCCTTTGGCGTACGGGTATGAGCACGGTCTGCGGCAACCACGGCACGCCGAGTGCCGCGCACAGGTGGATCATGGCCCCACCCGAGGAACCGATCACCACGACGGGGTACCGACGGCGTGGATAGGCGCCGGCGATCCTCCGGAACACGTCGTCCGCGTCGAGCGTGGCGATCTCCTGTTCCGGCCGGCCTTCCGCGCCGCTGAACATGCTGTACACGAACTGCCGCATCCCGACCGGAGCCCGTCCGAGCAGGGCGGCCGCCGGGCGCAGCAGCCGCATCCTTGGATCGCCCAGTGGCGGGGTGCCGAGCCCGTGCAGGAATCGCGCCAGCGCCACGACCATCCCGGTCGCGGAGTCGAATCCGGCGACCTCACGCGGCATCCTCATGCGCCGGTTGATGCCCCGATCCGCCGGGTACGAACCGGTGGCAACCGCTTCTCCGCCGACGATCGCTGCCGCACCAGCCGCCACGTTCAGGCACGACGTGTTCGGGAAAGCAGAGTGCGAATTCGCGCCCCTGACCAGATTGCCGGCCTTGCAAGCGAAATGGTCGGAGCGCGAAGGCGGAAGCCAGATGGTCAGGGCTGTTCTGGTCATGACGGATCCGCTCAGCCCAGCCACAAAGGCAACACCGGAGTCCGCGACGCCGACGCCGGATGCGGCAGCGCGGGGGGTTCGGATATCGGGGTCGGCTGCGGTGGTGCGGTGGTGCGGTGGTGCGGTGGTGCGGTGGTGCGGGGTCTGGGGCGTCGGGGTTGGGTGCGGTATGCCCGGGTTTGAGGCGGTGGAGCCCAGCGCGGCTGTGGCGAGGTTCGGGGCAGTAGCGCCGGGTGCGGCAGCGCCGGAGGTCGAGTTGGTGGAGTCCAGTGCGGCTGTGGCGAGGTTCGGGGCAGTAGTGCCGGGTGCGGCAGCGGCGGAGGTCGGGGTGTCCGGGTTGGTTGCGGCAGCGCCGGTGGTCAGGGTGGTGGAGTCCAGTGCGGCTGCGGCGGGGTTGGGGCGTCGAGGTTGGGTGCGGTATGCCGGGGTTTGGGGCGGTGGAGTCCAGTGCAGCTGCGGCGGGATTTGGAGCGTCGAAGTTGGGTGCGGTAGTGCCGGGGTCTGGGGCGTGGGGATGGGGTGCGGCAGCGCCGGGGGCCGGGACGGTGGAGTTTCGTTCGGTAGCGCAGGAATCTGAGTCGCCGGCGTCGGGTCCAACAGCGCCGGGATCCGCGGCGACTGAGTTGGGTGTGGCGGTGCCGGTGGTGCAGTGGTGCGTGGTGACTGAGCTGGGTGTGGCGGTGCCGGTGGTGCGGTGGTGCGTGGTGACTGAGCTGGGTGGGGCGGGTTCGGTGGTGCGGGGGTGCGCTGTGACTGAGCTGGCTTCGGTGTGCTGGGGTGCGGGGTGACTGATTTGGGTGTGGCGGGTTCGGTGGTGCTCGGGGTGCCAAGTGACTGAGCCGGGTGTGGCGGGATGGACGGTGCCGGGGGCTGGAGCGAGGGAGCCGGGTGTGGTTGGGGCGGTCGTCACGTCGTACCACCGAGGGGCTTTCGGGGTTGTGCGCAGCCGTTCCGTGGGGGTGCCGCGGGTGGGAGTCCCGGAGATCGTGCTGGTGCAGGGCCTGGCGGTGGCCGACTACCTGTTGCCCGGCCTCGCCGCATTGAGTTCCTTCACCCGTGCGCATCTGCTCGAACTGCCGGCGGAGCGCCTACCGGTCGCCGACTACGGGCGGGCGGTTGCCGACTGGCTGGCCAGAAAGGTGCGGGATCCCGTGATTCTCGCCGGGCACTCCAGCGGAACACAGGTGGCCGCCGAGGCCGCGAGCCGGGATCCGTACGTGGCCGGGCTGGTGCTGGCCGCGCCGATGACCGATCCTGCCTACCGGCGTACGGATCGTCTGTTTCGTCGCTGGTTGCTTGCGGGACGTCGAGAGGCACCGGGCGTTTTGGCCACGCAGTGGCCGGAATGGCGGCGTGCGGGCCTCCGCCACATCGCCCATCTGGTGCGCGTCCATCGGCGGCACGTCATCGAGGAGTCGTTGCGCAGGGTGACGGTGCCGATTCTGGTGCTGCGCGGTCGGCGCGACCCGATGTCCACGGCCCGGTGGGCGCGCGGCCTCGCAACCGGCGGATACATCGAGCTGTCCGGCGCGCACGACTTCGCCTGGGGCGATCCGAACGGTTGGTCGGCTCCGATGCGCGGATTCACCGAGGCCGTCACGCGACGCCTTTGACAGCGTTTCGGGGCCGCGACCGTGACGGAATGTTGCTGGTCGAGCGAAGCCGTTGACGGTCTCTGAGGATGCGGCGGGGATGTTGCTGATCGATCAGGGACGTTGAGGGCGTCTTAGATCAGCGACGGAATGTTGCGGTCGATCGCGGTGACGCCGGTGGAGCGGTGACCGTTTCGATGTGGCTGCGGCTGTTCGAGCCTGAGTGCTTGTTGTCGAAGGCGGTGGTGAGCTGTCCAAGATCGAAGTTCGATCGGTGCGGGGTGCGGGGTGCGGGGTGCGGGGTGCGGGGTGCGGGGTGCGGGGTGCGGGGTGCGGGGTGCGGGGTGCGGGGTGCGGGGTGCGGCCGCGCGCATGTTCGCGGAAGGGGCCTTGTTGCGGTTTGGCTCGGTGACGGCGGGGCGCTGGATATTGCCAAACATGCTTGAGTCAACTGGTCCAACCAGTTGACGGGTTGATGTGAGGGCGGGCACACTTCCGGGCATGACGTTCGAGCCGATCTCCCGGCAGTCCGTGTCGGATCAAGTGTTCGGGCGGCTGCGCGATGCCATCGTCAGCGGTCGCTACGCTGCCGACGAAGCGCTGCCCAGTGAGCGTGAGCTGTCCGCGACGTTCGAGGTCAACCGGCATGCGGTCCGTGAAGCGCTGCGGCGGTTGCAGCAGCTCGGGCTGGTGCGGGTGAGTCAGGGCGGGGCGACCCGGGTGCTGGACTGGCGGGCCACCGCGGGCCTCGACCTGGCGATGGCGCTCGTCGGCGCCGAGGATGTGTTGCCGGTCGCCACGCTCGGGCGGGACGTACTCGAGATGCGGGCCTGCATCGGCGCCGACGCCGCCCGGCTGTGCGCCGAGCGGGCTGCCCCCGGGGCGCGGGCGGCGATCGCCGAGGCCGTTGACCGGTATGCGGCGGTGGTCCCCGATCTGGCCAGGATGGCTGAGGCCGACCTGGCACTGTGGCGGCGGATCATCGAGGGTTCCGGGAACATCGCCTACCTGCTCGCCTTCAACAGCCTCACCGCCGGGGCGATCGCGGTCGGTCACATGCCTGCTCCCCGGCGTACCGCTGAGCTCTTGGACGTGGGCGCCCACCGTAGGTTGTCCGATCAGATCGCCTGGGGCGACGCGGCCGGCGCGCAGCGCACGGCTCGGGCGCTGCTCGCGCTGACCGCGACCGGCGAGGCCGCTGCCCATGACAGAGCCGCCACTCAGGGTGAAGCCGGCGCCCACGACGAATCCGCCGCCCCATGACAGAGCCGACGCTCAAGTAAGCCACTTCCGAACGCAGCTGAGGACATGCGAGCCCTGCCTACCCATCGAAAGCCGTGAATTCGGGGGCGTCTGGATGGCGGCGATCTTGTGTAGTCAGCCGGGCAAGATCGACCACAGTGCACAGGCACTTTAGAACGGACGCACCGGCGAATCCCGGTGACGTCACTCGCCATCGCGTGACGACGCCGCTTCCCGTGGCGTGCGCGATAGTCGCCGATCCATGACCGGCGGGGAGCAACGGACCCAGGGGCCGTGAAGTTGGGGGGCTCGTGCGGAAGCGGAGTGCGGGGCCGATGTGCCTTAGCGGAACGCGGGACCTAGGTGCGGAAGCGAAGTGCGGGACCGAAGCGCGGGGGCGAGTGCGGAAGCGGAGCGTTGGGCCGAGGTGCGGAAGCGGGGCGCGTGGCCGATGTGCGGAAGCGGGGCGCGGGGCCGAGGTGCGGAAGCGAAGTGCGAGAGCGGAGTGCGGGGCCGAGGTGCGGAGGCGAACTGCGGGGCCGAGGTGCGTGAGCGGAGTGCGGGCCGAGGTGCGTGAGCGGAGTGCGGGGCCGAGGTGCGGAGGCGAACTGCGGGGCCGAGGTGCGTGAGCGGAGTGCGGGCCGAGGTACGGAAGCGGAGCGCGGGCTGAGGTACGGAAGCGGACCGCGGGACTGAGGTGCGGGGGCGGAGTGCGGAAGTGAAGTGATGAGGCTGCGCCGCCCGGCTGGGCGGGAACGCGGCGATGACCCGGATCCGGCCAGGGCGGTGACCACCGTAGACCGCCCCGGCTCACCCCAGAGATTGGACGAACAGCCCGAATGATTCCCGCCGTCCTCTTCGCCGTCCCGGCGTTCCTGCTACTGATAGTCATGGAAGTCCTGTCGTTCCGATTCCTGCCGGACGACGAGGAACGCGGCTACGAGGCCCGTGACACCGCCACCAGCCTGTCCATGGGCGTGGGCAGCCAGATCATCGGCGTGCCGTGGAAGCTGGTCACCGCGGTGCTGTTCGCCGGGCTCTACGTGCTCAGCCCCATCAAGCTGGACCCGCACGACTGGTGGGTCTGGGTGCTGCTGTTCGTCGCCGACGATGTCGCCTACTACTGGTTCCACCGGCTGCACCACGAGGTGCGGCTGCTCTGGGCCGGCCACGTGGTGCACCATTCCAGCCAGTACTTCAACCTGTCCACGGCGCTGCGGCAGAGCTGGACGCCGATGACCGCGCTGCCGTTCTGGCTGGGGCTGGCGGCCCTCGGATTCCCGCCGTGGATGATCTTCCTCCAGCAGTCGGTCAGCCTGGCCTACCAGTTCTTCCTGCACACCGAGCGGATCGACCGGCTGCCCCGGCCGATCGAGTGGTTCTTCAACACCCCGTCGCACCACCGGGTGCATCACGGCTCCAACGACCCCTACCTGGACCGCAACTACGGCGGCATCCTGATCGTCTGGGACCGGCTGTTCGGCAGTTTCGAGCCGGAGGGGGAGCGGGTCAGCTACGGCTTGACCACCAACATCCAGACGTTCAACCCGCTCAAGGTCGCCACCCACGAGTACGCGGCGATCTGGCGGGATGTGCGTGCGGCGACGAGTTGGCGCCACCGCGCGGGGTACCTGTTCGGCCGTCCGGGCTGGCAGCCGGCCGCGTGAGCACGATGACGGCGCGGCGCCTGGACCTGCCGCTCACCCTGTTCGCCGTCGCGGCGGCGGTCGAACTCGTCGCGGTCGCGGCGGACGTCACCGCCCTGCAATGGTTGGCGAAACCGCTGCTGGCGCCGCTTCTCATCGCCCATCTGCGCCGGCCGGGCCCGGTCACGCTGGCGCTGGTCCTCGCCACCGCCGGGGACATCGCGCTGCTGATCCCGGGGCAGACCGCGTTCCTGGTCGGGATGCTGTTCTTCCTCGGCACGCAGATCACCCTGACCGTGGCGTTCCTGCGCCGGTCGCGGCCGCCGGTCGCGGCGATGATCGGGTACGGGGTGGTCTGGGCGGGCGCGAACGTTCTGCTGTGGAGCCGGCTGGGCGCTCTGCGCGTACCGGTGATGATCTACAGCCTGGCGCTGACCGCGATGGCGGCGGCAGCGGCGGGGGTCTCCCGGCGGGTCGCCGCAGGTGGCGCGTGTTTCCTGGTCTCGGACGCGCTGATCGGCCTCGGCGCGGCCGGGTTCGAACGGCCGGGCCGCGGCGTGCTGGTGATGGCGACCTACATGGCGGCCCTCTACCTGATCGCCACCGGTGATGATGCGCGCGGACCCGTCGGGGCCGGAGCGCGAGATGAATAGATTTACAGCTTCTTGCCGTATTTGATTCATTAGGGTGATTCGCGGAGTCCAACCTCCACGAAAGGAGTGCACGATGAGCACCCACACCCTGATCAGGGTGGACGAGACCGTCGACCGGGCGGCGGTGACCGAGTTGTCGCGGCGGCCCGAAGCCCCGGTGAGCGGCATCCCAACCGGCCCGACGATGGCCGGAGGTGACGTGCTGCTCGCTCTGCTGTCGGCGCCACCGAAGGCGGCCCGCTGACCGCCGGCTACGAGCAGGCGGTCAACGAGTTGGCGACCCGTGTCGTGGACGGACTCGAATCCGGCCACGACACGGGTTCGACCGCACAGTTCGTGGCCGTGTGCCCGTCCCGTTCCCGCGCGCTCGCCGCGATCCGCATCCTCGGCGCGGACACCATGGCCGGCGTCGCCTCGCCGGGCCCGGACGACCGCGCGATTCTCACCGAGGCCGTCAGCACGTTCGCCCGGCCGGACCCGGATCCGGTGGCCGACTGGCAGGAGTGGGCGATGCACCGCGCCGCGGGCGTCGCCCACCGGATTCCGGCCGGCCTGCCCTTTCACGCGGGTGACTCCTGGAAGGTTTTCGCCGGTGCGCTCGTGGCGCTTTCCGCCCTGGCCACGCCGAAACTCGACGGTCCGCTGCACGACGCGGTCCGGGATCGGCCCGCGGACATCGCCCGAGGAGCGGCGCGAGCGACGATGCGGCGCGATCATCCGACGGCGGCGGCGCTCACCCGCTGGTTGATCCTCCTTCAGCGGTACGGCGTGCGTGTGCCGCTCGACACCGGCGTCCTGCTCGACCACCTCCGGGTGCTGGGCGGCGCCGACGCCCGAACCGCCCTCGACGTGGCCGTATCTGATCGGATGCGGCGATGACCGCCACCGCGGCCGCCCACCGGCTGGCGGAGTCGGCCACCGGCTGGCTGAGTGGCGGCATCCACCACCTGCGCCTGGATCCGGACGATGACGGAACGTACAAGGCGCTCGGCGAGACGGCGCTGGCCGCGGCGATCATCTTGCGTGAAGGGGTGGCCGGATCGGGCCAGCGGCTGGCCGCCCGCGATCTGCTCGAGCACGCCTGGCGGGAGCTGGGCCGCGGCGACGCGCTCTACCTCTGCCAGGCGGAGAATCCGGCATCGACCGACCCGCTGGAGATCTACGCTCATTTCGCCCGGGCCGGTCTACGGCATCCGGCCCTCGAGGAGCTGCTGCGGCATCTTCGGCGGACACGACCGGAGCAGACGAGGGAACTGCTGCCGAACCGGCGCCTCGCGGTGGCGAACGCCGCCCGGGTCACCGGCCTGGAGCCGTCCGCCGACATGACGGCACTCGCGGCGGGAACCTGGCTGGGCACGGCCACCGCGCCATGGCTCATCGACCGGGCAACCGCCTACGCCATGACCCACACGGTCTTCCATCTCACCGACTGGGGCGCCGACCCCGGCGGCCTCACCCCGCAGATGGTCGGCTACCTGGAACTCTGGCTGCCGGTGTGGCTCGACGTGTGGACCGAGGTCGCCGAGTGGGACCTGGTCGGCGAACTGCTGATCGTCGACGCCTGCCTGCCGGCGCCGGTGTGCCCGCCGGAGGCCTGGACCGGGCTGGCCGAAGTGCAGCGCCCCGACGGCCGTCTGCCACGCGACGCCGAACCCGGCCCGGACGAGCCCGGCGAGGCCTTCCGGCACGACCACCACCCGACGGTGGTCGCCGCGATCGCCGGCACCCTCGGCCTGTCCCGGCGCCTGCACGCGCCGGCGACCGTCTCGTGATCGCCCTACCGGCCGGGGCCACCGCGGTCAGCACGGTCACCGTCCGCGACGGTCAGGCTTCCTTCACCCATCGGGGTACGGGACACGCGCGCACCCGGTACGAGATCGGATCGATCACCAAGACCCTGACCGTGCTGCTGCTCTGCGACCTGGCCGCCGCCGGCCTGGTGAGCCTCGACGACCCGGTGAACCGCCACCTGCCGCCGCCGGCCCGTCTGCCCGGGCCGCACGGTCCCGAGGTGACCCTGCGCCATCTGGCCGCGCACACCTCCGGCCTGCCTCGCCTGCCCCGCGACTTCCTCCTGCGTGCGCTGCCCACGCTGCGGACCGCCCCGTACGCCCGCTACCCCGGCAGGCTGGTGCTGAGGGCGGCGGGCCGGTGCCGGATCCGCCACGCGCCGGGCAGCCGGACCGGTTACTCGACGTTCGGTATCGGGCTGCTCGGCGTGGCGCTGTCCCGGGCGGCCGGCACCGGCTGGGCGGATCTGATCGCGGCCCGCGTCACCGGTCCGCTGGGGCTCGCCGACACCGGCTGCGAGCAATGCCCGGAGCGCGACGCCGTCGGGCACAGCGTGCGCGGGAAGGTCCGGCCGCCGTTGCGCATTCCCGGCCTGGCACCGGCCGGCGCCCTGCGCAGCACGGTCACCGACCTGGGCCGCTACCTGGCGGCCTGGGCGGATCCGGACGGCACGCCGCTGGCGGCCGCCATGCGCCTGGCCACCACCGCCCGGCTCGGCTGGGAACGCGACGGCGAGCTGCGCTGGCATTCCGGCGCGACTCCGGGCTTCACCGCCTTCGCCGGCTTCTGTCCGTCCCGGCGTACCGCTCTCGCGGCGCTGACCGCCGTCACCCCCGGCCGCGGCGGCATCGTGACTCCGGCCTTCACAGCGCTGGAGGGGACGGCGGGCGCCGAAACCTGACCGGCGCGGCATCGATGCGATGGCCGGACGGCGGACGGCGAAACCTGACCAGCGCGGCACCGATGCGATGGCCGGACGGCGGACGGCGAACCCGGCCGGCGCGGCACCGGTGTGATCGCCGGGCGGGACGTGGTTGACCGGGATGTGAGCGGGCATGCATCGACCATGCGAGCTTTGACATGGCAGGGCACCGGCAAGGTCTCGGTGGAGACGGTGCCCGATCCCCGGATCCAGGAATCCACCGACGCCGTCGTGCGCATCACCTCGACCGCCGTCTGCGGCTCCGACCTGCACCTCTACGACGTGCTCGGGATGTTCATCGACAAGGGCGACATCCTCGGGCACGAGCCGATGGGCGTCGTCGAGGCGGTCGGCGCCGACGTCACCCACATCAAACCGGGTGACCGCGTGGTCATCCCGTTCAACATCTCCTGCGGGCACTGCTGGATGTGCACCCGCGGCTGGTACGCCCAGTGCGAGACCACCCAGGTCACCGCCGAGGGCAAGGGCGCCGCCCTGTTCGGCTACACCCGCCTGTACGGCCAGGTGCCCGGTGGGCAGGCCGAGTACCTGCGTGTCCCGCAGGCCCAGTTCGGCCCGATCAAGGTCCCGGACGGCCACCCGGACGAGCGTTTCCTCTTCCTCTCCGACGTGCTGACCACCTCGTGGCAGGCCGCCAAGTACGCCGACGTCCGCCCGGGCGACACGGTTCTGGTCACCGGCCTCGGCCCGATCGGCCAGATGAGCGCCCGCATCGCCCGGCACCTCGGCGCCGAGCGGGTGATCGCCTCCGACAACGTGCCGGAGCGGCTCGCCATGGCCCGCCGCCACGGCATCGAGGCCCTCGACACCGGCGACACCGACGTGGCCGAGGCGGTGCGCGAGCTGACGCACGGCCGCGGCGCGGACTGCGTGATCGAGGCGGTCGGCATGGAGGCGCACGGCTCCCCGATTCAGGCGGCCGCCGTGAAAGCGGCCGGGATGCTGCCCGATCCGCTGGCCCGCAAGGCGGTCGAGAAGGCCGGCATCGACCGGATGGCGGCTCTGACCACGGCCTTCGAGGCGGTACGCCGGGCCGGCACCGTCTCGATCATCGGCGTCTACGGGGGCAACGCCGACCCGATCCCGATGCTGGACCTGTTCGACAAGGGCGTGACGCTGCGGATGGGACAGGCGCACGTGAAGCGCTGGGTCGACGACCTGATGCCGCTGCTCACCGGTGACGAGGATCCGTTGGGTGTGGACGATCTGGTCACCCACCGGATGCCGTTGGAGGAGGCGCCGCACGCGTACGAGATCTTCAAGAAGAAGCAGGACGGCTGCATCAAGGTGGTCCTCAAGCCCTGACCGGCGGTCGGACGTGGACGGTGGAGGAATTCGGGCCGCCGGGGTGGTGGAAGGTCTGGCCGATCACCACCCCGGGGCCTACCTGACGCCCTCCCGCTGCCGTCCCGGGTGCTCGTCGGCCCGGGGCAGGCCGTCGATCAGCTGGTCGAGGCGTTGCAGGTACGGGTCGCCGGCGTCGGCCAGGTAGTCGTCCGGCCGGGTCGCGTCGGCGCCGGACGGCACCTTGGCGGCCCGCAGGACCAGCGTGACCACGACGGTGACCGCCAGGTTCACCGCGAGCGCGACGATGCCGACGTAGATGCTGCGGCCGTCGCCCAGTGACCAGCTGGAGCCGCCGAAGTGTTCGGCCACGGTCCGGCCGGCGCCGTCGAGCCTCGGCGTCAGGTAGAGCATCACGACGCCGACGGCCAGCCCGGTGATCAGGCCGCTGATCAGGGCGGCGCGGTGGAACCAGCGGGTCATCAGCCCGAGGAACACGGTCGGGATGGTCTGCAGGATGACGACGCCGCCGATCAGTTGCAGGTCCACCGAGAAGGCCGGGTCGACGGCGAGGATCAGGGCGGCCGCGCCGAACTTGACGATCAGCGACACCCACCGGCTGACCTTCGCCTCGGTCGCCTGGGTGGCGTGCGGGCGCAGGTACGGGCGGTAGAGGCTGCGGGTGAAGGTGGTCGCCGCGGCGATCGACATGACGGACGCCGGGATCAGGGCCGCGACGCTGAGGGCGGCGTACGCGATCCCCGCCGACCAGGGCGGGAAGAACTCGTGGATCATCTGCGGCACCACGGTGTTCAGGTCGCCGTCGGCCGGCCGGACGCCGCGGGCCAGGGCGAAGAACCCGAGCATCGCCATGATCGCCAGCGCTATGCAGTAGACCGGCAGGGCCGCGGCGTTGCGGCGGATCGTCGCCCGGTCCTTGGCCGCCAGCATGCCGAGCAGCGCGTGCGGGTACGCGAAGATCGCCAGTACCGAGCCGATGACCAGGGTGAGGAACCCGAGGTGGCCGGTGTCCGGCAGCAGCAGCCCGTCGGCCGGGTTCGGGGTGGCTGCGAACCGGGTGGCGGCGCCGTCGAAGGCGCTGTCCCAGCCGCCGTACATGGCGACCATCAGCACGGCGGTCAGCAGCATCCAGGCGAGCAGCACGTCCTTGACGATGGACAGCAGCGCCGGGGCGCGCAGCCCGGACCGGAACGTGCAGATCGACACCACGGTCACGGCGGCCAGCAGCGGCCACTCCCCGCCGAACCCGACCGTGCGCAGCACCGCCTGCAACGACACCAGCTGTACGGCGACGTACGGAATGGTGGCGAGAATGCCGGTGACCGCGACCAGCGCGCCGAGGCCGGGTGAGCCGAACCGGGCGGTGGCGAACTCGCTGTGGGTGAGGAAGCCGTGCCGCCGGGCCACCGACCAGGCCTTCGTCGTGAAGGCGAAGGTGATCGGGGTGGTGATGACGGCGAACGGGACGGCGAAGTAGCCGATCGCGCCGACGCCGTAGGTGAGCGCCGGCACCGCGATGAAGGTGTACGCGCTGTACATGCTGCCGCCGAGCAGGAACCAGATGGTCCAGTTGCCGAACGCGCGGCCACCGACGCCCCACTCCTCGAGCGTGTGCGGGTTGTCCGGGGCGCGCCAGCGGGCCGCGCCGAACCCGGCCAGCACGACGACGGCCATCAGGGCGACGAAGACACCGACCTCGATGGTGCGCTCACTCATGGTCGTCCTCGCGGCTGACCAGGTGGACGAAGGTGATGACCACCATGGCGAGCAGGGCGCAGGCGATCTGGTACCAGAAGAAGAACGGCACACCGGCCACGCGGGGCTCGATGCGGTTCGCGTACGGGGTGAGCAGTGGCGCGGCCGCCGGAACGACCAGAAGCCACTGCCAACGGCGGGAGCGGGCGGGTGCGGGCATCGATATGTCTCCTGGCGTCGTGTGGCGCGTCAAGATCAACAATTTGCACTTGGTGTGCCGAAACCGTGGCACCCGTTCTACTCGTAGAGATCCAAATAAGAAAGGCTTAATACGAGACGGTTACCGGCTATGTAGGCTCCGGCCACCAGGCCCCGGAACCACATGTCACCGCGGCACATATCGAAAACGGCCGACCGCCTCTAAGGTGTCGCCCATGCCGCACGGGTGGGAATACCTCGATCTGCTGGCGCGCGAGGCCGCGGTCGTCGAGTTCGAACGGCCGCTGGTCGCCGCGCGTACCGCCGGCCTGTCCGGGGCCGAACTCGCCGACCTCGAACAGGCCAAGGCCATGGCGCTGCGGGTGCGGGCACTGCTGGAACGCCGCCGGCGGCGCGAGGAGGAACTGTCCGCCCTCTACGAGACGGCCGGCGACCTGGCCGGGCTGCGCGACGTCGACGCCGTGCTGCGGGCCATCGTGCACCGGGCCCGGACACTGCTCAACGTCGACGTGTCCTACATGACCCTCAACGACCCGGAGCGCGGGGACACCTACATGCGGGTCACCGACGGCTCGGTGGCGGCCAGCTTCCAGCGACTGCGGCTGCCGCACGGCTACGGGCTCGGTGGGCTCGTGGCATCGACCGGAACCCCGTACGCCACCGCCAACTACGCCACCGACGAACGCTTCCAGCACACGGCCGAGATCGATCAGGGAGTCGGCGAGGAGGGGCTGGTCGCGATCCTCGGCGTACCCATGCGGCTCGGGTCCACCGTGATCGGCGTGCTGCTGGCCGCCAACCGCACCGAACGGCCGTTCGCCCGCGAGGAGGTCGCGCTGCTGCTCTCCCTGGCCGCGCACGCCGCGGTCGCGCTCGACACCGCCCGGCTGCTCAGCGAGACACAGTCCGCCCTGGCCGAACTGTCCGCCGCCAACGCCGTCATCCAGGCGCACAGCGAGTCGGTCGAACGGGCCGCCGCCGCCCACGAGCGGATGACCTCGGTCGTGCTGCGCGGCGGCGGGGTCGGCGACGTCGCCGCCGACCTGGTCGACGTCCTGCACGGGGCGCTGCTCGTGATCGACGCCGAGGGCCGGCCGCTGGCCACCGCCGCCAGCCCCGGCTGCGCCACCCTGGACGGGCCCGGCGACGCCACGGTCGGCGAGGCGGTGGCCGCCTCCCGCGGCGAGGGCCGCAGCGTGCGCCGCGGCGAGCTGATCATCGCGGCGGTGGTCGCCGGCGCCGACAACCTGGGCGCGCTCGTCTTCCGGCCCGACCGGCCGCTGTCCGAGATGGACCAGCGCATCCTGGAACGCGCCGCCCAGGTGACCGCCCTGCTGCTGCTCTTCCGGCGCACCGTCGCCGACGCCGAGGCGCAGGTCCGCGGCGACCTGCTCGACGACCTGATCAGCCGCCCGGTCCGCGACCCGGCCGCCGCCCGCTCCCGGGCCGCCCGGCTCGGCCTCGACCTGGACGCCCCGTTCGTCGTGGTGGCCGCCGGCGACGACACCGGCGACGGCCTCGGCCAGCGCGCCACCTCCTGGGCCCGGACCTTCGCCGCCGGCCGGCACGGGCTCGCCCTGACCCGTGACGACCGGGTGGCGCTGCTGCTACCCGGCGACGACCCGGCCGGCACCGCCCGGCAGGTCGCCCGCGAACTCGGCCGCGCCCTCGGCCGCGCGGTCACCGCCGGCGGCGCCGGCCCGTCCCGCGGCGCCGCCGCCGTCGCCCCCGCCTACCGGGAGGCCGGCCGGTGCCTGAGCGCCCTGGTCACCCTCGGCCGCGCCGGCGCCGGAGCCGGCACCGCCGAACTCGGCTACGTCGGCCTGCTGCTCGGCGACCGTCGCGACGTCACCGGCTTCGTCGACGCCCTGGCCGGACCGGTGATCGACTACGACGCCCGCCGGGGCACCGCCCTGATCCGCACCCTGGAGGCCTGGTTCGACGCCGGCGGCGCCCTCGGCCGGGCCGCCGAGACCCTGCACGTGCACGTCAACACGGTCACCCAGCGCCTGGAACGGGTCGCCCAGCTGCTCGGCGACGACTGGGCCGAACCCCGCCGCGTCCTCGACCTGCAACTGGCGCTGCGGCTGCACCGGCTGCGCGGCCCGCTCGGGCACGTGGACTGACCACACCGTCACACCCCTCAATGTGTGGATCCGATCCATGGGCTGCCGGTGCCGGAAGACCTACGGTCGGCGATACCCCGCTGGAGAAAGGACCACCCCATGCCCACCACCGCAGCGGCGCGGGCCGGAACCGACCGTGCCCCCATCGTCAAGGTCGTCTTCGCATCCCTGGTCGGCACCGCCGTGGAGTGGTACGACTTCTTCCTCTACGGCTCGGCGGCCGCCCTCGTCTTCGGCGCCCTGTTCTTCCCGTCGTCCGACCCGGTCACCGGCACCCTGCTGTCCTTCGGCACCTACGCCCTCGGCTTCGTCGCCCGGCCGCTGGGCGGCATCGTCTTCGGCCACTTCGGCGACCGGGTCGGCCGCAAGAAGATGCTCGTCGTCTCACTGTTCGTGATGGGACTGGCGACCGTGGCGATCGGCCTGCTGCCGACGTACGCCTCGATCGGTGTCGCCGCCCCGATCCTGCTGCTCGCCTGCCGTCTCGCGCAGGGTTTCGCCGTGGGCGGCGAATGGGGTGGCGCCGTGCTGATGGCCGCCGAACACGGCGACGACGCCCGCCGCGGATTCTGGTCCTCCTGGCCGCAGGCCGGCGTCGCCCTCGGCAACCTGCTCGCCACCGGCATCCTGTGGCTGCTCGCCCTGGTCCAGTCGGACGAGGCGTTCAAGGCGTGGGGCTGGCGCGTCCCGTTCCTGCTCAGCGCGGTCCTCGTGCTGGTCGGCCTGTGGGTGCGGCTCAGCATCGAGGAGTCCCCGGTCTTCCAGCAGGCGCGGGCGAAGCTCGGCGACCGGACCCACCAGCCGCTGCTCGAGGTGATCCGCCGCTACCCGCGCGAGGTGCTCATCGCGATGGGCATGCGGCTGGCCGAGAACATCGGCTACTACCTGGTCACCGTCATCTCCATCACCTATCTGACGACGTACGCCGGAAGCGCCGCCGACAAGAGCATGATCCTTTCCGCCCTGCTCATCGGCTCCGGTGTGCAGTTCTTCGTCATCCCCCTGGTCGGCGCCCTCTCCGACCGGGTCGGCCGCCGCCCGCTCTACCTGATCGGCGCCGCCGGCCTCGCCGTCTGGATGTACGTCTTCTTCGACCTGATCGGCAGCCGCGACTCCGGGAAGATCGCGATCGCCGTCGTCGTCGGCCTCCTGCTGCACACCCTCATGTACGCCCCGCAGGCCGCCTTCTTCTCCGAACTGTTCGGCACCTCAGTCCGCTACACCGGCGCCTCCGTCGGCTACCAGCTCGCCTCGATCCTGGCCGGCGCCCTCGCCCCGATCATCGCGCTCAAACTGCTCGGCGACGTCGGCCAGCCGAACACCACGGCCGTGGCCGTCTACATGACGGTCGCGTCGGTGCTCACCATCGTGGCGGTGCTGGCCGCCCGGGAGACCGCCCGCTCGTCCCTGAACCACGACCGCACCCTCGACTGACCCTCAGCCGGCCGCCGTGGCCGTGACCAGGTACGCGGCGGCCCGCACCCACACCCCGCCGGCACGCTGCCGGGCGGCGAGCTCCCGCTGGATCGCGGCGCGGATCGGGCCGGCCCGGCCGTCACCGGCGGCGGCGAACAGCTCACCGACCCGGGTGGTGCCGGTGACGTACGCCAGCACGTCGGCCACGTCCGTACCCAGCCGGGCCGGCTCGGCGACCGGCCGCACCCGCACCGCGCCGAAGCCGGCGCCGGTAAGGATCGCGGTGATCCGCTCCGGGTCGGCCAACGGGTCGCCGTCCCCGCCGGGGAGCTCGTACCCGTACCCCTGAAAGACCCGCAACGGAATCGCGAAGACCTCGTTCGCCAGGGGATCCTGCCAGCTGAGGAAGGCCAGGCGGCCGCCCGGCCGGACAGCGGCCCGGAGGTTGCCGAAGGCCGCCACCGGGTCGTCGAAGAACAGCACGCCGAAACTGCTGACCACGACGTCGAAACCGGCCGGCGGCAGCGGATGGACCTGCGCGTCGCCGCGCACGAAGCGAACCCCGGGCACCTCGCGGCGCGCCACCGTCAGCAGCGGTTCGGACACGTCCAGGCCGACCACCGTGCCGGCCGACCGGGCCAGCGCCCGCGCCGTGTCGCCGCAGCCGCACCCCACGTCCAGGACCCGGTCGCCGGGGGCGACGGCCGCCGCGTCCAGCAGGTGCGGGATCAGCCGGTCCCGGACGGCGGCGTGCCGGGCCCGCTCGGCCAGCCACCGCCGGGCCGTGTCGCCGTTCCAGCGTTCGATCTCGTGCTCGTTGGCCACCCCGCCACCATGGCAGGCGCCGGCCACCCGCGTCAGCGGGCGAACCGCTCCCGGCGGACCGTCGGGCGCCGGCCCCGGATGGTGGCCCGCTGCATCGCCGCGATCACCCGGTCCGCGGCCGGCTCCGGCACCTCCACCAGCGAGAACCGGTCGGTGATCTGAATCGCGCCGATGTCCCGCGAGTGCAGCCCGGCCTCACCGGCGATCGCCCCGACCAGATCCTGCGGGCGGACCCCGGCCCGGCGGCCGATCCCGAAGAACAGCCGGGCCACCTTTCCGCCGGGCGCCCGGTTGTCGCGGGCCGCCGCCCGGCGGCCCTCCGGCGGCAGCGACGGCGTCGGGATCTCGTCCTCGTCACGGTCACCACCGGCCGCCTCGTGCAGCAGCTTCACCGCGGCCAGCGCCACGTCCTCGACGTCGAACTCGTCGGTCAGCGAATCCAGCACCACCCGGAACCGCTCCAGATCGTCGGTCTCCAGGCTGGCCTGCAACGCGGTACGCGTCACCTCCAGCCGCCGGGCCCGCAGATCGGTCACCGTCGGCAGCTTCTCCAGGGTGATCCGCTGCCCGGTGAGCCGCTCGATCGCCTTGAGCATCCGCTGCTCACGCGGCTCCGCCAGGGTGATCGCGGAACCCTCCCGCCCGGCCCGCCCGACCCGGCCGATCCGGTGCACATAGGCCTCCGGCGCCACCGGCACGTTGAAGTTGATCACGTGGGTCAGCTGCTCGACGTCCAGCCCGCGCGCCGCCACGTCGGTGGCCACCAGCAACTCGGTGCTGCCGCCCCGCAGCCGGCCCATCACCCGGTCGCGCTGGTCCTGGCTCATGCCGCCGTGCAGCGCCTCCGCCCGGTAGCCGCGCCCGTTCAGCGTCTCGGTGACCTGGTCGACCTCCTCCCGGGTCCGGCAGAAGACGATCGCCGCCGTCGGCGTCTCCACATCCAGGATCCGGCCCAGCGCGGCCGCCCGGTGCGCCCGCGCCACGACGTAGGCGCTCTGCCGGACCAGCGGCAGCTCACCCGGTTCGACCGCCTTGCGGCCCATCGTGATCCGCGTCGGGTTCCGCAGATGACGGCGGGCGATGCCGTCGATGCGGGGCGGCATCGTCGCGGAGAACAACACCGTCTGGCGGGATTCCGGCGTCTCGGCCAGGATCGCCTCGATGTCCTCGGCGAACCCCATGTCGAGCATCTCGTCGGCCTCGTCCAGCACCACGGTACGGATGTCGCCGAGCCGCAGCGTCTCCCGCTCGATGTGGTCCAGCACCCGACCCGGCGTGCCGACGACCACGTCCACCCCACGGTTCAGCACCTGCAACTGGCGGCCGATCGGCTGTCCGCCGTACACCGGCAGCACCCGCACCCCCAGGTCACGGCCGTACCGGTGGACCGCCTGCGACACCTGCTCGGCCAGCTCCCGGGTCGGCACCAGCACCAGCGCCGACGGCCCGGCGTCCCGCCCGGCGGGCTTGAGCCCCTGCAACAGGGGCAGCGCGAAGGCGGCGGTCTTACCCGTGCCGGTGGCGGCCTGACCGACCAGGTCGTGCCCCTCGATCAGCGGCGGGATCGCCCCCTGCTGGATCGGTGTCGGTTCCTCATAGCCCAGATTGGTCAACGCACGGAGCAGTTCCGCCCGCAACCCCAGTCCGGCGAAACCCGCTTCGGACTCAGACGGATCAGTTTCCATGCCCAAACCCTATTCCAGATCAAACCCCGACCCATCGGTACGGGGTGAAGCCGGCCCAGCCCCGGCGTCCGCTATGGGACTCGGAACCCGCACATCGGGCATAGCGGCGGCGAGGCGCCCGCCCTGGGCCGCCAAGCACCACGATCCTGTCTTAGGGCTCGGTCCTCTGCTCGACCACGCCGGCCTGCCATCGGGGTGCTGCTCGTCTCCGAAATCGGAGGCACTTCGGCCGTCTCCCTGAAAGTTCCGGGTAGTGTTCGAACTCAAGCCGAAGTGGAAATTCGTATCCGGCGAGGGGCATGGCCAGCCGTGATCAGGCATCGCCCTCAGTAGCCGGCATCGAACTTTTCATCGGCGCTCAGACCCAGCCTCACCTGAGATCGTGCAGGAGAACCGAGTGAATGAAATCGGCGATGTTGATCTATAGCAACGCAGGTAGATTAGCCTGCTCCCCGCGTACGCGGGGGTGATCCCGCTGCAACCACGGCAGCGGCGGCTATCCCACGCTGCTCCCCGCGTACGCGGGGGTGATCCTCGGTACTGGTCTTCGCGCTCGATCACGCATCCCTGCTCCCCGCGTACGCGGGGGTGATCCCTGAATGTCGTCTCGCCGACCTGGTGCCAGATCCTGCTCCCCGCGTACGCGGGGGTGATCCGTCGCCAGCGTGGCCCAGACCCGCGAGGCGATCCTGCTCCCCGCGTACGCGGGGGTGATCCTGAAAAGTCGGAAGCGTTTCCGAGTTCCGACTTCTGCTCCCCGCGTACGCGGGGGTGATCCGGTGAAGCCGGCCGCGCGGTCGGTGGTGTTCAGCTGCTCCCCGCGTACGCGGGGGTGATCCCTCCAGCGTGACCGTCGAGTCGGCGAGGCCGGCCTGCTCCCCGCGTACGCGGGGGTGATCCCTGTTCAATCCCGGTCGTCACCAAACGCGGTCCCTGCTCCCCGCGTACGCGGGGGTGATCCGGGCTGGAGGGGGACTGACCATGACGGGACCTGCTGCTCCCCGCGTACGCGGGGGTGATCCTAGGTCGCACCAGGGGCGAGAGTTACCGTGGTGCTGCTCCCCGCGTACGCGGGGGTGATCCCCGTCGCATCGCCTCGCGCTCGTGGGGTTGGACCTGCTCCCCGCGTACGCGGGGGTGATCCCGCCACGAACATTCCCGTCGGCGGCGTCTACCCCTGCTCCCCGCGTACGCGGGGGTGATCCGTACAACGACCTCTACGCCGCCCGCGGGTCGATCTGCTCCCCGCGTACGCGGGGGTGATCCCCGGGTGCCGATGAGCAGCTCGCTCTCGACGAACTGCTCCCCGCGCACGCGGGGGTGATCCGGCGCTGCATTGCCTCACTCATGGGCGTATCTCCTGCTCCCCGCGCACGCGGGGAGCAGGCAGCATCGCGGGCGCGGACCACGGCCATCGTGGGATCACCCCCGCGTGCGCGGGGAGCAGCCGGACGTCGCCGACGAGTCCGACGTCGCCGTGGGATCACCCCCGCGTGCGCGGGGAGCAGCAGGCCGGAGCGTGCGCGAGCTGGAAGACGACCGGATCACCCCCGCGTGCGCGGGGAGCAGGGCTTCCTGCGCCTCCCGGCGTTTGCAGGAGTACGGATCACCCCCGCGTGCGCGGGGAGCAGGCCGAAGGCGAATGGGGCCCACGCATCGAGGCGGGGTCACCCCCGCGTGCGCGGGGAGCAGCGACCCTAAGACGGTGAAGCGGTATTGGCAGCGAGATCACCCCCGCGTGCGCGGGGAGCAGGCACGCGCGTCGATCTTGGCGGTGAGCCACTTCGGATCACCCCCGCGTGCGCGGGGAGCAGACCAAGCCAGCGCTGAGGGCCTACCGAAGGGAAGGATCACCCCCGCGCACGCGGGGATAATCCGAAGTTCCGAAGCCGCGCCGATCTTACGGGCGTCTGCTCCCCGCGCACGCGGGGATGATCCGCCGTACACCATTCAGGGCGGCTATCAGCAGGTCTGCTCCCCGCGCACGCGGGGATGATCCCTGCGCCGCGTGCATCGCGCCGGCCTTGGTCTCCTGCTCCCCGCGCACGCGGGGATGATCCGCGACATCCGTGACGGGACCGGAGACGACCACGCTGCTCCCCGCGCACGCGGGGATGATCCGGTGCTGGACATCCTGCGGTGGCTCAAGTGGCTCTGCTCCCCGCGCACGCGGGGATGATCCGACGTACCGGAACAGGCAGTAGGCGCCTAGCTCCTGCTCCCCGCGCACGCGGGGATGATCCGGCGTGAGCGCGGGCGGCGACCGAGGTGGCCAACTGCTCCCCGCGCACGCGGAGATGATCCTCCACATGCGCACATTTCAGCAACGCACCTCGTCTGCTCCCCGCGCACGCGGGGATGATCCCGAGTGGACGCAGCGCACGTACCGCGGCGACAACTGCTCCCCGCGCACGCGGGGATGATCCCGACGTGTCCGCCGCCGATGAACTCGACATCACCTGCTTCCCGTGCACGCGGGATGAGCCGGGCACAGCAAAGACGGAAGAGCTCGGCTGGATCTGCTCCCTGCATACGCGGGGATGATCCGTACGGTAAGGGCTACGATGACACGTGGGCTACCTGCTCCCTGCGCACGCGGGGATGATCCGCAGGCCCTACTTGCCGCGGTCGCTGACCAGGGCTGATCCCCGCGCATGCGGGGATGATCAGCGTCGAGATCCTCGTCAACGGAGGTTACGACCCCGTTAGCGACGCCCGTCGGTGGCCCACCCAACCTGTCAGCTTCGGTGCCTTCGACGGGGCGACTGCTCGACACGTTCACCGACGCGATCCTCCGCCCGGGCTACGGCAGGAACCTGGGCGGACCCGCACCCTGACCGGCGTGCTGCCAGCCGTGCCGGCCGGAAATCCGGTCGCGGCCGGCGGCGCCGAACCTCGACCATGGGCGGCGTGAAACACGAGATCCGAGCGATGTACGACGACAGCACGATCACCGTCTATCAGGCCTACTCAGCGAGGATCGCCGTGCCGGCCGTCAGCGCGGGACGGTTCGTGCCGCCGTTCAAGCGGGATCGGATGACCTGGATCAAACCGTCGTTCCTGTGGATGATGTATCGCTGTGGCTGGGCCACCAAACCCGGCCAGGAACACGTCCTTGCCATCTCGATCACTCGGACCGGCTTCGAATGGGCGCTCGCCAACGCGGTCCTCAGCGGTTACAAGCGCGGCATCCACCCTGACCGGGCCACCTGGCAGCGTGCGCTCAAACGCGCCCCGACCCGGGTGCAGTGGGACCCGGAACGTGATCTGCACCTGCGTGAGCTGCCCTACCGTTCCCTGCAACTCGGCCTCGGCGGTGCGGCGGTGCCGCTCTACGTCGACGAGTGGATCACAGAGATCACCGACGTGACCCCACTGGTGCGCCGCATCCGGGGCCACCTCGACGCCCGTGACGTCGACACGGCGACGGCGCTTCTCCCGGCAGAACGGCTCTACCCGTACCCGCAAATCAACTTTGACGTGGGGGTTTCGCCGCCGGTCAGGGGCGCCAGGCGGACCAGCGGTCCACGGTGATCTCCAGGAACGGGCCGGGCGGTGGGGTGTCGCGGTACTGCGGGTAGCGGGCGGTCAGCGCGGCCAGGCCGGCGGGGGAGGAGTCGAGGACGCGGGCGGTGCCGTCGGCGCGCGCCCACCACAGGGCCGACCAGTCGTCGTCGTAGTGGTCGGCGAGCACGCACACGCGTGGGTTCGCCGCGATGTCGGCGAGCCGGCGCAGGTGGCGGGTGCGTTTGGGTTTGGCGTCGACCGCGGTGTGGATGAGGTCGCCGGTGACCGCGAAGACGATCGGAACCAGGCGGGGGACACCGTCGGCGTTGACGGTGGCGAGCCGTGCCACCCGTGCGGAGGCGAACAGTTCGGCGGCGGACTCCATGGACCGATCCTAGGTCGCATCCAGAAAATGTCACACGTGTGTTATTTTCCTGCCCGTGACGATGAGCTGGCAGAGCAAGCTGGCCTACGGCTGGGGAAGCCTGGGCAACAACATCCTCTACGGCTTCGTCGCGACCTATCTCGCGCTGTTCTACACCGACGTGCTCGGCATCGCCGCCGCCTCCGCGTCGCTGCTGTTCCTCGTGGTACGGGTGGTCGACGCGCTGTTCGACCCGGTCATGGGGATGCTCGTGGACCGCACGTCGTCGCGGTGGGGCCGGTTCCGGCCGTACCTGCTGTTCGCGCCGCCCGTGCTGGCGCTGCTCACGGTGGTCGCGTTCTCGGTGCCGCGGCTGGACCCGTCCACGACGCTCGCGCTGGCGTACGTGACGTACCTGCTCTGGGGGATCGCGTTCTCGGCGATGGACGTGCCGTACTGGTCGATGTCGGCCGCGCTGACCCTGGACGCCCGGGAGCGCACGTCGCTGGTGATGGTTCCCCGCACCCTGGCCAGCGTCGGCTTCATCGGCGTCAACATCGTCACGCTGCCGCTCGTGGCGGTCCAGGGCTGGCGCGACGTCGCGATCCTCTACGCGCTGATCGCCGTCGCGCTGACCTGGATCACCTTCGCCCGGGTGCGTGAGCGCGCCGACCACGTGCCGTCGCCGCGGTACCAGGTGGGGGAGATGCTGCGCCTGTTCGTGCGTAACCGGCCGCTGCAACTGCTGCTGGCCGCCATGCTGATGACCGAGATCGCCTTCACCGTCCGCAGCATCATCCCGGCCTACTACCTGCGGTACAACTTCGACGCCGAGGCCCTGGTGCCGCTGTTCGTCGGTGTCTTCGCCGTCACCACGATCACCGGTTCGCTGCTCAGCCCGCTCGCCGCACGGCTCAGGGGCAAACGCGGGGCGGCCCTGGCCGGGCTCGCGGTCACGACGGTCACCTCGGTGGGATCGTGGCTCACCGGCTACCAGTCGCTCGCGCCGATCCTGGGCTGGATCGCGGTGACCGGGATCGGCTACGGCGTCACGAACATCACGCTGCTGTCGATGCTCGCCGACACCGTGGAGTACGGCCACTGGCGGACCGGCCGCCGCACCGAGGGGCTGGTCTTCTCCAGCAACATCTTCAAGACCAAGGTCGCCTCGGCGCTGGGCGCCTCGCTGGGGCTCGCGCTGCTGGCCGCCTTCGGGTACGTGGCCGGAGCGCGACAGAGCAGTGCCGCGCTCGACGGCCTGCACGCCACGATGACGATCGTCCCCGGCGTCATCGGAGCCCTCGCCGCGGTCCCCCTGATCTGGTACCGGCTGGACGAACGCCGGCACGCCGAACTGGTGCGTGAACTCGACGTGCGGTCCGCGGGGGCCTGAGCCGTGGGCGTACGGGAAAGAAGGCGCGAGGCGCTGATCGCCGCCGCTTACGAGCTCTTCCTGGACCGGGGCGTCGACCGGGTCACGATCGACGACATCGCCGACCGGTGCGACGTCACCCGCCGTACCGTCTACCGGTATTTCGCCACCCGGGAGCAGGTCGCCCTCGCCGTCGAGGTGCGGATCCTCCAACGGTGGGGACGCCTGCTGCACGACCTCGGCACCGGCTGGCAGGGCACCGGCGCCGACCGTCTGCGGGCCGCGCTCGCCGACGTCGAGCAGCTCGTCGACGACGCCGCCGACGAGGTCCGGTTCACCCGGGTGTTCGACGCCGAGCCGGCGGGCGACGACGACAGCGATCTCGGTGGACAGTTCCGGGCCGCCGTCCACCATCTGCTCGCGCCGATCGTGGCGATCCTCCGCGACGGCAGCCGGGACGGCACCCTGATCCTGACCTCGTCACCGGAGCTGACCGCGTCCACGCTGACCAACGCCTACCTGGGACTCGCCCAACGGGTCTACGGGCTGGGCGACCGCCTCGCCGAGGAGCAGGGCATCGAGCCGCGCCGGATGCTGACCGAGCTGGCCCGCCTCTTCGTCACCGGGCTCAGCGCCGGTGGTGGGCACACGGCCCCCCACCGGCGCGACGGATCGGATGATCAGTAGGTGGTGTCGAGTGCCACCGCGATGTCCGACACGTCCAGTGCGAACTCGCCGACGATCGACGCCGCCCCGGTGAGCAGGTCCACCGTGTACAGCGTCTGGTAGCCGCTCGCCGGAGTGAGCACCGCGAACGCCGTCGACGACACGGTCTTGCCGTTGCTCAGGTCGCTGTAGATGTCGAAGCCGGTGTCCGGCGCGGCGTCGACGCCCAGGTTGCCGGTGGCGACCAGGAAGCCCTGGTTCGCCGGGGACTGGATGACCACCTGGTCGGACGTGGTGTTGATGGCGAACAGCGTGGTGTTGGTGGTGGCGTTCAGGTCGTTGTTCGTGTACGCCGCCGCGGTGACCCCCTTGGCCGGGCCGGTCGTCGGCGGGGTGGTCAGCGTGGTGTCCGCGGTGGTGGTGTGGTCGCCGAGGTTGTGGCGCAGGTTCTGGCCGTTGTCGCTGATCACGCGCAGCCGGTCGGCGGCCGGGTTGAAGTCGACGCCGAACCGGGTGCCGTACAGGGTCTCGGTCAGCTGGGACACCTTCGTCGCGATCGTGCTCGGGATCCCGATGGTGTAGATGCCGCCCTGGTTGCCGACGGCGTACAGGGTGTTGTCCTGGACCCGGATGTCGATCCCGATCACGGACGTGTCGCCGACCAGGCCGGTGATACGGCGTACCCAGTCCTGCTGTTCCGGGGTGTTGGTCTTGAAGGCCAGCATCCGGGTGCCGTTCTGGGAGATGCCGTAGGCCTGCAGGCCGGGGGTGGCCGCGGCCGAACCGCTGCCCGGCTGCGCGGCCACCAGGGTGGCGGTCGCGATCACCAGAACCGCCGCCGACGCGGCCCACTTCTTCATCCGTGCCCTCATGAGTGTTCCTCTCCGATTCCCTCGAGCGGCTTGCGCATCGAAAGTTAGGAATGCGGAATGGACCGGGACTGGACGCGGAATGGACCTCCGGACAGTCAGCGGTCGATGAGGCGGCGGATGTCCTCGGCCTCCGGGGCGCCGATCTCGGTGTAACCGGTCCACGCCTGGTTGCGGTGCTGCTCGGCGGTGTCCGGGTCGCCGAGCATCTCGGCCGCGCGGGCCAGGCCGGCGTGCGCCCGCGCCGACTCGTACCGGTCGCCGGTGCCGGTCGCCAGGGTGAGCGCCGCCAGATGCCGTTCCCGGCCGTCCGCCGGCCGGCCGGTGGTGGTGAGGGCCTCGCCCAGGCTGTTGGTGACCCGGGCCTCGCCGGCCCGTTCGCCGAGCTGCTGGAAGATCTCCAGCGCCTCGCGCAGGAAGACGACGTCGTGGGTGGCCGCGCCGAGCCCGTCGAGCGCCAGCGCGGTGCCGGCGCGTTCGTTGGTCCGGCGGAAGACGTCCAGGGCCTCGCGGTGTGCGCGGACCGCGCGCCGGCTGTCCCGCTGCCGTGCGGCGATGTCGCCGAGGCTGACCAGGGCGTACCCCTCGCCGACCGGATCGTCGATGTCGCGGCAGATCCGGACCGATTCGCTCAGGTACGCCGCCGCCTGCTCGTCGAGGCCCTGCCGCCGCAGCACCTGGCCCAGGTTGCCCAGCGCCCGCGCCTCGGCCGCCCGGTCACCGGTCTGCCGGCACAGTTCCAGTGCCTTGCGCAGGGCGTCGGCCGCGTCGTCGTAGCGGCCCTGCCACTGGTCGACGTGACCGAGATTGCCCAGCGCCCGCGCCTGGACGGCGTGGTCGCCGCACGCCCGGGCCAGCTCGACCGCGCGCCGTAGCACGGTTTCCGCCCGTTCGTAGTGGCCCTGCTGCACGTCCATGACCGCGAGGTTGGTCAGCAGTTGCGCCTCCGCGGCGGCGTCCCCGGTCAGCCGGGCGGCCCGCACCGCGTGCTCGTGCATGACGACGGCCTCCGGGTAGTGGCCGCCGCTCTCCAGGTAACGCAGCAGCGTGAGGGTGAGACCGACGGCGTGCGCGGGCCGATCGTGGACGGCCGCGTGCGCCACCAGCGCCACCAGGTTGTCGCGTTCCCGGTCCAGCCAGGCCTGGGCGCCCGCGCCGTCGCCGACCGGCGGGATCGGCGACCGCGGCCGGACGGCGCGGACCCGCCGGTGCCGCTCGGCCGGATAGAGCGTGTCCATCGCGGCGGTCGCGGTGAACAGGGTGGCGTCGGCGAGTCGCTCCCGTGCCCGGTCACTCTCCACCCCTGACCAACCAAGATCGATGGCGTACGCCCGGAGCAGGTCGTGCTGGCTGTAGCGGTCGGCCGTCACGTGCTGGACCAGATGGGCCCGGGCCAGCACCTCCAGCAGCTCACCGGCCTCGGCGACGCCGGTGTCCAGCAACGCGGCGACCGCGTAGCCCGCCACGTCCGGGCCGGGAACCAGGCCGAGCAACCGGAAGGCCCGCGCCGCGGCCGGGGAGAGCTGCCGGTAGGACCAGGAGAAGACGGCGCGGACCCCGGTCTGCGGGTCGCCGCCGGCGTTCAGCAACTCCAGGCGGCGGCTCTCGTCGGCGAGTTCGGCCACCAGGTCCCGCAACGGCGTCTCCGGCCGCCCGATCGCCAGTTCGGCGGCGACCCGCAACGCCAGCGGCAGGTGCGCACACCGCCCGATCAGGTCGGCCGCGGCCGCGGGCTCGTCGCGCACCCGGTCGCCGATCAGCCGGGTGATCAGGACCAGCGCCTCCCCGGCGGGCAGCAGCGGCACGACGAGCCGGCCCGCGCCGTGCCGGGCGACCAGGCCCGGCAGCATGTCCCGGCTGGTCACCACCACCGTGCAGGACGCCGTGCCGGGCAGCAGCGGCCACACCTGATCGACCGACACGGCGTTGTCCAGCACGACGAGCACGCGGCGGCCGTCGAGCAGGCTCCGGTAGGCGGCGGCGCGCTCGTCCCGCCCGGCCGGGATGTCGGTGCCGGCCATGCCCAGGGCCCGGAGGAACCCGGCGAGCGCGTCCTCCGGCGTCATCGGCTGTTCCGAGTCGTAGCCGCGCAGGTTCACGTGCAGCTGGCCGTCCGGGAACCGGGAGCGGGCCCGGTGCGCCCATCGCACCGCCAGCGCCGTCTTGCCCACGCCGGCCATGCCGGACACCGTCACGACCGTCTGCTCGCCGGCCGTGACCAGCCGGTCCAGTGCGGCGAGTTCGCCGTCGCGGCCGGTGAACCCCGGTACGTCCGCCGGTAGCTGGGCGGGCGCCGGTCGTACCGGATGCGGGTTTGTGGTGTTGGTCCGCGGCGCCGGAACGGCGACGGCCTCGCCGGGATCGCGCAGCAGGGACGCGTGCGCGGCGGACAGCTCCGGGCCGGGATCGACGCCCAGCTCGTCGGCGAGCAGCCGGCGCGTGTCATGAAAGGTCGCGAACGCCTTGGCCCGGCGCCCGGCCGCCGCATAGGCGCGGATCAGCCGGGCCTGCCCGGCCTCGTCGAGCGGCTGGGCCGCCGCGGCCTCCTCCAGGGCCGGCAGCGCCTCGGACACCGCGCCCAGCATGATCATGAGTTCGCCGTAGCGGCCCAGGGCGGCCCGCCGCTCCTCGATGAGGGCCAGGACCTTGGGATGGCCGGCCAGCATCGGCACGTCCATCAGCGGTGTGCCCTGCCACTGCGCGAGCGCCTCGGCGGACAGGTCGGCGGCGGTCCGCTGGTCGCCGTTCTGCCGCGCGGCGGTCGCGTCGGCGAGCAGTCGCCGGAAGCGCAGGAGGTCCAGGCTCTCCTCGGACACCCGCAGGGCGTAGCCGTCGCCGACGCGGGGGAGGCGGGCGCTGTGCGAACGGAAGGCCCGCCCGGGTTCCAGAAGCCGGCGCAGGTGCTTGACGTGTGTCTGGATGATGTTGGCCGCGCTCGGCGGGGGCCGGTCGCCCCACAGCGCGTCGATCAGCTCGGCCTGGCCCAGCGGCTGTCCGCCGGCCACCGCGAGCAGGCCCAGCACGGCGCGCCGGCCCGCCGAGGTGAGTGCCACCGGGTCGTCGCCAAGCCATGCGCGGACCGGGCCCAGCACTTGAATCCGCACGCTCTCACCCCCGGCAAAGGGTGGTGGAGCGGTGTCGTCCAGCCATCGTCCAGTCAGGATCCAGTCGGGTGCTCCACCCTGCTCAAGGAACCTTAGGTGGACCTGAACCGATCCCACAAGCACGGGAGCTGCATCGTCATGCATCGATCAATGGCGGTTGTCGCCGGCCTGGCCGCGGCCCTGCTCACGCCGTCCGCGCCGGCGGTCGCCGCGGAGCCCGCGGTGTGTCATGTCGGCTATGTGACCAACGGCGACTCGTGGTCGTTCAACGGGCAGATCACCATCACCAACACCGGTGGGCTCACCCTGTACGGCTGGACGCTGAGGTTCGCGCTGCCGGCCGGGCAGACCCTCCGCAGTGGATGGGAGGCGACCTTCACCGTCGACGGGCAGGAGGTGACCGCGAAGAGCCTCGCCTACAACAGTGACGTGCTATCGGGGAAGTCGGTGTCGGTGGGATTCCATGCCGCGGGCGACGTCAAGGGCCCGCGGCCGGCCGAGTTCCGGATCAACGACAACCGGTGCACCGTCGGCTGAGAACGTCGTGACCGTGACCGGGAGGGGCCCGGAGCCCGGCGGCCGGGACCGCCGCCGGGCTCTGGGCTGAATCGGTCAGCGGGCGGCGGCCTCGCCCGCGGCCTTCAACTCGGCGGCGGCTTCCAGGTCGGCGGCGCTGACGGCGGCGAGCGATCCGGCGATGGACACTGCTTCGTAATAGGTCCAGGCCAGGCTGTAACAGGCCGGTCGGACGGCGGCCGCATAGGTGGCGCACTTGCGCTTCAGGTCCTCGTAGAACATCGAGTCGAGCCGGCTCTTGTTGGCGCTGAACGCGCCGATGTCCTTGTAGTTGCGGTAGCCGAAGTCGTGGCGCCAGCAGGACAGCTTGAAGTCGAACCCGAGCGGGTTGTCCGGACTGGACGAGCAGTAGTCGGTGCTCCAGATGAACGCGTAGGCGGACCAGGCGCCCTGGTTCTGCCGCGCGGCGTTCCAGGAGTTGTAGCTGCTCACGCTGGTCTGGGTGAAGGAGGCGAGAACGGCCGGCTTGTCGGCGGGGGCGGCCTGCGCGGGGCTCGGCGCGCCCAGGACGGCCAGGACGGCGACCAGGGCGGCGAGGACGGTACGGAGGGGGCGGGGGATCGGGACTGACGGGTGCATCCGGCTCCTCATGAGATGCCCGCCCCGGTGGTGGGCGGGTGTTGGGGATGGCACCGCCGGGGAACCGCCGATTGTTGCCGGCGTGTTTCCCAAACGATGACTAAGTTGAATGCCTGATCGGCCGGATCCCGGTTACTCGATAGTAATTTGTCGATGTGTGCAAAAACGGACACTGTGCCAGGTTCTGGGAAACGGCGTGGAGCACCCTTGCGGGCGTGCGGCAGAGTGCAGTCGTGGACGACACCATCGCGGTACGGCATCGCTCGCTGGACGAGATCCTGGAAGGCCTGCACCTGGTGCGGCAGTCCCCGCGGGGCGCGGGGACCCTGGAGCTGGCCGTGCGCCGGCCCACCACCGGCGCCCGCGAAGTGCTGGCCCACGCGGAGCTGCACCGGGAGACCGGGTTGGTCGGCGACAACTGGAGCCGGCGGCCGAGCTCCCGCACGCCCGACCGCACGCCGCATCCCGACATGCAGCTCAACGTCATCAACGCCCGGTTCGTGGAGCTGATCGCCGGCCCCGATCGCGACGCCTGGGCACTCGCCGGCGACCAGCTCTACGTCGATCTCGACCTGAGTTTCGAGGCCCTGCCCGCGGGTTCCCGCCTCGCGATCGGCGACCAGGCCGTCATCGAGGTGACCGACCAGCCGCACACCGGCTGCGCCAAGTTCGCCGCCCGGTTCGGGCGCGACGCCCACAAGTTCGTCTGGACCGACGAGGCCAAGAGCCTGCGGCTGCGTGGCCTCAACGCCCGGGTGATCACCGGCGGGACGATCGCGCCCGGCGACACCGTGCGGCAGGTTCGCCCGCTCGGGTGACGCCGACTTCGCTGTCGTTTCCGTCCAAGACGGCCGTCCGGGCCACGTTCTAGCGTGGACCCGGCAGCCCGCCCCAGCAGGAGGAGACAGCATCATGCGCGATCTGGTCTACACCGGTTTCATGTCGCTCGACGGCGTCGTGGACTCGCCCGGCGGGCCGGAGGAGGGACACCGCAGCGGCGGCTGGGTGGTCAAGGACCTCGAGTTCGTCCCCGAGGCGTGGTCGCTCAAGGGCGAGGAACTCGCCGACACGACCGCGCTGATGTTCGGCCGCCGCAGCTACGAGGCGTTCGCGCCGATCTGGCCCGGGTCGGAGGACCACGCCCCCTACAAGGACCTCCCCAAGTACGTGGTGTCGGCCACGCTCTCCGAGGACGCCCTCGTCGACGGGTGGGGGCCCACGACGATCCTGCGCTCCACCGACGACGTCGCCGCGCTCAAGAACGGTGACGGCGGCGCCATCTTCATCCACGGCAGCGCCGAACTGGCCCGGCGGCTGTCCGACGCGGGCCTGATCGACCGGTACCACCTGCTCGTCTTCCCCGTCCTGCTCGGCGCCGGCAAGAGCCTGTTCGGCCGGGCCGACCGCGACAAGCACATGCTGACGCTGAGCGAGTCGCAGACCTACTCCAACGGCATCCTGAAACTCGTCTACGACGTCCGGCGCTGACCCAGGTCCAGGCCGATCGCGCCGCCCGTGCCGTCACGCAACTGCCGGGCGGTGCGGCCGACGTAGGAGCGCAGCGCCCGCGCCAGGTGCGGCTCGTCGAAGTAGTCGAGCTTGGCCACGACGTCGGCGGCCGCGTCGCCCCCGGCCAGCAGTTCCGCCGCCGTCCGGGCCCGCTCGATCTGCCGGACCGCGCCCCGCGTCAGGCCGGTCGCGGCGCGGAACCGGCGTTCGACGGTACGCCCCGAGACGGCCGGGAGATCACCTCGCAGCACCTCGGCGACGAGCGGATCACGAACCACGGTCCCGGCCCGGATCAGAGCGCCGACCAGCGCCTCGACGTCGTCGGGGCCCGGCGTCTCCCAGCGCACGCCGTCCAGCCGGAACGTGCGGCGTGTGGTGTCGGGCAGCTCGACACCAGCGTCGACCAGCGCCGGCGTGGACATGGTGCGCAGCGAGGTGCCCACCGCGAAGTCGATGCCGGTGAAGGTGGCGCCCTCAGGCACCGGTGCCGTCCGGGTCCGGGTCTCCGGGCCGGTGACACTCGCGTACGCCCGGCCCTCCCGCTCCCAGAACACCAGGCCCCAGCGCACTCCCGCGACCGACGTCATCGCGGTGACCTGCTCGCTCGCGCACGTCCACACGGCGTCGACCCATGGCGAGTCGGATCGGCGTGTCTCGAACCGCAGCCCCACGCGTGAAGGGTACGCGGGTTCGGTAAACCCGGCGTTCTCGTGGTCGATTACCCGTGGCGAGTCGTTCGCCCCGGGGCCTGGACGGTCGCAACCGCTCGGCACCGGTTCGGGCACTGGAGGTGCAACGCCCGCCCTGGAATCTCTTTCCCATGCCCGGCCGACAACGTGCCGGACAAACGGGGGAGATTGTTTTGCGACGCGCCAAGCTGCCGATGATGCTGAC
>NZ_JAGFNS010000004.1:231480-363977 GCF_017592555.1 Actinoplanes flavus | reverse complement strand
CTGCCTGGGCCGCGCGCAGCCGGCCCAGGCAGCCGATCAGCGTTCCGGCACGGGCGTCCGTCCACTCCCGCGCAATCCCTGTCCGCCAGTTTGTTGGTGAGGCGGTCGAGGGAGGTCTGCGCGGGTGGTCACCGGTCTGATTCTGGACGCTGCCGGGTTCGAGGTGCTGGTCGCCGGAAAGCCGGCGGCTCCTCGCCGTCCTCTGGGCCCCGACGACGTCGACCTGCTCCAGGGTGTCGCCGCCGCGTATGTGGACGCGGTCCATGCGGGCGCTGACGACGCGGTGTTCGTGGCGCTGGGCCGGAAGCTCTTCGCGTGGATCGGCGGCGACCGGATCCCGTTCAGGACGCCGCTCGTCTTCGAGGTGCGAGCGCCGGCGTCACCCTCCCCGGCCCAGTGGGCGGTGCTGTGAGCGCCATGGGAAGTGCTCGCCGATCAGCATGGATTCCTCGCCGCCGACGACTTACGGCGCTTCGAGGTGACACGCCGGCTGGGGGCACCGGAAGACGCCCCACCACTCGACGACTTCCGGCTGGGTCTGATGTTCATGGCCTCAGCACCCCGGGGCCAACACGAACTGGACTTCGAGGCCGAGGAGTCGGCGATCCTCACCGCGGTCGGCGACACCCGGGTGGACCTGGTGGTGGAGGACACCGGTGACCCGGACCAGTTGGGGCAGCGGTGGGCCGACCTCGGCGGACTGCCGGTCCTGCACCTGTCCTGCCATGGGGTGAACAACTGGCGGACCGCACCGGATCAGCCCGGGGTGCCGGTGCTGATGATGGAGGACGAGATCGGCGACGCCCTGCCCGTCACCGCGGCGGACCTGGTCCGGCGGCTGCCGATGATGCCCCGGTTGATGTTCGTCTCGGCGTGCCTGACGGCGACGGCGGCGGACGCGGACGGCTATCTGCCTCCGGGTCCGGATCATCGCTCCACCGGCACGGCCACTCCGGAGACGAGCCCGGCCCTTCTGGTGCCGGTGGCACACTCGCTGTCCACCAGCCTGGTGACCGCGGGAGTGCCGGCGGTGGTCGGCTGGGACGGCTCGGTCACCGACGGCGCCGCGACCCTGTTCGCACAACACCTCTACCAGCAGTTGGGGAGGCGTCAGACCCTGGCGGCAGCGGTCGGCGACGCCCTCCGGCGGCTGCTGGCGTGCACGCAGCCGCGTCTGCGGGCGGATTGGCATCTGGCCCGGATCTGGCTGGGCCCGACCGGCGGCGACCCGGTGGTCGCCGGGACGCGCAAACGGCCGAGGATGTCGGCGCAACACGGCCGGAAGACCTTCCTGGATCTGAAGCGGCGCCACGTTCCGGTGGCGACGGCGCAGATGTTCGTCGGCCGCCGTCGCGAGATGCGCCAGGCGTTGCGAACGCTGCGGGGCGACGAGCACTCCGGCGTCCTGTTGCACGGACAAGGCCGGTTGGGCAAGTCGAGCCTCGCGGCACGGTTGGCGGATCGCTTCGCCGACCGGTCGGTGGCGGTGGTGTTCGGCGACTACACGGCAATGGGCGTGTTGGACGCGATCGCGGCAGCGGTGGATGACAACCCTGCGGCCCGGTCGTTTATCGAAGCCCGGCGGGCGGAGGTCCGCGAACAGCCGGAGGCTCTGCGATGGCTGCTGGTGGATCTGTTGTCCGGACCGTGCGCAGAGGCGGGTGGGCACGGACAACGCCCCCTTCTGCTGATCATCGACGATTTCGAGCAGATCCTCGTGCCACAGCCCGACGCCCCGCACCGGGTCGCCGGCGGGTACGCGCCGATCGTGGCAGCGGTGCTGCGGGCGTTCGACCCGGACCGGGGCGACAGCCGGCTCGTCGTGACGAGCCGGTTCGTCTTCACCCTGGGCGGGCTGGAAGAACGGCTGGAGCCGGTGCAGTTGGCACCGCTGTCGGAGGTGGCGCAGCGCAAACTCGCGGCCCGGCAGCGGGCGGTGCCGTCGGAGGAGCTGCGGGAGGCGCGAGCGGACCTGGCGGCACGGGCGATGACGGTCAGCCGAGGGAACCCGGGCCTCCAGGATCTGGTCGGCCTGCGGCTGGTCTACAGCCCGCTGGTCGACGCGGCCCGCGCCGAACAGGTGGTCGCCGAGATGGAGTCCTACCTGGACCGCGGTGATCTGCCCGCCGACGCCGAGGTTCGCGCCTTCGTCGAGAATCTGGCCCTGGACGCGCTGATCGAACAGGCCGGTCCCGCCCACGTCGACCTGATGCGCGCGTTGACCCTGTTCGCGCTGCCGATGCCGGTGCCGGTCACCGATCTGCTGGAGACCAGAACCGGCGGATCGGTGAAACGGTTGTGCGGTCTGGGACTGGCCGACGTCTTCCCCGATGTCCGCGTTCCGAGCGACACCGCGGCCGCGGTCAGCGAACTGGCCGCCGGCCGGCTCGACCCACTGACCGACAGCGAACAAGCCGAGTTGGCGGCCGTGGTGGTTCAGCCCCTGTTGCGGGCATGGGGTGGCGCCGAGGCGCAGAACACCTGGGACCGGGCTCTGGACGTGCAGTTGACCCTTCTGGCGTTGTCGGCCGGTGACGGTACGGTCGTCGAGTTGTGCGCCGCGGACGCGGTGCAGGCTCTGCTGGCGGGACGTGCGGAACAGTCGCTGGCTCTCGGACAGCAGGCCATCGCCCTACTCGACCTCCAGGCCATACCTCCGTCACTCGAGCTCCTGCGCCAGGTCGCCGAGGCGGCGCGGATCGCGGGTGAGGGTGGCGCTGCGGTTGCTCTGTACGACCGGGCGATCGAGCAGGCCACCACGGGGGGCGGCGTCGCCGACTCCCTCCAGCACGCCCGGGTCATCGCCGAGTTCGCCAATCTGCTGATCACTCGCGGTGAGCCGGAGCACGCCTCACAACTGCTGCATCAGGCTCGGGAGATCTTCGCCGCTGCCGGCTCCGAGCAGGAAGCGGCAGCCGCCTGGGGCGGCATCGCCTACATCACGTACCAGCGCGGCGACTACGACGAAGCCCTCCGCATCCGCCGCGAAATCGAACTACCCGCATACGAACGACTCGGCGACACCCACTCCATGGCCAATTCCTGGGGCGACATCGCCGAGATCCTGTTCCAGCGCGGCGACTACGACGAAGCGCTCCGCATCCGCCACGAACGGCAGTTGACGGTCTACGAGCGGCTCGGCGACGCCCGCGCCGCCGCCGTCACCTGGGGCAGCATCGCCGACATCCTGAACCAGCGCGGCGACTACGACGAAGCCCTTCGCATCCGCCGCGAACGGCAACTGCCGGTCTACGAGCGGCTCGGCGACGCCCGCGCCACGGCCGTCACCTGGGGAAAGATCGCCCGTATCCTGCACCAGCGCGGTGACTACGGCGAAGCCCTGCGCATCCACCGCGAGATCGAACTACCCGCATACGAACGACTCGGCGACGCCCGTTCCACCGCTATCGCCTGGGGCAACATCGCCGACATCCTGGACCAGCACGGCGACTACGACGAAGCCCTGCGCATCCACCGCGAAATCGAACTACCCGCATACGAACGACTCGGCGACGCCCGCTCCACCGCGGTCGTCTGGAGCAAAGTCGCCGACATCCTGCACCAGCGCGGCGACTACGACGAGGCCCTCCGCATCCACCGCGAGGTGGCGTTACCCGCGTTCGAGGCGCTGGGCGACGCCCGTTCCATCGCCATCGCCTGGGGCAGCATCGCCGACATCCTGCATCAGCGCGGTGAGGACGACGAAGCCCTGCGCATCCACCGCGAAATCGAACTACCCGCATACGAACGGCTGGGCGACACCCACTCCACCGCGAGCACCTGGGGCAGCATCGCGGACATCCTGCGCCGGCGCGGCGACTACGACGAAGCGCTCCGCATCCGCCAGGAAGAATCGCTGCCGGCCTTCGAGCGGATGAACGACCCTGACGGGATCGCGAACAGCATATGGGGAATCGCGCAGATCCAATTGGAACGCAACGACGTCGAGGCCGCGTTGCCCAACCTCGTCACCGCTTTCCAAATGTTCAGCAAGTTGCAGAGATCTGTCGGTGTCGCCGTCGTGGGCAGCATTTTCGGGCAGATCCTGGCAGCCTTCGGAGAGTCCGAACTCGCGCGGCAGATTCTGGGGAAGAGCCTCGATGCAGCGCGCAAGATCGGTTCCCCGGCCCTGGTGGAGCAGATCAGCGCGTCGCTTCACGGCATCGATGCCGAGATCAGTTCGGACGGCACCTAGCTCCACTCCGCGGAAGCGATTCCGGTCACGGCCGGACACCGTTGGTTCGTGCCCGGCCGTGACCGGCTGGAGTCAGCGCGCGTGGCGCAGAGCCCATTCGAGGACGGTGTCGGCGATCTGTTCCCAGCCCTTCTGGGCCGGGAGCAGGTGGGCGTACCCCTCGTACTCGATGTGTTCGGTTGTCGTCTTCGACTTGTAGTGCTTGGCGTTGGACCGTTGCACGGCGGGCGGCATGATGTGGTCCTCGCTGCCGGAGACGAAGAGCAGCGGCGCGCGGTCGTCGTTGTGGTAGTCGACCCACGTGTCCTGGTGGCCGGGCTGGAAATTGGCCAGGACGCTGCCCCACAGGATGCCGCCGTTGGCGGGAATGTGGTAGCGCTCGTAGAGCGCCTTCGACTCCTCGTCGGTGAACGTGTTGGTGAACGCGTATTTCCACTCGTCCAGCGACAGCCCGACGGCCTTGTGCCGGTTGGCCGGCGATCTCAGCACCGGGAACGTCGATTTCACCTGGGACAGCGGCACCACCTTGACGCCCTCGGTGGGCGCCGAGTTCATGGCGACGCCGGCCGCCCCGTACCCGTGGTCGAGCAGGATCTGCGTGAACGCGCCACCGGCGGAGTGACCGATGATGATCGGTGGCGTGGACAGTTCCTTGATCTGGGTCTCGATCTTGTCGATGATGCCGGGCACGGTGACCGCGGTGATGATGTCCGGGTTGGCGTTCAGTTCCTCGACCTCGACCTCGAAGCCGGGATAGCCGGGAGCCAGCACCCGGAAGCCCTTGTTCTCGTAGTGGGTGATCCAGTTCTCCCAACTGCGCGGGGTGACCCAGAAGCCGTGCACCAGCACGATCGTGTCAGGGGTGGACGTCATGATCAGGCTCCGTAGGTGTTGAGGAAGGCGAGCAGGTCGTCGCCGAGCCGCTGCTTGTGGGTGTCGGTGATGCCGTGCGGCGCGCCCGGGTAGACGATCAGCTCGGCGCCCTTGATCAGGGCGGCCGACGCCTTCCCGCCGACCTCGAACGGCACCACCTGGTCGTCGTCACCGTGGATGACCAGGGTCGGGATGTCGAACGTGGCCAGGTCGCCGCGGAAGTCGGTGGCCGAGAAGGCGGCGATCGACTCGTAGGCGTTGCGGTGCCCGGCCGCCATCGACTGGAGCCAGAACGCGTCCCGGATGCCCTGCGAGATCTCCACGCCGGGCCGGTTGTTGCCGAAGAACGGCCCGTCGGCGAGGTCCTTGTACAGCTGTGACCGGTCGGCGATCGAGCCGGCGCGAATGCCGTCGAACACCTCGATCGGGACACCGCCGGGGTTGTCGTCGCGCAGCAGCATCAGCGGCGGCACGGCGGAGACGAGCACGGCCTGCGCGACCCGGGCGGTGCCGTGCCGGCCGATGTAGCGGGTGATCTCGCCGCCGCCGGTGGAGAAGCCGACCAGCGTCACGTCGTACAGGTCGAGGTGGTCGAGCAGCGCGGCGAGGTCGTCGGCGTACGTGTCCATCTCGTTGCCGTGCCACGACTGCGTCGATCTGCCGTGGCCGCGCCGGTCGTGGGCGATCGCCCGGTAGCCGTTGCCGGCGAGGAACAGCTGCTGGGCCTCCCAGCTGTCGGCGTTGAGTGGCCAGCCGTGGGCGAGCACGACCGGGCGGCCGCTGCCCCAGTCCTTGTAGAAGATGTCGGTGCCGTCGGCCGTGGTGACGAAGGGCATGGTGGCGTCCTCTTTCTCGAAGTCCTGGCTGGAACCTATGGCGGCGACGGGTACCCGCGCGTGAGTCAGATGACTGCGTTCATCGTTCGTGTTCGGCGGCCATCCGCTGGAGCTCGCCGCGGGAGGTGATGCCGAGTTTCGGGAACATCCGGTACAGGTGGCTGCCGACGGTGCGGTGGGAGATGAACAGGCTCTTGGCGATGTCCCGGTTGGTCATGCCGCGGGCCACCATGGACGCGATCTGGATCTCCTGTGGTGACAGCGAGTCCCACACGTCGGTGACGGGTGAGTCGCTGCGCTCCCCCGCCGCCCGCAGTTCGGTGCGGGCGCGGTCGGCGAGCGGGTGGGCGCCGATGCTGTCGAATCCGTCCCGGGCGGTACGCAGGTGGTCGCGCGACTCGCGGACCCGACGGCGGCGGCGCAGCGACATGCCGTAGGCGAAGGACAGGCGGTAGCGCTCGTACGGCCACATCGTCATGTCGGCGGCCATGGCCGTGGTAAACGAGTCGGTGAGGACCGCTTCGGCGAACGTGAGGTTCATCCGCCCGGTGGGTGAGGTGGTGGCGCGCACCTCGGCGGGCAGCCGGGCGATGAGCGTACGGGCGGCGTCCTCCCGGCCGCAGGCGACGGCGGCTTCGGCCAGGCCGGCCAGCGACCACAGGGCGTGCGCCGGGTGGTAGGCGCTGCCGCCCGGGTCGTGCAGCTGGGCCAGGCAGGTGAACGCCTGCTCGTACCGGCCCTGTCCGAAGGCGACGGCCGCCCGGGCGAGCTGCGCGACCGCGTCGATGGTGGCGAACCGGCGGGGGTTGAGCCGGTCGGCGGCCACCACGAGGTTCTCGGCGCCGGTGAAGTCACCGCGGAACGCCGCGACCATGGCGTGGGCGACCAGTGACGCCGCCTCCCAGAACGGCTGGCGGGTCTCGGCGCACAGCCGGGTGCTCTCCTCGGCGGCGGCGACCGCGTGTGACCAGGATCCGCGCCGCAGGGCCGACCAGGCCAGCAGCGACAGGGTCCGGCCGAGGGTGTGCAGGTGCCCTTCGGACCGGATCCGGTCGGCGGCCTCGGTGAGCAGCCCTTCGGAGACGTCGGAGGCTCCGGCGCAGGCGGCGGCGTGGGCGAGCCGGTACGTGGTGGCCGCGTCCCGGCCGGCCGGCGGCACCTGGGCGATCAGCGCGCGGATGGTGCCGTCGCTGTCGAACGGCGACCCGTACGCCAGCAGCTGCGCCCGTGTCGCGATGTCGGTGACCCCCAGTCGTTCCGCCACCGCGATCACCTCCCGCCCGACCGGCCGCCCGGGTGAGAGGTTCCAGCAGCGCAGCGCCGCCGCGCGAAGGAAGTCGGTGGCCAGGGTGTGGTCGCCGGTCGCCGTGGCCCGTTCGGCGTGGCCGAGCAGCGTGTGGATGCGCTGCTCACCGCCGTGGTCGCTGTCGGCCAGTTCGTTGAGCCACTCGTGCCGCAGCTCGTCGTGCCCGCCGTCGATCAGGTCGCGGTGGTGCCGGCGCAGTCGTTCCCCGCTCTTCGGCTGCCCGGCCGTGTAGGCGAGCGCGGCCGCCCGGTAGGTGCGTGCCGCCCGGTCACGGCGGTCGTCCGACAGTTGGGCGGCGCGTTCCAGGGCTCGTACCGCGAACGCCTGCGCCCCGCGCCGGATCGCCCGGTCGGCGTGCTGTTCCAGTTCGGCGGCCAGCGCGGCGTCGGGCCGCAGCGCCGCACCGGCCCGGTGCCACACCGACCGTTCCGGCTGGCCGGACAGCGCCCGCGCGAGAGCGGCGTGGCAGGCGCGCCGCCGGTCCGGCCCGAGCCGCTGCAGGATCGCCGACCGGATCAGCGGGTGCCGGAACCGGACCGACGCGCCGTCCACCACGATCAGTCCGGCGGCCACCGCGGGGTCGAGCGACGGCGGGGCGCCGGGCGAGGCGAGAAACTCGGCGGCCGTGACGATTTCGGCCACGTCGTCGGCGTCGCTGAGCGCGGCCACCTCCAGCACCGTCGTGGTCGGGGCGTCCAGTTCACCGGTACGGGCGAGGAACGAGTACTCCAGGCGGGCGGTCAGCGCGATCCGCCCGGCGCCGGCGCCCGGGTAGAGGCCGGCCGCGCGCGGCAGCTCCAGCAGGGCGAGCGGGTTGCCGCGGGCGGCGTCGAGCACCCGTGCCCGTACGCCCGGGTCGAGGGCGCCGGCCGCGCCGTCGAGCAGGTCGGCCGCGGACCGGGCGTCGAGCGGGCCGATCTCCACCGCCGGGACCGCGGCGTCCAGCAGCAGCCCGGGTTCGGTGTCGCGATGGGTGGCGAGCAGCACGATCCGGTCGGCGGTGACCCGCCGGGCGAGGAACGCCAGGGTCTGCTGGCTGGCCACGTCCATCCACTGGGCGTCGTCGGCCAGCAGCAGGATGGGCCGGTCGGCGGCCGCCTCGGCGAGCAGGTCGAGCGCGGCCATCGCGACCGTGGACTGCTCCGGCGGCGCGCCGGAGGTCCGCCCGAACGCGACGTCGAGGGCGAGCCGGTACTTCGGGGCGAGCCGGTTGCGGTGCCCGAGGACCGGCCGCATCACCTGGTGCAGCGCCGCGTAGGGCAGACCGAACTCGGTGACCGACCCGGCCGCCCGCAGCAGCTGGAACTTCTCCCCGGCGGTGGCGGCGGCCCACTCCAGCAGCGCCGACTTGCCCACCCCCGGCGCACCGCGGATGACGAGTGCGGCGCCACCGTCGGCCGCGCGATCGAGCAGCCCGCCGATGGTCGCCTGTTCCGGCGCCCGGCCGACCAGTGATCGCTGTACGTACATGTTCTCCCCGGCCACACGGTCACCAGTGTTGATCCCTTCATGCAAGCAGCGATGCCCGTTTCCGCCCAGGCAGAACGACAGGCGGAATCACGCCGATTGGGTGCGGACCGGTTCGGGTAGGGCGTAGCCGTGTCAGCAGAGCAGAACACCGAGGACCGCGCCCGCCTGGAGCGGGAGGACCGGGAGGAACGCGAACTCGTCCGCCCGCCCGACGACGTCAACCAGGAGTCGAACCGCTCGGCGACCCGGCTGGAGCTCTTCTTCGACCTGGCGTTCGTGCTGTTCGTGGCGGGCTGCGCGAACATGCTGGCGAAACACGAGACGGTCGGCGGCGGGTTGCGGTTCGCGGCGGTCGTGGCGGTCGGCTGGTGGGCGTGGGCCAGCACCACCCTGTACGCCAACCGGTTCGACACCGACGACGCGATCTTCCGGCTGCTCACCTTGACCGGCATGGCCGGGGTGATCGTGATGGCGTCGACGGCCGGCGAGGTCACCGGCCCGGCCGGGACGTGGTTCGCGCTCGGCTACGTGGTCCTGCGGATCGTGCTGATCGCCGGCTACCTGCGGGTGTGGCGGACACTTCCGGAAACCAGGGCGGGCATCCGGCCGTACCTGATCGGTCATGCCGCCGGCGCCGGTCTCTGGCTGGTGTCGCTGGCGGTGCCGGCGCCCGGCCGGTACGTGCTGTGGGCTGCCGGCGTACTGGTCGATCTGCTCGGCCCGACGCTGAGCGCCCGCAAGCCGGACGCCCCGCCCCTGCACATGGAGCACCTGCCGGAGAGGTTCGGGCTGTTCGTCATCCTGCTGCTCGGCGAGTCGGTGGCGGCGACCGTGCACGGCCTGCACGACGGGAAGTGGACAGCCGGCGCGGCGTCCACCGCCGGCGCCGCGTTCCTGGTGGCCGCCGCGCTGTGGTGGTCGTATTTCGACCTGTCCGGCGGCGCGGCGAAACGGCGGCTGGTGCAGGAGGGCGGCAAGCGGACCCACCAGGGGGTGCACGACTTCTACGTGTACGCCCATCTGCCGGTGGCGGTCAGCCTCGCGGCGGTGGCGGTGGGCCTGGAGGGCGCGATCGCGCACGGTTCGGAGGAGCACCTGAGCGCCGGTACGCGCGGCGTCCTCGGGCTGGGCCTGGCCGGCTACCTGCTCAGCGCCGCCGTCATCCAGGGCGTGCTGTCACGCCGCTACCGGGCCGCGCTGATCTGGCCGGGCCTCGGCATTCCGGCCATCGCGCTGATCATGGTGCTGGACCTGGCCCCGCGGGTGCTGGTCGCCCTGTGCGCGGCGGTGCTCGTCGCCGGGGTCGCCACCGGGATCCGGCAGCACCGCCGCGGCGAGATCAAGGTCGCCAAGGTCTGAGAACGACAACGGCCGGGCACTGTCGTGCCCGGCCGTCATCGGGAAGCCGCCGTGGTCCGCGGGCCGGCTGGGACCTTGCCGATGAGCCCGGGACCGTTCTGAGATCGGCGGCTGTCGTGGCACCGCTGGCTGAAAAGGAGTCCGATCGCGGTCACCGCCTCTCCGTGTCGCTCTGTTCCGCTCTTGCCGGATCAAGTGTTGCCCGCCGCCGCGGCCCGGCGCGAGGGTCCAAGGTCCCGGGTCACCGGCCGGCCGGGTCGCGGCCAGGCGCCGGCGCCATCCGGGTGATCTGCTCCCTCCGTGCAACCGGATGGGTTGTCACGTCCACTCGGCCGGTGCCGAAGGGATGGGGACGCGGGGAGATGCCGGGAGGTGAGTATGAGGTCGGCGCGTGGTGCTTCACGGTGGCTGGTCGGGCTGTTGGCCGTCGCGCTGGCGGGCCTGTCCGGTTCCACGGTGTTCGGCAGCCGGCAGCAGGCGGACATCGTCGCCCAGCTCGCCGCCGACAGCGCCAGCATCGACGCCTACCAGCAGGCCGCCTACCTGGTCCGGTGGGAATGGGCGCTGATGCAGGAGGTACTGCGCAAACCCGGCGGAGAGGGACACCGGCGGCTACTCGACGTGTACCGGCAGGCGCAGGACGCCATGGAGCACATGGCCGCCATCGACATCCAGGACCAGCAGCTCACCGACGAGATCGTGCAGGCGCACCGGGGCCTCAACGGCGAGATCGCCACCTACCTCGACCTCATCGACCAGGGCGACCCGGAAGCGGCCGAACAGCGCCTGGACGCGGTGATCGCACCCACCGCCACCCGGATCATGGACACCGTGCTGGCCGAACAGGAGCACCACCTGGCCGAACACGCCGGCAGGCAGGCACACGGGCAGAGCGAGTCGCGGCAGCTGCTGTGGGGCAACGGCCTGGCCTTCGTGGTCACCCTGCTCGTGCTCGCCCTGTTCGGCTGGTCCGCGCGCGCCCACCGCCGCCAGGTCGAGACGATGGCCGCCACCGACCCGCTGACCGGCCTGCCCAACCGCACCGCCTTCGCCAACCGCACCCGGCGGGCGCTGGCCGAGGACACCAGCCACCGGCGGCGCGCCGGCGAACCCCGTCCCGGCCGGGCCACCGTGCTGGTGGTCAACCTCGACGGCTTCCGCGACGTCAACGAGCAGCTCGGCCACCGCGTCGGCGACCTGCTGCTCACCCATGTCAGCCGGCGGCTGCTGGTCTCCGTACGCGAACACGACTTCGTCGCCCGGCTCGGCGGCGACGAGTTCGCCGTCCTGCTGCGCGACGCCGACCCGGAGATCGGCGAGGCCATCGCCGCCCGCCTCACCGACGCCTTCGACGAGCCGTTCGTCATCGACGACCTCACCGTCGACCTGGAGGTCAGCGTCGGCGCCGCCACCGCCCGCCCCGGCGAGGACGTGCCCACCCTGCTGCGGCACGCCGACACCGCGATGAGCATCGCCAAGCAGCAGCGGCTCGGGTTCCGCCGCTTCACCACCAGCACCACCGAGGACAGCAACGCCCGGCTCACCCTGCTCGGCGACCTGCGCCGCGCCCTGGACCACGGCGGCGAGATCAGCCTGCACTACCAGCCGAAGGTCGACATCGGCAGCGGGGCGCTCGTCGGCGTCGAGGCGCTGGCCCGCTGGCAGCACCCCACCAAGGGGCCGATCTCCCCCGGCGCGTTCATCCCGGTCCTGGAGGCCACCACCCTGATCCACAAGTTCACCCACCAGGTGCTCACCGAGGCGCTGACCCAGGCCCGGATCTGGCTCGACGCCGGCTACCGCGTTCCGGTCGCCGTCAACATCTCCACCCGGTCGCTGCTGGACGCGGACTTCCCCGATCAGGTCGCCGCCCTGCTGCGCGAGATCAACGTGCCCGGCGAGCGGCTGTGCATCGAGGTCACCGAGTACAGCATCATGAGCGACCCGAACACCGCCATCGAGGCGCTGCACCGCATCCGCCGTCTCGGTGTGAAGATCTCCGTGGACGACTACGGCACCGGCTACTCGTCGATGACCTACCTGCGGCTGCTGCCGCTCGACGAACTCAAGATCGACCGGTCGTTCGTGCAGGACATGAGCACCGACCGCGGCAACCGGGCACTGGTGGCCTCCACCGTCGAACTCGGCCACAACCTCGGCCTCACCGTCGTCGCCGAGGGCATCGAGGACGCGTCCACGCTCGCCGCGCTCAGCGAGATCGGCTGCGACTTCGCCCAGGGCTTCCACCTGGCCCGGCCGATGCCGGCCGACGCCGTCACCGACGCCCTCCGGCGGGCCTACGCGCCGGCGGCGTGATCCAGGCGCAGGATCGTCTCCTCGATCTCGCCTCTGCGCCCGTTCGCGTATCCGACGTCCGTACCGATGATCTGAAAGCCCGCCCGCCGCAGCACCGCGAGTGAGCCCGTGTTGTCGCTCGCGGCCCGCGCGAACACCGGCCGGACGGTGACCTCGGCGAGCAGCAGGGCCAGCGCCCGCCCGGCGATGCCGCGACCCCACAGGGCCCGGTCGATCCAGTACGTGACCTCGGTGTCCCCGTCCATGACGAAGGCCGCGACACTCCCGGCGAGCCGCCCGTCCACGGTGATCGCCCGGTTGGTGACCCCGGGCGCCGCCCGCACCTTCGCCATGTGGGCGTCGAACGCGGCCCGGTCGTCGGGATCCGCGGCCGTGAACGCGGCCATCCGCACCGCCACCGGATCCCTCATCATCGCGAACAGCGCGTCCAGATCGGCATCCTCGATCGGCCGCAGCGCCACCCCGGTCATCGGTTCCACGCTCGGATCATGCCGCAAACCACCGACCCCATCGACCCCGTGGAAGATCTTTCGTGGTCCAGGTCCGCCTCTCGCTTCCAGCTCTTCCTTCTCTGTACGCGTGACTTCGTCCCGTCTTGTCACGGCCGTTCCGTCCGGTCGGCGCGCTTGCTGCCCACTCCCGCCTGTGCCGCCCCCGCCGGGCGTAGATCGGTGCCCGGGCCGGCCGGGCAGACCGCCGCTTTCGGGAATGCCGCCGGTCACGGCCGCCCATCTTTCGGTCACCCTGAGCGAGTGGCCCTGCCGGCAGGCACCCGGGTCGTCCACCCTCAGCCGTGCGGCGGTTCTCTAGCATCCACGGCGTGCAACAGATCTTGCGAGCCGCCGGTCTCGAGTCACACCGCGCCAGGCAGTACGACATCCACGACGAGACGGTGATCGTCGTGGACATCGCCGGGGACGCCCAGCGGATGTGGCGCTCGGCGCGTGCCGGGCTCGAGGACCACTATCCGGTTCTCGTCAATCCGTCGTTCCTGGTCACCGACCCGGTCTTCCATCACGCCGTCGCCCCCGGCGAGCTGATCACGCAGGCCGCGGACTTCGACGTGGAGGACTTCCTGACACGGCGACCGGGTTCACAGATGCCCGGCTCCCGCGATCGGGACCTGGAGATCCTCGGCACCGGCGACGAGGGTTACCACCTGGACCGCTACGACGTGGCATCGTTCGGCGAACCCGAAGCGCTGGTCATCGTGCCGCGACCGGAGCCGTGGGCGGCCTTCGCGTACCTCGACGGGTACGCCGCCCTGATGGGCCAGAACTCGGCGGTGTCCACAGCCGCCGCCCGCCGATGGTACGACCGGTACGGCGCGATCCCCGTCGTCATCGGCCTCGCCACCGGCTTCGCGGTCTCCCGCCCACCCACCGACCCGGCCGACGCCGAACGGCTCGCCGCCGAACACGTGGGCATCGCAGGGCTGACGGCCGGCACCTCGATCCGCGCCTACGCGCGCGCCCTCACCGAACTGGACCACTGGAGGCTGTACGACCGCCCGTGACCGCGGTCCGGTGGTGAATCGCCGGCTCCACCCCGATGGAATCAGTACCCGGGCTCCTGTCCGGCCGCCAGCCGTGCCGCCGCCTCGGCCGGAGTGTCGTCGTAACCCGGCCTGGCGACGAGCACCGACTGGAAGAAGTAGCCCTCGGCCTCCTCCGGATCGTCGTCCTCCGCGAAGGGCCGCCACAGCGCGAGATACAGCTCCCGTGCGGTGAACCCGTCGTCGTCCTCGTTCGCGACGACGTCCACGTGGCGCCGGATCCCGGCCACGACCTCCAGCGCGGGCAGCCCGAACACGTCGACGTCACGGAACCGCACCACGTCCCGCTCGTGCGGCCGCCACACCTCGATCGCGTTGACCCGGCCGAGTGTCGGCCCGGCTCCGAACCCCACGCTGAACCCGAGACCGCTGTCCAGATGCACGGCGAGCGTGCCATCGGCCGACGGCCGCAACGGCCCGACGGTCTCCAGCGCGGCCCGCGCCTCGTCCGCGTCCATCCCCAGCCGCAGCGGTCCGACTCCGTACGGCGGGTCGAGCAGGAACTCCATCCGCCGATCATCGCAAATCATGGTCCGGGCGTCCCCGCCCTCCACGTGCGCGCGGGAACCGGGACGGCGGGCCGGGAGTCCAACCGCGATGAGACGTACGGGGATGGCAGTGGTGATCGTCGGTCTGTGTGGGGTGCTCGCGGGCTGCGCCGAGAACACCGAACCGGCGGCGGTGGTGGCCGAGGCGGGCACGGGCGGGTGGACGGCGTTGCCGACGTCGCCGCTGAGCCCGCGTGAGGCGGTGCTGGGGCTGTGGACCGGCCGGGAGGTGCTGATCGTCGGCGGCACCGACGCGGCGCCCTGCCCGCCCAACGCCTCCTGTGTCGGCGACCCCACGCCGCTCACCGACGGCGCCGCCTTCGACCCGGCCACCAACCGCTGGCGGAAGATCGCCGACTCGCCGGTGGCGCTGACCGGCGAGCCCGGCGCCGTCGTCGGCGACACGGCGTACGTGCTGCCGGGCGACGGGAAGCAACTGCTCGCCTACCGGATCGGCGACGACACCTGGACGAAGGTGGCGGTGCCGTTCGGTGGCGGCTACCAGCTGCTCGCCGCGGGCGACCGGCTCGTGGCCTACCTGGGCAGCGAGGAGAACGGCGGCGGGAAGGACTACGTCTTCGACGCCCGGACGGCGACGTGGGCCGCGCTGCCGGCGGATCCGCTGAATCCCGCGTTCGACCGGGCGATGGCCTGGACCGGCAGCGAGGTGGTCCTGTTCGACCACGAACTCGTCCCGAACCCGGGCGCCGACGGGCCGACGCTCACCCGGGCCGCGGCGCTGAATCTCGCCACCGGGTCGTGGCGGCGGCTGCCCGACTCACCGATCCTCGGCACCGGGCCGTGGCTGGCGGCCGGTGACGAGCTGGTCAACCCGATGCTCGGCGGCGCCGACGGCGGGGAGGTCAACGGCTGGGGACGCACCTACCCGTACGGCGGCATCGTCGCCCCGGCCACCGGCGCCTGGTCGGATCTGCCGAAACCGCCGGCCGGCGACGTCCTCTCCGCGGGCGCCCGAACCGGCGGCGCGGCGGTCTACTTCGGTTCCGAGGGCGCCGTTCTCGACACCACGACCGGTACGTGGCAGCCGATTCCCGCCATCCCCGGCGGCGACGTCACCCATCGCACGGTCGTCGCGTCCGGCGTACGCATGGTGGTGTTCGGCGGCGCACGCTGGGACCCCACACCGGCCGTCGTCGGCGACGCCTGGATCTGGGCGCCCTGATCACCCGCGGTCGCCGTCTTCGGTCTTGAAGGTGCGCAGGCCACGGCGGTGATAGTTGCGCAGCGCGTGGGGGTGGTCCAGCGACGACGTGTGCAGCCACACCCTCGCCACCGTGGGCGTCAGCTCCCACGCCTGCCGCAGCGCGAGGGTCAGCGCGTATCCGCCCAGGCCCCGGCCGACGAAGTCCGGTGTCAGCCCGAAGGTCTCGATCTCCACCTCGTCACCGGGGTGGAGATCGTAGGTGACCAGGCCGGCCGGCTCGCCGTGGAAGGTCAACAACCGGAACAGCCGATCCGGGTGCTCGGCATACCAGACGGCCCATTCCTGATCGGTGCGGCCGGCGCACTTCCAGCCGTACGGTGCACCGATCTCGACCTGCATGCCGACCACCAGGGGTGAGTCGCGGTCCAGGGTCTCCAGCGCCAGGCCGGGCACCGGCCCGGCCGGGGCGAGCTGGTCCCGGCCGGTCATCTCGACATACGTCACGATCTCCCGCATCAGCCGAAGACTACGCGGCACCCAGCGATCGTCGGCGTCAGCCGGGTTCGGACTCGTGGCCGGCCGGATGGGTGCGCAGCAGGCCCTCGTAGGCGCGTTCGGCGGTGATCTCGCCGGTGACGACCCGGTGGATCGTCCGGGTGATGGGCATGGGCAGTTCGTGCTGGTCGGCCAACCGGACGGCGGCGTGGACGGTCTTGACCCCTTCGGCGACCTGCCCCATCTCCGCCAGGATGTCGTCGAGGCGGCGGCCGCGGCCGAGTTGCTCGCCGACGTGCCGGTTGCGGCTGTGCGGGCTGATGCACGTCGCCACCAGGTCGCCCATTCCGGCCAGGCCGGCCAGCGTGCTGGGTTCGCCGCCCATCGCGACGGCCAGGGTGGTCAGCTCGGCGAGCCCGCGGGAGATCACGCCGGCCCGGGTGTTGTCGCCGACGCCCAGTCCCTGGGCGATGCCGGTGGCGATGGCGACGACGTTCTTCAGCGCGCCGCCGACCTCGCAGCCGATGACGTCGTGGTTGGTGTAGACGCGCAGCAGGCCGCGCCGGAACACCCGCTGGATCTCGGTGGCGACGGTCAGGTCCTCTGTCGCGATCACGGTGGCCGCCGCCATTCCAGCCATGATCTCCTTGGCCAGGTTGGGGCCGGTGAGGGCGGCCGCCGGATGGCCGGGCAGCACCTCCTTGATCACCTCGGTCATCCGCAGCAGCGAGTCGCGCTCCAGCCCCTTGCTGAGACTCACCACCGGAATCCACGGGTGCAGGTTCGGTTTGACCTGCTCCAGCGTGTCCCGGAACGCGCCGGTGGGCACCCCGACGACCAGCAGCTCGGCGTGGGCGGCCGCCTCGGCGAGGTCGGCGGTGGCGCGAAGTCGCTTCGGCAGCGGGAAACCGGCCAGATAGCGCTCGTTGCAATGCTTGACGTCGATCTCTTCGGCGGTGGCGGGATTACGCGCCCAGATCAGCGACTCGTGATCCCGGCGGGTGAGAACGGACGCGACCGTGGTGCCCCACGAACCCGCACCCAGCACGGTGATCCGCATGGTCTCCTCATTTCCGTCGGCGCTGGAACGAATGTCGGTGCCACAGCGAATGCGCATGTCGGCGCCGGAGCGCATTTGAGAATACGGCCGCCCGGGCCCTATTTCAGTCGCGCCGGATCCGGCGATTCAGGATCATGTGCAGCGATTCTCGTACCGGTGATGTGGCAGGAAGGTCATGATGCGGATCGCGAGTGTGAACGCCTGGGGTGGGGCGATGGCCGACGAGCTGCTCACCTGGCTGCCCGGCGGCGGCGCGGACATCGCCTGCCTCCAGGAGGTGACGCGAACCCCGGGGCTCAGCGGCTGGACCCGCTTCGACGACATCGAACGGTCGCTGCCCCAGCGGGCCGATCTCTTCGAGGACGTCCGCGCGGCGCTACCCCGCCATCAGGCGTTCTTCGCGGCCAGCGACTCCGGTCCGGTGTACGACGGCACGGGCGCCCGCCACCGGCAGGACTTCGGCCTGGCCACCCTGGTCGCCGAGGACTTGACGGTGTGCGGCCTCGACGCCACGTTCGTGCATGGACGGTTCACCGGTCACGACGAGTGGCCGGCCGGCAACCGGCCCCGCATCGCCCTGGCCGTGCGCACCGTGGCGAATGACAGCGGCCGGTCCGTCTGGGTGGTCCAGGTGCACGGGTTGCGGGACCCCGACGGCAAGGGCGACACCCCGGCCCGGCGCGGTCAGGCCGAGCGGCTCGCGGCCCTCGTACAACGGCTTCGTGGTCCGGAGGATCTCGTCGTGGTCTGCGGTGACCTGAATCTGCTGCCCGGCAGTGAGACCTTCGCGGTGCTGGCGGAGATCGGGCTGACCGACCTGGTTCGCGACGCCGACACCCGCACGTCGCGTTACCCCAAGCCGGTCCGCCACGCGAGCTACCTGTTGATCTCCGACGTGACCGCGGTCAAGCGGTTCGAGATCATGACCGAGCCGGAGGTCTCCGACCATCGTGCGCTGATCCTCGACATCTGACGAGGCGTACGGTCAGGATGCGGTCAGGCGCGGGATGCGGCGCCCGTCGCGCTCGCCGCTGCGCACCACTCCGGCGCCCAGGAACAGGATCCGGCCCAGGTGCGCGGCGTCCAGCGGCCGGGCCGGAGCCGCCACCCCGGCCCGGACCGCGGTGGCGCTCACGCCCGGATCGGGCAGGTCCCGGGGCAGGGGCAGGATCTCCAGCCCGTCCGGGTACGCCTTCATCTGCGGCGGCACGACGTGAGCCGGTGCAGCGGGCCGGCGCCCTCTTCACGATTCACCCTGCCACTCTGCCAGCCGTTCGGCGCCCGCGCCGCCCGTCGTCAGGGCACCAGCACGATGCGGTCGCCGGTGTCGGCGGCGGTCCAGGCCCGGCTGATGTCGGCCAGCGGCACGGCCTTCGCCCGTACCTCGATGGTGTCCCCGGCGACCGCGGCCGCGAGTTGCGGCAGCTCGGCGAGGAAGTCGCGGGCCGGCACCGAACCGATGCCGCTGCCGATGATCTCCAGCCGGGCGGCTCGCAGCGCCGCCGACGGGATCGGCGCGTCCGCGCCGGCCATCGACCCGATCTGGATCCAGGTCAGCGGCGCGGTGCGGTCGGCGCGCGCGGTGAGCATCGGGATCATCGCGCCGGCGGCGGGCTCACCCCACACGTAGTCGAGGACGACGTCGACGTCCGCCGCGTGCTGGATCTCGTCGAACGTGCGGATCTCGTCAGCGCCGAGCTCGGTGAGGGCGGCCAGGCGGGCCGCGTCGCGCCCGGCGGCGATCACGTGACCGGCGCCGAACAGTTTCGCGATCTGGACCGCCATCCGGCCGGCGTTGCCGGTGGCTCCGATGATCAGGACCCGCTGGCCCGGCTGGAACGCGATGCGGCGGCGCAGGGCCACCCACGAGGACATTCCCGGGTTCATCGCGGCGGCGATGCGGACCGGATCGACACCGTCCGGCAGGACCACACTGCGGCGTACGTCGATGACGGTCCGATCGGCGAAGGTGCCGAGGCTGGTGTCGTCGAGGACCGCGTAGCGCAGCCGGCCGGCCGGGTCGCGGACGACCCCGTCGACGCCGGGGACCAGCGGGAAAACGCCGTTGCTGCTGTAGTGCGCCCCGGTGGCCTTGGACCGGGTCAGGTGGTGCAGACCGGCCGCGAGCACCTCGACGACCATCTCGCCGTCACCGGTGGTGGCCGGATCCGGGTGGTCGCGGTAGGCGGGCGGGGTGTCGAACGAGTTCAGGACTGCGGCGCGCACGGGAACCTCCGAAGATGGTTTGTATTACCAACGACCTCCAGAATGGTTGGGATTACCAACCATGTCAACTAGGATGGCGACATGACTTCCGAGGACTCCGTGGACACCCTCCTCGACGCCCTGGTCCGCTACACGTTCCAGGTGACCGGCGTGCTCACCCGCATCGGCGCCGCGAACGACCTGTCCCTCACCCAGCTACGGGTGTTCGGCATCCTGCGCGACCGCCGTCCCCGCGTCACCGAACTCGCCGCCTACCTGGGCCTCGACAAGTCCACGATGTCCGGCCTGATCGACCGCGCCGAACGCCGCGGCCTGCTGGCCCGCGAGAAGAACCCGACCGACCGCCGCGCCGTCGACGTCTTCCTCACTCCGGCCGGCCACGAACTCACCCGGCGGCTGTACGGCGAGGCCCGCGACTTCCTCGCCCCCGACCTGGACCGGCTGCGCCCCGACCAGCGCGAGCAGCTCACCGCCCTGCTGAGGCCGCTCCTCGAACCGGACTCCTGACCTTTCCGCGTACGCTCGCGGGCGTCATCGTGCGTCGGCGGAGGGGACGGCATGCTGGAGTTTCTCGAGACCGTGCACCCGGGTTGGTTCGCCCTGCTCGCCCTGGCGGAGAACATCCTGCTGGTCGGCGTGGGCGCGCTGCTCGGGCACGTGGCGCTGCGGCTGCCCGGCGCACAGCGGCTCACCCCCGATCCGGGGCCTGTCAGCGGGCAGGAACTCGCGCTGGTCGCCGGCACCACCGTCCTGAACACGGCGGTCACCGTCGCCGGGTGGTGGCTGTGGAAGGCCGGCGCCATCGTCCTGACCACCGATCTCGGCCCGGCCACACTCGCCGAACTGGTCGCGCTGGTCATGGTGATGGACGTGCTGATGTACGCGGGACACGCGACCGTCCATCTTCGCGTGCTGTTCCCCTGGGTGCACCGGCTGCACCACGTCTTCGCCGACGCCCGCCCGATCACCCTGTTCGCGCTGCACCCGTTCGAGGCGATCGGTTTCGGGGCGATGTGGCTGCTGGTCCTGGCCGCCCACCCGTTCTCGGTGTGGGCGCTGGCCGCCTACACGGCGCTCAACCTCATCTTCGGCATCCTCGGCCACCTCGGCGTGGAACCACTGCCCCCGGCGGTACGCGGCCATGCGGTCTTCCGGTGGATCGCCACCCCCACCATGCACGTCGGACATCACGCCGAGCCGCGCTACAACCTCGGCTTCTACACCACCGTCTGGGACCGCCTGTTCCACACCCTGGAACCCGGCTACGACCTCCGCCGCACCGCCCCCGTCCCCGAGCCCTACCGCATCGCCGCGTAGGTCAGGCGGCGGCGCGGACCCGCTGGGCGAGCGCCTCCCACAGGGCCGGGGCGGCGCCGATGGTCAGCTCGGTGGAGAAGTCCGGGCCGTGGCCGCCGAGGGTCACCCCGGCCTCCCGGGCGATCAGGGCGCCGGCGGCGATGTCCCACAGGTTCGTGTCGAGGGCGACGCCGCCGTCCAGCCGGCCGGCGGCCTGGTAGACCAGGTTCAGCGCGGCCGGGATCCGGCGGATGTCGCCGACCAGCGGCAGCAGCTCGCGAACCAGCTTTCCGGTGCGCTCCTTGGTCTTCGGGTTCGGCTGGAAACTGACGCCGACGAGCGCTTCGGCCAGCGGCGGCCCGCTCGACACCGCGATCGGCTGCCCGTTCAGGAACGCCCCACCGCCGTCGACCGCGCTGAACGTCTCGTTCCCGGCGGGGTCGTGCACCACCGCCATCCGCGGCTGCTCCCCCTGGTAGAGCGCGATACAAACCGACCACGGCCCGGTACGGCTGACGTAGTTGCGCGTGCCGTCCAGCGGATCGACGACCCACATCCAGCCACTCCCACCGGACCGCCCGTGTCCCTCCTCCGCCTGGATGGCGTCGTCCGGCCAGGCCGCGAGGATCCCGTCGACGATCAGGCGCTCACTGGCGATGTCGACGTCCGAGACGACATCGTTGGCGTGCGCCTTGGGCGCGCCCATCCGCAGCGTGTCGCGCCGTTCCAGCTGCAACCGTCCGGCACGAACCGCCAGGTCGACGGTGAGGTCCCGGGCCGCTTCAAGATCTCGGTTCACCTCCGGAACGCTATCCGATACCCGGCGGTGGGGGTGTCACCGGTCGTCGGGGACCGGGGGTGGGCCGCCGGTGCGGCGCAGATGGTTGGCTTCGAGCACGTCCAGCAGTATTCCGGCCTGTTCCCGCAGGACCGGGCTGCGGCGGGCGGCCGCCAGCGTCTCGTGGTCCGCCGCGGTCGCCTCGGACATCGGCCGGCGGGCCAGGTCGGCGAGGGCCACCGCGGAGGCGAGGACGACGTCGACCCGGCCGGTGCGCCCGGCCGCGTGCGACCCGTTCGCCGCACCCCACAGCAGCGCGTCCCCGCGCATGCCGTCGAGACCGCCGGGCCGCTCCAACGGCCGCAAGGTCTCGGCGTCCAGATAGCGGAAGCCGCGGCCACGGCCGTCGACGAGGACGGCGTCGCGGTACGGCACCCAGACGAGCCGGCCACTGACCAGATCCGTGCTGCCGCCCTGTTCCAGACGCCCACCGTTGATCAGCCAGCGGGTGGTCCGGCGGTGATCGCTGGTGAAGACCTGATCGCCTCCGCCGAGGCAGAGTGCCTGTGGGGCGTACGTGCCGATCTCCGACACCGCCAGGCCCCGCAACCGGTTGCCCCGGGCCAATTCGGCCACCATGATCCGGGTGTTGGCGAACGCCACCCGCCGGCGCAGCGGATCGGTGGCCAGGAGCCGGCCGATCGCCTGGTCCCCGGCCCAGGCCGGCGCGCCCCGCGGCACGGTGATCTCCGGTGGCCGGAACGCGGGTGGGCCGTTGCGGCGCGCCAGCATCAACGTGTTCGTCTGCGACGACGGGTCGAACCGCGACAACGTGACCTGGGTGGTCCCGTCCACGGTGACCGGCAGCAACTGATGCGGCCAGCCCGGCATCGTCCGGCCGGTGCGCCGGCCGGCGTCGATGCGCCAGAGCGTGGAACGTGTCGGGTCGCCGTCCGGCCACCACTGGCTGACCATCGGCCGGTGACCTTCGAAGGAGACGAGCGCGGGACCGTAGCCGTCGAGCGGGAACTCGGCGGGCGGCGTACCCCTCTCCAGGTCGAAGACCCAGAGCCGGGCGCCGATCGCGAGGGTGACCACCGCCAGCATCCGGTCGTCGGTGCTGAAAGCACCGTGCACCACCATCCCGCCCACGTGCAGCGTCCGCGGGCCGGTGAGCGACTCGATGCGGTCACGCAACCGCTGTTCATCGGCCGTGCGCAGCAGCGCGTGAAGGTCCGCGTCCGCGCTGCCGGGCGGCCGCCAGTCCGGATCGGCCCTCCGCAGCGCCATGACGGCGTCGGCCGGTGGCAGATTCCCGGCCAGCCGCCACAACCCGTCCTCGTCGCGGTCCTCGGCCAGGCGCCGGGAGAGAAAGGCGACTTCGTCGCGATCCATGCGTACGCCGGTGAGCGCCGCACCCATCGTTCGCACCGGATTGACATCGCCGAACCCCGGCATGGCCTCCCGCAGCGCCGGCCGCAGATCCGGCCGCTCCCGGTAAGCCCGCACGAGCAGCCGCTGGTCCGGGTCGACTTCCCAGTAACGCTGCTGCTGGCCGGTCAGCAGCAGGTAGGCCGCGTGCGCCGGCGGTTCGACGGGCACCAGACGGTGGTCGCCGAGGAAGGCGATGGCGCCGTCACGGCCGACGGCGGCCAGGCAGATGTCGTCAATCCACAGGTTCTCGCCCAAGTCGAGGATCCGCCGCCGCGCGATACGGCAGATCGGATGCCCCGTCATCTCCGCCGCGTGCACGATCCCGGTCGGCGACCAGCCGATCTCCGGGTCGTCCAGCGCGGCGAGACTCAGGTGGTGCACCAGGTCCGCGTCATGAATTCCGGTGTTCAACGCGGATCCGCGCCGGGCCGGCCGACGCCACCGTCGCAGAGCGGCCCACCACCGCGGATGCCCGTCGCAGAGCCAGGCCTCCCACACGGCGTCGACGGCGATCCGCGAGCCGCGGTCCCCGGCCCGGATCAACCGCGCGGCCGGGTACGCCATCCGCCATCCCCGGACACCCTCCTTCGCCCGGATGACCACCGTCCGGGCGAACGCGTGAAACTGGTCGGCATTCAAGACCCGATAGTCGCCCGCCCGGTCAACCTCGCCGCCGCCGGCCGTCGTTATGCTGCTCGTGACCTGCCGTAACGCCACGGCGGGGAACCTGGGGGGTAGGACACATGATCGACGGCTCGTCCGCCGGCACACTGCGGTTCGAGCTCCTCGGCCCGGTTCGCGCGTTCCGGGGCGACGATCCGGTGGACCTCGGGCCGCTCGTGCAGCGGGCGGTTCTCGCCGTTCTGCTGCTGCACGCCGACCGGCCGGTGCCGGTCCAGGAGATCGTCGCCGCGCTGTGGAACGGGGACCCGCCGGAGAACGGCGTCGACGTGGTGCAGCGGTGCATCGGCGGGCTGCGCCGCGCCCTCGATCCGGGACGCACGTCGCTGCTGACGTTCACGAACGAGGGATATGTGCTCCGGGTCGGCGAGAACACCCTCGACACCGGCCTCTTCCGGGCGGCGCTGGAGCAGGCCCGCGCCGAGCATCGAACCGGCGACATCGGTACGGGCACCGACGAGATCCGCCGTCACCTCAACCTGTGGCAGGGCGAGCCGATGGCCGGCCTGACCGGGCGGGTGTTCGATTCCGCCCGCGCCCGCCTCAAGGAGGAGCGCGCCACCGCCTCCGAACTGCTGGCCGTCCCGGCCGGCGACGAACCGTCCCGGCCGGCACCAGCGGAACCTCCGCCGCCCCCGCCGCCCCCGCCGCCACCGGCGCCCACCAGGATCGAGCCACCCCGACCGCAACCTCCGGCACCCACCAGCGTCGAGCCACCCCGACCGCAACCTCCGGCACCCACCCGGATCGAGCCACCGCGAGGCGCCGATCCCGCCTACCCGGAAGCCGTCGACCCGTGGGAGGGACACGACCTCCTTCCCCCTCACTCGATCTGAGGACGGCCAATCGTGGCGTGCCACAGCGGGTATCTCCTCCGTTATCCGGAGTAACACCGGTCCGCCCCCCACCGGCAGGGAGGAAACCGCATTGACGGCCGCGAAACCGAACCATCTTCGAGCACGGCGCCTACTGCTGGACCACCTGGACATACACCCCGGCCGAACCGTCGGCGACGACCTGGATCCGCTCGAGGCCGGAATCGTCGGCGACACCGACCACGCGGCCGGCGGCGACTCCTACCACCTGGGCAAGGACCAGATCCGGGCCCGAGCGAACCGCAACCGCTACTCCGTCGACGAGTCCCCCCGCGACCGGAACGGCCTCGACGACCACGCCTCCGCCATGGACATCGGATACTTCCGCCTCAAGACCCCACGCGGCACCTTCGACCTCTACGACTTCAACGCCTGGCTGATCCCGCTCTGCAAAGCCGGCGACCCGGACACCCGCGACCTGCGTGAAGTCATCTACAGCCCGGACGGCCGAACGGTACGCCGCTGGGACCGGCTCGGCCGGCGCACCACCGGAGATGACAGCCACCGCACCCACACCCATCTGTCCGAACACCGTGACGCCGACGGCCACCGCATGGTCCGGCTGGCGACACGGTGGCTGCGGCACATCCAGCTGCTCCCCGAGGAGGACACCATGACCAAGGCCGAGTTCCTCGCGATGCTCAAGGACAAGGAGATCCGGGCCGCCCTCGCCGGCGCGATGCTCCAGACCGACGGACTGATCCCGGCGCCACCCGGCAACAAGAACCCGGACGGCACCGCCAACACGCACTGGTCGCTCGCCTCGTACGCCCAATGGACGTACCGGCATCTGATCGACGCCCGCACCGCGATCACCACCCTCGCGACCCGGGACCAGGTCGACGAGGTCGCGCTGGCCGGCGCCCTGGCCCCGATGCTCGCGGCCGCGCTGCCCGGCGACCGCGACGATCTGACCCCGGCCGAACTGCAACAGGCCATCGTCGGCGCGCTGCGCGAACTCGCCGGAAACAGCTGACCGGAACGCATCCTGTTCCCGGTTCAGGACAGCGGAGAACGGCCGGCGGCTCGGGCCGCCGGCCGTTTCGGTGCTCAGGTCGAAACGCTGCGACCGGGCACCCGCCCGGCCAGCAGGCGGCACGGGATCTCCTCCTCGACGACCCGTCCGTCGCGGGCGTACACCCTCAGCGCCTGGGCGCCCGGCTCCGAGGTGACCGCCTCCACCAACTCGCCGCCGGCGGTGAACCGGATGGCGACACGGTTGCCGGAGGCGTACCCCATCCCCAGCGTGCCGTCCAGCAGGGCCGCGTGGAAGATCGGGCGGCGCTGGTCCTCGGCGTCGTAGTGCGGACAGTAACTGCCCTTGATCATGCCGAGGCCCTCGTTCAGCAGCTGGAGCGTCGGCCCGTACGAGTCGGTGGTCCCGCCCTCGAACCAGCACAGCCCACCGGCGCTGCCACCGGTCAGCACCGCCCCGCCGGCCAGCGCCCGGTGCAGCAGCGTGTCCACGCCCTGCCGCCGCCACACGTCCAGCATGTTGGCGGTATTGCCACCACCCACATGGATCACGTCAGCGCCGAGCACGATGTCGGACAGGTCGTCGAAGTCGCGGTGGAACAACCGCAGATGCCGCGGTCGGCACCGGCCGGAGTGGAACGCCTCGTAGAACGACACGATGTAGCTCGCGTCGTCCCCGGTCGCGGTCGGCAGGAACAGCACCACCGGATCGTCCTTGCCGGTGAGCTCCAGCACGTAGTCGTGCAGCGGATCGTCGCGGCGGTCCATCACCGCACGGCCGGCGCCCATCGGGACGATGTGACCTGACATGAAGGCTCCCTCACTGGTGCTGGATGGCGATGGTCAACAGGATCGCGCACGCCGCCACCAGCTCGTCGATCGCGATGTGCTCGCCGCTCGCGTGTCCGCCAGAATGCCCTCCGCGGTGGTCAATCGCCCGAGATCCCCCGCAGACAGGCCGCGCGACCCGCCTCCCCCTCCCAGCGCCGATCTTGGACGTTCTGCCACCCTCCCCGGTGGTCAACCGCCCGAGATCCCCCGCAGACAGGCCGCGCGAGCCGCCTCCCCCTCCCAGCGCCGATCTTGGACGTTCTGCCACCCACCGCGGTGGTCAACCGTCCAAGATCCCCAGCGGCGAGGCCACACGAACCGCCTCCCGCTTCCCGGCGCTGATCTTGGACGATTTGCCACCCTGTGTGGTGGTCGATCGTCCTAGATCGGCGTGGAAGGGTCGCGCGAGCGGTCGAGGGTCCAGCGGAGCTGGAAAAGGCAGGCCGCGGCCATCAACGCGGCCGGGACCACGGTGAAGCCGAGAAGCAGGGCGGTGTGCGCCGACGCCGGCTGCACCACGGTCTGTCCCTCGGTCGTGGCGATGAAGCCGCCGAGGGCCAGGGCCGCCGAGTAGACGTAGGGCCCGACGGCGGTGCCGGTCGCCTCGGTGGCGGTCCAGACCCCGGTGTAGGCGCCCGCCCGGGCCGCGCCACGGGCCTCGGCGGCCGCCACCGCGTCCGGGACCATCGAGAACGCGAACAGTTGCAGCCCGGCGAAGGCGACACCCAGCACGACGACGACCGCGACGGCCGGCGCCACCCCGTACCCGAGCAGCGGCGCCAGGGATCCGGCCACGAACACCGCCTGGCAGATCACCAGGCCGCGCTGCTTGCCGATCCGCCGCGACACCCGCGCCCACGCCGGCCCCGCCACCACGGCCGGCCCGAGGAAGGCGCCCATGAACACCGCGGTGAGCCCGGAGTCGCCGAAGACGTGCTCGGTGTAGAACGGCAGCGCGGCCAGGAACAGGTGGGTGGTGGCGCCGGTGAACAGATAGGACAGCACCAGAGCCCGGAAGTCCCGGTCCCGCCACGCCGCGGTGATGTCGCCGAGGGTGGAGTGGGCGTCCGCCGCCGGTGTCCGGAATCCGGCGTGCGCGGTCAGCCGCCGTACCCCGGTCACCGCGATCAGCCCGGACACCACCATGATCCCGGACAGCAGCACCGCCATCCGCGCGTAGTCGCCCCGTTCGCCTGCCGCGACCAGTGCCGGGGCGGCCACCCCGGCCCCGAGCAGCCCGAGCGTCAGGAACAGCATGCGGAACATGAAGACCCGGGTGCGCTCGTGGTAGCCGATTCGCAGGTCGGACGGCGTGGTCAGGTACGGCACCTGGAAGCAGGCGAAAAGCAGGTTCCCGGCGATGAACCAGCCTCCGACCCACAGCGCGGCGCCCGCCCCGGACAGCGCGGCGGGGACCGTGAACATGCCGGTCATGGCGATCGCGAGCAGCAGGCCTACGCGTAGCAGGCCGAGCCGGTGCCCGCTGCGGCGCGCGGCGGCATCCGAGTGGCTGCCCAGATACGGGTGCACCACCACGTCGATGATCTTCGGCAGCAGCAGGGTCAGGCCGGCCAGGGTCGGCGTCACCCCGAGGGTGTGGGTGAGGAAGTAGAGCAATAGCAGGCCGGGGACGGTCACCCAGACGCCCATCCCGATCGAGCCGGTGGCGTACGCGATCAGGTCGCCGGTCCGGGTGTGGGTCTCGGTCCGCTGGGTGGTCATCGGGCGTCCCCGTGGCGCGTCACCACACCGGCGGCCAGGTCGGCACCTTGGAACGCCCCGGACCGGACCCGTCCGGCGAGGGTGCGGGCGACGATCCGGTCGGTGAGCGCCGGGAAATGGCGGGCCAGGAAGAACTCGACCGCCCCGCGGAAGGTGGTCGGCAGGTCCCGGTGGCGGCGGCGGCTCAGGGCGGCCCGCAGCACGGCGCGGACCACGCCGTCGAGCGGCTCGTAGCGGCTCATGCCCTCCAGCGACAGCCCGGCGGCGGCCGTCGAGTCGTGGATGGGGCTGCGGACCGCGGACGGGTACACGCAGGTGACGCCGACGTGGGTGCCGATCTCCAGGCGGAGCGCGTCGGCGTACGCGACCAGCGCTCTTTTGGAGGCGCCGTAGGCGGCGGCCAGCGGAAGCTGCATGACGGCCATTCGGGAGCTGAGCATCACGATCCGGCCACGTGAGGCGACCAGGGCGTCCACGCAGGCCGAGGTCACCCGCCACGCGCCGAGCAGGTTGATGTCGAGTTGCCGGCGTACTTCGGCGCCCGGGGGCAGTTCGGCCGGGGCGGGGCCGCCGATGCCGGCGTTGTTGACGAGCAGGTCGAGCCCGCCCAGCAGTTCGATCGCCTCGGCGACGGCGGCGGCCACGGCGCTGTCGTCGGTGAGGTCGCATGGCAGCACTTCGACCGGATCGTTGACGCGGGGCGCGACGTCCAGGCCGACGACGCGGGCGCCGAGTTCGTCCAGGCGGGTGCAGATCGCCCGGCCGAACGTCCCGGACGCGCCGGTGACCAGGACGCGCATGCCGCGGGGGTCACGACTGCTCATGATGACGCTCCTCGGGCGATCTCGCGGGTCATGGCGGTGACGTACCGGTCGAAGTCGATGCGCATGTGTGGCCGGCCGTGGGCGCCCCACCGGGTTATGGCCGCGCGCAGGTCGCGGTCGACGGCGCGCCGCTGGTCGGCGGCCGGCGGCAGTGCATAGGAGCCGGAGAGGTACGCGGCGGCGAGCTTGGCCTGCACCTCCACCACTGGGAACGCCGATCCGGTGGACTGCATCAGCCCGACGAACGCGAGGGTCGGGTCGTCGAGGTGGAAGACCCGGCGGTAGAGCGGCAGGCGTTCCGGTCCCTCGCCGAGCCATTTCGACGGCAGGAACGGGATCTGTACGCGATATCCGGTCGCCCACACGATCACGTCGACGTCGTCGCAGGTCCCGTCGGTGAAGACCACTTTCGTGCCGTCGAGGCGCTCGATGCCCGGGCGGGCGGCCACCTCGCCGTGGGTGAGCCGGTGCAGGATGGTGTCGCTGATCGTCGGGTGGTTCTGGAACAGCCCGCCGGCCGGGGCGGGCAGGCCGTATCGCTGTGGTGTGCCGACCGCCAGCCGCAGCATCGTCTCGGCGACTCGCTGCCGTACCCGCCACGGCAGCACCGACAGGGCGCCGCCGGTGGCGTCGGACGGCCGTCCGAACAGGTATTTCGGCACGATGTGGACGCCGTGCCGGGCGGACAGCAGCACCGGCCCGCTCGCCGTGTGGGAGGCGTCCACGGCGATGTCCATGGCTGAATTGCCCATGCCGACGACCAGCACCCGCCGCCCCTGGAAGACGTCGGCGGTGCGGTAGTCGTGGGCGTGCATCTGTATCCCGTCGAAGGTGCCCGGATAGCCGGGGTCGGGCAGCCGCGGCGCCCAGTTGTGGCCGTTGGCGACCACGACGGCGTCGAACTCGCCGGCACCGCCGCGGTCGGTGGTGACGGTCCAGCGTTGGCCGCGTTCGACGGCGGTGACGGTCTCGCCGTACCGGATGTGGTCGGTCAACCGGAACCGGTCGGCGTAGGTGGCCAGATATCCGGCGACCCGCTCCGCCGACGGGTAGTCGGGCCAGTCGGCGGGCATCGGGAAGTCCGCGAACTCGGTGCGCCCCCGGCTGGTGTTGAGGTGCAGCGACGCGTAGGTCTCGGTCCACAGGCCGCCGGGCCGGTCCCGCCGTTCGTAGGCGACGACCTCGCATCCGGCATCGAGCAGCGCCTTGACCGCGGCCAGTCCGGCCGCTCCGGCGCCGATCACGGCGACACGCATGGATCTCCTAGCCGGGTTGTGGTGTTTGCCAAACCGTAAGCGCTGGCAGCCGGGCTGGACATGGCGTGGAGCACGTGTTTGTGGCCGGAGGTTGTGGGCCACCACAACGCACGGCAGCATGACCGCATGCACCCGTCTGACGGCTGGACCGCCGTGGTCGACCTGATCGAACGCGTCATGGGCGACGAGGACCTGTTGCCGTCGGTGACCGCCGGGGTTCGCGCCACCGTGCGGGAGGTGTCGGTGCTGCCTCCGTCGGACGTCGCCGGGCATACCCGGGCCCTGCTCACGGCGGCGACCCGGGCGCTGGCCGACCGGCGCGGGCCGACCGAGGCCGAACTGTCGTTCGTGGCCGAACTCGGGGTGACCCGGGCCCGGCAGGGCGTCCCGATCGAGGCGGTGCTCGGCGCCATTCACGTCGCCGAACGCGCCATCTGGGCGCGGGCCCGGGAGGTGGCCAGATCCGAGGGGGTCAGCGCGGATCGGCTGCTGGACGCCCGCGAGTTGTACGACGACTGGGCCGACGCCGTCCGCGGCCGCCTGATCACCGCGCACCGGGTCACCAGGGCCGACGCGGATCCGCGGCGCAACGACCGGGACGCGGCGATCCTGCGGCGGCTGTTGCAGGGTGGGTCGGCGGCCGCGCTGGCGGTGGCCGAGGCGGGTCTGCCGGCCGCCGGTGGCCTGTGGGTGCTGGTCGCCCGTCCGGGATTCGACGACCGGGTGCTGCGCGACCAGCCGCCGGTGGTGTGTGCGGAGGTGGACGGCCTGTTCGTGGCCGTGTTGTCGCGGGTCCCGTCCGCCCGGCTCGGCACCGCCGGGCTGGCCGGCCCGGACGGCCCGGACCGGCTGGCCCCGGTCAAACGGCTGGCCGTGGCGGCGCTGACCGTCGCCGAGTCGACCGGTCGTACCGGCGTCGCCCACATCGCCGACGTCGCCTGGCAGGCCGCGCTGACCGATCGGGCGGATCTGGCCGCCGTGCTGCTCGACCGGCACCGACCGGCGTGGGCGGCGCTGGGCCCGAACGCGGAACCGGTGGCCCACGCCGTTCTGGCCTGGCTGGAGAGTGACCGGGACGTGACCGTCGCCGGTGGGCGGTTGTTCGTGCACCCGAACACGGTGCGCAACCGGGTCCGGCGGTTCGCCGAGCTGACCGGCATCGACCCGGCCGGCACCGTGGGCGCCACGAACGCCTGGTGGCTCTGCCGCACCTGGCTGCGCGAGGCGACCTGATCCAGCAGTGTTACCGGCCGTAAAACGTCCGGTAACGGAAAGCTGCCACGCGGCCTACGGCGGGATAATCTCGCGGCGTGCAGCGCACGACTCGGCGCAGTGACCTGCCGCTGCCGGCCGCGCGCCGGTCGCCGGACTCCACGGCGGCGGTGCTGCGGGCCGTCCTCGATCATGGACCGATCGCGCGCAGTTCGATCGCCCGGGCCACCCGGCTGTCCGCGGCCACGGTCAGCGGGATCGCGGCGTCGTTGCAGGAGCGCGGCCTGGTTCGCGAGGTTCCGGAGGCGGTGGTCCGGCCGGGCGTCGGCCGCCCGCACGTGCCGCTGGACGTGGACTCCGCGGCGATCGGCGTGATCGGGGTGCACATCGCGGTTCCCCGCGCCACGGTGGCGCTGCTGGATCTGCGCGGCCGGGTGCTCGTTCGCCATCAGAATCCGCACCGGGGCCGTGATCCGCAGAGCGTGCTGGCGGCGGTCGCCGACCGGGTGGCGGCGATCCGCCGCGAGTTCGGGCGCCGCCGCCGGATCCTCGGCCTGGGTCTGGCCACCGGCGGCTGGGTGGACGGCGTCAACGGTACGGTCGTCGAGCACCCGGTGCTGGGCTGGCGCGACGTGCCGGTGGCCGCGATCCTGTCGGCCGCCACCCGGCTGCCGGTCCGGGTGGACAGCAACTCCCGGGCACTGCTGCGTGCCGAACAGTTGCTCGGCCGGGTCGCCGGTGACGCCCGCCGCAGTGCCGTGCAGATCTTCGTGGGCAACGTCGTCGACGTGGCGTTCGCGACCGGCGGCGTGATCCATCAGGGCCCCCGGTCGGCGGCCGGCGCGGTCGCCCATCTGCCGGTCGATGGCTGCGACGAACCGTGTTCCTGCGGCCGGATCGGCTGCCTGCAGGCGGCGGTCGGCGAACGGGCGCTGGTCCGCCGGGCTCTGGCCGCCGGCCTGATCGAACGCCCGGACATCCACGCCGTGGTGGACGCCGCGCTGGCCGGTTCCGCGGGGGCGGTGGCGCTGCTGGAGGAGCGGGCCCGCCGGGTGGGCCGGGCCGCCGCGCTGCTGCTGGACCTGTTCGACCCGGACGTGCTGCTGGTGTCGGAGGCCGGCGCGAACCGGGTGCCGGGTTGTCTCGCGGCACTGCGCGCGGAGGTGGCGGCGTGGTCGTCGGCGGGCGCCGACATGACCACCACCGTGCACCCGTCGAGCTTCCCGGAGAACGTTCTGGCGGTCGCCGGCGGGGCGGTCGCTCTGGATCAGGTCTACGCGGACCCCCCGATCTAGCTGGGATTACTAACTTCAGTGGGGCGCAATATTGCCTGCTAAGCCTAGCGGATTAGTATGGATTGCGAGCCCGATCGAACGGAGCCCGCACATGACCGTCATCGTTTCCCGGCCGACCCCGGTCGACGCCGCCCTGTTCCGCCAGGCCTTCCGCCGTCACGCCGCCGGTGTCGCCGTCGTGACCACCGACGCCGGGCGCGGCGCGGCCGGCGTGACCGTCACCTCGCTCGCGTCGCTCTCCGCCGAACCACCGCTGCTGTCGTTCAGCGTCGCCGCCAGCGGCTCGGTCTGGCCGCACCTGCGCGACGCCGACACCGCGGTCATCCACCTGCTCGGCGCCGAGCACACCGCGCTGGCACAGACCTTCGCCACCAGCGGCATCGACCGGTTCGGCGCCCCGACCCGCTGGCGCCGGCTGCCCACCGGCGAACCGGTGCTGGAGGACGCCGCCGCCTGGCTCCGGATCTCGATCGAGCACCGCCACCCGGCCGGCGGCTCCCACCTGGTCATCGGCCGGGTCGAGGAGGCCGAGCTCGCCGAGGAGGGCGCTCCCCTGCTCTACCACGCCGGCCACTACCACGCCCTCTGAGAAGGACGCCATGATCACCATTACCCGGAAAGCCGTCCTCGCCGTCCTCGCGACGGTCCTGGCCACCGGCGTCGCCGCCTGCGGCGGCGAGGAGGCCGCCACCAAACTGGAACTGTCCGCCGCCCTGCCCGACAAGGTCCCCAGCGGCGCCACGCTGCGCATCGGCGACCCGCAGATCCAGGCGATCCTCGGCGCGTCCGGCCTGGACAAGGAACTGAGCGACGCCGGCGTCACGACCGAGTGGGCCAACATCAGCGGCGGCCCGCAGAGCATCCAGGCGTTCCGTGCCGACAAGCTGGACTGCAGCTCGGTCGCCGACATCCCGTCACTGTTCGCCGCCTGGACCGGCACCTCCACGAAGATCGTGTTCCAGTCGGTCACCCTCGACCCGCTCGACCACCCGATCTACAAACTGGGCGTCGCGCCGGGCGTGAACGTCGCCTCGCTGGCCGACCTGCGCGGCAAGAAGATCGCCTACAGCGCCGGTCAGGCCCAGGGCGCGCTGGTGCTGCGGGTGTTGCAGAAGGCCGGGCTGAGCCAGAAGGACGTCCAGCTGATCGAGCTGACCAGCACCGGCGACTCGTACGTCACCGCGCTCGGCACCAAGGCGGTCGACGTCGCCCCGATCGGGGCGCAGAACATCAAGCTGTACGAGGCGAAGTACCCGGGCGCCACCTCGATCAACACCGGCATCCGGGACGACGCGTCCACCCTGTACTGCCTCACCACGGCGGTGGAGGACGCGGACAAGGCGGCGGCCCTGAAGGTCTACGTGGCCATCCGCACCAAGGCCCTGCTCTGGGCGAACGATCACCCCGACGAGTTCGCGAAGGCCTACTACCAGGACTCGCAGAAACTCAACGAGGCGGACGCCAAGGCGGTCGTCGAGATCAACGGCGACAAGGGCATCCCGGCCACCTGGGACAACGCCATCAAACGGCTTCAGGAGACCGCCGACCTGCTGGCCACCGAGCAGAAGCACGACAAGCTCGACGTGACCACGCTGGTCGACCGCCGGTTCGAGAAGGTCCAGGCGGACACCGCCGGGGACAGGGTCGTCACGGGAGACGCGTCATGACCGCCACCCTGCACACCGCCCCGGTGACCGTTGCGGACACCACCGACCAGCGCGTCGTACGCCGTCGTCTCGGCCCCGGCCACCGCATCCGTTTCTCGTTCTGGTTCGGCCCGGCGCTCGCCCTGGCCATCTGGTCGATCGGCTCGGCGACCGGCCTGATCAAACCGGCCATCCTGTCCGCCCCGTGGGACGTGGTGGTGGCCTTCCAGGACCAGTGGGTCAACCACGACCTGCTCGGCAACATCCTCGCCTCGCTCCAGCGGTCACTGGTCGGCCTGACCCTCGGGGTGGTGACCGGAGCCGTCCTCGCGGTGATCTCCGGACTGTCCCGGTTCGGTGAGTCGCTGATCGACGGCCCGATCCAGATCAAGCGGTCCGTCCCCACGCTCGCGATCATCCCGCTGTTCATCGCCTGGTTCGGCATCGGCGAGGAGATGAAGGTCATCACGATCGCGCTGATCAGCCTGGTCCCGATCTACATCCACACCCACAACGGGCTGCGCAGCATCGACGGCAAGTACGCCGAACTGGCCGAGACCATCGGCATCAACCACGGCGAGTTCGTCCGGCACGTGGTGCTGCCGGGAGCGCTGCCCGGCTTCCTGCTCGGCATGCGGTTCGCGGTCACCTCCTCGCTGCTCGGCCTCGTCGTCGTCGAGCACTACAACGCGGTCGCCGGCATCGGCTACATGATCACGCTGGCCGAACAGTACGGGCAGACCGACGTCATCGTGGTCGGCCTGGTCATCTACGGCATCTTCGGCTACTGCGCCGACAGCGCCGTCCGCTTCACCGGAAGGAGGGTGCTGGCGTGGCGACAGACACTCGAGGGCTGACCACCGAACCGGCGGTACGCGTCCGCAACCTGCACCGCAGCTTCACCAAGGACGGAGGTGTCCTCAACGGCCTCGACCTGGACATCGCCCCGGGCGAGTTCGTCGCCCTGATCGGCCGCTCCGGCACCGGCAAGAGCACCCTGCTGCGGGCACTGGCCGGCCTGGACCGCGACGTCGCCGGGCACGGCCGGATCCAGGTTCCGGAGTCGGTGTCGGTGGTCTTCCAGGACTCCCGGCTGCTGCCCTGGAAACGGGTCCTGGACAACGTGATCTTCGGGCTGCGCGGCGCCGACGCGGCCGACCGGGGCCGCAAAGCGCTGGCCGAGGTCGGTCTCGCCGGCCGGGAACGCGCCTGGCCCTACCAGCTCTCCGGCGGTGAACAGCAGCGGGCCTCACTGGCCCGGTCGCTGGTCCGCGAGCCGCAGCTGCTGCTGGCCGACGAGCCGTTCGGCGCGCTGGACGCGCTCACCCGGATCCGGATGCACGCCCTGCTGCGCCAGCTGTGCGAGGCTCACCGGCCGGCGGTGCTGCTGGTCACCCACGACGTCGACGAGGCGATCGTGCTCGCCGACCGGGTGATCCTGCTGGACGCCGGAGTGGTCGACACCGACGTCCGGGTGGAGCTGACGAACCGCTCCCGCTCCGACGCCGGGTTCGCCGAGCTGCGCACCCTCCTGCTGGACCGTCTGGGGGTGGCCGCCGATGCCTAAGAGACTGCACCTCAACGCGTTCCTGATGAGCGTCGGCCACCACGAGGCGTCGTGGCGGTTGCCGGAGTCGGACCCGTACGCGAGCTGGGACGTCAAGCACTTCCAGAACCTGGCCCGGATCGCCGAGCGCGGCAAACTCGATTCGGTCTTCTTCGCCGACAGCCCGGTGCTGCAGGGCGACCCCGGCCGGCGGCCGGCCGGGAAACTGGAGCCGACCGTGCTGCTCACCGCCCTGGCCGCGGTCACCGACCACATCGGGCTGATCGCCACCGCCTCCACCTCCTACAACGAGCCCTACAACCTGGCCCGCCGGTTCGCCTCGGTCGATCACGTCTCCGGCGGCCGGGCCGGCTGGAACATCGTCACCACCGCCGGCGCGGACGCCGCCCGCAACTTCGGCCTCGACGACGTTCCGGCACACCGCGACCGGTACGAACGCGCCGCCGAGTTCGTCGAGGTCACCACGAAACTGTGGGACAGCTGGACCGACGACGCGGTGATCGCCGACAAGGCCGCGGGCGTGCACGCCGACGCCGCGAAAGTGCGGCCGATCAACCACCGGGGCCGCTGGTTCCGGGTCGACGGGCCGCTCAACGTGCCGCGTTCCCCGCAAGGCTGGCCGCTGCTCGTGCAGGCCGGCTCCTCGGAGGACGGCCGGCAGTTCGCGGCCCGCTACGCCGAGGCCGTGTTCACCGCTCAGCAGACCCTCGCCGAGGCCCAGGCCTTCTACGCCGACCTCAAACAGCGGGCGGCCGCGCTGGGCCGCGACCCGGACGGCATCAAGATCCTGCCCGGGATCGTGCCGGTCATCGCCGCCACCGAGTCCGAGGCCCAGAAACTCGACGCCGAGCTGGAACGGCTGATCAGCCCCGAGTACGCCCGGCGGCAGCTCGCCGAGCGCTTCCAGCTCGACCCGGCCGACCTGCCCCTGGACGAACCGCTGCCGGCGAACCTGCCGACCGAGGACGAGATCGAGGGCGCCAAGAGCCGCTTCACGCTGATCGTCGACCTGGCCCGCCGAGAAAACCTGACGGTCCGGCAGCTGATCGGCCGGCTCGGCGGCGGCCGCGGCCACCGCACCTTCGCCGGCACCCCGGAGCAGGTCGCCGACACCATCGAGGACTGGTTCCACAGCGGCGCCGCCGACGGTTTCAACATCATGCCCGCGGTCCTGCCGTCCGGGCTGACCGCGTTCGTCGACCACGTCGTACCGATCCTGCAGGCCCGGGGTCTGTTCCGCACCGACTACGAGGGCACCACCCTGCGCGACCACTACGGCCTCCCCCGTCCCGCCGACAGCCTGGAGCTGACTTCCGCATGACCCGGCAACTGCACTTCAACCTGTTCCTGCACGACACCGGCCACCACGAGGCATCCTGGCGGCTGCCCGAGTCGGATCCGTACGCCAACCTGTCGCTCGCCGCGCACCAGCACCTGACCCGGGTCGCCGAGGACGCCAAGTTCGACTCGGTGTTCCTGGCCGACAGCCCGGTGCTGTGGAGCGACCCGGGCCGCCGGCCGGCCGGAAAGCTGGAACCCACCCTGCTTCTGGCCGCGCTGGCCGCGACCACCACCCGGATCGGGCTCATCGCGACGGCGTCCACCTCGTACAACGAGCCCTACAACCTGGCCCGCCGGTTCGCCTCGCTGGACCACCTGTCCGGTGGCCGGGCCGGCTGGAACATCGTCACCACCGCCGGGGAGGCCGCCGCCCGCAACTTCGGCCTCACCGACCAGCCCCTGCACAAGACCCGGTACGAACGGGCCGACGAGTTCCTCCAGGTCTCCACGAAACTGTGGGACAGCTGGACCGACGACGCGGTGATCGCCGACAAGGAGTCCGGGGTCCACGCCGTCCGCGACCGGGTCCGCGACATCGACCACCACGGCGCCCACTTCCAGGTGCAGGGCGCACTGAACGTGCCACGCTCCCCACAGGGCTGGCCGCTGCTGGTACAGGCCGGCTCCTCGGACAACGGCCGGGAGTTCGCCGCCAAGTGGGCGGAGGCGATCTTCGTGGCCAACCCGACCCTCGCCGAGAGCCAGGCCTTCTACGCCGACATCAAACGCCGTGCCGTGGCGGCCGGCCGCGACCCCGACCACGTGGTCGTGCTGCCCGGCATCGTCCCGGTGATCGGCGACAGCCCGGCCGAGGCGCGGGAACAGGAGGCCGAGCTGGAACGGCTGATCAGCCCCGAGTACGCGGTCGGCACGCTGGCAACCGTCCTCGGCGTGGACGTCGAGCGGCTGCGCCTGGACGAGCCGCTGCCCACCGACCTGCCGGGCGAGGACGAGATCGAGGGCCACAAGAGCCGGCGCACCCTGGTCGTGGAGTGGGCACGGCGCGACAACCTGACGGTCCGCCAGCTCATCGGCAAGCTCGGCGGCGGACGTGGTCACCGCACTTTCACCGGTACGCCGGTGCAGGTCGCCGACACGATCCAGCACTACTTCGAGAACGGCGCCGCCGACGGCTTCAACATCATGCCGGCGGTCCTGCCGTCCGGCATCGAGGCGTTCGCCGCCAAGGTCGTGCCGATCCTGCAGGAACGCGGCCTGTTCCGCACCGAATACACCGGCCGCACGCTGCGCGAACACTACGGGCTGCCCCGCCCGGCCAACACCCTTCTGGCCGTCTGAGGAGAACGATGTCCATCCCCCTGCGGCCGTTCGGCCGGACCGGCGTCAAGGTCAGCGCGCTGGCGCTGGGCACCATGATGTTCGGCGAACGCGGCAACCCCGACCACCACGACAGCATCCGGATCATCCACCGGGCTCTGGACGCCGGCATCAATCTGGTCGACACCGCCGACGTGTACAGCCAGGGCGAATCCGAGGAGATCGTCGGCAAGGCGCTCAAGAACCGGCGGGACGACGTCTTTCTGGCCACCAAGTTCCACGGCCAGATCGGCACCGACCCGAACCACTTCGGCAACTCCCGCCGCTGGATCATCCGCGAGGTGGAGCACAGCCTGCGCCGGCTGCGCACCGACCACATCGACCTCTACCAGGTGCACCGCCCGGAGGAGGACACCGACTTCGACGAGACCCTGGGCGCCCTGTCCGACCTCGTCCACCAGGGCAAGATCCGCTACATCGGCACCTCCACGTTCGAGCCGTCGGCGATCGTCGAGGGCCAGTGGATCGCCGAACGCCGCGGCCGGGAGCGGGTCGTCTCCGAGCAGCCGCCGTACTCGATCCTGGCCCGCGGCATCGAACGCGAGGTCCTGCCGATCGCCCAGAAGTACGGCCTTGCCGTGATCCCGTGGAGCCCGCTGGCCGGCGGCTGGCTGTCCGGCAAGTTCCGGGCGGGCGCCCCGCAACCCGCCACCAGCCGCGGCGGCCGCCAGCCCGGGAGGTTCGAGATCGGCGCGCCGGAGAACGCCGGCAAGCTCGCCGCCGTCGAGGCCCTCGCGCTGCTGGCCGAACAGTCCGGCCTGTCGCTGATCCACCTGGCGCTCGGCTTCGTCCTGGAACACCCGGCGGTCACCGCGCCGATCATCGGCCCGCGCACCCTGGAACAGCTGGAGGACCAGCTCGGCGCCGCCCAGGTCCGGTTGAGCCGGGACGTGCTCGACGAGATCGACAAGATCGTGCCGCCCGGCGTCACGCTGTCCGCCCGCGACCAGGGCTACCAGCCGCCGTCGGTGATCGACCCGGCCCGCCGCCGCCGGAGTCCCGCATGAGCCAGCTCGCAAGCGAATCATCAGGCTCCGTCCCGATCTCATGGCGGCGCCGGCGCGAACCGGCGGTGACCGCATGAGCCCGACCTTCCTCTGGTACATCCCGAACACCGTCGACCCCGGCCATCGCGGCGACGACGCGGTGGCCGGCTACGGCACCCTCGACCACAGCGTCGACCTGGCCGTCACCGCGGAACGCCACGGCTGGTCCGGCGCGCTGATCGGCACCGGCTGGGGCCGGCCGGACACGTTCACGGTCGCCACGGCACTCGCCGCCCGGACCACCACGTTCCAGCCACTCGCCGCGATCCGGCCCGGCTACTGGCGGCCCGCACACTTCGCCAGCGCGGCCGCCACCCTCGACCAGCTGTCCGGCGGCCGCCTGCTGATCAACATCGTGAGCGGGCAGGACAATCTCGCCGCCTACGGCGACATCGAGGTCGATCAGGCCACGCGGTACGCGCGGACCAGGGAGTTCATGCGCATCGCGCGGCGACTCTGGACCGAACGGAACGTGACGTACGCGGGTGAGCACTTCAGCGTCACGAATGCCACGGTGACGCCCCGCCCGTACCGGAAAGGTCCTCGCCTCTATTTCGGTGGCGCGTCAGCCGCCGCCGAGAAGGTCGCCGCGACCGAGGCCGACGTGCAGCTGTTCTGGGGCGAGCCGCTGGACGGCGTCGCCGAGCGCATCGACCGGCTCCGCACGCTCAGTAGGGACCTGGACCGGGATCTGCCGCCGCTGGAGTTCGGGCTGCGGATCACCACCCTGGTCCGCGACACCACCGAGCAGGCCTGGCACGACGCCGAGGAGAAGGTCGCCGAGATGGCGAGCCGCACCGGCAGCACCGAGTTGCTGCGCCGCGCGGCGGTCGGCCAGCAGCGGCTGCTCGACCTGGCCGACCGTGGTGACGTGCTGGACAGCTGCCTCTACACGGCCCCCGGCCGGTACGGCGGAGGCGGCGCCGGGACGACCTGGCTGGTCGGTTCCGCCGACGACGTGGCCGCGGCCCTGCGAAAGTACGCTGACCTGGGCATCAGCCACTTCGTCCTGTCCGACACGCCGTACAAGCGGGAGACCGCCCGGGTGGGCGACGCGCTCATCCACCGGCTGCGCGAACCGATCCCGGCGGCCACCTGATCCACGCCGGCGCGGAGTCCCCGGCGAGGCGGACTCCGCGCCAAGTACAGTGCGACAATGACGAACCTGCGTAAACAGATCGTGGCCGAACTCGGCGTGAATCCGTCGATCGCGCCAGCGGACGAGATCCGGGAACGCGTCGGGTTCCTCAAGGACTACCTCCGGTCCACACCCGCCACCGGCTACGTACTGGGCATCAGCGGTGGACAGGACAGCACGCTGGCCGGAAAGCTGTGCCAGCTCGCCTGCGAGCAACTGCGCGCGGAGGGCCACGACGCCACGTTCGTCGCGGTGCGCCTGCCGTACGGCGTCCAGGCCGACGAGCAGGACGCGCGGATCGCGCTCGACTTCATCGGCCCGGACCGGTCGATCGAGGTGAACGTCAAACCGGGCGTCGACGCGGTGTCCGGTGCCGTGGCCGCCGGTTTCGAGCCGCTGCGCGACTTCGTACGCGGCAACGTCAAGGCCCGCGAGCGCATGGTCGCCCAGTACGCGATCGCCGGGCAGCTGAACATGCTCGTCGTCGGCACCGACCACGCCGCCGAGGCGGTGACCGGCTTCTTCACCAAGTACGGCGACGGCGGCGTCGACGTCACGCCGCTGACCGGGCTGACCAAACGGCAGGGCGCCGCCCTCCTGCGCGAACTCGGCGCGCCGCCGGCAACGTGGCAGAAGGTGCCGACCGCCGACCTCGAGGACGACCGCCCGGCCCTGCCCGACGAGGCGGCGCTCGGCATCACCTACGGCGAGATCGACGACTACCTGGAGGGCGCGGAGGTCACCCCGGAGGTGGCGAGCCGGCTCGAATCGCTCTACCTCGCCACCCGCCACAAGCGAGCCCTGCCGGTCACCCCCCTCGACCACTGGTGGCGGCCCTGACCCACGGCGGTCGGCCGCACACAGCAAGTTGTCGTATTGTCGGTCGGTGCCTGAATCCGTACCGAGCCGCGGTAGCGCGGCTGTCAAAGCCGCCGCCCCCGGTCCGTCCCGCAAGAGCGGACCACCGCTGAAGACCAAGGCCGAGAAGCGGGCCGAGGCGAAGGTCGCCAAAGCCCGCGCTCAGGCGGCACGGAAACGCCGTGAGGTGCTGTCGATGGCCGGCGCCGCGGCGGGCGTCCTGGCTCTGGTCGTCGGGCTGATCGTGTGGATCGGCAGCACACCGTCGCCGTCGTCGTCGCCCACCGCGAGCACGAGCATCGACGCCGGCGCGAACCCCGCCGACACCAGCCCGGCCTTCCCGCCGCTGCCCCCGGGCGCCGACCCCGCGCTGGGTACCAAGCCGTCCGTGTCCAAGGGCACCGGCACCGTCACCGAGCTCAAGTCGACCACCCTCGTCGAGGGCACGGGCGCGGCGGTCCAGTCCGGTCAGACGGTCGACGTGAACTATGTCGGCGTGACCTACGCCGACGGCAAGGAGTTCGACTCCTCCTGGAAACGGTCCGAGCCGTTCAGCTTCCAGGTCGGGGCGGGCAACGTCATCAAAGGCTGGGACCAGGGCCTGCTCGGGGCGAAGATCGGCAGCCGGGTGCAGCTCGACATCCCGGCCGCCCTCGCCTACGGCGAGAAGCCGAGCGGCGGCCAGCCGGCCGGCACGTTGCGTTTCGTCGTGGACGTCCTGGCCGCCTCCTGACCCCGCCATGCAGCGAGTCCGGCCTCACCGAGGCCGGACTCGCTGCCGGTTCGGCGTTCCACCACCGACCCCAGCCGGCACAGCTGCCACCGGATCCGAGGGGCCGAGGGCCGCGACGGCACCGGCCGCCCAGCGTCTGGTCGCCGCCGGCAAGACCATCGTGGACGTGGCCGCGAGATTGTCCGCCGTCCCGGGCGTTCTCCTCCGTGAAAGCCGCGAGCCGATCCCGTCGTCCCTCTGCAAACCCCGGACCAGCGGCAGGTAACCGTCGACGACACCACGGCGGCGTAGCGGCTGCTGGTCAACCGACGCAACCAACACGGGCACACCCACAAACGCACCCGCGCCGGCACCTGGCCGGCACCCACCACCTCGCCACCGGCACCCCAAACGCCACTGCGACCACTGCCACTTACGTCCACCTTCACCGCGCCGCCACCGGCACCCCAACCTCCACCGCCGCGACCGGTACACCCCCACCACCCGTCGGCACCTACCTCCGCCTCTACCGCGCTCCACAACCACCGGTATCTGCCTCCACCGCACCGCACCGCACCGCACCGCACCGCACCGCACCGCACCGCACCGCACCGCACCGCACCGCACCGCACCGCACCGCACCGCACCGCACCGCACCGCACCGCACCGCACCGCACCGCACCGCACCGAGATCGTGTCCCGGTTGCACCACCTCCTGCTGGAACTGATCCTCGGCGGCGCAAAGTCGTTCCTGCCTGCCCGGCGAAGCCGGAGACTGCTCAACTCCCTCTGACTACGCGATGTAGCCCGAAGCCCACAGGTGGATGGACTCCGAGCTCATCCAGTAGCTCGTCGTCTTCAACCGAAGATCAAAGGAACCAACCATCCGGTCTCCTCCATTCCGGTGAACATGAGGCGACAGCCGGAAGCATTGAACCCATCTTGACCGGCTCAGTTCGGGGGCCTATTCCACCCTCGCGGTGATCAGTCCGAACCGGCACCCGCGCCCTGCAAGGGGATTGTAAAATATGATCTGGCATGATCATCCGCTTACACTTCGGAGCCGGGGTGCGGAAGTATTAATGCATGGCACAAGGGGCATTGTTCAGTCGGAGGATGATTGCCGATATGCGCGATCCGACCAGGTCGCGCAACCATTCACCGGCTCGTGAGGAATTCCGTCGCGGCCAGCAACGGCGTCGCGCTTTCGGGCTCGAGCGCCGCCACGCCGAAAAGCTTCGCCGGCTGCAGGACAACAGCACCGGCACCCAAGACGTGCGCGATCCGGTCCACCCCACAAAGCCTGCCCCGCAGCCGGCAGCTCCCGCCCCACAGCCTGTGGCTCCCGCCCCACAGCCCGCGGCACCCGCCCCACAGCCGGCAGCGCGCGCCCCACTGCCGACGACACCCGCCCCACAGTCGGCAGCTCCCGCCCCACAGCCGACAGCACCCGCCCCACAGCCTGTGACTCCCGCCCCGCACCCCGCACGTCCTGTCCGGCGCACCTCGCAGGCACGGCAGCCGTTCCCATGGCTGAAAACTGCCGCACCGTCGCGACTTCGCCAGGCCCACCGACAGCGCCTGACTCATCGCCGCAGGTGGGGCGGTCGCCCACACCGCTGGATCACCCGAGGGCAGTCGCCGTCACGAAATCACACGTCCGCCCGGCGGCCCCGGGGAGGAGCAATCCCGGCGCTGCGACCGGCGACAACCACCGCAATCGCACCCATGCCGACCCAGACACTCGGGAAGATCAACCTCAGCCCAGCGACCGCCGACACTGGAAGACTCATGCCGGCCGCTGGATTCCAGCCGCCAGTTCGGCGGAGATCGGAAGCACCGCGACTACAGGCCCGCACCGTCCGCCAGCAAACGTGACACCGCCAACCGTCCCTGTGCCGGCGCGGCCCAACGGAAAATCCCGCCCGATAACCAGCCGCGGAGACCGGAAACACCGCGACCGCCGACCCCGCGCCAACACGCCCTCAAACGCAACACAGCCAACCCTCCCTACGCCGACACGACCCAAAGGGAAACCCCGACCCAGAAACCAACCGCAAAGACCGAAACACCGCGACCGCCGACGCCGCGCCAACACTCCCTCAAATGCGACCCCGCCGCCGTTCCGTTCGTCGGCGCGGCCCATCGGAGGGCCGCGACTCGGAAACTCGCCCGCGCAATCGGAATCGCCTGTCCGGGTCGCCGATTCTTTTTCGAACGATTACCACCGGTTCGGATAGTAGCTGCGGCGAAACTCTATACGGCGGATGCCACAGGGTTACGGAATCAAGGAAATGCGGCTGGAAACCGTCGGGTCCTGGCCGCTTTTAGTCGCGCTCTCCGTGCGGGCGAAAGATCTCTGGTAACGGCAATATTCCGCCCCGGGTTCACGATTGTTCACGACTGGGCCGCACCCGGCGAACACTATTTGAGTGGACGAAACCGCGCCCCCTGCGGCTGTCACACAGCGTTATCCGGCCGGTGCGGTGGTGGCCCGGGCCCATCGGATCGGCGCGTCAGCGGGCCGCCGCAGGAAGCGGGCCAGACCCCGCGGCGGGGGTTGCGGAACGAGCTCGGTCGGCGGGGAAGGTGCTACGGGTGCTCACTGCCGTACCGGAACGGGTCTTTCCGGACAGGGTGAATGGGGGCGCCGAGCGGCGCGGATGGGGAGGCGGACTGCGCGGGCCCCGCCGGCATGTAGTCCTCGAGCAGGGCCGGGGTGAGGCCCGCCCGGTGGATGGCCTTGAGCGCGGAGACGAAGTCGTCGCGGAAGGCCTCGCGGAAGTGCATCAGGATGATGTCGCCCGGCTGGACGCGCTTGCCCTCCTGGTAGCGGACCTTGCCTTTGTGCACGGTTTCGGTCCACATGAACGCGGCCGTCATGCCGCAGTCCTTGGCCGCCCGCAGTGTGGTGCCGTCCTTGTTGCCGAAGGGCGGCCGGAACAGGGTCGGCCGTTTTCCGAACCAGGCGCCCAGCCGGTCGGCCGAGCCGCAGATCTCGCGGCGCTGGAAGTCGTAGGAGCGGCCGCGCAGGCTGGCGTGGGTGACGGTGTGCGCCTCGATGGTGGCCCCGGCGTCGAGCATGGGCTTGAAGTAGCCGGGGTCGTCCTTGACGGCGTCGGTCGTCAGGAAGAGCGTGACCGGCACGCCCGCGGCCGCGATCAGCTCCTGGCCCTCGGGCAGTTTGAGGTAGCCGTCGTCGATGGTCAGGAAGGCGACCTTCTGGGTGGTGGGGATGCGCCGCAGGTACTCCACCTTGTCACCGGACGGCAGGGTGATGGGCTGCGGTTCCGGGGCGGGCGCGAAGTCGGGGATGCCGTAGCGTGCGCGCTGGGCCGACCGGGTGGACTCGAGGGTGGGTGCGGCGCTCGCCGGCGACGCGGTGAGGGCGGCGGGCGCTGAGGACGGCATGACCGGCGGGGTCAGGCCGGTGGAACAGGCGGCCAGTAGCGCGGCCATGCCGGCCGCGGTTATCGCACGAATAGTCCTCGTGTTCCCCATCCGGGCGATACTGGCCTCCCCGATGTGAAGCTGGGGTCAAGGCCCCCACCGGTTGAGGCTTCGGTCACCCGAGTATACCTTCCGTTTGTGTGACGTACATCTCAAAGCAACGCTTTCGCCATCCATTAGCCCAGGTCACAGCCACCCATGGCGCCACCGCCGGTTCGACACTGGACAATCCGTTCACTCTTGTCCCCTAGTCTCGCAACCGGTTCACCGAGTGTCGGACCGCTCACTTTCCGTGAGCATTGCGCTGGATGGGAGGCGTCATGGCGAAGGACAAGAAGAAGGACAAGAAGGATAAAAAGGGTAAGAAGAGCAAGAAGAAGTAGTGTCGCGGGGGGGGGGGGGGGGGGGGGGGCCCGGCCCCCCCCCCGGCCCCGCGCGCCCCCCCCCCCCCCCCCCCCCCCCCGCCGCGGTGAACTCAACCGCCCGCACCGCCGCCGGGCGCGACACCGGTGATCGCCCGCGTCTCCTCGGCGATGAGGTCCATCAGCGACACACCGTCGGCGTCGCGGTTCACGAGGATCACGCCCACCCAGCCGGTGTCCGGATAGATGCTCCAGTTGGCGCCGACCCCCGGATTGCCGCCGGCCCGCTGCAACGACTGCTGGCCACCGAGGATGTCGATCACCGTCCCGTAGGCCCCGAACGACGACGGCCCGTGCGGGATCTTCGCCGAGGTGAACACGCCGGCCCACGGCCGGTCGAGCACCGTACCGTCGTAGAGACCCCGCGCGAACCGGACCAGATCCGGCGCGGTGGCGAAGCCACCGTCACCGGGGGCGTCGATGAAGGCACGGCCCGGGTTCTTTCCGGCCACATAGGGGTACGAGCTGCCGAGTTCCAGATGGCGCAGGGCGTCCACCACCCGCCCACCCTCCACCCGCATGTACGGATGGGCGACGTCGGCCCGGGTCAGCCACCGCGGCCGGGTGTGGAACGCCGCCCCGGTCATCCCGCACCGCCGGAAGATGTTCTCCTCGACGTAGTCCCAGTAGGTCCGGCCGCTCACCGCCTCCACGATCAGCGCCGGAATGGTGGTCTCGGCCTCCGCGTGGGTGGTGCCGGGCACCCCCGGTACGCCGGCCAGCCTCGCCTGCCGGACCCGCTGCTCGTGGTAGCGGCGCACCTCGTCACGGCTGCCGAAGACCCGGTCCACCTCCTCGGCCGGCATGTCCAGTCCGGAGGCGCCGGACAGCAGGTGGTGGATGCGCACCTTCTCGGCGACGTCCGCGGCGAAGCCGGTCAGGTGCTTGCCGACCGGATCGGTGAGTTGCAGCCGCCCCTGCTGCGCCAGTTGCAGGATGGCCACCGCATGGAACGGCTTGCCCGCCGAACTGAGGCTGAACGCGGTCCCCTCGTGGTTGCGGATGCCCCGTTCCTGGTCGGCCCAACCGTAGGCGCGCGACAGCAAGGTCCGGCCCCGGTACGACAGCAGCACCACACCGGAGAATTTGCCCTCGGCGGCCAGCCCGGCCACGTACCGGTCGTAGGCTCCGCCGGGCCGGGTGTCCGGCGGGATCCGCCCCGCGGGTTCGGCCTGGGCGGATCCCGTGCTCACGAACGGCGCGCCGGCCGCCACACCGGCCCAGGTCATCACGCGCCGCCGGTCGATGCCACGTCTCGAAGTATCCATGTGTCCACTCAAGACGTACGCCTGTTGCGGTGCCGTATGCGATTTTCGATATGCCTTCGATAGACCGGGTCAGAAGGCCACCTGCAGGGAGAGGAGCCGGTGACCGAACGGCGGGGTCGGTTGCCGGTCCGGGGTCCGGTAGGCGGGGCGCAGGTCCGGGCAGCGGTCGAGCAGGATCCGCAGGCACTCGTCGGTCTCCATGCGGGCGAGTGCAGCGCCCAGGCAGTAATAGGTGCCCATGCCGAAGGAGAGGTGCCGATTGCGTTCGCGGGTGATGTCGAAGACGTCCGGGTCCGCGAAGACGGCGGGGTCGCGGTTGGCGGCCGTCAGCGCGAGGTAGATGTGCTGCCCGGCCGGCACGGTCTGGCCGGCCAGTTCGACGGGTTCCCTGGTGATGCGGCCGATGACGCCGGCCGGGCCGCCGCAGCGCAGCATCTCCTCGACGGCGGAGGGCATCAGGTCCGGATTCCGGCGGAGCCGGTCGAACTGGTCCGGGTGGTCGAAGAGCAGCAGGAGCCCGTTGGCGATCAGGTTGGCGGTGGTCTCGTGGCCGGCGAAGAGCAGCAGGACGCAGTTGGCGACCGCCTCCTCCTCGGTGAGGACGCCCTCGGCCTCGGCGGCCATGAACATGCTGAGCACGTCCTCGCGAGGCGCGCGGCGCCGGTCGGCGGCGAGGTCCCGCAGGTAGTCGTGGAATTCGAGCATGCTGCGCTGCGTCTCGCGCAGTTGTTGCAGGTCGCCGTTGCCGAAGATCGGCAGGAGGTCGCGGGACCAGGCCTGGAGCTGCTCGCGGTCGCTGACCGGCATGCCGAGCAGTTCGGCGATCACGTTGGCGGGCAGCGGGTAGGCCAGATCGTGGACCACGTCCATCTGGCCCTTCGCGGCGACGGCGTCGAGCAGTTCGTGGGTGAACTCGCGCACCCGCGGCCGGAGGCGGTCGACCATCGCCGGGGTGAAGTAGCGCTTGAGCAGCTGCTGGAAGCGGACGTGGTCGGCGGGAACGGTGTGGCCCATCCACATCTCGACAGCACGGCGGGCCGGGCCGAGTTCCTCGTGCTGGAGGGCGCGGGCCATGTTGGCGCTGTCCATGCGTTTGTCCCGCAGGGCCGCGTTGACGTCGGCGTACCGGGTGAGCAGGTAGGCGTCGAGCGGGGGCAGCCAGGCGAGCGGGCTTTCGGTCTGGATCCGGCGCAGGTAGCCGGTGGGGTTCGCCATCGCCTCGGGAGTGAACGGGTCGTAGTCCTGCACTGTCGCGGCATGGTCACTCATGGTGCCGATTCTGGCCGAATTGCGTGATCGTCATCTATCCTGCGTTTCTTAAACTCGCTAACTTTGCTGGTTGACCCGCTGGGAGCGCGGCCATACGGTGACATCGATCACACTCGATGTAGCCAGGAGAACGCGCATGAGGAGTCGCATCGTCGCCGTGCTGGCGGCCGTGCTCGGTTCGCTCGCCGCGACCGCACCGGCCGTCGCGGCGCCGGAAACGCCATCGCCGTCGGCCGGGTTCGTGGTGCGGGACGGCCACCGGCTCGAGCTGAACGGGAAGTCGTTCCGGTTCGGCGGGACGAACAACTACTACCTGTTCTACAAGAGCCGGGCGATGGTCGACGACGTGTTCGCCGACGCCCGGGCCGCCGACTTCACCGTGCTGCGCACCTGGGCGTTCGGCCTGATCGGCAACGCCGACGGCAGCAACTCGGTGGCGCCGGCCCCCGAGGGCGTCTACTTCCAGTACTGGGACGGCGAGAAGCCCGCCTTCAACGACGGCCCGAACGGCCTCGAACGGCTGGACTACGTCATCGACGCGGCCCGCCGCCACGGCATCAAGCTCGTGCTGCCGCTCACCAACAACTGGTCCGACTTCGGCGGCATCGATCAATATGTACGCTGGCGCGGCGGTCAATATCATGACGACTTCTACACGGATCCCGTCATCAAGGGCTGGTACCGCGACTACATCGATCACGTGTTGAACCGCGTCAACACGATCACCGGGGTCAAGTACAGGGACGACCCGACGATCATGACGTGGGAGCTGGGCAACGAGCCGCGCTGCAAGGGCTCGGGCGTCTACCCGCAGAGCACCGGATGCACCACACAGACGATCACCGCGTGGGCCGACGAGATGTCCCGGCACATCAAGAGCATCGACACGAAGCACCTGGCCAGCGTGGGCGACGAGGGCTTCTTCTGCGACGGGCCGGACGCCCCGGACTGGATCGACAACTGCGGCGAGGGCATCGACACCATCGCGCTGACCAGATTGCCGGCCATCGACGTGATGTCGTACCACCTCTACCCGGACGGCTGGGGCAACCGCACCGCGCAGTGGGGCTCCGACTACATCACCCGGCACAACCGGGCGGCCCGCGAACTGGGCAAGGCCTCGATGCTCGGCGAGTTCGGCTGGAAGAACAAGAGCACCCGCAACCCCGTCTACCAGCAGTGGATGAGCGACTTCACCCGTACCGGTGGAAGTGGTTTCCTGTATTGGATCCTGTCCGGATCGCAGGACGACGGCACCCTGTACCCGGACTACGACGGCTTCACCGTCTACTGCCCGAGCCCGGTGTGCACGACCATCACCAACGCCTCCCACGAGATCGCGTCAGGGCAGCGATCGCTGCCACCGGTCGCCGACCACGACACCGCGGTGACCGAGTTCGACACCCCGGTCACGCTGCGGCCGGCCGCGAACGACATCGCCTACCGCACCAAGGTGCAGCCGGCCAGCATCGACCTGGATCCGGCCACACCGCAGCGCCAGACGACCCGGACGGTCCCCGGCGGGACGTTCGCGGCGGCCGCCTCCGGCGACCTCACCTTCACCCCCGATCCGGGGTACGTGGGACGCGCGGCCGTCTCCTACACGGTCAAGGACCAGGCCGGCCGCACGTCGAACGTGGCGACCGTGACGGTGACCGTGAAACCCGATCCGGCCGCGGTGGCGGTGCTCGCCTCGTTCGAGACCGGCACCGAGGGGTGGGCGTCCGCGCCGTGGCAGGCCAACGGCGGCACGGTCGAGCAGACCACCGCGTTCGCCACGCACGGCACCCACGGGCTGCGGGTGAACGCGGCCGACGGCGGGTGGTTCGGCGTCACCTTCGCCGAGCCGATCGACCTGTCCACCCGTACCGCGCTCAAGTACGACCTGCGGACGAGCCCGACGGCCGGCACCAACGCGGCGATCGCGGTGCAGACCGGTTCCGGGCTCGCCTGGTGCCAGTCGAACTTCACCTGGGTCAACCAGGACTCGACCACGACAGCGACCATCGACCTGCTGTCCGCGATGTCGTGTGACAGCACGGCGCTGGCCGACGTCCGGATCCTGTGGATCTACATCAACCCGGGCACCGTCGACATCGACCACGTCCGGGCCGAATGATCCAGCGCCTGTCTCGGACGGCCGTCCCGTCCGAGGCAGGCGCTGTAAAACCGGTGTGGCCGAGGTCCGCGTCCCGGTTCCGGCTCCTTTTCCGGTACGGGTGTTCCTCGCTCCCGTCGCATCCACCCCGTCCCGTCCGGTCGGCGCGTGCTCACTGCCCGCTCCGGCCCGTGCCGCGCCCGCCGGGCGTAGATCGGTTGGATACCCCGCGCGTGCCACCCCTCGCGCCGGGTGGGTGGTGACTGCCAGGCAACCGGGGCGCTGATCCCGGCCACCACGCCACTCGCGCCAGGCCGATGGTTGCGGTAGTGCTCGCCCAGGCAACCGCGACGCCAATCCCGGCACCACGCCACTCGCGCCAAGCGGTTGCTTGCGGTCGCGCCCGCCAAGCAACCGGAGTGCTGATCCCGGCCACCACGCCACTCGCGCCAAGCGGTTGCTTGCGGTCGTGCCCGCCAAGAAACCGGAGTGCTGATCTCGGCCACCACGCCACTCGCGCCAGGCCTGGCCGGAATGCGGGCGACCGTAACCGGCGGCACCTGCGGAGGTGACGGGCGGCCGGCCTGCCCGGGCACCGATCTCAGCCCGGCGGGCGCGGCACAGGCCGCAGTGGGCAGCGAGCACGCGCCGACCGGACGGGACGGCCCTGAAAACGCGGGACGAGGACACGCGTACCAGGAAAGGAACGGAACGCGGACCTCGGCCACGAAGGATTTCTAGTGCACCAGGGCCGCCACCGGCTCCGGGTCGGTGACCGGAAGCTGGTGGGGTCGCACCACCAGGAAGAACACCGCGGTGGCGGCCACCATCCCGCCGGCCACGACGACGGCCATCGCGACCGCGCCGGCGCCGAGCAGCCCGACCACCGGCGCGGCCAGCGCGCCCACGCCGAACTGGACCGCGCCGAGCAGGGCGGCCGCCGTGCCGGCCGCCTCACCGTGCCGGGACAGGGCCAGCGCCGGGGCGTTCGGCATGGCCAGGCCGACCATGGCGAGAACCAGGCCGAGCGGGACGAGAATGCCGGCCAGACCACCGAACCCGGTGACCGCGGTCAGCACCAGCACCGCGCCGAATCCGACGCCGGCGAGCAGCGCGACTCTCATGATCTGCTGCGGTGTCCAGCGCAGCAGCAGCCGTACGTTGACCTGGGTCGCCCCGATCAGGCCGATCGCGCCACCCGCGAAGATCAGCGCGAACTGCTGCTCGCTGAGGTGGTAGCCGTCCTGGAACACGTACGAGGACCCGCTCACGTAGGCGAACAGCGCCGCGAACGCGAGCCCCGCCACCAGGATCAGCCCCACGTACACCCGGTCGGTGAGCAGCCGCCCGTAGTCGCGGGCCGTGCCGATCAGCCCCTCGTTGCGGCGCCTGGCGACCGGCAGCGTCTCCGGCAGCACCCACGCGGACACCGCCATGATCGCGACACCGGCGAGGGCCAGCACCACGAACACGCCGCGCCACGACGTCCAGTTCAGGACCAGGCCGCCGATGGTCGGCGCGAGCACCGGGGCCACGCCGATGACCAGCATGAGCCGGGAGAAGATCCGCGCCGCGTCACGCTCGGAGAACAGGTCGCGCACCATGGCCATCGCCACCACCGACGCGGCGGCGGCGCCCAGGCCCTGGAGCACCCGCAGGATCCCGAGGGAGATCACGCCGGGGGCGACGACGCAGAGCGCCGACGAGATCACGTGCACGGCGGTGCCGGCGAGAAGTGGGCGGCGGCGGCCGAACGCGTCAGAGAGCGGGCCGATCAGCAACTGGCCGAACGCCAGGCCGGCCAGGGTGCCGGTGAGGGTGAGCTGCACGGCGGCGGCGGTGGTGTGCAGGTCGTCGGTGATGGCCGGAAGCGACGGCAGGTACATGTCGATGGTCAGCGGCCCGAGCGCGGAGAGAAGTCCGAGTACGAGAACGATGCGGAAGCGGCTTCGAGGCGGGGTCACAGGCACTTCTGCGACAAGTCGCGCCGCTGCGCGGATCTTCCGGCTCGAGGGATTCAGTAACGCCGGTCACGCGCACGTCTTGCCGAAAACGTTTTCGTAAGGCAGCCTGTGCCGGAGACGATACGCATCGATTGGGGCTGATGCGTGTGGTCCGTCCGGTGATGTCCCATGCACGGAGCCGACCGGACGAAAACCCATCCTCAGGAACTACTGTCGTGGAGGTTCCGTGCGAACGAAACGCCTGGTCACACTGGTCGCCGCACTGCTGGCGATCATCCTCGTACCCACGTCGGCGCAAGCCGCTCCCCCGACCTGGAGCCCGCCCGCCAACCTGGTCACGCCGCTGGCCCAGGTTTGGCAGCACCAGGAGCAGACCTACAACAACGGCAATCTGTACGGGTTCCGAAACTACGGCTGGGACCAGATCATGGCCAACCGTGGCTACATCAACTACTGCGTCCGCTGGGACTCGTCGGCGACCGTCACCGCCGCCCAGCGCGACCAGATCCACGCCGCTCTCGCCCGGCAGCACAAGAAGTGGATGGACGAGCTGGTCGGGCACAACGCCTGGCCGTACGGTGACGTGCCGGTCCGCGTCGTCGGCTGGGCCGTGCGCAACCGCTCGCAGTTGCAGTGGACCGACACGAGCGTGGCCGTCTACGTGGGCGACATCCGCGAGAACGCCCCGCAGTGCTCGGTGCCGTGCGGGCGGTTCTTCAACCAGAACGGCCAGTACCCGAACTGTCCCGGCGGCTACGCCCGCCACTACGACCAGTCGCTGTGGCTGACCGACGGCTTCGGCGGCGGCGCGGGCGGCGACTGGGGCCAGCGGATGGGCCGCGAGTACTTCATGAACAACATCAACGCGGCGAACATGCACATCCTGCTGCACGAGATCGGCCATACCTGGGGCCTGGACGACTTCTACGACTGGACCCCGTCCGGCGTCAGCAACTTCATCATGCGCGCCGGCAGCTCCACCTCGATCACCGAGTTCGACGCGTGGATGCTGCGTGACTGGTGGCGGCACCTGAAGAGCCGCTACGGCTACTGAGACGCCGATGTCCCGGCCGGGTGCCGCCCGGCCGGGACGGTTCTCTCAGGCGGTGGTCACCCACAACCCGCGGCGGGTGAAGTGTTCGGCCGCCGCGGCCAGTTGCTCCGCGGTCGGCGGGACGGTGTCCGGCAGCGGGTAACGCAACCCCAGCTCGCGGTATTTGGCGACGCCGAGCCGGTGGTAGCTGAGGATGTCGACCTGCTCGATGATGCCGCCGTCGTCCACCGAACCCCAGCGGGCCGCGTATTCGGCGACGCCCTCGATGTTGGCCGGGTCGTCGGTCAGCCCCGGCACCAGCACGAACCGGATCCGGGCGCGGTTGCCGCGGGCGGCCAACCGGTCGCCGAAGACGATGGTCGGATGCAGGGCGACGCCGGTGAGCTTGCGGTACGTGTTCGGGTCGCTGGACTTGACGTCCAGCAGCACCAGGTCGGTGTCGTCGAGCAGCTCGTCGGTGGCGCGGGCGCCGAGGAACCCGGCGGTGTCCAGCGCCGTGTGCATCCCCTCCTCCTTGCAGCGGTGCAGGTACGCCTCGACGAACCGGTTCTGCAGCAGCGGCTCCCCACCGGAGACCGTCACCCCGCCGCCGGCCGCCTGGATGAACCCCCGGAACGACAGCATCTTGGCGACCAGGGCGCTGAGCGTCACCTGCTGACCGTTGCGGCCCTCCCAGGTGTCCGGGTTGTGGCAGTACAGGCAGCGCAGGTGGCAGCCGGCGAAGAACGTGACGAACCGGGTGCCCGGGCCGTCCGCCGCGGTGACGACGTCCCACGAGTGCACCGACGCGACCGGCTCTCCGGCCGTCGGATGCGCCCCGACCGGGGTGATGCCCAGGTCAGGGCGCTGGATGACGACCTTTCCGGTCACAGCGCGCCGTGGAAGGTACGGGAGATGACGTCGCGCTGCTGCTCCTCGGTGAGCCGCACGAAGTTGACCGCGTACCCGGAGACCCGGATGGTCAGCTGCGGGTAGTTCTCCGGATGCGCCATCGCGTCCTCCAGGGTGTCCCGGTTCAGCACGTTGACGTTCATGTGGAAACCGTCCACCGTCGAGTAGCCGTCCAGCACGCCGACCAGGTTGCGGACCCGCTCCTCGCGGCTGTTGCCGAGGCCGTTCGGGGTGACCGTCGTGGTCAGCGAGATGCCGTCCAGGGCGTCCCCGTACGGCAGTTTCGCCACCGACAGCGCGGCCGCGACCATGCCGTGCGAGTCCCGGCTGTTCATCGGGTTCGCGCCGGGGGCGAACGGCTGCCCGGCCCGCCGCCCGTCCGGGGTGTTGCCGGTGTGCTTGCCGTACACGACGTTCGAGGTGATCGTCAGGACCGACTGGGTGTGCACCGCCCCGCGGTACGTCGGGTGCTTGCGGATCTTCGCCATGAACGTCTCGACCAGGCCCGCGGCGATCAGGTCGGCCCGGTCGTCGTTGTTGCCGTACGTCGGGAACTCGCCCTCGACGGTGTAGTCCACGATCAGGCCACGCTCGTCGCGGACCGGCCGGACGGTCGCGTGCTTGATCGCCGACAGCGAGTCGGCGGCCACCGACAGGCCGGCGATGCCGCACGCCAGGGTGCGCAGGACGTCGGTGTCGTGCAGCGCCATCTCGATGCGCTCGTACGCGTACCGGTCGTGCATGTAGTGGATGATGTTGAGCGCGTTGACGTAGGTGGCGGCCAGCCACTCCATCATCACGTCGAACCGCTCGGCCACCTGCCCGTAGTCGAGCACGTCACCGTCCAGCGGCGGCAACTGCGGGCCGACCTGGGCGCCGGAGATCTCGTCACGGCCGCCGTTGATCGCGTACAGCAGGGTCTTGGCCAGATTGACGCGGGCGCCGAAGAACTGCATCTGCTTGCCGACCGCCATCGCCGACACGCAACAGGCGATCGCGGTGTCGTCGCCGAACTGGGGTCGCATCAGCTCGTCGTTCTCGTACTGGATGGCACTGGTGTCGATGGAGACCTGCGTGCAGAAGTCCTTGAAGCCCTGCGGCAGCTTCGGTGACCAGAACACGGTCAGGTTCGGCTCCGGCGCCGGGCCCAGGTTGTAGAGCGTCTGCAGGTAGCGGAAGCTGGTCCGGGTCACCAGCGGCCGCCCGTCGGTGCCGATCCCGCCGATCGACTCGGTCACCCAGGTCGGGTCGCCGGAGAACAGCTCGTCGTACTCCGGCGTGCGCAGGAACCGGACGATGCGCAGCTTGATGACGAAGTCGTCGACCAGTTCCTGGGCCTGCTGTTCGGTCAGGATCCCCTCGGCGATGTCGCGCTCCAGGTAGATGTCGACGAACGTGGCGGTGCGGCCGAGCGACATGGCCGCGCCGTTCTGCTCCTTCACCGCGGCCAGGTAGGCGAAGTACAGCCACTGGATCGCCTCACGGCCGGTGGTGGCCGGGCCGGAGATGTCGTAGCCGTAGCCGGCGGCCATCTCCTTCAACTCGCCGAGGGCACGGATCTGCTCGGACAGCTCCTCACGGCGGCGGATCGTCTCCTCGGTCATCGCCCCGCCGGCGCACGCGTCCTTGTCGGCCTGCTTCGCGGCGATCAGCATGTCCACGCCGTAGAGGGCGACCCGCCGGTAGTCACCGATGATCCGGCCACGGCCGTACGCATCGGGCAGGCCGGTGATGATGTGCGAGCGGCGGGCCGCCAGGATGTTCGGGGTGTAGGCGTCGAACACGCCGGCGTTGTGGGTCTTGCGGTACTTGGTGAAGATCTCCGCCACCCGCGGGTCGGGCGCGTACCCGTACGCCTTGAGGCCGCCCTCCACCATCCGCCAGCCGCCGTTCGGGATGATCGCGCGGCGCAGCGGGGCGTCGGTCTGCAACCCGACGATCAGCTCGTTGGCCTCGTCGATGTAGCCCGGTTTGTGGCTGGTGATCGTCGACGGGGTGACCGCGTCGACGTCGTAGATCCCCCGCTCGCGCTCGGCCGGGAACATCGCGGTCAGCCGCTGCCAGATGCCCCGGGTACGGTCGGTCGCACCGGACAGGAACGAGGAGTCACCGGTGTACGGCTCGTAGTTGGCCTGAATGAAGTCACGCACGGCGACACCGGCGCGCCAGGTGTCACCGGCGAATCCCCGCCACGCGTCGAGGCCGGTCACGGTTGTGCTCATCTCGAGTCCCCCTCTCCGTGCGGTCCTCATTAACGACATTCGGCGGGGACCGCACCGCCCTGAGCCCACGACTCGGATTCGCGGGGCTCAGTCCTGCTGGTAGTAGGCGGCCCGCATCAGTTCCTGCATGTCGTCGAGCATCGGCATCCGCGGATTGGCCGGGGCGCACTGGTCCTCGTACGCGTTGAGCGCCTGCTGTGGCATCGCGGCCAGGAACGCCTGCTCGTCGACGCCGAGCCGGGCGAACGACGGCTCGATACCGACCTTGGAGCGCAGCCGCTCGACCGCGGAGGCCAGTGCCTCCACCGCCGCGTCCGCATCCGGGTCACCGTCCGACAGCCCGAGCATCGCGGCGATCTCGGCGAGCCGCTGCGGCGCCCGGTAGTTCTCGTACTTCGGCCAGCCGGACAGCTTCGACGGGGCGCTGCCGTTGTACCGGATCACGTGCGGCAACAACACCGCATTGGTACGGCCGTGTGCGATGTGGAAGGTGGCGCCCAGCGTGTGCGACATGGCGTGCACGATCCCGAGGAACGCGCTGCCGAACGCCATGCCGGCGATCGTGCCCGCGTTGTGCATCCGCTCGCGGGCGTCCGGATCGCCGTGCATCACCGACTTCTCGATGTTGGCGAAGATCAGGCGGATGGCGTGCAGGGCGAGACCGTCGGTGAAGTCGTTGGCGTACACCGACACGTACGCCTCGATCGCGTGGGTGAGCGCGTCGAAGCCGCTGTCGGCGGCGATCGACCGCGGCATGCTGGCCGTCAGCGCCGGGTCGACGATCGCGACCGTCGGGGTGAGCGCGTAGTCGGCCAGCGGGTACTTCTTGCCGGTGCGGTGGTCGGTGATGACCGCGAACGGGGTGACCTCCGCCCCGGTGCCCGAGGTGGTCGGCACGCACACCAGGCGGGCCTTCTCGCCCAGCGTCGGGAACCGGAACGCCCGCTTGCGGATGTCGAAGAACTTCTCCCGCATGTCCGAGAAGTTGATCTCCGGGTGCTCGTACTTGAGCCACATCACCTTCGCCGCGTCCATGGCCGAGCCGCCGCCGAGCGCGATGATCGTGTCCGGCCGGAACGAGCGCATCAACTCGGCGCCGCGGTCGACGGTGGTCATCCGGGGCTCCGGCTCCACGTCGTCGATGATCTGGAGAACCGCCTGGTTCGATCGCCGCTGGAGCACCCGGCTGATCCGGTCGACGAAGCCCAGCCGGGTCATCGTCGCGTCGGTCACCACGGTCACCCGGTTCACGTCCGGCATGTCGGCGAGATAGCGGATCGCGTACGGCTCGAAGTAGATCTTCGACGGCACCTTGAACCACTGCATGTTGTTGTTGCGCCGCCCGATCCGCTTGATGTTGATCAGGTTGACCGCCGACACGTTGTTCGACACCGAGTTGCTGCCGTAACTGCCGCAGCCCAGCGTCAGCGACGGTACGAACGCGTTGTACATGTCGCCGATGCCGCCCTGCGACGACGGCGAGTTCCAGATCACCCGCACCGCTTTGACCCGCTTGCCGAACTCCACGACCAGATCCCGGTCCTCGGTGTGGATGGCGGCGCTGTGCCCGAGCCCGTGGAACTCCACCATCTCGGTGGCCGCCCGCAGGCCCTCCTCCCGGGAGCCGACCCGGATCAGGGCCAGTACCGGGCACAGCTTCTCCCTGGTCAGCGGTTCGTTCGGGCCCACCTCGCCGACCTCGGTGAGAATGATCGACGTCGTCGGCGGCACCTTGAAACCGGCCCGCTCGGCGATCCACGCCGGCGACTTGCCCACCACGTCCGCGTTCAGGCGGGCGCCGCTGCACGCCGTACCGTAGGCGGTCACGCCGAAGATGAACTCCTCCAGCATCCGCTTCTCGTCCGGCGAGGCCAGATAGGCGTGCAGCGCCCGGAACTCGTCGAGCGCGGCGTCGTAGATCTCGTCGTCGACGATGGCGGCCTGCTCGGAGGCGCAGATCATGCCGTTGTCGAACGACTTCGACAGCACGATGTCGTTGACCGCCCGCTTCAGCTTCGCCGACGACTCGATCCAGGCCGGCACGTTGCCGGCGCCGACACCCAGGGCGGGCTTGCCGGTCGAGTACGCCGCCCGCACCATGTTGTTGCCACCGGTGGCCAGGATCGTGGCGATCCCCGGGTGGTGCATGAGCGCGGTCGTCGCCTCCACCGACGGCCGGTCGATCCATTGGATGCAGTTCTCCGGCGCGCCCGCGGCCACCGCCGTGTCCCGGACGATCCGCGCGGCCTCGACGCTGCACCGCTGGGCCGCCGGATGGAACGCGAACACGATCGGATTGCGGGTCTTGAGGGCCAGCAGCGCCTTGAAGATCGCCGTCGACGTCGGGTTGGTGACCGGGGTGATGCCGGCGACCACGCCGACCGGGTCGGCGATCTCGATCAGGCCGGTAATGTCGTCTTCGCTGATCACGCCCACCGTACGCAGCTTCGCCATGCTGTTCGTGACGTGCTCGCAGGCGAAGATGTTCTTGACCGCCTTGTCCTCGAAGACGCCGCGCCCGGTCTCCTCGACGGCGAATCTCGCGAGCGCGCCGTGCTTGTCGAGAGCGGCTACCGATGCCTTCTTGACGATGTGATCGATGCGCTCCTGGTCGAAGCCCTCGTAGTCGGTAAGTGCCTTCAGCCCGGCGGTGACCAGCGCGTCCACCATGATCGAAACGTCGGAGGGGGCACTCTGCTCGGTGTTGGTCATGATCGGATCCCTCGGTCGGTGGCGGGAGGTCTGCCGGGCCGCCGCCAGCAGACTCACCTTCCGAGGATGGACCCGCTTAGGTGCTCTGACCTGGGAAACGACGGATTCCGTCGGCCCGGCGGTGCCCAGTCGCCACAGCCGCAACACCGGCCGGTTCCGGTCGATGCCGTCGCGGCGCGCTGACGCTCCCCGAAGCCGGCGGCGGGCCTCCCCCGTGGCGAGACCCGCCGCCGTGCGACGGTGCTACCGGCCGAGCCAGTCCAGGCCGGCCGGATCGATCTCGACCTGTTCGGCGATCCTCCGGAGGTCGCCGGTGGTGAGCCCGGCGCCGCTGCCCACGAGGGTGAGCAGGCGGTTCCCGCCGAGATCCACGACCAGGTAGAGCAGGTCCTTTCCGGCCTCGTCGGTGCGCACCGGGATCCGGGCGGGGCGGCCGCCGACGGTCAGTTCGGTGCCACCGGACGGCGCGTCGGTGGTGAGGCCGACCACGACGGAGAGCTGCCCGGTCGCCTGGAGGTGTCCGTCCTTGCTCTCCTTCCGCTGCTTCTCCGTGTCGGTGACCAGCTGGTTCTTGACCGCGGAGAACTCCGCCCGCCACTGCGACGGCGACGGTCCGCTGACGGTCGCGCTGGTGGTGATCCATCCGTCGGGCAGCCAGTTCAGGCGGGCCGGGGCGCCGGTGACCCCGGTGTCCGGCCGCACCGAGCGGGCCATCCGCAGCAGGTCGTTCTTGCTGATGTCCAGCTTGCCGGCGCTCAACAGCAGGACGGTGTTCTGGGCGGGATGCCAGACCACCGACGACTTGCGGTCGTTGTGCGACGGCGAGTAGTAGCCCGGCACGCCGTTCACGTCGACCCGCTGACCACTGCGGTCGATGTCGGCGCCGGTCATCTCGGAGAAGACCGACAGCGACAGCTCGGCGCCGGTCCACGGGTCGCCGGTGCCGACGTTCTGTTTCCAGACCCGGCGCAGCACGGGACCGAAGCCGTCGCCGGGGTCGGCGGCACTGGCCATCCGGATGTGCTCGGCGAATCCCGGCGGCGCCCAGGTGGGCCGGAAGCCGAGGCCGACCTCGGCGGGCACGGGCTCCTGCGGGGGAACACCCGGGGACGCCGGGGCGCTGGTGGGCGCGGTGCCCGGGGCGGCCGGTTGCACGGTGGCCGCGATCCCGGTGTCGTCGCGCAGGGCCAGCGACGGCACGGTGACGGCGGCGACAACGGCAGCGGCCGCCACGATCGCGCCGGCCAGGCCGTACCGTCGCTGTTTGCGGATCCGGGCCGTGCGCCGCGGCAACGCCGCGCGGACGCGGTCGGCCGGTGGGGCCTGGTCGGCGCGCAGTTCCTGCGCGGCCCGGATGAGTTCCTCGATGTCCCTGGTCACGGCTTCTCCCCCGTGGGCACGAGCGGCGCGGGCAGGGCGTTCTGCAACGCGGCCAGCGCACGCATGAGATGGGTACGGACGGTGACCGTTCGGCATCCGAGCACCTCCGCGATCTGGTCGACCGCCAGGTCCTCGTAGAAGCGCAGCGCGATGACCGCACGCTGCCGGGGTGGCAGGGTGGCGATCAGGCGCAACATGGCGTCCCTCTCGTCACGTTGCACACTGGGGTCGGGCGCCTCGGGCAGGTGCCCGGCCAGCGTGTCGGTGGCGAGCGGGATCGACTGAGCCGCCCGGCGCCGCCGCCAGGACAGGAACTCGTTGACCACCATGCGTTTCACGTAGAGTTCCGGCGCGTCCATGCGGCTGATTCGCGCCCAGCGGGCCTGCGCGCGGACCAGCACGTTCTGGGTGATGTCCTCGGCCAGGTGCGGATCCCACGTGACCACGGTCGCGTAGCGCACCAGGGCGCCGAGGCGGGCGGATACGAACTCTTCGAACGTCACGGCAGGGAAACGCCTCCACGGGCGCCGATTGATGACACGCCACAGTATTCGCTGTGCCGATCCCGGCCTGACGTAGCATGCCCGGATGGTTGGGCACGGGGTGCGGCCGCTGGCGGTCTTCGACGTGGACGGGGTGGTCGCCGACGTGCGGCACCGGCTGCGCCATGTGGCCCGCCGGCCGAAGAACTGGGCGGCCTTCTTCGCGGCCGCCGGCCGGGACCGGCCACTCGCGCCCGGCGTCGATCTGGTTCACGAGTACGCCCACGACCATGATCTCGTGTGGCTGACCGGGCGCCCCGAGCATCTGCGGGTGGTGACCGAGCGGTGGTTCGCCGAGCACGGCCTGCCGGAGGGGCGGTTACTGATGCGCCCGGAGACGGATCGCCGGCCGGCCCGCGACTACAAGAGCGACCGTCTGCGGCGACTGGCGGCCGCGGCCACGATCGCGCTGGTCGTCGACGACGATCCGGCGGTGGTCACCCGGCTGAAACGGGACGGATTCCCGGTACGGCTGGCCGATTGGGTGCCCTACGAGAGGTCGCTGCGGGAGGCCCAGGAGCGTCTCGGCCGTACGTGACCGCCGGATTCTCGCCATGCGGCGTTTTATGCCCGTTTTGCACTTTCTGGGACATTACGCGCAGAATGGCCGGAGCGCCGCGAAGTCCGCGGCAGCCGACCGGCTATGAAAGGTGGCACACGATGAGCACCCGAGGCACGATTCGAGGCGGCCTGATCGTTCTCGCCATGGCGGGGGGAGCGCTCGCGGCGAGCCCGGCGCTGGCGTCCCCGCCGCCGCCCGCACAGCAGGGCAGCACCGCCTCCGGCCCGCAGAACTACGGCCCGCAGGCCGCCTCCGGCCCGCAGGCCGGCGCCGCCCGCGTGAAGTACGGGTACGACACGGGCGTGCTCCCCACGGCCAGCCGGGCCCTCGCCTTCGCGAACGTTCCCCGGCTGCGCTCGCTCGCCTGCGTCGACTGGTTCTGCGCCTGAATCGCGCAGACGCCCCACGACCGGACCGGCGGGCGCGCGGAATCCACTCTGCCGCCCGCCGGACGCGTCACACCGGGAACCGGCGGGCGCCGACGCCGGGTCAGCCCTCCTTCTCGCCATCCTCACGACGGCGCAGATCCTCCTCACGGCGGCGCAGATCGGCCTCCCAGTCCTTCATCAGTTTCTGATCCTCGGCCTTCTCCCTGGCGTGCCGGGCGGCGAGATCGCGAAGGAACGCGGGGTCGTCGTCAGGAGCCGTCGAACGCCGCGGGCGCTCGCTCTCCGGGAAACCGCTGCCGGGACGCCAGGTGGTGCCGTTGCTCAGCCGAACCGGGCTCGGCGGGCGGCCGGCGACGAACCAGACGATCGCGCCGATCGGCGAGAACAGCAGGATGAGCAGCACCCAGACGACCCGGGGCAGCGCCCGGATCAGCGCCTCGTCGGAGGACAGGCAGTCGATCAGCGCGACGACGATGAGGATCAGATTTATCAGGGCGAACAACGAATAGACACGAATCACCCGGCGGATCTTGCCAAATTCGGCGCACAGCCGCTGCCCCGGCCCTCGACCCCCGCATATTCATAGCTTCGACCTGCGGGAAAGCGCTTGCCTAGATCGATTGTGGTTGATTGAATGTGGCGCCATGACGATCGATCGCAGAACGTTGCTCCGCGCCACCGCAGGCGGCGCGATCACCGGCGCCCTCGGACTCGCCGCACCGGCCGCCGCCGGGCGCCCGCGCCCCACCGTGTTCGTGGCCGGCGACTCGACGGCCGCGACCTATGCGGTCGCCGACCACCCCCGGGCCGGCTGGGGCCAGGCCCTGCCGGTGTTCCTGCGTTACGACATCCGGGTGGTGAACGAGGCGCTCTCCGGCGCCAGCTCGAAGAGCTTCGTGGACCTGGGACGGCTGGACCGCATCCTCGCCGCGATCGGCCCGGGCGACGTCCTGCTCGTCTCGTTCGGTCACAACGACTCCAAGACGGCGGATCCGGCCAGGTACACCGAGCCGTGGACCACCTTCCAGGACCACCTGCGGCTCTACCTGGACGGGGCACGCGCGGCCCGGGCCACCCCGATCCTGGTCACCCCGGTGGAACGGCGCCGGTTCACCGCGGAGGGGACGCCGTACCTGTCCCACGGCGAATACCCGGCCGCCATGCGGGATCTCGCCACCACCACCCGTACCCCGCTGATCGACCTGACCGACCTGTCGTTCGCCCTGTGGGGAGAGCTGGGCCCGGAGGCGACCAAGGACCACTTCCTGTGGCTGGACGCGGGCGAGTCACCCCACTACCCGGACGGGGTCGCCGACAACACCCACTTCCAGGCCCATGGCGCGATCGAGGTCGCCCGCCTGGTCGTCGCCGCGAGCCGGCGCATCCCCGGTCGCGATCCGCGGGCGCTGTGCCGCACCGAAATCCCGGACGAGGTCCTGGTCTGGCCACCCACTCGTCCCGCGGAGAGCTGACGCTCCTCCGGCGAGGCACCCACCGGCCCGGCTTCCGGGACGCACCACGCCACCTGTGGATCGACTGGCCGGTCTTCCCGTCGATCCGGGCGCGTGGCCCACTCCCGTTCCCGTCACGCCCAGCGGGTCCCCCGCCGATCGGGTCGATCCAGCCGCGGCCACTCCGGTCCTCCGTCACGCCCAGCCGGTCTCCCCCGCTGATCAGGTCGATCCAGCCGCCCGACCCAATCCCGTCCCCCGCCACGCCCAGCCGATCTCCCTCGCTGATCAGGTCGATCCGGCCGCGCGACCCACTCCGGTCCTCCGTCACGCCGGTCAACGGCGGAGGTCGGCCTCCAGCATCGATCGCCGCTCGCGCACGTAGGCGGCGTCACCCAGGTAGAGAAGATGGTGGCCGTCGGCGAGATGGCCGGCGAACGCCTCGTCTCCGGCGGCCGCCCGCGTGCGCATGAAGTCGACGAGAGCGTGCAGCCGCGCCGCCACCATGTCGATCAGGCGGGTGCGGTCGGCGCGGCCCAGGCCGTACCGGTCGCAGAACAGCCGCAGGCGGGCCGCCTGCTGGGCGGTGGTTCCGAAGCCGTCCGCGTTGGTGGGCGCGGTCAGCGGCACCCACCGGTAGGCCGCGTAGGCGACGTCCCACATCCGGGGCCCGGGACGGGCATGGTCGAAATCGATCATGCCGGTCACCCGGTTGCCGGCGAGAACGCAGTTGTGCGGCGCGAAATCGCCGTGACAGATGACCTCGACCGGCTCGACGACCGGTTCCTGCCAGCCCGCTCGCGGCGCCGTCCGGGCGTACACCGCGGTGGCGTCGTGATAGGAGCGCAACAGCTCCGCCGCGCTGATCAGGGCCTCCTCGGAGGCGGCCGCCGGCGTGGCCGGATAGTCGGACACCTCCCCCGGCAGGAAGTCGAGCACCTCGAACCCGTCCGCGGTCACCGCATGAACCCGTGGAGCGCCCGAGAATCCGCCATCGGCGAGATGTCGCAGCAGGTCGTGGACCCGCGGCGACCACGGCCCGGTCGGCCGGTACACCGTGTCACCGACCCGCACCACCTGGTTGACGCCGCCCGCGAACACCTCGTCATCGACCATTCCGGCATCATCGGGGCATGCATCAACCGCCGGCAACCGGATTCGCGCCCTTCGGACCACCCGGCGCGGCCACCGGGTTCGCGCTTTTCGGACCACCCGGCGCGGCCACCGCGGAGACCGCCGATGTGCTGGCAAGCCGTCGCGGGTCGGTCTGCGTCTCCGCGCGTGAGGCCACCCGCTTCATGACCGGTACGCCGTCCGAGGAGCAGATGGCCGGCGCCCTGACACGCCGCCTGCACGAACCGGACACCGCCGCCGGATTCGTTTACTGGACCGAGTCGCCCAGCCCGCCGGTCCTCGGCGCGCTGCTGGCGATGGGCTGCCACGTAGTCGAGCTGATCCTGGACGACGCCACGGCCACGGACCGCCTGACGAGCAGCCGAATGTGCCGGGCGTGCGGGCGGCCCGGGCGGTTCGAGGTCTGTCCCGGCTGCGGCGGCGAGGCGATCCGCCGCCCGGACGACTCCCCGGAGACGGTGGCCCGGCGGCTGAGCGACTATCACCGGCGACGCGCCCTGATTCCGGCCGGAACCCCTCGGCTACGGGTCGACGCCATTCCCCCGCCCGGGCAGGTGGCCGCCGCGATCAGCGAGGTTCCCGCGCTGGCGGAATTCGGGCGGCTGCTGGCCCGGCTGGACTGGGTCACCGGCCTGTACGTGGCGGGATCGCTGGCGACCGGCGACTACCGGCCCGGCGTCAGCGACCTGGATCTGGTCGCCGCGGTCGACGGGCCGGTGACCGATGCGCGCGATGCGGCGCTCACCGCCCTGCACCGGCAGGTCGACGCGGCCTTCGGCGGCACGAACCTCGGGTGTGTCTACGTCGACGTGGAGCGGCTCACCGCCGTGGACGTGCGGCATCCGACCTGGACCCACGGGCTGTCGGTCCGGCGCGTCCTGTCCGGGATCACCAGGGCGGAGCTGGTACGCCACGGGTTCACGGTCTTCGGCCGGCCGCCGCGGGAGGTGTTCCCGCCGATGTCCGACGACGCGGTACGGGCCGCCGCGCGCGACGAGCTGACCGGCTACTGGGCGTGGGCGGCACGCCGGCCGTGGCTGTGGTGCGATCCGGTCATCGCCGACCTCGGTCTCACCTCGATGGCCCGGGGCCGTCACGCGCTGCGGACCGGCACCCTCCTCACCAAGAGCGCGGCGATCGAGCAGGCCGCCGCGCCGCCTTGGCTCATCGCGCACCTCCGGGCCCGGCGCCGGGGGTCGCCGGTCGTCTCGCCCCGCTGGCGTACCGCGCTGATCACCTGGCGCGACGCCCGCCGCACGGTCCGCGAAGCGCAACCATCGGTTGCGAGTTCACTCGGCCGGGAGTAGCGTGACACGCAACCAATGGTTGCAGGAGGATGTCATGGAGTACGGAACCATCGAACGCGAGATCTTCATCGAGGCCGCGCCCGAGATCGTCTTCGACGTGGTGAGCAGCCCGAATCACCTCAAGCAGTGGTGGCCCGACGACGCCCGCTACGACCCGGCGCCGGGGTCCACCGGGCACATCGTCTTCGGTGACTGCAACGCCGGCGGGACGACCGTCCAGTTCACCGTCGTCGACGCCCGGCCGCCGGAACTGTTCTCGTTCCGCTGGATCCACCCGGCCGGCGAGACCGCCACGGCCGGCAACTCACTGCTGGTCACCTTCGACCTGACCGCCTCCGGCGACGGCACCCTGCTGCGGATGACCGAGACCGGCTTCCGGGAGATGGGCTGGTCGGAGGCCGTCCTCCAGCACGAGTACGACGACCACGTCTCCGGCTGGAGCCACTTCCTGCCGCGGATCGCCCCCTACGTCGCCACGCTGCGGGTGAGTCCGTGAGCACCGCGACCGTCGACGACGACCTGTGGGCGGCGATCGGTGACCCCACCCGCCGCCGGATGCTCGACCTGCTGCTGGCCGACGGCGCCGGCACCGCGACGACGCTGAGCCGGCGAATTCCGGTCACCCGCCAGGCGGTCGCCAAACATCTGGCCGTCCTCGACCGGGCCGGGCTGGTCCACGGCATCGCCGAGGGCCGGGAGCGGCGATACCGGGTGGACGACGTCCAGCTCGCCAGGGCCGTGGCGCAGCTCGCGGCGGTCGGATCGGCATGGGACGCCCGGCTCCAGCGCATCAAGCGGATCGCCGAGTCCATTCAGGCTCGCGTGGACGGCGAGTGATACTGAGCGCGTGGAGGACCTGCGCTTCGCCCGTACCGATGATGGTGTGACGTTGGGTTTTCAGGTCTTCGGGCAGGGGCCCGCACTTGTCTGGATGCCGTCGCTGAGCAACATTCTCGCCCAGTGGCGCATCCCGGCGGTGCGGGCCGCCTACCTCGGCCTGGCCAAGCACCTGACCGTCGTCCTCTACGACGGTCGCGGCACCGGCAGTTCCGACCGCCGCGTCGACCTCGACGATCTCGGCGTCGGCGCGCACCTACGGGATCTGCGGGCCGTCCTCGATCACACGGGCATCCGGCGGGCCACCCTGCTCGGCTACTACCACTCGGTGGCGACCGCGATCGCGTTCGCCGCCCGCGAACCCGAGCGGGTCGAGCGGCTGGTGCTGTTCGGCGGGGCGCCACGCATGCGGGAGGCGATGCTCCCGGCGCAGACCCAGGCGCTGTTGTCGCTGGTCGAGCAGGACTGGAGCCTGTTCGCGGACGCCGCGGCCACGGCCTGGCTCGGCTGGGATGCCGCGCCTTCCGGCCGTTTCACGGCAGAGGCATTTCGTACGGCCACCAGCGCGCCCGTCGCGAAGGCCTGGTTCGAGGCGGCCCGGCAGATCGACGTGACCGCGGAACTGGCCCGGGTCCGGGCGCCCACCCTGGTCCTGCACCGGCAGAGTGCCGAGCAGATTCCGGTCGAGGTGGCCCGCCGGATGACCGCGGCCCTGCCGGACGCCCGGCTGGTGGAACTGCCCGGATCCACCCCGACGCTGTTCGTCGAGAACCCGGCGGCCGACCTGAAACTGGTCACCGATTTCGTGACGCATGGCCGGATCCATCGCCCGTCCACCGTTCCCGCCACTCTGACGCCCCGCGAGACCGACGTGTTACGACTGCTGGCGGCGGGTGACTCGAACCCGGAGATCGCCGGGCAACTGGGCATCGCGGTGCACACCGTGGAACGCCATCTCGCCAACCTCTACCGCAAGATCGGCGCCCGCGGCCGCACCGACGCGGTCGCCTACGCGCTACGCATGACGGAATTCCGTCATCCCGGCTGACGGGTCACCGGGACGCGAAACCACCCTTCCGCGGCGGACGATCAACGACATGACGACCTCTACGACGTCCTGGCGTTTCGCGCGTGCCACCGCTCCCGCCGTCCGGGTGCTCGCCGGCCGGCGCCTCATTCCACTCTGGGCGGTGGTGCATCACCGGGGCCGTAAGAGCGGCCGCGACCTGCGGGTGCCGATCGCCATCACCACCACCCCGGACGGCTTCGTGATCAACCTGCCGTGGGGCGCCGGCACCAACTGGGTCCGCAACGTGATCGCCGCCGGCGGCTGCGTGATCCGCTGGAAGGGCGCCGACCACCCGATGACGGATCCCCGGATCATCGACGCCGTCGAGGCGCGCCCCTACTACACCCGCACCGCCTGGGCGATCGCCGGCCGGCTCTTCCCCGCGGACGCCTGGCTGCTGCTGCACCGCACCGAAGGGTGAGGCCGGGTCAGAACGGCTCGCCGGCCCGCTCCTCCCCACGGACGCCTGGTTGCCGGGTCAGAACGGCTCGCCAGCCGGCTCTTCCCCACGGACGCCTGGCTGCTGCTGCACCACACCGAAGAGTGAGGCCGGGTCAGACACTCACCGGCCAACTCTTCCCCACGGACGCCTTGGCCGCTGCTGCACCACACCGAAGGGTGACACCGGGCCAGAACGGCTCACCGGCCGGCTCTTCCCCACGGACGCCTGGCTGCTGCTGCGCACACCAGAGGGTGAGGCCGGGTCAGAACGGCTCGCCGGCCACGCCGCTGTAGCCATGCAGCTCGTACTTCCCGGCCAGCTCGAAGATGCCGTCGAGGTAGCTGAGCATCCGCAGTGGCAGGGTCAGCAGCACGTACCGATCGCCGGGGCCGTCGCCCGGCTCGAGCACGTCGGCCAGGTCGGGCCAGCGCTCGAGAAGCTCGCTCCGAAAGGTGGCGACGTCGGGATGCGGCTCGAGCGCGTCGGCGACCCCCTCGGCCAAGGCGTCGTAAATCTCCGCCGGGTTGCCGCTACCGGCCTTCCAGAACGCGAAGTCACTGCTCACCGCAACAGGCTATCGGTACGGAGTGGACATCACGCCATAGCATTTCTGTCATTCGCCCGACCGGACGAGAACGGAGTCGGTCGATGGCCGCGCCCGCTCTCCGCCCGCGGCCTGCCTGAAGATCGCCTTAAGGAATCGACAGCCTCGCATGGAGAGGTTATGGTGCTCGCGGCATGGGAGCGCTCCCACTCCCCCATCCCCATGGAGGTTTTCATGCGCAACGCCATCATCCTGCTCGCCGGCGGGATCCTGCTCACCGCGACGGCATGCGGCACCGCCGCCGACACCGCCGCGCCAGCCGGCAGCGCGCCAGCCGTGGCCCCGGGCGTCGCGTCCGGGTGTCAGGCGCTCGCCGCAGCATACGGGGCCAACATGGCGCCGTTCGCCAAGGCGCTCACCGAATCGGTCTCCGACCCCAAGGCGGTGGCCAAGGCCCAGCAGGCCCTGGCCAGTTTCGCCACCGCGGTCGACGACGCCACGAAGGGCAGCGAGGACGCCGAACTGCGTACCGACGGCAAGAAGGCCGCCGAGCAGCTGCGCACCAAGTCGGCCGACGCCACGTTCTTCAAGACCATCAAGACGCCCGAGGACGTCAACAAGACGATGGCCCAGAACCTGACCGAATGGCTGGCCCCGGTGCAGCGCCACTGTCAGTGACCGTCCGGGCTGGCATCATGGCAAGATGGCGACGAACGCCCGGATCAAGCCGATCGAAACCGCCACGGGCCGCAGCTGGGACGGCTGGCTGACGTTCATGGCTGGCATCGGCGCGGAGGACCTGTGCCACCGCGCCATCGCGGCGAAGGTGCACAAGGAGCTGGACGCCACCGGAATCGACTCGCCCGGCTGGTGGGCGCAATCGGTGACGGTGGCGTACGAGCAGTACATCGGCCGACGGCGGCCCGGCGAGCGCGCGGACGGCACGTTCGAGGTGAGCGTGAGCCGGTCCACCCGTCTCGGCATGGCCGCGTTGATGGACGCGTGGACCGGGTTCGCTGCGGCGGACCCGTACACCGCCGGGCTCCTCGCCGCCCCACCCCGGGTGAGCGGCACCGAGCGGCGGATCACCTGGCGGGTCAAGACCCTGGACGGTACGGCGGTCGCCGTCACCAGCGAGCCCAAACCGAACGGCAAGGCGGCGCTGGTGGCCACGGCGACGGGCCTGCCCTCTCCCGAGTCCGCCGACGCGGCCCGCCAGAGCTGGACGGACACCGTCACCCGTTTCCTGGATTCGGCCGCGGCCCGCTGAGCCGGAGCGGTCAGGCGGGCTCCGGGACAGCTTCGGGCTCGTCCGGGGCCGGCGGCGCGGGCACCGGTATGGCCGGGACCGGATCGGGCGGCGGCGGGGGCAACGGGTCGGGGCTGTCGGGAGACAGTTCGCCCGGGTCGTCGGGGATCGGCGCGCCCGGGTCGAGGGGCGGATATTTGTCAGGGTTCGACGGGATACTTGCCATAGGCATCGGGTGACCTCCTTACGATTTCGCCCGATTCTGTGAAGATCGCCTACCCGCCCGCGTCACCGGGTAAACGGCTGACGGGAAAGGTCGGCGCGGTAACCACCCGCTGAGGCGACCACCCACGCCACCTGACCGCCACGCCCGGCCCGCAAGGGCTGGCGAAACCTCGGTGAGCGACACCGACGGCACCGCAGCCACCCGGCGAGACGACCTCCCACACACGCCCCACCGCCACACCCGACCCCCAAGGGCTGGCGAAACCTCGGTGAGCGACACCGACGGCACCGCAGCCACCCGGCGAGACGACCTCCCACACACGCCCCACCGCCACACCCGACCCCCAAGAGCTGGCGAAACCTCGGTGAGCGACAGGGGGGCGGCGCGGCGATCTCACACCCGCCCGACCGCCGCGCCCGGCCCTCAAGGGTTGGCCAGGGCCTCGGTGGGTGGAAGACGGGCGGCGCGCACGGCCGGGTAGAAACCGGCCAGACCGCCGATCAGCAGGGTGGCTGCCATGCCGCCGGCCATCGCCCACGGCGGTACGACGGCGGCCCAGCCCTGGGTGGCGGCGAAGGCGGCCGTGATGCCGATGCCGAGGGCGACACCGCCGGCGCCGCCGAGCAGGGACAGCAGCAGCGCCTCGGCCAGGAACTGGGTGCGGATCTGGCCTCGGGTGGCGCCCAGGGAGCGGCGCAGGCCGATCTCGGAGCGGCGTTCCAGGACCGAGATGACCATCGTGTTGGCCACGCCGATGCCGCCGACCAGCAGGGCCACCGCGCCCAGGCCGAGCAGCAGGGCGTTGAGCGTACGGCGGGTCTCCAGCTGGGCTTTCAGCACCTCGGACGGGCGGGAGACGGTGGCCTCGCCGGGGTTCTCCGGGTTGGCGGCGGCGCCGAGCAGCGGCTGTACGCCGGTGACCGCGCTCTGCTGTGGACGGGTGTAGACGGTGGTCGGGTAGCCGTCGAAGCCGAGTTCACGTTCGGCCACCGGCCAGCCGACGAAGGCGCCGTAGTCGAGGTCGGTGAGCAGGTCGTTGGGGGCCAGGATGCCGACCACGGTGAACCATCGGCCGCCGAGCCAGACCAGCTGGCCGGGGCCGGTCTCGTAGACGGCCAGGGATCGCGCGGCGGTCCAGCCGAGCACCACGGCCGGGTAGGCGGTGTACGCGTCGGTGAGCCAGGACCCGGCGACGGTACGGGCGCCGACCACCGTGGGCAGGTCGGTTCGGGCCGCGTAGACCACGATACCGCCGGTGCGCTCGGTCGGGATGTGGTCGTTGCGGTAGACCCGCGCGCCGGTGCGCCCGACGGCCGAGACGGTGTCGACGGCGGGCAGCGCGCCGATCATGCTGACCGCCGTGGTCGGCAGGTGCGACTCCGGCTCTGCCGTGACGGTCAGCAGGTTGGTGCCGAACGAGCTGAGCCGCCGGTCCAGTTCGTGGGTCGAGGACGCGGAGATGCCCATGACCCCGACCATCGCGGCGATGCCGATCGCGATGCCCAGCGCGGACAGGAACACCCGGAGGGGACGTGAGCGCAGGCCGTGCCCGCCGACCCGGATGACGTCGGCGACCGGCATCCGGGCCGGGACCAGCGGCGGGGCGCTCACGCCCGTACCCCAGAAATGATCTTGCCGTCTTTGAGCCGGACCTGTCGCGGCAGCGAGGCCGCGATGTCGCGGTCGTGGGTGATCACAACGATCGTAGTGCCGGCGTCGTTGAGGTCGCGCAGCAGCGCCATCACGGTCTCTCCGGAGTGTGAGTCGAGGGCGCCGGTCGGCTCGTCGGCCATGAGCAGCGGCGGATCGCCGAGGACGGCGCGGGCGATGGCGACCCGCTGCTGTTCGCCGCCGGACAGCTGATGCGGCAGGTGTTTCATCCGGTGGCCGAGGCCGACGCGGTGCAGCGCCTGCTCGGCCGCCTGCCGCCGGTGGGCGCGTGACCGGCCGGTGTAGAGCAGGCCGTCGGCGACGATGTCGATCGCCGGCACCCCACGGGCCAGGTGGAACTGCTGGAAGACGAAGCCGATGGCACGGGCGCGCAGCACCGAGAGCTCGCGGTCGCTGAGCGCGCCGACGTCGTACCCGTCGATGTGCAGGGTCCCGGTGGTGGGCCGGTCGAGGGTGCCCATGATGTGCAGCAGGGTCGATTTGCCGGATCCCGACGGGCCGACGACGGCGAGCAGCTCCCCACGCTCGATGCGCAGGTCGGCGTCGTCGAGGGCGAGCACGTCACCGTACCGTTTGGAGACTCCGGACAACTCGACTACGGGCGTAGTCATTCCGGCACCCCCACCGGGAGGCCCTCGGTGACGCCGTCGCCGGAGATCTCCACGTAGCCGCCGGAGAACAGCCCGGTGGTGACCGGCAGATAGTCGCCGCCGGTCGTCACGGCATAACCGCCGCCCGGCCGGGCGACCAGCGCGGTGACCGGCACGGCGAGCACGTCCTCGCGGGTCTCGGCGGCGAGAACGACCTGCACCGTCGCCACTTGGTAGCGGCCCAGCCGCTGCTGCTCGGCGACGGCGAGCTCGACCGGCAGGGTGGCGCCGCCCTTCTCCCGCGAGGTGGGCGTGCCGATGTCGGTGACCGTCGCGGGGACGGTGGCGCCGTCGGGCAGTTCGACGGTCGCCGTGACGCCGTCGCGGACCAGGTCGGCGTAGTCGGTGTCCAGGTCGACGGTGACGACACGGGTGGTGCCGGTCCAGCGCAGCAGCACGCCGGACGCGGCGGCGCCGGTCTGGGTGGTGACCTCGGCGACGCGACGTGCCCCCGATGACACCACGGCGTCGCCCAGTCCGACCCGGCCGGTTTCGGTGCGGCCGAGGTCGTCCTGCCAGTCGCGGACGGCTGCCGCCGTCGACGAGGTGTAGTCGGCGTCGACCGTGAATCCGGTGTAGCCGAGGGCCCGCAGGTTGCGTTCGAGCTGCCGGACGTCGGCGCCCTCGCTGCCGGCGGACAGGGTGCGGTAGAGCGGGATCGTGCCGTAGAGCAGCGGGACTCTGCGCTGGTCGAGGCGGTAGACGGTGTCGCCGCGTTCGAGGACGTCACCGTCGCCGGGCAGCCAGGTGACCATGCCGCCGCCGGTCAGCGGCGCCGGCACGTCGGTGGTGTCGCCGAAGCCGAGGTCGCCGCCGACCTTCTCGGTACGGGTCAGGGTGCGCTTCTGCACGGTGGCGGTGGCCGGTGGCCCGGCGAGCGCCACGTCGGCCGTGTCGTCGGCGCCGCCCAGCATCCCGGTGCCGGCGGCGACGGCGATCACCGTGACACCCAGTGCCGGCAGCACGAGCAGGGTTCGTTTCGAGGCCATCAGTCCAGGTCCTCGAAGTGCGTGTTGCCGCCCGGGTCTTGGGAGTCGCAGGCTTCCCGGGCGTCCTTGAACGGCGCGGAGTCGGGCTCGATGCCCGTACCGGTGAGAACGATTTTGATGGTGTCGCCCTCGACCTCGGGATCGGGGAACTTCGGCAGCTTTCCGCGCATGCATGTCGTCCAGGCGGTGACCTTCGCCGGATCGACGGTGCCGCCGCCGTCGTCCTCGCCCTGGGGTTGCTTGTCGCGGCAGGCCTCCTGCGCCTTGCGCAGCACCGCGTCGTCGACCTTCGGCAGTTCCTGACTGAGGCCGCGGTCCTCCCGCACCGGGTCGGGCACGTTCGGGATGCCGTTCTCCCGCAGGCATTTCGCGTAGTCCATCGCCTGCTGGAATTTGTCCTCGTCCGCTCCGCCCAGCACCCCGCCGCAGCCGGAGAGCAGTGTCACGCACAGGAGCGCGGCGGCCGTCCGGGTCCTTCTGGTGTTCGTCATGCCGGGATTTCTACGCACCGGCCGGTCACACGACGGGCACATCCTCCGGCGGGAAACGGATGGTGACGGCGAACCCGCCTTCGGGCCGGGCACGCACCGAGAGGTCGGCGGTGTGGGCGGCCGCGATGGCCGCCACGATGGACAGGCCCAGGCCGTGGTGGCCGTCGTCGGCGGTCCGGTGGAGCCGCTGGAACGGGGTGAGCAGCCGGTCCACCATCTCCGGCGGGACCGGTGGCCCGGTGTTGGTCACCTTCAGGAAGCCGCGGCCGTCCTCGGTGCCGGTCGTCACGTCGACCCGCCCGTCCGGCACGTTGTAGCTGATCGCGTTGTCGACCAGATTGGCCAGAAGGCGTTCGACGAGCACCGGATCGCCGGTGATCCGGGCCGGTCGCAGGTCGGTCTCCACGGTGAACCCGTGGCGCCGGGCGTAGGCTCGCGCCACGTCGCCGGCCGGCCCGGCCAGGTCGATGCCCTCCCGGCGGTCCAGGCCGCGCTCGCTGGTCGCCAGCACCAGCAGCGATTCCAGCAGGCGCGCCTGCTGCTCGCTGACGGTCATCAGCTCCCTGAACCGTTCCCGGAAGTCCTCGGCCGTCGCGTCCGGGTCGATGACGGCCTCCTCCAGCAGGGCGTGTTCCAGCGTCAGCGGCGTACGCAGCTCGTGTGCCGCGTTGGCGACGAACCGCCGGTGCGAGTCGAGGGCCGATTCCAGCCGTCCGAGCAGGCCGTCGACCGTGTCGGCGAGGTTCTTCAGCTCGTCCCGCGGGCCCGGGACGTCGAGTCGTTCGTGCACGTTGTGCGCCGAGATCCGCTGGATGGCGCCGGTCATCGTCTGCAACGGGCGCAGCAGCCGCCCGGCCACCACCCAGCCGAGGCCGATCGAGACGACCGACATGACGCCGAGCGCCACGCACGACTGCACCACGAGCAGGCGCATGATCTCGCTCTTCTCCATGCGGACCTGCTTCTGGGCGGCCTCGACCACCTGGCGCAGTTCCGGCGGCAGATCGTCGTTCGCCGCCGGTTCGATGTCGCCCAGCACGACGGCGGTGACGATTTCACGGCCGTCCGCCGACTTCTCGACCGACAGCGAGGAGGCGCCCCGGTTGTAGGCGACCAGGGCGTAGGTGATGGTCAGCAGCAGCGCGCCGGAGAACAGGAAGAGCAGGCCGTACAGCAGGGTGAGCCGCAACCGGACCGTCAAGCCCACCAGGGTCCCCTCTCAGATCCGGTAACCGGCGCGGGGCACGGTCTCGATGACGGGTGGCTCGCCCAGTTTGGCGCGCAGCCGGTTCATGGTGGCCTTGACCGTCGTGGTGAACGGGTCGGCGGCCTCGTCCCACACCCGTTCCAGCAGCTCCTCGGCGGACACCACCCGGCCCCGCGCGGTGAGCAGATACTCCAGGACGGCCAGTTCCTTGGGGTTGAGCGGCAGCCGCCGCCCGGCGCGGGTCGCGACCCGCCGCGCCGGGTCCAGCGTCAGATCGCCGTGCGCCAGCGTGGGCGGCACGGCGGGCTGGGTGCGGCGGCCCAGGGCGCGGATCCGGGCGACGAGCTCGGCGTACGCGAAAGGTTTGGGCAGATAGTCGTCGGCGCCCATGGTGAGGCCGAGCACCCGGTCAGCGAGCGTCCCGGCCGCCGTCAGCATGAGCACCCGGGTGCGCTGCGGTTCGCGCATCAGCTCGCCGCACACGTCGTCGCCGTGCACGCCGGGCAGGTCACGGTCGAGCACGACGACGTCGTAGTCGGTCTCGGCGGCGCGTTCCAGCGCGACCGTTCCGTCGTAGGCCACGTCGACGGCCATGCCCTCGCGGCGCAGCACCCGGGCCACCGAGTCGGCGAGGCGGATCTGATCCTCGACCACCAGGACTCTCACCACGCCACCTCCGCCGTTCGCCGCCAGCCTACGACGGCGACGGTCACACGGTCGTCACAGCGATTCTCGACTTTGCTTTCACACTCGGATGCGTAATACTCGTACCCGAGTATTACGGCGGCGAGGAGTGGGGATGGCGCAGCGACGGAAGGTGGGCAACCTGCTCGGGCTGCACATCATGGCGACGCTCTCGATGACGCCGCTGCACCCGTACGAGATCGCCGCCCACCTGCGCGCCCGCAACAAGGACCAGGACCTCAAGATCCAGTGGGGTTCGCTCTACACCGTCGTGCAGAACCTGGAGAAGCACGGCTTCATCGAGGCGGCCGAGACCGTCCGGGCCGGTCGCCGCCCCGAGCGGACGGTCTACCGGCTCACCGACGCCGGCCGCGAGGAGATGAAGGACTGGCTGCGGGAGCTGGTCGGCCACCCGGCCCGCGAGTTCCCGCGCCTGCAGACGGCGCTGTCGGTGATCGGCGTCCTGCCGCCCGACGAGGTCATCGAGTTGCTGGAGCAGCGGCTGAGCGTGCTCACCGTGGAGAACGACTCGCAGCGCTCCGACCTGCGCGGCGCCGCCCACGAGGTGCCCCGCGTCTTCCTGGTCGAGGGCGAGTTCCAGCTGGCCATGCGGGAGGCCGAGGCGGCCTGGATCGAACGGCTCCTCAAGGAGCTGCGCGACGGCACACTCGGCGGCCTCGACCTGTGGCGGCACTTCCACGAGACCGGCGAGACGCCGGACTTCACGAGTTTTCCGGAGCCGCCGTAGGCGGAGACCGGATTCCCGGAACCGCCATAGGCGTGAACCGGGTTCCCGGAGCCGCCGTTGGCGGAATCCGGGAGAAACGACGGATTCCGGACCGGGTGCGGGAACACCCGATCCGGAAACCGCCACCCCAACACACCGATCCGCGGGAACGGGCCGGCGCATCCGAGGCGTGTCGCAGCATCGAGGATAGCCGGGACCGGGACCGCGGCCGTCCGCATGGAGTCCCCATGACAGATGCCGTCACCGCGCATAACCTCGGCAAGTCCTATCCCGGCGGCGTCCGGGCCCTCGACGGGCTCTCGCTGACCGTCCGCGCCGGCGAGGTGTTCGGGCTGCTCGGCCCGAACGGCGCCGGCAAGTCCACCACCGTCAAGATCCTGACGACGCTGGCCCGGCCGGATTCCGGCACCGCCACGGTCGCCGGCCACGACGTGCTGCGCCACCCCGACCGGGTGCGGCGCGCCATCGGCGTGGTCGCGCAGCGTTCCGGCCTCGACCCGATGGCTTCCGGCCGCGACAATCTCGCCCTTCAGGGCAGACTCTTCGGGGTACGGGGACGCGCGCTCCGTTCCCGCGTCGACGACCTGCTGGAACGCTTCGACCTCACGGGCGCCGCCGGTCGGGTGGTGCGCGGCTGGTCGGGTGGCATGCAACGGCGCCTCGATGTCGCGATGGCCCTGGTGCACCGGCCCGAGGTGCTGTTCCTGGACGAGCCGACGACCGGGCTCGACCCCGAGGTGCGTGGCGCCATGTGGGCGGAGATCGGGCGGCTCGCCACCGAGGAGTCGATGGCGATCCTGCTGACCACCCACTATCTCGACGAGGCGGACCGGCTGGCCGCCCGGCTCGCCATCGTCGACGGCGGGCGGATCGTCGCCGAGGGGACGCCGGCGGAACTGAAAGGTGAACTGCGCGGCGACGCCGTACACCTGGAATTGGCGAAAGCCGCCGATGAGCCGCGGGCGCGGCAGGCGATCGGGACCGTCACCCGTTTGCGGGAGGTCTCATTCGACGGCCGGTTGGTGAGCGCCCGGGCCGACGACGGCGCGGCGGCGGTTCCGGCCGCATTGGCCGCCCTCGAATCCGCCGGAGTGGGCGTCGCGACCGTCACCGTCGCCCGGCCCTCCTTGGACGATGTGTATCTACGCCACGCGGGAAGGCGGTTCGCGGCGTGACGACGCTCGTCTCGCACACCTTCTGGATGACCAATCGGCGGCTGAAAGTGCTGGTGAAGCAGCCGGCGTTCGTGCTGATTCTGCTGGTGCAGCCGGCGATCTGGCTGTTCCTGTTCGGCAATCTGTTCCGCCGGGTGGTCGAGCTTCCCCATTTCGGGGCGGCCTCCTATCTGGATTACCTGGTTCCCGGCGTGGTGGTGATGACCGCGGTGTCGTCGAACATGTGGGCCGGCATGGGCATGCTCGAGGAGATCGAACGCGGCACCATGAACCGGCTGCTCACCACGCCGGTCGCCCGCAGCGCGATCATGAACGCGGCAGTCGTCGAGCAGGCGCTGAGCACCACCGTGCAGGTGGTGGCGATCATTCTGCTCGGGCTGGTCGCGGGCGCCGAATACCCGGGCGGGCCGGCCGGGCTGACGGTTCTGACCCTGGCGGCGATCCTTCTCGGGACGATTTTCAGCGCCCTTTCCAACACGATCGGCATGCTGGCCCGGCAACGGGAGACGATCATCGGCATCAATTCGATGCTGCTGTTGCCGCTCACGTTCCTGTCGTCGGCGTTCATGGCCGAGACGCTGATGCCGGAATGGATGCGGACGGTGGCGGCGGCCAATCCGGTGAACTGGGCGCTCGACGCGGCCCGGGCGGCGATGAGCACCGATCCGGACGGGGAGACCGTGCTGATCCGGGGCGGATGGTTGCTGGCGGCGGCGGTCGCGATGCTGCTGCTGTCGACGCGCACGTTCCGCGCGTACCAGAAATCGGTCTGAGGAATGGTCCGGCCGGCGGGTTGTCCCGCCGGCCGGGTCGATGGAGTTGATCAGCCGGCGCTGATCCGGCCGCGGACGGTGCCGAGGCCGATCAGCGTGCCGTCCGGGCCGGGGGCGGTCGCGGTGATCTCCACCTCGTCGCCGTCGGCCAGGAAGGTGCGGACCGAGCCGTCGGGCAGGGTCAGCGGCTGCTGACCGTTCCAGGACAGTTCGATCAGGGAGCCGGGCTCGCCGCCGCTGATCGTGCCGGAGGCGTACAGGTCGCCGGTGCGCAGCGAGGCGCCGTTGGCGGTGAGGTGGGCCAGCATCTGCGCGCCGGTCCAGTACATGCCCGCGAACGACGGCCGGGCCACGACGTGGCCGTTGAGCCGCACCTCCAGGCGGATGTCCAGGCCCCACAGCGGCGTCTTCTCGTCGTCGAGGTAGGGCAGCAGCGGCACGGTCCGGGCCGGTGGCGCCACCCGGGCGTGCTCCAGGGCGGCCAGCGGCACGATCCACGGTGAGATCGAGGTGGCGAACGACTTGCCGAGGAACGGGCCGAGCGGCACGTACTCCCAGGCCTGGATGTCGCGGGCGGACCAGTCGTTGACCAGGCACACGCCGAAGACGTGCTCGTCGAACGCCTCCAGAGCGACGGGGCGGCCCAGCGTGGACGGGCGGCCGACCACGTACCCCAGCTCGGCCTCGATGTCGAGCCGCTGGGAGGGACCGAAAGTGATCTCCCCGGACGGCGAACGGCGCTGGCCGGAAGGGCGGACCACCTCGGTTCCGGACACCACCACGGTCCCGGCCCGGCCGTGGTAGCCGATCGGCAGGTGCTTCCAGTTCGGGGTGAGCGGCTCCTGCCCGGGCCGGAACATCTTGCCCAGGTTGGTGGCGTGCTGCTCGGAGGCGTAGAAGTCGACGTAGTCGGCGACCGTGAACGGCAGGTGCATGATCGCGTCGCTGGCGGGAATCAGGTGGCCGCCGAGCAGATCCCGGTACACCTCGTCGGACAGCCAGGTGGTCAGCGCGCCGCGCAGCGTCGCCCACACCCGTGGGCCCGCGGCGAGCAGCGTGTCCAGCGCCGGGCCGGCCACCGCGCCGGCCAGTTCCGGGGCGAGACGGCGGCAGGCCGCCGGCAGGTCGATGATCTGGTCACCGACCGCGACACCCACGCGCGGGTGCGGGTCGGCCGCGGTGTGGAACACCCCGTACGGCAGGGTGGCGACGCCGAACGGATGGCCGGCCGGAATGTCGAGCCAGGTCAACGCGGATCCTCCAGGAGGCCGAAACGCAGCAGGCCGCCGACCGGCTCGCTGATGCTGCACGTACCGAAACTGACGAAGTGGTGCCGGACCGCCTTGACCAGGACCTCGTCGATCCCGGCGACGGCGGCCGCGACCCGTTCGCCGTCCTGGTCGGCCAGCGCCCGTTCGATGTCGTAACCCTGCAGGGCGCGGGCGGTCGCCAGGATGACGTTGAGGTAGCCGTGGTGCTCGAACCCGGTGGCGGGATCCCGGTGCCTGACAGGATCGTGCAGCCCGGCGGTCAGTTTGAACGCCAGCCCGCCGCGCACCGCCGCCCACAGGGCACCGGCCAGCTGCTTCTCCGTGGGGAACGCGTCCGCGCGTACCCCTCCGGTCCTGATCTTCAATCGCACGCCCGCGTCGCGCAGAGCCGCGACGCGCGTCGCGGTGATCTCGTCGCAGGCGATCTCGTGGTACGCGGTGAGCGTACCGCCGTTGACGGACGCGGCCGGGCCCTCCACCGCGACGATCTCCACCGAGGGGTGTTCGGGCAGGTCAGCCCCGAGATCGGGAACGACGAGCGACACCCGCAACCGCGGCCCGCCGGCCGTGGCGGCGACCAGTTCGTCCCAGCGGGCCAGCGAGCAGATGAACGGGCCGAGAAGCGGCGCCAACCCGGATTCCGCCCGCTCCCGGTGGGCCGCAACGGCATCGGCCATCGGCAGATTGCCGGGCGGAAAGATCGCGGCGTCGTCGAACAGGCCGGTGAACAGCGGGTTCATCGGTTCTTCGCCCAGGTCCAGGCGTAGACGCCGTCGTCGCAGAGGCGTCCCGCCTCGCCCAGGCCGAGTGGCCGGAACGTGTCGACCATGACCGCCAGTTCGTCGAATCGCTCGGCGCCCAGGCTGGCCTCGATGGCGGCCGGCTGCGGTCCGTGCGAGTGGCCGCCCGGGTGCAGCGACACCGAGCCGATGTTGATGCCGGATCCCTTGCGTGCCTCGTAGTCGCCGCCCACGTAGAACATGACCTCGTCCGAGTCGACGTTCGAGTGGTAGTAGGGAACCGGCACCGCGAGGGGGTGGTAGTCGACCTTCCGTGGCACGAAGTTGCAGATCACGAAGTTGTTGCCCTCGAAGACCTGGTGCACCGGCGGCGGCTGGTGCACCCGTCCGGTGATCGGCTCGAAGTCGTCGACGTTGAACGCGTACGGGTACAGGCAGCCGTCCCAGCCGACCACGTCGAACGGGTGATGCGGCAGCACGTGCACGGTTCCGGCCAGGCCGCCCGGCCCGTCGCCGCGATGCTTGATGTAGACCTCGACGTTCTCCCCCTCGACGACATGGGGAGCATCCGGGGTACGCAGATCGCGTTCACAGTACGGCGAATGTTCGAGGAACTGCCCGTATCGCGACAGGTACCGCTTCGGTGGCGCGATGTGGCTGTTCGCCTCGATCGCGTACAGCCGCAGCGGCTCGGTCCCGGACGGCACCCACCGGTGGGTGGTCGCCCGCGGGATGATCACGTAGTCGCCGGCCCCGACGGTCAGGTCCCCGAAGATCGTCTCCACGGTGCCGGCGCCCGCCTCGACGTAGACGCACTCGTCGCCGGTCGCGTTGCGGTACAGCGGGGAGGCGGCGCCGGCCACCACGTACCCGATCCGGACGTCGGCGTTGGCGAGAACCAGACGCCGGTCACGGATCGCGTCACAGGACTTCCACTCCTCGCCCTCGAACAACTCGTGCAGCTTGAGGTGCCGGGGCAGCAGCGGCTGGTTCGGCTCGGTCGACTGGTCGGGCAACTGCCAGAGGCGGGCGCCGATCACCGCCGACGGCACGTGCCGGTGATACAGCAGCGACGAGTCGGAGGAGAAGCCCTCCTCCCCCATCAGCTCCTCGTAGTAGAGCCGCCCGTCGCCGTCGCGGTGCTGGGTGTGCCGTTTGGCCGGGATGTCGCCCGCCCTCTGGTAGTGCGCCATGGGACCCTCCCGATCAGGTCAGAAGTTGCCGCGCTTGGCCTGCTCGCGCTCGATCGCCTCGAACAGCGCCTTGAAGTTGCCCTTGCCGAAACCGAGCGACCCGTGCCGCTCGATCAGCTCGAAGAAGACGGTGGGCCGGTCGCCGATCGGCTTCGTGAAGATCTGCAGCAGATAGCCGTCCTCGTCCCGGTCTACCAGAATGCCGCGCTTCTGCAGCTCCTCGATCGGGACCCGGACATTGCCGATACGGGCCCGCAGCTCCGGGTCCTCGTAGTAGGAGTCCGGCGTCGCCAGGAACTCGACACCCTCCTCGACCAGCGCGTCGACGGCCTGCAGGATGTCGTTGGTGGCCAGCGCCAGGTGCTGCGCGCCGGGGCCGCGGTAGAACTCCAGGTACTCGTCGATCTGCGACTTCTTCTTGCCGAGCGCCGGCTCGTTGAGCGGGAACTTGACCCGGTGGTTGCCGGACGCCACCACCTTGCTCATCAGCGCCGAGTAGTCGGTGGCGATGTCGTCGCCGATGAACTCGGCCATGTTCGTGAAGCCCATGACCCGGTTGTAGAAGTCCACCCACTGGTCCATCGCGCCGAGCTCGACGTTGCCGACGATGTGGTCCAGCGCCTGGAAGATCCGCTTCGGCGCGCCGGGGCGCTTGCGGTGCGTCGAGGTCCGGGCCACGAAACCCGGGAGGTACGGGCCGGTGTAGTGCGTCCGGTTCACCAGGGTGTGCCGGGTTTCGCCGTACGCGGCGATGGCGGCGATCCGGACGGTGCCGAACTCGTCGGAGACGTCGTGCGGCTCCTCCAGCACGATGGCGCCCTGGGCGCGGGCGTGCTCGACGCACTTGTCCACGTCCGGCACGGTCAGCGCGATGTCGGTGATGCCGTCACCGTGGCGGGCGTGGTGGGCGATGATCTCGCTGTCCGGGTCCACGCCGCCCTTGATGACGAACTTGATGGCGCCGCTCTTGAGCACATACGCCATGTGATCACGGTTGCCGGTCTCCGGCCCCGAGTACGCGATCAGCTCCATACCGAACGCGGACTGGAAGAAGTGCGCCGTCTGGGTGGCGTTGCCGACCGCCCACACGATCGCGTCCCACCCGGTGACCGGGAAGGGGTCGCCGGCGGAGTCGTACTCGACGAGCCCCACCAACTGCTTGAGAGTGGCGAGGTCAAGCTCGGCGAGCTTCTCCTCATCGGTCAGCGTGTCGTTGACAGACATCCTGCTCCCTTCTCCGCGGGCTGCTGTTGGAAGGCAGCCTGCTAAGGGAGTCCTCAGTGCGCAACAAGTCCATTCCGGCAAAGGCAAACTGCCCAAATCTACTTTCCGGTACGCCTTTCGGCTGCACAATCTGCCCAGCATTCGCCGTTCTGTCGTACACCACCATCCGGACCGGCCGCCGACCCGATGGACCGATGGCCCGGGGCGTATGACGCGGTCCACTATGGCGGGATGACGAGCGGGACGACGCCGGAACAGGTGGTCTCCGGGAGCCTGGTGTTCGGCGACGTGATCCTGATCAGCGGAGTCGCGGGCGACGTCACGATCCGCCCTCGGGCACTTCCGCCGTACCGGGTCGAGCCGTTGCGGGTGGCGGCCGAACCGCTGTCGCCGGCCGCCGCCCGGACCCAGCCCAGCCGGCTGCTGCTGCCCCGCCATCGGATCGTGCCGTTCGCCGGGCGCGACGACTGGCTGGCCGGGCTGGATTCGTGGGCGGACGGCGACGCGGGGCCGGTGCGTCTCGTGCACGCCGCCGGCGGCCAGGGCAAGACCCGGCTGGCGCTGGAGTTCGCCGCCCGCTGCGCCGAGCGCGGCTGGGCCGTGTGGCGGGCCGCCCACACCGGCACGCCGGGAGTCACCACGCCGAGCCGGGTGGCGCTGCCCGCCGCCGGGCGGGCCCTGATCGTGCTGGACTACGCCGACCGATGGCCGCCGTCGCACCTGCTGGCCTTGCTCGGCGACCTGGCCAACGTCGCCGTACGGACGCCGTTGACGATCCGGGTGCTGCTGCTCGCCCGCTCGGTGGGGTACTGGTGGCCCGCCGTGACCGCCCGGCTGGACAGCGATCTCGGCGTCACCGCCGACGACCTTCCGCTTCCTGCCCTTCCGGCGGCGCTGGACCGCGGTGGGCTGTTCCGCACCGCGGCGGCACATTTCGCCGCCGCCCTCGACCTCGACGGCGGCGACTGGACCCCACCGCCGGGCCTCGACCGGCCCGGGTACGCCCAGGTGCTGGCGGTGCACATGGCCGCTCTCGCCACGGTCGACGCCCACCGGCACGGCCACCGGGTCCCGGCCGAGCCACACGCGATCTCGGCGTACCTGCTGCGCCGCGAAGCCGACACCTGGCGGCGAACGCCCACCCCACCTCGGATGATGCACCGCACCACCTACGCGGCGACCCTGACCGGGCCGCTGTCCCGGCCCGCCGCACGCGACGTCCTCGGCCGGGCCGGCCTGGCCGGCCTGGCCGGCACCACCCCGGCCGCCGATCAGCTCATCGACGACCACCTCACCTGCCACCCCGCCACGGATCCGGGCACCGTGCTGGAGCCACTGCGTCCCGACCGGCTCGGCGAGGACCTGATCGGCCTCACGACTCCCGGCCACGGGCACCACACGGGCCTCACCGACGACTGGGCGCTGACCGCCCCGGCCGCCCTCCTCACCGCCGGAGACACGCGGCCGGCCTGGACGCCGGGCGCCGTCACGGTCCTCATCGAGACCGCGCACCGCTGGCCGCACGTCGCCGACCGGATTCTCGGCCCGCTGCTGCTCGACAGTCCGCGCCTGGCCCTCGATGCGGGCGGGGCCGCACTCACCCGCCTCGCGGACATCCCCGGCATCGATCCGGCGGTGCTCGAGGCGATCGACGCGCTGCTGCCCGCCGCTCCGCACACCGACCTCGACGTCGCCGCAGCCGCGATCACCACCCGCCTGACCCGGCACCGCCTCGCCGCCACCGACGAGCCCGCCGAGCGAGCCGACATCCATCTCGCCCACGGCCGTCGGCTGCTGCTAACCGGCCGTTCCGGGGAGGCCGTGGCCGCGATCAAGGAAGCCGTGGTCATCTTCCGGAGACTCGCCGAGGTGAACCCGGACGACGATCTGCCCTACTTCGCAAGGTCGTCGATGGCCTACGCCGATGCCCTGACCGAGATGGGGCACTGGCCGGAGGCGCTGGCCGCCGCCCAGGAGGCGCACCAGTCCTACCAGCGGATGGTCGATGTCAATCCCGGCGCCTTCCTTCCCGAATACGCGGCGTCGTCGGTCGTGCTCAGCATGGCGTTGTACGGTCTGGGCAACCGAGACAAGGCGCGGAGCCTGAATGAGGAGGCCGTGGTGGCCTTCCGGCGGTTGGCGGAAACCCACCCGAACGAATTCGCCCCCGGTTATGCAAGCGCACTGGCCTGGTCCGCGAACCTCCAAGCCGAAGTGGGCCGCTGGCCCGAGGCGCTCGCAGCGGCGGAGGAGGCAACCGAGCTGTTCCATCGGGCCGTCGAGACGAACCCCACTTCGTGGCTGCCCGATTTCGCGGCATCATCGGCCAACCTCGGAAAGTTCCTCCTCGGCATGGGCCAGTCAGAACGTGCCCTGGACGTCACCGAGAAGGCCGTCGCAGCCTTCCGGCGACTGATGGAGGTCAACCCGGACGGCCATCTGCCGGGTGTGGTGGTATCGCTGACGAACCTCGCCACCTCGCTGGCCGCGCAGGGACACCGCGAGCGCGCCCTGAGCACGGCGGAGGAGGCGGCGGCGATCTGCCGGCGGATGGCCGAGACCAATCCGGCCGCTCACCTGCCCATGCTTGCCCTGGCCCTGGGCGCCGTCAGCCTCAACCTGGGGCAGCTCGGCCGATCGAAGGAGGCCGTCGAGGTGGGCGACGAGGGCGTCCAGCTGTACCGGCGGCTGGTGACGGTGAACCCACACGCCCACCTTCCCGCTCTCGTCACCGCACTGAACAATCTCGTCACCCCGCTGTCCGCTCTCGGGCGCCGGCAGCAATCCCTGGATACCGCCCAGGAGGCCACCGCGATTGCCCGCCGCCTGATAGAAACCAGCGCGGAAGCCCACCGGCCGACCCTGGCCATGGCGCTCACGAACCTGAGCAAGGCCCACTCCGAACAGGGGCGCTTCGCGGAGGCCCTGGAGGCCGCTGAGGAGGGCACCGAGCTGTTCCGGAGGCTGGCTGAGACGAATCCGGGTGGCTTCCTGCCCGCGCTCGCCACATCGCTGTCCGCTCTCGGGATGTATCAGGGCGCCATGGGCCACGGTGAAGCCCTCGAGCGACTGGAGGAGGCCGTGACCGTCCGCCGCGAGCTCGCCCGGGTGAACCCGGGTGGGTACCTGCACGAGCTGGCGGCGTCGCTGACCGGCCTCGGTGTCCTGCTCGGCGAACTGAACCGTCACGAGGACTCCTTCGACGTGGGCGCCGAGGCCGTAGCCGTCCTCCGGCGGCTCGTCGAGGTGGATCACGACGCTCACCTGCCCGCGCTCGCGGCGGCTCTGGCCGGCTTCGAGATGGCGTCGTCCCGGCTCGGCCGCTGGCAGGAATCGCTGGGTCTTGCCGAGGAAGCCGTGGCGATCTACCGGAGGCTGGCCGAGGCTGCTCCCGACGCCTATCTTCCCGGCCTCTCGGAGCGTCTCCGTCAGGTCGCGCGGCTCCTGGTCGCCCTGGGGCGTGGGCGCGAAGCGGCGACCGCCGCCGAGGAAGCCGTCGACCTCCGTCGGAGAATGGCCGGGGCACAGCCGGAACTCTTCCTGTCCGGGCTACCGGGCTACCTGCACGACCTGGCCGTCGTCCGGCACGAACAGGGCCGCCGGAAGCGGGCACGGGTGGTGGTGAAGGAGGCGGTGGCCATCCACCGGCGACTGGCGGAAACGGATCCGGACACCTTCCTGCCCGCCCTCGCCGTGTCCCTGTCCACGCTCGCCGCCCATCGGGCCGAAGGCGGATGGTGGCAGGCGGCCCGGTCGATCGAGGCCGCCGAGGAGGCCGTCGCCGTCAACCGGCAGATGGCCGAGACCGAACCGGCCACGTTCCTACCCGTTCTGGCCAGTTCGCTGACCGACCTCGCGGTCTATCAGTACCGGTGGGGCTGGCCACAGCGGAAGCTCGCCGAAGCCCTCGCCGAGGAAGCCGTGGGCATCCACCGTCGGCTGGCTGATGAGAATCCGGCGGCACACCTCGGCGCGCTCGCGAAGTCCACCGCGAACTACGCGTCGATATGCGCGGCCTCCGGTGGCGACCTGCCACGTGCACTGGAAACCGTCACCGACGTGATCGACATGTGCCGGTCACCCGCCGGGCGTTCCCACCTGCCGCAGCTCATCCGCGCTCACGCCGAGATCCTCCACCGGCTGGGCCGCGCCGGCGAAGCGCGGCAACTGATCCGTCGGCTCGACCGGAGCGACAGGCAGTCTCCGTAGGATCACCGGCGCGGGACGGGTGCGCACCGTCTCCATCCCGGACAGGGCGATGTGCCCGGGCCCCTTAGGTTGGAGCCCCGATCACTGCACAATCTGCCCACGTCGCGAGGAGCCCCATGACCCGCTTCACCGGCATCGACGACCTGCTCGACCGCACCGACCTCGGGGTGAGCGACTGGCATCCGGTCGATCAGGACCGCATCGACCGGTTCGCCGAGGTGACCGGCGACCATCAGTGGATCCACACCGATCCGCGGCGGGCCGCCCGGGAGAGCCCGTTCGGCGGCACGATCGCCCACGGCGCGCTCACCCTGTCGCTGTGCATGACGTTCCTGACCGAGGTGGTCCAGGTCGATGGCGTTTCGCTGGTGGTCAACGGCGGTTTCGACAAGGTCCGCTTCCAGACGCCGGTTCCGGCCGGCTCCCGCCTGCGCGGCCTGGTCACCCTCCGCGACTTCCGCCGGATCGACGGCGGCGCTCGCCTGGTGGTCCGCACCCGGGCCGAGATCGAGGGCGTCACCCGCCCGGCCTGCGTCGCCGACCAGGTCCTGGCCCTCTACGCCACCGCCCGCTGAGATGGCCGGGCGGTGGACGATCAGACGGCCGGGGGTGTGATCGGGGAGACGGGTGGGGTGTCGAGGCCGGCTCGCAGATCGGCGAGACGGGCCGCCAGAGTGGGATTCAGGACGGCGAGGGCGGTCAGGTCGGTGCGCAGGTCCAGGGAGCGGGCCAGCAGGACGGCTCGGCCGGCTTCCAGCAGTTCGATCGCCTCGGCACGGTCCCCGGCGTTGAGGGCGCAGGCGGCGGCCAGGGAGGCGAACCCCTGGTTCGGCGCCAGCAGGCGTTCCTGGTCGGAGCGGGCGACGCCACGGTCGGCGGCCCGGGCGGCCAGCTCCAGACCGTGGCGGGCGGCGGTGGTGGCGTCGGCCCAGTCGGCGCGGTCCGCGGCGAGCATGGTCCAGCCACGGCCGGCCGCCGCGCGTACCGCTGTGGGGGTGATCGTGCTCGCCACCACCTCGCGGAAGTTGGCGACGGCCTCGGCCATGTCCGCCGGATCGGCGGTCTCGCCGTGCCGGCGCATGAGCGCCACGCCCAGGTTGGACCGGTAGATCAGGCGGCGCGGATCGCCGGGCCGGGCGATCCGCGCCGCCTCGCGGGCCGCCGCGACCGCCTCGTCCAGGTGGGCCGCCTCGCCGGTGCGGTCGAAGATCCGGATGAACAGGCCGCCCTGGTTGGAACGCCGGTCGGCGCGGTCCTCCGCGGCGGTCGCGGTGATCGCCGCGGCGAAATGCCGGCGAGCCTCGTCGAGCCGGCCCAGATGCTCCAGTGCCAGGGCGAGCAGTTCCTCGAAGCGGGGCGCCTCGCGGTCACCGGCCGGCACGAGACCGGCGGCCCGGCGTGCGGCGGACGCGGCTCCGTCGGCGTCGCCCGCCTCGCGCAGCGCCGCGGAGAGGTTGCCGAGGCGGCCGGGGACGTCCCGGTCGTTGTCCGGGGTGGCGTCCACGGCGTCACGCAGGCAGGACACCGCGGCGGCGAGGTCGGCGGCCGACCCGCGGGCGGTGAACCGTTCGTGCAGCGCGCTGCCCTGGTTGCCGAGGTAGCGGGGCCGGTCCGGGTGGTCGGCGGGAAGGCCGGCGAGAACCTCCCACCCGGCCTGGATCGCGTCGTCGAGGTCGCTCGCGGCCGCCGTCACCGTGTACCGGGTCTGCAACGCCACCGCCAGGCCGGCCAGCGCCGGCCGTCGCTGGCCGGCGCTCGGACCCGCCGCGGCCGTCGCCTGCCGCGCCCGGTCGACGGCCGCGTCCGCGTCGGTGCGGCTGCCGTCGCGTTCGGCGCGTTCCCGCAGTGCCATGGCCAGAGTGTTCAGCCGGGCCGGCAGCCAGCGGTCGCCGGCCGCCGATTCGGCCACCGCCCGGTCGGCCGTCGCGATGCTCTCGTCGAGCAGCGCGCGTTCCCGGCGCACGGTGTACGCCCGCAACAGCGCCGCGGCCAGGTTGGCGCGGCCGGAGGTGGTGGTCGCGGCCTCGCGGAGCACGGTGACCGCCTCGGCGATGTCGCCGTCCGGCGCGCCGGACTCGAACCGGGACTGCAGGGCCACACCCAGGGTGGCAAGGGCGGTGCGGCGCGACCGGATCCGGTCACCGGCGAGACGCAGCGCGGTACGCGCGTGCGCGACGGCGTGGTCGAGGTCGGCGGCCGTCCCGTGTTCCTCGTACCGCAGCCGGTGGGCCGCGCTGAGGGTGGTGAGCAGCGCGGGCCGCTCCGGGTAGCGCTCGTGGGCCGCCGCCACCGCGGTCTCCGCGGCGCGAACCGCGGCGTCCACGCCGTCCGGGCCGCTGGTGTCGCCGAGCGCCTCGGCTCGCGCCTGCAGGACGTTGCTCAGGTGGTGCCAGGCCCGGGCCACGACCGGGCCCGAGGGACCGAGCGTGGCGGCCGCCTCGACGGCCGCGCGCGCCCAGCGTGACGCGGCGTCCAGGTCCGCCGGGTCGCCGGTGCGCTCGAAGTGTTCGAGGCGGGCGACGCCGGCCGTCTGCCGCACCGAGACCCGGTTCGCGGGGTGTTCGACGCCCACCCGCTCGACCAGGTCGGCGGCGCGTTCCGCCATCGTCACCGCCTCGGCGCACCGGTCCGTGCTGCCGGTGTGGCGCCCGAGGTCCCGCAGCATCAGGGCGGTGTTGGACAGCCGGATCGCCGCCGCCACGGAGGGGCCGGGGCCGAGGGCGAGGCATTCGCGGCCGGCGGCGACGGCCGCCTCCAGGTCGGTGAGGTCACCGGTGGCGCGATATCGGGCGTACCGGCTCATGCTGACGTTCGACGCGATCGCGGGGCGGCTCGGATCACCGGCCGGACACCGCCGGTAGGCGTCGGCGGCCAGCTCGGCGGACTCGTGGATGTCGCGCGGGTCGCCGGTCTCCTCGGCCCGGGTGCGCAGGCCGTTGGCCAGGTTGGCCAGCCGGACCGCGAGGCGTGGATCGTCGTCGCGGGTGGCCCGGACCGCGTCGCGTCCGGTCTCGATGGCCCGTTCCAGGTCGGCCGGGTCCTGCCGCCGGTCGAAGCGCAGCCGTAGCGAGGCGGCGAGGTTGGTACGGGAGATCGCGTACGCGTCACTGCCCGGTTTCGCCGCGTCCCCGGCGGCCTGCCCGTAGTCCACACAGGCGTCCAGGTCGGCGGGATCGCCGAAGGCGGTGAACCGCTGGTGCAGGGCGCCGCTCAGGTTCGCCAGGCCGCCGGCGCGATCGGGGCTGTCCGCCGGTGTTCCGGCCAGCGCCTGGCGCAGCAGGTCGATGGCGGTGTCCAGGGCGGCGCGGTCCGGGGTACGCCCCGGGTTCCGCAGGATCGCGATGGCCTGGAGGGTGAGCGCCCGGCTGTCGTCCATCCGGTCATCGTCGCCGAGACGGGCGCCCGGCGAGAAGGCCGGTCACCGGCGCAGGCGGCGGGCCCGTGACTCCAGGTGGCGCTGTTCGGCGAGGCTGGCGGTGGCCTTCGCGGCCCGGCGGTAGCAGTCGTGGGCGGCGGCCCGGTCGCCGGAGCGTTCCAGCAGGTGGGCACGGACCGACAGGAGGCGGTGGTGGCCGGCCATCCGGTCGTCGCCGTCCAGCGTGGCCAGCAGGGCCAGACCGGCGGCGGGGCCGTCGATCTCGGCCAGGGCGATGGCGCGATTCAGGGTGACCATCGGGTTCGGGGCTATCCGCTCCAGGATCAGGTAGAGGGCGTGGATCTGGCGCCAGTCGGTGCCGGCCGCGGTGGGTGCGTCGGCGTGGGTGGCCGCGATCGCCGCCTGCAACGGGTACGGCCCGAGCGCCGTCCCGGCCAGCGACGCCTTCGCCAGCGCCATGCCCTCGGTCACCTGCGCCCGGTCCCAGCCGGTGCGGTCCTGCTCGTCGAGCGGCACCAGGTCGCCCGACGCGGTGGTGCGGGTGTTCCGGCGCGCGTCGGTGAGCAGCATCAACGCCAGCAGCCCGGTCACCTCGCTGTCGTCGGGCAGCCGGGCGTGCACGAGCCGGGTCAGGCGGATCGCCTCCCGGGCCAGGTCGGCGCGATGCAGGCGGTCACCGGACGAGGCCGTGTAGCCCTCGTTGAAGATCAGGTAGAGGACGTGCAGGACGACCGTCAGCCGGTCCGGGCCGGGCGGCGGGAAGGAGCCTCCGGCGGCCCGGATCCGCTGCTTGGCGCGGCTGATCCGGGCCGCCATGGTCGCCTCCGGCACCAGGAACGCGCGGGCGATCTCGGCCGTCGTGAGGCCACCCACCGCCCGCAGCGTCAGCGCGGTCTGCGACGCCGGGGTCAGCGCCGGATGGCAGCACAGGAACAGCAGCGACAGCGTGTCGTCGGTGTCCGGCACCTCCGGCGGCGTCTCGGCGGAGACGGCCGCCTCCCGTACCCGGCGGGCCTGTTCACTGCGCACCTGGTCGACGAGCCGGCGGGACGCGACGGTGGTCAGCCAGGCGCGCGGGCTCTCCGGCACGCCCTCGCCGGGCCACTGCACGGTCGCGGCGAGGACGGCCTCCTGCATGGCGTCCTCGCAGTCCTCGAAGCGGCCGTGCCGGCGGACCAGCGCGCCGAGGACCTGTGGCGCGAACTCGCGCAACAGGTCCTCGATGGCCGGTTCGGTCACGCGTCGAGGTTGCCGTCGGCGAACATCACCGGGCGCACCTCGACACCGAGGCCCTCGATCGCGGCGTCCGGGATCTTCGCGGCCAGGGCGACGGCGCGCTCGCGGTCCTCGCAGTCGACCAGGTAGAAGCCGCCGAGGAACTCCTTCGCCTCCGCGTACGGGCCGTCGGTGACGACGGGCGCGGCACCGCGTACCGAAACCACCGCGGCCTGGGAGGGGTCGGCGAGCGCGAGTGTGGTGATCAGCTCGCCGGACGCCTTGATCTCCTCCATGAACTTTCCGTGGCCATCGCCGATGGCCGCCTTCTCCTCCTCGGTCAGGGCGTCCAGCACGGCCGGGTTGATGTGCAGGCTGATCAGGAAACGCATCGTCGTTCTCCTCTTCGGGGTTGCTGTCGACCGTTGGTCGGAGCCGTTCCCGTCGCCTTGACATCCTCCCCCGGGAAATCTCAGCCGAGAATCTGCCAGCCGTGCGCGGGGACGGCCGCCGGTGTGCCGCCGTCACCCTCCAGCACCCGTAGCCCGGCCACGTCGACGTCGAACGTGGTCTCGGTGTCGCCGACGTTGAGCAGGGTGATCAGGCGGTTTCCGGGTGCGGTGGAGACCAGGGCGGCGGCCGTGTTGGTCAAGGACAGGGACGCGGTACGCGCGTGCGTGAGCCACGGATGCCGACGGCGCATCCCGATCAGCCGCTGGTGCAGGCGATAGGTCGGCCACCCGTACGCCGAAAGGTCCTCGGGTTTGGCGGGAAAGAGCGGGCGGACGTCGTCGTCGCCACCGGCACGATCGTGCTTCACGCCGCGGTAGGCCTGCTCGTCGCCGTAGTAGACGCTCGGGGCGCCGCCGGTGGTGAACAGCACGGCCAGGGCGTGACCGATATGGCGTACGTCGTCGAGCTTGCTGGCCAGGCGGGTGACGTCGTGGTTGCCGACGAAGGTCAGCGGCAGCCCGGCGTCGAGGACGTCGCCGTGCCGTTCCAGGGCCCAGACCAGCTCGAACAGGTTGCGGTCGTTGAGGCTGCTCCAGATGGCCTTCCACAGCTCGTACTGGGTGATCGAGTCGAGGCCGCTCTCGCGCAGATAGGCCGGGTAGTCGCCGTGGATCAGCTCGCCGGTGAACCAGGCGTCCGGATGGCGTGAACGCACCCGGTCGACGGCGGCTCGCCAGAATCGTGGCGGCACCGCGTAGGCGGCGTCCAGCCGCCAGCCGGAGACACCGCGATCGAGCCAGTGGTTCATGACCCGGACCACGTGGTCGAGGACCTCGGGTTCGTCGTGGTTCAGGGCGACGAGCGCGTGGTGGCCCTCGAACACCTCGACGTCGTCCGGTCCGGGGCCGGTGTGCCGGAACCAGTGCCGGGGCGCCGAGAAGCCGCGGCCGACATGATTGAAGACACCGTCGAGCATCACCCGCACACCCCGCGACTGGGCGGCGGCGACCAGCTCATCGAAGTCGGCGTCGTCACCGAGGCGCGGATCGATGGCGAAATGGTCGACGGTGTCGTAGCCGTGCGTCCCGGAGGCGAAGACCGGCCCGAGTTGCAGGCCGTTGACACCCATCTCGACGGCGTAGTCCAGCCAGTCGACGAGGTGACCGAACCGGTGGCCGGGACCCCGGTGCAGCCCGCCGGTGAAGCCGAGCGGATAGACGTGCCACCAGATGGCGTGATCGGCCCAGTTGCTCATCCTGGTAACGGTAACCGGGTGGGGTCAGCACCACCTTGGTCCGGGAGCTAGCCGGATGGGAATGATTCATGAACCTTCATACGGTCGATGGGCAGCATTTCCCGCATCCGTATGGAGGGCATGAACATGCGCGTACACCTGCGTCGATTCGGCGCGGCCGCCGCTCTGACCGCGATCGCCGTCGGGGTCGCCGCGGCACCGGTCTCGGCCGCCACCCGGCCCGGCCCGTTACCGGCCGCCGTCGACGATCTGCACGAGCTGGGCATCACCGGGGTGCAGGGCTTCACCCGGGTCGACGGGGTGGTCAGCCGGGCGCGCGCCGGGGTCGGCGATCTCGAGCGCGGCACGCCGGTGCCGATGGACGGCTATTTCCGGATCGGCAGCAACACCAAGACGTACGTCGCCGTGGTCGTGTTGCAGTTGGTCGGCGAGGGCCGGCTGAGCCTGGACGACACCGTCGACCGGTGGCTGCCGGGTGTGGTCGCCGGCAACGGCAACGACGGTCGCCGGATCACCGTCCGGCAGCTGTTGCAGCACACCAGCGGCCTCTACAACTACACCCGCGACATGTCCGGGCTGTTCACCGAGGAGGGCTTCCGGGAGCACCGCTTCGACCACTGGGAGGACGCCGACCTGGTCGCCCTCGCGATGCGGCACGAGCCGGGTTTCGCGCCCGGCACGAGCTGGGACTACTCCAACACCAACTACATTCTCGCCGGGATGGTGATCGAGAAGGTCACCGGGCGGCCGTGGGAGTCCGAGGTCCGTACCCGGATCCTGCGCCCGCTCGGCCTGTCCGAGACGTCGGCGCCCGGCGACCGGTCGACGTTGCCGGGACCGCACGCCAAGGCCTACCAGCAGTGGCAGCCGGGCGCGGCGCTGTCCGACGTCACCCGGTGGAACCCGAGCGCGGCGAGCGCCGCCGGCGCCATGGTGAGCACGCCGTCGGACATCGCGCGATTCTGGCAGGCGCTCCAGGACGGGCGGCTGCTCAAGCCACGGCAGATGGCCCAGATGCACGAGACCGTCCTCGCCACCACCTACCAGGATTTCATTCCCGGAGGACGGTACGGGCTGGGCGTCATGTTCATCCCGAACCGGTGCGGCGGCTACTGGGGACACGGCGGCGACGTGCCCGGCGTCAGCACCGTCAACGGGGTCACCGCCGACGGTGACCGGGTCGCGGTGCTCGCCCTGAACTCGCAGCTGGCCGGTGAGGAGGCCGCCCTCGGCGTGCACCGGCGCACCATGCGCCTCGTCGACGACGTCCTCTGCGGGCCCGGTCACTGAGGTTCGGTGGCGGGGCGAGGGCCGTCCCGCAGCGGTTTGCCGGTGGCGGTGCGGCGCAACTCGGTCACGATGATGATCTCTTTCGGTCGCTCGGCGCGGGACAACCGGGTGGTCAGCCACTCCCGGAGCTGGCCGGCGGTCAGCGTACGGCCGGGGCCGATCTCCACGGTGGCCCGCAGCCGCCGGCCGAACTCGCTGTCCGCCACCGGCTCCAGCAGCACATCCGTGACGTCGGGGTGGCCGGTGATCACGGCGGCCACCGGGCCGGGGTACACGTTCTCGCCACCGGAGACGATCATGTCGTCGAGCCGGCCGTCGACGAACAGCCGCCCGGCCGGGTCGAGGTGGCCGAGATCGCCGGTGGGATGCCAGCGGCCGTCCGGATGCCAACCACGCACCCGGATCTCGCCGATGCGGCCCAGCGGCAGCGGTACGCCGTCCGCGCCGGCGATCCGGACCCGTACGCCGCGGGGCGCCCGTCCGACCGTGCCGGGCGCCGCCCGCAGATCGGCCGGGGTGGCCATCGCCGCCCAGCCGGCCTCGGTGGTGGCGTACATGTTGAACGTCCGGTCCCCGAGCCGTTCACGCAGCCGCCGGCACAGGCCGGCGTCGAGTGGGGCGGCGCCGCTGACCACCGCCCGCAGCGAGCCGAGATCCGGCCACGCCGCGTCCGGCAGGTCGCAGACGCGGCGCAGCTGGACCGGCAGCGCGAAGAGCAGCCCGGCCCGGTTGGCGGCGACCGCGTTCAGGATGCGCTCCGGGTCGCCACCGGGCACGAGCACCACCGGAGCGCCCAGGGTGAGGCCGGCGGACAGGTAGGTGAGCCCGTACCCGTGGTGCGGCGGGGTGGCCACGACGATGGGTTCGCCGGGGCGTACCGGGGTCAGCCGCAGGTGGGTGGTGACCGGACCGAGCAGCATGCGCAGCGGCAGTGGGCGGGAGACGGCGCGGGGCACGCCGGTGGTACCGGAGGTCAGCACGTACACGTTCCCCGGCCGCACCCGCCCGCCGGGTGAGGCGCCCTCACTGCTGATCAGATCCGGCCACGGTGTCGCGGGAAGGCCGGCGGTGAGGGCGCCCGGCTCGTGCACCAGCCGGCCGATGCGTTCCCGGCGCGCCACCGCTTCGAGCCGCTCGCCCGGCAGGTCGGGCGGCAGCAGGACGACGTCGGCGCCCAGCCGGGACAGACCGGCGGCCGCCGCCACGAAACCGCGGTGGCCGCCGCAGGCCAGCCCGACCCGGTCGCCGGGCCGCACACCGGCGGCGGCCGCGCCCGCCGCGCAGGCGGCGGCCATCACGTCCAGCTCCGGGTAGGTGACCGGCCCGTCCGCGTCGACCAGGGCGATCCCGCCGGGCGGCCCGGCGGCGAGCGCGGTGGCGAGACTGCGCCCGTGCCGGCGGCCGGCGCGCAGCAGCCGCAACAGCCGGGCGGGCCGCCAGAGCCCGGTCGCGGCCAGCACCCGCAACGGCTCGGCGGCGTCGATCGCCCGCACCCCGGCGGCCAGCGCCCGTTCGACGGTGCGGGGCATCATCGCCGAGATCACCGCGCCGAGCCGCGCCCACCACGGCGACCACGAACGGCGGTGCGCCACCGACCGGCAGACGATCTCCGCGGCCTCGGCCGCCGACATCATCGGGGCCCGCGCATAGTGGGCGGTCGGCGCGCTCATCCGGGTCCGGACCAGATTGAGGTACGCCGTACTGACCGTGACGTGATCGCGCCGCAGCTCGACGGCGGCGCCGCGCAGCCACGTGTCGAACGCGGCCTTCGACGAGTGGTAGGCCGACCAGTTCGGGGTGTGCAGGGACAATCCGGCCGTGGAGACGTTCACGATGTGCCCGCCGCCGGCCGCTCGCATCGCCGGCAGCAGCACGAGCAGCAGCTGGACCGGGCCCAGGTGGTTGACGCCGATGGTCCGCTGGATGTCGTGGAACCGGTCGGCGGTGTCCGCGACCGACCGCCGGATGGACCGCCCCGCGTTGCTCACCACGACGTCGATCCGCTGATAGCCGGCCACCAGCTCCGCGCCGAGGGCGGCGGCCGCCTCCGGCGACGACAGGTCGGCCGGGTGCGTGACGGCGCGACCGCCGGCCGCCTCGATCTCCGCGCGGACCTCGTCGAGCCGCTCGGCGGTGCGCGCGACCAGCAGCACGGTCGCGCCGGCCGCGGCGAGCCGGCGGGCGGTGGCGGCGCCGATCCCCTCGGAGGCGCCGGTGATCAGCACCGTGCGGCCGGCCACGGCGGCCCGCAACCGTCGTTCGCGCGGGCCGCGCCCGGTGATGCCCGCCATGATCCGCAAACAGCGCCCGAGGAGTTTCACCGGGCCATTGTGTGGCATCGATCGCCGCATGTTGGTGATCATTGGCGGGTGACGGATTTCGCCGCATCGCTGGCCACCCCTCCCCTGTTCGCCGCGCTCTCGTCGGCCCGCCGCGTGCTGATCGCCGGTGCGGGTGGCGGATTCGACATCTACGCCGGGCTGCCGCTGGCCCTCGCCCTGTGGAACAACGGCACCGAGGTGCACCTGGCGAACCTGTCGTTCTCCGAACTGGAACTGATCGACCGGGATGCCTGGATCTCCGATCAGGTGGTCGCGGTGACCGCGGCGACCACCACCCCGGACTGGTACTTCCCGGAAGGCACGCTGGCCCGCTGGCTGGCCGGACAGGGCTTGCCGTCGACGGTGCACGCCTTCCCGCCACTCGGTGTCCAGACGCTACGGGAGGCGTACCGGTTTCTCGTCGACCGCCTGGACATCGACGCCATCGTCCTGGTCGACGGCGGCACCGACATCCTGTGCCGCGGTGACGAGAACGGCGTCGGCACCCCGGTCGAGGACATCACCAGCCTCGGCGCGGTGGCCGGCATCGACGTACCGGTCAAGCTGGTCACCTGCCTCGGCTTCGGCATCGACGCCTACCACGGCGTCAACCACGTGCAGGTGCTGGAGAACCTGGCCGCCCTCGACCGGGAGGGCGGCTATCTGGGCGCCCTGTCGATTCCGGGCGCCAGCCGGGAGGCGGCGCTCTACCGGGAGGCGGTCGCCGACGCGCAGGCCGCCACCCCGGACCGGCCGAGCATCGTCAACGGCCAGATCGCGGCGGCCGTCGGCGGAGAGTTCGGCGACGTGCAGTTCACCCGGCGCACCAGCGGCAGCACCCTGTTCGTGAACCCGCTGATGGCCGTCTACTTCACCGTCGACCTGGACAGACTCGCCGCCCGCTGCCTCTATCTGGACCGGCTGGAGAACACCGTCGGCAGGCGGCAGGTGATCACCCGGATCGAGGCCTTCCGCAACGAGGTGACCGTCCGGATCCCTCGCGCCTATCCCCACTGAGGCCGGCTCAATCCTCGTCGTCGCCCTGGATCCTGCCACCCAGGGCTTCGGCGAGCCGGTGGGCGAGGCGCTCGGTGTCGCCGGAGTAGACGCCCTTGATGTCGACCTTGCCGCCGCGCCAGGTGAAGCTCGTCGCGTCGCCGTGCGGCTCGTAGATCCGCTGCGGCCCGATGTCGCTCCAGTCCACATAGCCGGTGAACCGCAGCTCAGGCGTGCTGTCGGCGAGTTCCTCCCAGTCCCGTCGGCTGATCGGATCGATCTCGCTCTCGAACCAGTTCTCCGCCCGGGTGATATGGAATTCGTACCCCATCCGCGACACTCTAGAAATGGATCTTCGAGCTGGCGACCCCGCGCGATATCTCGGCGCCGACGACATCGTCGAGACCAACCATCCGGGGGTACGCGCGCTGGCCGCCGAACTACGCGCGGCCCACCCCTCCGACGCGGACTTCGCACGGGCCGCCTTCGAGTGGGTGCGGGACCGGGTCCAGCATTCGATCGACGCGCAGGACCCGCGGGTCACGCTCACCGCGAGTGAGGTGCTCGACGCCCGGGTCGGGCTGTGTTACGCCAAGTCGCACCTGCTGGCGGCGGTCACCCGGGCCGGTGGCGTTCCCACCGGACTGTGCTACCAGCGGCTGGCCGGCGAGTCCGGGCCGGTGCTGCACGGGCTGGTCGCCGTCCACCTCGACGGCCGGTGGCACCGGCAGGATCCGCGCGGCAACCGGCCCGGCATCGACGCGCGGTTCCGGCTCGGCGAGGAGCGGCTCGCCTTCCCGGCCGGCGAGGGGGATCTGCCCGAGGTGCACGTGTCGCCGTCACCCGCCGTGGTCGCCGCGCTGCGTGGCACCGACGACGTGCTGGAGCTGTGCCGTGCCGGGCTGCCCGCCGAACCCTGATCAGACGGTGGCCAGCTGGAAATGGGCGATGGCGATTTCGGCCACCTCGGCGGGTTCGAGACGGGTGTTGTCGATCCGCAGGTAGTCGGGGCGGCCGTCGAAGCGGCCGCCGGAGTTGAGGTCGTACCGCTCGTCCAGGGCGAGCAGGTTGCGCCGGGAGGCGTCCCGATCCCGTTTGGACGGCTTCTCGGCCAGCCGGGACGCGCCCTCGTTGCGCCGTAGCCGCTCCTGCTGGGCGGCCTCCAGCTCCAGGTGCAGCACCCGGCCGCCGCGACTGCGGAACGGCTCGGCGTACCGGATGATCGCCTGCTCGTCCGCCGGTTCGTCGAACGCCCACACGTAGGTGAAGATCAGGCCGGGCAGGTCGCTGGCCGCCACCTCCTCGACGATCTCCCGGCGGAAACCCTCCACCAGCCGGTGGAACGGCGGGCTGCCGAACGGGAAGAAGCGCAGCACCGGCTCGATCGCCAGATGGTTGTGGAACAGCCGCAACCCGGTCCGGGCCGCGATCCGCTCGCCCACGGTCATCTTCCCGACGGCGGGTGGCCCGACGATGAACAGCAGCGTTCCGGTCACGGGCGCAAAGATACCGATGATCTGCGGCGGAGCCGGCCAGCGGCCGCAGATGCACCTCCGAACGGGTGGGTCCGGTCGCTTCGCCACGGCGCCGGGCGGTCCCGGTCACACCGGGCCTATTCGGAGGCCGGCCAGGGCAGATCGGGGACGCTCTCGGCCGGGCGCAGCAGACCGATGACCAAGGTCAATGCGACCACGTTGGCCACGAAGAGCACGCCGGTGATCATGGTGACCCGGTTCGGTAGGTCGTACCGCAGCGCCAGGGCGCCCAGGCCGGCCACTCCGACAATGATCAGGGCAGTGACCACACAGCCGGTCAGGTGGGCCGCCGGGGTACGCACGCCCGCGACCAGAGTGGCCACGACCGGGCAGCTCAGGGCCGTCAGCGCGGACCCGGCCAGAAGGACGGGAACGCCGTGGCCGGGCACGGACTCGGCGCCGGTCATGGCCAGGTACAACGGCAGGATCAGGGCCGAGGCGATGGTCGTCGCCAGGGCGGCGACGGCGTCGGCGGCGAGGACGACCGCCACGAGGACCGCGGACGCCGAGATCAGACCGCGCTGACTTTGCTGGAACACCCGCGGAACGTAACAGCGCTCCCCGCCTCGTCGTGGTCTCCGTCCGCCACCTACACGACTCCTGCACAGTCTGATCGCAAACGTATCCGCGCGGACGGTCCACACCGCGACACCCATCGGCGACGCAGGCGAACGGATCCGGTTCGCGCAATGCCTCCCTGGGGGGACGTTGCACCATGCGAACCACCTGACCATCGTCGCCGTCGTCCACTGCCAGGACGTTTGACCAGCTCACGAGGCAGAAAAGTGCTGTCGGCGTACCCTGACCACTGATCACCGAACCGCGCTAGGGTGGCCACGTGGCCGAATCTCGCACGGTAACCTGGAAGCGCACGGGGAAGGCGACACCGAGGAAGCCGCACTCGAGGATGTCCGCGAGGCGCTGACCGACCTCGTCGAGGAGTTCGGTGTACCGCGCGAGCTCTCCATCACCGTCGCGGCCTGATGCCTCCGCTACCATCCGTCTCTGGCACACGCATCGTCCGCGCATTGGAACGACATGGCTTCAAGGTCGCAAGAGTGGCTGGCAGCCACCACATCATCTTGCAACACCCGGACGGACGTGGAACCACTGTGCCAGTGCACCGCAACCGCGACGTCGCCAAAGGAACCCTGCGCGGCATTCTCAACGACGTCGGCATGACAATCGACCAACTCGCCCCCTGATCTCGTCCTCCCCCAGGACGGATGCACCGCAGCCACGGCGATCGGAGGCCGGGCCAGCAAGACGATCAAGAGGGCAACCGCTACCGCACATCCAGTCGATGCGGTTACCACTGGAACGCGACCCTTACTCTCGCGATAATGACCTTCGATGCACTGTCGGACGTTGAACTACAACGCTTCGAACACGACGTCCTTCACCGGCCCGAAGAAGCGCGGAAGACGTTGACCAAGTGGGCTGGCCTCGTGTGGTACCAGGATAGATACGGCGAGCGATATGGAGTTCCGTCCCCGGATCCATCCGGCGTTGCCCTCACTCGCGAACGTCTCCATGCGGTGATAAGAGCCAGGCTGCCCCATCTCAACTCCGAGATCGGCAACGGGCGATCATGTGACTGCCGCTATCTGAAGGTCGCCATTGCAGCGTTCGACCGGGAGCGGCTTGCAACCACCCAGCGGCGATACGTCACCGCTTCCACCGCTGCGATAAGCTGCGTGTTCGCGACAGCCGCACTGGTGTTGGCTTTCTGGTTTCTCGATGATGCGACTTCGCTGACGTCGGACCGGGCGTTCGGATTCATCGCTGGAGTATCGGGCGGCCTGGTGGTGGCCACAATCCAGCTCGTTTTCGCGATCACGACCGGACTGACCGAGCGCGTCGCTCAGACCGTCGAATGGGCGGGCTTCCACCCTGACAGCGACTGGCATCTACTCGGAACTCTCAATCCACGGCATCGGCGCATGCTGCGTCATGCCCACCTGCGCCGCGCTGCGGAAGTGGTGCTCCGGCCATCGCCGCATGCACCGGCCAGCACATCACCACCGGCTCGGAGTCTTACTACACGTCTGAGCCGCGCATATCGGGCGTTCAGATCCAACAACTAGGACGGGATCTCGGCGTGACGATTGCGGTGGTCGACCTTCCTCTCGAGGTTCGGGAGAGGGTGCGGGCGGCGCAGCAGCGTCAGTACCGGTAGCTACTTGCTCATTCACCTGTTGATGGGCGCCGCATCGGGTACAGCCGTGGTCCACCCGGGAGATGGAACGCTGGCTGTGGAAGGTAGCCGTGCCGGGCGTAGAGGCGCCGGTTTCGTGGTCCGGTGGCTCCCAGGTAGGCCTCTGTCCGGGTCCCATCGAGTTGATCGTGGCGATGACACAGCAGGGCGCTCCCATCCCCACGTCGCTGCCGGTTCGGGTGGACGGCAAGGAAGGCCAGATAGAAGTGCGGCTGGCCGTACGGTTGATGGTCGTTCATGGCCTGGTCGAGGGCGGCAACCCGAGGCCGGAATCGGCCGACGGCTTCCGCGAGTCGCTGCGAGTAATCCGGCAGCTCCGGGAGCGGTTCGCCAGCGATGGGGTACCAGATGGAGACGGCTGCGGCGTCCGTGGTCATGTCGATCTGCCCGTGGGTGATGGCGTGTTCGACGTGCAGGGCGAAGTAGCGCGGGCAAATGCGGGCGCGGGTGTCGAGGTGCGGGATGAGCCAGTCGGCGAGGTCGCCGTGCAGGAATGCCTCGGCCAGCAGTTCGCTAATCGTTCGTGGATCGGCGGAAGGCGCGGTGCAGATGGCCGGCTGTGGCTGGGTGGTCATTGTGATCGCCGTCCGGCCCGTGTCGGCGGTCGAAGGTCGAGGGTGGCGCTGTTGGCGCCGCGTCCGATTGCCGCGTACGCCGGTGGCCTGGTGTTCTTGAGGACGAGTGCCCACCCGATCCCGGCGCCCGCGGCGACGGCGTAGCTGGTGGGGAGTTGCCAGCGCAGGTTGGAGGTGGGGTCGACGCCGAGCAGGGTGGCGAACTCGTCGAGCGTCACGAGCAGCACCAGGGCGAGCCCGACAGCGGCGGTGAACGGGGCGAGCAGGGTGCGTCCGGCGCCGAGGTGGTCGCGGTTCCGGGTGCGGTGAAGTAGGCGGCGACCGCGGCGGAGGTGGCGGTCATGAGGATGAGCACGCCGAGGCCGCCGAGGACGGTGAGCCAGAAAAACAGCCGGACGATCGGGTCCCAGCCGGCGATGGCGTAGACGGCCAGCACGATCGCCGCGAGTCCGGTCTGCACGAGTGACCCGGTCAGCGGTGCCCGCGAGCGAGGGCTGGTGCGGCCGAGGATCGCGGGTAGGACGCCTTCGCGGCCGAGGGCGAAGAAGTATCGGGCGGCGGTGTTGTGGAAGGCCAGCAGCGCGGCGAACAGGCTGGCGACGAAGAGTAGGTGCCCGAGGACGACGGCGGTCTGCCCGAAGACGGGCGCAACCAGGGTGAAGATCAGTTCGGTGCCCTGAGCGCGGGCCTGTTCGACGATGTGGGTGGGGCCGGTGGCCACCGACATGGCCCAGGCGCAGAAGGCGTAGAGCAGGCCGATGATGGTCAGGGCCAGGTAGGTAGCGCGGGCGACGGTCGTGTGCGGGTCTCTGGATTCCTCGCTGAACACGGCGGTGCCTTCGAAGCCGACGAATCCGGCGATGGCTACCGCGAGGGCGGCCCCGATCCCGGCGGTGAGCACGTTGCCCGGATCGAGGGTGGCGAACGAGACGCCGCCGGCTGCGGGATGGGTGACCTGGACAGCGGCGAAGATCGCGGCGACGGCGATCTCGGCGACCAGCAGGGTGGCCAGGATGCGGCTGTTGAGGTCGATGCGGCGTACGCCGAGCAGGCCGACGATCGCCCACGCCGTGTAGGCGCATAGCCACCAGGGCAGGTCCAGGCCGGTGCGGTCGTCGAGGAACTGGGCGAGGACGGCGCCGAAGCCGCCGTAGAGGCCGATCTGCATGGTGTTGTAGGCCAGCACGGCGACGAACGCGGCGCCTACGCCGACGGGTTTGCCCAGGCCGTGGGTGATGTAGGTGTAGAAGGCGCCGGCGTTGAGCACGCGCCGGGACATGGTGACGTAGCCGATCGAGAAGACGGCGAGCAGCAGGGCGACGAGCACGTACGCGATCGGGATGCCGGTGATCCCGGTGACGGCGAACCCGGTGCTCGCGCCGCCCGCGACGACGGTGAGCGGGGCGGCGGCCGCCATCACCGTGAACACCAGCGGCCACACGCCCAGACGACTACGCGCGAGGGTAGCGCTGACCGTGTCGGCGGAATGCTGAGCAGGCATGCAGAAATCCCCTTCGAGCAGGTCGGATCGGGTCAGCGGCGGGTGATGATCGCGTCGCCGACGGCGGCCTCGGTGTGGGCCAGCAGTTCCCGGACCGGGGCCGGAGCGTTGACGACGGCGGCGCGGAGCCCGGCTTCCAGGTCGGCGGCGTGGCCGAGCAGCACCGTCCGGTACAGGTCGGTGGCTAGGATCAGGCCGCCGAGGACGGTGTCGAACCTGTCCAAGGGTCGGCCCTTCTGGAGGCGCCCGGAGAGGCGGGCCCAGGGCCAGGCGGCGGTGTTCATGTCGGTGGGCACATAGCGCACCCGCCGCCCGAGCAGTCGTCGCTCGGTCGTCCTGCGGAGATGTCCGGCCCGAGTGAGCCGATCGGCGACGTCGTGGTGGGCGGTCCGGGCGAGATAGGCCAGCCAGGTCCGGACCGGCAGGGCGGCTCGTTCGGCGGCCAGCCGATCCAGAGTCGAGTGCGCGAGCGCGTCGATCGGCGGCGCCGTGTCCACGATGATCACCTGACCACCCGGTACAGCGAGCCGTCGCGCCAGCACCAGCTCGGCCAGCAAGGCGGCGGCCAGGCCCAGGCCGGTGACGTGCTGGTCGAGCAGCGGCCGCCCGTCGTGGTCACGGTGAGCGAGGCGGAACAGGTCGTCAGCGACCAGCGGCCAGGTCGGCCGTCGCGGACCGGTTTGCCACGATGCGGCCACGGCATGCCGGCCTCGGGCCGTCGCGACATCGTCGATGTACGCCATGAGCGGGTCCCGTCTACCGATGCGGGTGGCCGCTGGCGAGTTCCAGGTGGCTGGGTGACGTGGTGTGCATGGTTGCCTCCTCAGGGGTCGCGATATCTGTGGGGTGCGGCCCCGAGACGCGTGGTGGTAGCGGATGCCGGGCGTGGTAGGGGGACCTACGCGGCATCGCCCGCCATGTGCGTCTCGGGGCCTTACCGGTGCGCCGCTGACCAGCCCGGACGTTCTCGGGTGACGTCGGCGATCACGGCGGCGCGCATCGACGATCCCGTGCCGGTGGTACGGCCGGAAGGACCACGCTGGGGGCGCACCGCGGACCCCACCACGCGGTCCCGGTCGGCGCCGGAACTGGTGGGTGCGGTGTCGCCCGATGGTGCGACCTCACCGTGAGTGCCCATGGTGGGTGAACCGCACCGGCATCGTTGAGATCACCAGATTTCGATGCCACGCTGGATCGATGGCCTGGCCGTACGGGGCTGGTGGTGACGGGAGGTGTACCGGTGCGCGTCGAGATCGACCCGACCTGGTGGGTGTCGGGTTCCTGGGAAGGTCGGCCGATCCGCGACTTCCTGGAGCGCCGCGACGTCACGTCCATCTTCCGGTTCCTGCACGCCCGCGGCGTCTCGTACGGCGCCATCGGCGGGCTGGTGGGTATCTCTCCGAACCGGGCCGCCGAGATCGCCAAGAATCGTCGACAGGTCACCGCATACGAAGTCCTCGAACGCGTCGCCGTCGGCCTGCGCATCCCCCGGGCCGTCATGGGGCTGGGCTGTGAGCCCGCCTCGGCGGGTCCCTCCGAACCTGACGCCCCTACCGTCGGGCTGGCAACGCTGCGCGCCCAACTGGACGAGGCGCTGGCATCCTCGACGGTGACCGCGGACCAGCTGGAGATGATTGAAGAGGCGACTCACGATCATGTCCGGAGCTATTTGTCCTCCCCGCCGTTGACGGTGCTGCGGGACATTGCCACCGAGTGCGCTGAGGTGCTCACTTTGTCGCGGCGGCGGCAACCCGCCGCGGTCCAAGCCCGGCTGTCGGCCGCCGCAGCGTTACTGGCCGCCCTGTCCGCTGACGCCCTGCTCCGGCTCGGCGACGCCACCCACGCCCGGCTCTGGTACCGCACGGCAGCGGTGGCCTCCGACGACAGCGGCCGAACTCGGCTGCGGGTGCTGGTTCGGGCGCATGCCGCGATGCTTCCCTACTACTTCGGCGACCCGCGGCAGACCGTTGCCCTGGCCGACCAGGCGCTCGCGCTGTCCACGACGCCATGCCCGCTGACCGCTCTGGCTGCGGCCGCCCGAGCCAGGGCGCTGGCCCGTATCGGCGCCACCGATCAGGCACGAACCGCGATGTTGCAGGCGCGCCATCTGTTCGACCAGGCGGGCGAGAGCGATACGAATGCGGCATTCGAGTTTCCGGAACGACGCCTGCTGTTCTACCTGTCCGGGACCGCCGCTTGGGCGGGCGACCTGCCGACCGCCTACCACCTGCAGGACGAGGCGCTCACGCTCTACCGGGCCAGCCCCGTGCCCGCGATCGATCCGGCACTTATCCAGATGGACCGATCGATGTGCCTGGCCCGTGAACACCGGACCAGCGAAGCCGCGGCGGTGGCCCGTGAGGCCGTCTCCTGCCTGCCCGAACCGCAGCGGACCGAGATCGTCCTGTCTCGGGCGCGTGACGTTGTCGCCACCGTCCCCGCCGACCAGCGGCAAGGCGCCGTTATCGAGTTGGACGACTACCTGCGCGAGTGCGGCCGACGGGCAGCTCTAACCTGAGTCGGGTAAGGGCACCACACCCGGCCGTCAGGAGCGTCCATGTTCGTCGAGGAACGGACCCGACCGGTGCTCGACGAGATCTGCCACCTCATCGACCGTTCCTCCCACGAGGCGGTTCTGCTCCGGCACCACACGAACGCGGTGTACGCCGTGGGCGACGTGGTGGTCAAGATCTCCCCGCCAGCGGTCCCCCTCGACCGGGTACGCCGGGTCGTCGATCTCGTGGAATGGCTGCAGGACCAGGACTTTCCGACCGTCCCGCTGCACCCCGGCGTACCGCAACCGCTGGACGTCGACGGGCACGCCGTCACCGTGTGGCAGCGGCTCGACGCCTCCATCACGCAGCCGATCACCACCGCCGAACTCGGTCACTTGATTCGTCGCCTGCACGCCCTGCCCCTGCCGCCGACAGGCGTGCCCACAGCGCTCGACCCGATCACCGGGATCCGCCGCTCGATCGAGGCCTCCACGATCCTCACCGGCGACGACCGTGAACTGCTGGTTCGCCGCCTTCACGACCTCGCACCGGTCTGGGACACGACCATGCCGTTCGGCAGCGGCCTCATCCAGTCCGACCCGCAGGTCCGCAACGCCCTACGCCGCGACGACGGCACACCCGTTCTGGCCGACTGGGACAGCGCCTCCACCGGACCCCGCATGTGGGACATCGCCACCGTGGCCGTTCACTGCCGCCGCTTCGGAAGCCACGACTTCGGCGACTTCGTCACCGCATATGGACGCGACCCCCGCGACTGGGACCGCTTCGAGGACCTCTGCCTGCTCCGCGAGCTCCAGATGATCGCCACCAATGCCCGCAAATCAGCGCCCGGCAGCCCCGCCGCGGCCGAAGTCCACCATCGCATCGCAGGCCTCCGCGAAGACCTGCAGGAACTGACCGCCTGGAGCATCCTGTAGTACGCCCTGACGGGTGCGCGGAGCCGCCCGAAACCGGTGGCCGCTGGACTGTTGATCAGTCACGATCCCGTGGTGAGCAGCTTCCCCGCGCAGGCCCGCCGTGTACGCGATGTGCAACTCCCGTTACAGCGGCGACTGTATGCGTTGCGGGAGTGCACCCTGCACTGCTCTCCGTACGGCTTCCGGGCAACCTGGCATCATCTCGTCGTTTTCGCCGGTGTCCCCCGCCAGCTCGACGCCGACCCGGGATCCCTCGTTCGGGCGGTCGCCGAGTTGGAGCAGGTACGGCAGGTGGTTCTGCCACGCGCTGTGGCTTACGCGCAGCAGCGACGCCGGGAGAAGTCGGCCGGCCTGCGCGTTCCCCGGTCAGCGGCCCCGTGGAACTCTTGGGGCTGGTCCGGGATCGCCTACTGTCCGGATCCCGTTCGTCATCCGGCCGGTCCGCTCGCGGCCGTGGTCCGCCGCGTTCTCGATGGTTTCGCCTCCGGCAATGACACGGCTTGCCTGGCATGTGGCACCGAACGCCGCAGGCCAGGTCGCCTCTGCCCAACGTGTGGCGTCCACCCGGATGGCCGCGCCGCGCGATGGCGGACTACGTACACGGACGTGCCCTGGGATCGAATCTGGCGTCGGGATCTGCCGGACGGCTTCGCCCGAGACGGGGCGTGACCTGCGGTTCAGGCCAGGAGAACCGTGCTGTTCTCGTTCAGGTGCCGAAGGGAATGGGTTCCCGGGATGGTGAGCAGGGCCGGGGATCGCCCAAGCAGCCGACGGAGGATGTCCTGGGCTCGCGCGGCGTGATCGCTCGCAGGTAATCGAGCAAGATCTGCGCCTGCTCGAAACGGCTGGTGGGCGATGTAGGCGAGTCCGTGCCGCTCGGCGTAGGCAAGGACGGGGTCGTCAGTGTCGACGCTGTGCTGGTTCTGCACGGCCGCGATAACCGTGTGGCTGCGGGCCTTTTCGACCTGGTCGATGGTGACCTTCGAGAGGCCGAGGTGGCGGATTTTGCCTTCTTGTCGGAGGTCGTCGAGGGCGCCGAGTTGGTCGGCAAGGGGCATGGCTGGGTCGATGCGGTGCAGGTAGTACAGGTCGATGCGGTCGACGGCGAGGCGGCGGAGGCTGAGTTCGACGCATTGGCGCAGGTATTCGGGCCGGCCGCAGGGTGTCCACTGGTTGGGTCCGGGCCGCAGCATGCCGCCCTTGGTGGCGATGACGAGATGGTCCGGGTAGGGGTGCAGGGCCTGGCGGATGAGGTCTTCGACGGTGTGTGGTCCGTAGGCGTCGGCGGTGTCGAGGTGGTCGATGCCGAGGTCGTGGACGGCGTGGCGCAGGATCCGTAGGGCGTTGCCGGTGTCAGCGGGTGGTCCCCAGTGTCCGGGGCCGGTGAGTTGCATGGTGCCGTAGCCGATGCGGCGCACGGGCATGTCGCCGCCGATGGTGACGGTGAGCGGTTCCATCGTGCGGTTTCCTCTCGGCGCGGTTCAGTCGAAGAGCGTCGCCTGCGCCGCCGGGGTGGTCTTGGGGCCGGGTGGGGCGGCGACAGCGAGCAGGTCGTCGAGGCTCGGATCGCCGGTCCAGTGCTGCTGGATGAGGGTGTCGAGCAGGAGGGAGGCGCCGATGGTGTCCCAGAGGGCGCGGTGGGGTCGGCTGGCTGGGGCGACGGCGTTGACGGCGTCGGTGAGCCGGTGGCGGGCGAGCAGCTCGGTGAGGCTGTTCTTGCCGGTGGCGGGCAAGGCTTTGGCGAGGCGGTGGGTGTCGATGAGTCCGGCGATGCTGATCGAGGGGCAGCGGCGGTACAGCAGCCGCCAGTCGACGCCGATCTTGTGTCCGACTAGGTAGGCGCCGTCGAGTCGGCGGGCCAACTGCGGTTCGACGTCGTCGAGGGTCGGCGCACCGGACAGGGCGGTGCCGGCGAGTCCGGGTGAGATCCAGGGTCGGGCGGGGATGGGGCGACCGGGATCGATGAGGGTGGCGTAGGCGGTTGCCGCATCGGGTCGGCCAGCGATGAGACGGACGGCGGCGATCTCCAGGATGGCTTCCTGGTCACCGTCCTGGGCGCCGCTGCCTTCGAGGTCGAGGGCGACCAGGTTGGTCGCCTCCCGCCAGGTCGTTTCCATGACACCGCCTACGCCGTACGAATGGATCAGTCGTCATTGAAGCGGGCCGCGTGCGCGAACCGGGCCCGCACCTGGTCGAACGCGTCAGCCTGATCCTCGGATGTGCCGTGGCCGGTCAGTGATCGGCCGTGGGCGTGCAGGAAGTGCGGCTGGTCGAGTTCCCAGATCTGGAATTGCAGGGTGTGCTGCAGAGCGTAGCGGCGTTGTTCGCCGAGGCCGTGGGTCCAGACGTGGCCGTCCTCGATGAGGAAGTCGCTGTCGTACCCGAAGCGGTCGAGGACCTCGCGCATGTCCTGCCCGGTCGGTGGGCGGTAGGCGTCGGCGCAGCGTTTCTGCTGGTCGAAGGGGCAGATGTCGCAGATCTCTCGTACACCCCAGTGGCCGTTGTAGTCGGCGGCTTGGTGGGCGTAGGCGACGCCGCAGGAGGTCTTGCGAAACAGCGGGGTGGTGATGCCGGAGGCGCGCCAGGCGGCGACGACGCGGGCGTCCAGGTCGTGCGGCATGGTCTTGCGACGGTGGAACTCGTCTTCGCCGTACGGAACGCTGACACCTTGTTCTTGCAGGTAGGCAGCGTTCTCCGCCTTGTGGTAGAGGCCGGTGAAGACGATCGCGTCGACGTCGCGGCCGATGTCGAGGACGTGGGCCATGGTCTGGTCGCCGTCGTTCCAGCCCGGGGTGATCGGCCGCCAGTAGAGGATGACGCCGGTGCGCTCGCGGTGCTGGACCGCGGTGCGGATCGAGGTGACGGTGGTGGCGGTCTTGGCGATCGGTTCGATCCGGGGGTCGGTGATCCCGGAGTAGGTGAACAGCAGCGTGACCCGCAGATGGCGCAGCTGTTCGAGGGTGGCCATGTCGGCGGCGGTGACCTTGAACCGGGTGATGATCAGGGCCTGGTTGGTGTAGCCGCGCTCGTCGAGGCTGCGCAGCACCTGGAACAGGTGTGGTTTGACGCCGGGCAGGAACGGGTCGGTGGCCTTGTTGAACAGCTGGATCGGGGTGACGTGCGGCTGGAACGCCTCGTGGCCGATCAGGTCTTCGATCGCCTGCTCGGTTGAGACGAGCAGTTGGGGCTGTTTGACATCGAAGTTGCCCCAGAAGTGGCGTACGCAGTATCCGCAGTCCAGCGGGCAGCCGATGATGTGGTTGAGCGACAGGCCGCTCTTGCGGTAGCCGACATACTGCGCCATGTACGGGTCCAGGCCGGCTTGCAGTTCGTCCGGCATGAAGCGCAGTGTTCTCGGGCCGATGTCGAGGTTCGGGGTGGCGGTCATAGAGGGTCTCCGTTCGAGGGGCGCGGGGCACGGAGCAGGTGCTTCTTGGCCGGGCCGTACCAGATGCCGAAGTCTCGGGGCACGACCTCGGTGCTGTCGGAGCTGTGGATGAGGTTGTCGACCAGCCGGCCTTCGGCCATCGCCTTGTCGAGGCTGTCGGCAGCGAACCGGCCGCGAATGGTGTCCAGTCCTGCGGCGGCCGGGTCGGTCGGGCCGAGCAGCCGCCGCAGCCGTGGCGCGGCATTGGGTCCGTAGCCGAGGGCGACGGCGGCCTGCCGGCCGACGTAGATGCGCCGCAGTTCAGCGGGCACATCCCGGCCGAGTTGCGCGGACAGCGGCAGGATGTCGGCGTAGTGCGTGAAGATCTGTTCCTCGGTGGGAAAGACGTAGCAGACATCGACCACCTGAAGTTGCTGCTCGACGGCGGTCAGGACCGGGCCGAGCAGGTCACGGGCGAGGCAGTCGGGCTTGAGCAGGATCACCGTCCACCAGCGCCAGCCGTCGGAGTTCACGGCATGCCGATCCGGTCGGGCCAGCGGGCGGCCATCAGCCACCGGTTGCCTGCGGTCAGGGCTGCGGTGATGCCAGCGGTGACCGGGTCGCCGATGTGCCGGATCTGCCGGTACGCCTCGAACAGCAGCAGCACCTGCCGCCAATAGCCGGACACCGGAATCCGAGCGACCGCATCGACGGTCAGCGTGGTGCCGCCATGACGGATCGCCTGCTCCCACCACAACACGGTCGCCAACTCCTCCGGCGAAGTGTCCGGCATCTCCGAGCAGGGGAACATCGGAGCCGGCGCCCGGTCGGCTTCGGCCAGGATCGCCTCCACCCTGGCGGCGTCGAGGACGTTGATGTGCATCGACCCGACGTGGTGGGTGTACGTGCCGACGTCGACACCGAGACGACGGGCGGCCAGCTCTTGGATCATGGTGAACGAGAAGGTGTCGCACAGCAGGCCGATGAGTGCGTCGTTGCCGCGCATGGAGGCGGTCGCGTGCAACCGGCCATCGCGCAGCAGGAACTGCAGCGCGAGAGTGCAGGCCACATCCGGGTTCCCCGAATCGACAAGCTCATCGGGCCGCATGACGAGCATGGCGGCACGCTTGCTGTCCGGGTCGTGTCGGAGCAGGTCGATGACCCGGTCGAACTGTGACCGGCCGTCGGTGCCGTCGGCGGCGAACAGGCGCGGTCCGTAGGCGGTGCCGGTCAGCCGGATACCGTCGGCGGAGAGCTTCTCCAGTCGCGGCGCGTAATAGCCGATCATGGCGAGGTCGTCGCGCCCGGACAGGTACCACAGCGCCTCGGCGTAGTTGAAGACGATGTTCGTGCGCCGAGCTACCAGGTACGGCGATCGGCGGATCGGGTCGGTGAGCTGGAAGCTGATGTTCGGGACCTCCACGGCGTCCTTGCCGCGGCCTCGGGTGTCGTACTCCGGCTGGTCGTGGATGCGGCGCAGCACCGCCACGTACGCGTCGCCGAAGGTGTCGAAGGTGGCCGGGGTGAGCGTCATCGCGATCTCCTCGCCGCCGGCATGCCGAGCGTGTACAGGCTGTCGAGCAGGACCGCGACCTGGGTGCTGAGCCGGTATGGCTCCAAAAGGCGCAGGCACGCTCGGATCAGGTCCCGGTGGGCCGGCGTCCCGGCGATCGACCGTAGCCAGCGCAGCTTCTCGACGACCTCGCGTCCGTCGCGGACATGCAGTTGCGGTGGCGTGAACCGGTCGGCGGCCACCGTGTCGGCCGGGGTCAGCGGCAGGCAGCCCTGGGTGACGGCCTCGAACAGCCGTGACGTCTGATGCCCAACCGTGCGGTAGCGCTCCGGCAGTAACAACACCGTCGCCAGCGCCCCGCGGTGGATGTCGGCGACCTCGTCGAAGCCGCAGCGACCAGTGAAGTTCACGTGCGGCCAGGGCCCGATGTCCGTCCACTTCCCGGCCACTCGGTGAGTCACCTGGGCGGCGGCTGGCGCGAAGAACCGGTCGAACGCGTCGTCGCGGCCGTACTGGTTCCCGACGTACACCAGCGACACCGGCCGCTCCGCTGCCGCGAGCCGATACGAGTCGGCGTGGTCGAGCAGCGTGTCAGGGACCGGGCAGGGCAGCGTGAACGCGCCCGGCGTGGGATGCAGCGCGTACTCCCCGACGCGCACGTTCGCCCGCGCCCGCAGCGGGTCATCGCCTGGTAGTCGCCGGTCCATGTCCCAGATCACCGTCGGTGTGGCCAGGCCGATCGTGTAGTGCTCGATCAGCTCCCGCTGCCGATGCAGGTCGCAGGTGTGACCCGGCGCCCCGCACGCGGTGGTGTTGCGGCCCGGCAGCGGCCACCGCCATTCGAACACCAACGCGTCCAGCTCCGGCAAACCGGCAGCGAACCGGTACCGGTCGTCCAGATCGGCCCCAGCCTCCAACCGGTCCCGGTCGGCCTGCATCAGCACGACCTCGTTCCCCGCGGCTTGGAGCGCGTCGACCACCGCACGGCGGTAGGCACGTGCCCCGTCGGGAGTGTCCAAGACCCCTTCGGTCAGGAAACCCCATGCGCTGTAGCCGATCCGCCTCCCGGCGGCAGGCGACACCACTTGTCGGCGAATCGTGGAAGAGATGGTCATCGGCGCCTCCTGCCGGAGCGGGCGGTTACGTAGCCCGACAATCACGCGCCGCTCAACTCGGCCGAAAGAACCCGCTGAGACCCCATCCAGTACCCCCACCATGGGTGCGCTCTGCCGACAGCCATCCCAGCAGCAGGTTGGGGGCCGCCTGGTTGACCTCCGCGAACTCGGCGCCGAACTTGTTGTTCAGTGGCGCACGGAAAGACTTCATTGGCAAAGGACATCTGGCCGTCCGACCAGCCGAACCTGACCCAGTCACCCCTTGATCATCTTTCTGTCTGGGTACAGCCTGGATGTCTTGCGCGCGACCGCGCGAGACACGGATGGGAGTTCTCGTTGACCCGCACAGCGCGTGCCGCTGCTTCACTGTCCACAACCCTGGCCGTCGTCGTCTCCGGTCTGGTCTTCTCCGCCGCTCCCGCGTCTGCGGCCAAGGTCACGCCAACGATCAACGCCGCTGAGGTGACCAAGGCGGGCGCCCAGATCAAAATCGTCGGCAAAGCCGGCAAGGGCGCCACGGTGACCATCAAGTTCAACGGCAAGGCGGTGAAGAAGACCAAGGCCAACAAGTCCGGCCGGTTCTCAACCTCCGTGAAGGCCACCAAAGGTGGGGCGTTCACCGCCACCGCGGCTGGGCGTAGGAGCAAGGCCGACGCAGTCAAGGTCTACGTGAACAAGCGACGTTCCGAGACCCTCTACTCCGGGAGCGACGGCGGCGTCGGGACCTTCAAGTCCAAGACGGTGACGTTCCGCAAGGGCGCTTCGATCACCGTGAAGGTCACGACGCACGACAGGGTCTGCACGGACTCGGCTCCGCTAATCGACCCGTGTTTCGAGTACGGCTACGCCACCGTGGCGATTCTGGCTGATCTCACTTCCGCGATGACCGGGGACGAAAAGTATTCCGACATCGATACCTTCGAGGTATACGAAACGAGCCGGGGCACCGTCGAGGTCTACTCCGTCAACGCGGAGAGGTGGACCGCGTCCGCCGTGCAGTCCTGGACCGCCCGCGTCTACGTCTGACCGCAACGGCACGACGATATCCATCAGGTCCGGCAGGCGCGGCCCGGCGACGACCCCCGCGCCTGGCCGCTGACCCAAGCTGATCCGCCACCAACCTGGCCGAGCCGAAGCACCACGGAGCGACCGGACCACCCGCCCTGGCCGTAACCGGTTGAGGCGGAGCGACCCGACTACATCCGGCGCCGGAGCAAGGAACCCGACGATGAACGGGAAGAGCCCGAGGCCGCGCTTCGGCAAGGCGACGAAAAGGTCGGGTCGACTCTTCGAAGGTCTCGTGTCGCCCGGTGCCGAGGACCGGTGGCGGCCCGACCCTTGGGCACTTGTCCGAAATGTTTATTTTTGTCGATATGGTTCCGTATTTTCGTGGAGCATCCGCGAGAACAAGGGGATGTGATGCCTGAGGGGATCGAACCGGCTGATCGTTTTCCCGCCAAGGTCGCCGAGATCCTCCTCCGGGCCGGATGGCGTCCCGGACGGAAGGTCGACGTCGAGTCATGGCGCACCGATCTCGGTGACGAATACGTGATGCACCGGGCCGCCGAGGAGTTCCTCGGTGAGTTCGGTGGACTCCGGGTGCGGATCGGCGGGCAGTTGGCCGAGCGGTCCGTCATGGCGTTCGAGTTCGATCCCCTGCACGGTGAGGGTGACGGCGGGCGGCTCGCGGACTGGGGCGCCGATCTCGGGCGATCCCTGTTCCCGGTGGGTGCCTTCATCACCGGGCACCCTTTCGTGCTGGCCATCGACGAGACCGGCGAGCTCTATCACGTTGGCGAGAGCATCGCCGGTTACGGCCCGATGCCGGAGGCGCTGGTAACGCTCGCACAGGGGACGCCGCAGCCGCTTCTCGAGGACTTCGCGCCGCTGAACCCCCGGCCGGGTAAGGCCGAGAGGCTTCGGCTCGGACAAACCCGTCGAGTCGTGCGAACGGCGTCCCGGCGCGGATCGCCGGGTGCCCGATGACCTCGTCGAGGACGCGGCTATCCGAGGAATCTGTCAGTACGGCATCACACCGAGCCCGCCGGGTGTCATCGACACCCGGCGGGCTCGGCAGCTTAGGCTGCGGCCGTGTTCGATCAGAAATTTCCAGCACTGCTGACCGCAGCCCTCAACGCGCCCTTCGCCGTCGATCACGAAGGGCATGATTTCGAGCCGCTTGATGAGTTCGACTCAGCCGAGGAGATCACGGACTGGTGGCGGGCGTGGACCGATAACGAAGACGCCGGCGAGCCGCCTCTGCGGGTCTTCGGCCAGGACGGCTCCGGCGGTCAGGCGGCCATCTGGCTGCGGAACCCGGACACACCGATCGAGTCTCAGCCGGTCGTATTCCTCGGCTCTGAGGGCCAAATGGCCGTACTCGCCCAGAGCCTCAGCGACTACCTGCGGCTGCTGGCCAACGGGGTCGGGCCACTGGAGCCGGTCGCCGGCCTGGATCGTGAGCCTCAACCGATCCCCGAACTCGTCGCTCTTGCACCCGGCGAGCCGCGTTCCAGCGAGGCCATCCTTGCGGATGCCGAGAGGCTGCTCAAGGAACTGGAGGAGTTCGTCGAGGAGACCTGCAACGGTCCCTTCTTCGACGACGGCGCGCTGACCTGAGTCAGATTCACGTTCACCCCTCCGGCGCCGCCGTGAACCAGCCCTACGTCACCGGAGGTGGCCAGGGCGAGTGCTGGCCGAGCGAGCACGGTGCGGACAGAGCCGGACCCGAACGCATTTTCCGCGGCTAGAAGAGGACGTCGGGCGGACGCCTGCGGGGCTCGCTGAGCTGGTCGCGTAGTCACGTCCTGATCGGGGGTGCGGGATCCAACGGCCGCCACCCGGACCCGCAACGATCTCCTTGAGGCGGGTACGAGACGATTGTTTCGTGGAGGCACGAAATGACGACCTGGTGACGCTGGACATGCCAGCGCGGATCTGGGCTGGCATCGACGCGGGAATCGACAATGTCATCTCATCGGCGGCCGAGAACGGTTACGAGGCAGCGGTCGAGGTGGGTCAGCGGATCCGCCAGGCCGGCTGGGATCAAGTACCTTGGGTCAACGGTGCATGGCCTCCCATGGACCAGGTGATCTCGATCCGACTGACCGTGGCCGAATGGACGTTCGCTGCCGATGAGGCCCGCAACGGTATCCCGATCTACGAGGAACTCGGGGACGACGAGTCGGCCCAGTTGGGGAGAGATGCCCTCGCCGTGATCGAGAGCATCGGCCGGTAGTCCCGTACAGCGAGCCTTTTCCAACCTGATCTTGCAGGTCAGCGCGGGTCGGCAGGGGGCGCTGATCGATGAGGGCGAGGCTCCAGGTAGGACAGCAAATCGACCAAGACCCGATGCCCCGACCGGGAGCCTCGCCATGCTGTCCTACCCGTCCACGATCGCGTTGTCCAGTCGGACCCTGAACCACCTCGCCGATCGCATCCGCAGCCACCGCCAGCAGCGCAGATCCCGATGGCGGCGACTCGACCCCGGACGCCAGGCCCTGCTCGCTCTGGCCCACCTGCGCAACGGCGACACCTACACCCGCCTCGCCGCCGGCTTCGAGATCGGCATCGCGACCGCCTGGCGCTATGTCCCAGAAGCGATAGCCCTGCTCAGCGCCGTGACCGAGGATCTGGACACCGCCATGCGACGCATCCGCACCTTGGCCTACGCGATCCTGGACGGCACGCTGATCCCGATCAACCGAGTCGCCGACCAGAAGCCGTACTACTCCGGCAAGCACAAACGCCACGGCGTGAACGTGCAGGTCATCGCCGATGCCCCCGGACGACTCGTCTGGGCCTCGTCCGCGCTTCCTGGCGCGACGCATGACCTGACCGCCGCCCGCACCCATGGCATCATCGACGCGCTGACCAGCGCCGACGTGATGACCTTCGCCGACAAGGGCCATCAGGGCGCCCGCGGCAGCGTGCGCACCCCATTCAAACGGCGCCGCTTCCGGCCGAAGCTGTCACGCCGGCAGAAGGCCGTGAACCGGGCTCACGCGAAGATCCGCGCCCGCGGCGAGCGCGCGATCGCCACGCTCAAGACCTGGAAGTCCTAGCCAAGCTTCGCTGCTGCCCGCGCCGCGCCACCGCGATCGTGCAGACCATCCTCGTTCTGCACCACGTCGAAGCCAACCGCTACGCAGGATGAAAAGGCCTCCATCTTGGAGGAAGAAAGTACCCTCTTTCTATGCCATCCAGTGCATCCGGGTCAAAACCTTCTTCAGGAACCAAGTCGCGGACGCGTGCAGCGGCACCTGTGCCTGCCCGGCTAGCGGCACCTCCACCCGCCCGGCCAAGTTTGCTGAGGGCGCCCGCACCTTTGCCGCCAACTAGTACTCCAGCAGGAGATCCGTTCTGACCTGCAGTGACGGTGCGGTTTTGTCCGTGGACAGCAAGCAGCCACCGCCAAGTCTCAGTGGTTTGTGTGGACTACCGAAACTGCGGCGGTGGCTGCCGCCTACAGAGTAGACGCTCAGCGATGGTCTGAGCTGTTCAGCGAGCTGATGGACACGATCGGGGCACGCTTCACCCGGCCGGAACCACGGCGCCGGGTCCGGGACTTCGTGGCCGGGCTGCTCGCGCCGCTGCCGGCCAAGAACTGCTGGACGATCGCCGAACACGCAGGCGACGACGGGCCCGGCGGCATGCAGGACCTGATCGGCCGTGCCAGCTGGGACGACACGCTCGTCCGAGCCGATGTCCGCGACTTCGTGACGGCCCACCTCGGCCATCCGGACGCGATCCTGGTCGTCGACGAGACCGGCGATCTGAAGAAGGGCACCCGGACCGTCGGCGTGCAACGCCAGTACTCCGGCACCGCCGGGAAGATCGAGAACTGCCAGCTCGCGGTGCACCTGTCGTATGCCTCCCCGCTCGGGCACACCCTGGTCGACGTTGCCCTCTACCTGCCGAGATCCTGGGCAGAGGACCCCGGCCGGCGGGCGGAGGCAGGCGTGCCCGAAACCGTCACCTTCGCCACCAAACCGCAGCTGGCGCGCCGCCTGATCGACACCGCCCTCGCCGGCGGGCTGCCGTGTCGGTGGGTCGCCGGCGACGAAGCCTACGGCGGTGACCCACACCTGGCCGCCGCATTACGCGGCCGCCGCCTGGGCTACGTCCTCGCGGTCGCCTGCTCGCACCACGTGCCGACCGGCCTCGGCAAACACCGTGCCGACCAGATCGCAGCCGGACTCCCCAAACACGCATGGCAGCGGATCTCCGCAGGTGACGGTGCCAAAGGCCACCGCTACTACGACTGGGCGTTCATCACCCTGCCGCTGGCCGCCGACCAGCACGCCGGACACCACTGGCTGCTGATCCGCCGCACCCGCAGCACCGGTGAACTGGCGTTCTACCGATGCTGGTCACCGCAACCCGTCCCGTTGCAACAGCTGGTCACTGTCGCTGGATCTCGGTGGCGAGTCGAGGAGTCGTTCCAGGCCGCGAAGACCGGTCTCGGCCTCGACCAGCATCAACATCGCCGCTGGCGAGCCTGGCACCGCTGGACCACCCTGGTCATCGCCGCTCACGCGTTCCTGGCCGCCGCAGCCACCGTCAGCACCACCAACGCAGAGGACATGATCGCGATCACCGCCAACGAACTCCGCCGGCTCTTTCACGCCCTGATCATCGAGCCCGCCCGCCGCATCGCGGACCTCATAGCCTGGTCCATCTTCCGCCGCCGCCATCAAGCCACAGCGAGAACCAGCCACTACGCCCGCCAAGCCCTCACAGAACCGTAGAAACGGATCTCCTGCTGGAGTACTAGAGATTCTTAACGGCGCCTTTTCGCGTCCTCTTCATTCCAAACAGATACGATGCAGTCCTTGTACTCCTCGGAAATTTGGTCGTACGCCTCTTGAAGTGAAAGAGCATTGACTCTAACGTGGACAGTTTCTTGCCCTTCGGCTTCTACCGTTCCCACGTACTCCCGCATCACTCCATCGCTGGATCGCTGACCCGGCCAAGTCGACTCATGCCCCGACCCGTTAACCACGGTCACCCTTCCCCTCATTTGTACGAACTCCACCATGATGGAGCAGTGAGCCATTTCATCCTGCGTAGAGCGGGTTCTCGACGTGGTGCAGGACGAGGATGGCCTGCGCGATCGCGGTGGCCCGGTGTGGGCTGCAGCGTAGTTTCGTGAGGACTTTCCAGGTCTTGAGGGTCGCGTTGGCGCGTTCACCGATGGCGCGGATCCGGGCGTGTGCGCGGTTGACCTTCTTCTGCAAGGCGGAGAGTTTCGGCCGGTAGCGGTGGGGTTTGAACGGGGTCCGAATGCTGCCGCGGGCTCCTTGGTAGGCCTTGTCGGCGAACATCATTACCTTTGCGCTGGTCAGCGCGTCGATGGCGCCGTGGGTATGGGTCGCTGTCAGGTCATGAGCCGAGCCGGGCAAGGCGGCACTGACCCAGATCAGCCGGCCGGCCGGGTCGGCGATGACCTGTATGTTCACGCCGTGTCGGCGATGCTTGCCGGAGTAGTAGGGCTTCTGGTCGGCTACTCGGTCGATGGGGATCAGCGTGCCGTCGAGGATGGCGTAGGCCAGCTGCCGGATCCTGGTCATGACGGTGTTCAGGTCGTCGACGGTGGCGGGGGGGGGGGGGGGGGGGGGGGAGCGCGGGGGGCCACCGGCCCCCCCACGGGTCGCTTCCGGCCGCCCGCCCCCCCCGCCCCCCCCCCCCCCCCCCCCCCCCCCCCCCCCCCCCCCACCGCCGGGGCTCCGGCTCGGACAAACCCGTCGAGTCGTGCACCCGGCGTCCCGTCGCGGATCGCTGGGTGCCCGATGACCTCGTCGAGGACGCGGTAATCGGAGGAATCTGTCAGGAAGGCATCACACCGAGCCCGCGGACGTCATGAGCTGGTCCATCAAGCCTGCGAGGCCGCCCCCAGTACGCCAACCTCAGGATCGTCTTGGTTGATCAAGTTGCTACTCCTTGACAAGAGCAGACTCTCAACCAGCGGTTCAAGATCCGAACCCTAACGATCACCACAACGCGGCAATGTGGGACACAACCGTGCCCCACATCTGCCTCACATCGCCCACGGAAGACGCCGATGTTCGGCTATCTTCCCTGGTCGGAAGTGGTGGGCCGAACGTTGCACCATGCGAACCACCCGGTCACCGTTGGCGGTGACCCTCTGCCGGGACGTTTGACCAGTCCAGCGTAGGCAGTGATGACGGCCAACCGACCGCCGCTCGAAGAACAAGCGGGACAGCGAATCAGGCGATCTGCCGGACGTCGCTGCCGCCGTCGAAGATGATCCGCATCCGGGCACCGGCGCCCGCGCGTACCTGCTTCCGCGTCAGCCCCAAGCGCTTGCGCTCCTCAGCATCTTTCGAGCAATACGTCATTTCACCCGATCGGCTGCGGCGGCTCAGTCATCGAGCCGCCGCAGCGACTCCTGGACGCTGGCGACGCCCGGGTGGTCGAGCGCTGTCAGCAGTCGGTCCGCCTCCGTCCACGCGATGCGCGCTGCAGCGGGCTGCCCGGCCGCAAGGTGGGACTCGCCAAGGTGCACCAGCAACTCGGCGACGAACAGGTCGTGGTCCAGGCTTCGGGCCGACGTAAGGCCGTGCTGGTAGCAGTCGATGGCCTCGGTGAGGTGACCGAGGTGGTGGTGGGCATACCCCAGGCTGTCCCAGGCGCCGGTGGCGCCGTGCAGGTCACCGTCCGCCTCGAAGATCTCCAGTGCCCGCCGGCAGTACGTCAGAGTCTGTTCGAACTCGCCGAGCAGCGCGTGGTACCACCCGATCGCGTTCAGAGCCTCGGCCTGCCCTGTCCGGTCGTCGGTGCCGGCGTAGAGCGCCCAGGCCTGCCGGGCATGATCGAGGGCCGTCGCGGGCTGCTTCTGCTGGCCACACAGGTAGGCGAGGTGGTGCTGGGTGCGGGCCTGGCCGATGCGGTCGCCCGCCTTCGTGAAGAGTTCCAGCGCGCGACTCAGGTTGCCGTGCGCCTCGCCGTATCGGCCGAGCCTGGTGTCGGCCTGAGCCAGGTTACGGTGCCCGTAGGCGCGGGCCGGCAGTTCACCGAGACGGCACGCGCACTCGATGGCGATCTGCCAGGCCTCGACCTGATCGTGCAGTTGACCCTTCCGGGAGAAATAGGTGTCCATCGACCAGGCAAGCTGCCATGTGAGCCGGTCGAGTCCCACCGTCGCGGCGTGCCGTAGGGCGGCCAGCAGGACGGTGTGGTGCTCGCCGTACCAAGCCATCGCGTCGCCGAGGTCCGTGAACCGCTCCGGGCACACGCCGGCTGCCGGCTGGCCCATGGGCAGGACGATGGGTTCGCGGGGCGGGTTGAGCAGGCGATCCGCTGCGTACGCGGTATGCAGGTAGTGATCGAGCAGGCGGACGGCAGCGGACCGGCGTACGTCCTCCGAATCGTCGCGGCGGGCGAGTTCGGCGGCGTACTCGCGCAGCAGGTCATGCTGGCTGTAGCGGCCTGGAGCGTCTTCGGTCACCAGGCTCGCCCGAGTCAGCTCGCGCAGGGGCCTGCGAAGGTCCCGCTCCGGCAACCCGGAGAGGCTGATCAACCCGGGGACGTCGAAGTGGGGTCCGACGACGAGTCCGAGCAGCCGGAACAATTCGGCGGCGGATTCGCTCAAGGCAGCGTACGACCACGAGAGCACCGTCCGGACATCACCGGCCGGATCGCCGACGTCCAACGCGGTCAGCCGGTCACTGGCCTCGCTGAGTTCGGCGGCGAGCGCGGTCAGCGGAAAGTTCGTCTGCCGGGTCCGGGCCACGGCGATACTCAACGCCAGTGGCAGCCGGGCGCAGGCCATGATGACCTGGTCGAGTGCGTCGCGCTGGGCGACGACCCCTGGTCCGAGCCGGTTCGTCAGCAGTTCTTCGGCTTCCCCCCGGGACAGCAGACCCAGAGGTACGGCGGACGCCCCGTTGGCCAGCAGACCGGTGAGTTGCGCCCGGCTGGTCACTACGACGACAACGGTAGCGGTGCCCGGCAGCAATGGCCGGACCTGCTCGACGTCGCGGGCGTTGTCCAGCACCAGCAGTAGCCGCCGACCGGCCACCACGCTGCGGTACAGGGCGGCCTGCGCGTCGAGGGTGGCCGGCACCCGCTCGGGGGCGACACCCAGCCCGTCGAGCAGGCTGCGGAGTGCCTCCTGTGGGGAGACGGCCTGTCCGGTGGGGTCGAAGCCGCGCAGGCTCACGAAGATCTGACCGTCCGGAAAGTGGGACCGCACCGTATGCGCCCAGTGCACGGCAAGGGCAGTCTTGCCCACTCCGGCGGTGCCGGACACCACCGCGACCGCCATCGCGGTCTCCGCCAGCACATTGTCGAGGGCACGCAGGGCCGAGGCACGGCCGGCGAACCCGGGAACATCCGCCGGTAGCTGGGCCGGCACGACGACAGTGACCTGCGCTTTGGCTGCCACCTCGATGGTGTCCCGCGGCGTCACCGGTTCGCCACGCAGAATGGCCTGGTGCAGGGCCTGCAGCGTCGCGCTCGGATCGGCACCCAACTCGTCGGCGAGCCGTCGGCGGAACGTGGCGTAATACGCCAAGGCCTCGGCGGGCCGGTCAACGGCGGCATAAGCCCGAATCACGACATCGGCCAGCGGCTCCGTCAGCGGGTGATCCATGGCGAGCTCAGCCAGTGGCCGGATCACCACGAGCGGATTACCGGCCCGCAACTCGGCGAGCCCCCAAGCCATCGTGGCGGCGAGGTACTGCTCCCGGTACGCGTGCCGGGTCCGTTCCACCCAGCTCCCCTTCAGCCCGCCGAGCGGCTCGGCCCGCCACAGTTCCCGGGCGGCGCGTAGCAGCGTCAGCGCGGTGGACGGGTCGGCGCCACGGGCGCATCGGACCTGTTCGGCGAACCGGTGGGCGTCGACTCGTTCGGGCGCCATGTCGAGGAGGTAGCCGCTGGAGCGACGCAGCAGGCGGGCGGGTGGCGTGCCCGCGGCGGAGGCCAACAGCCGCCGAAGATGCGTGATGTGCACCTGCAGAATCCGGGCCGCCGCCGGTGGCGGCTCGTCCCACACTCGGGCGGCGAGAGCGTCGATGGTGACCGGGCGACCCGCATCGACCGCCAGGGCCACCAGCGTGTGCCGTCGCTGCGGTGGACCGAGTTCGACCGGCCGGCCGTCCGCCCATGTCTCCACCGGACCCAGCAGGCGGACCTCCACCGCGGCCTCCCGTCCTCGAACGTCTTCAAGCCGCGACGGCATGCCGTCACTCGCCCGACGACCAGCCTCACATCCGGCGGGCCTCGGCGACAACAGTTCATTAACAGCGCTGAGTCACGCTTGGTGTCACACGATCGAACCGGCCAGCGGAAAGGCCGGAACCGGGGACGGACCGGGCCACATGAAACGGGGGTGGCTCGGTCCTGTTCACGGTCCCGGGACCGCTACCCGGATCTCTCCACCGGAGCGGCGGCGCGAGCCGGGCACTGCACCAAGCACGTGAAGGTCCGCGACCGTAGGTGACGCCGGATCTCATCCCTGGCGAAGGAGGTCAGGATGATCGCGCGGGGCCAGAGTAGGGCCAGACGACTACGACCGCGGAGGACTTCCGATGGACGAGGCCTATCCGTACCGTCCGGCCGCGATGGCCACCCGGGATCGCGCCCACACCCTGTTCGCGCAGACGATGGGGTACGTGGCGGGCACCACCGCGTTGTTCGCGCTCGGCGCCTACCTCGGCCGCAACCTGCCGAGCTTCGCCGCGTTCATGGCCTATCTGGCGTCGTTCGCGGCTCTGATCGCCATGCAGTTCACGGTCCGCAAGTCGAAGGAGACGACGGTCGCGCTGCTCGGGGCGTTCGGGCTGCTGATGGGTGTCGCGCTCGCGCCGACGCTGGTCTACTACGCGAACACCGACCCGCAGGCGCTGTGGCAGGCGGGCGCGGCGACGGCGCTGTTCGTCGCCGGTTTCGGAGCCGCCGGGTACGCCACCCGCCGGGACCTGTCGGCGCTGGCCCGGCTGTGTTTCTGGGCGTTGGTCGGCCTGCTGGTCTTCGGCATCGTACTGATCTTCGTGAACATCCCGGGTGGCGCGCTGATCTACTCGATCCTCGGCCTGGTGATCTTCGCGGGGTTCATCATGTTCGACTTCCAGCGGCTGCGGCGCTCGCGGGACATCGATTCGGCCCCGCTGCTGGCGGCGTCGATCTTCCTGGACATCCTGAACGTGTTCCTCTTCTTCCTGCGCATCTTCCGCGGCGGCAACCGCTGACCTGCGCTCATGCAAAACAAACGCACGAATCACATCAGCTGGTCACACAATCCCGACGCCGCCGCCGCGGAACCCGGGTACAGGTTGTGAGATAGACGCCTAGTGATGTCTCCCCCACTGCCGCATCGTCATTGGCGAGATGCCGGCGGATCGAGGGGGTCAACGCGATGGATAGCCGTTACGAGGCGTTCTGCATGGCCAGCCCGGTGTTCTACGATGCGCTCCGGTCCGCGGCCAACGCGGGCGTCTCGTTCTCCACCGCCGGCCGTACGCTTCCCGCCGGCTGGCGCCGGGAGGAGCAGGACGACTGGCTGGTCTTCCTCCCCGAGAACCTGGACCTGCCGATGCAGGGGTGGAAGATCCATGTTTCGGCCTGCCTCGACAACGCGGAACGCGTGCTCGACAAGGTGTGGGACTACTGCGTGCCGCGGGGTCTGGAGTTCAAGTTCCTGCGCTCCGGTCCCGCTCTCTGGCTGCGCAGCTCGAAGTACGCCCCGCGCGGGTACAGCGGCAAGCTGGTCACCATCTACCCGCCGGACGAGGACGCCTGCGAGCGCGTCCTGACCGAGCTGGGCGAGCTGCTCCACGGCGAGCCCGGCCCGTACATCCTCAGCGACCTACGCTGGGGCGACGGACCTCTGTACGTGCGCTACGGCGGGTTCGCCTCCCGGTACTGCGTCGCCGACGGCGGCCAGGTGGTGCTGGCCATCGCGGACGACAAGGGCGATCTGGTGCCCGACCGCCGCGACCCGGTCTTCTACGTGCCGCCCTGGATCACCGTGCCCGGTTTCCTCGGCCCGCACCTGGCCGCCCGTAACGCCGTCACGGTCGCGGACCTGCCCTACGCCATCGAGAGCGTGCTGCACTTCTCCAACGGCGGCGGGGTGTACCTCGGACGCGACACCCGGACCGGCCGGCAGGTGGTGCTCAAGGAGGGCCGCCCGCACGCCGGCCTGGACAGCACCGGCGCGGACGCGGTCGGCCGGATCAACCGTGAGCACGATGTGCTGCGGCAGCTCGCCGGCGTGCCGGGCGTGCCGGAGGTGTACGACGTGTTCGACGTCGGCGACCACCGGTTCATGGCGATGCAGCACGTGGCGGGCAGGCCACTGCACCGCGCTCTGGTGCGGCGTTACCCGCTGATCGACGTCGGTGCGGTCCCGGACGACTTCGCGGCGTACGCCGAATGGGCGGTGAAGGTGCACGGGCAGATCGAGACGACGCTGCGGGGCATTCACGAACGCGGCGTGGTGTACGGCGACCTGCACCTGTTCAACATCATGATCGACGATGACGACACGGTGACCCTGCTGGACTTCGAGGTGACCTCGCTCGTCTCCGACAATGCCCGTCCGGGCCTGGGCAACCAGGGTTTCGCCGCGCCGTCGGGCACCACCGGCGCCGACGTCGACCGGTACGCCCTGGCGTGCCTGCGGCTGGCGCTGTTCCTGCCGATGACCCCGTTGTTGTGGCTCTCCCGGGACAAGGCGCACCACTTCGCCGAGATCATCGCCGAGCACTTCCCGCTACCCGACGGATTTCTCGCCGAGGCGGTGAAGGTCATCGCCCCGCCGTCGCCGTCGCCGCGGGCGCTGCCATCGATGGCCCTCGACGACGAGTGGCCGGATCTGCGTGACCGCATGGTGCGCGGCATCCTGGCCGCCGCCTCCCCGGAGCGGGACGACCGGCTCTTCCCGGGCGACATCGAGCAGTTCCGGCTGAACGGCCTCGGGCTCGCCTACGGCGCCGCCGGCGTGCTGCACGCCCTGGCGGTGACCGGCGCGCCGCGGCAACCTGAACTGGAGCAATGGCTGCTGGACCGGGTGAAGAAGCCGCCGCACGGGACGATGCTGGGGCTGTACGACGGCCTGCACGGGGTCGCGTTCACCCTCGACCACCTCGGCCACCGTCAGCAGGCACTGGATCTGCTGGACATGTGCCTCAGCGACGACTGGCAGAGTCTCGGCCTCGACCTGATGGGCGGCCTGGCCGGCATCGGCCTGAACCTGGCCCACTTCGCCGAGAACACCGGCGATGCCGTCCTGCGGGAGCTGGCTCTACGGGCGGCACAGCTGGTCGGCGAGCGGCTCGGGGACGTGGAGTCGGTTCCTACCACCAGCGGGCTGGCGAACCCCTACGCCGGGCTGTTCCGCGGTTCGTCGGGACCGGCCCTGCTGCTGATGAGGGCCTACGACCTCACCGGTGACCGGGACTATCTGGACCGGGCCGCGGTCGCCCTGCGGCAGGACCTGCGACGCTGCGTCACCCGCGACAACGGCGCGATGGAGGTCGACGAGGGCTGGCGCACCATGCCTTACCTGGCCGCCGGCAGCATCGGCATCGGCATCGCCCTCGACCAGTACCTCGACCGCCGGTCCGACGACGAGTTCGCCACCGCCGCCGAGGCCGTCCACCAGGCCGCGCAGGCGCGCATGTACATCCAGTCCGGCGTGTTCGCCGGTCGCGCCGGCATCGTCCTCTACCTGGCCGGCCGCTCCGCGGACCCGCGTACCGACCCCACGGTGGCCGCCCAGGTGCGCGGCCTGGGCTGGCACGCGATGCCCTACGCCGACGGGCTCGCCTTCCCGGGCGACCAGTTGCTGCGGCTGTCGATGGATGTCGCCACCGGCACCGCGGGAGTACTGCTCGCCGTCGGCGCGGCGCGCTCGGGCGCCGCGATCCACCTGCCGCTGATCCCGCCCGCCAAGGCGGCGCGGTCACAGGTTCCCGTGTCCGGACGGCACGGGTTGGTATCCCCGATCCTCTGAAGGAGGAACAGATGGCACTTCTCGACCTGCAGGGCCTGGAGATGACCGGCGGCCCGGAGACCGGCGGCGGAAGCAGCAGCAGTGCCGGCTGCGGCGTCGAAAGCACGGCGAGCCTCGTCGTCTGCGCCGCCAGCTCGCTGAGCCTGGTCACCTGCCACTGACGGTTCCCGGCAGGCAGCGGCCGCGAACGGGATCTTCCGTTCGCGGCCGCCCCGCCGTATCCCGCGGCAGACGGCTCGGCGGTGCACGCATCGTCCCGGGGAGAGGAACAGACATGTTGACGTTCGGCGCCGTGGTGTGGCGGAGCCGGCTCTGGCTCCCGCTGATCACGTTCACCGCGCTGGCCGGCTCGGCCGGCACGCTGGCGCTGCCCACCGTGCTCGGCCGGGCGGTCGACGCGGTGATCGGTGGCGGCGACGACCGCCGCTGGCTCCTTTGGGCGGGTGCGCTGATCATGGTCGGGGTGCTCGTCGACGTGGCCGACGCGTTCATCGCCGGCGCCTGTGCCGCGGACACCACCGCCTGGCTGCGCCGGCGCCTGGTGAGCCACATGCTCCGGCTGGACGCGCGGGGCGCCGGCCGGTTCGAGGTGGGTGACCTGGTGGGCCGCGCGTCCGGAAACGCCCCCGAGGCCGCGCAAGCCGGCCCCGGTGCCGTGCTGATGGCCACCGCCCTGGTGCCACCGGTGGGCAGCCTCGTCCTGCTGACCGTCATCGACCCCTGGCTCGCGGTCGCCTTCCTCGGTGGCGTGGCGCTGGTGGCGGTCGTGCTGGTGGTCTTCGCCCGGCGTACCTCCCGGTTGTTGTCCGGCTATCAGCGGGTCCAGGGCACCATCGCGGCACGACTGGGCGAGTCGCTGACCGGTGCCCGTACCATCGCGGCCGCCGGCACCCTGGAGCGGGAATGCCGGCGCATTCTCGATCCGCTGCCCGAGTTGCACGCTCAGGGGCTGCTCACCTGGCGCGCCCTGGCGCGGGCCAGCGCACAGGCGGGGATCGCCGGACCGCTGGTGCTGGTCGCCGTGCTCGCCGCCGGCGGCCTGGCCCTGGACGCGGGCCGGATCAGCGCCGGCGAGCTCTTCGCGGCCAGTCAGTACGCGATGCTCGGGGCGGGGCTGGGCACCCTGACCGGAGTGCTGAGCCGGTTGGCCCGGGCCCGCGCCGGGGTCGGCCGGCTGGCCGAGGTCTTCGCCGTCGATCCGCTGGAGCACGGCGCCGCCGGGCTCCCGCCCGGCACGGGCACGCTGCGGTTCGACGCCGTCACGGTCGTCGACGCCGGACGTACCGTGCTCGATGGTGTCGAGCTCGACATCCCCGGGGGCACCTCGGTCGCCGTGGTGGGCCGCTCGGGCTCCGGCAAGTCGGTTCTCGCCGCGCTCGCGTGCCGGCTGCGCGATCCCGACTCCGGGACGGTGTCCCTGGACGGGGTACCGCTGCCCTCGTTGGGGCACGCCGCCAAGCGCGAGGCCATCGGGTGCGCGTTCGAGCGGCCGGCACTGGTGGGATCGACGCTCGGCGACGCGATCTCGCTGGACCGTGGTGCCCGGTACGCCGAATCGGCGGCCCGGGCGACGCAGGCACACGACTTCATCAGCCGACTGCCCGAGGGGTACGCCACGCCGCTGTCGCGGGCGCCCATGTCCGGTGGCGAGGCACAGCGCCTGGGACTGGCGCGCGCCTGGGGCGCGGACCGCCTGCTGGTCCTCGACGACGCGACCTCCAGCCTGGACGCCGTCACCGAGATGCGGATCCAGCAGGCACTCGACCGCGACGACGGCCGCCGCACCCGGGTGATCATCACCCACCGCGGCTCGGTAGCGGCGCGGGCCGACGCCGTGGTCTGGCTCGATGCCGGCCGGGTACGCGCCGTCGGCACGCACCGTTCGCTCTGGACGGACCCGGCCTACCGGGAGGTGTTCGGATGAGGCGGGAGCTGCGCCTGTGCGTGTCGTCCCTGCCCCGCCGGCCGCTGGCCGCGCTGGCCGCGTGGTCCGTGCCGGAGGCTCTTCCGACGGCGGTCAGCGGCCTGGCCGTGGCCCGGGCGCTGGACGACGGTTTCCTCGCCGGGCGGCCGGTGACCGGGCTGGCCTGGCTGGCGACGCTGATGCTGGCCGCGGCGATGGGCGCCGTGGGCGCGCGCCAGGTGTACCGGCACCTCGGCGACCTGGTCGAGCCGTTCCGTGACCGGCTGGTCCGGATGGTGGTGCACGGGGCGCTGAGCCGCCGGATGTCCGGGCACCCCGAGGACGGCGCGGTAGCCCGGGTCACCCATCAGGTGGAGATCATCCGTGACTCGTACGCCGGGCTCATCGTGGTCATCCGCACCTTCCTCGTCACGACGCTGGCGGCGCTCATGGGCGTACTCGCGCTGGCTCCCGTCATCGTCGCCCTGATCCTGCCGCTGTTCCTGTTCGGCGTCGCGGCGTTCGCCGGCACGCTGGGCCTGGCCGCGTCCCGCCAGCGGGCCTACATCGCCGCCGACGAACGGCTGGCCACCGTCTCCGGCATGGTGCTGGCCGGCATCCGCGACCTCCGCTCGCTCGGCGGTGAGGCACACGGCGCGGCCCTTGTCGACACGCCGGTGCGTGAACAGGCCGCCGCCGAACGCGCGCTGGCCCGGATGGCCGCGGTGCGCACCGTCGCGTACGCGCTCGGGGGCTGGCTGCCGCTCGTGGCGCTGCTGGCCGCCGCCCCCGCGCTGGTCGCCCACGGTCTCACCACGGGCACCGTGGTCGGTGGCCTGACCTACGTGCTACGCGGGCTCCAACCGGCGCTGGGCACCCTCGTGCAGGGGGTCGGCGGCAGCGGTCTGCGGCTGGTGATCACGCTCGGCCGGATCCTGGACGGCGCCGTGCCGTCGTCCAGCGCTCCGGCCCTGTCGCGGCCCCCCACCGGACACGACATCGTCCTCACCGGTGTGACCTTCGCGTACGGGCCACACGCCGAACCGGTTCTGCGCGGCCTCGATCTGCGGGTGCCGCCCGGGGACCACCTGGCCGTCGTCGGGCCGAGCGGGGTCGGCAAGTCGACGCTCGCCGGGCTCATCTGCGGTCTGCTGGACCCGGGGTCCGGCAAGATCAAGCTCGGCGGCGTGCCGGTACGGCAGGCGCCCCCGCGGGAACTCTCCAGCGCACGCGTGCTGATCCCACAGGAGGCGTACATCTTCACCGGCACGGTGCACGAGAACGTCACCTACCTGCGTCCCGACGCCGGCCCCGCGGAGATCGCCGCCGCGCTCCGGGCCGTGGGCGCCGATCAGCTGGTGGCCCGGCTGGGTGGCGTGACCGCACCGGTGAGCCCGGAGCGGTTGTCGGCCGGCGAGCGGCAACTGCTCGCGCTCGCCCGCGCCTATCTGGCCGCCGCACCGGTGACCGTCCTCGACGAGGCCACCTGCCACCTGGATCCGGCCGCTGAGCGACGGGCCGAGGAGGCGTTCGCGGCCCGGGGCGGAACGCTCATCGTGATCGCGCATCGCGCCAGCTCGGCGCTGCGGGCCCGCCGGGTGCTGGTCCTCGACGGCCGTTCGGCCGTGCTCGGCGCCCACGAGCAGGTGCTCCGGTCGTCGGCGCTCTACCGGGACCTGCTCACCCCGTCGGGGTGAGCGGGTCCCGGCGGCCGGTCAGACCCAGCCGGCCTCCTGGGCGCGCCGAATCGCCTCGACCAGCGTCCGCCCGCCGGTCTTCGCCGTGATGCGTGACAGGTAGTTGCGAACGGTGCCGTCGGTGAGGAAGAGCCGGGCCGCGATGTCCTTGGCAGGCGTGCCGTCGGCGGCCAGCAGCAGCACGTCACGCTCGCGGTCGGTCAGTGGGTGTGCGGTCGCGGTCAGAGCGGCGACGGCGATGTCCGTGTCCAGCACGCTCTGGCCGCGGGACAGCCGGCGCACACTGTCGATGAACTGTGCCGGGGACGCATCGGTGGTGAGCAGTCCGACCCGGGGCACCATCCGGGCCAGGGCCGCGCCCAGAAGACTGGGGGTCGCCCGGTCCATAATGACGAGTATCCGGCATTCGGGAACGACCTCGTTCAATGTCGCACAGGTGTCGCATATGGCGAACTTCTCCTGGATCGCGTAATCGAGAACGGCGACGTGCGGCGCTTCTCGTTGGACTGCCGGAGTAATCTCCTCACAGCTGTCCAGTTCAGCAACAACGCACATGTCGCTCTCCCTGTCCAGAACCTGGGCGAGCATGCGGCGAATGAGCATGCCTCTGTGCGCAATGGTGACGCGAATCACAGGCCTATCTCCGAGATCGGGATCAGGAAACAAAGCTGACGGCGACCGACCAGGTCGAGGCAGGTGACTTCCCATACCCCCCAAGCCCGGCCGCCTGCGTTTACAACTTTGCAACTTACCGTCATCTATGAGTGACCGCATGTGTTCGACTGTCGCTATTGGCGAGTCGCACATCGCACCGCAGGAAAGCTTGCGGCACGGAAAGTAATCAGATAAAGGAGACCGGATCGAGGATATCCAGACCGGTGGGGCCGGTTGTCGGCAATCCGATTGCGCTGCCCGCCGGAATTCCTTCCGGCCCGGAAATGCGGAAGCGGGCCGATCCACGATCGGCCCGCTTCCGCGGCCCGGCCGCAAACCGGCCCGCCCCCCCGCGCGCACCCC
>NZ_JAGFNS010000004.1:0-231470 GCF_017592555.1 Actinoplanes flavus | reverse complement strand
CGGGCCGGCGGCCGGGGGGGGGGGGGGGCGCCGCGGGGCGCCCCCCCCCCCCCCCCCCCCCCCTCCCCCGCGGCACGTCGTCATCCGGTCCGGCCCGCCGGCGCTAACCCACCGCGCAGGGGTTGCCGTTGAGTGTGAACGACGTGGGCTTCGCGGTGTTTCCGGTATGGGTCGCCTGGAAGCCGATGGAGATCGAGCTGTTCGAGGCGATGACCGGGTTGTAGCCGACGTTGCGTGCCGTCACCTGTCCGGACTGCGGGGAGTAGGTGGCGCTCCACCCGGATGTGATCGTCTGCCCGGCCGGCAGGGTGAAGACCAGGGACCAGCCGTTGATGCTCCCGGCGCCGCTGTTGGTGATGGTGATCGTCGCGGTGAGGCCCCGGTCCCAGGCGTTGACGGTGTCGGTGACCCGGCACGCCGGGGTGCCCGGAGACGACGAGGGCGGGGTCGACGGCGGGGTCGACGGCGGAGTCGACGGCGGGGTGGTGATCCCGAAGAAGGCGACGGCCGCGGCGGCCATGCCGCTGGAGGGCAAGGTGTGGCCGGCGCCCTGGACGCTGTACGCCTCGACCTGGGCGGTGCCCGTGGAATCGGCGTAGCGACGGCGGTTCCAGCCGGTCTGCGGGGTGTCGCTCGACGTGGGCGTCTGGCTGAGCCCGAACACGTTCGTCCACTGCTCGATGGATTCCTGGAGCAGCTGGTACGGCACCAGCGTGTCGGCGGTGCCGTGCCAGAGCTGCACCCGCGGGCGCGGGCCGGTGTAGCCGGTGTCGACCCGGCGGACCGCGTCGCCCCACTGCTGCGGGGTGCGGTTCATCGAACCACCGGTGCACTGACTCGCGCCGGGCGGATAGTCGGCGGCGTTGGCGAAGCAGTCGAACGGCACGCCCATGAAGGACGCTCCGGCCTTGAACAGATCGGGGTAGAGGGCGAGCATGTGCTGGGTCATCATGCCGCCGGACGAGCTGCCGGTGGCGTACACGCGGTTCAGGTCCGCGCCGTACTGCCGCCCGGCGTAGGAGACCATCGATGCGATGGAAACCGGGTCGCTGCCGCCGCCGCGTGTCTTCGCAGCCGACGACCAGGTGTCGAAGCACTTGCCGAAGCCGGCCTCCTGCATCGCGGACGGGTAGATCACGATGAACCCGTACCGGTCGGCGAGCGAGGCGAACTCGCTGCTGGAGTAGAAGCCGGGACCGGAGCCGCCGCAGCCGTGCATGGCCACGACGATCGGCGGGGCGGCCGGGCGGACGTCCGGCACGTAGACGTGCATCCGCATACCGCCCGGGTTGCTGCCGAACGCGGTGACCTCGGTCAACGAGGCCGCGAACGCCGGCCGTGCCGCCGGGACGGCCAACCCGGCCAGGGCCAGCGCGCCGGCCGCGGCCAGCAGCGACTTCCATCTGATCTTCATGCTCGTGACTCCTCGGGGATAAGGCGCGGGGGCCAGGCGCCGGCGCACATCGCTGTGCCCCGGCCGTCGCGTGACCCGGCGCCGCAGGCGTCGAATGTCACTTAGCTTCCTCGGAGGTCAAGAAACTGTCAATCGATTGCTATGGATCTATGGGATGGGGCGTCCCGGCCGACGGTCTACAGTCGAAGGTCAACATCGCCAAGATCTGCCGGAGCGCTGCCAGTGACCAGCCCGTACGACATCGAGGAGATCTTTCCCGACGACGCCGCAGGCTCGGTGCGACTGCCGCGCCGCCAGGCCGGGACCTCGTCCCAGGAACTGGCGGTGACATTGCTGGCGGACTACACCCTGCGCACCAGGGCGTGGATACCGTCGGCCGCGGTCGTCGCCCTGCTGTCGGAGAGCGGCGTGAGCAGCGCCGCGGCCCGGGCCGCCATCAGCCGGCTCGCCCGCCGCGGGGTGCTCGAGGGCCGCCGGCAGGGCAGGCAGAGCTCCTACCGGCTGACCACGGCCGCGGCCACCTTTCTCGCCGTCGGTGGGAGCGCCATCGTCTCGCCCGCCGACGGCGATCTGCCGTGGGACGAGCATTGGACGCTCATCGCCTTCTCGTTGCCGCAGGCCGAAAGCGCTCAACGACGAGGGCTGCGCGCGCAGCTCCGGTGGATGGGCTTCGCGCCGTTGTACGACGGCCTGTGGGTCTCGCCGCGCGATCTCACCGACAAGATCCGGGCACAACTGGCGCCTTTCGCCCCCGGCGCCATGACCATGTTCCGCGCCCGGCACGCCGACTTCCGGGCTGCCGGCGAGCGCGCCCCCATCGACGCCTGGGACACCGCGGCGATCGCCGCGGAGTACGAATCGTTCATCCGGCGCTGGAGCCCGACGTTGCCCCGGATGGAGGCTGGACAGGTCACCGGCGCGGAAGCGGTTCGCGTCCGTACCGACGTCATGGACATGTACCGGCGTCTACCCATCCTCGACCCGCAACTGCCCAGCCGTCTGCTCCCGCCGAACTGGCTGCGCGAACCGGCCCGGAAGCTGTTCGTCGCCGTCTACGACGGGCTCGCGGAGACCGCCGAGACTCATGTCCGCGCCGTCGCCGACCGTTTCGCCGCGGCGCCCCTGCCCGGCATCCGTGCGCACACCGTGGCGGAACTGGCAGCCGGCACGCCGCGGACGGGTGACGGCGAGGCCCGTTGACCTCCCAACCGGGCACCGGCCCGCATTCCGGTGGTGTCACGCCGGGTGCCGCCGCCGGCCCGTCAGCTCACCTTCCGCCGAGTCCACGGCCGGGCGGGCGCGGGCGGCTCATCGAAGTGCCGGGAGAACGACCCGGCCCTTCCCGCGGCCGGGCGGGCGCGGGCGGCTCGGCTGAACTGGTCGTCGAAACGGCGCGGGAACGGCAGCATCAGGTGCCGGTCACGCCATGGCCGCATCTGGCGGACCGCGTTGAATCCGGCCGCGGTGACGACCCGCTCGGCACGGGCGAAGAGCGGCCACGCCGGGTACGGGTCGAGGTGGCCGACATCGGGCGGCAGACCGGCCGGGCGATGCGGCGCCACCAGCACGAACCGGGGGCGGGCGCCTTCGAGGTTGGCGCAGTCACGGGCGTACCCGATGAGCTCTTGAATCTCGGCCGGGGGCCCGGAGTGAACGATGAGCCAGGCGCCGTCCGCGACGCCGGCCGGATCGGGGTCCTCGGCGGCCGGCGGGTCGGCCAGGGAGAGCGGCCCGGAGGCGGTCAGCGGGGAGTCGCCGAGTTCCTCGACCGCCCAGATCCGGTCGTAGCGGATCGGGTTCGGTGGCATCAGCGGGCGGTAGACGTCCCAGCGCAGCAGCCGCGCCAGGTGCACGGTCTCCGTCCCCGGCGGAACCGACGCGGCCGACAGCGAGCCGTCGATGCCGGCCGGGAACGCGTCCACCACCAGCACCGACGGGCGCAGCGTGTGCAGCGCCGACGTGGGCATCAGCCGGTGCGGGCCGAGCACCCGCGGGTCGGCGGTGAACGGCGACGTGCTCAGGATCGTCGCCGGCTCGTCGCCGTGGCAGGTGTGCAGGTAGGCGCGAATCCGGGTGAGGTGGCCGAGCCCGCCACCCTGCGCATAGCAGACGATCACGACACGGCGGCCAGGACCTTCAGGTAGCCCTCGGTCTCGGCGGCCACCCCGAACCGGTCGTGGACCCGCCGCGCGGCGGCCGCGCCCAGGGTGGCCAGCTGGTCGGCGGTGGCGTGCGCGGCGCGGTGCACGGCCGCCCGGCAGGCGTGCGGGTCACCGGCCGGGAACGGGAACCCGATCGTGTCGTCGACCAGGTCGGCGAGCCCACCGGCGTCGGAGGCGAGCAGCGGGATGCCGAGGGCGGCCGCCTCGAGGGCGACGTTGGGCAGCCCGTCGTAGAACGACGGCAGCGCCACCAGGTCACAGGCGGCGTAGACGGACAGCAGCTGGTAGCGGTCCTGGAACGGCAGGACCGTGTGGGCGATCTCCGGGTGGGCCGCCAGGAATTCGCCGATGCCGGGTTCGAGGTCACCGGCCAGGACGACGTGCAGGTCGTGCCGGCCCGCGGCGACGGCGTCGAGCAGCAGCCGTACCCCCTTCTTGTTCTTCAGCTGGCCGACGACGCCGACGGTGCGCTTCCCCGGCGCCACGTGCTCGTCCCGCCACGCCTGTGCCGTGCGCCGCTCGGACGGCAGGATCCGCCACTCGACGGTGTCGATGCCGTTGGCGACCCAGGTGACCGGGGTGTGCGGGGCCAGCGCGGACACCAGCGGCGCGGTGTTCGCGGCGACGACGCAGACGTGGGCCGACGAGCGCAGCGCTTCGAGGACGACCGGCTGGCGGCGCAGCGAGAACATGCCGGTGTCGAAGTCGTTGCCGCGCAGCAGGGTGATCAGCGGCAGCCCGGACCAGGCCGCGTAGACGGGCGCGGACAACAGCGGGTACGTGCCGCCGAACGCCACGATGTGGGTGTAGTCGCCGATCACCGGGGCCAGGCTGGTCCAGAGCAGGCGCAGCGCGTGTTCCGGGTCGTCGGTGAGCGGCACGGTCCGCACGCCGGTGACCCGCTGCGCGGTACCGCGGCGGCTCAGGTGGACGACGTCGACGTCGACGCCGGCCCCGCGCAGGCCGCGGACGATGCGGTCGCAGGAGTTGGCCATGCCGCCGGGGCTGGGCGGGAAGTTCTCGGTGATCCAGAGCAGCCGCATTCAGCTGTCCACCAGGGCGTCGTCGCCGTCGTCGAGGTAGTCCTGGTGGGCGGCGGCGCCGGGCTCGAAGGCCGCCCGGTCGTAGTCGTCGAAACCGCTGTAGTAGCCGGCGTCGCCGTAGTACTGGGCCTGCCGGTGCCGGTAGGCGCGCCGCCGGGCGGCGGCGGCCGCGGCCGGATGGCCGAACTGCCGGCGGGCGGCCGCGCACTCCGGGCACATCCCGCCGTCGGCGAGGTGGTCGGCGCAGACGGCCCGGCCACAGGCGGGACAGCCGGCGACCGCCATCTGCCCGCACTTGCCGAGAGTGAAGAAGCCGGTCGTGACCGCGCAGGGCGTCATGGTGTTCACCTGGTCCAGCGGAAGGTTTCGGTGGCGACCGTCAGGATCCGGTCAACCTGTTCGTCGGCGGACTGCGGCAGCCGCGGCAGTTTGGCGGCGGCGAGCACGCTGCGACGCTCCCCGTCACGCAGCGTCACGCCGATCCAGGCCGGTGGCGGCACCTGCGGGCGTGCCCCGGCCACGCCGCGCGGAAGCCGGCGGCGGACTCTGATCAGTTGGGTGAGCTGCGTCTTCCGCTTGATCTTGGTCTTGCCGCTGCTGCCCCGCTTGGTGACGCGGCGCAGGCGCTGCCGGTCGACGACCAGGATGTCCAGGCCGCTGCCGTCGCGCAGGCCGGCGTGCAGGCGCAGCCACGGGTCGATCGACCACGTCTCGGTCGCCGAGCGGGCCGGCGGCCGGACCGGGATGTCCCGGGCCGGGTGGGACTTGGCGGGGACGTGGATGCCGCGCAGGTCGGCCGTGACCGCGAGGACGCCCTTCGGCCCGAGGTCCTCGCAGACCGCGGCGAGCAGTGGCAGAAACACGTCGATCGCCCGGTGCGGCAGCGCCCATTTGGAGCGGCGGATCAGTCCGGCGTGACGGTGCAGGCTGGCGGCCAGAGCACTCCACTCGGCGGCCGGATGGGTCGCGGCGAACCCCCGTTCGAAGATCAGCGCCTGGTGCAGCGGGTGGAATCCCGCGATGGCCGCCTTCTGCTTGCGCCAGAACATGACCCGGACCGTATCAGTGAGCCTCGACCCGGTCGTACACGTCGGCCAGCCTGGCGCGCGCGTGTTTCCAGGTGAACCCGGCCTCGACGTGGCGGCGGGCGCGCTCGCCCAGTTCCCGGCAGGCGTCCGGGTACTCCAGCAGCACCCGGATGGCGCGGGCGAGTTCGGCCGGCCGGTCCGGCGGCACGAGCCGGCCGTGGTCGCCGAGCACCTCGCGGATCACCGGCAGATCCGAGGCGACCACCGCGGTTCCGGCCGCCATCGACTCCCACACCTTGATCGGGCTGCATCCCTGGTCGAGGTTGCGGGGGCCGGCGGTCAGCGGGGCCACCGACAGGTCGGCGTGCGCCAGCCAGGCGGCCACGTCGGCGTGCGGAATCTGGTGCTCCCACTGGATCCGGACACCGAGGCGTTCGCCGAGGCGGCGCAGCGGACGGGCCCGCGCCGGGGACACCGACGAGCAGACGACCAGGGTCAGATCGGTGCGGTCGGCGAGCCGGGCGAAGGCGCGCAGCAGCACGTCGACGCCCTGCCACGGTTGCAGCGCACCCACGTAGATCACGTAACGGTCCGGCGCGGTGGGTGGTCGCGGCACGTCGGCCGGCACCGGGTCGGCGCCGTTCGGGACGAGATGCACGCGGTCCGGCGCGGCGCCGCGGCCGGTCACCGCCTTCACGATCACCCGCGACGGTACGACCACCGCGTCCGCCTCCTGGAGACAGCGCTCCTCCCGTTCACGGATCTTGGCAAGGGTGCTGGGTGCGGCCAGCGGCCACGCGTACGGCAGTTCGATCGACGGCAGCCCGTTCGCCTCGTAGACCAGCCGGGCGCCGGTGGACAGGGCGGGCAGCGCACCCCACGGGTCGCGGACGTGGCAGATCTCCAGGGTGTCGCGGTGCGGTGCGAGCCGGTCGGCGGCCCAGCGGGAGAACGCCTCGGCCCGGTCCAGCAGGTTCGGCACCACGTCGGTGAACCGGACGATCTCCACGCCGCCTTCCCGTTGGTAGGCGGGCAACTCGCCACCACCCAGCACGCAGAGCAGGCCGCCGCCGTACCGGTCGAACAGCTCGGCCGCCATGTGCCGGATGTGCACGGCCGAGCCCTTGGCCGACGGGAACCGGTCGAAAGCCAGATACGCGGCCCTATGCACGGCGTCTCCCCCGATGCCAGTCGATCTGTGCGGCCAGGCCCTCGTCCAGGCCGGTCGTCGCCGTCCAGCCGAGCAGTTCGGCGGCGCGATCGGTGCCGGCCCAGGTGCGGGCCACGTCACCGGGCGCGACGTCCTTCGGAACGGTCGGCGCCGGGGTGCCGAGCAGCCCGCCGATGCGGTCGAGGGCGTCGCGCAGGCTGGTCGTCGTGGGGTGGCCGATGTTCAGGACGGTCCCCGGCGGCAGCGGCGTCCCGGCGGCGCGGACGGTCGCGTCGACGACGTCGGCGACATAGGTGAACGAACGGCTCTGGGCGCCGTCGCCGTACAGCGGGACGGGCGAGCCGTCGAGGGCCGCCTCGATGAACCGGTGGAACGCCATGTCCGGGCGCTGTCCGGGCCCGTACACCGAGAAGTAGCGCAGGACGACGACCGGCAGGCCGTCCGCCGCGGCCTCGTGCGCGAGCCGTTCCGCTTCGGCTTTCGAGGCGGCGTACGGGCTGCGCGGGTCGATCGGGTCGTCCTCGGCGCACGGGCGGTCGGCGCTGCCGTACACCGAGGAGCTCGACGCCAGCACGAAGCGGGGCCGGGTGGCCGCACAGGCGGCCAGCAGGCGTTCGGTGGCGGTGACGTTGTCCCGCCAGGTGGCCGCCGCGCCGTCACCCCACGACGCCCGCACCCCGGGCCGGCCGGCGAGGTGCAGAACCGCATCGGCCCCGGCCAGCGCGGTCAGGTCGTCGGTGGCGAGATCGCATCGGTCCGGGCCGTTCACGTCGACCGGCACCACGTCGTGGCCCTGCCCGGTGAGCGCGTGCACGAGATGCCCGCCGATGAAACCGGACGCCCCCGTCACCACAACCCGCACACGCGGCACTCTAGCCGGTGGGTCACCCGCCGGCAGCGGCCCGGGAGCCGGAACCCGGCCGGGCGGCATCGGCGTCCGGGACGGCGAGTTCGGAGTAGATCGCCAGAGCGTGTCGCCGGTGCAGGTGTGCGTCCGGGTGGCCCAGCGCCGTCAGGCACCGGCTGGTCCCGTCGTGTGCGTGCGCCCTCGCCACGCGGTATTCGACAGTCGTCGTGATCTCCAGCGTTCGGCGGTAGTGCGTGAGCGCGACCTCGTACTCATGGATGTCGCTGTGGATCGCACCCAGGACGTTGTGCGTCTCGGCCAGGTCCACCGGGTCGGGGATGTCGTCGAGGATGGCGAGTGCCTCAACCGCGTGTTCCCGTGCCGCGTGCGGCCGGCCGGATCGTCGCGTCGCCTCGGCGAGCCGGTGCAGGTAGTCGGCTTCGAAGCGCCGGTCCTCGCCCTGCCGGGCGAGCTCCACGCTCTGCCGAAGCAGCCGGATCGCGGTGTCGTGTTCGCCCAGCCGGCTGTGGGCGGTGCCTCGCCGGCTCAGAACGACGCCGGCCTGTCGCAGGTTCGCGAAGCCGTCGAGAGGCAGGGCCGCCCGATCCGCGGCCTCGATCGCCTCACGATCGCGCCCCAGCCGGCTCAGGGCATCCATCAGCACCGTCAAGGCCACCGCTTCGCGCCACAGGTCGCCCTGCTCGTGGTAGAGCTCGAGGCTGCGGGTGGCGTAGGCGACGGCATCGGCGAACGACCCGATGAGGTTGCTCAGGTCGGCCTTGTGAATCAGCGAGCGGGCGATGCCGTCGCGATCGCCGGACCGAACGGCATCGGCCGAGCCTTCGTTGAGAAAGTCGAGTGCGAGCCGGTACTGGCCCAGCACCTTGTGCATCAGGGAGACGTCCAACAGGCAGGCGGCCCTCACCGCGGGCGGGGTCCCGGGCGGACACGCCGCCAGCGCGATCCTGAACACCTCCAGGCTGGCTGAGTGCTGGCCGTTCTCGTACAGCAGCGATCCCACGTTGCGAGGAAGCTGCCAGCCACCGTCGCCGGCCCGGTGCCGCGCCGCCAGCCGGGCGACGGCCAGGAGGTTGGCGTGTTCGGCGTTGACCCACGACCGAACCTCCGACGTTCGGGAGAGGTCGGGGGCGGCAGCCGGCCGGTATCGAGGGCCGGCACCGAGGCGGGGCCGCATGGGGTTGTCCACCTCGGCGGCGATGTGAGTGACATGCAGGTAGTAGTCCAGGAGGCGGTCGCATGCCGCCGACCGTCGCGATGCGGGCTCGTCGGCTTCGACGCCGGCCCGGGCGAAGTCGCGCACCAGATCATGCAGACGGTACCGGCCGGGGAGATGCGCTGTCAGCAGGTGCATGTCGCAGAGGGCATCGAGCAGGCGCTCGGCCTCGTCCACGGGAAGGCCGGCCAGCGCCGCCGCGGCGAAGACATCGATGTCGGCACCCGGATGCAGGCCGAGCAACCGGAACATGCGCTGCTCAGCATCGGCGAGGTGCTGATACGACAGCGCGAAAGCGGCATTGATGCCCCAGTCGTCCGACTGGAGCACCTTCGTCCGACTATGATCACCGGTCAGCCGCTCGACCAGGTCGAGCAACGTCCATGCCGGACGTGCCCGCAGCCGAGCGGCGGCGATGCTTATCGCCAGAGGCAGATGGCCGCAGAGCCGGACTATCGCGGCGACTGCCGCTGGTTCGGCCGCGCAACGGTCCGGTCCGGCGATCGCACGGAACAAGGCGACGGCGTCGTCCGGGGGCAGCGTGTCCAGCGACATCACCTCCGTACTGTTCAGTCCGGTCAACCGGCGCCTGCTGGTGATCATGACGGCGCAACTGGCCGACCCCGGCAGAAGCGGCGTGACCTGGGCGGTGTTCAACGCATTGTCGAGGACCACCAGGACACGCCGGCCGGCCAGCTCACCCCGCCACGTCGCGGCCTTCTCGTCCAGGCTCTTCGGGATCCGGGCGTCGGGCACGCCGACGGCGCGCAGCAGCACGTCGAGGGCCTCGTCGGCGGTCAAGGGATCACGGCCGGCGGTGTGCCCGTGCAGATCTATGAACAGCTGGCCGTCACCGAACCGTCCGGCGAGCCGGTGTGCCGCATGCACCGCCATGGCCGTCTTGCCGACCCCGGACATTCCGTCGATGGCCTGGATGACCGTCACGCCGCCACGGGCCGCAACGGACATCAGCCGCTCCAGTTCGGCCAGGCGGCCGGTGAAATGCCCGATGTCCCGGGGCAGATGGTTGCGTGGCGCCGAAGCCCCGGGCCGGTGATCCAGCGCCGGGTCGGCGGCCAGGATCCCGTGATACCGGCTCTGTAGCTCAGGACCCGGGTCCACCCCCAGCTCCTCCGCGATCGTGCGGCGAATCCGCTGGTAGCACACCAACGACTCGGCGGCACGCCCGGCACGGTACAGCGCCAGCATCAGCAGACCGGCCAGCGGCTCACACAGCGGGTATCGATCGAGTTCGGCGCTCAGCCCATCGGCGACGGCGCCATGCGATCCCAGCTCGAGAGAGATCTCGGCCCACGCGATGACGGCCGACAACCGTCTCTCCTCGAGCTGTCCCGCGGCAGTCACCGCGGTTCTGCCCCCGACGCCCGCGAGAGCGGGACCACGCCAGATCGCCAACCCGGCCCGCAACGTCTCGGCCGCGTACGTCAGATCGCGGCGGGCTCGGGCCGCATGCGCCTCGGCCAGGCATCGTTCGAATCTGCCGGCATCCACCTGCTCATCCGGGACGCGTAGCACATACCCGGGGCCCACCGCCGCCAGCACCGCGCCCACCGGTGTACGCCGCAGCGCCGACACCGCGTTCTGGATCTGCTTACGGGCCGTGACCGGGGGTTCACCGTCCCACACGGCGTCGGTCAACTGGTCCAGCGAAACCACCCGGCCGGCATGCAGAACCAGGGTCGCGACAACCCGCCGCTGTTTGGTCCCGCCGATCGCTATCCGCCTGTCGTCCTGCCGGACTTCGAGCGGCCCGAGGATCCCGAACTCCATGCCGCCTCCCCGCCCGCATCAGCTCCGGAGCAGTCTACGAAAGGCAGACCGGCCACGAGGGATCGATCGAGGACGAAACGAGGACGGCATCGGTCAGCATGGGTACGCGCGAGCGAAGTCCACACCACACCGAAGCATGACCTGCGACGCGGACCGGAGCCGGAATCATCGGGGGCCCATTTCGCCGGCGACCTCCGGCGAACTGGGTAGGCATCCGGATCACGAGGCAGGCAGCCATGCGCCAGACCGGAACCCGTGGTCGGCGTACCGCATATCACGGGCCTCACCACGGCGAGCGGCTGGCCGAAACCGGCCGGCCGCGCCGCACCGTGGCTCGGCCCCGAGGTCGTCGGGGTCGAGGCGCTCGAGCACGGCACGAATGGGGTGGCCGGCCCCGGCGATCAGGTGACGGGGCACGTCGCGGGAGGCGCCGGCGACGGCGAGGACGTCGACCTCACCTCGGTCAGGGCCCGGGTCGCGGCCCAGGCGAGGCGCCCCTGGCCGGGGTGACGGCCGGCGGCGCGGTAGTACAGCGACAGCATGCCCAGCAGGGCACCGTGCTCGTCACGCAACGGGTAGGAGTGCACGGAGCGGAAACCGGCGGCGAGCATCACCGCCAGGGCCGGCTGCCCGGCGAAGATCGGGCTGGTGGTGACATCGCCGATCAGGACCGGCTCGCCGGTGGCCGGCGCCGTGCCCCAGGCCGGCGGCACGGCCGCGAAGCATCGCAGGAACGCCGGCGTGAGGCCGTGATGGCGCACGATGTGCAGAAGGCCCGTGCGCAGATCCGGAACCCGGGAGGTCACGGGCGTCGGTGACCGACCCGGCGGCGATGACGATCGCCGTGAGCACCACGGACCGGTCGGCCAGCATCAGGAAGTCCTGCGCGACAAGGGTCTGCGGGTCGGTGCGCAACCGGTGACGGAACCCGGCGAGGATGACGCGGCGGCTGGCACGCATCTCCGCATCGATCAAGCCCTGCTGCACACGTCGCAGCCGGGCGCGGGCCTCCCACCCTCGCTCTACCGGTTCTCGATTCACCCGGCTGTGGTGGCCTTCCGCGGACGCCGCCGGGCCACCGGACCGAACCATGATGGTCACCACCTCGGCCGGCAGCAAGGTGCCGGCACTTGAGGCTACTCCTCAGGCGGCCCGGACCGCCGTGACCGCGAGCGTCCGCATCCCCACCCTCACCGGCTCGGTGGCCGCGACCGTGCTCACCCTCGCCGCGCTGCCACACACCGACGCCGAGCCCACGCCCTGGCCTCAGAGGTGTGCGGCCTGGACGACCAGGGCCAGCTGGACCCGGTTGGTGGTCGCTGTCTTGGCCAGGATGGTGCTGATGTAGCCCTTGACCGTGGGGACGGTGAGATGCAGCTCGGCCGCGATCTGAGCGTTCGGCTTGCCGTCCGCGACCGCGGCCGCGAGTGGAGAAGCTGCAGACCTCGCCGCATCATCCTGCAAGCCAGGCTTGCTCATCGGGGGCCGATCAGCGTCACGAGGCGTAGATCGAGAACTTCGCGGTCCAGCGCGACGACGTGCCGAACGATGCCGGCCAGGTTCCGAACGGGCGCGACGCGCTCCAGGCGCCCTGGTTGGCGCTGCCGGTGTCGTAGCTCATGTTGTTGTCACCGTTGGTGTTGTACATGAGCCAGTACGCCGTGTTCGGCGCCAGTGTCGCGGCGACCGGACGGCTGTTCCACGAGTTCGCGGTCAGCGTGCCGGACGTGCTCGACGCGACCAGCGTGCCGGGTGAACCGTTGGCGTCGGTGTAGAGCGCCACCTGGTACAGGTCGGCCGGCGCGGCCTGAACACTCTTGAGGTGGACCGAGATCTGGCTGATCGTCAGCGCGGACGTGCCGTTGACGAACCTCGAGCCGTTCATGTAGTTCATGTCGCCGGCATCCAGGGAGCCGCCCACCTGGTCGTACCCGAACCGCGGAGCACTCGGGTCGGCCGTGGTGAACGAGAACGGGTGATCGGTCGCGAGCGCGTTGCCCGCCTCGTCGGTCACGCGGGTCCGGACGGTGACCGTGTACCGGGTGGCGGCGGCCAGTGCCGCGGACGGCGTGATCGTCGCCGCCTGCTCGGCCGCATCATAGGTGACGGTCCGGTCAACCAGCGTGCCGCCCGGGCCGCGCAGCTCCAGGTTCGCCGCCGTGACGGTGCCGGTCGCCAGGCCCTCGCTGAACCGCACGGTGATCGGCGCGTTCCCGGCCACCCCGGTGGCGCCGTCGGATGGGGTCGTGGCGGTCACCCGGGGTGCCGTGGTGTCGGCACCGGTGGTCGCGTAGATGGAGAACTTCGCGTTCCACCGGCTGGCCGGGCCGAACGTCGCCGGCCAGGTGCCGAACGCCGTGGCGGCGCTCCACGCACCCTGGTCGGCCATGCCGGCGTCGTAGCTCATGTTGTTGTCGCCGTTGGTGTTGTACATGAGCCAGTAGGCCGTGTTCGGCGCCAGTGTCGCCGTGATCGGGCTGGTGTTCCACGAGTTCGCGGTCAGCGTGCCCGGCGCGCTGGTGGCCACTCGGGCGCCGGGCGAGCCGTTCGCGTCGGCGTAGACGGCGAGCTGGTACTGGTTGTTCGGCGCCGCCTGCACGGCCTTCAGGTAGACCGACATGGACGTGACCGGCGCCGGGTCGGCCCCGGTGACGAATCGCGAGCCGTTCATGTGGTTCATGTCGCCGCTGTCCAGTGACGCACCGACCGCCGTGTGGCCGATCCGCTGCCGCACCGGGGCTGTCGTGTAGGTCGCGGTGTACGTCGCCGCGGCCGTGGGCGCGGTGATGACGTGGCTCTGCGATCCGTCGTCGGACCAGGACGCGAACGTCGAGGAGCCCTGCGGCGACGGCGCGGACACCGAGTTGGCCGAACCCTGGATCACGGTCCGCGTGAACGGCGTGGTGCCGGACGCCGGGCCGACGGTGAGCTGCAGGCCGGACGGCACGGTGTCGAACGTCAGGTCGACCGTCTTCGGGTCGAGCCGGCGCGACACGGCGTGCGTCAGGCCCTCCTGGTCGGTGGCCACGAGCTCGAGCTCCAGGTAGGACGGGTACTCGTGGTCCGGCGCCTCGAACGATCCGGACGCCACGCCGGTCCAGCTACGGATGGCGTGCTCGTGGCAGTTGTCCGGTGCCGAGCAGTGGTGCATGACCAGGTCCCAGTCGAGGCGGGACGCGTTCAGGGTGCCCTGCTGCGGGTCGGTGGCGTGGCCGGTGAAGCCGATCGTGTCGCCGACCTTCCAGGTCGTGCCCACGGTCGGCGTGTCGATGATCGCGGTCGGCGCCTCGTTGCCGGGTGTGACGGCGATCGTGCTGGTGTGGGTGACGTTCAGGGTGTCGGTCACCGTCAGCCGCGCGGTGTACGTGCCGGCCGTGGTGTACGTGAACGTCGCCGTCGCCGAGGTCGAGTCGGTCACCCCGTCGTCGGTGAAGTCCCAGGCGTACCGCAGACGCCCCTCGTCGGCCGGGTCCGGGTCGGTGGAGCCGGTGCCGTTGAACGTCACGGTCAGCGGCGCCGGGCCCTGCGTCGGGGTCGCGTCGATGACCGCGGTCGGCGGCTGGTTGCCCGGGAAGTAACGCACCCGCCGGATGGTGCCGCCCAGGTCGGCGTAGTAGAGCTCACCGCCGGGGCCGACCTCGAGATCGACCGGGCTGGCCGCGTCGGACACGAAGGTCCGCAGGTTCGCCGGGTCGGGCAGGGCACCGGGCGTGGACGGCAGCGAGGCCCAGATGCATCGGCGCGAGTAGTCGGCGAAGAAGACCGCGCCGCGGTACGCGGCCGGGTACGGACCGTCGGCCGTCGGGTAGAACGCCACGCCGGTCGACGACGAGCTGCCGGTCGGGCAGGTCTCGCCCGCGACGAGCTTGCTGGAGTGGTTCCAGGCGACGAACGGCGCGGTGTGCGTGCCGGCCGGTGCCGTGTAGAGGGCCTCGCAGACCGGCAGGTTGGCGTTGTCGTACCCGGGCTGCCGGGCGTTGCCCTCCCAGCACGGCCAGCCGAAGTTGGTCACGCCCGCGGTCGGGTCGGCGACCCGGTTGACCTCCTCCCACGTGGTCCACCCGGTGTCGGAGATCCAGGTCTCGCTGGTGCCGGGCCGCATGGTGATCCGGTACGGATTGCGCAGACCGTTGGCGACGATCCGGCGGGTGTCCGGGTCGTCGGAGCCGATGTTCGGGTTACCGGGCGCCGCGGCGCCGGTCGCCGGGTCGAGCCGCAGCAGCGTACCGTCCAACTGGGTCTCGTCGGCCGCCGTGCGGAGGTCCTGCGCCCGCATCGCCCCGCCCTCGTTGACCGGGTCGGCGCACGGGTTGGTCGGCGCCCCGGAGGGGAACTGACCGTAATCGACAGCGCTGAAGCTCGCACCGTCACCGGCGGCGACGTAGAGCATCCCGTCGGCGCCGAACGCGAGGTCACCGATCGAGTGGCTGGGGAACTGCTGACACCAGTCGTGCAGCAGCACCTGCTCGGTGCCGGTCATCGTGTTGCCGGCGGCCCGCAGCCGGGAGAGCCGGCCGGTGACCACGCAACGACCGTCGTTGGCGTTGGCGCAGACGTCGTTCCAGACCGGGGCGTTCCGGCCGGGCGGCGCGTCGTAGGTGTAGAGCACGTAGACGTACGGGTCGGCGGGGAAGTCGGGTGCCAGCGCCATGCCGAGCAGGCCGCGGTCCCACTGGTTGTGCACGTTGGCAGACAGGTCGGCGAAGACCGTGGGGGTCGTGTCGGCGAGGTCGTCGAAGACCTTGATCCGGCCGCCCTTCTCGGCGACGAAGATGCGCCCGTCCTGCGCGAACTCCAGGCCGACGGGGGAGCTCAGGCCGCTGAAGACGATCTGTTCCTGGAAGCCGGCCGGCAGCACGACCGCGGTCGCGGCCGGTGCGCCGACGAACGACGACACCGCCACCACGGTCGCCAGCGCGACGAATCCATTGAGTGCACGCCGAAGCACGGGCATGCTTCTCCCCCCACAGTGGAATCACGCCGAATATTGACGCAGCCTAATGGGATGCGGATTGCTCCAGCCGTCGGCTGTCCGACTCGACCGCCCGCCGACCGGCCACAACTGCCCGTACATCCGGCTGATGCACGTCGATGGAGTCACGGCGTTCGTGCTTGCATGTCCCGATGATGTTGGCTGGACTCGGGTCGTCGGTGCGCTCGCCGCCGATGGGTGGTGCTCGGCGTCTGGCTGGTGCTGATCACCGCCGGGCTGATTCTGGGCGGATCGGTCTTCGACCGGCTCGCCGCGACCGGCAGCTTGCGGCCGGACGCCGAGTCGCGGCTCGCGGAGCTGCGGGTCGACCGGTTGCAGCCCGAGGGCCCGATGATCGTCGCCGTCGTGGGCGGGCGCGACGTGTGGGACCCGGCACTGGTCGCCGGCGTCACGGCGATCGCCGGCGAGATCCGCGCGATGGACGGCGTCCGGGCGGTCGAGGACCTGTACGGCGCTCCGGGCGGGCAGATCGGTGCCGACAACCGGCGATCGATGATCCGCGTCGAGCTGGACGAGGGCCTGCCGGACGACCGGCGGGAACGGGTGGAGGATGCGGTCGCGTCCGCGCTGCACCGCATCGACGCGCCCGAGGTGCTGGTCGGCGGCGAGAAGCTGGCCGAACGCGCGTTCGCCGACCAGGCCGTCGCGGACACCGCCTTCGGCGAGTCGGTCGCGCTGGTCGTACTGCTGATCGTGTTGGTCCTGATCCTCGGCGGTCTCGTCGCCGGCCTGATCCCGCTCGCCGCCGCGCTGGCCACCGTGGCGGTGACACTGCTCGGCCTGGCCGGGCTGACCGCGTTCACCGAGGTCAGCGAATTCACCGTCAACGTGGTCACCCTGCTCGGCATCGGGCTCGCCGTCGACTACGCGCTCCTGGTGATCGCCCGGTTCCGTGCGGAACGCGACGCCGCGCCCGAGGCGCCCGTGGCGGAACTGCTCGCCCGCACCACCGCGACCGCCGGACGTACCGTGCTGATCTCCGGACTCGCCGTCGCCGTGACGATGGTCGGCCTGTCCGCGTTCGCCGAACCGCTGCTCGGCGCGATGGCGCTCGGCGGCGCGATCGCGGTGCTCCTCGGCACCGCGGCCGGGCTGACCGCCGTACCGGCGCTGATCGCCGTCGCGCAGAGCCGCATCCCCGTGCCGTCGGCTCGCCGCACCGCCGCCGGGCCGGGCATGCTCGCCCGCCTCGCCGCATTCGCCCAGCTCCGGCCGGGGCCGGTCGCGATCGCTGTCACGGCCGGCCTGCTCGCACTGTCGGCGCCGTTCCTGTTCGCGGTCAACCTGGAGAACTCCGATGCCCGCGCGCTACCCGCCTCGGCCCAGGCCCACAAGCTGCAGGAAGCGGTGCAGCGCGACTTCCGTGGCGGTCAGGCCGAACCCATCGTCGTGGTCGTGGAGGCCGACCCGGCCGGCGCCGCCGTCCGCGACTATCTGAACGCGCTCAACACGGTCGACGGTGTGCTGCGGATCCAGCCGCGTCCCGACATCACCGGGCCGGTGGCCGTCATCGACGTCACGACGGAGGGCGAGACCGCGGGTCAGCCGGCCCGCGACGCGGTGCGCGCCATCCGGGCCCTGGACCCCTCGTTCCCGGTGCTGGTCGGAGGCGCCGCCGCGGAACTCGTCGACCACCGCGACTCGGTCACGGCCCGCTTCCCGATCGCCCTGCTGATCGTGCTGCTCTCCACAGTGGCGTTGCTGTTCGTGCTGACCGGCTCGCTGGTGATCCCGGTCAAGGCGCTGCTGATGAACGCGCTGGTCCTGCTCGCCACGCTCGGCACGCTGGTCGTCGTGTTCCAGTGGGGTGTCGGTGACGCGCTGCTCGGCTTCGACTCGTGGGGCGCGATCGACGTCACCACACCGGTTCTGCTGTTCGTGTTCGTGTTCGGGCTGTCGATGGACTACGAGGTGTTCCTGCTCGCCCGGATCACGGAGGAGCGGGATCGCCATCCGGGCGACCGGGCGGTCCTCGCCGGCATCACGAAGTCCGGCCCGGTGGTCACCGCCGCCGCCCTCTGCATCGGCGTGGTGTTCCTCGGCTTCCTGCTCGGCGATCTGATCCCGGTCAAGGAGATCGGTTTCGCCATGACGGTGGCGCTGCTGCTCGACGTCACGGTGGTCCGCGGCCTGCTGCTGCCCGCCGTCATGAGCCTGCTCGGCGACGGGAACTGGTGGGCGCCGGCCCCGCTGCGCCGGCTGCACGACCGCTGGTTCGCTCCACGCACGGAGCCCGCCGCCGCGGTCGCCCCGGCGGCCGTCTCCTGACGCGAACCTCGATGTCAGCGGCGGGTCAGGCTCAGCTCCCCCGGGCCGGTCCGGGAGACGGCGACCGACCGGTACGACCGGGGTGGCGGCCCGCCGGACGGTGCCGCCGTGGTCATGCGGCCGGTTGATCTGGACCCAGCGACCGTACGAGAGCCGGTGGCCGGAACCGGCCGCCGCGCGGATTCTCCCGCAACGGGCGGACGGCGGCCGGAACCGGCGAACCGCCTGGGACGTAGGCCGCCGTGAAACTGCCGTGGTAACCGAACAGCGGCCCGAACCGCCGGTTCGTGACGGTCACCCGGATCCGGAACCGTTCGGCCCGCTCGTCCCACCACTCGTGCACCTCGGCCTCGCCGGTCACCGCCGACGGGCAGCGCACCCCGCCGCGGAGCGTCTGCGGCCCGCTGCGGATCCGCAGGCCACCCCGGGTGTCGACGGACACGTCCAGGTCGACGGCCAGATGCTGGGTGGTGCCGAGGTAGTCGATCACGGTGTCGCGGCCGCCGTCGTACACCATCGTCGCGTCGAACCGGCGGCGCCGGTGCGGCCGCACCTGGAAGGTCCGCACGAACGTCAGCGTGGGCCGGCCGAACGTGTCCGGGTAGGCGTAGTTCTCGATGGTGAACGGAATGCCGGTGCCGGTCTCCGGGAACAGGATGTGCCGCAGCGTGCCGCATTGCAGGAACGGCACCGTGAAAGCGCCACCGCGCCACACCCGGTCCATCACGCCGGTGCCGACGCAGCCCTGGTCACGGTCGCCGTCGACGCCGAAGCGCCGTTGCAGCCGTGGGTGCAGCCGCCCGAAATCCGCACGCAGGGCGTGCTCGAAGACCGAGGTCATCGCGGGTCGCCCTCTCCGGCCGGGCCACTCATCATGAGCGGTTCACGCCGACCTCGCGGGCCACGGGATCCACTCCCGCGACGGCTTTCCAGCGGACCACCCGAATCGAGCCCCGCACGGCTTTCCAGCGGACCACCCGAATCGAACCCCGCACGGCTTTCCAGCGGACCACCCGAATCGAACCCCGCACGGCTTTCCAGCGGACCACCCGAATCGAGCCCCACGCGGCTTTCCAGCGGGGCACGCCTGTCGAACGGGTCGGCCTTGGTGGGCCGGCGCCGGCATCGTCGTGCGGCGGGCGTGTGCCGATGCGGGGGTACGCCGAGCGCCAACCCCAGCGCGAGCAGGACGACGAGTGGGCGGCCGTCGAACGTGACGGCGGCGGCGATCAGGGCGGCGCGCGACGACAGTTCGGCGAGAGCCCGGCGGCGGGCGCTCTCCGGGGACACACCGTGGTCCAGCCACAGCCGCAGCCGATCGAACGACCAGGCGGTGGCCCACCCGAAGACCGGGCCGAAGACCAGGTCGACCAGACGGCCGGTGCGCCCCCAGCGGGTGCGATAGGCGTACCCCGTCAGGAAGCGCACCCCACCGGAAACCGGAACGTAGCGCCAGTAGCCCGACCCGTCCCGGATCAACGATCGAGGGTCGGCGGAGCCGAATCGCAGCGCCGACGTGGCGGAGCCGTCGGCCTGCCGCCGCTCCCCGCTGTGCACGCCGTGCCCGGCGATCTCGACACCGGGCAGCACCGCCGTGGCGTAGGTGAACGCCGCCGGAACGCTGCCCGGCACCGGGTCGATGCGGCCGAACCGCACGTCCCACCGGGCGTGGCGCCGATGGTCCTGGGTCGCGTCCCAGACCTCGTCCAGCGGCGCTCTGATGATCGTCTCGACATGAATCCTGGCCACGGCACCCCTTTGAGCGAGTGCTCAAACCCTAGCATTTTTGAGCAGACGCTCAAGACCGTGTTCGCCGGATCACCAGCTCCGCCACCACGATGTTGATCAACCAGCCGGCGGCCAGCGTCCCGGTCTTGCCCCACATCGTCAGCGGCCCGGCCGCGACCAGCCAGAACCCCTGGGTGAACGCCTGCGTACCGGCCCCCATCCCGATCGCGTAACCGCGGATCATCCAGGCCCGGTGCCGGGCGAAATCCCGCCGCAGCACGGCCGCCAGCCCGAGACTCAGGGACACCGCCATGTAGACGACGACCACGACCCGGACGGCGGCGGTGGCGTCGCCGTCGATCGGCGAACGTGGCAGGAACAGGCTCAGCCACAGCCCACTGGCCGCGGCGACCAGACCGGCCGGGACGACGATCCGCCCGGCCACCCGATGCCAGGCGCGCCGCCGTCGCAACCCGGGTGCGAACTGGAACGCGCCGAGCACGCTGAACACCAGGACGCTGACGATGTGCACGATGACCGGCAGCGGCGCCGAGGTGATCCGCTCGCTGTCCGGCAGCACCTGGGCGCCACCCGCGAATTCGGCCAACCGCAGGCTCCCGGCGATCCCGGGAACCGCGGCGAGAAGCAGTAACCCGCCAGGAACGAGCCAGTTCGATGTCCGCATGCGCCCATCGTCGCGACGGAGACGCGCCGGTTCATCGGAGCGAGGTCCGGAACCGGCCCGTGCTGAAGTCCCGGCCGGATCCCGTACTTCAGACCGATCCGTCCATGCCCAGCGCGGCATGCCGGAACACGAGGAGGTCCAGGGCCTGCGGTATCCGGAACGACGGCAACGCCTGGCGCATGGCGAAAAGACCGGGCATGTTGCCGCGACGGATCGCCGTGTCGATCGTCTCCTGGATCTCCGGCGGCAGCGACTCCCACATCCGCGCGGTCGCACACACGCCGCAGCGTTCGCCGACGCGCTCGGCATCGTCGACCGCCATCCGGGCCGCGCAACCCGGGCATCGGAAAGGGAACATCGACGTCAGGCGAATCCGCCGTTGCTGTGCAGCAACTGGCCGTTGATCCACTGACCCTCCGGCGAGCAGAGGAAGGCGACCAGGTCGGCGGTGTCGCGCGGGGTGCCGAGGCGGCCGAGCGGCGTCTGCCGCAGCAGCAGGTCGCGGCCCTCGTCGGACATCCAGCCGGTGTCGATCGGACCGGGATTGATCACGTTGCAGCTGATCCCGAGGTGCGCCAGCTCGTGGGCGGCGGCCCGGGTGATCCGGTCGAGCGCGCCCTTGCTCGCCCCGTACGGCAGGTTCCCCACCGTGTGATCACTGGTCAGCGCGATGACGCGGCCGTCACCGTGGCGGCCGTGGTACCGCCGCCCGTGCTCCCGGATCAGCAGCCAACTGGCCCGGGTGTTGACGGCGAAATGCCGGTCGAAGCTCTCCACCGTGGTGTCGAGCAGGCCGGAGTCGACCGACTCGGCATGACACATCACCAGGGCGGTGACCGGCCCGAGGCGGTGCTCGGCCTCGTCGTAGACCGTGGCGGGCGCCGCCGGGTCGGCGAGGTCGGCCTCGATGGCGGTGACGGCCGCGCCGTACCCGGTGAGGATTTTCGTGATCGCCTCGGTGGCGCCCTCCTCGGCGCCCCACGTCATCCGGTCGTCATAGGGCGTCCAGTAGGTGAAGGCGATGTTCCACCCGGTGGCGGCCAGACGGGCGGCGATGCCGGCGCCGATCCCGACGGTGCGGCCGACCCCGGTGATGAGTGCGGTTGGCCGATTCTGCTCAGGATTCGTCACAGGCGCATCCTTCACACTCCGGCGCGAACCGCGCAAACGGTTTCTCGATCGGTCCACGTGGGGCAGGCACGCGAACATGAGCCTCACCACGTCAGAACGCCAGGATGATGACGGTGGCCAGAACGCCCAGGACCGCCGCTACGGCCGCCGGCAGGACGGGAGATCGCAGCGACGGCGGCGCGGGAGCCTAGCCGGCCGAGGGCAACCGGACACGTGTCACGTCGAGGCGGGGGCGGCCCCAGAGAGCCAACAGCGCGTCGACGACCTCGACGGTCGTGTCCCAGTCCGCGCGACCCTGCATCCCGGCCGCCAGCAGGGTCGGCGGCACCCGGTCGGCGCGCAAGAGCTGTCGCCAGCTCGTGGTGCCGAGTTCCAGGTACTCCAACGACGGCAACGTGGTGACCACGTCCAGGTTCGTGACCGTGGCGGAGTGGCTGACCACCAGGGTCCGCATCGTCTCGTGGCCGGCGAGACCGGACAGGTCCGTCGGCTCCGGCGCGGCGCTGACGACCACCACCTCGGCGCCCGGGCGGACATCGGCGACAGTCCGGCCGCGCGGGCCGACCCGGACGAGCAGGCCGTCCTCCGAGCTCGGGTCGGCCGGTTCGCTCGGCCGGCCGGTGAGCAGTTCGGTCAGCGACGGCGCGAGCCAGCGGGCGCCCGCGGGGATCTCGTGGTCCACGTAGAGGACCTGCCCGACGTGTCCGCGTGGGCCGGGTTCCAGATCGACGACGAGGAGATTGCCGCCGAAGTCGTCGCCGACGGCGAACCATGCCGGTGAGGCGGCCAACGGCTGCACCCGCTCGGCCGGATCCGGTGCGACGACCTCGATCGCGCCGTCCGACCAGGACCCGTACCGGGACCGCGGCTCCAGATACTCCCGGGCCGCGGCGTCATCGAGCGCGATGATGCTCATGCCGTAGAACAGGTCCGGGTCCGCCGGAAGCACCAGGTCGCCGGCGCCGGCCGACAGATACAGTGCCCGCACGTCCGCGGGCAGTGCGGCACCCAGCGAGGACTCGGCGGCCGCCAGCGCCGCCGGGCTCGCGGCCGGCGCGCCGGGCAGTAACCGCTGTACCAGCGCCCGCACCGCCTCCGGGTCGGCGTTCGGCGACGTCGTCACCCCGTCGTGACGGACGGGTGCCCGCCGGTACGGCTCAGGGTCCGCCCTGTCGACGAGCAGCACCGTTTCCAGGATCGCGCTGCCCATCCCGAACGACACCGGGCACGCGCCCGCCACGATGTCCACCTCGGCGTCCCCCGCGGCGGTCACGAGGGCGCGGAGGGCGACGCCGCGACCGTCGACGAGAGCGGTCAGCGGTTCCAGCGCGTCCATGACAGAACGGCCACCATGGCGCGATTCGCCGTCGTCGAGGATCGAGCCGCCGTACGAACCGGGATGGACGGTGCCGCGGAACTCGATCTGCCGCGTGCCCGCCGGCGCACCGCCACGCAGCGCGGACACGAGCGGGCGCCAGAGCTCCGGCTGCCGCAGCGCGGTGTTGTTCATCCGCCGAGCCCAAGGTGTGGGTCTCAGTGCAGGCCGACCCGTCCGCCGCTCAGATCGGCCACCACGTCACGCAGCTGTTCCCTGGACGGGAGTCCCTTGGCCAGGCCGTATTGAAGGGCGGGCCGGCTCTGACGCTTCCGTTCCCGCTTCGCCCAGCGTCCGCGTTCGGCCTCGTCGTCGCCGCCGAGATCCGGCCATGCCACCGGGTCCACGGTGAGGGTACGGAAAACGATCGTCAGGGTCTTCACCCGGTCCCAGGGGAGCACGACGTCCCGGCGCAGCGTCCGGCCGTCCGCGCTGAGCCTGATGCCGGTCCGGTCGAGCACCGGATCCGCCTTCGGCAGCCGGTTCGGGCGGGCGATCCAGGCGATGCCGAACGGCACGGTCAGCACGGCCAGGAAACCCGGCGCGAGCAGGTACACGAGCTGCCCGGCGCCGGTAATCGCCAGCACGACCAGCACGATCACGCCGGGAACGGTGAGGGCGACACCGAACCGGAAGAGGCCTCGCTGCAGGCGCCGCCGCCGGTTCAACGGCAGCACGCAGGTGTCGGCACGGGCCGGCCTCGTGGAGGAGTTCTTCTCGGCGGACACCGGTAGATCATGCCCGACGCCCTCGGGTTCCCGCCATGATCATGACTGGCGGCTGCCCTACTGGAGCGGCCGGTCCAGGGCGGCGCGGACGGTGTCCAGCCGTTCGACCAGGTCAGGGGCCTGTTCTCGGAGCGAATCGGTCAGTGCCGCACGTGTCTCCAGCAGCTGCCCCCACAGCACGCCCCGGCCCATCTCCAGCAGCTGGGCTGCCTCGCCGGGCGGCCCGGTGTGCACGGCGCACGCCGCCGCGTCGGCGCCCAGCCCGGCCCAGTCGGCGAGCATGCGCTCCTGGCTGGCCCGGTTGATGCCGCGCCATGTCTGGAGCGGGATGAGCGACACCGCCGCGGCGTAGCCGGACCGGGCGGACGGCCAGTGCTGCCGGCCCGCCGCCGCGGCGCCCCAGGCGCGGGCCGCCGCGATGCGGTTGCGTGGCGGCCCGGAAGCGGTCTCGACGGAGTCTCGCCACACATCGACGGCACTGTCCACCTGTTCCCGGGCCTGGAGCACCCGGCCGAGGAGGTAGAGGTAGCCGGCCCGGTTGGGGTTGCCGGGCGGACAGGCATCGATGGCGAGCCTGGCGAAACCGGCCGCCTCGTCCAGATCCGCCTCGACGCCGGTCGCGCGCCACCGTTCGTAAAGGACCAGACTCAGCTCACCGAGCGCGTACAGACGGGTGGGCAGGTCCGTTCCGGCCAGGGCCACGGCGGTTCGGGCGGCCGCGACGGCGTCGTGCAGATCGGCGGGCTGCTCGGTGTCCTGGTGCCGGGTCCGCAGGATGCGGGCGAGGCCGAAGAAGTAGGCCTGGCGGTCGGGGTCGGTCGGGTTGACCGTTTCGGCGGCGGCGCGGCCGTACCGGACGGCTTCGTCGATGTCGGCCCGATCGGCGACGGCGTCGAACCGGTCCAGCAGTGCGAGCGCGAGGTTCGACAGGCACAACGGCCGGTGCGGATGCCCGTCCGGCAGCGGGGACAGCGTGGTGCGGCCGATCTCGACCGCCTCGTGCAGGTCGGTGAGTTCGCCTCGCTGGATGGCACGGGACCGTAGAGCGCTGAGCAGGTTCACGGCGCAGAGCACCCGCTCCGGCTCGTCGTCCGGCAGATTTCCGATCGCGGTCCGCCCGATGGCCACCGCCTCGTCGAGATCAGCGAGGCGGCCGGTGTGTTCGAACCGGTGCCGCAGGGACTGGCTCAGCACCGCCAGCCCGGTCCCGTACCCCGGATCGCCGGGCCCGAGACCGGCACCCGCCCGCCGCGCCAACCGGACCGATTCGTCCAGGTCGGCGGGATCCCCCTCGGTCAGGAACCGCATGCGCAGCGTGATCGCGAGGCCGCGGAGCCCGTCCGGGCGTTCAATCGCCGTCTCGACGGAGGCGCGGAGGACGACGATCGCGTCGGCCAGGTCGGCGTCGACACCGCCGACGGTGTATCGATAGGTCAGCGCGGTGCCGAGACGCGACAGGAACAGGGCGCGGTCCCGGCGATCCGGTTCGGTCGTCGCCGCGGCGAGAAACGCCGCGGTCGCCGCACCGAAGCTTGCCGGGTCACGGGTGATCTCGGCGCGCCGCACGGCGATCGCCTCATCCAGATCGGACGGCCGCCGGGCCGCGTGATACCTGTTGTACAGGGCCTCGCACAGGGTTGCCGCCCGGTGGAACCGGGCCGGATCGCCGGGTGCGGCGGTCTGCCACCGGGCCCGGCTCACGTCGATGAGTTTGTCCAGATCGTCGTCGCGCCGGTACAGCTCGTAGCGGCGGCCGATGGCGAATGCGAGAGTTCCCCGGAACGCGTCGGCCCCGACGTCGGCGAAGCTGCCGGTGCGCAACGCCGCCATGGCCGCCCCGACCGCCAGGTCGAGGTCGCCGGGAACGCCGGCCCGGTCGAACCGCATGACGTACCCGTTCGCCAGGTTCATCAGATGCACGCCACGATGCGGGTCGTCGGCAGGGACGGCGGCGAGACCCTGCTCCAGCAGTTCGATCGCGGTGCCGAGGTGGGCCGGGTCGGCGTCGGGAGCGAGGTCGTCGAGGATGCGGGCGCCGGCGTACGGCCAGCGCGCCCGGTCCGGGTTTCGAAACTCGGGCGGGATCAGCTCGGGGAACGTGTCGCGAATTTCGGTGAACAGGGCACGCGCGATGTCGAAATCCCGCTGATCGGGCATCGCCTGCCAGCGCGTCCAGTGCAGCCAGCCCAGCGTCTCCACGACCTCCACCGGCACCGCCTCGGCGTTACTCATGCAGATCGCGTGCAGTTCGGCCAGATCGGCGTTCACCCGTGGCTCGAACAGACCCAGCCGGTCGCCGTCGTCGACATAGGCACGGATCCGCCGGCGAAGGCGCTCGATGAGGCGCGGCGAATCCGTCATCCCGCCATCCTGGCGGCCGGGCACCGCTCCGGGTAGTCCGCTGCGCAGCGCGGCGTACCGCGACATGGTTCGCCGCCGCGCCGTCGACGCTCTGGCGCGCCCGCACCATGATGGGCGGCATGGATTTCCAGAGCGCGATGACCTCACTCTTCTCCGCCGAGGGACGGCAGGATCCGTATCCCGCCTATGACGTGCTCCGCGGCCACGCGCCGATCTTTCAGGCGATCGACGATCGCTGGTTCGTCACCACCCACGAGCTGACCAGCCGGATCCTGCGGGATCCCGGCATGCGGGTGTCCGACGCCGGCGATTACGACGAGTTCTGGCCGGACTGGCAGGAGAACCGGGGCGTCGCCGCGATCGTGCAGTCCATGTTGCAGAACAATCCGCCGGACCACACCCGGGTGCGCCGGGCGGCCGCGTCCACGTTCACCGCCCGCCGGGTCGCCGCGATGCGGGACGTGATCACCCGTCAGGCCGGGGAGCTGATCGAGGCGATGCCGGACGAGACGGACTTCATGACGGCGTTCGCCTACCCTCTGCCGATCGGCGTGATCTGCGCGTTGCTCGGTGTTCCGGACACCGACATGCCGTGGTTCCGGCGCCAGGCCGCCGACCTGACGGTGGTGCTGGAGCCGATCAGCACCGAGGAGGAGATGCGGGCCGCCGACGCCGCCGCGCGCGAACTGGAGAACTACTTCATCGGCCTGATCGCCGAACGGCAGCGCCATCCGCGGGAGGATCTGACCAGCGCGCTCGCCGCCGCCGGATCCGGCCTGACCGGGAGCGAGCTGCTGGCCAACCTGGTGCTGCTGCTGGTCGCCGGCTTCGAGACCACCACCAACCTGCTGGGCACCGGGCTGCGGATCCTGTTGGACCATCCCGATCTGGCCAGCCGGTTGCGCTCCGATCCGGGCCTCGCGCCGGCGTTCGTCGAGGAGATGCTCCGGTACGACTCGCCGGTGCAGTTGGCGTCCCGGTTCACCTCGGCGGCGGTGGAACTGGACGGCCGGAAGCTGCCGGCCGGCTCGGCGCTGACACTGCTGCTCGGCTCCGCCAACCGCGACCCGGCGCGCTATCCCGATCCGCACCGGTTCGACCCCGACCGGCCCAACGTCCAGCCGGTCTCGTTCGGCGGCGGCGCCCACTACTGTCTGGGCGCCCCGCTGGCCCGCCTGGAGGCGCAGGTGGCGTTCCCCCTGCTTCTGGCCACCCTCCCCGGCCTGGCGCTGGCCGGTGTCCCGGAACACCGTGACCGCCTGGTGCTGCGCGGCTACGCCACCCTCCCGATCACCACCGGATGAACCGGTCCACCCCGGGTCCCGGGCGGCGAGATCTCCCGGAAGATGGTGCCGCCGGCGGCCTGGGTGTGACGCGATCCGGTCCAGGCGGTCCGCTGGTTCCTGCGCATGCTGGATCACGGACGCGGCGACGGCGTCCACGAGGCGCTGCGGCTGGCGCCCGGCATGACCGGCGAGCAGTCGCGCGAGACGGGCCGCCTGGCCGGGCGGGAGGGCGACGCGGAACTGCTCACCCGGCAGGCGTCAGGACGGGGCGCCGAACCGCAACTCGATCAGGCCCAGGGCCGAGGCGATGCCGAGAGCCAGGACCAGCAGCGCCAGCAGCAGAACGAGGCACGCGGCGCCGAGGACTAGGAGACGCATCGGTCCAGGTTCGCACCACGGTGGCCGATTCGCGAAACCGTCACGCCTCGGCCTGGTACTCCTCGACCTTCTCCAGGGGCCAGCCGATGAAGCCGGCGATCTCCTCGGGGTCGCCGGTCAGGGCCCAGTCCTCGATCGTGGCGGCCAGACCCTCCGGGAGACCGGGCGTCTCGACGTAGGTGAGCTCCTCGTCCTCGAGGATCTGGTCGAGGTGGATCCACGTGCCCTGCGGGTCGAGGTCGTTGCCGGCGGCCGCGTAGCCACTCAGACCGTCGGTGCCGGCGGCGAGGATCTCGTTGGTGCGCCAGTCGATGATGTCCCAGGCGTCCTCGCCGATCTGGCCGCCGATGATGACGCGCCGCCCCTGCGCCTCGAGTTCCTCGACACGCTGCAGGGTCTTGGAGACGATGGCGTAGTTGGCTTCGAGCACGTTCTCGATGTGCGTCTTGAGCAGGTCACTCATTTTCCAGCCCCGATGATCATGATGGTTACGCTTCGTAGCATACGATCCGTCACGGTCGTACCGGAAAACGGTCACGATCGCGGCGGCCGGCCGCGAGTCGCGCGCTCAGCCCGGGTGCCACCCGGGCTGAGCGCAGCTCGAGCAGCACGTCTCGTCGCCGGCAACCCGGATCGCAACCGTCGATAGGCTGGGCCGATGAGGACGATCACGCGGGGTGTCGTGGGTTTGGGTCTGATGGCCGCTCTGGCCGGCTGTTCGGCGGAGGAGCCGGTCGCGGCCACCCGGCCGACCGTGCCGCCGCCGTCGTCGGCCGTGGCGCGGGTGCCGGAGCTGACGGCCACCGACGTGCGGGTCCTCGACGGGGCCGGAACGGCACCGTTCGACGAGAAACGGACAGTGCAGGCGCCGCCCGGCTGGACGGTCAGCGTGTGGGCGCGGATCCCCAGCGCACGGCTGCTCGCCTGGACACCGGACCGGCGGCTGCTGGTGTCGCGGCCCGAGTTCGGCGACGTCGTCGCGCTCGTGCCGGGCGGCCCGACGCCACGACAAGAGACGCTGCTCAGCGGGCTGAATCAGCCGCACGGGCTGGCGTTCTCCGGCGACACGCTCTATGTGGCCGAAAGCGACCAGGTCAACGCGTACACGTACCGGAACGGGGTTGTCTCGGAGGAGCGGGTGGTGGTCGGCGGGCTGCCCGACGACAAGAGCCCGGAGCTGCGCGGAGCCTATTCGCACGCGCTGAAGAGCGTCGCCGTCGGCAAGGACGGGACCATCTACATCTCGGTCGGGTCGACCGGCAACATCTCGGCCGAGGACCGCGACGCCACCCCGGAGCGGGCGACCGTCCTGAAAGCGCCGGCCGCCGGCGGAACGCCGACCGTGTTCGCGCGGGGCGTCCGCAACGGGACCGGGCTGGCCGTCGACCCGGACGGGGCGGTGTGGACGGCGGTCAATCATCGGGACAACATCGAGTTCCCGTACGACCGGGACTACAACGGTGACGGCGACCCGGACCAGGGCGAGGTGATGCAGTCGTATGTCAACGACCACCCGATGGAGCAGCTGGCCCGCCTGACGCAGGGCCGGGAGCTGGGCTGGCCGTACTGCAACTCGGAACCCGACGTCTCCCCCGGCGACCCGGACTCGGCGCTCAGTTACACCGGCCGGCCGTTCGTGCGGGACTTCCAGACCAACCCGGACGGCGCGAAGCTGGACTGCTCGAAACTGGCGCCGGTGGAACAGGGCATGGGCGCGCACTCGGCCCCGCTAGGCCTGAGTTTCGCCACCTCACCGGGGCTGGCCGGCGCCTACGGTCCGGGTGCGCTGGCCGGCATCCACGGCTCGTGGAACCGGAACCCGCCCCGCCCGCCGGAGGTGTCGTTCTTCGCCTGGCGCAACGGGACGCTGGGCCCGCAGCAGACGCTGCTCACCGGTTTCCAGAACGAGGACGGCTCCCGGTGGGGCCGCCCGGTGATGGCGGTCCAGGGCCCGGACGGCGCCCTTTACGTCAGCGACGACCACGCGGGCGCCGTCTACCGGGTCGCCGCCCCCTGACCGCCGCATCAGGCACGCGCTCAGCGGGACCCACATACAATTCCCGGCTGATTCACAGCACCGCCACAGCGGCATCCGTCAGGGACGCGGGAAATGAAGACCGAATTCGTCGCACTCGAACTCGCGGTCGTCGTCGCCGTCCTCGAAATCAAAATCGAAATCATATCCGCGGTCGTCCGGCTTTCGGACATCCGAGCTGCTCAGCGCCGGTCCATCGAAACCGGTCAGATGTACGCCGAGGAAGGCGATGGCGTGCCGCACTATCGTGGACATTCGAACCCCCCGTGAATCGACCCCGGTTACCGCAAGAACGGTATGAATGCGGAACACGCCTGTCAACGATCGACGGAAGTGCACACGCTATTCCTACCGGCCACACAGTTTCCGTCCAGAACGTACGGCCGATCACAGCGCACCGGCGCCCGATTGGGCAGACTTCACCCCGTCCGGTGGTGCTGTGCCACCGGTCAGGAGGGAACCGCCTTGTCCACCCCGCCCCGGCGGCCCGCACTGGTCGCGCTGATCCTGGTCATGGGAGTCGGCCCGTTCGCCACCGACACGTACATCGCGGCGCTGCCTGAGCTGCAGAGCACGCTGGAGACCAGTGCGACGGTGGCACAGCTGACGTTGACCGCGTTCATCGTCGGCCTGGCGGCGGGGCAGCTCCTGATCGGGCCGCTGAGCGACTCGTTCGGCCGGCGGCGGTTGCTGCTCGGCTGCGCGGTGCTGTTCGCGGCGCTGTCGGCGGTGTGTGGGCTGAGCCCGACCGGCGGGGTGCTGGTGGCGGCCCGCCTGTTGCAGGGCTTCGTCGCCGGCGGTGGGGTGGCGCTGGGCCGGGCCGTGGTCACCGACACCTACCGCGGGGACCGGGCGGCCGCCACGTTCGGCGCGATCTCGTCGGTCACCTTCTTCGGGCCGGTGATCGCGCCGGCGATCGGTGGCGCGATCCTGGCGCACGGCACCTGGCGGACCGTGTTCGCGGCCCTGACCGTACTCGGCGGGTTGATGGCTCTGGCGGTGGCGCTGGGCGTGACCGAGACGCTGCCGCCGGAGCGCCGGCATCCGGCCGGACTGCGGGCGCTGGGCGTACGGATGGCCGACCTGGCCCGCGACGGGGGTTTCATGCGGCACGTGGCGTTGCAGTGCCTGGCCGGGGCCGGCTTCTTCACCTACATCGGCGGGTCGTCGTTCGTGCTGCGCTCGGTGTACGACCTGAGCCCCACCCAGTACACGATCATCTTCGCGTCGAACGCCGCCGGGATGGCCGCGTTCAGCCTGATGTTCCGGGCCCTGGTGGTGCGGGCCGGCGCGGTCCGGCTGCGGGCGGTCGGCATCACCGTGTCGACGCTCGGCGCGGCCGGATTGCCGGTGGTGGCGGTCATCGGCCCGGAGACGGTGCCGCTGGCCGTACCGTGGGCGCTGCTGTGCACGGTGGTCGCCGGTATGGGCTTCTCGATCCCGGCGACCACCGCGCTGGCGCAGGAGGCCGGGCGCCGGGCGGCCGGCACCGCCTCGGCGTTGCAGGGCGGCCTCACCTTCCTCACCGCCGCCCTGGTCACGCCACTGACCGGGGTGTTCGGCCACGACACGTTGACGCCGATGGCGATCGCCATGAGCGGCTTCTTCGCGGCCGCCTTCCTGCTGATGCTGGTGGTGTCGAGGGACCGTCGCACCGATGCGCTAGAAACGATCCATGCCCATAGCTGAGAAACGCCGCAATTCCTGGCTCTGGGCCGTCGGCGCGCTCACCCTCATCGGCGGCTGCCTGCTGGGCGGCAACCTGCTGAGAAACGCGCTGCTCTACGCCGAGTCCGCCGAGAAGGACGCCCACGACCAGCTGCTGAAGGCCGAGGGCCAGGAGATCATCCGAGGGCTCGAGGTGGAGAATCCCGCCCCGGGCAAGCTGGGCGAGGCCCTGATCAGCCGGGTCACCAGCCACTTCGGGGCGGGCGGCACGGTACTGCGGCAGGAGGTCGCCCGCGGCGTCCCGGACGACGGGGAGACCGCCGGCGAGATCGACGTCCGGGTCGTCCAGACCGGCCAGGGCAGCGCGCTGGGGCAGCCGACCGACTCGGAGTCGTTCACGATATGCGTGCGCTTCCACACCGAGTGGTCGCGGAACACGGGGATCGTGACGACCGTCCGGGAGATCGGGTGTCCGTAGTCTTCATCACCGGCGCCAACGGGTTCATCGCGCGCGCATTGGCCGCCCGGCTGCGGGCCCGCGGCGACACGGTCACCGGCGTGGACCTGCATGCCGACGAGGCCACCGGTGTGATCGCCGGGGACGTCGGCGACGAGGGCGACTGGCAGGACGCCGTCGCCGGGGCCGATCTGGTCGTCCACACGGCGGCCGTGGTCTCGAACGCGGTCGGCATGGACGAGCAGTGGCGGGTCAACGTGGCCGGAACGCGGCACGTCCTGGACGCGGCGGTCCGCGCCGGCGCGACCCGGTTCGTGCAGTTCTCGTCCATCCGGGCCTTCTCCGACCTGGGCTTCCCCGACGGCGTGAGCGAGGACCATCCGGTCCGGACGGACGGCAACCCGTACGTGGACACGAAGATCGCCGGCGAGCAGGTGGTGTTGCAGGCGCACGCCGAGGGCCGGATCGCGGTGACCGTCGTGCGGCCCGGCGACGTCTACGGGCCCGGCTCCCGGCCGTGGACGATTCTGCCGGTCGAGCTGATCCGCAAGAACCGGTTCCTGCTGCCGGCCGGCGGCAACGGCGTCTTCAGCCCGGTCTACATCGACGACCTGGTCGACGGGGTGCTGCTGGCCGCCGGCAAACCGGAGGCCGCCGGTCAGGTGTTCACGCTGACCGGTGGCGCCGGGGTGCCGTGCCGGGAGTTCTTCGGCCACTACTACCGGATGCTCGGCAAGCGCGGCCCGATCGTGGCGCCCACACCGGTGGCGGTGGCCGTGGCCGGACTGATGGGGGCCGCCATCCGGTTGGCCACCGGGCCGACCGAGGTGAACGCGACGTCGATGCGGTACTTCGCCCGGACCGGTACGTACTCGATCGACAAGGCCCGCCGACTGCTCGGCTACCAGCCGCGGGTGGATCTCAGCGAGGGCATGGCCCGCACCGGCCGCTGGCTGCGGGAACAGGGCCTGGTTCCGGCCTGAACCCACAACGCCGGCCTGCACCCAAGCGGGATCAGGGAGTGACGCCGGCCTGATCCCAGACGGCCAGTTCCCCGTTGGCCAGGCAGACGATCAGCCGGCCGCCGGCCTCGGCGACCGCCCACGACTCGGCGTCCACGTCGGCGTCGACCACCAGCCGCGCCCCACTGCTGAAACCGATCCGCAGCTCTCCGCGGTCACCGGTGTCCGCATCCCGGACCACGTCACCGAGCAGCATCACGAGGGCTTCGGCCGCGTCGTCGCCGGGCCGGAAGCCGGTGTGCCGGCCGTGCCCGTCGAGGTGGGCGGCACCCTCGAACAGCACCTTCACGCCTCCGGTGAACCGCAGGGAGACGACCGTCCCGAGCAGCACGCCGGTGAGCCGCTGCCCGGTCAGCGCCGCCAGGTTCAGGGATGTCATGACCGCCATGGCGCCGACCGTAGCCGGGACTTCCATAAGAGAACCTTAAGCCGCCCGGATCAGGGCAGCTCGGAGGGAAGAAGGACCCGTGGTGCTCGCGAAGTCACTCGCCGCTCGACGTCCGCCGGGGGCGGCGCTCGGCGGTGCGGGCCGTCTCCGTCACGGCGGCTTCTTCGGGAGTTGATCAGAACTCGTCGACGCGGGGTGCCTGGTTCAGGCAGTCGCTGTCGATCGCCAGCTTGATCAGCTCGCGGGCGGTGGCCTGGTCGGTCGCCTCGGCGTCGAGGGTGCCCAGCGAGCGGGTCACCGCGACGATCTCGTCCGCGGGATCACCGGCGGCGAGCGCCGCGCACGCGGTGTCCGAGATCGCCTGAATGTCCTGGTCGGTGCGGTCCTTGGCGATCTCCGGTAGCTCCTGCTTGACCACGATGACGAACCGGCTCGGACCGCTGGCCGTCACGACCGGGCTGGGGCTCGCCTTCGTGGTCGTCTTCACGGTGGTCCGGGTGGTCGTCTTCGAGCCCGGCTTCGTCGTCTTCGAGGACTTCGGCGTCCCGCTGCCGCCCGTGCACCCGGCCAGCACACACACCGCCAGGAGCGCCGCCACTGTCGTCAATTGCTTACGCATCGTTCCGCTCTCGTTGCTCCGAAATCCCTCCGAGGGTAGATGATCAACAACCCCGGCCCGAACCGGTATTCACCACGGCCCACGACGTCTACATAGAACGTCACCCGGCGATTCAGTGCCAGTTGTCGGCCTCCCTACCGGGCCGGTCAGAAAACGACCCGGCAGTAGAGGTGCTCGCCGCCGGTCAGCGCGCGGGCGGCGAGATCGGCGAGCGCCGTGAGAAACGGCGCGAGACCACTGGTGTCCGCATCCGCGAACTCCTCGGCCTCGCCCCACCGCCGGGCCGCCTCCCGGATCGCCGGGGCGTCCAGTCCGGCCAGAGCGTCGCGGAGCGAGTCGGTGAGGGAGACGACCCCGGCGCCGGCGACGTCCTCGGGCCGGGCCGGACCGATCAGTGCGGCCCACCGGGGGTCGTCCTTGATGACGCGCCGCATTCGGCCGGTCAGAATCTCCTCGAGCTGGGCCATCGAAAGAGCGGGCTCGACATTCTTGCTCTGCACCACGAGTGTCCCGGAGGCCGCGGTCCGTACCCGGGGCATCGCTCCCAGCACGGGATTCTGCCTGTACAGCGCTTTACCGGCCGCCACGTCCTGCGGCGTGAGATCGAGCAGCCCCGGCCGGCCCTCGGTGTACTCCGCGGCGGTGGCCGCCACCCCGTCGGTGGGCGCCGCGAAGTAGTCGGTCAGATTCGACATCCGATGATCATGTCACCGGGGAACTGCGGAGCACACAGGTCAGCATCGGAAGGGTGAACTCGCCGTCCGCGGTCTCCGGGCGGCTCGCCAGATAGGCCCGGATCCGGTCGAGTGAGGCCTCCCGCTCCCCCGGCGGCATGACGAGCATCCCGGCCCGGGTGGCCAGCGTCGCGACCAGCGAGTCGGCCGTGCGGCGCTGCCCGTGCGGGAACGCGGCCTGCTCGGGCACACCGAAACCGGGCAACCGCAGGCGCGCGGCCTCGGCACGCCAGCTGTCCGGAGTGTCCCGTGGCCCGATGGCGGCGCTGCCGCTGATTCTCGCCAGACCGGCGACCCAGTCGACCCGGTCGTCGACGACGTTCCACAGTCCGGCGAGGACACCGCCCGGCGCGAGGACCCGGGTGATCTCCGGCCCGGCGGTGTCCATGTCGAACCAGTGCAGGGCGTTTCCGGCCAGCACCGCGTCGGCGGATCCGTCCGGCAGCGGGATCGCCTCGGCGCTGCCCGGCAGCGCCCGGAGATCCGGCAGCGTACGCCGCAGCTCGGCCAGCATGGCGGGATCGGGTTCGACCGCGGTGACCTCGGCGCCCATCGCGGCCAGGACCGCGGCGAGCTTTCCGGTCCCGGCGCCGAGGTCGAGCACCCGCCGGCCCGGCGCGGGTGAGAGGGCCCACTCGACGGCGGCCCGCGCGTAGTCGGGGCGGTGCAGGGCGTACGCGGTCGCCGCCGCACCGAATGATCGAGACATCTCCATATCGAGACGGTATCGGCCTGCGGCCAGGAAGATCGCCATGAACAGACTCCCGCCAGCCGTTGTTCCTCCGCCGCCGCGTCCCGAGCGGCACCCGGACGCTGATCCCGCCAACCGGCCGACACCACACCCACTCCCCGCCACCGCCCCCGCAACCCGAGCGACACCCAGACCCCTGATATCGCCGACCGGCCGACACCACGCCCGCTCCTCCCCCACCGCCGCAACCCGAACGGCACCCGGACGCTGATGCCGCCGACCGGCCGGCATCACGCCCGCTCCTCCGCCGCCGCGGCCTGAGCGGCGCTCGGATACGGTCTCCGGCTACAGACATGTGTAGGAGCACGGGGGTGTGCCGGTGACGGACGAAGCGACGGTCATGGCGTGGGAGGACGGCGAGCGGGAGCGCTGGCTGTCGCGGATCGCGGCGCTGGGCCACGGGCCCGAGCAGCCCGGCTGGGCCGACGCGGTGGACGCCGCCGGAGACTTCACCGATCTGCCGGCCCGGCAGGTGTCGTGGCTGCTCGCCGAGGGCCCGGAGGCGACCGCGCGCAAGCTGCTCGGCAAGACCGACGAGCTGCGTTACCGGGTGCCGCAACGGATCGACCTGAGCCGGGTCGCGGTGGCCCGGCTGGGGGTGGACGCGCTGCCGCTCGCCGTGGCGGGAACGGCCCACTCCGCCGACCAGATGGGCGTGCTGATGCTGCCGTTCCGCGGTCCGGAGCCGGCGCGTCTCGTGGCGGGATGGCTGCGCCACCTCGGATCGGCCCGGTTGTGGGCGCGGCTGTGGCTGGAGCGCCATGTCGAAACCGCGGCGCGGGCGCTGGTTCCGGCCACGATCGGGCGGGCCGGCGCGGGCCGGCGCAACGCCGAGGACGCGGTGCGCTATCTGGCGTCGATCGGTCACGGTCCGATGCTGATCACCACCGCCGAGGGGTACGGGGCGAGCGTGCACGCCGCGGTCATCGCCCTGGTGGGGCCGGACGACGGTGTGCTCACTCCCGTACCCCCGCTGTTTTCGACGCCGGCGCGAGCCGCACGGAGGGCGAAGGTTCCGTCGTGGCTGAATCTCGGCGATCTGCCGAAGATTTCACTCGCCGACGGCGGGATCATGTCGGTCGAGGACACCGGCCGCCTGATTCTGGCGCTGACCTCGTCGCGGCTGGCGGATCCGCCGGAGCCGGCGCCCGGCGATCCGGAGGGGCCCTTCGGCCGGCCCATGGTGGTCGAGTCGTGGGAGGCCGCGCAGCCGATGGTGGCGCCACCCGATCCTGAGGTGGAGAAGCTGATCGCCGGGTGTGACCGGCCGAGTCTGGCGGAATTCGGGCGGGCGCTGATGGAGGCGTGGATCTCCGGTGGCCTGCCGCCGTCGGAGGCGTGGGTGGTGGTCGCGCAGGCGCACCTCGGCGACGACGCCACGGTCGACTACCTGGCGCCCAAGGTGCGCGCCTGGCCGCAGGACAGCCGCCACCAGCGGGCCATCGAGGGGTACGCGGTGCTGTGCGCGATCGGTTCGGACGCGGCGATGCGGCATCTGCTGGCGATCGAACAGCGCATGTCGCGGGGGTCCCGCAACGACCGGCTCCGCGTGTATCTCGCCCAGGTGGCCGCCGGCCGCGGCATGACCGTGGCGCAGGTCGCCGACCGGCTGGCGCCGACGCTCGGCCTGGATGCCGGGATCACGCTGGACTACGGGCCGCGCTCGTTCCCGGTGGTCACCGACGAGCACCTGACCGCCTTCGTGCAGGGGCCGACCGGGAAACTGCTGGCCCGGCCGCCCAAGCCCGGCGTCCGGGACACCAAACCCGAGGCGTACCCGTGGTTCCTGCAGTTCAAGAAGGATCTGCGGGCGGCCGCGGCGGTTCAGCTCGTCCGCCTGGAACGCGACATGTTCGCCCGCTACGCGCGGCCGGCCCGCGATCTGCCCGGCTTCCTGCTGCCGCACCCGATCCTCGGCCCGATCGCGCGCCGGCTGCTGTGGGGCGAGTACGACGCCGGCGACCGGCTGATCCGGGCCGTGCGGGTCGCCGAGGACGGCACTCTCGCCGACCTCGACGACGACACGGTGACCCTCGACGGCGACGCCCGGGTGCGCATCGTGCACCCGGCGGAACTCGGTGACGATCTGACGGCGTGGGCACGGGTTTTCGCCGACTACGAGATCATGCAGCCGTTCCCGCAGGTGAACCGGCCTGCGGTGGTGCTCACCGCGGCCGAGCGCGCGGCGACCAGCCTGCCCGGGTTCGGGCCGGTGCGCAACGACCGGTTCGACGAGCCGGTCAACGGCCGCTGGCACGGTGAGGGGCACGGCACCTCGTACACGCCGTACACCCGGCTGTGGACCGAACTGCCCGGCGGGCTGACCCTGCTGGCCGAGTTGGACAAGCCGGTGTCGACCTCGTCGTACGATCCGGTTAGTGAGCACCGGATCACCGAGATCTGGGTCGACGAAGCGCCATCGGATCACTTCGGGGCCGCACGGCGGATCCCGTTCGGTGACTGTGATCCGGTCGCCCTGTCCGAGGCCCTGGTGGAGTTGTATGCCCTGAGAGGTTGACCCGCCCATGCCGACCGCGTCCGAGCAGGCCCTCGCTCTGGCCGGGACGATCGCGGCCCGGATCGGCGCCTATCGCCGGTCCGGGGACACCGCGGCCGTGCTGACCTCGGAAGCGGTCGGGGAGGTCCGGCGGCTGTGGCTGGCCGGCGTCTACGCCGCCCTCTGGGAGGGCGGCGGTGGGCCCGCCGAGTGGGAGCTGCTGGCCCTGTCCGGATGGCTGCACTGGTGCCGCCATCTGGCCGACCCGTCGCTGACCGACGACCACGCGGCCGCTCTCGACCACTTCTCCGAGCTGCTGCTGCACCGGCAGGGCGACCAGATCGTGCCGGAGCGGGCGCGCCGCGACATCGACGAGATCCCCCGCGACCGCTGGGACGGCGCTGCGGCCCGGGTCGACGGCATCGGCGAGACCCCCGAACTCGAACGGATCGATTTCGAGCTCCCACTGCTGCGCGACCGGCTGGCGCGAATGCCGGACTTCGCCACTCATGACCTGCTCGCCGGCCGGCTGCGTGAACGGTTCGAGCGCAGTGGCGACATCCGGTTCCTCAACGAGGCGATCGACCTGAAACGTGACGTGCTGGAGCGGCTGCCCCGGCGCCGCCGGCGCCTGGTCCGCGGCGTCGTCCTGTCCGCGCTGGGCAACCTGCTGACGATCCGGTTCGGCCACCTCGGCGAACTGGACGACGCGAACGAGGCGATCGAGGTGCTCCGGCGGTCGCTCGCCGCGTTGCGGCGCCGCCACCCGGTACGTCCCACCACCCTGTCGGCGCTCGGAGTCGCGTTGCGGGGCCGGTACGACCGCTTACGGAACCCGGCGGATTTGGACGCGGCGGTCGACGCCTGCCGGGCCGCGACCGCGTTCCCCGGCGGCGCGGACACGACCCTGCTGGGCCGGGCCGAGCTGCTCAGCAACCTCGGCGTGGTCCTCCAGATCCGTTTCGAGGCACACCGGCGGCTGCCGGATCTCACCGAGGCGATCGAGGCGCTGCGGGAGGCGATCACGTTGCTGCCGCCGGACGATCCGGAACTTCCCGGGTACGACTCCAACCTCGGCCTCGCGCTGGGTCACCGGTTCGACGCCACCGGCGCGGCCGAGGATCTCGACGAGGCGGTGCGCCTGTTCGAGGCGGCCGTCGACGGCACCCCGGACGGCCACGCCGACCGCGTCATGTACCTGTCGAATCTCAGCGCCGCCCTGCAATCGCGCCACGCTCTGTCCCATCGGGAACCGGACGGCCGGCGGGCGCGGGACACGGCGTACGAGGGTGTCGCGGTCTGGTCCGCCCCGGTCGCGGAACGGGTGAAGGCGGCCCACAACTGGGGCCGCAGCGCCGCGGCGATGGCCGACTGGGCGGACGCCGCCGACGGGTTCGCGGCCGCCGTCGACCTGTTGCCCCGGCTCGCCTGGCGCGGCCTGAACCGGGCCAGCCGCGAGTCGCTGCTGCTCAGCGGGCGGCAGCTGACCGACAATGCGGCGGCCTGCGCCTGCGCGGCCGGCGACCCCGAACGTGCGCTGCGCCTGCTGGAGGTGGGCCGGGCGGTCCTGTGGACACAACAGCTCGACACCCGGACCGACCTCACCGCGGTGCGGGCCGCCGATCCCGCCCTGGCCGACCGCCTCCTGACCGTCGCGAACGGCATGGAGGCCCGGTCCTGACCGGGTGGCCCGGGCCTCAGCAAGTGGTGATCCTCCCGAGTCGCTGCCGGAGGGCCATCGCCTCGGTCACCAACGCCTCGTCCATCCGCATGGCAGCGGCATCGCGGGCGCCGCTATGGAAGCGCGTCCGCTGCCGTGCGGCCACGAATCGGTCCAGCCGGTCGAGGATCGGGCCCGCATGCGGTCCCATGGCGGTCAGCACCCTCAGCGCCGCGAGCGCGTACCGGTCGTCGGACAGGTACTCCGGCAGTACCTCCAGCAGCTCTTCGGCCGCTGCCGGGCCTTCGTGGAGCCATAGCGCGCCGGCCGTTGCCACCCGGGTGGATCCGGGTGTCTCGAACAGGCTTCGCAGCTGCCGGTGCTGGCGGGCTGTGAGCCCACCGTTCCCGGCGAGCCAGTTCAGCAGATCCATCGCGAAGCGGCCGTGGCGAAGAAGCCGCTCCGGACAGTTGGCGAGACTCCGATCGGCCGGTGCCCGGTCCAAGGTGATCTCGAGGAGGGCGTGTGTGGCGGCCTGTATCGGATACTCGCGCAGGTACGGGATCGCCGCGGCGGCTGCCGGGCCGATCCGGCCCAGGACACACATGGCCCAGTCCGGGGTGTCGTTCACCGCCTGCTGGAGCCGGACGATCAGTTCCGGGACCGCGGCGGCCGCCCCTGGGCCGAACGCGGCCAGCACCCGCATCGCTCGCTCCGGTTCCGAGTGGTGCGGATGCGTGGCGAGAATCCGCCGGGCGGCGGTGACCGGCGCCTCCGGATCGGCGCCCGCCCTGGCGAGGACCCGGAATGCCTCGGTCAGGCGGGGCTGATCACTGTCGGCGAGCAGCAGCCGAACCAGATGAGGCATCGCACGGTGGTCGCCGGCGCTGCCCAGGGCGGTGGCGGCCGTCGCGCCCAGGTGCGGGTCGTCCGCCAGCGCCGCGAGTTCGTCCGCCGCCAGCCGGGACGCGGTTACCGAGGCGGCCAGCGCGTCCAGTGCCGCCGCCCGTACGCCGGAAGGTTCCTCCTGCAGGATGCGGATCAGCATCGGCGTCACCCGGGCGGGCGCGGCGCGCCACTCACACATCGCCGCCGCCGCCATCCGGACGCCTTCGAGCCTGACGCTCTCGCTCCCGGCCGAATCCGTCAACCGTTCCGCGAAAAGACAACAGTCCTCCTCCCGGTCGACGCCCGCCAGCGCCCACGCCCACCGCTGCCCGGCGGAGCCCGGCGTGTTCAGGGCCGCGATCGAGGCTTCGAGGTCGGCTCGGATCGCGGCGTCCCGCACCGGTGACTCGTCGCGGCCGAGCAGCGCGATGTTGGCCAGAAACCGGATGGCCGCTACCGGATCCGTCCGCAGACGCTCCAGGATTGCTCGATGTCGCCGGATCCGCTGCCAGGGCATCACCTCCATCAGGGCGGTCCGGACGATCGGATCTGCCGAATCGTTGAAGGCCGACATGGCACGAGCGGGTTCGGCGGCCTTCACCAGAAGCCTCGCCGCAGCGAGCCGAACCGAGGGGTCCACGTCGTCGAGGGCCCGTTCGGCGGCATCGGCCACCAGGGGCCAATCGGAGGGCGGGAAGCAGAGCTGATCCAGCAGTTCCAGGGCGACACGACGTATTCGTGCCCGGCCCTCGGCCACGAACGTCAGCAGGCGGTGCGTCATCAGCCCGTCACGGTCGGCCCGCACGAAGTAGACGACGTGTTCCCGCGCGTCGTCACCGGGATTCAGGACGTCGCCGGTTCGGAGGCCCGCTTCCAGCCATCTCCAGCCGTCTGCCGGAGCCGGGACGTTCACTCGACGGGGCGCGCGGCGCCCTTTCCGCTGGTCATGAAAGCGATCTTCGCCGAAACCGATCCGGCAGGCAAGTCGGGCCCCGACGGTGCGATGATGCCCGGCGTGACGGACCCAGTGGACTATCGCGGTGTGGAGCAGGCCTACAACACGGTCGCGGACGCGTACGCCGACTATTTTCCGGACACCAGCGCCGAGCATCCGCTCGATCTGGCGATGGTCGACGCCTTCGCCGCCGCGGTGATCGCCGGCGGTGACCCGCGGATTCTCGACGCGGGGTGCGGCCCGGGCCGGCTGAGCCGGTATCTGACCGGCCGCGGCCTTCTGGCCGAGGGGGTCGACCTCTCCCCCGGCATGATCGCCCGGGCCCGCAAGGAGAGTCCCGAGCTGACCTTCTCGGTGGCGTCGCTGACCGATCTGCCGTTTCCGGACGACGCCTTCCCGGGCGTCGTGCTGTGGTATTCGATCATCCACACGCCGCCGTCCGGCCAGGACCGGATCTTCGCCGAGGCGGCGCGGGTGCTGCGGCCGGGCGGGCACCTGCTCGTCGGCTTCCAGCACGGCCGGGGCAGCCGCGACGTCGGCGAGATCTACCGTGGCATGGGCTACGACGTCGACCTGGAGCGCTACAACTACACGGCCGGCGAGGTCGCGGCCCGCGCGGAGGCGGCCGGCCTGCGGGAGGTGGCGCGCATGGTGCGGCAGCCGCGCCCCGACGAACGCGACGGCCAGTCCTCGGTCCTGTTCCAGGCGCCCGCCTGACCGGCCGTCACAGGTCGGGTAGGTGCTCGCCGGGCAGCGGTGATCGCCTCTCCAGCAGCCAGAACAGGTAGACCCGCAGGTCCCGGGCGAGCGAGCCGGTCAGGTAGTCCTGGAACTCCCGGGCACCCCCGGCCGCCTCGCGATCCAGGTGGCAGTCGCTCGCATCCCAGCCCCGGATCAACTCCGCCACGTGGGTGGTGACACGGCCCCGGTCGCGCCACCACCCGCGTACGGTCTCGGGTGTCCATCGGTCGTCGCCGTCGAATCCGTACCCGCCGAGAGGGTCCTCGGACGCGGCCGTGACGACCGCCGTCATCTCGGCTGGCGTCCGTGGCTGGCGGTAGACGAACTCGGTGAAGTATTCGCCGCCGTAGAGGATGTTGGCGGGGGCGTGCAGCCGCCCGGTCCAGCATTTGTCGGTATCGCCGGTCCAGACCGGCCCGGGGACGTTGGCCCAGTGAAGATCCGGCCACCGCCCGTACCAGCCGGTCTGGTCCTCCGGCGTCAGGGCGGTGGTCGGATCCCAGTAGAGCGACATGGCTCGATCCTAGGGAACGATCTTGCCGGCTCCCGCTCCGGCCTGCACCAGGGACGGCACCGCCGAGGCCGGATCCAGGGTGTACGGGTAGTAGCTGCCCGGCTCCACCACCGTCCCGCCGGCCTGGCACGCGCCGGAGGCGGTGAACACGTTGGCCCGCTGGACCAGGCGGCCCGGACCGCTGTCGGCGTAACCGCCGGTGGAGTAGCACGGGTACGGCACCGCGTTGAAACTGTTGGCCTCCACGACCACGCCGGCGTTCATCGTGGACGCCACCCCGTACAGCTCGTTGCCGTTGAAGTAGTTGTTGTAGACGTGCACCGGCTCACCGAAGCGCACCCGCGGATGCCGCTGTCGCGACCCGTCGAACCAGTTGTGGTGGATGGTGACCCTCAGATGGCCGACGTCGGTGCCGGACGCCCCGTCGGAGTGGCCGATCAGCATGCTCTTGTCGGTGCCGGCGAAGTGGTTCCACGACACGGTGACGTAGTCGGCGCCGCGCACGATGTCGATCGACCCGTCGACCGGGCGGATGAACGTGTTGTGGTCGATCCATACGTGATGTGACTGTTGACCAACATTGATCGCGTCATCCTCGGCGTCGACGAATGTCATGTTGCGAATGATGACGTTGTACGACCGGTACATGTCGAACCCGCCGCCGGTGATCGTCGCGTTCGTGCCGAGGCCGACGATCGTCTTGTTCGGGCGTACCCCCTGTTTGCTGGTGATGGCGATCGTGCCGGACACCTGGATGATCAGCGGGCCCACCGTGTCGATGGCGTCGAGCAGCTCGTCGGTGGTGTCGACGGTGACGGTGGCCCCGCCCACCCCGCCGGTGGTCCCGGTGGCGAAACCGTCGGCGGCCGAGGCGGGCGCCGCCACGAACAGGCTCGACGAGAGCAGCAGCGCGGACAGGATCCCGTGCATCACAGCCTCCCCACTCCGGCGCCGGCGGTGACCAGCGACGGCACCGACGACGCCGGATCCAGCGTGTACGAGTAGAACGCCGACGGTTCGGTGACGGACCCGCCCGCCTCGCAGCCTCCGGAGTTCACGAACGCGTTGCCTCGCTGCACCAGCCGGCCGGGGGCGCTTTCGGCGTACCCACCGGTGGAGTGACACGGGTAGGGCACGTTCTCGAAATAGTTGCCCTCCGCCACCACACCGGCGTTCTCGGTGGACGCGATGCCGTACAGCCCGATGTTCTTGTAGTAGTTGTTGTAGACGTGCACCGGCTCGCCGAAGCGCACCCGCGGATGCCGCTGGTTGGAGCCCTCGAAGTAGTTGTGGTGATAGGTGGCCCGCAGATATCCGACGTCGGCGGTGTACGTGTCGGAGTGCCCCAGCAGCATCGTCTTGTCGGTGCCGAGGAACCGGTTCCAGGAGACGGTCACGTTGGTGGACTGCCGCTTGATGTCGAGCGATCCGTCGTAGCCCGGCAGGAACTCGTTGTGGTCGATCCACACGTGGTGCGCCTTGTTCGTGACACTGACCGAGTCGTCCGAGGCGTTGCTGAACCGGATGTTGCGGATGATCACGTTGTTCCCGGGCCGGGTGGTGGTGCCCAGTTGCAGGCCGCCGCCGGTGATCTCGGCGGTGGATCCGACGCCGAGGATGCTCTTGTTCGCGACCACTGTGATCATGCCGCTCGCCGTGATCCGCCCGGAAACCATGATCGTGTACGGGGTGTTCGCCCCGGCGTACTGCGCCAGTTGCGCGGCGGTCGTGACGGTGACGGTCGGCCCGGCCACGCCTCCGGTGGTGCCGGCGGCGAAACCGTCGGCGGCGGCGGTGGGCGCGAGCAACACGGCGGGCCAGGCCAGCAGCGTGGCGAGAATCGTGTGCATCAGAGCCTCCCGACACCCGCGCCGGCGGTGACGATGGCCTTCACCTGGTTCGGGTCGTCCAGGGTGTAGCCGTAGTAGCCGGACGGCTCCTGCACGGTGCCGCTGCAGTCGGGTGTGCCGGACTCCCCCACGAAGACGTTGTTGCGGGCCACGCAGCGGCCGGACGGCCCGGCGTACGTGTTGGTGACCGGCTCCTCGACGTCCTCGAAGTAGTTGCCCTCGACCAGGCATCCGGCGGTGTTCTGGCAGGCCACGCCGGTGTCGGTGTTGTAGAAGTAGTAGTTGTTGTAAACGTGCACCGGCTCACCGAAGCGGACCCGCGGGTTGCGCTGTGGTGTCGCGTCGAACCAGTTGTGGTGGTAGGTGACCTTGAGCCGCCCAGTGTCCTGCGCGCCGTTGGCGTCGTCGTGGCCGAGCAGCATGTTCTTGGTGTGGTGGTGGGTGTGGTTCCACGACACCGTCACCAGGGACGACCCGCGCTTGATGTCGATCAGCCCGTCGTAGCCCTGTGCCAGGTCGTTGTGGTCGATCCATACGTGATGCGAGTACATCTGTACGTTGATCGAGTCGTCACTGGCATTGCGGAACGTCAAGTTCTGGACAATCACGTTGTGCACCGCGTCGGCGGGCGGCGAGGTGACGTCCGAAACCGGGAGTCCGATGTTGAATCCGCCACCGGTGATGCCCGCGGTGGCGCCGACGCCGACGATCGACTTGTCGCTGGTCACGTCGTACATGCCGGCGGGCAGCGTGATCGTGCCGACGACGCAGATGGTGAGCGGGCCGGGCGTGGCGATCGAGGAGAGCAACTCGGCGGCGGTGTCGACCTGGACGGTCGGTCCGCCGGCGCCGCCGGTGGTGCCGGCCGCGAAGCCGGTCGCCGCGCCGGTGACGGCGCATCCGCCGGGCGGCGGCGGGGTGGTCGGTGACGGCGAGGTGGGCGACGGGCCGGGGCCCGGCGCGGCGGTGTCGACCGCGACATCATCGAAGACCGCGGCGGCGTACGAGGTGACGAGCCCGATCCTGCCACGCGTGAACGTGGTGTCGGCGGCCCGGACCACGGCGGCCCCGTCGACGTAGCCGGTGAGGGCGCTGCCCCGCACGTCGAGCGCCAGGGTCCGCCATGTCCCGGCGCCGCCGCCGACGACCGCGGTGGCGAGGGTGGTGGCCGTTCCGCCGGACACGCGCTGCAACTGGGCCGCGCCGCCGGCGATCACGAGGGTGTAGTACTGGCTGGTGGACTGGGCGCGGGCGGCCACCCCGGCGGAGGTGCCGGCGCCGACCTGTTTGACCCGTGCCCGCACCGAGTAGTCGGTCCAGGTGGTGGTTCCGGCCAGCGCGCGGGCGTTGGTGCCGGCGCTGGTCTGCTGGTAGGCGGGTGTGCCGTCGGTGACGATCGACCAGGCGCCGCCGTTACGGCTCCAGCCGTCGGCGCTGCCGTCGTCGAAATCATCGGTGAACAGGGCGTCGGCCCGGGCGGGGCCGCCGATCACCGCGCTGGCGAGCACGGTGACCGCGGCACCGCCCACGAGCCATCCGATCTTGCGCATGGCTACTCCCGGGGGAACGGGGACGGGTGGCGGAAACAGCGTCAAGGGGATGTGGACGGCCACATCGGGGAATGCGCCGTCCGCGGCTGTGAAACCTCCGCGAAACCTTGTGGCCGACCCTAAAATCGCGCATCCGAGGCAGTCAATGCTTTCCGTTTGCAGGAATGTTGCAGTCGCACCCACTGCGAACCATGACGGATTGACCCGCCTCGAACCCTGCTGTAGGTTCCCGGCGGGAAAGCGCATTCCCCCACGTCGGCGCGTTCCCGCAAAGGAGATCCCCATGAAATCCCGGAATGTGCTGGCCACGGCTGTCGCGGGCATCGCGCTAACCGCCGGAATCATCACCGGAATCCCATCGGCGTCGGCCGCCACCACCACGCTCTACGTGGCGGTGAACGGCAGCGACAGCAACGCCGGCACCCTGTCCGCGCCGCTCGCCACCATTCAGAAAGCGATAAGTCTGGTCCCGGCCGGCGGCACCGTCGCGGTCCGCGGCGGCACCTACGCGCTGACCACCAACATCCAGATCACCAAGAGCGGTACGGCGAGCGCGCCCTACACCCTCACCGCGTACGGCAGCGAACGCGTGATCATCGACGGCGAGGCCCTCGGCTACACCCCGGGCGCGGTCGGCTCCACCATCCCCGCCGCGCAGCGTGGCACCATCCACATGGAGGCGTCGTACTGGAAGCTCGTGCGCCTGGAAATCGCCAACGGGCCGTACGGGATCTACTGCGCCGGCTGCAACAACAACACGTTCGACCGGCTGGTCACCCGGAGCAACTACGAGACCGGCTTCCAGTTGCAGGGCTCCTCGGCCAACAACCTGATCCTGAACCTGGACAGCTACGGCAACCGGGACCCGCGCAAGAACGGCGAGAGCGCCGACGGCCTCGGCATCAAGGAGGGCACCGGCACCGGCAACGTGGTCCGCGGCGCCCGGCTCTGGAACAACGTCGACGACGGTTTCGACGCGTGGGCCTTCACCTCGCCCGTCACGATCCAGAACAGCCTGGCGTACGGCAACGGCTACAACCGCTGGAGCATCCCGAACTTCTCCGGCGACGGCAACGGCTTCAAGCTGGGCGGCAGCGGCGGCACCGGCCCGGCGGCCGCGCACACGGTCGGCAACACGTTCGCGTTCAGCAACGCCGCGCACGGTTTCACCGACAACGGCAACACCGGCGCCATCGTGATCAACCGCAGCACCGCCTGGAAGAACGTGAAGACCGGCTTCGACGTCGACGGTGGCTCCACCTCGAGACTGACCGCCAACCTGGCCGTCGGCAACGCCACCGCGGTCGCCCTCGGTTCGTCCACCGCCTCCGGAAACTCGTGGAACATCGGCGGCACCTGGACCCTGCTCAGCATCGACCAGTCGGTGATCACCGGGGCACGCGCCGCCGACGGCTCGATCCCGTCGTCCACCTTCCTGGTTCCGGCCAACGGCTCCGCCGTCGGCGCCAAGATCTAGGCGAGATTCCGGCGCGGCCCATCGCCGCCGCCATCAGCCGGGTGTACGGGCCGCCGACCGCGTTACCGGGTGGCGCAAACCGCTTGCCCAGCCGGTTCCCGCCACCCGGCGGGCATACGCGCCGCCGACCGCGTTACCCGGTGGCGCGAATCGCTTGCTCAGGCGGTTCGCGCCACCCGACTTCTGCGCCGAAAGAGCCTCACATCACCCTCTGGGGCGGATGAGGTGGCCACGGCCTGCGGGTACGGTCGGGAACATGCCCAAGGACCTGTCGCGCGCCTGGCCGCGATGGTCCGTGTTGTTCGCGCGCCGACTGACATCGCTGGTGTCGACGCTGGCCCCGCTCTTCCTGGTGGCCGGCCGTCGCCTCCGCCGCTCGCTGTCGGGCATCCCCGCGTTCCTGGCCGGCGGTCACGATCGTGTCCTGTCCGTGCCGGTGACCCCGAGCCGCCGACCGGCCACGCTTCTTCCGAGAGCCGCGACCACAGTCCGCCGCGGCGCCGCGACCGCTCCCCGCCGCGCCGCGACCGTCCCCCGCCGCAGCACCGCGACCGCAGTCCGCCGCAGTGCCGGGGAGCGGGTCGCGGAGGCGCCGGCTACGAGCGGCCGCGAGGCACGACAGCATCTGCATCTCGACCTGCCGCACATCGCCGGATTGCCGGCCACCACCGGCCACCAGGCACGTCTGCATCTGCACCGGCACCTGCACCTGCCGCACATCGCCGAAGTGCCAGCCACCACCGGCCACCAGGCACGACAGCATCTACTTCGGTCCCTGACACACATCGCCGGATTGCCAGCCACCACCGGCCGCCGGGCACGACGGCATCTGCATCTCGACTTGCCGCACATCGCCGGATTGCCGGCCACGACCGGCCGCCAGGCACGACAGCATCTACTTCGGTCCCTGACACACATCGCCGGATTGCCGGCCACGACCGGCCGCCAGGCACGACAGCATCTACTTCGGTCCCTGACACACATCGCCGGATTGCCGGCCACGGCCCGCCGCCGGGCGGCGCGGCGTCTTCGCGAGCTTCCCCCACGGATCCGGACGGCCCGCGCCCGGACGGCACGCTGGCTGCGCCTGTTCCCGCCCCGGATTCCCGGCCTGCTGGCAGCCGCCGGTCAGGGCGCGTGGCGGCGTCTCCACCCGCTGGCGGCCCGGATCCCGGCGGTGCGCCGTCGCCGGGAGGCTCTCGCCCGATGGCACGCCGAGGCGGTCGAGGCCCAGCGTTACGCCGCCGAGTTGCTGGTCGCGGCTTCCCGCGCCGCCGAGGCCGCCGACCGCTGGCGGGAGCACTGGCGGCAGACCGATCGGGCCGCCGCCGAGGCCTGGCAGAGCTGGCAGGACGCCGAACAGCGGCTGGCGCGAGTCAGCGCGGCCGCCGCGTTCCGGACACCGCGCACCCGGCGCACCGTCGCCGAGTACGCCGACCGCGCCCGCTTCCTGCACCGTGCCGCCGCGGCCGCCGTCGAGCGCGGTGACCTGCCCGCCACGGTGCTGGCCGATCTGGCCTCCGGCGAGGGCGGCTGGAATCCGCGACTGCACCCCGTCGACCAGGAGCTGGTCCTGAGCCGGGCGGTCGCCGCCGTCCGTGATCAGCTGTACCGGTGGGCCGCCGCCGCCGAGGCGACCGCCTGGCACGACGCGCAACTCGCCGCCGACGCCCGGGACAGCCTGCGCCGCGAGGCGAACGCGGCGGCCGCCCGCGCCGGAGCCCGGCGTCACCGGCTCCGGCCGGCCACGAACCCGTCCCAGCCAACCGCGAACCCGTCCCAGCCAACCGCGAACCCGTCCCAGCCAACCGCGAACCCGTCCCAGCCAACCGCGAACCCGTCCCAGCCAACCGCGAACCCGTCCCAGCCAGCCACAAACCCGTCCCAGCCAACCGCGAACCCGTCCAGGCCGGCCACGAACCCGTCCAGGCCGGCCACGAACCCGTCCAGGCCGGCGTCGGCCTGGACGTCGTGGCGCCACGGCTGGACGACGGCGGCAGAGCGTCAGCCGGTGAGGCGTCCCACCATCGAGTGGGCGGCCCCGGTCACCAGAGCCCGGTCGTAGGTGACGACGAACTCGTACTGACGGTCCGGATCCGGCCCGGTGTCCCCCAGGTCACGGGCTATCAGCGCGGCCGAGGTGTGCGCGCCCAGCACCACGACGGTCCACTCGCTGGCCAGCGGATCCCGCGGGTGCAGGGCGGCGCCGCGCACCCCGGGCGCCGGCTCCGGCGGCATGTCGACGCCGAGTGCGGCGACGAACGGCAGCCGGGCCGCCAGGTCGGCGAACCGGTGCAGCATCGATGGCTGGAAGTGCCGCACGTGCTCGATTGCCGCCAGCAGCACCGGCGGCACGGCGGCCTCGAGAGCCATCAGCTCCAGCGTCGTCGACAGCGGCGCGAGCAGATGCTTCGGCGCGTGCCGGGTCCGGCGTTTGCCGTCGAGCAGCGCGTACGGCGTCTTCTGCAACGCCGCACCGATCGGCTGGGGCGTGAACCGCTCGGGCCGGAAGGTCGACGGCGGGAATTCGCGCGCACCCCGGCTCCACAGCCAGCCCTGCCCCAGGGTGGCCCCGAGCACCAGCGCCCGGGTGAGGTCCTCCGGCGTCTCGATGCCCTCGGCGACGACCTCGGCGCCGACCTCCTCGGCGTACGCCCGGACCGCCCCCGCGACGGCGACGGTGGCCGGGTCCTTGACCGTGCGCAGCAGTTTGAGGTCGAGCTTGACCACCTTCGGCCGCAGCAGCGGGATGAAGGCGAGCGACGCCGGATTCACACCGACGTCGTCGAGGGCGATGGCGCAGCCCGCGGCCCGCAGCCGCTCGGCCCCGGCCAGCACCCCGGGGAGGTCTTCGGACAGCGCCCGCTCGGTGATCTCGACGACCAACTGCACGTGCTGGGCCCGCGTCTCGAGCGCTTCGAGGACGACGTCGAGCCGCTGCGTCAGCGTGCTGGGCTCCAGGTTGACGAAGAGCGTCACCGGCCGCCCACCGGACATCCGCGCGGCGTCGCCCAGCGAGGCGAGCAGCGAGGCCCGTTCCAGGTCGGCCAGCCGTCCGGCGGCGCGGGCCGCCTCCAGCAGCGCGATCGGCGATTGCAGGGGTGTTCCCTCGGGGCCGCGCATCAGCGCCTCGAACGCCAGCACCGCCCCGGTGTCGACATCCACGAACGGCTGATAGACGCAGTGCACGTCGAGCAGGACGTCAGACAGAACCTGACCCGTGGGCATGACACTCACACCTGTCTCATCGGCATCCGGGCCGACCGTTTGAGGGCTCACCGCGCCTGCTGAGCGGATCCTCGGGCGACGGGCCGCTCACGCCCGGCGGGCGCGTCACGGCTGGGACGTCGCGGAAAGCCCGCGCGGCGCGGGCGGGGCGGTTTCCTTGCGGTTGGGGGCTTTTTCGCCCGTACGATCAATGGGGTTTTGTCAGGAGGTAGTCGTCGATGTCGGGGTTCCACGCCAGGTCGATGGCGCCGGCGGTGGCGGCGGCCTTGGCGAACTGCAGGAAGCTGCGGTAGCCGAGCTTCTTCTCGCTGAAGTCGGGGGCGAGCTTGCGCACCCGGTTCTTGATTCCGGAGAGGGCGACCGGCCCGGCGTCGATGACCACCGACTTGAGCAGGCCGAACGCGGCCTCACGGTCGCCGTGTTCGGGCAGGGCGACCTCCGGGTCGCCCTTGGCCTGGCCGTCGCCGAGTTCGATGACGTTGCGGCCGGCGAGGTGGCGCAGCAGTTCGCCGAAGGCGCGGAAGCCGTAGTCGGCCTCGCTGAACGTCGGGTCCTTGCGCAGCAGGGTGCGTTTGAGGGTGGAGGCGGTGACCGTGCCGCTGGCGCTGCGCTGCAGGCCGGAGACGGTCTGGGCGACCAGCGTGGCCAGCGACTCCGGGTCGCGGGCGGGAGTGTCGATGACGGTTTCCGGGACCGGCGCGGGTTCCGGCCTGGTGACGGTCTTGGCGGGAGCCGGGCGGGTACGCGAAGCGGCGGGCACCGGGATCTCGACACCTTCGAGGTGGTCGTAGAACAGGAACTCGTCACAGGCGGGCGGCAGCAGCGCCGAGGTGGTGCGCTCGACGCCGACGCCGATCACCCGCTTGTTGAGTTCGCGCAGCTTGTGGACGAGCGGGGTGAAGTCGCTGTCGCCGGTGCAGAGGACGAACGTCGAGATGTAGGCGCGTTCGAAGGCGAGTTCCAGGGCGTCGACGACCATCTTGATGTCGGCGGCGTTCTTGCGGGAGGCGCCCATCTTCTGCGGGATGTCGATGAGCTCGACGTGCGAGCGGGTCAGCAGGCGGCGGTCCTCGTCGAAGTAGGACCAGTCGGCGTACGCCTTGCGCACCACCACCCGGCCGCGCTCGGCCAGGGCGTCGGTGACCGGCCGCAGATCGAAGGTCATGCCGCCGAGGTGATCACGGGCGCCGATCGCCAGGTTCTCGTAGTCCAGGAACAGGGCGATGCGTTCTTCTTGGTCCACACCGCGAGCCTATCTGCGCATCGCCTCGCGCACGTTGACCAGCAGGACCAGCAGCGCCGCGGCGAAGAAGACGAAGGTGACGACGTAGCGGCCGTCGAGCCACAGCAGGACCAGTGCCCCGATCGCGGCGGCCGCCAGGATCAGGCGCAGCAGGACCGCCAGGAACTTGCCGCGGACCAGGCCTTCCACGGCGAGCAGGCCGAGCAGGAGGGCCAGGGCGATGTCGCTTCCCCCGGTGCCCAACGGGAAGGCGAGGGCGCCGAGCGCGCCGAGGATCAGCGGGGTGCTCAGAACCGCCCACCACGACATGATCCGGCCACGGAGGCCGGTGGCGGGTTCCAGCGGGACGCGCCGGTGCAGCAGGTGGGCGTGCGGGTGGTCGGTCAGCGGTGCGGCGGTGGCGGCGCCGGCCAGTTCGTCGGCGAGGCGGGTGTGTTCCATGCGCAGGTTGAGCAGCCGGCGTTCGTCCGGGAGCAGGCCGCGGACCTCGGCCGAGCCGGCCGGGAGCCCGGCCGCGGCGATGGCGAGTTCCTGCCGCAGGGCGGTGATCTGGTCGTCGAGTGCGGTGAGGCGGTCGTGGTCGCGTTGCAGGCGGATCTCGGCGAGTTTGCGTTCGGCCTCCGGATTGGGAGCGACCTTCGCGAGGCCGGCCCAGCCGACCGGGTCGGCCCAGGGCTGCCGGACCGTGCCGTCGCGGCTGTAGCGGGGCCCGGCCGGGCCGCGTTCGCCGCCGAGCCGGTCACGGGTGTCGCGGCCCCACAGGCCGCGGAAGCCGCGGACCCACGGGGTGTCGTCGCCGATGAGGATCGGGTGCCACGATTCGTCGTGGCCGGGGCCGACGGCGCGGCCGTCGCCGCGGGCGTAGTCGACGTACGGGATGCCGACCGACGGATGGTGGTGGTGCCAGGGCGCGAACAGCCGGGCCGACCAGCGCAGTGCCCCGACCAGGCCGCGCAGTTTCGGCGGCTTGACCGTGACCAGGTAGTCGCCGGGCAGGTAGGCGCCGGAGTGCGAGCCGGCGCCGACGAACACCACCGGGTGCCGGCCGGCGTGGACCGTGAGGTCCGGGTCGTCCCAGCGGCGCCGCAGGTCGTCGCCGGTCTCCTCGTGGGCGGAGAAGACCACCCAACGGGGCGGCGGCAGCCCGTCCGGGCCGGTGACGGTGCCGTCGAGGTAGACGGTGACCTGTTCCCAGTCGGCCTCGTGCTCGTTGACGCCGCCGAACGCCGACCGCCAGTTGTTGAAGCTGTAGAAAAACCAGTACTGGCAGACGATCCACGGGTCGTCGCGCAGCACCCGGCCGTAGTAGGTGGGCTGGTCCGGCCGGAGATGGTCGCGTTGCAGCAGGAAGGACTGGGCGGCGCTGCCGCCGGGCACGCTGCCGCGGAACAGCAGGGAGAACCGGTTGATGGCGTCGACCAGGCGGGCGGTCGGGCCGACCGAGGCGAGCCGGCTGGACCGGCGCAGGTGGGGTGGGCGTTCCCGGAGCGGGATGTGCGCGTGCCGGTCGCCGGCGCCGATGCCGGACAGCGAGTAGCCGCCGTCGGCGGGCAGCCGATCCAGGGTGAGCCCGCCCGGGGGCGCCTCCTGCTGCAGGCCGCTGCCGGGCCGGGCACGCCACAGGCTGGCGCGGCCCACGTACCGTTCGACCGAAACCGGGAAGAAGTACTCCCCTTCGGTGAACCGGGCCACCGGCTCGTAGGCGCGCAGCAGGCGCAGGTCGTCCTCGATAATCCCGAGGTTAGCGGCCCGCTCCGGGCGGTCGGCCACGTCCCCCGCCGGGTGTGACGGGTCAGAACCCGATCGCCTCACGCACGATGATCACGGTGCCGCGGTCCGGGAACGCCTCCCGTTCCCAGGATCACGTTTATTGATTGTTTTAAATGCATTGGTACGTTGCCCGCATGAGACCCATGCTCAGCAGGACCGTCGCCGTCACCGCGGCCGTCCTCACCGTCGTCCTCGGCGTCCAGGCCGGCGCTCAGGCCGCCCCCACCCCCGGCAGCCCCGGCATCGGCGACGTCTACTACCCGGAGTACGGCAACGGCGGTTACGACGTCGGCCACTACGACATTCGCCTGCGCTACTACCCGGACACCGACCGTCTGACCGGCACCACCACGATTCTCGCCACCGCCACCCAGGACCTGTCCGCCTTCAACCTGGACTTCGCCCTGGCCACCCAGTCGGTGCGGGTCAACAACCGGGCGGCCACCTTCACCCGGCAGGGCGACCACGAACTGGTCGTCACCCCGGCCCGCCCGATCAGCAAGGGCAGCCAGGTGACCGTCGTGGTGCAGTACGACGACATCCCGTCACAGGTCGTGGCGTCCGGCTTCACCTCGTGGAACCGTACGGCGGACGGCGCGCTCGCCGTCAACGAGCCGGAGATCGCCTGGTGGTGGTACCCGAGCAACGACCACCCCACCGACAAGGCCAGTTTCGACGTGTCGGTGCTCGTTCCGGACGGCGTCGAGGTGATCTCCAACGGCACCCCGACCCGGTGGGCCCAGCAGGCGCTCGTGGGCTGGGACCGCTGGTCGTGGCGGCAGGAGCGGCCGCAGGCCACCTATCTGACATTCCTGGCGATCGGTGACTTCGACACGTACCGGGACACCTCCGCCGACGGCAGCCCGATCGTCACGGCGTACGACACCCGCCTCGACGCGACCACCGCGGCCGCCGCCCGGGCCAGCGTGGAGCGCACCGACGAGATCATCGACTGGGCGGCCGGGAAGTTCGGCCCCTACGCGTTCACCGCCCGCGGCGGCGTGGTCACCGGCATCAACGATCAGGGCTTCGCCCTGGAGACCCAGACCCGTCCGGTGTACGACGGCGTCTCGTTCACCCGCGGCACCAACAACTCCCTCGTGGTCCACGAACTGGCGCACCAGTGGTTCGGCGACTCGGTGGCGCTCGGCCAGTGGAAGGACATCTGGCTCAACGAGGGCTTCGCGTCGTACGCCCAGTGGCTGTGGTCGGAGGACCAGAACGAGGGCACCGCCGACGAGATCGCCGACTACGTCTACTCGGTCGCCCACCCGGCGGACGACCCGTTCTGGCAGGTGCTGCCCGGCGACCCCGGCCCCACTCGGCTGTTCCACAGCGCGGTCTACGACCGTGGCGCGCTCACCGTCCACCACCTGCGCAAACTGGTCGGCGACGAGGCCTTCTTCGCCATCCTCCAGGCGTGGACCGGCACCAACCGCGACGGCGACGGCACCACGCCGGAGTTCCAGGCGCTGGCCGAGAAGATCTCCGGCGTGGACCTGGACGCGTTCCTGGCGACGTGGCTCTACACCCCGGGCCGCCCCGACCTGGGCGTCACCACGCTGAGCGTCCCGTCCGAGCCGAAGTCGTGGGCCGCCATCTCCGCCGCCCACGAGCAGGCACACCACCACTAGGGACACGCGGCCGCCGCCCTCGTCCGGCGGCGGCCGCCGCCGGGTGGCCGGGTAGGGTCGAGGCGGTGCGGTTCGAACAGCTGGAGTACCTGACGGCGGTGATTCGTCACGGGTCTCTGCGCCGCGCCGGGGAGCACCTGCACGTGTCACAGTCGGCGCTCAGTGAGGCGATCAGCACCCTGGAGCGCGAACTCGGCGTACCCCTGCTGGAGCGCCACCGGTCCGGGGCGCGCGTGAGCCGCGAGGGCCGTGACCTGTTGCCGTTGATGACCGAGATTCTGGCCGGGGTGACGCAACTCAAGGCGGCCGCCCGCGATCACGCACGGACCAGCCGGGCGATCCGGGTCGGCACGGTCAACGCCGGCACGTCGGTGCTGCTGGTGCCGACGGTCCGCGAGTTCGGCGCCGGGCACCCGAACACGTCGGTGGACGTCGCCACGATGTTCCAGCCGGAGATCGAGGAGGGCCTGCTGGAGGGCCGCCTCGACGTCGGCCTGGTGAACGTCTTCCCGGGTGACGACCTCCCGGCGGCCCTACACCGGACGACGCTGCTGCACGGGACGCCGGCGGTCTGCTGCCGCACCGACGACCCGCTCGCCGCCAAGGCCCGGATCAGCGTCGACGACCTGCGTGCCCGCGCCTTCGTGGGGATGCGGCCGGGATATCTGATGCACCGGCTCGCGCAGCGGCTGTTCGATGGCGATCCGCCGCCGGAGACCTATTCGGCGGACGGCGCCGAGATGGGCAAGTCGCTGGTGGCCAGCGGCACCGGCCCGGCCATCCTGCCGGACTACAGCATCGCCGGCGACCCCCTCGAACAGGCCGGGCTGATCACCCTGCGGCCGCTGGCCGAGGAGGTGCCGCCGGTGACGATGGTGCTGTTGCGGCGCCGGTTCGACCGGGTGCCGCCGGCGATCCTGGACTTCGAGGAGACCATCGTGCGGCTCGCCCGTTCGACGTAGCCGAAGGGGTGTTCGGCGTCTCCGGTCACCGCCGGACTTGCCTGACCCACAAAATCTAGCGAGCCTATAGGTATTGCGTTGAAAGGGCTCGCATGTCTCTCACGTTCCACTGGTTCCTGCCCACCAACGGCGGCGACGGACGGCATGTCGTCGGCGGCGGCCACGGCGTGGCCGCCGGCGGCTCCGGCCGTCCCGCCGACGTCGCCTACCTCACCCAGGTGGCCCGCGCCGCCGAGGACAACGGCTTCACCGCCGCCCTCACCCCGACCGGCGCCTGGTGCGAGGACGCCTGGCTGAGCACCGCGATGCTCAGCCAGACCACCGAGCGCCTCAAGTTCCTGGTCGCCTTCCGGCCCGGCGTGGTCTCCCCGTTCCTGGCCGCGCAGATGGCCGGAACCTTCCAGAACATGTCCGGCGGCCGGTTGCTGCTCAACGTCGTCACCGGCGGGGAGAGTCACGAGCAGCGGATGTACGGCGACTTCCTGGACAAGGACGCCCGCTACCGCCGCTGCGACGAGTTCCTGACGATCGTGCGCCGGCTGTGGGCCGGTGAGACCGTCGATTTCCGGGGCGAGCACCTGTCGGTCGACGCGGCCACCCTCAGCCAGATCCCCGATCCGGTTCCGGACATCTACTTCGGCGGTTCGTCGCCGGCCGCCGGGATCGTCGCGGCCAAACACGCCGACGTCTACCTCACCTGGGGTGAGCCGCCCGCCGCGGTGGCCGAGAAGATCGCCTGGATTCGCGGTCTGGCCGCCGAGCAGGGCCGGACGGTCCGGTTCGGCATCCGGATGCACACCATCACCCGCGACACCGCCGAGGAGGCGTGGGCCGAGGCCGCCCGGCTGCTCGCCGGGATCTCGCCGGAGACGATCGCCAAGGTCCAGGCCGGGCTGCGGCTGTCCGAGTCGGAGGGCCAGAAACGGATGCTGGACCTGCATGACGGCACGACCACCGACCTGGAGATCTACCCCAACGTGTGGGCCGGGGTCGGCCTGGTCCGCGGCGGCGCCGGCACCGCCCTGGTCGGCAGCCACGAGCAGGTCGCCGACCGGATCGCCGAATACGCGGCGCTCGGCATCGAGGAGTTCGTGCTGTCGGCGTACCCGCATCTGGAGGGCGCCTACTGGTTCGGCGAGGGCGTCCTGCCGATCCTGGCCGAACGCGGGCTGTGGAAGGACGAACGGCCACGCCGCCGCAGCAGCCCCACCGTGCCGTTCGCCGCCGTGGGACGAGCCGTGCGGTGACCTCCTTCACCACCGATCAGGACCTCGATCCGGTACGCCTACGTCAGGCGTTCGGGGTCTTCCCCAGTGGCGTGGTGGCCGTTGCCGCGGCCGTCGACGGGATCCTGGTGGGCCTGGCCGCCAGCTCGTTCACCTCGGTGAGCCTGGAGCCGCCACTGGTGTCGGTGTCCATCGCCAACTCCTCGAAGACGTGGCCCGACCTGCGCCGGGCGGGCCACCTCGGGGTCACCGTGCTGGCGGCCCACCACGGCGAGCTGTGCCGGCGGCTCGCCGGGCCGGTCGAGCACCGGTTCGACGGCGCGGCCGTGTCGGCCACCGGCACCGGCGCGGTGACCATCGACGACGGGCTCGCCCGGTTCGACTGCTCCATCTACCGCGAGGTGACGGCCGGCGACCACACCATCGTGCTTCTGCGCCTGCACGCCGCCGACCACAGCACGGACCAGAACGGCGGGCCACTCGTGTTCCACCGTTCCGGATTCGGGCGCGTTTCCCCGTACCGCTGAAAAGGAGATCTCCCCATGCCCACCTCTCGCCGTCGTCTCCTGATCGGCGCCGCCGGCGCCGCGTTTCTCGCCGGCTGCGGCGGGACGGAATCCGGCGCGAGCGCCGACAGCGCCCCCGGGAAGCTGCGCATCGGCTACCAGCGTTTCGGCGGGCTGAGCCTGTCCAAGGCGCGCGGGGACGCACCCGACGCGGAATGGTCACTGTTCGAGAGCGGGCCGGCGCTCACCGAGGCGCTCAAGGCCGGCGCCATCGACATCGGCCAGACCGGCGAGGCGCCGCCCATCTTCGCCGCCGCCGGCAAGATCAACTTCAAGATCATCGGTACCAGCGAGCCGGTCCCCCAGGGTGAAGCCGTGCTGGTCAAGGCCGACAAGGGGTACAAGACGTTCGCCGACCTCAAGGGCAAGACGGTGGCGCTCAACAAGGGTTCCAACGTGAACTGGCTACTCGTCAAGTTGCTCGAACAGGCCAACCTGACGATCGACGACATCAACGTGAAGTACCTGAAACCCGCCGAGGGCCGCCCCGCCTTCGACGCCGGTCAGGTCGACGCGTGGATCATCTGGGACCCGTACTTCGCGCTCGCCGAACAGCCCGGTGTCCAGATCCTGGCGGACGCCACCAACCTCGCCAACAACCGCGAATACCTGCTGGCCGCCCCGGAGGCGGTCACCGGCAAGACCGACCTGATCCGCACGTTCCTCGCCAAATACCGGGCCACCACCGACTGGGGCATCGCCAACCCGGCCGAACGCGCGAAGATCCTCTCCCCCGAGCTGAAGATCGACGAACCGACCACCACCCGCGCCCTGGCCCGCAGCGCCAAACCGCTCGCCCCGATCACCCCGGAGATCGGCGCCGAGCTCCAGGCCATCGCCGACGGTTTCACCAAGCTCGGCCTCATCCCGGTCCAGGTCAAGATCGCCGAACGCATCGACGAGCAGTTCAACGAGGCCCTGCTGTGACCGCGGTCGCCGACCCGCCCGCCCTGCGCAGCCGGACACCGCTGCGGCGGCGCACCCGCGGGCCGCGGCGCTGGCACCGGCTGATCAGTCCGCTCGTGCTGCTGGCGGTCTGGGAGACCGCCGCCCGCACCGGCGTCCTGCCCGAGGAGAAGGTGCCCGCCCCCAGCCTGGTCGCGCGAACCGGCTGGCGGCTGGCCACCGAGGGACAGCTCAGCGAACACCTGCTCGACTCGCTGACCCGGGCCGCCGTCGGACTGCTGATCGGCGGCACCCTGGCCGTGGCGCTGGCCGCCACCGCCGCCCTGCTGCGCGTCGGCGACAACGCCATCGACCCGCCCGTGCAGATGGCCAGAATGCTGCCTCACCTCGGACTCGTGCCACTGCTGATCATCTGGGTCGGCATCGGCGAGGAGCTGAAGATCAGCCTGGTCGCGCTGGGCAGCTTCTTCCCGCTCTACTTCAACACGTACGCCGGGATCCGCGACATCGACCAGCGACTCGTCGAGGCCGCCAAGACCTGTGGGCTCAACCAGTGGGAGCGGCTGCGGCACGTGGTCCTGCCCGGCGCCCTGCCGTCGCTGTTCCTCGGGCTGCGGCTGGCGATCGGCGCCGGATGGCTCAGCCTGGTCGTCGGCGAGCAGGTCAACGCCCAGACCGGCATCGGCTTCCTGATGATGGAGGCCCGCGAGTTCGCGCAGACCGACGTGGTCGTCTTCGGCCTGCTCGTCTACGCGGTTCTCGGCCTGCTCTCCGACACCCTGATCCGGATCGCGGAACGGAGGACCCTCGCATGGCGACGCGGCCTGCAGGCGACCTGACGGTACGGGTCACCGGCCTGCGCCGGGCCTTCGGCGACGCGGTCGTCCTGGACGGCGCCGACCTCACCGTCGGCCGCGGCGAGGTGGTCGCGCTGCTCGGCGGCAGCGGCTCCGGCAAGAGCACCCTGCTGCGCGCACTGGCCGGCCTCGATCCGGAGGCCACCGGCGACATCGTCGTCCCCGACCACTACGGCGTCGTCTTCCAGGAACACCGGCTGCTGCCGTGGAAACGGGTCGCCGACAACGTGGCGCTCGGCCTGCCCGGCGCGGGCGCCCGGGCCCGTGCGCTCGCCGCCCTCACCGAGGTGGGCCTCGGCGACCGCGGTGACGCCTGGCCGGCCGAACTGTCCGGCGGCCAGTCCCAGCGGGTGGCGGTCGCCCGCGCCCTGGTCCGCGAGCCGGAACTGCTGCTGCTGGACGAGCCGTTCGGCGCCCTCGACGCGCTGACCCGGCTGCGGATGCAACAGCTGCTGCAACGCCTGCGGGACCGGCACGGTTTCGCCGCCCTGCTGGTCACCCACGACGTGGACGAGGCGCTGCTGCTGGCCGACCGGGCCCTCGTCCTCGAGGGCGGGCGGATCGCCGAGGAGCTGCCGATCGGCCTTCCCCGCCCGCGCCACCAGGACGATCCCGGCTTCGGCGGGCTGCGGCGGCACCTGCTCGACCGGCTCGGCGTGCCGGCCGTCTGAAAGCCGCCTTCTCCGGTGTTTGACCTTCGCCCCGGGTGAAGGTCGAGACTGGGCGGCATGGACGGACTCCTGCCGATCGGCGCGTTCTCCCGGGCGACGCTGATCTCGGCTAACACACTGCGGGCCTACCACGAGTCGGGGCTGTTGGAACCGGCCGTGGTCGACCCGCGCACCGGGTACCGCGGCTACCGGGTCGCCCAGTTCGGGGACGCGGCGGTGATCCGGCACCTGCGGGAGCTGGATGTGCCGCTGGCCGCGATCCGGGAGATCCTGGCCGCCCGGGATCCGGAGGTCACCCGGCGGCTGCTGGCCGAGCACCGGGACCGGATGCTGGACCGGGCGGCCCACGTGGAACGGGTGCTGCGCACCACCGGTGAGCTGTTGGACGCGCCGGAGATGGTGACCCCGGCGGCGGTCACCGAGCGGATCCTGCCGCCGGTCCGCGCGTTCACCATCACCCGGGAGGTGGCCGAGAACGACTTCGCCGGGTTCCTCGGCGAGGCGTACCGGCAGCTCACGGCCGTCACCGCGGTGGGGCCGCCGGGCGCCGTGTTCCCGGCCGAGTACCGGGACGAGCCGGTGCCGGTGACCGCCTACATGCCCGCCGCGGACGGGCCGACCCTGCTGCCGGGCGGACGGTTCGCGGTCACCGAGTTCACCGGCCCGTACCGGGAGATGGTCACCGGCTACCGGTCGCTGGGCGCCTGGCTGGCCGGGACCGGGCTGGCCATCGCCGGGCCGGTCCGGGAGTCCTACCTGCTCGGGCCGGGCGACGGGGTGACCGAGGACGCCTATCGCACCGAGATCTGCTGGCCACTACACCTGACGGAGGAATGATGCTCAAGCTGGAGAACATCACATTCGACTGCGCCGACGCCGCCGAGCTGGCCGGATTCTGGTCGCGCGCGCTGGACCGGCCGGTCGACGACGGCGCCAACCGGTTCCACGCCACCATCGGGTCCGCGGACGCCGGCCCCACTCTGATGTTCTTGCAGGTCGGCGAATCGAAGGCGGCGAAGAACCGCTGCCATCTCGACTTCTCCTCGGACGACCACGAGGCGGAGGTCAAGCGGTTGCTCGATCTCGGCGCGACCCACGAGGGCGACCACGACGAGTACGGCGTCCGCTGGACGGTGCTGCGTGATCCGTCGGGCAACGAGTTCTGCGTGGCCAGGGTATAGTCACCGGAACTCCGCTTCCCGGCCCAGGAGACACGTCGCAGACGGGCCAGGGACTCCGCCCGAAGCGCGGGGAGGAGGTGGCGACTCGATGTTCGCTGCCTACCGCACGGAGAGTTCCATGGATTTCGGCCTCGGCCTTCCCATCAGCGCACCGGCCCGCCTGCTCGACTGGGCCCGGTCGGCGGAAGCCCACCGCTTCGACAGCCTCGCCCTGCTGGACCGTCTCACCTTCGACAATCCCGAACCGCTGATCACGCTGGCCGCCCTGGCCGGCGCGACCACCCGCATCCGGTTGCAGACCGAGGTGCTGCTCGGCCCGCTGCGGCAGACCGCCCTGCTGGCCAAGCAGGTCGCCACCCTCGACCGGATGTCCGGTGGGCGGTTCGTGCTCGGCATCGGTGTCGGCGGGCGGGAGGACGACCACCTGGCCGCCGGCACCCCGCTGAACCGGCGCGGGCGGGCACTCGACGAACAGCTGCCCGCCCTCCGCCGCATCTGGCAGGGTCAGCCGTACGGCGGCTCGCCCATCGGGCCGCGCCCGCTCACCCCGACCGGCCCGCAGATCCTCATCGGCGGCTTCGCCCGTCCCGCGCTGCGGCGCATCGCGGCACACGCCGACGGCTTCCTCTGCGCCGCCCCGCTCACCTGGGCGGGCCCGCTCGTGGAGGCGGTCAACGAGGAATGGGAGGCGGCCGGCCGGGCCGGCCGGCCACGTCTGGTCTGCCAGATCAACGTGGCCGTCGGCCCGGCCGCCACCGTCGAACAGGCGAGCCGGGCCATCGCCGGCTACTACGCCTTCACCGGCCGCTCCGACTGGGGGCGGCCGCTCTCCGATCCGGCCCAGATCGCCGACACGGTGGCCGCCTACCGCGACTTCGGCGCCGACGAGCTGGTGTTCTACTGCTACGGCGAGGATCCCGCCCAGGTGGAGGCCCTGGCCGGCATCGTGTTCTGACGCCCGGTCAGGACAACGCCTCGGCCAGCTCCGCATAGGTCGGCGCCAGCAGCCGCAACGTCGCGGCGGCGGGCTTCATGTCGCCGGCCACGATGTCCCGCTGGAGCGCTCCGACCAGCCGCGCCTGCCGGGTGGCGACCGCGGCGGCCGCGGGGTGGCCGAGCCGGGTGAGCACGGCGGCCGCATCGGCGAGCCGCCGTGCGCCCACCCGGATCGCGAAGTGGGCCAGGTGATCCCGCACCTCGGGCTTCAGGCCCTCGGCCACCTGGTCGGCGAGCAGGAGCACGCCGGGTGCTCCCCCGAGCGTCCCGGCGGGAACCGGGAGGTCGCGGCCACGCAGCCAGGCCGCCGCTGCGGGCAGGCTCGCGCGCAGCGCATCGTCGGCGGCGACCTCCCGGACCCGCCGGAAAGAGCTTCGCATCGTGTACGCCGTGGATCGGTAACCGATGGTGTCGGCACGCCAGCTGGCCAGGAAGTCGGGCACCGGCAGGGTCGCGTAGGGGCAGCCGTGCGGGTCGTGGAAGCGCACCAGGTCGCCGTCGATCTCCAGCACCGCGACGAAGTGGTCCGACCCGATCGGGCCGGTCATCCCCGGCAGGTGCCGGAGCAGGCCGAACTCCACCGGTCCGGCCAGCACCGGCCCGGCCTCCAACGCGTCTCGCAGCCTGGCGAGTGCCTGCTCGTCGTCCTCGGCGCCGGCGCGTTCGCACGTCCAGCCGAGCAGGGCGATCGCGTCGTCCAGACCACGGTCCGGATCCCACCCGTACGGATCGAAGAGGGGTAGGCCTCCGCCGAGGATCTCGAAGCCGAACGGCGAGCCGGTCAGCACCTCGATCGTCGACGGCGATGGCGCTCCGGCGCCGAGCATCATGGCCAGCGAGTTGGCGTAACAGTAGGGACCGGATCCGATGTAGTCAGTCACAGACCCAGGCTGGCGCCTCACACGGTGGGAGAGTCAACCGCCTGCACAGGTTGCTTCCCACGCGCCTTGACGGTCCGGGCGAGCGCGGCCGGCGGCAGCCCGGCGAGGGCCACGGTTTCCCGGCTGAGGTGGGCCTGATCCACGTAACCGGCCCGGACCGCGAGTTCACCGAGGCCGCCCGCCGAGTCCAACAGGTCCAGGAAACGGCGGAATCGCAGCACCCGGTGCAGGACCTTCGGCCCGTAGCCGACCGCCGCGGTGAACCGGCGCCGCAACTGGCGGTCGCCGATGTCCAGCCGCGCGCTGAGGTCGTGAACCTGTGTGTGCGGGTCATCCAGCCACCGCGCCGCCGCGAGCATGGCCGGGTCCGGTGGCCGGTCCTCGGCGAACCCACCGGAGATGGTCACGAGCCGGTGCAGCGCCTCGGCCGGGGGCAGGTCGTCCGGCAGCCGCCGGGCCGCCTCGGGGCGCAGGTCGGACAGGTCGACGCGGAGGTTACGCAGCGGGTCCAGCGGCATGCCGAGCAGCGGTCCTCCGGCGCCGGGCCTCAGGCGTACCCCCATCATGGTCTTGCCGGCCGGAATCGTGGCCGGCATCGGCCCGGTGTCCGGACCGGCGAGAAACGCCCCGCGCCCCTGCTCCCAGATGAGGTCGACGCAGCCGTCCGGCAGCACCAGCGCCGGGGAGTCGCCGGCGGAGGGGGTCCGGCGCCACAGGCAGACCACGGAGCCACGCAGCGAAGGCGGCGGCGCCCACTCCCGGTAGCCCATGGATCCCAGTATCGCCGGGTGTCCGTTTCCTACAAGACGGCGCCGGACACCGCTGCCTATCGTCGGCGCATGACCGATTTCCTGGCTGCCGCCCGTTTCCTGCAACGTGAGGCCCGCCCGCTGGAGCGCCGCCTCTTCGCCACCTGTTTCGACGGTGCGTCACCGGACGGGGTGGTGGACGCGCTGCGCGCCTATCGGAACGCCGACGGCGGTTTCGGCCACGGTCTCGAACCCGACAAGCGCTGCCCGGCCAGCCTGCCGATCGACGTGGAGATCGCCTTCCAGTCGATGGCGATCGCCGGCGCCCACGACGCCCGCCTGCTGAACCACGCCTGCGACTACCTGGCCGGGGTGTCCGTCGGCGGTGCGGTGCCGCTCGCGTTCCCGGTGATCGAGGACCATCCGCGGGCCGCCCACTGGACCGACTGGACCTATCAGCCCGGTGTCAATCCGACCGCCGGGCTGGCCGGGCACCTGTACGCGCTCGGTTTCGACCACCCGTGGCGGGCGGCGGCGGCCCGGTTCTGCTGGGACGCCGTCGAGACCGGCACCCTGCCGGACGAGGTGCACGGGCTGTCCGAGGTGATGGCGTTCCTGGCGCACGTTCCGGACCGGGAACGGGCCGAGAAGCACGCCCCGGCCGTCCTGGAGCAGATGATCGGCACATCGATGTTCCAGGTCACGCCGACGCCCGGCGAGTACGGTCTCACACCCCTGCACGTCGCGCCGACCGCGGATTCACCGTGGCGGAAACTCTTCGACGACGCCCAGATCGACGCGCACCTGGACCAGTTGGCCGCCGCGCAACTGCCGGACGGCGGCTGGCCGGTCACCTGGGAGCCGCCGAGTGAGGCGTCACGTCTGGAGTGGCGCGGGTTCGTCACGTTCCAGGCGCTGCGGACGCTCACCTCGTACGGCCGCCTGGTCCACGACGAGAGCCGCGAGTAAGGCGGCGAGGGCGACCAGAACGGCGCCGTGCCAGCCGGCGCCGTGCAGCAGCGGCGCGGCGAGGGCGGCGCCGATCGCCCCGACGGCGAAGTACAGCACCAGGTAGACGCTGCTCAGGCTGCCGGATTGGCGCGGGTCGAGGGCTTGGACGCGGCTCTGGTTGGCGGCCTGGGCGGCGAAACAGCCGGCGTCGAGCAGGGCCAGGCCGAGCGCGGTGACCGGTGGGTGGTCGAGGCCGGTCGCGAGCAGGGCGGCTCCGGCGGCGGCGATCAGCAGGCTTGCCGCGATGACGGTGGGAGGACCGTAGCGGTCGGTGACGCGCCCGGCGTACGGCAGGACGGCGAAGCCGAGAAGCCCGGCCAGGCTGTAGAGGCCGATGACGGTCGGGCCGAGGGGGGCCAGCGCCAGCGCCAGGGTGACCCAGACGAGGTGGAAGGCCAGATACCAGAGGCCGCCCGAGGCGACCGCCCAGCGCAGCGCCCGGTGGCGGCGCAGGTGCCGGGGAAGCGCGACCAGCGCGGCGGCGTAGGTCTGGCCGGCGCGCGGACCGGTGGCGCTTCCCCGGTCGATGCCGGGCTGGCTTGCCGACTCGGTGGCGAGATTCCGGTCCGCGCCGGGCCGGGCGCCGGGCAGCAGCAGCTTGGCGGCGACCGCTCCGGCCAGGGCGACGGCGGCGAAGGCGAGCAGCATCCACCGCCATCCGAGCAGGTCGGTCAGTACTCCGCCGGCAAGACGGCTGAGCAGGATCCCGGCCGACATCCCGGCGGCCACCGTGGCGATGGCGGCCGTCCGCTGCCCGGCCGGCGCGTGCCGTCCGGCGATGACGCCGGCCTGTGCCGCCACGCTCGCGGCGGCGCCGATGACGAGGTAGGCGGCCGGCAGGACGGCCGGGTGAGACCCGGTCGCGGCGACGGTCAGCGCGGTGGCCAGAACGGCGAGATGCGCGGCGACGAGACGGTCCGGGGCGATCCGGTCGGTGAGCGGCAGCAGCAGGGCGAATCCGGCCATGCACCCGGCGAGCGCGGCCGTGGGCACGAGCCCGATCAGCGAGAGTCCGGCTCCGAGGTCGGCGGCGATCGTGGCCAGCGCGGGCTGGATGGCGTAGTTGTTGGCGATGGCCGTGCCGGCGATGGTGGCGAGAAGCAGGCGGACGACGGTCACGGCGCGGTGTGCCGAGTGAGGATCACGGTGTACCGGCACTCGCTGCCGGTGGCGTTGACGAAGGCCCGTTCCGCCGGTTCGCCGAGCTCGATGGTGTCGCCCGGCCCGAGCACGTGCACGGTGTCGCCGTCGTGGAAGGTGAGCTCGCCGTCGAGGACCCACACGACCTGCCGGATGAAGGCGAACGCGGCCGCCGGGTAGGGCACCCGGGCGCCTGGCGGCAGGTGGATCTCGGCGATCTCGGCCGGGAAGTCGGGGCCGGTGATCTGGCGGCGCCGGTAACCGGTCGCGGGATCCCGCCACTCGACGGCCTCGTCCCGGCGGCGGACCCCGCTCACCGGCTCAGAGTCGGTCTCGGCGAGCAGGGCGGCGATGCTGAGCTGGAAGGCGGCCGACAGTTTGCCCAGGATGACGGCGGTGGGGCTGCTCTCGCCGCGCTCGATCCGGCTGATCATCGCGGGTGACACCCCGGAGGCGTCGGCGAGCTGGGCCAGGGTCCACCGGCGGCCTTCGCGCTCCGACCGGATGCGGCTTGCGATTCGCCCCACCAGCGGGTCTACGATATTGGACATGAATCTAATATACGAGACGACGATCCGGGCGGCCGACGTCGGTGACATGGAGGGCATCCGGGCGATCCGCAACCGGGCCATCGAGCAGACGACGGCGCTGTGGACCGAGACGCCGCAGTCGGCGGCCGAGGCGACCGCGTGGCTGGCAGCGCACCTGGCACGGGGTTCGGCGTTCGTGGCTGAAATCGATGGGCAGGTGGCCGGATTCGCCACCTACGGACCGTGGCGGCCGCTCGACGGCTACCGGCACACGGTGGAGAACTCGGTGTACGTCCGCGAGGACCGGCACGGCCTCGGCATCGGATCGGCCCTGATGACGACGGTGATCGCCGCCGCGCGGGAGGCCGGGCACCACGTCATGGTGGCCGGCATCGAGGCGGGCAACACGTCGTCAATCCGGCTGCACGAGCGGTTCGGGTTCGAGCACGCCGGCACGATTCGTGAGGTGGGCACGAAATTCGGCCGCTGGCTGGACCTGACCATCATGCGACTACCCTTGGCGTGAGCCGCTCGGCCAGGTGCCCGGCGACGAAGCGGGCGTCGTCCTCGATGCCGTGCAGCAGTGTCGACCTGCGGCGGCGCAGCACCGGCAGGCCCAGCGCGTAAAGCCCCGGACTGTCCACGACACCGCCGTCGTGGCGCAGCCGGCCCTTCTCGTCGACGACCGGCACGTCCAGCCAGCGGTAGTCGGGACGGAACCCGGTCGCCCAGATGATCGTGGCGATCTCGCCGCCCCGCAGGTCGAGCCGCAGCCTCGGCGCGGCCGGAATCCGGGTCGGCTCGAACCCGGCCGGGCCGTCACCGATCCCGGCCCACTCGTCGAATCCGGCCAGCAGCCGTCTCATCTTGAGGTCGGCCAGCGAGCAGACGTTGCGCAGGCCGCCGGAGAACAGCGCCACCCCGTCCCGGACCACCGCCAGCCGCCCGACCGGTTCGACGCCGAGCCCGGTCAGCGCGTTGAGGTCGATGGTGGTGCCCGGTTCCCCGACCAGTTGCGGCGACGGCAACCGCCGGGCGCGGGCGAGGTCCTCGATCTCGTCGTAACGCTGCGCCCACACCCCGGCCGCGTCCATCCACCACAGCACGTCACGGCCACGATAGGTCCGTGGCAGGCGTACGTGCTCGCCCACCGACAGCACGACCGGCCGCCCGGACCGTCGCACCTCGGCGGCGAGTTGCACGCCGGTCGCCGACGCCCCGACCACGAGCACCCCGCCGTCGGGCAGCGATCCGGGGTTGCGGTACTCGAACGGGGTCAGCTGCGTGATCCCGTCGGGCACGCCGGCCGCACACTCCGGCACGACCGGCGCGTTGCACGCGCCAGACGCGATCACGACGGTCGCGCAGTCCAGGTCACCCTCGTCGGTGGAGACCCGATAGCCGCCATCGGTACGCCGTACCGAAGTGACCGCGGTGTTCTCCCGGACCGGCGCGGCGGTGTCCGTCGCGAAGTCGCCGATGAAGTCGGCCACCTGGCCGGCCGTCATGTACCCGTCCGGATCCGGCCCGCCGTACCCGTGGCCGGGCAGCCGGTTCAGCCAGTTCGGCGTGAGCAGGCGCAGCGAGTCCCAGCGTTCCCGCCGCCACGAGTTGGCGATCCGGCCCCGCTCCAGCACGATGTGGTCGATCGACCGCTCGCTCAGGAAGTGGCTGGCGGCGAGGCCGGCGTGCCCGGCGCCGATGACGACCGTGGTGACCCGTTGCGACACTCAGGCGACCTCGACCGTGACGCTGGTCGGGTTGGTGAGCGCGTCGTAGACGGCGGACCGCTTCTGCGACTGCGCGACCAGGGCCTCGATCTCCTCACGGCTGGCGTCGGCGTCGATGGCGAAGGTGACCTTGACGTCGTTGAAGCCGTTACGGACGTCGCTGTCGGCGCCGAGGATGCCGCGGATGTCGTGGTTGCCCTCGACCGTCGACGTGACCGAACGCAGTTGGATGCCCCGGTTCTGGGCGACCGAGGCGACGCCGGCGGTGAGGCAGCCGGCCAGGCCGACCAGAAGGTACTCGATCGGGGTGATGCCGTTGTCCTCGGCCGCGAAGATCTCCGGGTGGTCGGCGGTGAACTCGGTCTTCGTCTTGTGCGACTGCTCCTGGCCGAGACCGAAGAAGTTCTGGATCGTGGTGGTGCTGTGCACGCCGTTCTTCCACGTGGAGGTGGCCCGCCAGATGAACTGGGCGGCCTCCGGCGCACCCTTGAGGGCCTCACGCGCATCGAGCAGGGCCTGAACGTTGACGCCGTTATCGGTGGTGGTCATGGCTGGAATCCTTCCGCTTGATCCACTCTTCTACAACACCCATCGGGATGCTAGACAATGATCTTGGCCTGGCCTAGCGTTGTTTCCTGATGACGACAGTCGGTGTGGTAAAGACGCGGTTCCTGGACCTGCCGGAACCACTGCCGCTCGACTGTGGGCGCGAGCTGCGGTCGGTCCGGGTGGCCTACGAGACGTACGGCACCCTCGCCCCCGATCGGGACAACGTCATTCTCGTCTGCCACGCGCTCTCCGGTGACGCACACGCCGCCGGAATCGCCGCGGTTCCCCCGCAGGAGGGCACCCGGGAGGGTTTCGAGAAGAGCCTCGGCTGGTGGGACGGGATGATCGGGCCCGGCAAGGCGTTCGACACCGACCGCTGGTTCGTGGTCTCCACCAATCTGCTTGGCGGCTGCCGTGGCACGACCGGCCCGTCGTCGGTCGATCCGGCCACCGGCGAACCGTACGGGCCGGACTTCCCGGTGATCACGGTCGCCGACATGGTCCGGTGTGAACGCGCCTTCCTGGCCCAGCTCGGCATCGACCGGCTGGCCGCGGTGGCCGGCGGCTCCCTCGGCGGCATGCAGGCCCTGCAATGGGCCGTCGACCACCCGGATGCGGTCGGCGCGATCGTCGTCATCGCCTCCACGCACGCGCTGCAACCACAGGGGGTGGCGTGGAACGCGATCGCCCGTGAGTCGATCCAGCGCGACCCCGACTGGCAGGGTGGCCGCTACTACGGCACCGGCCGCTCCCCCGACGCCGGGATGGGCGTGGCCCGCATGGTCGGGCACATCACCTACCTGTCAGCGCCCGGCCTGGCGGCGAAATTCGGGCGCCGCCTGCAATCCGGCGCCGACATCCGCTACACGATCAGCGAGCCCGAGTACGAGGTGGAGAGCTACCTGCGCCATCAGGCCGCCTCGTTCGTGCGCCGCTTCGACGCCAACACCTACCTCTACACGTCCCGGGCGCTCACCTACTTCGACCTGGCCCGCGACCACGGCTCGCTGGAGGCGGCGCTGGCTCGCGTCCAGGCGCGGACGCTGCTGATCTCGTTCAGCTCCGACTGGCTCTACCCGCCGTCCGCCTCCCGGGAGATCGCCGACGTGCTGACCCGGCTGGGGAAACCGGTGGCGAACCACGTCATCGACGCGCCCTACGGTCACGACTGTTTCCTGCTGGAGGAGGCCCGGCAGACCCCCATCGTCCGCGACTTCCTGGAGGAGAAGATCTCATGAGCGAGCTTGCGCATGTCGGCGCCGCAGCGAAGCGGAGGTGACGGTGTGAGCCGGGCGGAGGAGCCGCACGAGTTCGGGTTCGAGACCAGACAGCTGCACGCCGGGCAGCGGCCGGATCCGAACACCGGCGCCCGGGCGGTGCCGATCTTCCAGACCACCAGCTACGTGTTCGAGGATCCGGAGTCGGCGGCCGCCTACTTCAACCTCCAGGAGTACGGCAACACGTACTCGCGGATCATGAACCCGACCGTGGCCGTCTTCGAGGAGCGGGTGGCGAACCTGGAGGGCGGCAGCGGCGCGGTCGCCTTCGCCAGCGGCATCGCGGCCCAGGCGGCGGCCCTGTTCACCCTGCTGGAGCCGGGTGACCACGTGGTCGCCTCGGCGGCGCTCTACGGCGGCACCGTCAACCAGCTCAAACACCTGCTGCGCAAGATGAACGTGGAGCTGACCTGGGTGGACCCGGACGACCCGGCACTCTGGCGCAAGGCGGTCCGGGACACCACGAAGGCGTTCTTCGGCGAGACGATCGGCAATCCGGGCGGCAACGTCCTGGACATCGCCACGATCGCCGGGATCGCCCACGAGCACGGGCTACCGCTGATCGTGGACAACACGTTCGCCACGCCGTACCTGTGCCGGCCGATCGACTGGGGCGCCGACATCGTGGTGCACTCGGCCACCAAGTTCATCGGCGGGCACGGCACCAGCATCGGCGGCGTGGTCGTGGAGGCCGGCACGTTCGACTGGTCCAACGGCCGTTTCCCGGTGGTCGCCGACCCCTCGCCCGCGTACCACGGCTTGAAGTTCCACGAGACGTTCGGCACCTACGGCTACCTCATGAAGCTGCGCGCCGAGACGCTGCGGGACCTGGGTGGCGCGATGTCGCCGTTCAACGCGTTCCTGTTCCTCCAAGGCCTGGAGACGCTGTCACTGCGGATGGAACGGCACGTGGCCAACGCCCGGCGGGTCGCCGAGTTCCTGTCCACCCACCCGCTGGCCTCGAACATCACCTACCCGGGCCTGCCCGGCAGCCGCTACCAGCCGCTGGTGGAGAGGTATCTTCCGCTCGGCGCGGGCGCGGTCTTCTCGTTCGACTGCGCGGGCGGGCGCGACGGCGGCCAGACCCTCATCCGCGGCGTCCGGCTGTGGTCACACCTGGCAAACATCGGCGACGCGAAGAGCCTCATCATCCATCCGGCCAGCACCACACACCGGCAACTGAGCGACGACGAGCTGCGGGCCGCCGGGGTCGGGCCGGGAACGGTCCGGCTGTCGGTCGGCACCGAGTCGGTCGAGGACCTGATCTGGGACCTGGAGCAGGGCTTCCGGGAGGTGGCGGAACGGTGAATCGATACCAGGATCCGCTGACCATCCAGCGGGTGCTCAACACGGCGAAGACGATCGCGATCGTCGGCCTGTCCGGAAACGAGTTGAGAGCCAGCTATTTCGTCGGCTACTACATGCGGCGGCACGGCTACCGCGTCATCCCGGTCAACCCACGCGAGTCCACGATCCTCGGGGAGACGTCCTACCCGAGTCTCGCCGACGTGCCCGTACCGGTCGACGTGGTGAACGTCTTCCGCGCCCCGAGCGCGTTGCCGCAGATCGCCCGGGAGGCGGTGGCGATCGGAGCGGACACACTGTGGACCCAGTTCGGCGTGATCAACCAGGAGGGCGCCGATATCGCCACATCCGGCGGCCTCACCGTCATCGTGGATCGCTGCCTGAAAGTCGAACACGCCCGCTACGTAGGCCGCATGCACTGGCTCGGCTTCAACACCCAGCGCATCACCTCAGTCCGCTCCGGCCTTCAATAAACCCATTTCCGGTACGCGGTGGACCGCCCACCGCCGAATTCCCCGTCCCGCCCGCTCCGCGGGGCGAGGACTTGGCTATGCGTTACCTTCACCCGCGCACTCGGCCCCGAGGACGTGTTCGCCCGGTACGGGGCCGACCCGGACCAGGCACGTCTGCTCGACTGGGACGCGGCCTCGGACTTGGTCTCGGGCGAATCAGGTGACGGGACGGTGTCGCTGCTGCGGGCCGGCAGGATCGGTGAATGGGTCTTCTGCGTCGAGGAGGACGGCAGCATCGGCCTTGCGGAGGAATCGCTCGCGGAGTTGTCTCGGGGAACTGAGACGTACAGTGTGGCGACCACCGAAGGCATCGACGTCTTCCAGTACTGGCGCGACGGAGAGTGCGTCGAGTACTTCGAGCCCGGGATGCGGCACAGCCGGTCTGAACCGTTCGGCCCCTGGTGGGATCGGGTGGAGGAGGTGCTCGCCGCCCACGAAGGCGAGGGCGCCGGGATGGCTCCAGTGGTGGCCCTCGTACTCGAGCACCTCGGCATCACCCTGGACGACGCAGCGCTCGCCGGGCCCTGGCCCAGTCTGACGCTCGCCGAGGACGACTCACCAGCGGCATCGCTGGGCGGCGACTACGCGGGCGAGGGACCAGTTCCGCTCGGGGCCGTCCTGGACTTCGGCCCGTCGAATGGATCGTCCTGAATGGCAGGATCGGCCTCGCCGTCCCGGGCCACGACGAGGCCAGGCCATGCGGCCGAAAGCCTGCGGGCCGCGATCGCAGACCTCGTCACGGCCCGCTGCGATCACCGGCCGGAGTGAATGAAGCCGGCCCAGGCTTCACTTGGCGGGGCAAGCGGGACTCGAACTCGCGACCGAGGGGTTACGAGTCGCATTTACGGCCCCATTTCGACCAGCCTTCGTCCATGTTTATCCAACTTCTGTGAGTGCGCATTCGACGCTTAACCACCACCATTGGCGTCAATTGATTTTGGCCTTTCTCCCCAGGGCACGGGTACCGTTCGATCGTGGCGAGAATCGAACCCAAGAACAGCGGTTGGCGTGCCGTGTGGCGTTTCAACGACCAGAAAATCACCCTCACATGGCCCGACGCAGCGGGCCGGGGTGTGGGCGCAGGCCCTGACCGGGTTGCAGTCCTTGGCTGATGCGGCCGGGTTGATCACATGGCACGTCAGCGTGGATTCGACCACCGTCCTGGGCCCAGGGGCTTCGCCGCCAGTTCGATCTTCTCCGCAAACGCGTTCTGCTCAGCCGCGGATCAGACACCCTGGGGTCAGTTGCGATCACGAGATGGGGTCAGGACCAGAACCCATTTTCAGCCGCCGTTGACACCACCGAATGCCTGATCATGCGAGGTGTCGGTAGCCAGCCGTTTACACGGAGATGAAACCCAGGCGCAGGCACGTCAGAAAGACTTGATTAGTCTCGCGAGCGAGAGCACGACGTTACCGCCGTCCAGGCAGGGGTATCCGTCGAGAATCGAGATCAAGCGGGTCATCGCCCGCTCGACGCGTAGAAGGCCCGCCCCCGACGCGGCAAAACGATGAGGGCGGACCACCTACCACGTACGGCCCTGTTCTAGCTGTCAGGCTAGGCGGGGCCGTTCCCCTTGAGCACACCTGCGAGTGTCGCGATGGCGGTCAGCAGAGCGGCGAGGGCGCTGATCAACGCCGCCACCGCCGCCGGGTTCTGCCACCATCGACGACTTCTTTGAGGGCCGTCCGTCACGGTTCTGCTCCTTTCCGGTCCTCGACCAGTTCGAGAACTTTCCAGCTGAAAGGTCCCGGATCCTGGTCGACCGTCAAGGAGTGCTGCGAGACAGCATATCGACCACCTCCCCTAAACCCACCGCGTGGCCATATCGAACGCATGTTCGATAGTAAGCCTGCGTGTTTCAGCAGCTCAAGAGGGTCATGGGGGCACCCCCGCACCCCCGCGCGTCGCCCGGACGGTTCGGCATCCGGCCGTCCGGACGGGTTAGAAACCTTGGAGCCCGACAATCTTCGGGACACCGCCGGAGAGCGCTCGCGCTGCGACCTGACCGGCCCTGTAACCCAGCTATGGATTCGCTGTTTCAGTGTTGGATGCGGGATCCGGCAGACGGAGGAACTGGGCGCAGCATGAGAGACAGGTGACGGCATCACGCTTGCGGCGGATTGCCTCGCTGCGCTGGCCATGGAGGGTGAAGACGTTTCACGAATTTCGGCCGGATCGTCTTTACCGTATTCGGTTCTCGCAATGACGGCGAGGAATAGTCCGGAGGCGAGTAGGAGGATGGCGAAGTCGGCGACTCTCAACCGAGAACTCAATGCCACGCTGGGAGGGGTTGGTACCGCTCGAAGCCTGCCCGTCCTCGCCAACAAGATCGCCAACTAGGCACGGCTCGCGGACCTGACCCGCTGGCGGTGGCCGGTGCCGTTCCGGCTGTCGTCGGGCCGCCGCGAAATCAACCCGCACCAACTCCTGACCGGAACCGACCCTCCCGACCTGCGATCACCGGCCGGAGTGGATGAAGCCGGCCCAGGAAACCGTGTCGGCAGCGCCGGGATCCGGCAGCCGGCGCCGCAGTTCGGCGGGCATCGTGGCAGGTGGCTGCCGGTCCGATGCCAGGAGCCACAGCTGGGCGGCCCGCAGTGCGTGAGCCGGGCGCAGCCCACGGTCGCGCAGATAGTGGTGGAACATGAACATCAGCACCGATGTGGCGGCGTCCGGCACATTCCACTGGGCGCCGACCACCGTGCGGACGCCGTTCGCCAACAGGGTGGTGCTCAGGCTGAACGCCTCGTCGTCGCCGCGGCCGGACACGCTACTGCTGCAGGCAGCCAGCACGGCGAGCCCGATCGCCCGGTCCGGGCCCGCGGACACCGCCTGGACGAGTTCCTCGGCGGCGAGCCGGGAGCCACCGACCAGGAGCAGGTACGACGTGTCGCCGGCGTCGGAGCCGGGCGTGACAGTGCCATGACAGGCCAGATGCAGCATGGTGCCGCCGTCGGGCGCGCTGAGCCACGACCGTACCTCGGCCGGTGTGCCGGCGCCCTGCGGGCCGACCGTGCCGTCAGCGGTACGGCCGAGGTAGTGGGCGCGGCCGTAGAAGGCGCCGTGCACCGCCAGCGCCTCGGCCCGTGCGGAAGGCAGATCGGCGGCCGCACCGGCAGTGTCCGGGTCTCCCACGATGAGCCCGGTGTCACTTACCGCGACGTCGCTGCGCCAGGCCGCGTCGCAGAACAGGCGTGCGGACGCCGCGTACGAGAACACCGCGTCCTGCACGGCGTAACGGTGTTCGCCGCCGGCCTGCCGCCGTGCGGCATGCCACGGGATCCGGGTCAGGTCGCCCATGGGGATGAGGACGATATGCGGCGGCCGCCCGGTCGGTGCCGGAAGGTGCTTCTCCAGGAGGGGGCCTATCGCCGCCGTCCAGGCCCAGTCGCACAACCCGTCCAGGGTGGTGTCTGCATCGGGGACCAGGTCGCGCCATTCTCCTTCGGAGGCCCGCGCAGTCGTGGCGAGGAACGCGTCGAGGTCGGTGACGGGTCCGGTGGCCAGCGCCGGTAACGCGACCGCGGCGGGTGGCGAGTCGGTCCGGATCACCACCGCGACACCGTCCATGGTCGGTGGCTGTCGGGTGAGGTCGCCGGGGATCAGCGCGAGGTAGACGAGCGCGTCGGCACCCGTGGCTCGCAGCGCCGCCTGGATCTCGTAGCTGCTCGGTGGGTCGAGCAGCCGGACCGGGCCGGTGCCGATGTCGGCCGATACCGATCCGTCGGCGGCGGCACGGACACCGGTCAATGCCGCCATGACTCGGCGGCGCAGGTCGAACGGCACCAGCGCCACGCCGTTAGCGGCGGCCGCCCGCCACTCGCCGGCGAGCTGGACCTGGCCGTCGTGCTCCAGCCGGGTGGCGAGATCGCGGGTCTCGATCGCCGCGTACAGGATCAACGCGCGCGCCGCGTCGAGCGATGCCGCCCCGCCGGCTACGTCGCCGTCGTTGAGGCACCATCGGGCAGCCTCCAGCGCCTCCATCGCGGCGGTACGGGCGGAGGCGTGGACGTCAGCGGTCCGAGCCTGCAGCAGCACACTCCACGCTCGCCGGCGCAATCCCTCCCGGGCCGTCTCGCGGCTCTGCCCCAGTCGGCCGGCCAAGCGGTACGCGTACGACAAGGGAAGCGCGATGCCGGCCCGCAGGCCCTGGAACGAGGTGGCCGCCAATTCGCTGGCCTCCTCCAGTTCGGCGGTGGCCGCGGGCAGATCGTCGCGGGCGCCGGTCACGTCGATCCGCCGCAGCCGTGCCATCCCGAGCTGGACCAAGAAGGGAATCCGTCGTGACGGTTGATCGGCGGGCAGCGTCGCCACCACCTGCTCGAGCTGCGACACGGCCGCGTCGAGGGCCGCGGGCGAGTCCTGGGCGAGCCCCATTTCGGCGAACGCCAGCAGCGCGAGCCGAAGGCTGCGGTCGTTTTCGGTGAGGTGCGGCTGCTGTGCCATGCGGCGGATCGTGGCGAGGTCGGCCTGTGCCGTAGCCGGCGGCGTGGTCCCGCCCGCCATAAGGTCGGCCTGTAGGCGGGCGAACATCTCGAGTGTCGTCCGGACGTCGTCGAGCCGTGCCCGGCGCCGATCGGACGGGTCGAGGTCGGCGATGGCGGCGATGCCCCGCTCGACGGCCGCCACCGCGGCGCCGAGGTCGCCGTGCGCGGCCGCGTCGATGCTCTGTGCCATGGCATCGTTGATCTCGGCGTTGTGGCGCAGCGTTGCCGGTGGCACCCGGTCGCGGGCCTGCGCCGCTTGCGCGGCGAAGCGGGAAACCCCGGCCAAGTCGCCGTCGGTCCAGGCGAGCATACCGCGCGCGGCTGTCTGGAACTCTTTCAGAGCCTGGGCGTACGGTTGCATGTCGCCGATCAGGTCAGCCAGCTCATCGAGTTCGGCGAGCAGGGTCTGCGGGTCGAGGTTGTGGGCGCCGGTTTTCACCTTCTGTGTCAGTGCGACCATGCGCTCGATCGCCGCAGTGCGCTTGTCACCGCTCAGTTCCTGGTTCATCGCATCCTCCGCCGTCGGTCAGGTCTCCCACCCGGGAACTGGCGGACAGAGGTTCACCGAACAGGCCTCCTGGGTGCGGGGCGGGATCATGCGATGGCCACCTGGGCTCTTTCGACGCGCACGGCAGGCGAGAGTCCTGACCGAGAAGTTCGCGGATGTCAGAGGCGGTGAGCCCAGCGGAGGCGAATTTCCCGCCGTCCATCACCCCGGCGAACAGTTCGGCTTTGCGGGCCTGCAACGCCATCACCTTCTCCTCGATGGTGTCCCTCGCTACCAAGCGATAGACCATCACGCTGGCTCCCAGGGCTGTCTCCATGCGCTTGAGACAGCCCTGAGGGTCAGCTGGAGTTGAGCTCAGGCCGGGCGCGTTACGGCCTGGAGTGCCGGGGAGATCGCGGGCCACCGAGCTCAGCCCGGCGGGCGCGGCACAGGCGGGAGCGGGCAGCCGGCTCGCGCCGACCGGGCGGGGCGGCCCTGAATGGGCGGGGCGAGGTCACGCGTACCGATGAATGGTTTCAAGCCGGTTTGAGGTCGAGGGCTGCGGCAGCCCGGGTGAGCGCGTCGATGTGCTGATCCACCGTGGTGATGCCCGGCTGGGTGGTGTTGACGGCAAGGTGTGTGGCGCCGGAATCTCGCCACGCCGGCGCCTTCGCGGCCTGGGGGGGGGCGGCGCGGGCCCCCGGGCCGCCGGCCCCCCCCCGGGGGGGGGGGGGGGCGCGCCCGCCCCCGCCGCCCCCCCGGCTGATGACGCGCTGGGCCGCCTCGAGTTCGGCGCTACCGGGTGCGAGCTGCGGGAACCAGCCGTCGCCGAGCCGGCCGATGCGGCGGTAGGCGGGCGCCGAGCCGGCGCCGAACCAGAGCGGGATGGGGCGCTGCACCGGGTGTGGCGCGATTCCGGCGCCGGTGACCGTCTCGAACTCGCCGTGGTGGGTGATCGACCGTTCCGTCCAGTACCGGCGCAGCAGGGTGATCTGCTCGTCGTAACGGCGGCCGCGGTTGTCGAAATCCTGGCCGAGCGCCTCGAACTCGACATGGTTCCAGCCCACGCCGATGCCGAGCCGGAACCGGCCGCCGGTCAGCAGGTCGACCTCGGCGGCCTGCTTGGCGACCAGGGCGGTCTGCCGCTGCGGCAGGATGATGACGGCGGTGGCCAGCTCCAGCGAGGTGATCGCGGCGAGGTGGCCGAAGAGGACGAACGGCTCGTGGAAGGTGCTGTCCACGTCGTAGGCGCGGGTCCAGCCGGGGTGGGCGGCCCGGTCGGCCCCGAGCACGTGATCGGCGGCCCGCAGATGGGTGTAGCCCAGTTCTTCGGTGGCCTGTGCGTAGGCGCGGACCGCGCCGCGGTCCGCGCCCAGCGTGGTCTGCGGGAAGATCACTCCGATGCGCAGCGTCATGCCGCCAGCCTAGTGAAACTCCCCTGTTGACAGCTTTTACGATCCGTTCAAGGCCGAGCAGTTGGTGGTGGCCGGGCGGTCCGCGAGCCGGTCGCCGAGCCAGCCGACCGCGGTGCCCTGGTCGCTGAGCAGCGGTCCGAAGTGGTTGATCACCGGGCTGGGGACCTTGGGCAGGCTGATCGGGGCGTAGACGACCTCGCCGCCGAGCCGGCACCAGTCGGCGGCCATGGCACGGGCCTGCGCGAAGGGGACGAGGTTGTCGTTGACACCGGTGGCCACCCGGATCACGCCAGTGGGCCGGCGCGTTCCGATGGTCTGCCCGGCGAGGTAGTCACGCAGCGCCGGCTCGGCCTTGATGATCTCGGAAACCGACTGGCCGGTGGTCGTCCAGGCGGTGCTGCGTTTGTTGGCGTAGGTGAGGATGGCGTCACCGACGCACATCGTGGACAGCTTCTTGAGCGTCGACCGGCCGGCCGCGTTGAGGTAGCGGTCGAGCAGCGTCTGGAGGGCCGGTTCGGACTGGGCGAAGCCGTTCACCGACCAGCCGAGCGCGCCCAGCAGCTCACTGCCGTCGATGGCCGCGGTGACCTCGGCCAGGTTCGCCGGGGGCGCGCCCGCGTAGCCGGCCTTCAGCGGCACGTCCGGGGCGTAGGTCGACTGGAGTTCGGCGGCCGACGCGACCGCGCCACCGCCTTGGCTGTAACCGTAGAGGCCGACGGCGGATTGCCCGGTGAGTGAGGTGTTCGGCAGTGCCAGGGCGGCCCGGGCGGCGTCGAGCACGGCGTGGCCGGAGTCGAGCCGGTTGACGTAGGTGTGCAGGCGGTCGGTGGTGCCGAGTCCCACGTAGTCGGTCTGTACGACGGCGATGCCCTTGGCGAGGAACCGGTACATCGCCAGGATCTCGTAGCCGACCGAGACCGTCGACTGGCTGCCCAGGCTGATGACCAGGCCTTTCTGGAGGGCCAGCGAGGTGGAGCACTGGTCACCCTGGCCCATCGTGCCGGGGGCGAGCACGACCAGCGGGCGGGCGCCGGGTCCGCGCCAGGCGGCGGACGGCTCGATGTAGGCGCCGGTCACGGCGACCGGGGACCCGCCCGCGTCGGTGGACCGGTACATGATGCGCGTCGCCTTGCCCGGCAGCGTGCCGGTGATGCCGGGCAGGGACAGGGCGAGTTTGAGGGGTTCGGTGCGGATCAGCGTGCCGTTCGCCGACGGAAGCACATCCGGAGGCGTGTAGAAGGCCGGGATCTTGACGCCACGTGAGGTGACGGCCTCGGCCAGCTGGGCCGGCAGGACGGTCACACCGGCGACGGTTCCGGCGAGCAGTGCGGCAGCGATGCGGGTTCGTACGGACATCCGGCCTCCCTCGGGTCAGCCCGCACAGGCATCGATTATTTCCAATGCTTCATGCGGGTTACCGGACGGTAACCAGACGTAGTGAGACATTCCAGAGGCTCAATCTCTCATTCCAGTACCCTCACTTTCGTCAGGGGCCGGTCCTGACCCACGTCCGATGGCGGGAGGCCCGGCCGTGCCTACGGTTCATGGGCATGGCAATCGAGACGCGGATCGAGAATGTTCCGGATGTGGCCGGTGGCTGGTATCGGGCGATCGTCGAGTGGGCGGCCACCACTCCGGAGTTCGTGCAGGGCTTCATGGCGCATTTCACCGAGCTCGGCGTGGTGCTGCTGGCGGGAATGTGGGCGCTGACGGCTTGGCGTGCCCGCCGGAGCCGGGCCCTGACGAGGGTGCTGGCCGGCGGCGTGGGGGTGGTGCTGGCGTACGGGCTGAGCGAGTGGTCGAAGACCTACCTGGACGCGGAACGCCCCTGCCGTACCTTTCCCGATCTGACGATCGTGGCCAGCGCATGCCCACCCACCGGGGACTGGTCGTTCCCGAGCAACCACAGCACCATCGCGGCCGCGCTGGTCGTGGCGATCCTGCTGGTCTCCCGGCGGACGGGTCTGCTGGCGCTCCCGGTCGGGTTGCTGGCCGGATTCTCCCGGGTGTTCGTCGGCGTGCACTACCCGCACGACGTGGTGGCGGGTTTCCTGATCGGGGCCGTCGCCACCGCGATCGTGGTCACCCTGCTGCCGCGGCTCCCGCTCATCCGAGCATTTCAGCCTGGTACGCGAGAAGCGCGGCCTGCACCCGGTTCCGCAGCCCGAGGCGGGCCAGGATCGCGCTGACGTGCGCCTTCACGGTCCCCTCGACGAGGTGCAGCCGGACCGCGATCTCCGCGTTGGACAATCCCTCGCCGACCAGCCGCAGGACGTCGCGTTCCCGCCCGGTCAGGACCGCCAGCTGTTCGCGAGCCGCCGCGCCCCGGGTCACGTGCCCGCCGCGGAAGTGGGTGATCACCCGGCGCGCGACCCGCGGCGACAGGTAGGCGCCGCCCTCGGCCACTGCCCGCACCCCGGCGATGAGCTCGCGCGGGTCGCCGGTCTTGAGGACGAACCCGCTGGCGCCGCCGTCCAGGGCCCGGGCGATGTACTCGTCCTCGGAGAAGGTGGTCAGCACGACGGTGGCGGTCGACGGCACCGTCCGCCGAATCTCGGCGACCGCCTCGAGACCGTCCATGACGGGCATCCGGATGTCCACCAGCGCGACGTCGGGGCGGTGCAGGCGGGCCTGTTCCACCGCCTCCCGGCCGTCGGCGGCCTCGGCCACCACCTCGATCGACGGTTCGCCGGCGAGGATCGCGCGGACGCCCGCACGGATCAGCGCCTCGTCGTCGGCGAGCATCACGCGGATCAACATGGTCCTCTCAGCGGCTCGGTGGGAGCACGTCCTTGGCGACGAGCCGGCCGTCGCGGAAGCACAGCCGGTAGACGTCGAACGGGGTGGGCAGGAACCCGGCGGTGGACCGGTAGTACTCGCAGGCGCTGCCGGGCGGTGGCGGCGGGCCGTTCTCGTCGCGGTGCTCGGGCGCCTGCCGTTCGGGGAGCCGGCCGGCCACCTCGTCGCGGCTCGCGCCGACCGCCAGCTCCCGGAACCGCTCCGGCGGCAGGTGGGAGGTGCGGCTGTCGTGGGCGTAGACCGCCATCAGGGTGCCCGCCAGCCCGGCCGTGAGCAGCGCGGGCAGGGCGATTGCGAGCATCAGCCCGCGCCGGGCCCGGCGGCGGGCGGTTTCCGGCCCGGCCGGTGCGACGGGATCCGGACCGGGTTCGAGAACCGGACCGGGCCGTGTCGGCAGCCGGGCGACCACCCGGAAACCGCCGTCCGGTAGTGGTCCGGCACGCAGGACGCCACCCGCGCGGCCGACTCGTTCACCGAGTCCGGTGAGGCCACGGCCACCGTGCGGCGGGCGCTCCGCCGGCGGGCGCGAGGGTGGCTCGTTGTGGACGGTCACCGTCATCTCGTCACCGGTGCGGTCGAGGACCACCCGCACGGGGGCTGCCGGGGCGTGTTTGGTGGCGTTGGTCAGTGCCTCCTGCACCACCCGGTGGGCGGCGCGGTACTGCATGGGCGCCACGTCGCCGATGTCGCCCGCGGCCGTCAGCGTCACCGGCACACCGGAGCCGGCGGCCCGGTCGACCAGGGCCTCGATCTGGTCGCCGGACGGGCGCGGCGGGGTGTCGTCGTCGCGGAGCAGGCCGATGATCTCGCTGAGCCGGTCGGCCGCGGTGGTCACCCCGGCACGGACCTCGGAGGCGGCGGCCCGCTGCTCTCCGGTGAGCGTGCCGTCGAGTTCGAGAGCGCCGGCCCGCAGAGCGACGAGGCTCAGCTCGTGGCCGAGAGAGTCGTGCATGTCCTGGGCGATGCGGGCGCGTTCCTGGAGGCGGGCCTGGTCGGCGACGATCCGCTGTTCGCGTTCCATCTGGGCGGCCCGGTCCCAGCCCGCCTGCACGAGCTCGGCCTGGAGGCGCCGGAACGAGCCGGTCAGCGCCGGGAAGAGGCCGAGAACGGTCACTCCGCCGATCCACACGAGCCAGCCGTAGAGGTTGGGGCCGCGCAGCAGCGGAACCACGGTGCCGAAGGCCAGCACACCGGCGAGCCCGGCCAGCGCGGCCGCGGCCGGCGGCTCGCGGCGGCCGGCCAGGTAGGACAGGATCGCCGCGGCGGGCAGGAGCCGCCAGTCGACGGCGCTGGCGCCCAGCAGACCGAGCGCCGCCGCCCACGGCCGGGACCGGCACAGCGACAGGGCCGCCACGACGGCGAGCAGGCTGAACGGGGTGATCCACACCGGCAGGCCCTCGTTGAGCGGCCCGGCCAGCAGCGGAGCGGCCATCACCGCCGCCAGGGAGATCATCCGGAGCACGGGGCCAGGCTACCGGCGCCGGCCGACCGCCGAATCGGCGGCAGCGGAATGGCCGGAAAACGGATCGGCACGCGATTGTTGCGACGGACCCGGAGAGCCACGTGACGCGCTAACAACATAGCGCCTTGATAAGGCCCCTGCCACTGGCTCATCCGCTGCGACTAGGAAGATCAACGATCTTCGTACGCCTGTGAGCGCTCACATTCAATACCGGAATCTTCACCGAAGCGGTTGACTGACATCGATCGAGGGACGTAGTTTCCTAACCGTTGATTCGCACTTGTTAAGACATCGACACGCGGTCATCGGGGGCCTCATGCGCGTCGTCACCGTCATCTGCATTCTGTTGCTCACCGGCGTTCTCGCCATCTCCTTGATCAGCAAACTGCGCAGCCGCGCCGGTTTCACGGCGTTCGCCGGCGCCGTCGTGGACTTCGGTCTGGCGCCGCGCCACCGGGCCCGTCCGGTCGCCGCCGCGGCCGTGGCAGCCGAGATGATCGTGGTGGCCGCCCTGTTCCGGCCGTCCGGCGCCACCGTGGGCCTGGCCCTGGCGGCGGCGCTGTTCGCCGTCTTCACCGTCGCTCTGGCCACGGCGGTCCGGCGCGGCTCCCGGGCCGGCTGCCACTGCTTCGGGGCGTCCAGCGCCCCGGTGTCGCGCCGCCACGTGCTGCGCGCCGCGCTGCTCTGCGCCGTCGCCACCGGCGCACTCGCCGGTCCCGCCGATCCGCTCACCGGGCTCACCGGCCCGCAGGCACTCGCCGCGGCCGCGGTCGCGGCGATCGGCGTGGCCGCCCTGGCCTGGCTCGACGAGATCGTCTGGCTCTTCCGCGGAGCGACCCCCGTCCGCTGACTCGTCCGGAACCACCGACCACACCGGAGAGACCCATGGCTGTGCTGTCCGTAGCGGTTGCCGTCCTCACCGCGCTCGTCCTGCTCGACCTGGTCCTGACCGGCGCCGTCATCCGGCGGCTGCGGGAGAACGAGCAGAGACTCATCGAGATCACCACCCCACCCGACACCGGGATGCGTCCCGGTGACCCGATGCCCGAGTTCACGTCACCGGACGGCGGGCTGTCCCGCACCGACCTGGCCGGAACACAGGCACTCATCGGATTCTTCTCGGCCGGCTGCCACCACTGCCCCGGCCAGGCCGACCGGCTCGCGGCCCGCGCCGACGACCTGGCCGCCATGGGCATCACCGTGGTCAGCGTCCTGACCGTCGCCGACGGCGACGCCGACGAACTGTCACCGCGGCTGGAAAAGGCCGGACGGCTGATCGTCGAGACCGGCACGAGCGACATGATGGCCGCCTTCCGGGCCGAGTCGACACCGACGTTCCTGCTCTTCGACGACGCCGGCGTCCTGCTGAACCGGGACCACGGCCTGGACGACGTGCTGGGCGGCCAATGAGCGAGCCGGCGAGCGAGATCACCTCAGGGCGGCGCCGGAGCGCAGCGGAAGTGGCGCCGTGAGACGGGCGGGGTTCCTGATCCGCCGGGCTCTCGCCATCCACGTGGGCGCCGCACCCTGGGCCGCCGCGCTCAGCGTCGTCCTCATGGTCGTGGGCGGGCTGACGCCGGTGGCGGTCGCCTGGTTCACCAGGGCGATCATCGAAGGCCTGACCACCCGGGGTACGACCGAGATCGTCACCGGGGTCGCCGGGCTGGGCCTCCTGGGCCTGTTGAGTCCGGTCCTCGCGCACGTGTCGCACTACGTGGAGCGGGAGACCGAACGACGGGTCCTCGTCCGCACCCAGGCCGAGCTGTTCACCGCGGTGTCCGCGCATCCGGGCCTCGCCGAACTCGAGGACAGCGGATACCACGACCGGCTGCGCCTGGCCGGCGAGGCGAGCAGGTACGCCCCGACCCAGCTCAGCACCATGTTCCTCGGGGTCGGCCAGGAACTGATCACGATCGGTACGTTCGCCGCCACTCTGATGGTCTGGTCGGGTCCGGTGGCGGCGCTCGTGTTCCTGGCCGCCGCACCCACGCTCGTCGCTCAGATCCGGCTGGCCCGGCTGCGCGGCGCGATGCTGGAACGCACCGCGCCGCTGTTCCGGCGACAGGCCTTCTACGCCGGGCTGTTGCTCGACATGCGCGCGGCCAAGGAGATCCGGCTGTTCGGGCTCGGCGGGTTCCTGCGCGGCCGGATGATGCGTGAGCTGCACGCCGCCCAGGATCAGGAGCGACGGCAGGACCGGATCGCCTTGCGGGTGGACGGTTCCCTGGCCGCGCTGACCGGGGTGGTGTCGCTGATCGCGCTGGCCGTTTTCGTACGCCAGGTGCTGAACGGCCACGGCACGGTCGGCGACCTGGTCGTGGTGATCGCGGCGCTCGCCGCCGTACAGATGTCGGTCTCGGGTCTCGTCCAGCAGCTCGCGATGGCCGGCGAGACGATGATCATGTTCGGTCACTACGTGGACGTCACCGCCGCCGGCCGGGCGCCCGCCGTACCGCTGCCGGAGGCGCCGCCGCTACGCCGCGGGCTGGAGTTCGACGACGTCTGGTTCCGCTACTCCCCCGACCACGACTGGGTGCTGCGCGGCGTCACGTTCACCATCCCGTACGGCGCCTCACTCGCGGTCGTCGGCGAGAACGGGGCGGGCAAGTCCACTCTCGTCAAGCTGATCTGCGGCTTCCACCCGCCGACGCGGGGCGTGATCCGCTGGGACGGCGCCGACATCACCGGCCTGGACCCGGTCTCGTTGCGGGCCCGGATCTCGGCGACGTTCCAGGACTTCATGTCCTACGAGCTGTCCGCCCACGACAACATCGCCGTCGGGGACGTGACCGCCGCCGACGACCCGGAACGCATCGTGACCGCGGCCCGTACCGCCGGAGTGGACGACGCCCTGCGTGCCCTCCCCCGCGGCTACGACACCGTACTGACCAGGGCGTTCACCGACGAAGCCGACCCGTCCGCCGGTGTCGTGCTGTCCGGCGGGCAGTGGCAGCGGATGGCCCTGGCCCGCGCCTGCCTGCGTGACGGCGCGGATCTGCTGATCCTGGACGAACCGTCGTCCGGGCTGGACGTGGCGGCCGAACACGAGATCCACCGGCGGCTGTCCGCACTGCGGCGCGGCCGTGCCGGTCTGCTCATCTCGCACCGGCTCAACACGGTCCGGGACGCCGACCTGATCATGGTCCTGCACGACGGAACGATCCTGGAACAGGGCGACCACGCCGCGCTGATGGCGGCGAACGGCCGCTACGCGGAGCTGTTCCGGTTGCAGGCGTCCGGCTACGACGTCCTCGTCACCGGGACGACGCCATGACCGCGATGGTCCGGGTGTCGCTGCTCGGCCCCCTCGAGGTGACCGTGGCGGGCATCCCCATGGCGGTCGGCGGTCCCGGCCGGCGGGCGCTGCTGGCCGCCCTGAGCCTCGGCCTCGGCACCACCCTCAGCGTGCCCGAACTGCTCGAAGCCATCTGGGACGACCGGCCGCCGATGACCGCCACCACCAAACTGCAAGGCCACATCTGCGCGCTCCGCCAGGAACTCGCCAGGCTCGGCGCCGCCGACGCGATCCAGACCAAACCTCCGGGGTACGTGTTGTGCAAGCACCGGGTCGCCACCGACCTCGCCGAACACGACGAACTGCTGCGGCGAGCCCGGGACGCCCCGCCGCCGGACCGTGCCGACGCGCTACGGGCAGCGCTGCGGATGTGGCGAGGCTCGTCGGCATGCGCGGATCTGCGGTCGTCCTGGGCGGCCGCGGTCACCCACGCGCTCGACGAACGCCGCTGGCGGGCCATGGAGGACCTCGCCGAGGCGGAACTGGCGCTCGGCGACCCGGCCGCCGTCATCGACGCCATGGAACCGCTGGTCCGGCAGGCCCCGTACCGGGAACGGGCCTGGGAGCACCTGATGGCGGCGCATGTGGAGCGCGGTGACATGGCGGCGGCACTGGCCGTTCACGAGCGGCTCAGCCGTACCCTCGCCGTCGGTCTCGGGGTCGCTCCCGGCCGCCGGATCACGCATCTCATCGACGCCGTCCGCAGCCGATAGCGCACCGTTAGCGGCTCGTTAGCGGCCGTTGTCAGGCTCGGCTCGCGCCGACGAAACGTCGGGCTCATCGAGAAGGGAACGACTCGCATGACCAGGACCATCGCCCGCCTGGGCGACAAGATGCTGAGCGCCGTGCTGCCGAAGGCGAAGGCGTCCGCGTGCACGAACTGCACGCTCGCCTACGTCGGCTGCGGCGGGCCCGTATGCACCTACTACTACAACCGGATCGTCAGCGGCTCGCCCCGCTGTTACGCCTCCCAGCAGCGCAGCTGCTCCGGGCCGTACTACAGCTCGCGCGCCGGCTGCTGCTGACACCCCGCGGTGGCCGGCCCCGCCGGACCGGCCACCGCCCCGACATCGAAGGGACCGGCCACGAATGGTGGGTGGCGTTCTGGCCATACTCGCGGCCGCCGGCCTGCTCGCGCTGGCACGGCGACGGCTCCTGCTCATCGACGTCGTCGGCGACAGCATGTCGCCGTCCTTCAACCCCGGAGACCGCCTTCTGGTACGCCGTACCCACCGGCTCCGGCGCGGTGACGTGGTGATCGCCCACCACCCCGACGGCGACCGCCGCAACGGCACGTACGTGACGACGTGGCTGGTGAAGCGGCTGGCCGCGCTTCCCGGTGATCCGGCGCCGGAGTCCGTGGCACAGGCCGGGCGCACCGTGCCACCCGGGATGGGCGTGCTGCTCGGCGACCATCCGGAGAGCATCGACTCGCGCGTCTGGGGTTTCGTCCCGCTGACCGACGTGGCCGGTGTCGTGATGCGACGACTGCGTTCGGTCCGGTGACCCGGATACCATCGCGTCACACCGCACCGACTCCCGAGGGGCCGCCGGTTGGCCGCATCCCACCGTCTCGCTCGTGCCCGGGCGCTGACCGACCGGGCCGAGAAGCTGGCCCGGCCCGTCGCCAGGCGATGGCGGGAACCCCACCGCCTGGTGACGGTGACCGGCGCCTGGGCCCGGATGGGCGATCCGAGACGCGCCGCAGCCGCCGCGAAGGCGGTCGCCGCGCAAGCCAGGGCGGACGATCCCTTCCACCACATAGATCTCGCCACGGCGTACGCCTGGATCGGCTCCCTGGACCGGGTGAGACGTCACTTGAACAGTGCCCGCGAACTGATTCCCGCCATCGAGGCCGACGGCATCGCCATGATCGCGCAGGGTGCGCTCGCCCCGGTCCTCACGTACCTCGGCGACCTCGGCCCCGCGGAGGAGATCGCCCGGTCCCTCCCCGATCCGTCGGAGCAGATCAACACGCTGCTGCGGCTCGCTCGGTGCGCCCAGCCCGATCACCCGCCCAGCGTGGTCGAACCGCACGATGCCGCCCGTCTCACCGGCGAGGCCGCCCGGCTCGCCCGCGACACCCCTTCGCTGAACGGCCCGGCCCGCGTCCGGATGTGTATCGTGCACGCCCTCCTGCTCCAGGGCCGCGTGGCGGAGGCCCGGGAACTGGCCGAGGAGATCGCGCTGCTTCTGCTCGACGTCGACGGCAGCGACCACGCGTACGCGGCCGAGATGTTCAGCAGGTTCCCCGACGTGGAACGGACTTTGGAACTGGCCGGGCGGGCCGAACCCCTGGTCGCCGCGGAAACCGAGTTCCTCACCCGCGTTCACGCCCAGGCGGCGCTGGTGACGGCGTACACCCGGGCCGGCGACGAGGACCGGGCCCGGCGCCTGCTTTCCTCGATCGACGACCTGTTCTACCGAAAGTGCGCAGCGATCGGCCTCGCCGAGGCGCTGGCCGATGGCGGCGACTTCGGGGCGGCCGAGCGGATCCTGTCCACGATCGGCAATCCAGATTCGGACAACCTGGGCCGGGAGATCCAGGCGGACGGATACCTGCGGATCGTCGACCGTCTCCTGTCCCCCGGCCCGGCGGCACACGAGGACACACCGGCGCCGATGCGGCGCATCGCGATTTTCGGCTGCGGCGGCGCCGGCAAGAGTCACCTCGCCCGGCGGCTCGCCGTCCGGCTCGGCTTTCCCGCCACCCACCTGGACGACCACTATTACGACGACGGCTGGAACCCGGCGCCCGCGGACGAGTTCGCCGCGACGCAGCGCGACCTGGTGGGCGCCGACCGGTGGATCATCGACGGCAACTACGCCTCGACGCTACCGATCCGCCTGGCCCGCGCCGACACCGTCATCCTTCTGGACCTGCCCGCACACACCTGCCTGTGGGGCATCGCCCGGCGCCGCGGCCGCCACCGGATCACCCTGCCCTTCCTCTGGTACGTGATCCGCTACCGCCGCACGATGCGTCCCCGCGTCGAGGCCCTCATCGCCGAACACGCCGGGCACGCCCGCTACCTGCGCTTCACCAGCCACCGCCAGGTCAACCGCTTCCTCGCCGCCCGGTGACCACACATCCCACGGTCACCGCGATCACGCCACCGGGGTCAGGTGGGATTCCCGCGAAAGGTGACCGGAGTGTGGCGGTCGCGGTAGTGGACCACCTCGAACGGCCACGACTCGCGCAGCCAGGCACCCACGATGCCGGTCAGGGGCCCGTCCAGGTGGGCGTGGGTGGCGGACACCCAGGACGTCGCCCGGACCTCGCCGGCCACCGCCGTGGGCTTGAAGTAGACGCAACCGACCACGTCGCCGGTGGCGGCTTCGATGACCGAGTACGCGAAGTCCACCCGGCGGGCCGACCGGTCGGCGTGGCTCTCCAGGTCGGCCAGATTCTCGGCGAGCGTCATCCCGGCCGCGGGCGGCCAGCCACGGTCGAACCCGGGGGTCGACCGGATGTGGTCGATGCTCGACGTCCAGGCGGCGTGGTCCGCCTCGTTGTGGCGGGGGCCGAGCAGTTCCAGCCGCAGGCCGCCGGCACTGAACGAGTCCGGGATCGGGAAGTCGCCGTCAACCAGCATGGCCGGAGCCTAGACCGCCCTCGCGGGCAGGGTCACGGCCACGGCCCCTCGCACACCGATCTTGGATGGTTTCACCACCGCTGTCGGTGGCACGCGTTCACTTTCGTAGGTCCGGTGGGCGCGGAGCGCGCGGCCCTCCCCCTGACCGCGACAGATCTTCAGAGCGCCGGCACCAGGTGCTCCAGACGGCGTACGGCCCGGAGGGCCTCGGACCGTGCTCCGGCCTGTTTGAGCCAGCGCGGTAGGTGCGAGATCACCGACTTGGCGGGGGCGTCGCGCCGTTCCCGGAGCCCGGCACGCAGGTAATCCTTGAGGTAGGCGAGGTGGACGGCGTTGAACGCCCACAGGGTGTGGCCCGCACACGGCGCCTGCAACCGCAGCGGCAAGCCGAAGCAGCTGTCCACGACGGCGTCCGGGACGGTCACCGGGTGCAGGTCGTAGCCGGTCTCCCCGGTCGTCCCGCAGGTGGCGCAGTGCACGGTGACGGTCCGGTAGCCGGGCGCCGTCTCCTCCCGCCGCCACAACCGGACCGGGCTGCCGCAGGTGCCGCAGTGCCCGCGTACGCAGACCCGTACCGGTCCGGCCCAGCCCGATGGCAGTGGGCGACGGCAGCTCCCGCACTCGCACCCGGCCCGCCGGTCCTGGCGGCGGGCGAAGCCGCAACCGCCGCAGGTCACCGAGGCGGGCTCCCACCAGCGCGCGTCCCGGTCCCAGTCCCGCCGGACGGTCGCGGTGGCCGGGCAGCGCGGGCACCGGACGAGGAACTCCCCGGCGAACGAGGGCAGCCATCGCCCGCTGTCGACGAAACGGCTTTGCGGCACCGCGTGAGTGTAGGTAAGGCAGGCTGGCGACATGGAACCCGACACCACGATTCTGGCCCTGTTCCACGACGCGGCCGGCAGTGTTCCGGCGTATCGACGGTTTCTGGCCGAGCACGGCGTCGACCCGGAGGGGGTCCGCGAGCCCGGCCAGATCCCATTGATGACCAAGGACGGCTACCACCTGCGGTTCCCGCTGCCGGAACGGTGCCGGGGCGGACGGCTGGAGGCGGCCGTGATGGTGGCGCTGTCGTCCGGCTCGTCGGGGCGGGCGACGGTGTGGCCGCGCTCGGTACGTGACGAGGAGCCGGTGATCGCCCGGTTCGCGCAGGTGTTCCGGGACGGGTTCGGCGCGGACCGGCGCAGCACCCTGGCGGTGGTGTGCTTCGCGCTCGGCAACTGGGTTGGCGGGATGTACACGGTCGCCGCCTGCCGGCAGCTGTCGGCCGCGGGGTTTCCGGTCACGGTGGCCGCACCGGGCAACGACATCGACGAGATCCTGCGGGTGGTCGGTGAGTTGGGCGGGCACTTCGAGCAGGTGGTCTTGCTGGGCTATCCGCCGTTCGTGAAGAACGTGGTGGATGCCGGACTGGCCCGGGGCGTGAACTGGCCGGAGTACGACGTGAAGCTGGTGCTGGCCGGTGAGGTGTTCAGCGAGCAGTGGCGGGATCTGGTCGCCGCCCGGGCCGGGATCACCGACCCGGTGTCCGGGGTGGCGTCGCTGTACGGGACGGCCGACGCCGGTGTGCTCGGCAACGAGACACCGTTGAGCGTACGGATCAGGCGGTTTCTCGCCGACCGCCCGGAGGTCGCCACGAAGCTGTTCGGTGACTCCCGGCTGCCGGCACTGGTCCAGTACGACCCGGCGGCCCGCCGGTTCGAGACCGCGCCGGACGGGACGCTCGCGTTCAGCGCCGACGGCATGGTCCCGCTGGTCAGATACCACATCGCGGACGAGGGCGGGCTGCTCTCGCACCCGGAGATGGTCGCGCTCTGCCGGGAGCACGGCTTCGATCCGGGTGACGGCCCGGACCTGCCGTTCGTGTACGTGTTCGGCCGTTCCCTGTTCACCGTGTCGTTCTTCGGCGCCAACGTCTACCCGGAGAACGTCACCGTGGGCCTGGAACGGCCGGGGGTCAGCGACTGGACGACCGGCCGTTTCGTGCTGCGCACCCTCGAGGACGCCGACCACGACCGCTATCTGTCGGTGGTGGTGGAACTCGCCACGGGCGCCGAGCCGTCCGCGGAGCGGAGCCGCCTGGCCGCCGCATCGATCCGCACCGAACTGCTGCGCCTGAACAGCGAGTTCGCCAACTACGTCCCGCCGGCCTACCAGACACCCCGGATCGAGTTGCGCCCCGCCGACGACCCGGAGTTCTTCCCGCGCGGCGTGAAACACCGCTACACGCGCCGCTAGCGTTGCGCCTCGTAGTGGTCCTTCATCGACGGGTAGTAGTCGTCGAAGGGCGGGAGCGGGGCGCCGTCCCGGGACGCCACCAACAGGTCCAGGTAGTACTCCCAGCCGGGGCCGACCTCGCCGACGTTCTCCGTACCGGAAAGGTGTTGGGTGAAACGCAACTCGGTGACGCCGTCCGCCTCGGTGAGCACCATGTCGAGATGCCAGCTGCCGTAGTCGTCGACGGCGGAGAGCGCCAGCCGGCGGGGCGGCTCGCACGCGTCGATGGTCATGTCCATCCACGGCTGCCCCTCCTCCTGGACCATCTGGACCTGGATGGTGTTGCCGGGCGCGGCGTCGCCCTTCCAGGGGCCGAACCATCGGGCTGTCCGGTCGGGCTCGGTCAGGCTCGCCCAGACGTCCGCGACGGGCGCACGGAAGCTGCGGGTCAGAATCAGGTCACCGCCCAGGATCCGGCCAGTGGGTGTCGGGGTCATGCGCTCTTCTCCTCGCAAACGGAATCGGAATCGGATACGGGCTTGGAAACAGAAACGGAAACGGGATCCGGAACGGGAACGGGATCTGGAACGGGCACGTCACGCCGTTCCCGGCGGGTCCGGTACACCTCGGTCTCCAGGGCGTCGAGGTGGTGCCGCCATCCAGCCGGGCGCCGCAGCGTCTCCACCCACCCGGCGAGCTCGTCGAGCGGCCCGGTGACCAGCTCGTAGACCCGGCGCCGCCCGTCGGCGGTGTCCCGGACGAGCCCGGCCTCCCGCAGCACGCGCAGATGCCGGCTGACCGCGGGCCGGCTGATCGAGAACCGCTCCGCGACCTGCCCGGCCGTCATCGGCTCATCGCGCAGCATCAGCAGGATCTCGCGCCGCACCGGGTCGGCGATCGCGCCCGCCACCTCGTCCACCCAGGAAGCGTAACCGACAGGTTACGCGTTCGGAAGGATGTATGCTGCTCGGCGAACCATCGAAACATCCCTCGTCGATGGCCCGCGTGCGCCGACAAGCACGTACCAAATGATCTTTGATTCTCGGAGCGTCTCCGCCCTCCTCCGGTGAAGGCCGCGATCCGCACCCGGACCCCTGGCGAGATCCGGTCGGCCCGCCGTCCCCGCCGCCACCGATGCTGGGGGCATCTCGTCGCGGCGGCCCTCTGGCCGATGCACGGCGCCAACCTCGGCACCCTCCTGCGCACCTGTGACGCGGTCGGCGCGTGCCTCGCGGTGCCGCCGTTCCGCTGGGTCGACGAAGCTCTCGCCCGGGGCAACACGCTGCGCCAACCCGCCTGCGTGCACCGCGTCGGCGACCCGCTGCGCTGGCTCGCCGAGGAACGCCGGGCGGGCGCGAACGTCATCGGGGTGGAACTCGCCGACGAGGCGGTCCGGCTCGCCGATCTGCCGGCCGCCCGGCGACGGACCGTCATGGTGCTGGGGCACGAGGCCACCGGGATCCCGCCGGAGGCGCTCGACCTGCTCGACGGCGCCGTGGAGATCCCCATGGTCGGCACCGGGATGAGCCTCAACGTCGCGGTGGCCGGCTCGCTGGTGCTGTACCGGCTGGCGGGGCTGCTGTGACGGTAGGATTCGCCATGCTCAAGCCGACCCTGATCGTCATCCGCGGCAACTCGGGATCCGGGAAGACGACCACGGCCCGTGAGGTGCGCCGCCGCTACGGCCGCGGCGCCGCTCTGGTCGAACAGGACTATCTGCGCCGTGTCCTGCTGCGTGAGCACGGCAGTAATCGCCATGATCCGGTCGCGCCCGCGTTCATCGACGCGACCGTGCGGTCGGCGCTCGGCCTCGGCTATCACGTGGTGTTGGAGGGCATTCTGGACTCCGGCGGCTACGCCACGGTGCTGCGCCGGCTGATCGCCGACCATCCCGGTCCGGCGAGCGTCTTCTACTTCGACGTGTCGTTCGAGGAGACGGTACGCCGGCACGCCGGTCGCGCCGAGCCGATCCCGGTCACCGCCGACATGATGCGCGACTGGTACGCCGACCGGGATCTGCTCGGTGTCGAGGACGAGCACGTCATCACCGAGTCGACCGGCTTCGACGCGGCGGTGGAGACCATCCTGCACGTCAGCGGCCTCGCGGCGGCGGCCGCCCTGACCCCGTGCCCGACCCGCTGCCACCGCTGCGCCGCGAAGCGAGGTGACGGCGCGACCCTCTCCCGAGGGACGATAATGGACTAAATGGACAAAGTGACCCTAGAGTTCCCAGGCATCGCGGCGGGTTCGGATCCGTCGCCCTGAGAGAAGGGAACCGTGTCATGAAGAAGACCACTGTGAAGCGCCCGTACGAGGCTCCCAAGGTGACCGTCCTCGGCGGCTTCCGCACCGAGACCGGGCTCCTCGGCCGGAGCGGCAACGACCGGCTGATCCTGAGCAAGAACTGAGCTTCTCGACACCGCACCGCATTCATGTCTGTCGTGACTGACATGCTGCGCCACGGCGAGCCGTACTTCGTGGTCCTCCCCGACCACGAGGCCGGCCTCGCCGTGGCCCGGCGCTTGGACGGGCCGCACACCCGTATCGTCCGGCACGCGTCCGGGCGGCCCTGGATCGTCGGGCGCTGGTCCGACGATGAACTCACCGTGGCGCAGGCGGGCTCCGCCGGGATCGCCCTGCTCGGCTGCTGCCCGATCGACCCGAAGACGCTGGCCCGCCGGGCCGGCCGGTTGCGGGACGTCGTGGAACTCGACGCGTTCGCCGCCTCGCTGACCGGAAGCTTCCACCTGGTGGCCACCGCGGCCGGACGGGTCCGCTTCCAGGGCAGCGTCTCGAATCTGCGGATCGCCCACCACGCCCAGGTCGACGGCGTCCAGGTCGGCTGCGACCGGGCCGACGTGCTGGCCGCCCTCACCGGCGCGGCGATCGACGAGCGGCAGGTCGCGGTACGGCTGCTCTGGCCGGCGCCGCATCCGCTGCTGGACACGCCCCTGTGGCGCGGCGTGCACGGCGTTCCCGCCGGACGTTACGCGATCCTGGAGAGCGGCGGCCGACCCGTACACATCGCACGCTGGTGGACACCTCCGGAGCCCGTCCGGTCGCTGGCCGAGGGCGCTCCCCTGGTCCGCGACGCCCTCGCCGACGCGGTGCGCGCGCGAACGGCGGCCGGCGGGACGATCAGCAGCGACCTGTCCGGGGGGCTGGACTCGACGGCGGTGTGTTTCCTCGCCTCGACCGGTGACAGCCGCGTGCTGGCGAGCACGTGGCCCGGGCTGGACCCCACCGACGACGACCTGCCGTGGGCGCGGCGGGCCGCCGCCCGGATGCCCGGTGTGGAGCACCTGGTGTGGCGGGCCGAGGACTCGCCGCTGGTCTACGAGGGACTGCTCGACATCGACGATCCGTTGGACGAGCCGACCATCGGCATGCTGGACCGGGCCCGGGCGCTGAGTCACGTACCGAACCTGACCGCCGCGGGCAGCCGGCTGCATCTGACCGGGATCGGCGGTGACCACCTCACCTGGTGCTCGGAGGGCTACTATCACCGGTTGCTGCGCCGCCGGCCGGTAGCGGCGATCCGGCAACTGAGGGGCTTCCGGGCCCTGTTCACCTGGCCGCTGCGCCCGATGCTGGGCGCTCTCGCCGACACCAGAAGCTACCGGCGCTGGTTCGCCGGCGCCGCCGGTGACCTGCGGCAGCCGTTGCCGGAACCGGTACGGGGCACACTCGGCTGGACCTCGCCACCACGCCTGTTCCCGTGGGTGACCGATCACGCCGCCGAACTGGTGGTGGAGGCGATGCGGGCGGCAGCGGAATCGGTGGAGCCGCTGAGCGATGACCGCGGCATGCACGCCGACATCGAACAGATCCTGGTCACCGGCCGGATCCTGCGGCAGTGGGAGCAGATGAGCCGGCGGGCCGGTCTGCCCATGGCCTCGCCGTTCCTCGACGATCGTGTGATCAGCGCGTGCCTTTCGGTGAACCCACTGGAGCGGGTCACCCCGTGGCGCTACAAACCGCTGCTCGTGGAGGCCATGCGGGGCATCGTCCCGGACGAGTGCCTGGCCCGGACCAGCAAGGCTCAGGCCGCCCGGGACGCCGCCCTGGGCCTGCGCCGCAACCGGGCCGACCTGATCGCCTTGTGGGATCAGTCACGCCTGGCGGAGATGGGCCTGGTCGACCGCGACCGGCTCGTCGACCTGACCGAACGGCCGGACGATCCGAGCCTGCGCCACGCGGTCCTCTACTCGACCATCGGCTGCGAAGTGTGGCTGCGCGGGCTCGACACCATGGAGAGGAGTTCCGGCGATGTCGCCACGGCTGCACCCTGATCTGACGACGGCCGACACCGAGTACGGCACCGTCCTGCTGGACCAGCGGGACGGGCGGTACTGGCAGCTCAACCCCAGCGCCGCCCTGATCATGCGGGTGCTGACCGAGGGCGGTGACCGCGACCGCGCCGCCGACACGCTGCTCGACGCGTTCGACGTCGACCGGGACCGGGCGCTGCACGACGTCGACGCGGTGCTCACCGAACTCACCGCGGCCGGTCTGGTGGTCCCGTGACCACGCCCGCCGCACTGGTACGCCCCACACCGCCGGGCACCGTCGGCCGGCGGTTGGTGGCCCGTGTCGTCGTACTCCTGGCCCGTGCCCTGGCGATGGCGCCACCCAAGCGCATCCGCGCGGTGCTGACGGTGCTGCGCCGCGGAGCCCGGCCGTCCGGGTACGCGGAGGCGAAGGCCGCCCGGGACATGGTCCTGGCGGTCAGCCTGCGATGCCTGGGGCCGCAGGGATGCCTGCCGCGTTCGCTGGCCACCGTGATTCTCTGCCGCCTCGCCGGACACTGGCCGGCGTGGTGCGTCGGGGTCGGGATGGCGCCGCCGTTCAGCGCGCACAGTTGGGTGGAGGCCGACGGGCGGATGGTGGACGAGCCCTTACCGGACGGATACCTGGCCAAACTGATCACGGTTCCGGCCTCCGGTGACCGCTGACCGGGCGCGCCCGGCCGGTGGCCGGCTGGGTCTCCTCGACCCGCTCCGGGGGCACCACCGCCGTATCGCCCTGGCCGTGGCGCTGACCCTGACGGGTTCCGGGCTCGGTCTCGCTCAGCCGCTGCTGGTCCGGCATCTCGTCGAGGCCGCCGGCGCCGGGCGGCCGCTCACCGTCGTGGTGCTGCTGCTGGCGGCGCTGTTCGCGGCGCAGGCGCTGGTCCAGGCCGTCGCCGGATTCGTGCTGGCCCGGGCCGGCGAGGAGATCGTTCTCGGGATCCGGCTCAACCTGGTGCACCGCCTGCTGCGCCTCACCATGCCGGTCCACGACCGCTACCGGGTCGGCGATCTGATCTCGCGGGCCGGAACCGACAGCTTCGCGCTGCGCCGCCTCGTCGCCGACGGTTGTACGGACGCGGTCGCCGGCGTGATCGGGCTGGGCGGGGCGGTGGCCGTGCTGATCTGGCTCGACCCGCTCCTGTTCCTCGTGGTGGCGGTGCTCGTGGCGGCCGGTCTGTGCACGCTGGCGCCGATGACGCGCGGCATGCGGCGGGCCTCGCTCGGTGGCCAGCAGGCCACCGGTGAGATGGCCGGCGACCTGGACCGGGCGCTGTCGTCGCTCCGGACGGTCCGGGCCAGCCGTGCCGAGCAGCGGGAGACCGAACGCATCGGGGCGCAGGCGCGTACCGCCTATGCGCACGGTGTCCGTACGGCCCGGCTGGGCGCCGCCGTGGGGGTGGCGAGCCACCTGGCGGTGGACGGCTCCTTCCTCGTGGTGTTGTTGGTCGGCGGGGTGCGTGTCACCACCGGGGCGAGCTCACTGCCCGACCTGGTGGCGTTCCTGCTCTACATCACCTACCTGGCCGTACCGATCAGTTCGGTCTTCCAGGCGATCAGCGCGATCCAGGAGAGCCGTGGCGCGCTGGAGCGCGTCAACGAGATTTTGGACCTGCCGGGCGAGAGCGACGAGCCGGCGCCGCTCGCCCGCCGGCCGGCCGAGGCGGCGCCGTCGGCGGCGGCTCTGGAATTCCGTGACGTCTGGTTCGGGTACGACCCGCGGCAGCCGGTTCTGCGGGGTCTCACGCTGCGGGTGCCGGAGCGGGGGCACATCGCGCTGGTCGGCGGCTCCGGCGCGGGCAAGTCGACGATCTTCGCCCTGGCCGAACGGTTCTACGACCCGGACAGCGGCCAGATCCTGCTCGGCGGCACGGACGTCCGGGCGATGCGCCGGTCCGAGTGCCGGGCCCGGATCGGCCTGGTCGAACAGCACTCGCCGATCTTCCACGGCACCCTGCGGGAGAACCTCACCTATGGCGCGCCCGCCGCGAGCCCCGCGGAGATCGCGCGGGTCGTCGAGCTGACGAACCTCGACGATCTGGTCCGGCGTCTGCCCGACGGCCTGGACAGCCCGCTCGGCGAGCGTGGGATCCGGCTGTCCGGTGGCCAGCGCCAGCGGATCGCCGTGGCCCGGGCGCTGCTGGCCCGTCCGGTCCTGCTGCTGCTGGACGAACCCACCGCCCACCTGGATCCGGTCAACGAGGCCGCGCTGTGCCGGGCCATCGAGCAGGTCGCCCGGGACTGTGCCCTGCTGGTGGCCGCGCACCGCTTCTCGACCGTCCGGGACGCCGACCAGATCGTGGTGCTGGAGGGCGGCCGGGTCGTCGCGGTGGGCGATCACGAGGATCTCCTGGTCCGCAGCCCGTACTACCGGCGGCTCGCGTCGGAGTGGACGGTCGAGGCACAACCCCGCGCGTTGGGTGTCTGACCTGCGATCATCCATCGATGGATGCGATGCTGGACCGCCCACTGACCGAGGCGGAGATCGAGGCTCTGCGGCACTGGCCGCGCTACGCCCACACCAGCCGGACGGAGGTCGACACCGGTGTCCTGGTGCCGCTGCTCGGCGAGCTCCTCGACGGCCTTCCCTGGTGGGACCGCTCGTGGCGAGTGACCAGCGCGGGGCACGCCGACCCGGTGGACATGACCCGGATCGACGTGGTGCCGGATCCGGTGGAGGTGGCCGTTCCGGGCACCGTGGGCCGGGCCGGCGGGGAGGAGCTGCCGCTGTCCGCCCGGATCCGGATCCACGGCGACCGGCTGGTCCGTTTCGAGGCCAAGGTGGGTGATCTGGTCATCGGGCCCGGCCGGGAGCCGGCCGGGAAGCCGGAGCGGCACCGCTTCGGCGTGGTGCTCACCGCGCTGATGAAATCGCACGGCATCTCCCGGCCGGAGATGGCGAGGCGGTGCGGGCTGGCCCAGTCGACGATCGCCGCGGCGATGGGCGGCCGGCGCCCGCACGAGCGTGTGATCACGTTGGTCGCGGCCCAGGTGGGGATGACCGCGGAGGACCTGACCGCCCTGGCCGATTGACAGCTTTCTATCGAAAGGATCACTATTGGGAGCGCTCCCAACCCCGTCGCTCCCCCGGAGACCCCCGTGCGCAGATCCCTGTTGTGGAAGGCACTGGCGAGCACCGTCCTGCTCGCCGGCGTCACCACCGCGCCATCCGGCGCCCACGCCACCGCCCTCGCCACCACCACCCGCGTCGACGTCGACGTCCGGGCCGGCCTCGCCGAAGTCGCCGATCAGGCCATCGGCGTCAATCACGCCATCTGGGACTCGCAACTCGGCACCCCGGCCGTCGCCGACCTGCTCAACGACGCCGGGGTCCGGATGCTGCGCTACCCGGGCGGCTCGTACGCCGACATCTACCACTGGGAGAACCACACCGCGCCCGGCGGTTACGTGGCGCCCAACACCGATTTCGACACGTTCATGGCCGGCGCCCAGCGCACCGGGGCCGAGCCGATGATCATCGCGAACTACGGCACCGGGACCGCCGAGGAGGCGGCCGGCTGGGTCCGGTACGCGAACGTGGAGAAGGACTACGACGTCACCTACTGGACCATCGGCAACGAGAACTACGGCAACGGCCACTACGGCGCCGACTGGGAGGCCGACGACCACGCCGACAAGAGCCCCAAGGAGTACGCGGCGACCGTCATCGCGTACGCCGAGGCCATGAAGGCCGTCGACCCGAGCATCCGGATCGGCGCCGTGCTGACCATGCCGGGCAACTGGCCGGACGCCATCGTCGGCGCCGGTGACCAGGGCTCCTGGAACCAGGAGGTGCTCACCCGCGCCGGCCACGTGATCGACTTCGTGGACGTGCACTGGTACCCCGGCGGCGGCACCCCGGCCGAGACGCTCACCAAGACCGCGCAGATCCAGGACGCCGTCTGGACGCTGCGGCAGCAGATCGAGCGGTACGCCGCCGCGAACGCGAGCCGCATCAGGATCAGCATGACCGAGACCAACGTCGAGGTCGGCCGCAACACCCAGCCGGGCGCGCTGTTCCTGGCCGACGCCTACAGCGGCCTGCTGGCCCAGGGCGTCTTCACGGTCCAGTGGTGGAACGTCCACAACGGCCTCGGCACCGTCTCCACGGTCGCCGGGCAGACCGACTACGGCGACTACGGGCTGCTGTCCAGCGGCAACTGCACGGCCGACAACACGGTCTGCCAGCCGCCGCTGAACACGCCGTTCGCGCCGTACCACGCGCTGTCGATGGTCGGCGACTTCGCCCGGCCGGGCGACCGGTTCATCGCCGCGGGCTCCGGCGACGCGCTGGTCAGCACCCATGCGGTACGCCGGGCGAACGGCGACGTGGCGGTCCTGATGATCAACAAGGACCCGGACGCCGAACGGACCGTGTCACTGAACTACCACGGCTTCACGGCCGCGGCGGGGACGCCGACGGTGTCCACCTACACCAACGGCGCCGGCGCGGTGACCACGGCGCCGGCGGGTACGGCCGCGTCGCAGACGCTTCCCCCGTACTCGATAACGCTCTTGACCGTGAAGTCGGCCGGCACCGTGACGGGCGCGCCGAAGGCGCCGGCCCAGCCGACCGCGACGGTGACCGACCGCTCGGCGACGATTTCCTGGCAGCCGACCGGATCCGGCCTCAAGTACGAGGTGTACCGGCAGAACGGCGGCGCCGCCGAACTGCTCGGCGAGACCACCGGCACCTCGCTCACCGCGACCAATCTGGAGCCGGGCCGCCGGTACACGGTCAACGTCGTGGCTCGTGACGGTTCCGGGCGGGCATCGGCCGGCTCGCCACCGCTGACCTTCACCACCGGCACCCCGGCGACGGCGGCGTGCACCGTGAAGTTCCGCGACGTCAACGACTGGGGCAACGGCTACGTGGGCCAGGTCGACATCACCAACAACACGGCCGCCACGGTCAACGGCTGGACGCTGACGTTCACCTGGCCGACCACGTGGCAGAGCGTGAGCAGCGGCTGGAACGCCACCTGGACCTCCAGCGGCCGCACGGTCCGGGTGACCAGCGACGGCACGCTGGCCGCCGGGGCGTCGACCGGCGCCGGATTCGTCGGCAACTACAGCGGCCCGAACGTGCTGCCGACCGTCTTCACCCTCAACGGCAACGTCTGCACCAGCGTGTGACGGTTGCTCCCCGGTCCGGGCATCGCCCGGACCGGGCGACGGCCGTCACATTAGCCCTGTTTTCCTCATTTGTCCTCAGCGGCGCCGATAGGTTTTTCGACGAACCCGATCGTGGAAGAGAAAGCCGAATCGTGCTCCGCTCGCTCACCACCGCCCTTGATCCGATCACTCTCGTCGTCACCGGTCTCGTGCTCTGTGCGCTGGTCGTGACCCTCCTGCGCCGCACCGTCCGGCCCGTCGTGGAGGAGGCCTGCCGCACCACTCTCGACCGGATGCGGCCGCACCTGCCCGCCGGGCTGTTCCGGCTGGCCGCCCGCGTCGAGCCGGCCACCATCCGCTCGATTCTGGTCACCACCCTGGCCGCCGGGATCGCCTGGAACGCCGCCGACATGCTGCACCTGGTCGGCCCGGTCACCGCCGCGATCATCGCGACCCTGTCGGTGCAGATGAGCTCGCACGCGTCGCTGCGTGCGGGCGCCCAGCGCCTGGTCGGCACGGTCGCCGGCATCGCGCTCTCGGTCGCCGCGTGGGGCGCGTTCGGCCTCAACGCGTGGTCGATCGCGGTGATCGCCGGTCTCGGCCTGGCCGTGGGCCGGGTGCTGCGCCTCGGCGACGCCTCGGTGCTCGTGCCGCTCACCTCGCTGGGCATCATGGTCGGCGGCACTGCCGTCACCGAGGCGTTCGTGTGGGAGCGCGTCGCCGCCACCGCCCTCGGCATCGTGGTCGGCGTGATCCTGTCACCGCTGGTCGGCGGGCTGACCCCGCTGGAGCGCGCCCGCGTCAAGACCACCCAGCTGTCGACCGAGATCGCCCGGCTGCTGCGCCGGCTCGGCGACGGCGTCCAGGACGGGTACGACCGCGAGCAGGCCGAGCAGTGGCTGGCCCGCTCCCGGGAACTGGACGAGGACCTCGAGGACGCGATCGCCGCCGTGGAGGAGCTGACCAAGCAGGCCCGTTGGTCGCTGACCACCCCGGTCGCCACGGTCACCCCGCTGAACGAGCGGGTCCGCGCCCTGGAGCACGGGGTGCACCAGGTCAACTCGGTGGCCCGGTCGATGTTCGACGCGGCCGCCACCTCGCACACCCCGGCCGTGCCGAAGCGCCTCGGCCAGGTGCTGATCGCCGTCTCGGAGGCCTTCGAGGCCCACGCCTCCGACGCCGGCAAGCTGGAGCAGGTGCTGGGCGACCTGCGCGAGACCCGTCAGCGGACGCTGCGGCAGGTGCGCACCGAGATCGAGGACACCGGCGTGCTGGTGCTCACCGGTTCGATCATGACCGACATCGAACGGATGGCCGGCGGCCTGGAGCGGTCCGCCCCGGCGCTCGCGGTCGGCGTCCGCGAGCCCGGCCCGGCCGTTCCGGCGGTCTCCGAGGTGCTGCCCGCGGTCCGGATGATCTGGGAGAAGACGGTCACGACGAGGGCAGACCGCTAGGTCTCGATGTACGTGTCAAGGCGTAGTGTCCCTGTCGGGCGAAGGTCGGAAACACGTACGGAAGGACTCTTTCACGATGGCTGACTTGCGCGAGGCGATCGACCAGGGGCGCACCGCCCTCGGCATCGAGCTGGGATCGACCCGCATCAAGGCGGTGCTGACCGGCCCGGACCACACGGCGATCGCGGTCGGCAGCCACGACTGGGAGAACCAGTTCGTCGACCGGACCTGGACCTACTCCCTCGAGGCGGTGTGGGAGGGGCTGCGGGGCTGCTTCGCCGCCCTGGCTCGGGACGTGCGCGCCAAGCACGGCACCGAGCTGCGCACCGTGGGCGCCCTCGGCGTGTCCGCGATGATGCACGGCTACCTGGCCTTCGACGGCGACGGCGAGCTGCTCACCCCGTTCCGCACCTGGCGCAACACCAACACCGGTGACGCGTCCGAGGCGCTCAGCGAGCTGTTCGGCTACAACATCCCGCACCGCTGGAGCATCGCCCACCTCTACCAGGCGGTCCTGAACGGCGAGGAGCACCTCGGCCGGCTCGCGCACCTCACCACCCTCGCCGGGTACGTGCACTGGAAGCTCAGCGGCCGCCAGGTGCTCGGGGTCGGCGACGCGAGCGGCATGTTCCCGATCGACATCGCCACCGGCGGCTACGACGCCCGGATGCTCGGCCAGTTCGACGAGCTGGCCGCCGGCCGGGTGCCGCTGAAGCTGGCCGAGCTGCTGCCGGCCGTGCTGCCCGCGGGCGAGGCGGCCGGCACGCTGACCGAGGAGGGCGCACGACTGCTCGACCCGTCCGGCACGCTCCAGCCGGGCGCCGCCCTGTGCCCGCCGGAGGGTGACGCGGGCACCGGCATGGTGGCCACCAACTCGGTGGCCCGCCGTACCGGCAACATCAGCGCGGGCACCAGCATCTTCGCCATGATCGTGCTGGACGGCGAGCTGAGCCGCCGGCACCCGGAGATCGACCTGGTCACCACCCCGGCCGGCGACCTGGTGGCGATGGTGCACTGCAACAACGGCGCCAGTGAGCTGAACGCGTGGGCCGGGCTGTTCGCCGAGTTCGCCACCGCGCTCGGGGCGAAGGCGGACAGCAACGCGGTCTTCGAGACCCTGTTCACGGCGGCGCTGGACGGCGCCCCGGACGGCGGCGGCCTGATGGCGTTCAACTATCTGTCCGGTGAGCCGATCACCAAGCTGCACGAGGGGCGGCCGCTGTTCCTGCGGGAACCGGGCAGCAGCCTGAATCTGGCCACCTTCATGCGGACCCAGCTGTACTCGGCCCTGGCCACCCTGCGCATCGGCATGGACGTGCTCCAGAAGGCCGAATCGGTGCGGCTGGACCGGATGTTCGCGCACGGCGGCCTGTTCAAGACCGAGGGCGTGGCGCAGCGGCTGCTCGCGGCCGCCATCGACACCCCGGTGTCGGTCGGCGACGCGGCCTCCGAGGGCGGCGCCTGGGGCATCGCGGTGCTGGCCGCCTTCCGCACCGCCCGCACGCCCGGCCAGAGCCTCGACGCCTTCCTGACCGACGTCGTCTTCGCCGGCGCCCGGCTGGACACCGCCGAACCTGTTCAGGCCGACGTCGACGGGTTCAACGCCTTCATGCGGCGGTACGTCGCCGCGCTCCCGGTCGAGGAGGCGGCGGCCCGTCACAGCTGACGGTTGAGACGGGCGGCCTGGCGGGTCAGGTGGTCGTGTTCGGCCAGGTTCGGCGCCTGGGCGGCGGCCTCCGCGTACAGCCGGGCCGCCCGTTTCCGATCGCCGTCACGTTCGAGCAGGTAGGCGGCGACCGCGGCGTACCGGGGAAGGGCTCGGTCCAAGGCTGACAGGGCCGCCAGGCCCGCCCGGGCGCCGTCCGCCTCGCCCACCGCGACGGCCCGGTTCAGCCGCACCACCGGGCTGTCGGTGAGGGTGAGCAGTTCGTCGTACCACTCCACGATCTGCACCCAGTCGGTCTCCGCCGCCGTCGGCGCGTCGGCGTGCAGGGCCGCTATCGCGGCCTGCGCCTGGAACTCGCCAAGGCGGTCGCGCGCCAGCGCCTCCTGCAGGATCATCACGCCTTCGGCGATCAGCGCGGTGTCCCAGCGCGTGCGGTCCTGCTCGGCCAACGGCACGAGAAGACCGTCGGCATCGGTACGGGCGGCGCGCCGAGCGTGGTGCAGCAGCATCAACGCGAGCAGCCCGTACACCTCGGGGTGATCGATGGCGGCGGCGACCTGCCGGGTGAGCCGGATCGCCTCGGCCGCCAGGTCGACGTCGCCGGTGTAGCCCTCGTTGAACACCAGGTAGAGCACCCGCAGCACGGTCGCCACGTCACCGGGCTGGTCGAAACGCACGCGGGAGACCGTCTTCTTGGCGCGGCTGATCCGCTGCGCCATGGTGGCCTCCGGCACCAGGTACGCCTCGGCGATCTGCCGGGTCGTCAGTCCACCGACGGCCCGCAGCGTCAGCGCCACCGCGGATGCCGGGGTCAGCGACGGATGCGCGCACAGGAAGTACAGCTGGAGCGTGTCGTCGACCGAGGTCGCGGGGCCGGGCGGCGGCTCCTGATCGGCGGCCTCCTCCCGGCGGCGGCGGGCCGTCTCGGAGCGGGCCGCGTCGAGGAACCGCCGCCACGCCACCGTGACGAGCCAGCCCTTCGGGTCGCGCGGCGGGTCGTCCGGCCACACCCGCAGCGCCTCGACCAGCGCGTCCTGGACGGCGTCCTCGGCCGCCGCGAAGTCGGCTCCGCGGCGGACGAGGATCCCGAGCACGCCCGGGGTGAGGCTCCGCAGATCCTCCGGCGTCATTCGGTGATGGTGGGCAGCTCGGCGAAGCAGGGGCGCAGTTCCAGCCACTCGTGGATCGGTTTGCCGTCCTTGCCCGGGGCGGCCGACAGTTCGCCGGCCAGTTCGACGGCCCGCTCGTGGCTGTCCACGTCGATGATCATCCAGCCGGCGATCAGGTCCTTGGTCTCGGCGAACGGGCCGTCGGTGACCGGCGGGCGGCCCTCCCCGTCGTACCGCACCCAGGAGCCCTCGGGCAGGAGCGCCTGCTCGCCGACGAACTCGCCGGTCTGCACCAGCCGGCTCGCGAAGTCGCCCATGTACTTGATGTGTGCCGAGATCTCCTCCGGCGTCCACTTCTCCATGGGCACGTCGTTGACCGCCGCCGGGGCGCCGCGGTAGTGCTTGAGCAGCAGGTACTTGGCCATGATGGGCATCTCCTCGGTGCTGTTGCGACCCATTGTGGTCGGCGTTCGGACCGGGGACGGAGCCGGTCACCGGTTCTCGACATCACCGTCCAGGATTTTTATGACGCCGGCCGGGCAGAGGGTGGCAGCGTCCCGGGCGGCGGGTTCGTCGGCGGCCGACGGGATCTCCGCCAGCAGGATCACGACGCCGTCCTCGTCGCGTTGGTCGAACACGTGCGGCGCGGTGAAAGCGCATTGACCAGCGCCGATGCACTTGTCTTCGTCGACGGTGACCTTCATGGCTCCTCCGGTGATCGTTTTCAACCGTTTGCTACCGGGTCATCCCGTGCGTACGGTACCAAGTAATCAGGCGTTTACCTCAGGGAGAGGGTGCAGATGCTCGACTACCCGTTCACGCCACCGACAGCCGTGGACCCGCCCGACGAATGGCGGGAACTGCGCGCCACCTGCCCGGTCGCACCGGTCCGCACGGCCGCCGGCACCGAGGCGCTGCTGCTCACCCGGTACGACGACGTGCGCGCCACCATCACCGACCGCCGCTTCGTGCGCAACACGCCGGCCGGCAACAACGCCGTCGGCACCCAGGCCGCGTTCATGGCCGGCGAGGAACAGCACCTGCGCTGGCGCCGCCTGCTCAGCCGTTCGTTCACCGCCAAGCGGATGACCGCGCTGGAGCCCGGCATCGCCCGGATCGCCCACGACCTCATCGACGAGATGGCCAAACAGGGCCCACCCGCCGACCTGCGGACCGCCCTCGGGTTCCCGCTGCCCGTCTACGTGATCTGCGACCTGCTCGGCGTGCCCGCCGCCGACCGTGAGCGATTCGCCCGCTGGTCCGACCACTTCCTCAACATCACCCGGTTCACCGCCGAGGAGACCCGGCGCTCCGGCCTGGAGATGTGGGAGTACATGCGGGCCCACGTCGAGGCCAAACGCTCCGAGCCCGGCGACGACCTGCTGTCCGAGCTGGTCACCGTCGTCGACGCGGAGGACGGCCGCCTCACCGAGCAGGAGCTGGTCTTCACCGGTCAGGCGCTGCTCGTCGCCGGCCACGAGACCACCGCCAACATGATCGGCAAGATGGCCGCCATGCTGCTGGCCCGGCGGGAACGCTGGGAACGCCTGCTGGCCGAGCCCGGCCTGGTGCCGAGCGCCGTCGAGGAGGTGCTGCGCTTCGACGCCAACCTCGGATTCGGCATGCACCGCCTGGTCACCAAACGCACCGAGATCGCCGGAACGGTCGTCGAGGCCGGCACCACCGTGCTGTCCTCGACGCCGTCGGCCAACCGGGACGAACGCGTCTTCGACCACGCCGACGAGATGGACCTGGCCCGCTCCCCCAACTCGCACCTCACGTTCGGCGCCGGCCCGCACTCCTGCCTCGGTCAGTCGCTGGCCCGGGTCGAACTGCGCACCGTGCTGACCGTCCTGCTGGACCGGCTGCCCGGACTGGAGCTGGCGGTGCCGGTCGACGAGCTGCGCCGCCGTCAGGGCCTGCTGGTCGGCGGCCTCGAGGAGGTGCCGGTCCGCTGGTAGAACCTCACCGCCGGTAGAGAGCGGGCACCGGTGGCAAATCCACGGCATGGCGCTCACCGCTGGCCAGCGCCGCGACACAGGCGTGCGCCACGAACGTCGCCGCGAACCCGTCCCAGGCGGACGCTCCACCGGACGCCCCGTCAATCCAGTCCTGCAACTCCAGCCGGTACGCCTCGGCGAACCGCGGCCGCCAGTCCCCCGGCAGCGCCCGCGCGTGCAGCCCGCCCCGGCGCAGCGACGTCGGCGGCGGCGCGTCCACCGTCACCGTGCCCGTCTCACCGACCAGCTCACAGCGCACCTCGTAGCCGTACCGGGCGTTGACGAAGATCTCGACGTCGGCGAGCACCCCCGACTCGGTCGTCAGGACCAGCAGCTGCGGGTCCAGGGTGCCGCCGGCATGCCCGCTCGGCCGCGGCGTGTGCACCGCCACCTCGACGATCTCCTCCCCGAACAGCCACCGCACGACGTCCAGTTCGTGCACCGCCGAATTGGTGATCAGGGCGGAGCTGGGCAGCCCCGGGACCGCGGCCGGATTCCGGTGCACGTTGTGCATCAGCAACGGCGCGCCGATCTCGCCGGCGGCCAGCAGCGCCCGCATGCCGGTGTAGCCCGGATCGAAGCGCCGCATGAACCCCACGGTGATCAGCCGGCTGCCGTGCTCCGTCTCCGCCTCCACGATCCGGGCGCAGGCCTCGACGGTCGGGGCCAGCGGCTTCTCGCAGAGCACCGGCTTGCCGGCCGCCACACAGGCGAGCACGTAGTCCTCGTGGGTGGCGTCCGACGAAGCGATCAGCACCGCGTCGATGCCGTCGTCGACGATCAGCGCGTACGGGTCGGCGAAGACCCGCGCCCCACCGCTGGCCGCCGCCACCCCGCGGGCCCGGCCCCCGTCGACGTCGAAGACCCCGCCGACCCGGGCGCCGGACACCGCCTCGGTGAGCAGCCGGGCGTGGTCGGCGCCCATGACGCCGGTGCCGATGACACCGATCCGGGTCACCGTTGGCCCGCCCGCCTCGGCCGGGGTCTGCCCCGGCTGCACCATGGTCGTCACCGCGCCACCTCCATCAGGAACTCCAGGCTGCGGCGCACGTCGCCGACCGGGCCGGCGCCGGCGTCCGGCGGCCCGGCGAGCGCGCAGTCCTGCTCCAGCACGTACCAGCCGGTGTAGCCGGCGGTTTCCAGGCGGTCGACGATCCCCGCGACATCCGCGTCACCGGCGCCGAGCGGGGTGTACAGGCCCGCCTTGACGGCGTCCATGTAGCTGCGGCCGCCGTCGCGCACGGTGGCCGCCACCGCGAGATCGACATCCTTGAGATGGACGTGGGCGATCCGGTCGGCCGCCTGGTCCAGCAGCTCGACCGGGTGCATGCCGCCGATCAGCAGGTGACCGGTGTCCAGGCAGACCGGCACGTCGCTGCCGTCGAGCAGCCGCAGCACCGCGTCCCGGTCCTCGACCGCCGTGCCGACGTGCGGGTGCAGGCTGGGCCGCAGACCACGGTCGCCGGCCATCTCCCGCAGGGTGTCCAGGGTGGCGAAGAGCCGGCGCCACTCGCCGTCGTCCAGGCGGACCTTGCGGTCGTAGCTCCCGTCGCCCGAACGCGCGGCCAGAACCACCACCTCCGCGCCCGCGGCGGCCAGCGTGTCCATCGCGAGCGCCGCCGCGGTCAGGTCGGCGCCGGTCCCGACATGCATGGGTACGGGCAGGAAACCGCCGATCAACCGCAGCCCGTGCCGGTCCAGCACCGCCCGCACGTCCGCCGAGGTCATGCCCAGATAGCCGGTCGGGCCCAGCTCGGTGGCGCGCAACCCGAGCGCGGCCATCTCGGCGAGAACCCGGTCGGCGAACAGCTCGTACCCCCAGCCGGGCGCCTCGCACACGCCCCAGGAGATCGGCGCCCCACCGATGCGGTTCGCGAAGCTCATGACCTGCCTCCTCGAATCCCTCTCCACCCACCCGGACCACCGGCACGACCGCACGAGCCCGCGCGGACCGGGTCAGACACGGCCGGCCGCCAGCACCCGCTCCACCTCGGCCGTGGTCGGCATGGCGGTGGAGCACTCCAGGCGGCCCGCCACGATCGCGCCGGCCGCGTTGGCGAACCGGATGATCCGGTCCAGGGGCCAGCCGGCCAGCAGGCCGTGGCACAGCGCGCCACCGAAACCGTCCCCGGCGCCCAGGCCGTTCACCACGTCCACTTCGGCGGGCGGCACCCGTACCTCATGATCCTTGGTCTTGGCCAGAACGCCCTCGGGCCCCAGCTTCACGACGGCGAGTGACACCCCGGCGCCGAGCAGCGCGGCGGCGGCCGTGTCCGGATCGTCCTCGCCGACCGCGACCGCGCACTCGCCGAGATTCCCGACCGCCACGCTGACGTGCGGCAACGCCTCCTGGACGGCGGTCCGCGCGGCCTGCGGCGACGCCCAGAACATCGGCCGGTAGTCCAGATCGAGCACGGTGAACGGACGGCGGCCACGCGCCCGCCACGCGGCGTGGTGCGCGGACCGGCTCGGATCCTGGGAGAGGCCGGTGACCGTGCACCAGAACACGGCGGCCGCCCGGATCGCGCCGAGATCCAGCTCGTCCGGCTGGATCATCAGGTCGGGGGCGGTCGGCAGGCGGTAGAAGTAGAGCGGGAAGTCGTCCGGCGGGAAGATCTCGCAGAACGTGACCGGCGTCGGCAGGCCCGGCACGGTGGCGACGAAACGCTCGTCCACCCCGAGTTCGGCCAGCGTGCGGCACACGTACCGGCCGAACGGATCCGCGCCGACCCGGGTGATCACGGCGGTCCGGCGGCCGTGCCGGGCCGCGGCGACCGCCACGTTCGTCGCGCTGCCACCGAGGAACTTGCCGAACGAGGTGACGTCCTCCAGGCCGACGCCGGTCTGGAGCGGATAGATGTCGACACCGACGCGCCCCATGGTGACGACCTCGAAGCCCGGCATCCCACCTCCCCGCATCGTTACGGCGATGTGTGTGCAGCCTCCGACGGCCGGTCGATCACGTCAAGTCGTGTGGCCGGATCCCGTCGGCACGGCGGATTGGAACGTCGCGCGGTGGGCACCCGGCCGACATGACGATCACCACCACCGCGGAGCGGGAGACCGACGCCGCGCTCGTCGCACTCGGGGACGCGCTGCGGGCCGGCGGTTACCGGTTCACCACCATCACGCCGGCCACCCACGAGCGGGTCAACCGGCGGCCCGGCAACGCGCGGGCCCGGAGCCCGCGTGATGTCTTCGGCTGGAGCCGGCCGTTCGGGCCCGGTGTGCTGCCGGACCGGATCGTGCGGCTGATGGACGCCGCCGGCGTCCTGGACCGCGGCCCGGACGGCTGGCGCAGCCGGGTGCGATTCTCCTGCTACGACGGCGAACTGTTCGTGCACTCGGCGTTTCCGACGACGGCGCCGGACGCGGTGTTCTTCGGGCCGGACACCTACCGGATGGCGAACGCCGCGATCGCCGAGATCGAGAGCCGGGACCGCCCGGTACGCCGGGCCGTCGACATCGGCTGCGGAACCGGCGCCGGCGCGATCGCCGTCGCCAAGCGCGCACCCGGCGCGGAGATCCTGGCGGTCGACATCAATCCGGCCGCGCTGCGCTTCGCCCGGCTCAACGCCGAACTGGCCGGCACACCGCACGTGCGGGTGTGCCGCAGCGACCTGCTCGACGGCGTCGACGGCGACTTCGACCTGATCATCGCCAACCCACCGTTCATGATCGACCCGGCCGGGCGGGCCTACCGCGACGGCGGCCCGCACGGGCACGAACTGTCCCTGGACATCGCCGCGGCGGCGGCCGGCCGGCTCGCCACGGGCGGCACGCTGGTGCTGTTCTCCAGCTCCGGGATCGTCGAGGGCCGCGACCCGTTCCACGACGCCGTCGCCGGGCGCCTCGCCGGAACCGGGCTCACCTGGGCGTACCGGGAGGTCGACCCGGACGTGTACGGCGAGGAGCTGGACGGCCCGGCCTACGCACACGCCGAGCGCATCGCCCTCGTCCTGCTCACCGCCACCCGCGTTTGAGCGCTCCGGCTGCGGGCAAGCGGCCACATGATCTCCGGCAACGGGCGAGCGGCCCACATGAAGGCCGGCAACGGGCGAGCGGCCCACATGAAGGCCGGCGACGGGCAAGCGGCCACATGAAGGCCGGCGACGACGGGCACGGTGCGAGCGTGGTGGTCTACGAGGACGGCCCGCTGCTGGTCCGCGGCGACTTCACGCTCCGGACGCCGGACGGCGAGGTCATCGACCCGGGACGGGCCACGGTGGCGCTGTGCCGGTGCGGGAAGTCGGCGATCAAACCGTTCTGCGACGGCTCCCACAAGGCGGCCGGTTTCCGGGCCGGAGCGGGCCGGCAGACGCCCGCCCCGCGCTCAGACGAACCCGGGTAGGGAGCTCTCGCCCCGTTCCCAGCAGTCCAGGACCCGCTGCGCCCACAACCCGTCGAGGGCCAGCGCGCAGCGGGCGCCGAACAGCACGTCGGCGGCACGATCCGGCTCGGCCGCACAGAACTCGCCACACATGTCGTACGCCGCCAGCTGCTCGTGCACGGCGTCCGCCTCCACGTGCTCGTCATAGAAGCGGGTGGCGCCGGCGTCCCCACCCAGCCGGCGCAGGCCGTTGCCGTACGCCCGGTTGGGTCCCGTCGACGTCATCTCGTAGGCCGCCAGATGACCCAGCAGAGCCCCGCGCCGATGCCGGTGCAGGGCGAACAGCGACATCAGGTTGTTGGTCGCCAGCGTCAGCGCCGGAGCCACGTGGACGTAGGCGCCGTAGGTGGTGTCCAGCCCGAGGGCCGTCATCGTGGCCTTGAACATCTCCTGGTGCATCCGGGGCGCCCGGCCCTGCCCGTACTCGTCGATCTGGATCTCGACGAGTGCGGCCTTGGCCGCGCCGCTCAGCCGGGGAATCGCGAAAGTGTGCGGATCCGCCTCGCGCAGCTGGTAGACCGACCGGTGCGCGGCGAACTCACGGAACTGTTCCAGCGTGCCCCGGCCGCGCAGGTGCCTGGACAGCGACGGGCCGCCCTGCTCGCCGGTCATCGCCGTCAGCGTGTGCGCGATCGACGCGGGCGTGAGCGGATCGGGCACGGCGTCGCGGTAGGGACCGGCCAGTGCGCGCAGGGCCGTCTCGAACCGCTGTTCGGCGGCGGCCCGCAGCCGGATCAGGCTCGGCTGCCACTCCCACCGGTCGTCGACGCCGTCCCAGCCCCGGTAGGACAGCTCGTACATGACGAACAGCGACAACTGGAGATCCTCGTCGGCCAGCGCCGGGTCCGGCACGAATCCGGCGGCGACCTCGTGCGCCGTCCACGCGAGGTCCGCGGCCGGCGCCGGGTCCGGCACGGATCCGGCGGCGACCTCGTGCGGCACCCACGCGAGGTCCGCGGCTGGCGCCGGGTCCGGCACGAATCCGGCGGCGATCTCCGGAGCGAGCTCGTGCGGCGCCCGCCCGAGGGCCGCGGCCAGCGCCGACGAGACGGGTCCGCGCGCGGCGGGGATCTTCATGGCGCCCGGATGCCCCGGTGACCGTCGGCCAAACGCCGGTATCGTCGGGGTCTGTGGGCAGTGTGACGGTGGTGGGCGCCGGGGTCATCGGGTTGAGCGTCGCGTACGAACTGGCCGTGGCCGGGCACGAGGTGCGGATCGTCGCCGACCGGGAGGCCGTGGACGGGGTCTCCGGGGTGGCCGCCGCCATCTGGTTCCCGCACGACGTCGACCACTCCCCGTCGGTCCTCGACGCGGCCGCGGTCACCTACCGGCGGCTCGAGGAACTGGCCGGCAATCCCAGCACCGGTGTCCATATGCGCCCCGGCACCGTCCTGTCCCGCCACCCCGACCCGGACACCGGCTGGACCCGGGCCGTGCCGCACACCGAACCGGCCGAGTGGGCCGGAACCACCGGGATCCGGTGCGTCGTGCCACTGGTCGAGACGAGCACCTACCTGACGTGGCTGCGTGCCGCGGTGCTGTCCCTCGGGGTCGCCGCCGACCGGGCCGAGGTGACGTCGCTGGCGGACCTGCCGCCGTCCGACGCCGTGGTGGTGGCGGCCGGGCTGCGGTCGGCGGCGCTGCTCGGCGACGATCAGGCCTGCTTCCCGATCCGGGGCCAGGTGGTGCGGCTGGCCAATCCCGGGCTCACCGAGTGGATCACCGACTCGGACAATCCGGACGGGCTGACCTACGTCGTGCCCCGGCGCGACGACGTGGTCTGCGGCGGCACCGGGGAGATCGGCTCCTGGGACGAGCGGATCGACCCGGACATCGAGGCCGGCATCCTGCGGCGGGTCACCGCCCTCGTGCCGGAACTGGCCGGGCAGCCGGTGCTGTCGCGGGCCACCGGGCTGCGGCCGGGCCGGGCCGGCGTGCGGGTGGAGGCGGTCGCCGGCCACGACCGGCCCGTCTACGCCTGCTACGGCCACGGCGGCGCCGGCTTCACCCTGTCCTGGGGCGACGCCGCCCGCATCGCCACCCTCGTCGGCCCCGCCTGAGCCGGCACGGCACCATGGGGGCATGACGTCCGGAACACCTGTCCCCCGTGATCGCGACGCCTCCGGGCGGGCCCGCAACAACCGCCCACGCGACGGCCTCGGCCGGCCGCTGCCACGCGGCCTCACCGGGGTGCCGACGACACCGGAGGACCTGGTGCTGCCGCCGGGCGAATCCCTGCGGGAGGCGCAGCGGCTGCTCGACGCCGGTCGCCCGTTCCACGCCCACGAGGTGCTGGAGACCGCGTGGAAGGCGTGCGACGACGACAACCGGGAGCTGTGGAAGGGATTGGCGCAGCTCGCGGTGGGCATCACCCATCTGCGGCGGGGCAACACGGTGGGCGCGGTCCGGCTGCTCACCCGCGCCGCGGATCGCATCGAGCCGTACGCCGAAGCCGCCCCGCACGACGTGGCCGTGACCGACCTGACCGCCTGGGCCCGCACCCTGATCGCCCACATCGGCGAACCGGTCGCGGAGTCCGAGCTGGCGCCCCGGCTGCGAAAGGCTATTTGACCCTTCGGGTCGACCGGGCCACGATCTTGTCGTATTCCTTGTGCTTGTCGAGCCATTCGCCGAGAAAAGGACACATGGGTACGACGGTGCGGTTCCGTTCGCGGGCGTCGTCCATCGCGGCGCGCGCCAGGGCCGAGCCGACGCCCTGCCGCTCGAAGCGGGAATCGACCTCGGTGTGCGTGTAGACGACGATGGCGCCGCTCACCTGGTAGGTCAGCACCCCGGCCAGCTCACCGGACTCGTCGCGCGCCTCGAAGCGGCCCTTCTCGGGCGAGTCGCCAACCGTGATCGTCACCCGCCCATCCAATCACGCTCCATCGTCGTCGATACGTCCGACGCCCGCACCGGCCGGGGAACAGCTCCGAACCTCTCCTTTCGGCATACCACCGGCCCACCGGGCGAAGACGTCCGCTGTGGACTCCCGTACCCCTTCGCCGCGGTGGCCGGATCGGTGCTGACCGCTGCTTCTCAGTTGCCGCGCGCGACGATGTCGCCGCGGGTGGTGGTCGCGTGGATGATCAGGTCGGGGGCGCCGCTGTTCTTGAGCGCGTTGTCGATCCGGCCCTGGCCGGTGCCGGCGTCCAACGTGGCGGAGACGCCGGGCGCGGCGCCGACCGACACGTCGCCGGCCTGCGTGCGCAGCACCACCGTTCCGGCGACCGCCTCGCCGATCCGGATGTCGCCCCGCGCTGTGCTGATCTCCGCGGGGCCACCCAGCCGGCCGACCTCGACATCGCCGTCGACCGCGGTGAGACGAACCGTCGCCGCCTCGTCGATCTTGATGCGGCGGTAGGCGCCCTCGAACGCGACGTCGCCCAGGCGGCCGGAGCCGTGCAGCTCACAGGCTTCGGTGGTGGCCTCGATGCGCGAGCCGGCGGGCAGCCCGACGGTGACCTCCAGGGATCCCGAGGCGCCGAGCACCCGGTTGCCGGGCTCGGTGGTGTGGATCCGCAGGACGCCGTCGGCGTACTCGATCACGGTCCGTTCGGCCGCCTTCACGTCGCGGCCCTTGGCCGCGTCCGCGGGCCGGACCTCGACCGTGGTGTCGGCCCGGTCGGTGGCGACCAGCCGCACGCGCCCGGCGGGGAAGTCGAGAACGGCGGTGATCGGGCCGGGGGTGTCGAACGTCTGCTTCGTAGTCATGGCGACGAGCCTCGGCCGAGCGTCCGGTCAGGACAAACCGGGCCGCGCCCGGCGGGACACCAGCCGGCCCGCCGGCACCCGGCTGACCTGCGCTGTCACCGCTGCGGACGGCTGTCGTCCGGGTGTCCCGGGACGGGACGGGACACCCGGTCCAGACCCGCACGCGCGGCGGACACCAGATAGTCGAGCCGATGCGTGGTGGCCGTCGCCAGCGCCGCCCGGAAGTGCCGCGCCGCGGCATCCGGATCGCCGGTGTCCCGGCACGCCCGCGCGTACGGAAGGAGGCAGAGCACGATCCGGTGCGGCTCGCCCGCCCGTTCGAGAATCCGCATGGCCTCGGCGTGCCTGGCCGTCGCCTCCTCGGCGCGACCGAGGTGACGCAGGGCGACCGCGGCGTCCGTCAGGCTGGCCGCCTCGAAGATCGGATGGCGTGTCGCCCGGTCGAGCGCGACGGCCTGCTCCGCGAAATCGAGGGCGGTCCGGGCGTCGCCCAGGCCGAGTGCCGCCCGGCCCAGCACCTCCAGGCACCGGCGTTCGGTCTGCCGGTCCAGCCCGCGTGCGGTCTCGACCACCTCCAGGACCACCTCGCGGGCCTCGCGGTAGCGCCCCAGCTGCACCAGCGCGTAGCCGAGACCGGTGGACCCGCGCACGCGGACGGCGGCCTCGCCGGGTGGCAGCAGTCCGGTCGCCCGCCGCAGCAGGGCGACGGCGCCCTCGGCGTCGGCGGTGTGCATCCGGATCTCCGCCAGCAGCAGGAGGGTGAAGGCCTCACCGACGACGTCGCCCTCCGCGGCCATCAGCCCGCGGGCGGTCTCGAGCTCCGGCTCCGCCTCCGCCATCCGGCCGGCCCGGGTCAGCGCGAAACCCAGCAGGTACCGGTGCGAGGCCAGCAGGCGGCGATCGCCGAGCCGTTCGGCGGCGGCCAGGCTGGCCTCGAGCCCGCGGTGCAGCTGCGCCACGCCACCGCGGCGCGCGTGGGAGATCAGGGCGAGCTGGCCGAGCCCGACCGCCGCCGCGTCGATCGACAACTCCACGGCCAGCGAGAAGACCGCGGTGAGGTTGGCCCACTCGGTGTCCATCCAATCCACGGCGGTCTCGTAGTCGCCGAGAAGAGGCCGCGCGGGAGGCGGCTGTGACACGGTGACCGGCAGCGGAACGAAGACCTCGACCAGCTCTTTCACGGCCAGCATGCCGCTCAGGTAGTAGTCGGCCAGCCGGGCGATCGCCGGGACGGTGCCGGCGACGGTGGTCTCGGCGCGGGCGACCTGCCGCAGCAGGTCGTGCATCCGGTAGCGGCCCGGCGCCGGCTCCTGGACCAGGTGGACGTCGACCAGGTCCTCCAGCAGCCAACGGGCGTTGGCCGGCGGGATCCCGGCGAGGGCGGCGGCGCCGTACGCGTCGATGTCCTCACCCGGCACCAGCCCCAGCAGCCCGAACATCCGCCGCTGGGCCGGGTCGAGCTGGCGCAGCGACATCTCGAACACGTCCGGCACCGCCAGCTCGCCCTCACGCAGCCGCTCCACCAGCGTGTCCAGCGTCCACGCCGGCCGGTGCCGCAACCGTGCGGCGGCGACCCGGATGGCCAGGGGGAGGTTCCCGCAGCGGCGCAGCACCTCGCCGACGTCGCCGGGCCGGGTCCCGCCCGCGGAGGCCACGAACAGCTGCGCCGCCTCCTCGGTGGGCAGGACGTCCAGCGAGATCGGCTGGACGCCGTCCAGTTCCACCATCCGCCGGCGACTGGTGATCACGACGAAGCCGGGACCGGCGCCGGGCAGCAGATCGCGTACGTGATCCGCGTCGGCGGCGTTGTCCAGCAGCACGATCGCGCGGCGCGTGGCCAGCTCCGAACGCCACAGCGCGGCCCGCTCGGCGACCCCGTCGGGAATGCCACCCGGCGGCAGACCGAGCGCGGCCAGCAGCACACGCAGCGCCTCCGCCGGCTCGACGCGTTCCCGGCCCGGGGTGAACCCGTGCAGGTCCAGGTAGAGGCGGCCGTCGGGAAACTCGGCGGCCAGCAGATGCGCCGCGTGGATGGCCAGCGCGGACTTGCCCACCCCGCCCATGCCGTCGATCGCCACCACCGGCGTGTCGCGCGCGGCGGCGCGCAGGGCGTCCAGTTCCGCCTCCCGCCCGGTGAAGGCGGTGACGTCGTGCGGCAGATCGTTGCGCACCGGCGGCGGGGCGGCCGGGCTCACCGAGGGCTGAGGCTCGTCCTTCGCCCGCTCCCACATCTCCCGTAACGGCCGCGGGTCACGGCCGGCCGCCCGGCACAGCGCCACCACCGTCGGCCACGGTGGAACGGCCTGCCCGGAGAAGTAACGGGACAACGAGGAACTACTGACGTGGACGTCGCGTTCGAGTTCGCGCAGGCTCCGCCCGGTCAGGTCGCGCAGCTGCCGCAGCCGCCCCGCCAGCTCCTCACGCACTCCTACCAGCCTTCTGCGCCGTCACGGGTTGATCATAGGGCGGGGATCCGATGTGGAGCGGGTCAGTGGCGGCTGACCAGGCCGGCCACTTCGGTACGGGAGGCGACGCCCAGTTTGCGCAGGATGTTGGAGACGTGCACGGCCGCCGTCTTCGGGGAGATGAACAGTCGCCGGGCCAGCTCGGTGTTGGTCAGGCCGTCGCTGATCAGCACCGCGACCTCCCGCTCGCGCGGGGTCAGGGCGGCGGCGGGTTCCGCGCCGGCCGGCTCCAGGCCCAGCTGGGCACGGACCAGGGCGAGCTGCGCCACCCGCCAGCCACCCCACCCGGCCAGCAGCGGGCCGGCCGCGGACACGTGGGCGACGGCCTCGCCGGTGCGGCCGAGAGCGAGCAGGCAGCGGGCCGCCGACACGCGGACCGTCCCCCGGGCGGCCGGGCCCAGCACGTGCGCCTCGACGATCTCCTCGAAGCCGGCCAGCGCTTCGGCGTGCCGGCCGTGGGCGGCCGCGACCTGGGCGTCGACGAGGGTGCGGTAGGCGTCCCACACCTCGGCGTCGAGCAGCGTGGCCGCCATCGCGCCGAGCCGCTCCGGCGGCAGGCCGAGCTCCATGGCGGCGGAGATCAGGTCGTGGGCCTGCTCGCCGTTGCGCCACGTCTGGGCGGCCAGGGCGGCGGTCAGCCGGTCCAGGGCCGCTTCGGCGCGGGCCCGGTCGCCGCGCCGGCAGGCCAGGTGGAACTCCAGGCCGGGGATGACGGTCGGCGGATTGTTGGGCAGCGCCGCCAGGTCGGCGATCAGCTGCTCCACCCGGTCCAGCTCACCGGCCTCCAGGTGGAGCCCGGCCAGGAAGAGACCGTGGTAGTCGGCCCAGCGGCCCCGCCGCCGGTAGCCGCGGTCCTGTTCGCGGCCTTCCTCCAGCGCCGCGATGGCGGCGCGCAGATCACCGGACCGGACGGCCAGCCGGGCCCGGCCCTGGAAGTAGGCGGCCACCGACAGCGACTCGAATCCGGCGCGTTCGGCGTCGACCCGGGCCCGTTCCAGCATCTCGGCGTACTCGGTGGGCGACGTCGGCGGCTCGCCGTGCACGAGGGTGTGCAGCGCGCGGGCGGCCAGCACCCATTCGCCGGCCTTCTCCGCCTCGTCGACCAGCGCGTGCAGCATCCGGCGGCCGTCGGCGGCGGTCTGCGGGCGCTCGATCAGCGTCGAGCCCTTCTCCAGCAGGGCGGCCAGCCGCACCGCCGGCAGGTCGAACTCGTCGGCCATCGCCAGCGCGCGGTCCGCCCAGAGCACCGCGGCGTCCAGTTCGTCGCGCAGATAGGCGGACTGCGCGATCGCCGTCATGGCCCGGGCCTGTGCCGCGCCCGGCGGCAACTGCGCGATCAGAACCTCGATGGCGTACGTCAGTGCGCGCATCTCCTCCGGTTCCCGCGACTCCCAAGCGATCCGCACCAGCAGGTACAGCGCCTCGGCCCGGTCGGAGGTGCTCTCCGTCCGGTCCCGCCAGCGCCGCCCGTAGCGCAGGGCGTCGTCGAGCAGCCCGGCCAGCCAGGCGGCACGGGCCGCCGACGCCAGCAGTTCGGTGTCGTCGGGCGCCTCGTCGAGGCCCATCTCGGCCAGTTGCAGCGCCTGGTAGGCCGAGCCGATCGACAGGTACAGCGCCGCGCCCCGCCGCGCGGCCGCGATCATGTCGTCGTACCGGCCGGCGCCGCAGGCGTGGTGCGCCACCATGGCCGGATCGGACGAGCCGCCGCGCAGCAGCACGTCCAGGGCCGCCTCGTGCAGCCGGCGGCGCTGCCGGGCGAGCAGCTGCCCGGCGATCGCCTCCCGGACCAGCGCGTGCCGGAACGCGAACTCGTCCGCACCGGACTCCACCAGCACTCCCCGGGTGACCAGATCGCGCAGCACGGTGATCAGCTCGTCCTCGGGCGTGCCGGTCACGTCGGCGAGCAGGTCGAACAGGATGCGGTGGCCGAGCACGGTGGCCGCCTCGACGATCCGGTGGCTCACCGGGTCGAGGTCGTCGACCTGGCGGCGCAGCACGTCGGCGAGACTCCACGGCAGCGGCTGCTCGACGAGCGCCTCCACGTCGTACCCCGGAAGGGCCCGCAGCAGCTCCTCGAGGAAGAACGGGTTGCCGCCGGTGCGATGATGCAGTGTTGTCGCGGCGCGCAGCGGCGCGGGCGCGCCGGTCGCGGCCGCGAGCATGGCCGCGGTCTGCGCGGGCGTCAGGCGATCGAGCCGCACGTACGTGACGGCGTGCCGTCGCTCCATCCGGGCGAGCAGACCGGCGACCGGCTGACGGCGGGACACCTCGTCCGGCCGGTAGGTGCCGATGACCAGCCGCGGGCCACGGTGGTCGGCGGCTCGCTCGAACAGGGCGGCGCTCTCCGAGTCGGCCCAGTGCAGGTCCTCGAAGACGACCACGGCCGGGGCGTCGCCGATCAGATCGTCCAGAATGGCGAGACCGATGTGCAGGCGCTCGACCGGGCTGCGTTTCGGGTCGGTGAGCGCGGCGAGCCGCTCCTCGTCGACGCCGGGGCGGCCGTCGATGGCGTCGAGCAACACCTCGTACGGCCGGGAGAGCGATCCCGGTTCCGCCTGCCCGACCAGCACCACCGTGCCGGCGGGCACCGTATTCAGCAGCTCGTGGACGAGCCGCGTCTTGCCGATGCCGGGCTCCCCCGCGATGATCGCGACCGCCGGCTCACGCGACGAAGCGAGCCGCGCCAACCGGCGCAGCTCGCTCTCCCGCCCGATCATCATCGGGCTGGCGCCGCCACGGATCGTTCGCACGACGCCAGGGTACCGGTGGGGCGTCCGCGTACCGCTGGGGCTTTGCCGCCCCGGCGGGCCCGGAACCACCGGGCCCGGCCGAGCAGTCGCCCACGCTCCGCCTCGGCGGCCATCTCGCGGTGTCGCGCGTTCACCAGATCCAGCATCATCTCGGGGTGCAGCAACATGGTCCGTTCCTTCCGGTCGACTTCGATACATCGATCCTCGGTCGTCGGAAGGCTCGGCACATCGGCAGCACCCTGCGTATCTTCGCTGCTCAGGGGTGCCTAGGGGGTCGGGTTGGGGCGTCTAGGTATACCTACCCGTTGGGGCGGGTCGCGATCGCCTGCAGCGACCAGCTGTTGCCGTCCGGGTCGCGGAAGTAGACGAACCGGCCCCACGGCTGGTCGTCGACCTCGCCGACCTCGACGCCCGCCTTCAGCAGGTGCTCGCGGGCCTCGTCGGCGTCCGGCACCACGATCTGGATCTCCTGCGTGCCGGGCGTCTTCTCGGTGAGGCCCTGACCGATCGCGATGGAGCATGCGGAGCCGGGCGGGGTCAGCTGCACGAACCGGAGTCCCTCGTGGACCTGGTGGTCGTGGTCGGCGTTGAATCCGATGCTCTCGTAGAACGCCTTGGCCCGGTCGACGTCGGTCACCGGCACCGGGATGAGCTCGATCTTCCACGTAGCTGTCATGGGATTCATCCTGCCGCCTATTGCGGTCAGTTCCTGACCGCTGGGCGAAAGCCTGACAGGATGTCCGGGTGCACGCTGTGATCTTCGATGTCATTCAGGGGCGGCCCGAGGTCCGCGAGGTGCCCGAACCGAAGGCTCCGCCCGGCGGTGTGGTGGTCCGGGTGGCCGCGACCGGAATGTGCCGCAGCGACTGGCACGCGTGGGCGGGCCACGACGAGATCACCCTGCCGCACGTGCCCGGTCACGAGCTGGCCGGCGTGATCGCCGAGGTCGCCCCGGAGGTGACCCGCTGGCGGGTCGGCGACCGGGTGACGGTGCCGTTCGTCTGCGGTTGCGGCCGGTGCGCGTGGTGCCGCTCCGGACAGGCGCAGGTGTGCCCGGACCAGGAACAGCCCGGCTTCACGCACTGGGGGTCGTTCGCCGAGTACGTCGCCCTGCACGCCGCCGACACGAACCTGGTCGCCGTTCCGGACGGCGTGGACTTCGCGGCGGCGGCGAGCCTCGGATGCCGGTTCGCGACGGCGTACCGGGCTCTGGCCGGCCGCGCGCGGCTCGCCGAGGGTGAGTGGGTCACCGTCGTCGGATCCGGCGGGGTGGGCCTGAGCGCCGTGATGATCGCCCGCGCCCTGGGTGGCCGGGTGATCGCCGTGGACCGCAACCCGGAGGCGCTCGCCGTCGCGGCCGCGCTCGGCGCCGAACACACCCTGCTCACCGACGGCACCGATGTCCCGGCCACCGTCGCCGGCCTCACCGGGGGCGGCAGTCACGTCGCGGTGGACGCGGTGGGCAGCGAACAGACCTGTGCCGACGCCGTCCTCAGCCTGCGCCGCCGGGGCCGCCACGTGCAGGTCGGCCTGCTGCCGCCGGTCGACGGCCATCCCCGGGTGCCGATGGCCCGCGTGATCGGCTGGGAACTCGACGTGCTCGGCAGCCACGGGATGGCGGCCGCCGACTACCCGGCCATGATGGCGCTCATCGAGCAGGGCGCGCTGGCTCCGCAGCGCCTGATCGAACGCACCATCGGCCTGACGGAGGCCGCCGGCCTGCTTCCCCGCTTCGACAACGCGACGGTCGCCGGCATGACGATGATCGACCCGGCCGCGCCCTGAGGCCGGTCAGCTCGTCGGCACCTTCACCGCGCCGCTGAGGATGGCGAACCGGGCGCGCTCCAGGCGCGGCTCGTACTTCTTGACCGCCGCGTTCGAGGTCGCGTAGCCGACGCCGTCGACCTTGAGGTCGTACTGCTTCACGCCGCCCGTCCGGTCACCCTTGATGTAGGCCTGGATCTCCTGGAAGACCGCGTTGTCGACACGCTTGAGCATGGACGTGAGGATGCGCGGCTGGATCGCGGCGGGTGCGGTCAGGTACTGGTCGGAGTCGACACCGATGGCCCACGCGCCCGGCTTCGCCCGTACCGCCTCGAAGGATCCCGAGCCCGACCCGCCCGCGGCGGAATAGATCACGTCGGCGCCCGAGCCAAGCAGGTCGGCGGCCGCCGCCTTGCCCTTCTCCGGCGAGCCGAAGCCGCTGAAGTCGGGCGGCCTGGTCAGGTAGCGGGTGTCGATCCGGATGTCGCTGTCGACGCTGCGGGCGCCGGCCGCGTAGCCCGCCTCGAACTTCTCGATCAGTGGCACCTGGACCCCGCCGACGAAGCCGATGTGGTCGCTCCTCGACGCCATCGCCGCGGCCACCCCGACGAGGTACGAACCCTCCTGCTCGGCGAACAGCAGCGACACCACGTTGTCGGCGGTGACCGACGCGTCGTCGATGATGGCGAACAGGGTGTCGGGATTCTCCTTGGAGACGGTGCCGACCGCGCCCGCGTAGAGGAAACCGACCGCGATGACCGGGTTGCTGCCGGCCTTCACCAGCTCCCGCAGGCTGGCGGAACGGCCCTCGTCGGTCTCCGCCTGGGCGGTGACCTCGGTGGCGTCGATGAGCAGTTCCTTCTTGGCGCGGTCCAGGCCGGCGGCCGCCATGTCGTTGAAGCTGTTGTCGCCGCGGCCGGCGCTGTCGTAGGCGATCCCGACATGGATCGTCTCCCGGCCCAGCGCGGTCATCCCGCTGGTGGAGACGGTGACCGGCTCGGCGGCACACCCGTACAGGACGGCGACGGCCGCCGTGAGCACGAACGCGACGATTCTCTGGCGCATCCTCATCCTCCGTACCGGAATTGCCCGACGGCGTCGCGCAACGTGGTGGACATGCGGCTGAGGTCGGCCGCGGCCTCCCGGGAGCGGGTCAGCTCGCCGGACGTGGCCGCCGCCGCGGCGGCGACGGCCCGGATGTTCTCGGCGATGGTGGCCGTGCCGCTGGAGGCGGCCGACGCGCCGCGGCTCATCTCCCCGGCGGTGGCGGTCTGCTCCTCCACCGCACCGGCGATGCTGGTCTGGTAGTCGCTGATCCGGCCGATCACCCCGCCGATGTGCCCGATCGCGGTGACCGCGGCGTCGGTGTCGACCTGGATCGCCTTGACGAGCCCGTCGATCTCCTCGGCGGCGCGGGCGCTCTCCTGGGCCAGGTCCTTGACCTCGCCCGCGACGACGGCGAAGCCCTTGCCCAGCTCACCGGCGCGGGCCGCCTCGATGGTGGCGTTGAGCGCGAGCAGGTTGGTCTGACTGGCGATGCTGGTGATCAGGCGGACCGCGTCGCCGATGGCCTGGGACGACGCGCCCAGGTTGGCGACCGTCTGATTGGCGGTCTCGGCGGCGGTGACGGCCTCGGCGGCCACCCTGGCGGCGTCGGTCGCGTTCCGCGCGATCTCCTCGATCGAGATGCCCATCTCCGTGGAGCCGGCCGCCATCGCGTCGATGTTGGTGTTCACGTCCTCCGCGGCGCCGGCCACCAGGTCGGCCTGCTGCGAGGTGTCGTCGACGGTCTTGGTCAGGGCGCCGGACACGGCGTCCAGGTCGGCCGCGGTCCGGGCCAGTGTGTGGGACTGATCGGCGACGTCGGAGATGACCACCCGGACCGCAGAGACCGCCTGGGCCAGCGCGGCGGACATCTGGGCGATCTCGTCCCGGCCCTCATCGGCCGGTTCCACGGTGAGGTCCCGCTCGGCGACCTGCCGCAGGGCGTCGCGGGCGACGCCGACCGGCCGCACGATGCTGCGGGTCACCACGAAGGCGGAGATGCCGCCGAGCACCAGGGCCAGTGCGGTGGCGATGCCGATCACCCACTCGGCGCGGGTGGCGTCGGCGGCCGAGTCGTTGACGGCGTCGACGCTGTGCTGGTCCACCGAGGCGGCGAGTTGCTGGGCGGCCACCATGATCCGGTAGTAGCTGTTCCAGCTGTCGTACATCGCGATCTGGTCGGCGTTCCACAGCGCCTGCGTGGTGCCCGGCTGGTACGTCTCCACCAGCTTGTCGTTGACCTGGACGTAGTTGGCGAGCTCGGTGGTGACCTGGTTCAGCATCTCCTGCTCGGCGCCGGTGAACACGCCGGCCGGCACGTCTTCCAGGAACTGCTGGAACGTGTCCCGCTCCTGCTGCCACGCCTTGTACGCGACCGAGTCCCCACCGAGCGCCCGGGCGGCGCCGAGCCGGTAGATGTCGTTGATGAAGCCCGCCTGCCAGCCGTTGAGGGTGGCCGCATGGGTCTTGATCTCCTCCGCCTGCCGGGTGGCGACCTCGAGCCGGCGCACCTGCTCGGCCGACTCGCGCTGGTCGACGATCGTGACGAAAGCGACCGTGGCGACGCCGAGCAGCAGCGCCAGAACCGCGGCGAAGGCCCCGAAGAGCCGGGCACCGATAGAGAACCGCCGCACGTGTCAGCCCTCCGCGCGTCAGTCGACGGCGGCGCAGTCGTCCCCCCACCTATCTTTCGGTCGTCGTCGCGCCGAACTGAGAGCGGTCAGGAGTTGATGTCGAGGTCTCCGTCGACACCGCGGACGATGCGGATCGCGCCGGTGGCCTTCGTGTTGGTCACCGACTGCTCGCCTTGCGGGCGCGACCGCGTGGCCGGGCGTTCGGTGGGCCGCGGCGTGACGACCGGCGGGTGGTCGCCGAGCCGGGCGTCACCGGCCACCCCGTCGACCACGTCGATGGTCGCGCCGGACTCCACGTTGTCGACCCGCTGGGCGGCGGCACCGGCGCCGGGCCGGGCGAGCAGGAAACTCACCGTCGACAGGCCGAGGCCGGCGATGCCGGTGAGCGCGCCGACGACGCTGGCCGCCTTGTCGGCGTCCTCCAGGCCGAGGTCCAGGAGGAACAGCCCGACACCCATCAGGATCAGGCCGAACACCATCATGGTGAGGATGACGACGCGCCGCTGTTTACCCGCCATCGCTCCATCATGGCGTAATCGGGCGGGCGGCAGGGGGCCGGTCATTCGCGGGTGATCGGGACGCAGTTGCCGGTGAGGTACCCCTCGTCGCCGTCCTTGACCAGGCCGTGCCCGGCCAGCGCGATCCGGGCGCACACCTTGGGCGCGTCGGCGATCGCCCTGGTGTAGCGCTTGTCGTCGAGGTCCAGGACCGACGGGTTGCGGTCCTCGACGTACCATTCGCCCTGGTCGGCTTCGGGGGCGTGGGAGCCCATGTCGTGGTCGGCCGGATAGGTCCCGTCGCCGCCCCACACATGCAGGTGGTAGCCGCCGCTGACGTCCGGCGTGGACCCGGCCCACTCGACGTCGTAGCCGATGGTCAGTTTCCCGTCGGCGACGACCGCCGAGGTGAGGCACACCCAGCGTTTGTTGCTCTTGATGGCGTCGCTGCACACCTCGTCGGCCGGTGGCCCGGCGTTCACGCTCGGCGAGACCGGGGTGGTGGCGCCCGCGCCGGTAAGCTCCTTGTCCCGGTCCTTGAGGCCGAACTGGGCGTAGGCGACACCGGCCGCCGCCAGCACGGCGGTGACCGCGCCCACGCCGATGAGCAGGGTGAGCCGGCGGCGCGATCGGCGGCGTTCGACGGCGGCCCGCCCGGTGGGCGCCGGTCGCGGCTTGACGGTCGGGAACCCGCCGCTCGGCACCGCCGCGGCGCGCGCCTTGACCGGCGCGGCCGGCGGGGTGGGCGAGGTGGCCAGGAAGGCGGTGGGCTGCGCCGGGAACGTCACCGGCGGGGCGCTGACCTGGGGAACACTGACCGGAGCGGAGCTGACCGGAGCCGAACTGACCGGAGCGGAGCCGACCGGCGGCGCCGGGACGGGCGCCGGGCGGGGCGGCGGCGCGCTCGCGCGGCCGGACGCCGGCCGGCTGGGCTGCGCCTGTTCGCCGCTGGCCAGCCACGCCGCGCCGAGCGCCACCGCGTGTTTGGGATGCGCGTCGACCGCGACCGGCCGGTCGAACTCGGAGGCCACCAGCTGGGCGACGACCGGCATCCGGGACGAGCCGCCGACCAGCAGGATCGAGTGCAGCTGATCGGGGGTGACCTCGGCGGAGCGGATGGCGCGTTTCAGGGCCTCGACGGATCCGTACAGCGCCGGCCGGACCATGGCCTCGAACTCGGAGCGGGTGAGCCGGACCTCGGTGGCGATGGTGGGCAGCAGCACCGGGATGGTGGTGTCGGTGTCGGCGGAGAGCGCCTCCTTGGCGTGCACGCACTCCGCACGCAGCCGGGCCACCGCGGCGACCGCGGCGCCGTCGTCCTCGTCCAGCTCGGCGAGCTTGCCGCCCAGGGCGGCCTGGACGTGGCTGAACACGGCGGCGTCGAAGTCGATGCCGCCGAGCCGCTCGATGCCCTCGGGACGCCCCAGGATGTCGAAGCCGATGCCGGTCTTGCGCAGCACCGCGGCGTCGAAGGTGCCGCCGCCCAGGTCGTAGACGGCGACGATCGAGCCGGGCTCGATGCGCTGCTGCTGGGCGTAGCTGACCGCGGCCGCCTCCGGCTCGGTGGTGTAGGCGACCGGGCCGTCCAGGTCGGCCATCCGCACGGCCTGCCGCATCAGGTCCGTCTTGTAGGGACCCCAGTTCGCCGGGTACGAAACACAGGTCGCCGCCGGAGCCCCACCCTCCCGGGCGATCACCTGATCGGCGACCGCGCGCAGCATGCGGGCGGTCAGCGCCTCCGCCGACTGCGGCACCCCGCCCAGCAGGATCGGGGTGGTGTCGCCCATCCGGCGCTTGAACTCGCGCGCCACCCGGTGCGGTTCGGTCAGGCCGCGCCGGCTGGCCGCCTCACCGGTCAGGAACGTCTCGTCCTCGCGGAGCAGGACCACCGACGGGATCGCGGCGCTGTGACTGCCGAGCGGAACGATCTCGGCGTGACCGTCGCGCCAGGTGGCGGCCGCGGTGTAGGTGGTGCCGAGGTCTATGCCGAGTGCGTACATCGCCGGATGCTCCGTATCGTGTCGTGACGGTTGGGGGGTACGTGTGGGGGTTTCCCCCAGGCAGGCGGGCGCGCGGCGCTCATAAGGTGGAGGCATGGAACCCCTCCGTGATGTGTTCGCCGGGCTCGCCGGCCTGGGCAGCGCCCCCGGCGACTTCCTGCGCGAGCTGCCGGAGGACCTGGTCGCCGAAGCGGTGGTCAGTTACGCGGACACCGCTCCCGTCGAGGTCGCCGAGCATCTGGCGCCGTTCGTGGGCGCCCACAGCGTGGTCGGCGCGGAGACTGCCGGTGAGCTCGGCTGGCTGGAGCTGCTGACGACCGCCCCGACCGAGGCGGAGCCGGAGATCGGCGAGACGGACCTCGATTTCGGTACGGGCGCCGACGCCGTCGAGGTGGACCAGCCGGACCTGTTCGACGTGGAGAGCCCGGTCGCCGACGCGGTGCCGGAGACCGGCGGCGAGGAGACCGGTGCGGAGATCGGCCCGGACCTGACGGTCGACTGGCCGGAGATCGACGACCTGCCGGACGAGCTGGACGACGACGCCGACGACATTCTCTGAGCGGCTCATCGTCCCCGCTCCAGCCGGGCCAGCATGCCCTCGCAGGAGCGCACCGCCACCCGGGCGGCGACGGTCATCTCGTACGAGGTCAGCGGGTTCTCGGCACGGCGCTGCCAGCGGGCCAGCGCCTCCCGCGCGGTGGTGGTCTGCTCGTCGGCCTGAGCGTCCGAGGGCAGGTGCAGGCGGTCGCTGATGGTGCTGCCGGAGCCGCCGATCAGGCGTTCCAGGTCGGCGACCGCGTCCGGTTTCCCGGTGATCCATCCGGCCCGCAGGCTGGACAGCACCCGCAGCTCGTTGAACGGATGCGCGGACGCCATGATCTCCTCGACCGCGGCGGCCACCGCCTCGCTGCCCGGCCGGGGGCGGTCCCGCACGATCTCGGCCAGCGCGAGCAGCGCCGACCGGCTCTTGAGCACGTCGGCGCGGTCGTAGAAGAGCGAGCCGATGATCTCCTTGAGTTCGGTGAGACCGCTGCGATCGGTGAGTTCCCGGGCCAGGGCGGTCGCGGTCGTCGCCACCTCCCGGCGCAGCAGGGTGCTCGTCAGCCGTACCCCATAAAGCCCGAAACGGGCCAGGAGCGCCTCCCGCTCGAGTGAGGTCAGACCCAGCTCGGGCATGGCCGACGCGAAGCGGTCGGCCGAGAGCAGCAGCTCCTCGGCCTGCTTGACCGGCTGCGCCGCGATCTTCCGCAGCTGCGAGACCTCGGTCTCGGTGAGCGTCACGGCCGTCTCGGCGAGAAGACCCGCGACCGGTACGACGGACTGCACCAGCCGGCGCACATTGGTGTCGCCGCCGAGCCGGGTGGCGATCCGCCGGGCCGACGCCATCGAGTCGGGACGGCCGGCCCCGATCTCGTCGGCCCGCGACAGCACCCCGATCGCGTTGACCGGGCTGGGCCGGGACACCTCGGTGTCGTGGAAGGCGCGCAGGAACTCGACGTCGCCCGGATGCAGGTGCCGCAGCAGGTAGACGACCGCGTCGGCGGGTGTCTCCTCGTCGTCGGGGGCGAGTAGCTCCCAGGTGTGCCGGGCGGTCTGCTCGGACAGCGAGCCGATGCCGGGCGTGTCGATCAGGGTGACGGCGCGCAGCGCCCGCGACGGCCAGGTCACGGTGAGCCGGTCGATGTCGGCGGCGCTCAGCCCGTCCAGGTCGACGTCGATGGCGCCGTCGTCGCGGGTGAACCGCAGCGGCCGGGCCGGGCCCGTCCTGAGGGCGGCGTGCACCTGGTAGGCGTGGCCGTCCCGGTACCAGGTGACGATGCGGGTGCACTCGCCCGCGTCGGTCGGCGCCAGCCGTTCCCCGATCAGGGCGTTGAGCAGCGTGGACTTGCCGGCTTTGACGCGGCCGGCGACGGCCACCCGCAGCGGGGCGGCGAGCCGGTCGCGGATCGCCGCGAGCCGGGCCGCGTCGGCGGTGCCGCGGTAGGTGGCGATCGCCTGGTCGAGAACGGCGCGGGTACGGTCGACGAGGCTGCTCGCGCTCATGCCGCCACCGCCTGGGCGCGCTGCCGCAGTTGCTGGATCCGGGCCAGTTCGGCGTCCACGTCCTTGAGCCGTTTCTCCCGGTCCGCCTGGGTGCGTTTGGCGGCCTCGGCGGCGCTGGTCAGGGCCTGTGCGTTGGCCTTGTTGAGTTCCTCGGCGAGGCCGCTGTAGTGGTCGCGCAACTGCCGCTGGACCCGGCGCAGGGTGTCCCGGGAGTCCTTGCCGGCCACGAAGCTGACCTCGTCGCAGTAGCGGCGGATCGCGTTGCGGGCCTCGGCGCGGCGTTTCTGGACCTGCCGCTTCTTCTCGTCGCGCAGGCCGCGGTGGCCCATCACCAGACCGATGCCGATGCCGATCGGGCCGAGCGAGACGCCGACCAGGCTGCCCAGGATGATGAACATGAGGGCGCCGCCGTACGCGCTCTTCAGCGCCACCATGGCCTGCTTGGTGAGCTTCATCCGATCCAGGTCGATCTTGTGCTGGAAGTCGGCGACCGTGGCGAGCGGCGTCGGGTCGGCCACCGACGGCCTCCGCATGATCATCGTGGACGCCTCGTGGAAGTGGTCGCCCACCCGTACGCCCAGGTCGGTGGCCCGATCGCGGAGCAGCTCGTAGTTGGCCAGCAGCTCGTCGGCCATCCGCGACTGCAACCACGCCTCCATCTCGGCCCACGTGTCGGCCGGGTCGCCCTCCTCGATGGCGGTGTCCGCCTCGGCGATCACCACCCGCACCCGGGCCCGCAGGTCGTGGTCGACATCGGAGGTCAGGTCGGTGATGCCGTCGCTGAGGGTCTGGTTCCACTTGGCGGCGGCGCTCTTCAGCGCCTCCACGCGTTCCTTCACGCCGGTCAGCTCGCGCACCACCCGGGCGGCGGCCTCCGGGTCGGCGAGCGCCGCCCGTTCCGCCTGGAAACGGCCGTCGAGCTGCTCGCAGAGCGCGAGCACCTCGGCCGCGGCCTCTCCGGCCAGCTTGTCGACGGCCGAGGCGCCGATCTTCTCGGTGAGGAAGGCGACCAGGTGGGTGAAGCCCGACTCGGCGTTGAGAGCGGTGTCGTTGGCCTTCACCGCCCGCGAGCGCAGCGTCGACGACACCGGCATCAGCGGCATCGGGCAGTGGGCGGCCAGATGCCGCTCGTTGAGTTCACGGATCCGCCGCCACGCCGGATAGAAGTCGGTCTTGGTGACGACGCACGCCACCACCGGGCACAGCGACCGGGCGCGTTGCAGGAAGTCGACCTCGCTGCGGGTCAGCTCCTGGGCGGCGCCGGTGACGAACAGGACCGCGTCGGCCATCGACACGGCGGCCAGGCTGGCGGCGGCGTGCGGCGAACCGAGCCCGCCGACACCGGGGGTGTCCACCAGGACCAGGCCACCGGCCAGGATCTTGCGGGGGATGCGGACCTCGACACCGGACACCCGGTCACCGTTCACGCCGCCGGCGCCGCCCTCCAGCACGTACCGGCGGACGTCGGCGACCGGGATCGGCTCGCGGCGGCCCGGCTCGTACAGCAGAGCCGCCTCGGGTTTCGCGCCGTGCCGCACGTAGGTCGGCACCGCCGTGGCCACGTCGTCGTCGACCGTGCAGACGGTCGCCCCGACCAGGGCGTTGACCAGGGAACTCTTGCCCTGTTTGAACTCACCGGCCACGACGACGTGCAGCACCGGGTCGGCCAGGGACTCCTTGGCGGCGGTCAGACGGGTGGCCGCGTCGGGTCGGTCGTACGCCGTACAGGCGCGCAACGCCAGATCGATCAGGGCAACGGCCTTCGCGACCTCGGCCACGGTTCCTCCAGGGTCAGGCGCCGACGACGGTGGTGTCGTCGCCGCTCTCGATCGTGTCGTCGTCCGACGTCACGGTGGTGGTGTCGATGTCGGTGATGTTCGTGTCGTTGTCCTGGATGTTCGTGTCGTTGTCCTGGATGCTGGTGTCGTCGTCGGAGACGGTCGTGACGGTGGTGTCGTTGTCCTCGTTGTTGCCGCTGGCGTTGCCGCCCACCGCGATCGCCGAGCCGTCGTCGGCCGTCACGTCGGACAGGTTGGTGGCGTCGCTGCCGTCGCCGAAGGTGACCGCGCTGTCCTCGATCTCGGCGTCCGGCAGGTTGTTGACGTCGCCGTCGCCGAAGTTGAAGACCGACTCGTCGGCGCCACCGTCGACCTGGGCGGTCTGGTTGCCGTCGCCGACCACGGCGTCGTCGAGCTCGTCGGCCACGATGCCGGTGTTCACGCCGGTGTTGACCGCGCCGGAGATGTCGTCGCCGGCCTGCACGGCGCCGTCGCCGGTGTTCGCCTGGCCGAAGTTGTCGCCGTCGATCAGCAGGCCCCCGTCGCCGCTCACCGAGTTGATGTCGCCGTCGACGATCGTGGAGCCGTCGCCGGTGGCCGCGTTCACGTCACCGTCGCCGACCGTGGCGACCGCGCCGTCACCGGTCGCGGCGTTCACCTCGTCGCCGGCCACCGCACCGTCACCGGTCGCGGCGTTCACGTCGCCGCCGCCGGCCACCGCGCCGTCGCCCGACGCGCTGACGTTGGTGGCGTCGATGTCGCCGAAGACGTTGCCGTCCACGTCCAGGTCGAGGCTGTTGTCGGTGATCGTGGTGACGGACAGGTCGAGATTCTGGGTGATCGTCTCGTCGCCCTCGTAGGTGGCGTAGGTGACGTAGTTGAGGTGCTGCACGACGTGCTCGACGGACTGGGTGCCGCCCGTGTGGGCCGGTGCCCCGCCGCCGCCACCGCCGCCGGAGTAGTTGCTCAGCGCCGACCGGGCCTCGGAGGAGACCCCCGGCTCGGTGGCGGCGTCGTTGACGACCGCTGGAACGTCCACGGCCGACAGGTCGACATCGGTGACGCCCTCGGCGGTCAGGGTGCCGCTCGGGTCCTCGGCGTACCGGGCCGCGAAGTCACGGTCGGTGAGCAGGTTGACGACGAAGTCCTTGAGGAGTTCAGCTGCGTTGACGGTCATGATCTCTCCTAGCTCGGTGTGTGTCCCGTTCCTTCATCCGGGCACGGCACCAGCGTGCGACCCGTGACCCGGTCCGGGCATCGGGGTGTCCCCCGTGGTATAGGGGGTGCGCTAGGGGATCCACAGTGTGGTGTCCGAGATCCAACCCAACGGATCGCGGAATCGGTGCAAACGGGCGCTGCCTAGCCGTCCAGCATCTCGCGGAGCATGGCCAGCAGCTCGGCCCGGGTGTTCGCGCCGAGCTTGCCGCGGATCCGTGCCACGTGGTGCTCGACGGTCTTCGGCGCGATGTATAGCTGAGCGCCTATCTCACGGTGCGTGCTCCCGGCCAGGACGAGACGCGCCACGGTGACCTCGCGTTCGGACAGTCCGCCACCACCGCCGGGGCCGTCCGCCTCCGGTTCGGACAGCTCCCGGGCCCGCTCCAGCAGACGCCGCGCGGCTCCCGCGTCGCCGGTCCGGATGGCGGCCTGCCCGGCCAGCCGGGACGCCTCCCACGGCAGCTCAGCGGCGTGCAGATCGTCGGTGGCGGCCAGAACCTCGTCGGTGTCCACGGTTCCCGCCAGCACCTCGGCCCAGCGCCGGGCCGCCACGCACTGCGCCCGCGGGCGGGCCCCGCCGGCCGCGGTCATCCTCGCGGCCGTCTCGGCGGCGGCGTCGACGTCCTCGGTGACGATCGCGGTCTGCAGGCGCAACCAGTCCAGGGCCACCGACCAGGCGGCCGGCCGGCCCAGGCCGGTGACGATGTCGTCGAGCAGGGCCATCACCGGGGCGACCCGGCCGAGCCTGCGGAGCCGGGCCGCGGCCACCACCAGCTCTTCGAGGGGCTCCAGCTGCCAGAGATCGACGGTACGACGGGCCAGCAGCGGCTCGATCCCGGTCCACGCGTCCCGCAGTCCGGCGATGTCGCCGCGCCGCCGGGCGATCCCGGCGGCCAGCGCGGCCCGCAGCAACCGGTCCCGGCCGGGCGGTTCGGCGCCCGGCGGAAACCGCAGCTCGTGCAGGGCGGTGTCGTAGCGGCCCGCCCGCATCCGGGCCCAGGCCAGCAGCAGCCGGTGCCGCTCGTCGGCCGCCGGGCCACCGACCCGGGCCGCCCGCGCCCGGGTGAGCAGATGCTCGGCGGAAGCGGCGTCCCCGGCGGCGACGGCCACCACGGCGGCGATCGCATGCGGCGTGTCCGGCAGCACCATCTGCGGCGACCCGCGTTCGATCGCCTCGGCGGCCTCGATGAGCAGCGGCAACGCCCGCTCCGGATCCGCGGCGGCCAGCACACCTTCAGCAAGCCGAACCAGCCCGGCCGGCACCGGGAGGCCGGTCACGGCCCCTGCCGGAGAACCGGTCACGGCCCCTTCCTGAATGCCCGGCGCGGCCGATGTCGGGGAAACCGACGTGGCCGGAATCGGGCGGCCGAGGGCGACCAGCGCGGGCACCGCGAGAATCGGCCCCGGGCCGCCGGCGGCGAGCAGCAGCTCGGCGGACCGCGCTGCCCGGCCTTCCTGCGCGGCCACCGCCCCGGCGATCAGCTTCTCCCGGGATGTCGTGAGAGTGAGCTGGTCGACGTCGACCGGCAGGCCGAGCAGCGCGCTCGCCTCGGCCCGGCCGGCCGCCAGCTCCGCGGGCCCGGCTCCGGCGTCGGCCGCGTCGTCGAACCAGCCGAGCGCCGCCGCCGGATCGGTGAACCGTAGCCGCTCCCCCGCCGCCCGGTAGACGGTCGCCGCGGCCGGGGTCGCCGCCCGCGCCGCGCGCAATTGACCGGCCGCAGCGACCGGATCGGCGCCGGCCGCCAGCAGCGCGCCGGCCACCGCGTCGTGGATCCGGCGCCGCTCCGCCCCGGGCAGTTCGGCGAGCACTGCCTCGGCCACCGCCGGGATCATCCGCTCGGACGGCAGGAGCAAACCCTCGTCGCGCAGTGTCCGCAACGCGGTGGCCAGCACGGTCAGATCGAGTCGGCAGGCGGCGGCGAGCACCGGGTCGCCGAGATCCAGCCGCAGCGCCAGCACCCGTGCCACGGTGACCGTCGCGTCACCGAGCAGGGCGAACCGCCGCTGCACCCGGGCCAGCAGCGCGGGCGCCACCTCCCCGGCCTCGCGGGGCTGTCCATCGCCACCGGGACCCGGCGGTGCCGTGGCGATCGCGACCACGACCGCCGGAATCCCGCCGGAGGCCTCGTGCACGGCGGCCGCCACCTCGGGCGACACTGGCTGCCCGGTCACCGTGGCCACCAGCCGGGCCACCGCGCCGGCATCCAGCGGGCCGAGCACCTCCACACCGCCGACGGAGGCGGCCTCGTCGAGGCCGGCCAGTTCCGGCCGGTCGATCGTGGGCCGCCGGGAAATCGCCATCGGCACCCCCGCCCGGCACAGCGTGGCCAGTTCTCGGAGGACGACGGAATCCAGCCGGTGAGCGTCGTCGACCACCACCAGCGGCGCGTCCTCGAGCGCGGCGGTCACTCCGCCGGTGAACCACACCGATCCGGTCACCGCCGCGGCCAGCACACGGAGCCGATGGGTACGGCCCGCGCCGTCCACACCGACCACGACCGTCACAGCGCGACTCTACCGGTGCTGTACGTCACTCTGGTTTCCCACAGATCCAGCCGCCGCCCGCCGACTGTCTGCCCATGACCACCAGCAGCATCCGGATCTTCCTGGGCGGCGCGATCGCGGCGGTCGCCGGTCTGATGCTGACGTGGGACACCACGGTCGGCAACGTCCTGTACGTGATCACCTACCTGACCCTGTGCACGATGGCCTGGCTGGCCGTACGCCGGATCCCGCCCGGCCCGGACCGCCGGCCGTGGCAGCTGGCCGCCGCCGCGCCGGCGCTGTGGCTGACCGGCGACATCATCGAACTGGTCTACTACTACCTGGGCGCCGTTCCCCCGGTAGGGGTGGCCGACGCGTTCTGGCTGGCCGGATATCCGGTGCTCGCGGTGGCCCTGACGATGATGGCCCGCCGTCGCGCCCCGAACAATCTGCGCGGCGCCGTCCTGGACGGCCTCACCCTGACGGCGGCCGCCGCCCTGGCGAGCTGGCAGTACCTGATCCTGCCGTACCTCGATTCCGGTCTCGGTCTCGCCGAGACGATCGTGCCGCCGCTCTACCCGGTCGCCAGCGTGGTGTTGCTGGCCGCGGTGCTGTTCATCGCCCTGTCCCCCGGCGACCGGGGTGCGCCGACCCGCCTCATGGTCGGCGCCGTCGGCCTGTACCTGACGATCGACGTGGCCTACAACGTGCTGCCACTGTTCCTGGACTACGCGCTCGTGTCCCGGATCGGCCCGCTCATCCTGCTGGGCAACGCCATGATCATCGCAGCCTGCCTGCACGAGAACCGGGCCGAACTGACCAGCCCCGGGCACAGGGTCCGGCTGCTGCATCCGGCCCGGGTGGTGTTCCTCGGCCTGGCGCTGCTGGCCACGCCGGTGCTGTCGATCTTCCAGGGCAACGCGGTCGCCGGGCTGATCGCCGCCACAATCTGCACCGGGTTCGTGCTGACCCGGTTCACCATCGCGGTCCGCGAACAGGAGAAGGCGCAGGCGCTGCTCGCCTACCAGGCTCGCCACGACACGCTCACCGGGCTGGCCAACCGGGCGGTGCTCACCGACGAACTGGAACGGCGGTCCGGGCCGGTCGCCGTGCTCTACCTGGACCTGGATGGGTTCAAGGAGGTCAACGACAGCCACGGCCACGAGGCGGGTGACATGGTTCTGGCCACGGTCGCGGAGCGGCTGTCGGCCGCCGTACGGTCCACCGACCTGGTGGTCCGCCTAGGCGGCGACGAGTTCGTGCTGTTCTGCCCGAACCTGCCGGAGGCCGAGGCGATCCGCCTGGCCGAGCGGGTGCTCGTCTACGTGTCCCAGCCGATCCCGTTCCGCGACGAGACCCTGGACATCGGTGTCAGCGTCGGTATTGCGGCATACGGCCCGGACGACACGGCCGACGACCACGACGTGCTGCGCAACGCCGACATGGCCATGTACGAGGCGAAGAAGCTGGGCCGAGGCCGCTGGGTGATGGCCGGCGCCACTGAATAACGCCCGTCGCCACTGAGCAATCCCCGTCGCCACTGGGCAATCCCCGGCACCACTGGGCAATGGCCGACTTCCATCGTCCCGCACCCACCAAGCCTCGCGATCTTGGGCGCTCCACCACCGAAAGCGGTGGTGAAGCGTCCAAGATCGACGTTGGATCGGAGCGAGCGACACCGCAACGGCGACCCTGACCGCAACAGCGATCCAACGCCCCGCGCCCATCAGAAACCGCACAGATGTAGGACGCCCTACCACCGAAAACGGTGGTCTAACGCCCAAGATCGCGCCACCGCCACTACCACCGCCGCCGCCCCGGAGGCGAGCACGGCACGGAACCGGACACACCCCGGGAGCGGACACGGCACGGAACCGGGCACGGCACGGAACCGGACACGGCACGGAACCGGACACGGCACGGAACCGGGCACGGCACGGAACCGGACACGGCACGGAACCGGACACGGCACGGAACCGGACACGGCACGGAACCGGACACGGAAGCGAAAGCGGGCACGGGCGCGGCGGTGGGCGCTGTAACCGAAACAGGCCCGGAAGCGAGCGCAGGCACGGAAGTAGGCACCGCGGCGGGCACGGGCACGGAGGCAGGCACCGCAGCGAGCACGGCCGCAATCAAGCATCACAGCAAGCACGGCCGCAATCAGGCACCACAGCTAGCGCGGGCACGCAAGCAGACCCCGGCCATGGGCGCGGGCGCGTTCAGCGGATCGCCTCCGCTCGTGTCCTCGCCTTGGCGATCAGCTCGCGGACCAGCGTCTCGGACCCGTCCATGTTCTCCCAGCCCATGTCGGCGACCACGACGACGACGTCACCGACCCGGGCCACGGCGGCGTAGTGGTTGACCGTGGCCGGTTCCTCGTCGGCGTAGCCGAACCGCTGCCCGATCCGCACCAGCATCGTGTCGCCGTCCGATTCGACGATGTCCCATTTCCGTTGGCCCTCGGCGAGTCCGCCACGGCACTTCTTCAGGGCCGCGTCGATCTCCTGGATCTGCCGGGCCGCGCCGCCGGGCTGGTGCCGGCCGATGAACTGCACGACCACGGTCGGGACGGTTTCCGGCGTGCGGCCGGGGACGACGTACCGTTTCGCCACGGCGGCGGTCCGGGTGGGATCGCTGGGGTAGCGGCCGCCGCACGGGCGCAGTGGCCGCACGTAGGCGTACTCACCCTGGGGAAGGGTTTCCGCCGTCGCACCGCGTACATCGTCGGGTTGCAGCAGGGCCGCGGCCGGAATCCCGGCCGGCGCCGAAGCGGAGACCGTGGGCGCGGCGGCGGCCGCCGGAGCGGAGGCGATCGGCGCGGCGGGCGCCGGATCGGGACCGGAACTGCACGCCGCGATCGCCGCCACCAGAAGCCCGGCGCTCGCGGCCCGGCGGATCCTCGTGTTCGTCATGACCTCCACCTTGCGCCTCTTTGTAAAGTGGTGGCGTACCGCTCGGTAGCGGCTCGTCCAGTCCATCGCGTTGGAGGGTCCGCTCATGTCGATCTCCGTCCGCCCGTTCGCCCGCGGCGACCGGGAGCAGGTCACCAGTCTGGTCAATGCCCACATCGCCGCCGTCGTACCCGGTGTGTCCGTTTCCGTTCAGGCACTGCTGAGCCAGCTGGAACGGGAGCCGGGCGAGTTCATCGTCGACCGCTGGGTCCGGGAACGGATCACGCTGGTCGCCGAGCAGCGCGGCCGTGTGGTGGCCGCCGCCCATCTGATCCGGTACGGCGACGGCCCGGACACCGGTGAGAGGTACCGCAACGCCGGCGAGATCCGGTGGCTGGTGTGCTGGCCGGACGCCCCGTACTGGCCGGATTCGCTGGCCGCCGGCGACGCGCTCGCGGTGGCCTGCCACGCCCAGCTACGGCGGTGGGGGGTGACCCGCCGGTACGCCGACGGCACCCTGCCGGCCCCGGGGGTGTATGGCATTCCGGAGCAGTGGCCGCACATTCGCGCCATCTACCAGCGGATCGGGTTCCGGGACGACGGGCGGGTCGAGATCGTGCTGATCGCCCCGGTGGATCGCCTGGCCCGGCCGGCCCCGCCGGTGGACGGGCTGACCGTCAGCCGCACCGTCGGGATCAACGGCACCCGGATCACCGCGCTGCTGGACGGCGCCGACGTCGGCTACATCGAGGTCGACACGAACCTCGACGCCGGGCCCCGGGTGTCTCGCGTCGGGACGTGGGCCGACGTCGGCAACCTGTGGGTGGAGCCGGATCATCGCCGCAAGCGGATCGGCACCTGGCTGCTCGGGCAGGCCGCCGACTGGCTGGAACTGGGCGGGGCCACGCGTCTGCTCGACTACGCCGACGTGACGGAGGAGGACTACACGGAGTTCCTGACCGCGGCCGGCTTCACCGTGCTGACCCGGACCACCCGGGAGTTCACCGCCCACGGGTAGGAGAATGTGATCATGAAAGTCACCCGGCGGCAGGTCCTCACCCACGGTGTCACGGCCGCCGGGGCGCTCGCGCTCGGCAGCGCCGCCACGCTCGCGGCGGCGAGATGGGCCGGGCAGGGTGCCATTCCGGCTACGGCCGCGCCCGGCGCGCTCCTCGACGACGCGAGCCGGATCAACCCCACAGCGGTACGGGGTGTGCTGTTCGCCGACCCCACGCCGGAGCGGACGGCGCGGACCGTCGCGCCTCTGCTGCGCCGCATCGCGACCGGCGAGGACCCGGCGATGGCGGTCGCCGGCGTCCGCCATTCGATGGGTGGCCAGAGCATGCTGCCCGGCGGCTGGGTGCTCGACACCCGGCCGATGAACCGGATCGACCTGGACCGGTCGGCGGGCGTGGTGCGGGTCGGCGCGGGCGCCACCTGGCGGGAGCTGATCCCGGTGCTGAACGAGGCCGGGTTCTCGCCCAAGGTGATGCAGTCGAACCACGACTTCTCCGTCGGCGGCTCGCTGAGCGTGAACTGCCACGGTTGGCACGCCTCGCACCCACCGATCGCGAGCACCGTACGCCGTCTGCTCCTGCTGACCGCCGAGGGTGACGTGCTCACCTGCTCGCCCACCGAGAACGCCGAGCTCTTCGGCCTCGTCCTGGGCGGTTACGGCCTGTTCGGGGTGATCCTCGAGGCGGACCTGGAGGTCTGGCCGAACGCGATCTACGAGCCGCATTTCGTGTCGGTGCCGACCAGCGAATACGCCGCCCGGTTCGCGGCGGGGACCGCGGAGATGGCGTACGGGCGGCTGTCGGTCGATCCGCTGAGCTTCCTGGAGGAGGCGATCCTGGTCCGTTTCACCCCGAAGCCGGGCACGGCCGGCACGGTTCTGCCGCTGACCCGGCCGGCGGCGCCGGAGTTGCAGCGGGCGATCTTCCGCGGCTCGGCGGGCAGCGGCGTGGGCAAGTCGCTGCGCTGGTCCCTGGAGCGGGAGGCCGCGCCCTGGCTGGCCGCCCCGATGAGCCGCAACACCATCCAGAACCAGCCGGCGGCGGTCTTCGCCGACCGTTCCGAGGAGACCAGCGACATCCTGCACGAGTACTTCGTGCCACGGCAGCGGCTGTGGGAGTTCGTGCGGGCGGCCCGGGACGTGATCACGACCGGCGGCCTGGAGTTGCTCAACGTCACCGTCCGGGACGTCCGCGCCGACACCCGCAGCACCCTGGCCTACGCCCGCGAGGACGTGTTCGGCCTGGTCATGAGCTTCCGGCAGGAACGCAGCGCCCGCGCCGACGACCGCATGCGCGACCTGACCCGGGCGCTGATCGACGCGGCGGCCGCGGTCGGCGGCACGTTCTATCTCCCGTACCGGCTGCACGCGACCGCCGGTCAGGTGCGCCGCGCCTACCCCGGCTGGGACGCCGCGATGGCCGCCAAACGCCGCCTGGACCCGAATCTGGCCTTCCGCAACGGCCTTTTCGAGGCGTACGGCCGCTGAACCGTCACAGGCCGAGGACGGGTTTGCACTCCTCGACGCCGGACAGCGTGATGTCGGTGCGGCGGCGGGCCGCCCAGGCGTCGCGGGTGAGGCGCCAGCGGATCAGTTCGGCGGGTTCGCCGCGGCGGGTGGCCCAGTCGGTGCCGTTGCGGGTGTAGCCGAGGGCCTCGGAGACCCGGTTGGAGGCGTGGTTGTCGGCGAACGCGTCGCTGCCCGCCTCCCGGGCGCCGAACCCCGCGAAGGCCAGGTGCAGGATCGCCGCCCGGGATTCCGTGCCGATCCCGCGGCCGCGGGCCGGCGGCGCCAGCCAGGAGAACGACGTGATCCGGCCGAGCGCCGGGAAGTCGACGGCGATCAGGTCCTGCATGCCGACCGGTTCGCCGTCGTCGCAGATCACGAAGTAGAGCCGCCAGAAGTCGTCGGTGACCCGGGACCGGCCGGACCAGATCCGGCGCATCCAGTTCCACTCGCGGTGCGGGCTCTCGGCGTACAGCGACATCGGATCGTCGAACGGCAGCGGCTCACCGTCGACCAGCACACCGGCCCGGACCACCGGGACGAGCCGTTCCAGCATCTCGTCGGTCGCCGCCGCCAGGGTGATCCGCGGGGTGCGGACCGCGAGGTTGAGCGGCGGGTAGGCGGACGTCACGGCTTGCGGCCGACCGCGGTCCACACGTTGATGTCGGAGCGGTCCGGGATGACCGCGCCCGGTTCCGGCCGCCACTCGCTGGCCGGAACCACGCCGGGGTCGACCAGGTCGAGGCCTTCGAAGAGGTCGGCGAACTCGTCCCGCGGCCGGGTCCACACGTCGGACCGGCCCGACTCGACCAGCTGCCGGTAGAGGGCCTGCTGTTCGGGGGAGCCGAAGTCGCTGGTGGCGTGCGTGGCGACCAGGAAGCTGCCGGAGGGCAGGGCGTCGAGCAGGTCGCTGACGATCCGCTTGGCGGCGCCGTCGCCGTGGACGAAGTGCAGGACCGCGATCAGCATGAGGCCGACCGGCTGCTTCAGGTCGAGGGTGTCGTGCAGGACCGGGTGCGACAGGATCGCGCCAGGGTCGTTGAGATCCGCCTCGATGTACGCGGTCCGCCCCTCCGGGCTGCTGTTGAGCAGGGCACGGGCGTGGACCATGACGAGCGGGTCGTTGTCCACGTACACGATCCGGCTGTCCGGTTGGTGCCGTTGCGCGACCTCGTGGGTGTTGTCGGCGGTCGGCAGGCCGGTGCCGATGTCGAGGAACTGCCGGACGCCGGCCTCGGCGGCGAGAAACCGGGTGGCCCGCTGCAACAGCGCCCGGTTGGCGAGCGCGCCGAGACGCACCTTCGGGAACAGTCGCTCCAGTTCGTCGCCGGACGCGCGGTCGGCGGCGAAGTTGTCCTTGCCGCCGAGCCAGTAGTTGTAGCGGCGGGCGGGGTGTGCCTGGGTCGGGTCGATGCCCCGGGCGGCAGCGGTCCTGTCATCCACGCCCGCCATCTAACACCTATAGATCCACAGTGGCGAGCCGGGGTCGTGGCATCCTTGGCCGGTGCTGGACGCGGCGGGAGCAGAACTGGACCGGATGCGGCGATTCCCGGACGCGTGGCCGGAGTTGCGCCACGAGGCCGCGATCGACGAGGACGGCGACGGCTATGACCGGAACGCCGAGAAGCGGGCGCCGGTGCTGTGGGCGTTGCAGTACGACCGCCGTCCCGGGGATCTCGCGCTGGTCCGCTGGCTGGCCGAACAGGAGGCCGAGGCCGCGTTCCAGGGCCTGACCGAGGAGACCAAGCTGGCCGGTTTCCTGCTGGCCGAATTCCGGCAGACCGACGACGTCTGGCTGCAATGGAAGATCAAGAACGGCAACTACGACACGTGGTGCGGCTACGATGTCGAGTTCCTCTTCGCGGCGGGCGTCGCGGAGACCATCGATGCCGTACGGGCGAGCGCGCACCCCGAACGCGACGCCGCCCTGAAGCTTCTGCTCGGCGACGACGGGCAGCCGATCGTGTCCGCGGCGGAGCTGGCCGAATGGTTCGACGGCCGGCGGTCGTACTTCCCCGCCGATCCGGCCGACGAGGACGAGATCACCTGGCTCGACCGGGCCCGGCTCCTCGACGATCCGGTCCTGGCCCGGCACTGGCTGGACCGGTGGGCCGACGGCCGCCCGCGCGACCGGGACACGCTGACCCTGCTCCGCTACCGGCTGGCGGAATGCGGTTCGTACGCCGAGGCGGCGGCCGCGCAGCGGGAGCTACTCGCCTTCGCCCGCAGCCCGTTCGAGCTGGCGGCCGGGTGGCGGGCCCTGGCCGACCTGGAACGCCGGGCCGGAAACCCGGAGGCCGCGCGGGCCGCCGAAAAGGCGGCCGAATCAGGATGATCGGCGGCTGACCGGACACCACCCGGGCGGTTACGTTACGCACATGCCCGATTACTACGTGGCCTGGTGGAACCTGGAGAACCTCTTCGACGAGGAGAACTCACCCCACCGCACCGAGAAGGTCGCTCGCGCCATCCGCAACGACATCGCCGGATGGACGCCGCAACTGCGCGACCGGAAGATCGCCCAGCTGGCCTCGGTGATCGTCCGGATGAACGACGGCGCCGGCCCGGACCTGCTCGGCGTCTGCGAGGTGGAGAACCGGTTCGTCCTGGACCTGCTCGCCGAGGCCGTGCACACCGGGCTGCCCGCCCGCAAGTACGGCATCGTCCACGCCGACACCGGTGACGCCCGCGGCATCGACGTCGCGTTCCTGTACAACCTGGACCGGTTCGCCGTGCCGGCCGCCGGCGACGTGTTCTTCCACGTGGTGATGCGCCGCAACGCCACCCGCGAGATCGTGCAGGTCAACTTCCGGACCACCACCGGGCAGACCCTGGTGGTGTTCGGCAACCACTGGCCGTCCCGCTCCGGTGGCCAGTTCGAGTCGGCCGGGTACCGGCACATCGCCGGCGAGACGCTGGCCTACTTCCACTCCCGGGCCCTGGAGGTCCTCGGCCCCGGCACACCGGCCCTGGCGATGGGCGACTTCAACGACGAGCCGTTCGACGTGTCGATGGTGAAGCACGCGCTGAGCACCCGGCAGCGGCGGCGGGTGATCGAGGCGGACACCCCGCGCCTGTGGAACCTGATGTGGCCGGAGACCGGCGTCCCGGACGGCAGCTTCTACTTCGAGAACGAGCCCAACCAGCTCGACCAGTTCCTGGTCAACGTCAACATGGCCGGCGAGACGGACCCGCTGCGGGTCGATCCGGCCTCGGTGCGGGTGCTGCGTTTCCCGGAGACCGTCGACACCGGCGTCTACCCGAAGCCGCGCCCGTTCGGCGGCATGGGCCACGACGTCGACGTCACCGGCTTCTCCGACCACTTCCCGATCGGCATGCGGGTCACCGAGACGGTCTGAGGCGGCGGGCGACGTCAGTCGTCGAGACCGGCGAGGATGTCGAGGAGACGGTCCACCTCGTCGACCGTGTTGTAGACGTGCAGGCTCACCCGTACCGATGAGGTCTTCTCGCCCTGATGGGCCTGGCAGTGGCCGTCGGAGCGGACCATGAACCCCTCCGCGGCCAGGATGAATCCGAGGTCGTTGGAGCCGATGGCGTGGTGGCGGAAGGTCACGATGCCGTGCCGCTGCTGCACCGGCGAGTCGGCGGCCAGGCTCCGCTGGCAGCCCAGCACCTCGTAGGCGGGCAGTTTGCGCAGGCCGTCGGTGAGCCGGGCGCCGAGTGCCACGGTCCAGCTGGCGATCCGGGCGAGTCCCGCCGCATCCAGCCAGTCGAGCGCCGCCACGAGGGAGACGATCCCGCTGGTGTTGGGCGTGCCGCTCCAGCCGCCTGGCGAGAAGCGGGTGCCCCGCCGGTTGGCCGCCCACAGCACGCCGGTGCCGGGCAGCGCCATCGCCTTGTGGCCGGAGAACACCACGAAGTCGGCGTCCATCGCGGCCACGTCGACCGGCAGGTGGCCGACGCTCTGCGCGGCGTCCACGCTGATCACCACGTCCGGTCCGACGGCGGCGCGGAGGCGGGCCAGGTTCATGTCGCCGCCGTAGACGTGGTGCACGTGCGTGGTGGCGATGAACCGGGTCCGTTCGGTGATCAGGCCCCGCAGCGCCCGCGTGTCGTAGTCGTGTGCCGCGTCGTAGGGCATCTCCCGCACCGCGACCCGGACCCCCTGCCGGGCCAGCAGGTCCACCGCCTCCTGCCAGGGCATCGTGTTGGCGGTGTGGTCGGCGAACGGCACGATGATCTCGTCGCCGTCGCGGAGTTCGTGGACCAGCCAGTCGCGGGCGACCGTCCGCAGCCCCTCGGTCGTGCCGTTCACGAAGTGCACGCCGGACCGCGACGGCGACGGGTCGCCGAGGAACGCCGACACCCGTTCCCGGGCCTGGTCGATCAGGGCCGTGGTGCGGTTGGCCCACCGGTAGGTGCCCCGTCCGGCGTTGGCGTTCTCGCTGGTCAGATAGCCGGTGACGGCGTCCAGGACGGCCTGTGGCTTCTGGGCGGTGGCCGCGCTGTCCAGATAGACCTGCCCGGGTTCGGCGACGAGGATGGGGAACTGCTCCCGCAGGCCCTCCTGCCAGCACCGCAGTTCGTCGGGGAACACGGTCAGTCCCGAACCAGTTCCGCGCCGGCGTCGCGCCAGGCGATCACCCCGCCGGACAGGGAACGGGCGTCCGGGTGGCCCATCCGGGTGAGCAGGGCGGCGTACCGGGCCGATTTCTCCCCCACCGGGCAGACCAGCAGCACCGGGCGGCGGCGGCTGAACGGCAGCCCGCCGCGCAGCATCTCCTCGAACAGGTCGTCGACGATGTTGACCGACCCGTCCAGGTGCAGGGCCCGGTACGCGAACGGGCTGCGCAGGTCCACGATCAGCGGCTGCTCCTGCTCGATCCACTCTCGCGCCCCGGCGACGTCGACGGTCCGGGCGGCGGCCAGCTCGTCACCGGTGAGGGTGCGCACCGAGTGGGCGCGGGCCGGCTGCCGGAACAGTTCGGGACGCCGTTCCCGGAGGTAGCTCAGGTAGCTCTCGACCCGGTCGCAGACGATGAACACCGCGGTACGCCGTTCGGTCAGCTCCGCGTCCACCCCGCGCAGGTAGCGGACCGCCCCCTGGTAGGCGCCGCCCCCGGTGGGCCCGGCCAGGGTGCCGCACCGGCGGACCAGGGTGAGCAGCCCGTCGATCGCCTCGTCCGAGCTGACCGCCTCGATCGTGTCGTACACCTGCGGGTCGAAGAGACCGACCTCGTGCACCTCGTCGATGTCGCGGATCCCCGGGATGAAGTCGGACTTCCCGGCGACCAGCCCGACCACGGTCACGTTCGGGTCGTGGCGGCGCAGCGCCCGGGCCACCCCGGTGGACGACCCGGCCGTGCCGACGCAGGCGATGAAGTAGTCCGGCGCCCGCCCGCCCAGATCGGCGATGATCTCCGGTCCGGTGCCGCGCAGGTGCGCCTGCACGTTGAGATCGTTGAAGTACTGGTCGGTGTGCAGGTAACCGCCGCCGGCCGCCGACACGGTGTGGTACATCCGGGTCAGCGGATCGTCGGTGTCCGCCGGATCCAGGCACTCGGACCGGCCGGGCAGCTCGTCGATCTGCGCGCCGAGCAGCAGCAACAGATCCTTGACCTCGGGAATCCGCATCCGGTTGGTGACGCTGCGGAAGGCCAGCCCGTGCATCCCGGCGATCACCGCGAGCGCCTTGGCGGTGTTGCCGCTGGACAGCTCCACCACGGTGTCGCCACGGTCGGCCGCGTCGGCGAGCCGGTGGCGGACCATGTTCCACGCGGCCCGGTCCTTCACCGACCCGAACGGGTTGTACAGCTCCATCTTGGCGTACAGGTCGATGTGGCGCAGGCCGTGCACGGCCTCGTCGATGCGCACCAGTGGGGTGTCGCCGATGATGTCGGTGACGCTGTCGTACCTCACCCGGTCTCCTCCCGGCCCGTCACGGGCCAGTACCGCTCGTCCAGGCACCACCGCCAGTCGCCGCCGTGCCGCCAGGCGGCCACCGTGCGGGCGGTGGGCTGCATCAGCGCGCTCCCGGCGCTGAAATCCATCAGGTAGCCGGCCGTGTTCGCGAACACCAGCAGGTCACCGGCGCGCGGCGGGCGCGGCAGAGGCACCCGGCGCCGGGTGATCAGGTCGGCTTCCAGGCACAGGTTGCCGGCCAGATGGACCCCCACCGGGCCGTCGTCCGGCCGCGGCTCTCCGCGGGGCACGAGGATCGGATCCATCAGTACGCCGTGCGCCTCCAGCGCGACGTCGTTGCTGTTCGCGGCCACCCGGACCAGCCCGTCGCGCACCTCCTCCACCCGGGTCAGGACCGCGCCGCACTGGTCGAGCAGTGCCCGGCCGGGTTCGAGGTGCAGGTCGTAGAGATTGTCCAGGACCAGCGAGCCGAGTGGCCGGCGGTGCGCCGTCGACGCGGTGGCGAGAAGCCGGTCCAGATAGGCCGGTCCGGCCACCGCCCGGTAGGCGGGGTAGACCGCCAGGACCCCGCGCAGCCGGCCGCCCTCGTTGCGCAGCCCGTAGCCGTGCCCGTCCCAGGTGATCGGCGGCCGCTGCCCGAGGACCGCGCCGGTCAGCTCGGTGGTCCACGCCTCCCACTCCCGGCTGTCGGCCAGGTAGTTGACGCCGAACCCGCCACCGACGTCGATCGCCCGGGGGCTCAGGCCGCGCCGCTGTGCCTCGGCCATCGCCTCCAGGCAGCCCTCCAGCGCGGCGGCCTTCTCCGGCAGCCCGTTGGTGTCCAGGTGGTAGGCGGCGCCGTGGAAGTCGAGCTGATCGCGGTGCTCGTCCAGCACCGCCCAGAGCGGGTCGAGATCGGAGACCGGTACGCCGAAGCGGCTGGCCCGGCTCAGCACGGTGGTCCCGGTGGAGGCGAACCCGGAGAGCCGGGCCATCACCCGCACCCGGGGCAGGCCGTGTGCCGCCACCATGCCGGCCAGCTCGGCCAGTTCCGGCACCGAGTCGGCGCCGACGGTCACCCCGGTGCGCGCGGCCAGCCACAGGAACTCGCGGCTCTTCGGCCCGGTCGCCATGATCCGGGCGGGGCCGAGGCCGGCGCCGAGCGCGTGCTGCAGCTCCCCCAGTGAGGCCACGTCGATCCCGGCGCCGGTGGTGGCCAGTGCCCGGACGAGGGCGCTGGACCGGTTCGCCTTGTGCGCGAAGTAGACGGTGCCGCCCAGATCGTACGCCCGAAGGGTGGTTTCGAAGTCGCGCACGTTGCCGGCGAGCCGGTCCGGCAGCACCAGATTCAGCGGTGAGCCGAGGGTGTCGACCATCCGGTGGAGGGTGTCGTGACTGTCGAGGATGGACCGCAGATCGCCGTCGACGCGCGGTTGGAGACTTGGCGCCATCTACACTCCCGCCCGACCGCGCTCAGCGCCGGTCCATCCCAACGTAATCGATGAGCCGGGCTCGACGTAACCTTCCGAACGCATAGTATAACGAAAATCGTTTTCAGTAAGCTTCTTCCGGAGGACACGCGCCGACCGCTATGCTCGGCCGCACTCCTACACCGGCGATGAGCAGGAAGATGACGACCGTCACCCCGTTGTTCGGATTCTGGCCGCACGTCACCGGCACGGTGGCGGCCCGGCTGCTGGCCGACCGGCCGTCGCGGCTGATCACCTGGTCCACCCTCGACGATCTGCTGGCGATCGCCGGCCGGCACGACGGCGACCTGCTCGTGGTGTTCCCGGAGACCGGCGAGCCGGACCGCCTGCGCCTCGACTGGGCCACCGCCGATCCGCCGCCGGGCGTGTCGCTCGGCCGGACCGTCACCGCGGTCGCCGCCGACCTGCTGCTCGACGCGCTGACCGACGAGACCGTCCTGCCCGAGACCGGCGACGGCCGCGGCATCGGCGACATCGTGGCCCATCAGATCGAGCAGGCCGACACGATCGTCCTGGCCGACCTGCCCGACGACGACCCGTGGGAGGCCGACCGGCTGCGCGTCCTGCTGCACCGGCTCGCCCCGTGGGCGGCCGTGCTCACCGCCGCCGACACCCACCCGCCCGCCGTGGCCCACCGTCCGGTCCCGCTCACCCCGGTCACCCGGGGCCTGCGCGGCCGCCCGGTCGGCCTGCACGAGCCGCTACCCGTCAACGGCGTCGTCTCGTCCGTCTTCAAGGCCCGCCGCCCGTTCCACCCGGAGCGCCTGCACGCGGCCCTCGACGACGTGATCGACCAGGTGCTGCGCTCCCGCGGCCACCTCTGGCTGGCCAGCCGCCCCGAACTGGTGATGTCCTGGGAGTCGGCGGCCACCCCGCACCTGGCCCCGGCGAGCGTCTGGCTGGCCGGGCTGAGCGACGAGGCGTGGCGGACCGTCCACGCCGAACGCCGGATCGCCGCCGACCTGGACTGGGACCCCTACTACGGCGACCGCCACCACCACCTGGCGTTCATCGGCTTCGACCTGGACCCGGTCCGCCTGCACCGCACCCTGACCGCCTGCCTGCTCACCGACGAGGAGCTCTCCCGCGGCGAGGCCGGGTGGCGCCGGCTGCCGGACCCGTTCCCGCGCACCTCCACCGGCGGGCTCACCGTGCGGGTGGATCCGCCACCTCACCCAGCTTGAGCACGAAGCGGCGCCAGTCCTCCCGGCTGTCGGTGAACCCGAGGCTCTCGTAGAACAGGTGCGCCGGATGCCGGTGACTGCTGCTGGTCACCTCCAGGAACAGGCACCCGGCCGCCCGCGCCCGCTCCTCGGCCGCCCGGATCAGCATCCGCCCGACCCCGCGGCCGCGGCTGGCCTCGTCGACGACCAGCGCCGCGAGCCGCCCGAACTTGCCGGTGACCTCGAGCAGCGGGGTGACGTGCAGCGCCGCCACGCCCACCAGGACGCCGTCGTCGTCGGCGCCGAGCAGCGCGCCGGCCCGGTCGCCCAGCCAGTAGTCGAGGCGATGGCGGACGTCACGCTCGGTCGACGGGAACCCGAGCTGCTCGAGGAGCACGGCGAGGCGGGCCACGTCGCCCTGATGGATGGGCCGGATGTGCATGACCAAGACCATAGGGCGGTGTTCGCTGTGATCAAGTGGGTATGAGGTGTCCGACCGTATTCGCCGGACAGAGGAGTTGTTCAGATGAGTGCCGTCACCAACCCGGCCACCGTCGCGGAGTGCCTGCGGGTGGGCGCCGGATTCACGCAAGGTGACCGGAACTGGCTGGTCGAGCAGTTCAGCACCCTGGACGCCCGGCTCGCCGGGTTCCACGCCGACGCCACCGAGCTGGAGATCATGGTGAAGGACCGGGCCGCCCGCGGCCAGAAGGTCACCCTGGAGTGCTGGCTCAGCGGCGGCGAGAAGATCGTCACCACGTCCTCCGAGGAGGACCTGCACGCGGCCGTCATGGACGTCCGCGACGATCTCCGGCGGCGCATCGACGGCGTCAAGGGCAAGCACGAGCCGCGGCACAACCGGAGTCTGCGGGAGGTGCCCCAGCCCACCGTGGCCGAGGAGTAACAGGTTCACCTGGCGGACCGCCGGCGCTCGCCTGCGGCGACCGGCGGCCGCCACCGACGGGGTGCTGGTCCCCGCACCGCGGTTCGGCCGGTGATCGTCCCGCTACCGTGACGGTATGCGTGAAACGGCGAAAGAACTGATCGAGCTCCAGGCCCTTCTCGACGCCTCGCTGTCCCGCTCCACCGACCATCTCCAGTCGATCTTCACCGGCCGGACCGTGACGGCGGAGCAGCTCACCGGCGTCCTGACCGGCATGTGCACGCTCGCCCTGTCCACCGTGACGGCCCGGGGCGAACCGCGGATCAGCGGTGTCGACGGGCATTTCCTGCACGGCAGGTGGGTCTTCGGCACCGCCCGGACCGCGGCGAAGGCACGTCATCTCGCCGCCCGCCCGGCCGCCAGCGTCGCCCACCTGCGCGGCGAGGACCTGGGCGTCTTCACCCACGGCACGGTCGAGGTCCTGAACCCGCTGGGCGGCGCCCCGGCCGCCGACTGGCCGGAGCTGCTCACCTACTTCCAGGACTTCTACGGCGCGGACGCGTTCGACTGGGAGCTGGAGGTCGTCTACTACCGCCTGCACCCGAGCTGGATGACCGTCTACGCCCCCGACATCACGAAGCTCTCCGCTACTTCGTGAAGACCAGCTCCAGCAGCGCCGGGCCGGCCACGCGCAGGGTGGCGCCACCGTCGATCGGCTCGACGAGCGCCCGTCTGCAGCCGTCCCTCTCCACCGAGACCGAACCGCCCCGGGTCAGCTGAAGGAGGGCGAAGCCGCTGGCCGGGGTGGTGCAGGCGGGCGCCGGCGGGGCGGCGACCAGCTCCTTGCGGATGGCGGCCCACGCGCTGTCGTCCATCAGGCCGCCGGAGCGGAAGTCGCCGGCCGGTTTGTCGCCGCCGCGCTCCTTCTCCGGCACGAAGTAGACGCAGCGCCGGACCTCGGTGGCGGCCGGCAGCGAGTCGACGTTCACCTCACGGACGTTGTCGAACGCTCCGTACGCCCAAGTCATGTCCCCGTACGTCTGGGAGCATCCGGCCCGCGCGGCGGCGTCGGACTCGATCTCGCTGACCACCTTGCTGGAGACCTCGGTCGTCCTCAGCGCGCCGTAGACGTCGCGGAACTCCTGACGGGGCTTGCCGCAGTCGTCGATCGGGACGCCCGGCCGCACCCACCGCCCCCGCGCGTCGAGCAGCACCAGCCACGGCACCGCCGGCAGGTCGGCGGTGCAGGCCTCCGCGTCGTAGTCGACGTCCGGCAGGCGCAGCGCCGGAAGCAGCGCGCCGAGGTCGTCGGTCTTCGACTCGAACGCGACGTAGTCGCTGCCGCCGGACGGCCGCTGCTTGACGGTGGCACCGCAGATGACGGCGCTGACCGGCTGGAACGAGTCGTCCAGCAGCGGCATGGTGAGGGCCTCCTGCGCCCCGTCGACGCCGACCGCGTCCTCCGGCCGGTGCTTGTCACAGGACTCCCACCGGTCGTTGACGGTGAGGGTGCCGATCCGGGCGGCCAACGGGAGATCGCTGTCGCCCACGGTGTCGCCGGGCCGGGCGCAGCCGCCCACGAGAAGGGTGAGCATCGCGATCGTCGCGACTGTCGCTCGTACGGGCATCCGGGTCCTCCAGCATCGGCGGTTCCTGTGTTCCGCCGGTGTGACGTGCCCGGATGCCCGCCGGTTCCGCTATCGCAGCGAGTCGACGTCGATCACGAACCGGTACCGCACGTCGGACGTCAGCACCCGCTCGTACGCCTCGTTGACCTGCTCGGCGCGGATCAGCTCGATCTCCGGGGCGATGCCGTGCTCGGCGCAGAAGTCGAGCATCTCCTGGGTCTCGGCGATGCCGCCGATGCTCGATCCGGCGAACGAACGCCGGTTGCTGAACAGCGTGAACACCTTGACCGGCAGCGGCTCGGGCGGCGCGCCGACGTTGACCATGGTGCCGTCCAGGCGCAGCAGCCGCAGGTAGGCGTTGACGTCGATGGGCGCGCTGACCGTGTTGACGATCAGGTCGAAGGTGTCGGCGAGCGCCTCGAACGTGGCCGGGTCGCTGGTCGCGTGGTAGTGCGCGGCCCCGAACCGCAGCCCGTCGTCCTTCTTGCCGAGGGTCTGCGACAGCACGGTGACCTCGGCGCCCATGGCGACGGCGATCTTGACGGCCATGTGCCCGAGGCCGCCCATGCCGACCACGGCCACCTTCTTGCCGGGCCCGGCCTTCCAGTGGGCCAGCGGCGAGTAGGTGGTGATGCCGGCGCAGAGCAGCGGGGCCGCGGCCTCGTGCGGGATCGTCTCCGGCACGCGCAGGACGAAGTCCTCGTCGACGACGATGTGGGTGGAGTAGCCGCCCTGGGTGACGGTGCCGTCCCGGTCGGTCGACGCGTACGTGCCGACGTTGCCGTTCAGGCAGTACTGCTCCTGGCCGGCGCGGCAGTTGGCGCACTCCCGGCAGGAGTTGACCATGCAGCCGACCCCGACCCGGTCGCCGACCCGGTGCTTGGTGACCTCGGCGCCGACCTTCGTCACGTGCCCGACGATCTCGTGGCCGACGGTGAGCGGGTACGGCACCTCGCCCCACTCACCACGGACGGTGTGGATGTCGGAGTGGCAGATGCCGGCGTAGCTGATCTCGATGAGGACATCGCGGGGGCCGGGGTCGCGCCGCTCGACGGTGGTGCGCACGAGCGGTTCGGTGGCCGACGGAGCCGCGATGGCGTTGACGGTGAAGATGGTGTCCTCCGAGGGTGGTGGTGTCTCTCCGTACCGAAGATCTTGCCTGGGAGAGGGCGGGCGCGACCACTCCGGAGGGGTGTACTGACAGGGCATCCTCCGCAGTCGGTGCCAACTTGGCACCACTGTTGTGCCATAAGGCCTTGCGCGTGTGCCATACAAGTGCCACAGTAGTGCCATGGACTTGACCACGTATGTGAACAACCTCGGACGCGAGTTCGCCGCACTCGCCGAGGCCGGTGGCGAGGAGGCGCGTGCGCTGGTCGAGCGCCTGACCGGCCCGCTGGAGTCGGCGATCCGGATGACCCTGCTGGAGACGCTCACCGCCGCCGCCGACGAGATCACCCGCGACCTCGCGCCCGGCTCGGTGGAGCTGCGCCTGCGCGGCCGCGACCCGGATTTCGTGGTGGCGCTGCCACCCGCCGAGCCGGTGGCACCGAGCGGTGCCACGACCGCCGCCCCGGCCCCGGCCGGCGACCCGTCGTTCAGCGAGGAGGGCCCGGCCACCCGCCTCAACGTCCGGATGCCCGAGCAGCTCAAGGCCGCCATCGAGGAGGCCGCCGCCCGCGAGGGCCGCTCGGCCAACGCCTGGCTGGTCCGGGCCGCGGCCGCCGCCCTCCAGCGCACCGAGCCCGGCCGGCCCGCCGAACCCACGGTCCCCGGCCCGCCCGGCCGGAAGACCTTCAGCGGCTGGGTCCGCTGACCGCGACGCACCACACTCACACCCGTCCCCACCTGCGGAGACGGTCCACGTACCGATGATGTGGAGACCACCATGCCAAAATTCGGCACCCCCGGCCCGATCACCCTCGACCTCGACCTCGGCGGCGCCGACGTCCAGATCACCGCCACCGACCGCACCGACACCCTGATCGAGGTCCGCCCCCGCAACGCGTCCGACGAGTCCGACACGAAGGCCGCCGAGCAGGTCCGGATCGACCACACCGACGGCACCCTGCGGATCACCGGCCCGAAGTACCGCCCGCTGGAGTTCTCCCGCCGCTCCAAGGCGGTGGACGTGACCGTCGAACTGCCCAGCGGTTCGGCCGTCGCCGCCGAGGTGCAGGTGGGCAACTACCGGTCGGCCGGCCGGCTCGCGGGAAGCCGCTTCAAGACCTCCGCCGGGCACGTGTCCGTCGAGCACGCCGACGGGCTGCGCGTCGCCACGGCCGCCGGGCACGTCACGGTGGGTCGCGTCACCGGCGACGCCGACATCTCCACCGGCAGCGGGCGGGTCCGGGTCGGCGAGGTCGGCGGCGCCGCCACGGTCAAGAACAGCAACGGCGACACCACGATCGACACGGCCGGCGGTGAGGTACGGGTCCGGGCGGCCAACGGCGCCATCACCGTCGGGCGGGCCGGCGCCGGCGTGGACGCCAAGACGTCCAACGGCGAGATCCGGCTCGGCGAAGTGGTCCGCGGCTCGGTCACCATCGGCACCTCCCTGGGCGACCTGGACATCGGCATCGCCGAGGGCACCGCCGCCTGGGTGTCCGTCGACACCGCGTTCGGGCGGGTGTCCAACCAGCTGGCGAACACCACCGGCCCGGACAGCGGCGACGAGACCGTCGAGATCCGCGGCCGCACCTCGTACGGCGACATCACCATCCACCGCGCGTGACACCCCCCGAAAGGACCACCATGACCTCCGCGATCACCGTGACCGGGCTCCGCAAGGCGTTCGGCGACCAGGTGGTGCTCGACAACCTCGACCTGACCGTGGCCCGCGGGACGGTGTTCGCCCTGCTCGGGGCGAACGGCGCCGGCAAGACCACCACCGTCAAGATCCTGTCCACGCTGCTGCGCCCGGACGCCGGCGACGCCCGGGTCGCCGGCCACGACGTCACCCGCGACGCCGACGCGGTCCGCGCGGCGATCGGCGTCACCGGCCAGTTCTCCGCGGTCGACAACCTGCTCACCGGCGAGGAGAACCTGCGGCTGATGGCCGACCTGCACCACCTCGGCCGGCGCGAGGCCCGACGCAAGGCGGCCGAGCTGCTGGAACAGTTCGGGCTCACCGACGCCGGCGGCAAAGCGGTCTCCACCTACTCCGGCGGCATGCGGCGGCGGCTCGACCTGGCGATGACCCTGGTCGGCAGCCCTCAGGTGATCTTCCTGGACGAGCCGACCACCGGCCTCGACCCGCGCAGCCGCCGGGACATGTGGCAGATCGTCCGGGACCTGGTCGCCGGCGGCGTCACCATCTTCCTCACCACCCAGTACCTGGAGGAGGCCGACGAACTCGCCGACCGGATCGCCGTCCTGGCCGGCGGCCGGCTGGTCGCCGAGGGCACCGCCGACGAACTGAAACGCCGCATCCCCGGCGGGCACGTCCGCCTCCGGTTCACCGACCAGCGGGACCACGACAAGGCCGTACGGGTGCTGGGCCACACCGCCCCCGACGGCGACGCGCTCGCCCTGCGGGTGCCCAGCGACGGCAGCGTCCGCTCGCTGAAAGCCCTGATCGACCAGCTCGAGGCGCAGTCCCTCGAGGTCGGCGAGCTGTCCGTGCACACCCCCGACCTCGACGACGTCTTCCTCGCCCTCACCGACGACAAGGTGGCCACCGCATGAGCACCCCGACCCTCACCGCCCCGGCGCTGCGTTTCCACCCGCTGCGCGACTCGACCACGATGCTGCGCCGCAACCTCAAGCGCATGCTGCGGTACCCGTCGATGACCGTCCTGCTCATCGGCATGCCGGTCATCTTCCTGCTGCTGTTCGTCTACGTGTTCGGCGGCACGATGGGCGCCGGGCTCGGTGGCTCCCCGGCCGACGGGCGCGCCGCGTACGCCAACTACCTGACCCCCGGCATCCTGCTGATGACCGTGATGTCCACGGTGCAGGGCACCGCCATCTCGATCGCCATGGACATGACCGAGGGCATCATCACCCGGTTCCGGACCATGCACATCGCCCGCGTCTCGGTGCTCACCGGGCACGTCATCGGCAGCCTCATCCAGGCGATGCTGGCGGTCGCCGTGGTGACCGGCGTGGCCCTGCTGGTCGGTTTCGACCCCGCGGCCGACCTGCTCGGATGGCTGGCCACGGCCGGCTTCGTCGGGACCGTGGCGTTCGCCTTCATCTGGCTGGCCGTCGCCCTCGGCCAGGCCAGCGGCACGGTGGAGACGGCCAGCAACGCGCCCATGCCGCTGATCCTGCTGCCGTTCCTGAGCAGCGGCTTCGTGCCCACCGAGTCACTGCCGGCCGGAATCCGCTGGTTCGCCGAATACCAGCCCTTCACCCCCATCATCGAGACCATGCGCGCCCTGCTCGCCGGCAACCCGCCCGGCAACGACCTGTGGATCGCGCTCGGCTGGTGCGCGGTCATCGCCCTGGGCGGCTACCTCTGGTCCAAGCGCCTGTTCAACCGCGAATCCAAGCTCTGAACCGGTTTATCGGCGCGGGCGGCCGGGAAGTACCCGGTCGCCCGCCGTAGATTCCTGATGACCGAGGGAGCAATCCGGATGACCGTCCTCGCCGACACCGCCGTCCACGACGAGGCCGCCACCAGCACCGACCGTGCCAGTGAGCTGATCAGCGCGATGGCGGCGCTGCCCGCCGGCCACCCGTCGCGGCCCGGCCTGCGCGACCGCGCCATCGAAGCCTGGCTGCCGCTGGCCCGGCACCTCGCCAACCGGTACGCCAACCGCGGCGAGCCCCGCGACGACCTCCACCAGGTCGCCATGGTCGGTCTGATCAAGGCGGTGGACCGCTTCGAGGCCGACCGGGGCGTCGACTTCAGCGGCTTCGCGATCCCCACCATCGTGGGCGAGCTGAAGCGCCACTTCCGGGACCGCACCTGGTCGGTGCGTGTGCCCCGCCGCCTCCAGGAGCTGCGCCTGGCCATCACCGCCGCCAACAGCACGCTCAGCAACACGCTGGGCCGCTCCCCCACGGTCGCCGACATCGCCACTCACCTGGGCATCAGCGAAGACGAGGTGATCGAGGGCCTGGAGGGCGCCCGCGCCTACAACTCGACAAGCCTGTCCACCCCGGTCGCCGAAACCGGCACCGAACTCGGCGACACCCTGGGCGGCGAGGACGCCGGCTTCGAGGCGGCCGAGCTGCGCATCGCTCTCGGCCCGGCGCTGTCCAGCCTGGACGACCGCGAGCGGAAGATCGTCACGCTGCGCTTCTACGGCAACCTCACCCAGCAGCAGATCGCCGACCAGATCGGCATCTCCCAGATGCACGTCTCCCGCTTGCTGGCCAAGGCGCTGGTCAAGCTGCGCGGTCAGCTCGAGTCCATCGCTTGATTCTTCCGGTACGCCCGACCCCGCCCCGCCCGGTCAGGGCCGTTCCGCCGGCCCACGCGACCTGGCTGCCCGCTCCGGCCTGTGCCGCGCCCGCCGGGCGCAGATCGGTGGTCCCGCAGGCCGGCCACGCCGCCACACCCCGCTGATGTTCACCGGGCCGGGCGGGTGACCATTTCCGGGCCACCCGCTCGGTGGCGTGATGAGAACGGCACCGAGCGGCGGCAGACGAGGACGTGGCCGGCCGGCCCGGGCACCGATCTACGCCCGGCGGGCGCGGCACAGGCCGGAGCGGGCAGCACGATCGCGCCGACCGGGCGGGACGGCCCTGATCAGACGGGACGAGGACACGCGTACGGCAAAAGGAGCGAAAAGCGGACCTCGGCCATGGCAGATCTCTAGCCGAGCGGGACGCGTTCCGCCACGGTGTCGTCGAGCCGGGTGCCGCGGGTCTCCGCCGCGTAGCCGGCCACCGCGAGCGCGGCCAGCAGGAACGACGCCGCGAAGACGGTGAGTGCCACGGGCAGGGAGAGGGCCAGCAGGGCGCCGCCGGCCAGTGGCGCGGTGACCGCGCCGATGCGGGCGAACCCACTCGCCGCGCCCAGCCCGGAGGCGCGCAGCTGCGTCGGGTAACGCTCCGGGGTGTACGCGTACAGCGCGGCCCAGGCGCCCAGCGTGAAGAAGTTCATCAGCCCGGCGGAGACCAGCACCATCGCCGCCGAGTCGGCCACCGCCCACCCGAACGTGGCGACCGCGGCCGCGGCCAGATAGCCGGCGAGCACCGGTTTGCGGCCGGCTCGTTCGACCAGCCAGGCCGCCGACAGGTAACCGGGCAGCTGGGCCAGCGCCAGGAAGAACACGTACTGGTAGCTGCGCAGGAACCCGTACTCGTCGGCGAAGATCTGCGGCAGCCACGCGAAGATGCCGTAGTAGCCGAAGCCGATCAGCAGCCACACCGTCCACAGCAGCAGGGTGGTCCGGCCGAGCGGGCCGCGCAGCAGGTCGCCCGGGGTGGCCGCGCCCTGGCCGGCGGGCAGCCGCAGCGGCCTGGCCGGTGGCGTGACTCCGTTGATCCGTGCCACTTCGGTCACCAGTGCTGACGCTCCCACCGTGTCACCACGGGCGAGCAGGTACCGGGCCGACTCGGGTACCCGCAGCCGGGCCCACAGCACCAGCAGCGCGGCGGCCGCCGAGGTGGCCAGCAGCCAGCGCCAGCCCACCGTCGGCATGATGATCAGGGCGAGCGCGGCCGCCGCCACCGTGCCGACCGCCCACCAGCTCTCCAGCAGCACCAGCCAGCGGCCCCGATCGCGGGTCGGCAGGTATTCGGTGAACAGCGCGAAGTCCAGCGGCATCGCCCCGCCGAGCCCGAATCCGGTCAGCGCCCGCAGCACCGCGAGCCAGACCGGGCCGGGCGCGAACGCGGACGCCACCCCGAACACCGCGAAGATCGCGATGGTGAGCTGGAAGCCGAGGCGCCGGCCGACCCGGTCCGCCATGATGCCCCAGAACCAGGCGCCAGCCAGCATCCCGGCGAAGGTGGACGCCACCACGAGCCCGGCCTGCCCCGAGGTCAGGCCGAACTCCGCGGTCACCCCGGGCAGCGCGAACGACAGCAGCAGGATCTCGGCGGCGTCGGCGGCCCAGGTGATCCCGCACAGCAGGAAGAGCCGCCGCTGGAACCGGCCGAACCCGACCCGGTCGATCGCGTCCTGAATGTGCACGCCGGTTCACGCTACCCGCGCTCTCCGCCCGCATGACCGGTTTCGGTCATCCGGGGGCGGCCTAGGCGTCCGGGACGGTCCGCCAGAACGCGCACCGGTGACCGGCCGCCATGTCGGTACGGCCGGACGACTCCGCGGTGAAGGAGCGCACGTACGGCGTACCATGACCGGTTTTGAACGGAGGCCATCCGGCCGTGCCCGTGCCGGCGAAGCGGGACCACTCGCCGACCATCGCGGCGGCGAGCGCCGGCTGCGGAGTCCCGGTCAGCCAGTCCAGGCCGTCGAAGAGGTACGGCAGTTCGAGCCCGTGCGCGGCGCCCCAGGGATAACCGTCCCAGAGCACCGGCGTGTCCCGTTCGGCGAACTCGTAGCCGTGCACCCGGGTGTGCCGGGCCAGCAGCGCCGCGGTCTCGAACGCCGGGCAGGCCCACATCCGGTCGGTGGCGACCGCCGCCCAGGCCAGGCCGGGTCGTCCGTCGTGATCGCTGACCGGGTACTCCGCCGCGACCCGGGTCCACCGGTCCCCGAAGCCGGCCCGCAGCGCCGCCTCGAACTGCTCCTCCGTGTACGGCTCCCAGGTGTCCAGCGCGCCGACCATCCCGCGCGACTCGTCACGATTGCCACCGATCAACACCGGTACGCGGGTGAAACGCCCGGCCCGCAAGGCGTCGGCGGGGTGTTCCGGTAGCAGCGGGGTGCCGTGGGCGGGCCGGGTGAACGCGCCGATCCCCGCGCCGGGGGTCGCCTCGACGAGCCGGTCCGCCGGCAGGGCGCGCAGGCAGGCGAGCGAGCCGGCGCAGCCGAGTCGCTCGGCGAGCTCCGTGCCCGCGCTCTCCAGCTGCGGCCGCCCGATCCAGGGCTGTCCGGCCGGCTGACCGAAGTTGATCCCGGCGGGCCAGCTGGTCAGGCACGATCCGGACTGGATGATCGCCCGGTCGAAGAGCCCGGCCGCGCCCGGTGAGGTGAGCTGGGCGCAGACGCTGAGCCCGCCGGCGGACTGCCCGGCCAGGGTCACGTTGTGCGGATCCCCGCCGAACGCGGCGGCGTTGCGGCGCACCCAGCGCAGCGCGGCCTGCTGGTCCAGCAGGCCGAACGTGCCGGAGCCGGCCAGGCCGGGCAGGCCCAGGTAGCCGAAGACGCCGAGCCGGTAGTCGACCGTGACGACGACCGTGTCGCCCTGGACGGCCAGGCGGTGCGGATCGTAGGAGCTGCCCGCCCCGGTCTTGAAGCTCCCGCCGTGCAGCCACACGATCACCGGCCGCCGGGTGCCGGGCCGAACCGGTGTGGTGACGTCGAGATAGAGGCAGTCCTCGCTGGTCACGGTGATGGTCGGATCGCCGCTCGGCGGCTGGGCGCAGGCCGGGCCGGATGCGGTCGCCTCCCGGACTCCGGTCCACGCCGCGGCGGGTCGCGGCGCGCGCCACCGCAGGTCGCCGGTCGGCGCGGCGGCATACGGCAGACCACGGAAGACCCGGTGGTCGCCGGTCACGGTGCCGCGGACCGGGCCGAGATGGGTGTGGACGACGGGCGGATCGCTCACCGGGGGCGAACCCGGAAGGAGCAGGACGGCGGCGAGCAGGGCTCTCATGGCACCTCCTGTTTTATGATGCGCTTGCATCATAAAACGATGGAAGACTGTCTCGCATGCCTAAACGCGTCGACCACGAGCTTCGACGGCGCCAGATCGCCGAGGCGGTCTGGCGGATCGCCGCCTCCCGTGGGCTTCCGGCCGCCACCCTGCGTGAGGTGGCGGCCGAGGCCGCGGTGTCGATGCGCCTGGTGCAGTACTACTTCACCACCAAGGAGCGCATGCTGATCTATGCGTTCGAGTACGGGGCGGAGGCGGCCGGAGAGCGGATGCGCGCCCGGTTCACGGCGCTCGGCCGCGCCCCCGGCCCGGTCGACGTGGTCCGGATCTGCCTGCTCGAACTGCTGCCCACCGACGACGACAGCCTGCTGCTGGCCCGCGTCCACGCCGCCTACTACGCGGCCGCGCTCACCGACCCGGCACTGGCCGGCGCCGACGCCCGGAACCCGCAGCACCAACTGGAGTCGGTGCTCGCCACCCAGCTACGAGCCGGGCAGGCCGCCGGTGACGTGCCCGGCGGCGTCGACCCGGCGTTCGAGGCCGGCGGCCTGGCCGCTCTGGCCGCCGGCCTGTCGTCGTCGATTCTGGTCGGCGCGCGGTCCCCGGACGACGCGGTGGCATTGATCGACTACCACGTCCGCCGCCTGTTTCCTACCCCTCCGCGGTCTCGACGCGGGCGATGAGCAGCTTCAGCCGCCCGATCTCCTCGGCGAGCGCCGACCGCCCGGCCGCGGTGAGGGTGATCCAGGTCCGCCCGCGCCTGCCCTCGTAGCCCTTCTCGACCTCGATGAGGCCGGCCGTCTCCAGGACGCCGAGGTGCTGGGACAGGTTTCCGGCGGTCAACTGCAACTGGCCACGCAGGTAGCCGAACTCGACCCGCCGCGCCTCGTGCGCGATGGTCAGAATGCCGAGGCGGACCCGCTGGTGCACCACGTCGTCCAGCCCGGTGACCGGGTGCGCCGGCTCGGTCTCGGCGGTCATCGCCGCCGGGCCAGCGCGAATCCGGCCGCGCCGAGCAGCAGCACCAGACCGTTGATCACCTGCTGCGGCACGAACTCGGCGGGCACGCTCTGATGCGCCTGCCAGCCGAAGTCGATCGGCACCAGGACGACGGCCAGGTAGCCGAGGGTGAACAGCAGCAGCCCGGTGTTGCGCTCGAGCCGGGCCAGCACCAGCAGCGCGACGCCGATGATGCCCCACGGCGCGACCAGCCGGTCCAGGACCATCCACCCGTACGCCAGCGGCTCGGCGGGTGGCGGATTGTCGGCGAGGTAGACCCGGACGGCCACCCAGGCGGCGAGGAAGACGAGGATCAGGGCGGCGCCGGTGATCGCATACGGCAGGACCCGGGCCTCCACCCCACGCGACCGGGCGACCCGCCGGTAGGCGTAGGCGATCGCCGCATACGCCATCAGCAGCGCGGGCGGCCAGTAATACAGCACACCGTCACGGGAGAACTCGCATTCACCGGTGGGCGCGCACCGCACCTCCATGCCGAACCAGTCGAACGGGATCGCCGCGAACGTCACGACGGCCAGCACCAGCAGCGCGACCCAGGTCACCCGCTGATCGCGCCGGACCCGGTGGGCGAGGTCACGCACCTCGGACAGCAGCCGGCGGGGGTCGCCGGGCACCGCATCAGTTGTCATGCCAACAGGTTTCCATCACAAACCAATTTGCACAAGTGCAACCCTCAACTTCAGGGGTACGGGGACCGAAAGACATCAGTGTTCGCCACGCGAAGGAGTCACAGGCTGATGCGCCCGGTCCCGACGATCGACCTCACCATCGGTGCTCTGCTCGAAGACCGGCGCGTGCGGTCGGTGTTCCAACCGATCGTCGACCTGTCCACCCGTACCGTCGTGGGGTTGGAAGCCCTCGCCCGCGGCCCCGCCGGAACCACCCTGGAATTCCCGGACCGGCTCTTCGCCGAGGCCCGGGAAGCGGGACGGCTTGGTGAGCTGGACATGCTCTGCTTCGAACGCGCCATGGAAGGCGCGATGGCGGCGCCGGCCGCCCCGCCGCTGCTGTTCGCCAACGGTGAGCCCGGCGTCATGGACCAGCCGCTGTCGCCGCGGCTCATGGAGCTGTTCGCGGCCCGGCCCCCGTTCCGGGCGATCCTCGAATACACCGAGCGCGCCCTGCCGGCGGTGCCCGGCAGCATGCTCCGCCTGGCCGGATCCATCCACCTTGGCGGCAACGGCATCGCCCTGGACGACGTCGGCGCGGACCCGATGTCGCTGGCGTTCCTGCCCATCCTCGAACCCGAAGTGATCAAGCTCGACATGAGCGTGATCCGCGACCCGGACTCCGAGCACTCCCGGACCGTCGCCGCCGTGGTGCGGGCCGAGGCCGCACGCACCGGCGCCGTACTGATCGCCGAGGGCATCGAAACCGAGGCGCACCTGCTCACGGCCCGGCGGCTCGGGGCGCGCTGGGGCCAGGGCTGGCTGTTCGGCCGGCCCGGGCCGATCGGGAACGTCCGGAATTTCGACCCGGCGGCGGCCGGCGTGCTGCGCCGGTCACGGCCGGGATTCCACCAGCCGGTGGGTACGCCGTTCGAGGTCGCGTCCCGCAGCCGGCCGGTCCGGCAACGCGTCCCGGGGGACGTCGAGGCGGGACTCATCCGGCTGCGGGAGACCGCCATCGATCACGATTGCGCCGTCGTCGTGGTGTCCCACCCGGGGCTCGCCGGGCTCCTGCAGGGGCTCGCCGCGCCGGGACGGGCGGTGGTGCTGCTCGACCAGCCGGTCGGGGGCGAGTTCGTGGCGGCGGTGGTCGGGCCGGGCTTCGGGTACGCGATGTGCGCCCGCGACGGCGCCATGGTGACCGTCGACGACCTGCCCACGGCGGCCGCGGTCAGCCGGGTCCTGCTGTCGCACACCGCCTAGGACACCGGTTTCCGGACAACCGACGTGCTCGGCGCCGCGGTCAGCCAGGCGCCGCTGTCGCACACCGCCCAGACTGCCGGTTTCCAGACCATCCACCTGCTCACCGCCACAGCCAGCCGGATGCCGCAGCCTAGGCTGCCGGTTTCCGGACGATCCACGTGCTCGCCGCTAGGAAGGCGGGGGTACCGTCGGTCTCGTCGATGCCCAGTTCGCCGTCGGCCCGGTAGTGGATCACCCGCTCCGGATAATTATCCGAGCGCAGCGTCACCCGGCCATCATCACCGGCGAGCGGGCACCAGGTGGCGTCGGCCCGGAAGATCGCGCTGCCGTCCGGCGCCGCCAACTTCATCCGGAACGCGTAATGCCGCAGGTAGCGACCGTTGACGGCGCGCAGTGAGAGGCAGTCGGGGTCGGAGAGGCCCTCGACCACGGTGAAGGCGGTCCGCCGGGTTCTGGTCCGCACCAATGTGGCCAGTTCGGGGCCGGACGCCAGGAAACGGCCCGGGGTGGCGACCAGTTCCAGGGAGCGGGTGCCGGTCAGCGTCAACGGGGCCGCGGTGGTCGGCGGGGCCGGCGTGACCGGCCTGGACACCGCGCTCGGCGTGCCCACCGCGGCGGGCGTGCCCGCCGGGCCGGGCAGCATCACCACACCGGCGGTCAGGGTGGCCACCGCCGCTACCGAGACCGTCGCCGTCTTGACCGTCACCGGCACCGCTGCCGCCTTGACCGCCGTCGTCGTTGCCTTGGCCGCCGCCGTCGTCGTTTTCGCCGCCATCGTCGTTGATTTCGCCACCGCCGTCGTCTCGGCGAGGCGGCTCAACGCCGCACCGGCCAGAACGGCCGGCACGGCGACGAGAGCCAGGTCTCCCAACAGGCGGTCCACCGGAATCCGGTCACCGCCGGCTCGGAGGCAAACCCCACATCCGCGTACGTGTCGCGCGAGCCGTTTGCGCCACAGCGACGCCGGCTCCCCGTCCCAGCCGTCCGCCGCCCGGGTCAGCCCGGCACAGACCCGCTCGGCGGCGAGAGCGGCCACGACAGCCCGCGCGTTCTCCAGCTGCTCCCGCATCCGGTGGACGCGGACCCCGGCATGGGTGAGGCTGACCCCGAGGGCGTCGGCCGTGTCCTGCCGGGTGACCCGCCCGGCCAGCTCCTGCCACCACAGGGCGAAAAGGCCGCGATCATCGGGATCCAGCCACCGCCCGGCCCGCGCCACCGCCCGCCGCTGATCGTGCAGGCCGAGCCGGAGGACGGCCAGCTCCTCGAAGCCACCGCTGGATTCGGGAAGGTTCACCGCGTCGTCGAGCGCGACGGCCCGGCCCGCCTCCCGGTCCCGGCGGGCCCGGTGCGCGCTGATCTCGCGCATCGTGATGACCAACAGCCAGGACCGGAACCTGTCCGGATCCCGTAGTGAACCCAGATCCCGGACGACGTCCAGCAGCACCTGCTGGACGACGTCGTCGGTGTCCGCATGCCGGGACAGCGCACTGCCCACGACGTTGTAGACGAGCGGCAGAAACGCCCTGATCAGCTCCTCCAGTGCCCGCTGATCACCCGCGCGGGCCGCGCTGACGAGGCGTCGGCAGGTCTCATCAGCGATCATCTTCTATCCCGTCACAGGGTGGGCACCACCGGCATGATCATGCCGTCCGTGCCGAAACGCAACGGGTCGATCGTGACCTCGCGGTTGGTGCCGTCTCCGGCCGGGATCGCGAACCGGTGGTAGGCGATGTACCACGTGTCGGTGCCGGGCGCCTGCACGATCGAGTGGTGCCCGGGCCCCTTGATGCCCAGATTCAGGTTCTTCGACAGGATCGTGCCGCGATGCGTCCACGGCCCGAGCGGTGACGTGCTGGTGGCGTACTCGACGTGATAGTTCTCCGAGCGCGTGTCGTCCACCGAGTAGGTCATGTGATAGACGCCGTTGCGCTTGACGACGAACGGCGCCTCACGGAAGTTCGGCAACCCGAAAGTGGTCACCCTGGCCGGGTCGAAGGAGATCATGTCGGCATTCAGGGGTACGGCGTACGCGTACCCGTTTCCCCAGTACAGATAGGACTGACCGTTGTCGTCGGTGAACACCGCCGGGTCGATCATCTGTCCGCTGCGGAACCCGGCCGCGATCAGTGGACGGCCCAGCGCGTCGGTGAACGGCCCGGCCGGGCTGGTCGAGGTGGCCACGCCGATGTTGGTGTCGCCGCAGAAGTAGAGGTAGTAGCGGCCGTTGCGGTAGGCCACGGTCGGCGCCCACGCCCGCCCGCTCGACCAGTCGACCTGGGTGGCCAGATCGAGGACGGTGCCGTGATCTGTCCAGTTCACGAGGTCGGTGGAGGAGAACGCCTTGAACCGGGTGCCGCTCCAGCCGGCGTAACCGTCGGTCGTCGGATAGATGTAGTAGCGGCCGTTCAGGTAGGCGATGTTCGGGTCGCCGTACAGGCCCTTGATCACCGGGCTGGGGCGGCCGGCCACCCATGGGGCGGTGACGCGAAACGAGCTGTCCGCCGCGAATGTGCCAGGGTTCGTGGTCGAGGGGTCGACCCACAGCTGATTGTCACGGTGCCGTAGATACCGCCCCGGGTAGTTCGACGACTCCAGGCGCACCGAACCGCTGACCGACCCGTCCCGTACGCAGAAGGTCGCGTCGGCGAGGAACGTGGCCGTGCCCGCGTTGGTCTCCAGCCGGATCCGGAAGTCGCGGTGGCGCAGCCACATGCCGTTGGCCGCCTGGAACGAGACACAGCCGGCGCCGCCGGCCAGGCCCGGTGTCACGGTGAAGGTGGCGTCGCTCTTGGCCTGGGCCGAGCTGGCCGAGGTGACCGCGGCGACGCTGCCGAGGTAGTCGCTGTGCCGCAGGTAGCGGCCGGTCAGGTTGACCGACTCCAGCGACCGGGCGCCGGTCGGGATCTCGGCGGCCGCCGCCGGGCCGGCGGCGACGGCCACGATCATCGACGAGCCCAGGAGTACGGTCGCCGCGCGGGCGAGATTGCGCATGGTTGCTCGCTTTCCGGTCAGCTGGTCAGGCGGAAGGTGGCGTCGGCCCGCCCGGTGGCGGTGGTGATCTCGTCGAGCCGCAGCAGGTAGTTGTAGTGCCGCAGGTAGCGGGTCGGGTGGTTGAAGGACCGGAACGACACCGCCGAGGAGTCGGCGAGCCCGGCGACCCGGGTGAAGGTGGCGTCGGCGGCGAAGGCGGCGCTGCCGTCGTTCGGGGCGAGCGCGAAGTCGAAGTTGCTGTGCCGCAGGTAGTAGCCGGGGAAGTTGGTGGACTCGATCGACATACCGCTCGTGCTGGCCAGGCCGGGCACCAGCCGCCACTGCGAGTCGGCCAGAGGGGAGACACCGGCGTCGATGCGGGCGTCGAAATTGCTGTGCCGCACGTACCGGTCGGTGAAGTTGTACGACTGGAGCCGGTTGACCCCGGTCGTGAAGGTGGCCCACTTACCGTGCAGCGCGGTGTACTGCGCCTGGGTGATCGGCAGGATCGTGCCGTGCCGCTTCCGGCTGGCGCCCAGCGCGTACTCGGTGGCACCGCGGATCCGGTAGGCGCTCAGCGAGGCCGGATTCGTGGTGGCCAACGGGAGATAGCCGCGGCCGGACGCGTACTGGTCGACCCACAGACCCCATTCGTTGCGATCGTTGAACTTGTGCAGGATCGGGCCCTCCACCTGAGCCCCGGTCAGGCCCAGCCCGGACAGGTCGCCGAGCCGGGTCCAGCCGCCGATGATCTGGTTGCTGCCCTCGATGGTGATCTGCCCGTCGCCGGAGGCCCGCACGTACCGGTAACCACCCGCATTGCCCGCGATCTCCAGGATCTGGGTGTCGATGATGCCCTGCGTGCCCGGCCGGTCGATGTAGATCTGCGGGCTGGTGAAAGTGCGGAAGTCGGTCGTACGGGAATAGTGGATCCGCGCCTTGTCGGTAATGGTCGCCCAGTAGACCACGTAGTTTCCGGCCGCCGGGTCGTAGATGGCCTCCGGCGCCCAGGCGCAACCGGCGCCAGGAATGGCGCCCGCGACGTTCACCAGGCGTGGCGCCGACCAGGTGGTCAGATCGGTGGACTCCCACACGACCAGGGCGGTGCTGCCGCTGTGCTGGGCGACGTCCCAGCCTTTGCCGCTGGCGATCCGCAGGTCGGTGGCGATCAGGTAGAACCGGTCACCGGCCGGGGAGCGGACCAGGGCCGGATCACGGACGCCCTTCTCCCCCACGCTGGACAGCAGCACCGGCTGCGACCCGTTCAGGTCGGTCCAGTGCAGGCCGTCGGTGCTGGTGGCGAAGTACATCTGCTCGCCGGTGGCGCTCTCACCGGTGAAGTGCGCCATGAGGTAGGCGGTGTACACGTCGGCGGCCGCCGCGGGCCGCGCCGGGAGACCGACGGCGGCCGTGACGACGGCGCCGCCGATCGCCGCGAGCAGCTCCCGCCGTCGTGGCTGATAGCTCATGAAATGCCTCCGGGAATGGCATGGGGATTGTTAAACCGGCGTTACGAGCACATGTTATCGCTAACACATTGACTGTCAAGGCGGTCAATTCCTAAAGGCACGTGTATTCCGGGAGCGCGCACATTACAGAAATCCGTACACGATTTCTCATCGTTTTTCGGCGGTCTGTTATCGTTCCGCTGCATGTGGAGCAAGGAGATCGTGGCCGGGCGCCCGGCGTGGCGGCACACCCCGTCCGGGGTGGTGTTCCGGAAGGTGCCGGGCGGAGTGTTCCGGATGGGCCTGTCCGAGTCGGAACTCGACGCGGTCCGCCGGATCGAACACGGCGGCGGCGTCGAGGACACCATCGAGCCGTTCCTCGCCGCCGTCGGCGACTGCCGGCCGGTCCGCGAGGTGAAGGTGGAGCCGTTCCTGCTGGCCCGGCACCCGCTGACCGTCGAGCAGGTGCGGCACTGGCTGCCCGACTACGACGACGACTACGCCGACACCGACACGACCGCCGCGCGTCTGGAGGACGACCTCGACGACCTGCTGGCGGCCCTGCCGTTCCGGCTGCCCAGCGAGGCCGAATGGGAGTACGCGGCCCGCGCCGGAACCACCACCCTCACCTTCCGCGGTGACGCGAAGCCCGACGAGGACCAACTGCTCGACGACTTCGGCGACGAGCCCCGCACCGCCGCCGCCGAGAACCCGTTCGGCCTGGCCGGCATGGGCTCAGCCGCCGAGCTCTGCGCCGACGTGTGGATCCGCGGCTTCGACGGCGCCCCCACGGACGCCGCTCCCCGCACCGGCGACGGCCCGCTGACGGTCCGCGGCGGCGCGGCCGATCTGCACCCGTGGCAGGGCTGCGACGAGTGGCTCCTGCTGCTCTCCACCACCCGCTACGAACACGACCTCTTCACCGCGATCCGCCCAGCCGCCCCACTACCGCCGCAGTAACCCCAACCCCACGGCACTCACTACCGCGGCAAATTCCCGTCTCCGGAAGCCCTGCAGAGATCTCCGCGGTCAAGGAGAAGGGCGCGGCCCGTCAGCCAGACCGCGCGATCTTGCTGGTTTCGCCACCGAAAGCGGCAGCAACCCGTCCAAGATCGACATTCAAGCGGCGCGAGAGCGGCCGCAGCCGCGGCCTCGACCACGAAGCGGTCCACGACCGCGCTTACCCGCCCGGATGCCATTGGCACCGGGAGTGCCCGTTGGTTCGAGGTCCGGCGGTGCGGCGGGTGCCGGGGCTGGCGTGTCGGCGGCCGGTGGGCCGGCTGGTTAGGTGACGGTGGTGGGGGCGGGGGCGGTGCTCTCGCGCCGCAGGACGCGGATCGGTGGGCCCGGGTAGTCGGCCGGCTGGACGCCGTCGAGGGTGGCGATGACCACGCGCGCCAGGCTGAGGCCATGGTCGTGGACGTCGATGCTGAGCGCGGACAGCGGCGGCACGGCCAGCTCACACAGTGGCGAGTCGTCGTGGACCAGCAGGCTCACCCGTTCGGGGACCGGCACCCCGCTCCGGATCAGCTCCTGTTCGGCGGCGACCGCCATCACGTCGTTGTCGAAGATCACCGCGGTGGGCGGCGGTGAGCCGGCCAGCAGACTCTGGACGCCGCGCACCCCGGCCTCGGCCCCGTAGTCGCCCTCGACGATGCGCGCCTCGACGCCGTGCCGGGTGGCCGCCGCGTGCATGGCCACCGTGCGGTCGGCCGTGTGCACCAGGTCGGCGGGCCCGCTGACCCGTCCGATCACCCGGTGACCGAGCCCGGCGAGCATCTCCACGGCGACCGTCATGGCTCCGGCGTCGTCGGTGACCACCCGCGGAAAGGCTGCCGTGTCGGCCCGCCCGGCGAGCACCGCGGGCAACCCCAGCCCGGCCAGGAACTCCGGCCGGATGTCGTCGTGGACCAGGTTCACCACGACGACGGCCTGCACCGTCCGGTCGCCGGCCCAGCGCTGATAGGTGGCCAGTTCGGCTTCCAGGTCCGGCACCACGAGCAGCAGCACGTTCGCCCCGTAGGGCGCGAGCGCCTCCTCCATGCCGGCGATCAGCTCCATGAAGAACGGCTCGACGCCGACCCGGGCGGCGCTGCCGGTGAGCACCAACCCGATCAGGCCACCCGGGGTGGGCATCGTCAGCCGACCTGTGCCGGCGTGGTGAGCGCGTTCGCCGACCGCAGCACTTCGGGCGCCGCGAACGCCTCGCCGTCGACGGTCGCCGCCGTGGTGACGGTGAACGTGTGCGTCTCCCCTGGCAGCAGGTCGACGAGCATGTCGTCGACGACGGCGTCGGGCGCGACCCGGTCGGCGAGCACGGCCACGTCCCGGGCGAACGATGCGGCGGTCACGGTGATCGAGTATCCGCCCTCGACGGCCACCACGTCTGCCCGCACCGCCGCTGGGTCGTACCGCAGATCGAAGTCCTCGGCGAACAGATGGGTGGCGCGCAGCCCACCGCTGTCGGCGACCAGCACCTCCCGGTCGGGTTCGACGGCCGCGAGCAGGGCCGGGTCGACGTCGATCAGCCCGACCGACCGGGCCGGCACGTCCACCTCGACGGTGACCACGGCCAGCTCGGCGCCGTCGAAGCGGACCCGCCGCAGCCGGGCGTTGTCACGCCACGGCTCATCGCGATCATTGATCACGGCGAGCACGGTGCGGCCGGCACGCTCCTGGAAGGACAGCAGGACCGGGGCGTACGTGCGGCGCAGCGCATACCAGGCCGGTTTGAGCCGCCCGGAACCGTCGACGACGGCCCACGAGGTGACCGGCCAGCAGTCGTTGAGCTGCCACAGGATGCTGCCCATCGTCCGTGGGGCGTGCCCGCGCAGGTGGGCGACCGCATACGCGGTGGCCCGCGCCTGGTTGAGCTGGGTGGCCCAGTGCCAGGCCGCGAAGTCGGACGGCACCGCCATGTGGTGGGCCAGCCCCCGGTCGAGCTTGCCGTTGCCGTCCTCCGCCTTCTGGTGCAGCAGGAAGGCGGCCGAGTCCTTACGCAGATCCTCCGGTGCGAGCGTGGCGGTCAGCGTCGACCAGGCGGGCGGCGCCTGCCAGCCGAACTCGGAGCAGAATCGGGGTACGGAGTTGTCGTGGAAGCGGTAGTCCTCCCGGTTCCACGCCTCCCACTCGTGGCGGGTGCCGAACCGGTCGTCGTTGGGGTGGACGACCTCGGGGTCGTGGCCGGGGCTGGACGGGCTGCCCGGATGGTACGGCCGGGTCGGGTCGAGCTCGGCCAGCAGCGACGGGAAGTCCTCGTAGTAGTAGCGGGCGCCCCAGGTCGCGCCGTTCAGCGCTTCCTTCCACTGCCAGTCCTCGTGGCCCCAGATGTTCTCGTTGCCGCCGTTCCACAGGATCAGTGACGGGTGCGGGGCGAGCCGGGTCACGTTCTCCCGGGCCTCGGCGAGGATCTCCGACCGCATCGGCTCCTCCTCGCTGTAGGCGGCGCACGCGAGCGGGAAGTCCTGCCAGACCAGCACGCCGAGCTCGTCGCAGACGTCGTAGAACTCGTCGGACTCCCAGATCCCGCCGCCCCAGACGCGCAGCAGGTTGGCGTTGCCGGCGACCGCGCGCTCCACGGCCGCTTCGAGGCGCTCGCGGGTGATGCGGGTGAGCAGGTGGTCCTCCGGGATCCAGTTCAGCCCGAGGACGAAGATCTCCTGATCGTTGACGATGAGAGTGAACCGGCTGCCGTGCTCGTCGGGGCTCTCGTCGAGCCGCACGTCGCGGAAGCCGACCCGGGTGCGGTACTCGTCGAGCACGTGCTCGCCCGTGAGGAGGGTGACCTCGACCGGCACGAGTGGCTGCTTGCCGTGACCCACCGGCCACCACACCGGCGCGTCCGGCACGTGCAGCTCGACGGTGGCCCGGCCGGCGACGACGCCGGCCCGGGCGGTGCGTCCCGCGGCCCGCACCGTGACGGTCAGCGGCACGTCGGACGCCAGCTCGACGTCGACGTGCACGGTGAGCCGGTCACGGGTGGCCAGCGGCCGCACCGACGCGAACCGGGCGGTGTGCCAGCGCTCCAGGCGGACCGGCTTCCAGATGCCGGCGGTCTGCAGGTCGGGGCCCCAGTCCCAGCCGAAGGAGCAGGCCATCTTGCGGACCGCGTTGAACGGATGAGGGTACGGCCGGGGACGGGAGCCGGCCTGCTCCTCGAACCGCTCCGCGTGCTCCAGCGCCGAGTCGAACCGGACGCTCAACGGGATCTCCCCGTCGCGCAGCAGGTGCCGCACGTCGAAGCGGTAGCCACGGTGCATGTTGGCGGTCCGCCCCAGCTCGGTCCCGTCGACCGCGACGGTCGCCACCGTGTCCAGCCCGTCGAAGACCAGGTCGACCCGCTCGCCGGGCGCGGCCGGGGCGGCCGTGAACGTGGTCTCGTAGAGCCAGGCGCTGCGGTGGAACCAGGCGAGCCCGGCCTCGTTGACGCCGAGGTACGGGTCGGGGATCAGGCCGGCCGCGAGCAGGTCGGTGTGGACGGTCCCCGGGACGCCGGCGGGCAGCCGCGACGCGGCGATCTCCGATGGGACGTGGCCACCCACGGAACGGACGGTCCAGCCCTGGTGAAGGTCGGTCTTGAGCATGGGTGGTGCTCCCTGCGTGATGAAAATCGGGTTGCCGCCGCGCCGCGGTTCCCACATTCTTAAGCAACTGAACGAAGTCCGTCAACGCCGATGTGACCGGAGGTCCGATGGTCGATTTCGTGCACCTGAGCGCTGCCGGCGTGAGCTTTGTGCTGGACTTTCGCGGCCCCTCGCTGCCAGCCGTCGTGCACTGGGGCGAGGCCCTGGGCGACCTCGGCCCCGAGGAGCTGGCCGAGGTGGCGCTGGCCACAGCGCCACAGCCGATCGGGTTCTCCGCCGACTCCCCGGTCCGGGTCTCCATCCTGCCCGAGCAGTCGGCCGGCTGGCTCGGTCATCCGGGTCTGGCCGGGCATCGCGACGGCACGGCGTGGTCCAGCGCGTTCTCCGTGAGCGGCGTGGATCGGAGTGCTCACGGCGTACAGGTGAGGGGTTTCGACGAGACCGCGGGCCTGGAGCTGGTGATCGAGATCGAGTTGCACCCGGCCGGGGTGTTGCGCGCTCGCGCGCGGCTGACCAGCACGGCGCCGGGCACCTACTGGCTGGATCATCTGACGCTGTTCCTGCCGGTGCCGCCGGAGACCACCGAGTTGCTCGACTTCACCGGCCACCACCTGCGGGAACGCTCCCCACAACGGACCGCTTTCACGCACGGCCTGCGGGTCCGGGAGAACCGGACCGGCCGCACGGGCTACGACTCCGCCTATCTGCTGTGCGCCGGCACGGCCGGGTTCGGCAACCGGCACGGCCGGGTCTGGGGTGTGCACACCGCGTTCTCCGGCAACGCGCGCACGGTCGCGGAGCGCAACTATCACGGGCATTCCGCGCTGGGTGGCGGTGAGCTGCTGCTACCCGGCGAGATCGGGCTGCGCGAGGGCGAGTCCTACACGTCCCCATGGGTGTTCGCGGCTTTCGGCGCCCACGGCCTGGACTCGCTGTCGGAGCGTTTCCACAGCTATCTGCGGTCCCGGCCGGGCCATCCCACGCGGCCACGCCCGGTCGTGGTCAACACATGGGAGGCGGTCTACTTCGATCATGATCTGGGCCGGCTCACCGAGCTGGCCAAGGCGGCCGCGACCGTCGGCGCCGAGCGGTTCGTGCTGGACGACGGCTGGTTCGGGTCCCGCCGCGACGACACCTCCGGCCTCGGCGACTGGACGGTCTCGCCCGACGTGTGGCCGGACGGGCTCGATCCCCTGATCAGCGTGGTCCGTGACCTGGGCATGGAGTTCGGCCTCTGGGTCGAACCCGAAATGATCAATCCCGACTCGGACCTGGCCCGTGCCCACCCCGACTGGATCATGGCCGCCGGCGACCGGCTCCCACCGACGGCGCGCTCCCAGCAGGTGCTCGACCTGCACAACCCCTCGGCGTACGCCTACGTGCGCGACCGATTGGACACGCTGCTCAGCGAGCACGCCATCGGGTATCTGAAGTGGGACCACAACCGCGACCTGGTCGACGCCGGCCATCCCGCGTCCGGGCGTGCCGGTGTGCACGACCAGACGCACGCCGTCTACCGGCTCCTCGACGAGCTGCGCGCCCGGCATCCCGGTGTGGAGATCGAGTCCTGCTCGTCCGGCGGCGGCCGCGTCGACCTGGAGATCCTGGCCCGCACCGACCGCATCTGGGCGTCCGACTGCATCGACGCCCACGAACGGGTGGCGATCCAGCGGTGGACCAGCCTGCTCGTGCCGCTGGAGCTGATCGGCTCGCACGTGGGCGCGCCACGCTCGCACACCACCCAGCGAGAGTTGCCGCTGGACACCCGCGCCGGCACCGCCATCTGGGGCCATCTCGGCATCGAGTGGGACCTCACCGTGGCGACACCCGGGGAACTGTCCCGGCTGGGCGAGTGGGTGGCCCTCTACAAGGAGGTCCGGTCGCTGCTGCACACCGGCACGCTGGTGCACGGGGACGTGGCCGATCCGGCGTATTCGCTGACCGGCGTGGTGTCCGCATCCGACGCCCTGTTCGCGGTGACCGCGACCGCCACCAGCGAGGCCTACCCACCGGGCGCCGTCGCGCTGCCCGGCCTCGACCCGGACCGGCTCTACCACGTGCGACCACAGCCACCCGGTGACGTGCCCGACGGCAACGCCGCGGCGTGGGGCGCCGCCCTGCCGTGGTGCACATCGGCCGGCGTCCGGCTGAGCGGCCGTGCGCTGGGCACAGCCGGCCTCCGGCTCCCGGTCCTCTACCCCGACCGGGTGCTGCTGATCCGCGCCACCCCGGCCGGAGGCACCACATGACGGTGGCCGTGTCGCCGGGTTCCTCGCCGTGCCGCTGCCTCGGCCCCTCGGGGGTGAACCCGCCGCGGGTCCGGGTGGGCGAGCCGTTTGACGGCGAACGGGATCGATGATCGAGTGACGGAATCCGCGTCTCGGACGTGGCGGCGCCCCCACCCACGCCTGTGCGGGCAGGATGGTGGCGCGATGACGGAGGGGTTCGGCGACATGGTGGTGGCTGGGTGAGGGAAGCGATCGGAGACGCTACGCCGGTGGGCCGGCCGGGCCGGGGGCGCCGTCCCGCGGCGCGGGAGAGCATCCTCGACGCGATCCGCGCCTCCGAGCCGCTGAGCCGCGTCGAGCTGGCCGCGATCACCGGGCTCACCGAGGCCGCGGTGTCGATGACCGTGCGCCGCCTCCTCGATGAGGGCCTCGTCGTGGAGACCGGCCGCGCCCCGACCGGCGGCAAGCCACGCACCCTGCTGCGCCTGGACCCGGCCGCCCGCCTCGCCGTCGGCGTCCACCTGGACCGGGACGTCACCACGTTCGTCCTGACCGGCCAGACCGGCGGCGTCATCTCCCGTCTCGCCCGCCCCGCACCGCCCGGCGACCTGCTCCCGCACCTCGCCGACGGCATCGGCACCCTGCTGGCGGCCTCCGGCGTGGACCGGGCCCGCTGCCTCGGCCTCGGCGTCGTCTGGCCCGGCCCCCGTAACGGCAGCGTCCGCCGCACGCCCGAGGCCGACACTCCACCGGCAGCGGGCGGCGTAGCGGGATCGACGGAGATATCCCATTTCGGAGGCCCGGGCAGTCCGTCGGTCTCACTGAGCCCGGAGGCCACACCCCACACCCGTCGGCCCACCGCAACCGGCCCGGAGGCAGCACTCCCTCATCGGCGGGCGGCGGCCCCCGGCGCGGAGGCCCGACCACCGGCGAGCCGGGCGGACTGGGCCACCTCGCCCGGTGCCGCGGAGGCGGCGGGCACACCGGCCCACGTGGTCAGCGTGCAGGCGTTGCCGCACGCGAGCGACGACGCCCACCTGCGTGGTTGGGACGCGCCGCCGCACCTGCGGGGATGGGACGCCGACGAGCTCGGGCGGCGGCTCGTCGAGGAGAACGGCTGGCCGGTGCTCGTGGAGAACGACGCGACCGCCGCCGCCGTCGGTGAGTACTGGGTGGCGCGGGTCGGGCCGGAGCAGGCGTTCGCGGCCCTGTACATGGGCAGCGGCATCGGCGCGGGGATCGTCGTCGAAGGTCGCGCGATGCGGGGTGGGCACGGTGCGGCGGGCGAGTTCGGCCACGTGTGCGTACAGGTCGATGGTCCGGAATGCTGGTGCGGCAGTCGCGGGTGCCTGGAGGTCCTGGCCGGGCCCCGCACCGTGGTGGCCGCGGCCCGCGCCGACGCCGCGGCGGCCGCGGAGGCCGGCCTCGGCCAGTCCGCGCCACGGAGCGTGACCGCCGACTTCGCCGCGGTGGCCCGGGCCGCCCGGTCGGGCGCTCCGCGATGCCTCGCGCTGCTGGAGGATTCCGCACGGTACGTGGCGGCCGCCGCCGAATCGGTGGTGAATCTGCTCGACATCGACCTGGTGGTGCTGACCGGCCCGGGTTTCGCGGCGGCGTCATTCGTCTACGGCCCGGCGATCATGCGCCGGGTTCAGCCCGCGGACCGCCGGACATGGCACCGCTCGGCGACGGTCACCGTCTCCCTGGCCGCGGCGACCGCCTCGGCGACCGGCGCCGCCGCCCTGGTCCTACAGTCCCACCTGCGCCGCTGACAGCTCGAACCCGGCTCGCTGTCGCACCCGCAACAGGGCCAACTGAGAACCCGGCTCGCCGTCAGAGCTGTCTCAAACACCCGAACCAACACCCACGACCAGCTGAGGCAGCGGGCTGGCTGTCCGTGCTTGATCAACCCCCTCGAGACAACACTGAGGACCAGCTGAAGAGGGTGCTCGACCGGCTCGAGCGGCAACGAGCAGACCCGGCCTAGGATTCGGATGGTGAACGGTGCGCTCGGGAAGCTCTCAGCAAAGCAACGGGATCTGCTGGATCGATGGATTCCGGGTGCGACGGTCGTGAGGGACCACAGCTGGGGCATCGTCGAGACCACGGTCCTGGAGATGACACGTGGCGCCGACCGCTACATCGTCAAGGCCGGCGGCGCGCGGGACCACCACATGGCCCGGGAGATCCGCGCCCACCGCGAGTGGCTGTCCTCGTGGACCAGCCGGGGCCGGGCCGCCACCATGCTGCACGCCAGCACAACGGCGAAGCTGCTGGTCACCACCTACCTGCCCGGCGTGCTGCTGCTGGACAGCGAGCACGCCACCGACCCGGCCGCCTTCCGTCAGGCGGGCGAGCTGCTCGCCGTGCTGCACGGCCAGACCGCGACCGTCGACGAGGGCTACGAACAGCGCGAGAACGGCAAATCGCTGACGCTGCTGGACGGACGGCACCGGATCGCCCCGTCAATGGTGGAGCGGCTTCGAACTCTGATCAGGAGCTGGCCGGCCCACCCGGCGACGGTCGTGCCGACGCACGGCGATTGGCAGCCCCGCAACTGGCTGGTCCACGACGGTGTCGTCAGCGTCATCGACTTCGGCCGGGCGGCGCTGCGCCCCGCGTACACCGATTTCGGTCGTCTTGTCGCCCAGGACTTCCGTGACGATCCCCGCCTGGAGCGGGCCTTTCTCGAGGGGTACGGCGCCGACCCCCGTGCGGACGACGGCTGGCGCCGCAGCCGTGTCCGGGAGGCGATCGGCACCGCCTGCTGGGCCTACGACAAGGGCATCGAGGATTTCGAGGCCCAGGGTCACCGGATGATCGACGAGGCGCTCACGGCGGTGTGACCGGAGCGAGCCCGCTGAGCAGGTCGTCGCCGACGGACAGCAGCCGGTCGAGTTCGGCGGCACTGCTGAGACTCGGGTAGAGGAAACTCGCCTGCCCGTCGGCCACATCGACCGCCGGGTAGCCCACCCAGCCGAGCCGGTTCAGCAGGTCGGTGCCGGCGAGCAGCCCCGCGAGGCTGCCGGAGACGTCGTAGCCGCCGCCTCGCTGAGGGTCCAGGTGCAGGTCACCGTCGAGTTCCGGCGCCTCCATGGTGATCACCACGGCCAGCACCGTGGTGCCGGAGTCGATGCCGAGGTGCGATGTGAAGCCGGAGTCCACGATCGCGGCCACCACCGCGGCGCTCGCCTGACGCCGGCGGAACTTCCCGTGGGCGGCGCCGCGCTGCCGCAGCCCGGCCAGCCCGGCGAGCCGCCCGACCGGCACGGTGGGCTCGTAGGCGGCCGCGTCCCACGTCCATCGCCGGGCCTCCGCCTGGGCGCGCAGGGTTCGCACACTTTGGCCGGAGACACGCAGTTTCCCGATCTCCTTGCCGGCCATGCCGAACGCCAGCACACCTCGGATGACCACGGCGGCGAGCCCCACCATGGCACCGATCACTGCCCAGTCCATGCTGCCCCCACAACGTTTCGGACTCGCCCACCTTGGTACTGCACAAGGTCAAGATTCCGGCAAAACCACAGCATGCGTACGGGAATCGCGCAACGCGGGTGAACCAGCCGTTCCTCCGCCGCGCACCGGCGAGACCGCCCTGATCCGGGCCTTGGCCCGAGCGATCGTGGACTGCCGGTCCTAGGCTCTGTCGTGCCCGCGGTGCTCGGCGAGTTCCAGGTCGATGAAGGCGCTGATCATCGCCCGGTAGACCCGCTCGACGACCTCCGGTGACCCGCCCGCCGTGACGGCCAGGCCGCGCACCTTGGCGATGACCTCCTCGACCCGGGCGGGCGCCCGCACCGCCTGCTCGTCGGTCTTCAGCGCGGCGGCCCGCCGGACCAGCCGTTCCCGGGCGGCGAGCCGCTGCACCACCTCGGCGTCGATCGCGTCGATGGCCCGGCGGACTTCGGTGAGATCGGCATTCATGCCGGTCATCCTGCCAGCAGGTGTCCCAGCGCGGGCCGTCCGGCCCTGACGGGAGCGGCCGCGTGCGGCGTCTACTGGCGGAAAGGGCCAGTGGAAGGGATCTGCGATGAGAGCGCTCGTCGTCTACGAATCCATGTTCGGCAACACCGCCGCGGTGGCGAACGCGGTGGCCGAGGGGCTCGCCGGTGCCTTCGAGGTGACGCTCGCCGACGTGCGCGAGCGGCCGCCGGTCGCGGGCGTGGATCTGCTGGTGGTCGGTGCGCCGACCCACGCGTTCGGGTTGAGCCGGCCGTCGACCAGGGCGGACGCCGGGAAGCAGGGCGAGGTCCGGGCCGGAGCGCGGGAGACCGGTATCCGGGAGTATCTGGACGCCGCTTCCCCGCTGGCCGGCCTGCCGGTGGCTGCCTTCGACACCCGGATGGACACCCGGTTCCCGACCGGTTCGGCGGCCCGCAAGGCGCTGCGCCGGCTGCACGGTCTGGGCGGGCAGCCGGTGGTGCCGGCGGAGGACTTCCGGGTCGGCGGCATGACCGGCCCGCTGGTCGCCGGCGAGATCGAGCGCGCCCGTCGCTGGGCGCGGAAGGTCGCGGACCGGCACACCAGCTCAGCGGCATAGCCTCCCGAGACACCCCACCGCCTCAGCGGCACAGCCTCCCGAGAGGCCACACCGCCTCAGCGGCGCAGCTCGCCGAGACGGCGTTCCGGGTTGGGTGCGGCCTCGGCGAGGGTACGCGTGTACTCGTGCCGTGGATGGAGGATGACCTCGTCGGCGGGCCCGCGTTCGACGACCCGGCCCTGGTAGAGGACGAGGATCTCGTCGGAGAAGTGCCGGGCGGTGGCCAGGTCGTGGGTGATGTAGAGGACGCCCAGGTCCTCCTCCCGTTGCAGGGTGGCGAGCAGGTTGAGCACGCCGAGCCGGATCGACACGTCGAGCATGGAGACGGGTTCGTCGGCGATCAGGACGCCGGGTGACGGCGCGAGGGCGCGGGCGATGGCGACGCGCTGCCGCTGCCCGCCGGAGAGTTCGTGCGGCCGGCGGCGGGCGAAGTCGGCCGCCGGTGTGAGCCGGACCCGTTCGAGCAGGTGCAGCACCCGTTGGTGGACCTCGGCGTCGCTGAGCCCGCGCTGGTGCAGCCGCACCGGCCGGGTGAGGTGGTGCTCGACGTCGTGGAACGGATTCAGCGACGCGAACGGATCTTGAAAAACCATCTGCACGGTACGCCGATAGCGCGCGAGTGCGGAGCCACGGCGGGCCACCGGTTCACCGTCGAGCAGGATGTGCCCGGAGGTGGGCTGTTCGAGCTGCAACAGCAGGCGGGCGATGGCGGACTTGCCGCTGCCGCTCTGCCCGACCAGTGCCACGGTGCGCCCGTGGTCGAGGGTGAAGCTGACGTCGTCGACGGCGCGCAGCGTCCGCGTACGCATGCCGTTTCGAAGTCGATAGTCCTTGCAGAGCCCGCGCACGTCGAGTGTGGTCATGCTGATTCCCTGAGAAAGGAGCCGCGGTCGCCGGTGAGGCTGGGGAAGGACGCCAGCAGCTGTTTGGTGTAGTCGTGGCGGGGTGACGTGTAGAGCTGGTAGGCGTCGCCGAGTTCGGCGATCGCGCCGTCGCGCATGACCGCGATCCGGTCGCTGATCTCCAGCAGCAGCGGCAGGTCGTGGGTGATGAAGACGACGGCGAAGCCGTGTTCGTCACGCAGCCGGGTGAGCTCGCGGAGGATCTCGCGTTGCACGACGACGTCGAGCGCGGTGGTCGGCTCATCCATGATCATGATCTGTGGCTCCAGGGCCATGGCCATGGCGATCATGACGCGCTGCCGCATGCCGCCGGACAGCTCATGGGGGTACGAGGTGAGCCGTGCCCGGTCGACGCCGACGGATTCGAGCAGGTCGCCGCAGCGCAGGCGGCGGTCGCGGCGGGACATGGCGGGCCGGTGGGTGGTGAAGATGTCCTCGAACTGGTCGCGGATCGAGATGACCGGGTTGAGGGAGTTCATGGCGCCCTGGAACACCATGGAGATCTTGTCCCAGCGGGCGGCCCGCAGGTCCTCCGGGCTGAGATCACCCCAGTCGATGTCGGCGCCGTCGCGTGAGTGGAAGACCGCCCGCCCCGACGTGATCATGGCGGGTGGTTTGAGCAGGCGCACGATCGCGTAGGCGAGGGTGCTCTTGCCGCAGCCGCTCTCCCCCGCGAGGCCGAGCACCTCGCCGCGCCGCAGGGTCAGCGACACGTCCCGGACGGCGTGCACGACCGGGTCGACCAGGTAGTCGACGCTGAGGTTCTCGATGGTCAGGACCGGTTCGCTCACAGCGTCGACTCCTTGGCCCTACGGAGCTGCTCGCGGGACATCCGCCAGCCGCGGCGGGCACCCCGGGTCTGGTTGCGCAGCTTCGGGTTGATGATCTCGTCGATCGAGAAGTTGATCAGGGACAGGGCGGCGCCGAAGAGGGCCAGCATCAACCCCGGGGGTACGAACCACCACCACGCGCCGAGGCGCAGGGCGAGCCCGTTCTGCGCGTAGTAGAGCATGGTGCCCCAGGTGAACGACTCGGTGGCGCCCAGCCCGAGGTAGGAGAGGCCGGCCTCGCCCAGGATGGCGAAGATGACCGCGAAGACCACCTGGGAGGCGAGCAGGGGGATGAGGTTGGGCAGGATCTCGACCAGCAGGATCCGCCATCGTCGTTCCCCGGCGACCCGGCTGGCCAGCACGTAGTCACGGCTGCGCAGGCTGAGGGTGGAGCCGCGCAGCACGCGCGCGGACCCGGCCCAGCTGGTGATCGCCAGGACGATCGCGACGAGCAGGAGGCTGCGATCGGCGACGTAGGCCGAGATGACGATCACCACGGGCAGCCCGGGGATGACCAGGACGACGTTGGTGAACAGGGAGAACGCCTCGTCGAGCCAGCCGCCCGCGTACGCCCCGACGATGCCGAAGAAGCCGGACAGGATCAGGGTGAGCAGCCCGACGACGGCGCCGACGATCAGCGAGCCGCGGGTGGCGTGGGCGAGCTGGGCGAGCACGTCCTGCCCGGTCTGGGTGGTGCCGAGCAGATGCTCGGCGCTGGGTGGGGTGAGACCGATGTCGTCGACCTTGGCCGGGTCCTGGACGAACAGCGGCCCGACCAGCCCGAACAGGGTGATGAGCCCGGCGATGATCAGGCCGGTGGCCAGTTTGCCGGTCATCGGCGGCCAGGTGAGGCGGCGGCGTGGAACGGCGAGGTTCACGGTGACGGTGTCGGCGGCGGCCATGGCGTTCCCTTCCTCAGCCCCGCGCCCGGATGCGCGGGTCGATGACCGAGTACAGGAGGTCGACCAGCAGGTTGGCGCCCAGTACCGACAGCGTGATGATCAGGAGAATGCCCTGCATGAGGGCGTAGTCGTTGCCGCCGACCGCCTGGAGCAGCGCCGACCCGATGCCCGGGTAGGAGAACACCGCCTCGGTGATGATCGAACCGGCGACCACGAAGCCGAGCGAGATGGCGAACCCGGAGATGGACGGCAGGACGGCGTTGCGGGCCGCGTACCGCAGCATGATCCGCCGGGAGCGCAGGCCCTTGGCCTCGGCCGTGACCATGTAGTCGTCGGACAGGGTGGAGACCATCATGTTGCGCATGCCGAGCATCCACCCGCCGATGGACGACAGGATGATGGTGAGCGCCGGCAGGGTGCCGTAGTAGACGACCGAGGCGAGGAACGGACCGTTCCAGCCCGGGGTGACGTTGTAGACGTCGTAGCCGCCGTTGAGCGGGAAGACCGGCCAGACGCTGCCGAGCAGGAAGAGCAGGATCAGGGCCAGCCAGAAGTACGGCACGGACTGGAACATCGTGGTGACCGGGATCAGGTTGTCCATCCACGAGCCCCGCTTCCAGCCGGCGAGGGTGCCCAGGCCCACGCCGGTCAGGAAGGAGATGATCGTGGCCAGTCCGATCAGGCCGATCGTCCAGGGCAGGGTCTGCCCGATGATCGAGCTGACCGGGGCCGGGAAGAAGACCAGAGAGACGCCCAGGTCCCCGTTGGCCAGTCCCGCAAGGTAGTCGCCGTACTGGGCCCACAGCGGCCGGCTCGAGTCGGTGCCCAGCATCGCCTCGATCGCCTCCCGGGACTCCGGCGTGACCGGCCCCTTCTGCCCCAGCTTGGCCAGCATGATCTCGACGGGGTCGCCGGGCATCATCCGGGGGATGAGGAAGTTGAGGGTCAGTGCCGCCCAGAGGGCGACCAGGTAGAACCCGAGTTTGCGGGACAGGTAGCGCACGGCCGGGCTACTTCGCCGGCGTGATGGTGGCCAGGACGATGCCGTTGTCCCAGATCTTCCAGGAGGCGGGCAGCGCGTACTTGTTGTCGTTGCTGGGCCAGCCGGTGGCACGGCTCGTGTTGAACTCGGTGAGCAGCGAGTTCACATAGATCGGGATGTACGGCAGGTCCCGTACGATCTCGGTTTGAATGATCTTGTATTGCTCTTTCTGGGTGGCCTCGTCGTTGGTGCCGGCCGCCGCCGTGATCGCCTTGTCGACCGCATCGTTGTGGTAGCGGGCGAAGTTGCCGCTGGTCCGGGCGCTCTCGCCGACCTTGGCGGTGGTGCCGCTGGCGTACTTCGGCTGGTAGATGTGGTACGGGTTGGAGTTGGCGCCGAGCCCGATCGAGTCCAGCGAGAGCTGGAAACGGCCCTGCACCTGGTTGTTGTTCCACTCGTTCCAGGACAGCTGGGTCGGCTTGAGCTCGATGCCGACCTCCTTGAGCTGCTGGGCCATCGTGTCGTTGAGCGAGATGTAGTCGCTCCAGCCGCTGACCGTCTGGATGGTCATCGACAGCCGCTCGCCACCCTTGGCGCGGATGCCGTCGGCGCCCTTGGCCCAGCCGGCCGCGTCGAGGATCTGGTTGGCCTTCGCGGCGTCGCCGGTGCCTGGGATGGCCTGCTGGGACGGGTCCGCGATCCACTTCTGGTCGCGCTCGGGCAGCAGCATGGTGGGCGAGGCGGTGGCCGCGAACCCGCCGCCGGCCAGCTTGTTGAGCTGATCGCGGTTGATGGCGTGGTAGATCGCCTGGCGCACGGCGGGGTCGGTCTGCGGGCCCTTGCAGCCGTACTCGGTGCCCGAGCAGGTGAAGATCGACGTCGTCATGGTGGGCGTGTTCACATACGACAGATCCTTGTGGTTCTTCAGCAGCTGGTCGAGGCCGGGCAGGTAGGAACTCATCCAGTCGACCTGGCCGGCGGTCAGCGCGGCGCTCGCGGCGTCGGCGGTGGCCAGCGAGATGTAGCGCACGTTCTGGATCCGCGGCTTGCCCGGCTGCCAGTAGTTCGGGTTCTTCTCGATGACGAAGCTCTGCGCCGAGAAGGACTTCAGCTTGAACGGGCCGGTGCCGACCGGGTTCTGGTTGATCGTCTTCTCGGGGTCGGGGATCTTGCTCCAGATGTGTTCGGGGATCATCGGGGTGTGGCCGATGATGGCCGCCTCGTCGGTGAACGACTTGGTCCCGAAGGTGATCACCGCGGTCTTGTCGTCCTTGGCCACCGCGCTCGTGATGTCCAGGTTGGTGGCGTTGATCGCCTTGGTGCGCTTGATCAGGTCGAAGGTGAAGGCCACGTCCTTGGCGGTGAAGGGCTGCCCGTCGGACCACTTGACGCCCTCGCGGGCGGTGATGGTCAGCTCGGTGCCGTCGGCGTTCCACGAGTAGCCGGTGGCGAGCATCGGCTGCGGCGGCGCGTCGGTGGCCAGGTTGTACCAGAACAGCGCCTCGTACATGGTGCCGTTGGTGGGTTGCAGCTGAGTCGGTGAGAACGGGTTCCAGTTCTCCACGATGGCGCCGTTCGCGCCGTTGAACACGGTGATCGAGCTGTCGGCGGCGCCGGACTTGTCGTCGCCGTCGGCGCCGGTGCAGCCGGCCAGCAGGAGCGCCGCGGCGGCCGCGGCGAGGATCCGGCGTGCGCTGGGGATGGACATCGTCGAGTTCCTCCGCGAGTGGGGGTGCGCGGACCATCCGCTGCCCGGGGCGGGAAGCAGGGATCGTCTTCGATGCTGATCATTATTAAGCGGCTTAAGTTTGCGGTGTCAAGGCCGACTTGCATCGACCATGATCGACTGAGATTCTGGGTTGACCCACTTAGTTAAGTCCTTTTAGATTCTCCCGGCAAGCCCCCGTCCCCATCCCCGTCCCCCGGAGGATCCCCATGAGAGCGAAATGGTGGGGTGGCCTCGCGGCCGTCCTGACCACCGCCGCGGCCGTCCTGACGCTGGCCCAGCCCGCCCAGGCCGCGGCCGGATTCACCGTCTCCGGCACCCGCATCCTGGATGCCAACGGCAACACGTTCCTGATGCGTGGCGTCAATCACGCCCACACCTGGTATGCGGGCCAGACCAGCACCTCGCTGGCCAACATCAAGGCCCTCGGCGCCAACACGGTCCGCGTCGTGCTGGGCAGCGGCCAGCGCTGGACGGCCAACTCCGCCTCCGACGTCACCACCGTGATCAGCCAGTGCAAGGCCAACCGGCTGATCTGCGTGCTGGAGGTGCACGACACCACCGGTTACGGCGAGCAGTCCGGCGCCGCCACCCTGGCCCAGGCCGTCGACTACTGGATCTCCATCAAGAGCGCCCTGACCGGCCAGGAGAACTTCGTCATCCTCAACATCGGCAACGAGCCGTACGGCAACGGCACCGCGGCCGCCAACTGGACCGCCGACACCAAGACGGCCATCACCCGGCTGCGCGCCGCCGGCTTCCAGCACCAGATCATGGTGGACGCGCCGAACTGGGGCCAGGACTGGCAGTTCATCATGCGCGACAACGCCGCCTCGGTGTTCGCCGCCGACCCGCAGCGCAACACCGTCTTCTCGATCCACATGTACGGCGTCTTCGACACCGCCGCCGAGATCAACGACTACCTGGGCCGGTTCCAGACGGCGAACCTGCCGATCGTGGTCGGCGAGTTCGGGCACGACCACTCCGACGGCAACCCCGACGAGGACACCATCTTCGCCACCACCCAGCAGCGCGGCATCGGCTACCTCGGCTGGTCCTGGTCCGGCAACGGCGGCGGCGTCGAGTACCTGGACATGGTCACCAACTTCAACCCGGCGCAGCTGACCACCTGGGGCCAGCGGATCTTCAACGGCGCCAACGGGATCAAGGCCACCGCGAAGGAGGCCACGGTGTTCGGCGGGGTCTCGCCGTCGCCGTCGGTCAGCTCCTCCTCCGCCTCGCCGTCGCCGAGCACCAGCAACCCGCCCCCGCCCGGCGGCTGCACCGCCACCTACGCGATCAGCAACCAGTGGGGCGGCGGCTTCCAGGGCACGGTCACCGTCAAGGCCGGCAGCAGCGCCATCACCGGCTGGACCGTCACGTGGACCTGGCCCAACGGGCAGCGCTTCACCAACACCTGGAACACCACGGTCACCACTTCCGGGGAGACGGTCACCGCCCGCAACGCGCCGTACAACGGCACGCTCGCCGCGGGCGCCACGACCAGCTTCGGGTTCACCGCCTCCAGCGGGGCGACGAACGCCGTACCGTCCCCGGTGAGCTGCGCGGCCTCGTAGACTGACGGGCGCCGATGTGGAGGTGCCGCCCGGGTGGAAGCCGTCGCTGTCGGGGTCCGGAGAGGCCCGAGTTCCTACCTGGCCCGCCTGCGCCTCGACCGGGCCACGGTGGAGAGCAGGTTCGGGCTCCGGTTCGAACCCGTCGACGACGATCTCGGCCCGGCGGCACTCGCCCTCATCCGGCTGGCCGGCGGCGACCTGATCGGTTTCGGTCGCCTGCAGTACGACGCCGAGCCGGGGGTCGAGGTCGTGCACTACACGGCCCGGCCCCCGCGCGAGGTGGTCGCCGAACTGCTCGCCGAGTCCGGCCTCACCCACCAGGACCTGAGCTGGATGAGCGGCGGGCTGCCCGGAGCCGAGTTCGAGCCGGTCGCCCGGTCGGTCACCGAGGCGGTCCTCTACCTCACCGGCGAGCCGGACGGCGAGGCTCGGATCACGGCCGACCGGACAGCGGTCCGGCACGGCGAGCGCACGGTCCTGGTCGACCCCGCCTCGGACGGGCTGCTCGACGCCGCCCAATGGCAGGAGCACTCCCGCCGGTGCGCCCGGCGGGCCGCCGAACTGCTGCGGGTGTTCGGGCAGCGCCGGCCCACCGCCGCCGAACACGAGCGGGCCCGCCACCTGCTGGAGTGGGCCGTCGACGGCGCCGCCGAGGTGTCCCGGCTCGTGCCCGCCGGGACCGGGCGGGTGCCGGTGCGCCACCTCTGGACGGCCGCCGGGCTCGAGGCACTCCGACAGCGGGCGGCGGACTTCGGCGTACCCCGCATCGATCGTGAGCTGGCGCGGCGCCGCCTGGATCTCGCCGAGTTCGTGGCGGTCTTCGGACCGCCGCCGGCGGAACGCACCGCCCCGATGAAGCCGCCGCTGGCCCGGTCCGGCTACGACGCCAGCATGTTCCTGGACTTCCAGGAGTGCCGCTGCGGCGGCAAGCTGCTGTCCTTCGGCGAGCGCAGCCTGCCGGCGGGCGACCACGAGGTGCTGACCGTCAAGGCCCGCTGCACCCGCCGGGTGTGGCACCGCTTCCGGTTCCGGTTCACCGTCCGCCCCGGCACGCTGAGCACCGCCCACTGGCAGATGTCGCCGCGTGCCGAGCCGTCGCACGTGGTCGATCCCGGTCAGTGGCTGGTGATGGCGACGGTGTACGCGGCCGGCGACGAGCAGACGCACGCGATGAACATGAAGTTGGCCGCGTCCTCGGTCGAGGAGGCGATGCTGTTCGTGCCGCCCGGCGCCGACGTCGTACCGGAGGAGGAGATCCGGGGCCGGCACGGGCTCCAGATGCACGCCGCCGAACCCGATCGGTTCCGGTGGCCGCGGATGCTCGCCGCCCGCGACGACTACCTGGCGGCGTCCGGGCCGGAGGATCCCGGGCCGGAGCTGCACCCGCTGCCGGCCCGGGGCGTCACCGAGGCGCTGATGTTCATGGACCTGCACCGGTGCGTGTGCGGGGAGGCCGAGTTCCACCGGCAGGTCCAGGAGCGCGGCGGCGACCCGGCCCGGCTCACGCTGCGCTACCACGGGGTCTGCCTGGCCTGCCGGCGCGAGCGCGGGTTCGTCTTCACGGTGCCGCGCGACGACCCCGACCCGGACCCCCTGGGGTACGGGCTGAGCATGCCCGGCGACGGGCCGTCCGCCCTGCTCGACGCCGGTCAGCTGTGGATGATCGGCGAGATGAACGCGGAACGGGCGAACCAGCTCGAGCACGCGGCCGCCGGCGACTGGGACGACGACAGCTGGGAGGCGATGCTGGCCGCCCTGGCCACGTCGGTCGCCGTCTACGACGAGTTGCTGGCCCTGCTGCCGCCGGGCGCCGCCGCCGTGCCGGACGACGAGTTCCGCACCCCGGTCGGCCGCTCGCGGCTGCGCCACCGGCCGGAGTCGTTCACCCGCGCTCACCTGTCCGCCGAGCACGCCCGCCGCCGCCACCGGCTCGACGAATTCCTGGCAGACGTCCCGGAACCGGACTGACCCTTTACTTATTCAGTAAACAGTCTTAATAATTGCGCATGCGTCGATCCGTGGTTCTCTCCGTGGCGGCTGTGCTGGCCGCCGCGTGTTCTGCCGTATATGTGGCCTCCACCGCCAGCGCCGCCGCCGCGTGCGCGCCCGCCTGGAGCGCCTCCGCCGTCTACGTCAAGGACAACGTCGCGTCCAAAGGCGGCAACAACTACACCGCCAAGTGGTGGACCCAGGGCGAGGATCCGGCCGTCAAGAGCGGCCAATGGGACGTCTGGATCAACAACGGCGCCTGCGGCGGCGTGGTGAACCCGTCGCCGTCGCCGTCGTCGTCCTCGGCGTCCCCGTCGCCCTCCCCCTCGACGTCGCCCTCCCCCTCGACGTCACCCAGCACCCCCATCCCCGTCGGCGGGCTGCCCAAGCACGCCCTCATCGGCTACCTGCACGCCAGCTTCGCCAACGGCGCCGGCTACCTGCGGATGGCCGACGTACCGGCCGAGTGGGACATCATCAACCTGTCCTTCGGCGAGCCGACCAGCGCCACCTCCGGCGACATCCGGTTCACCCTCTGCCCCGCCACCGAGTGCCCGGGCGTCGAGACCGAGGCCGAGTTCATCGCCGCGATCAAGGCGAAGCGGACGGCCGGCAAGAAGGTGCTGCTCTCCATCGGCGGTGCCAACGGCCAGGTCCAGCTGACCACCACGGCGGCCCGCGACAGGTTCGTCAGCTCGGTCAGCGCGATCATCGACAAATACGGGCTGGACGGCGTCGACATCGACTTCGAAGGCCACTCGCTGTCGCTCAACACCGGCGACACCGACTTCAAGAACCCCACCACGCCGGTCATCGTCAATCTGATCAGCGCGATCAAAACCCTCAAGACACGGTACGGAGCGGGCTTCGTCCTCACGATGGCGCCCGAGACGTTCTTCGTCCAGCTCGGCTACCAGTACTACGGTTCCGGACCGTGGGGCGGCCAGGACCCGCGGGCCGGCTCCTACCTGCCGGTCATCTACGCGCTCCGCAACGACCTCACCGTCCTGCACGTCCAGGACTACAACTCCGGCTCGATCATGGGCCTGGACAACCAGTACCACTCGATGGGCGGCGCCGACTTCCACATCGCCATGACCGACATGATGCTGGCCGGATTCCCGGTGGCGGGCAACACCGCGAACATGTTCCCTGCGCTGCGCGAGGACCAGATCGCGTTCGGCGCGCCCAGTTCGGTCAGCGCGGGCAACGGCTACGTGGCCCCGGCCGGCGTGCAGCAGGCCGTCAACTGCCTGGTCAAGGGCAGCAACTGCGGTGGCTACACGCCGCGCAGCGGGCTCAACCCGAACTTCCGCGGCCTGATGACCTGGTCGATCAACTGGGACCGGTTCTACGGCTGGGAGTTCAAGAACAGCCACGAGCCGTTCCTGAACGCCCTGGGCTGACGAGGGCGTAGGTCTGGAGGGCGGCGAAGGCGGCGACGACCGCTGCCTGCGCCGCCATCCAGACTCGACCCAGGGTGGTCGCCTCGATCGCGCCGGCGCTCAGCACGCCGATGCTGAGCAGAACCCAGGCGACGTTGGCCCCGATCACCGCCCGGACGGCGGCACGGCTGACCACCGGGCGGGTCGCGATCACCCCGACCACCATGGCGTACACCACCAGGAACGCGCCGGCCCAGCGCTGCACGGAAACCGGATAGCCGAGAACGCCGGTCAGCGCACCGGCCAGCGCCACGTAGGCGATGCCGTTGACCCCGGTGACCACGGCATCCGCTTTCAGCACCCACCGCAGCAGCACATCGTCGTTCACCGTGGCCGTGGCCGGAACCCGGTCGGAGACCCGCATCGATCCTCCCCTTTTCACCGTTGGCGAATGTCACTGGAGAGGACGCTAACGACGCCGCGCCGGGCACACGATTACCGCACAGGTAAAGCTCTTGCGCCGCGGCTCTACCGTGGTCGGGTGATCATGGAGGAACGAAAGCCGTCACCGCTCAGCGGTTTCCGGATGCTGATCGGCGGGGTGGCCGGCTTCATCGTGCTGCTGCTGATCCTGAACCCGGGGTATCGGCAGGAGGACTGCTCCAACTACGGCGGCAACGGCAACGGCACCCTCTTCGACGACGAGCGATGGGACCTGTTCTTCCTGGTCGCTCCCCTGTTCTGGATCCTGCTGATCATCGTGGAACAGGCGCTGCCGTGGACCTGGCGGGGCCGCTCCGGATGGGAGGTCACCGCCCGGGGGTTCGGCGCCGTCCTGCTCGCGGTGCTCCTGTATTGCACGCTGTTCATGCGCCTGCTGGTGCTGTGCCACTGATCGCCCGGGCCGGCCCCATCCGGCCATCGTTTGCGCGCGTCGAGCCCACCCGGCCACTGATCGCGCAAGCCCGCCTCACCCGGCCGCCGATCGCCCGGTCCGGCACCACCCGGCCACCGATCGCGCGGACCGGCACCACTCGGCCGCCGATCGCGCGGACCGGCACCACCCAGCCATCGATCGCGCAGGCCGGCCCCATCCGGCCGCCGATCGCGTGGGCCGGCCCGCCCGGCCACCGATCTCCGCCCGGCGGGCGCGGCACAGGCCGGTGCGGGCAGCGAGATCGCGCCGACCGGACGGGACGGCCCTGATCGGACGGGACGAGGTCGCGCGTACCGGAAAAGGTGTGGGAAAGCGAAACGCGGACCTCGACCGTCTCTACCGGTTGGTCATGCGTTCCATGTGCTCGGGGTAGCGGGCGCCGTGCACCTCGATGGCCGCGGCCGCTGTCTCGATCCGCTCGATGTCGGCCGCGGTCAGGTCGACCGCCGCGGCGCCCAGGTTCTCGTCGAGGCGCTCCAGGCGGCGGGTGCCGGGAATCGGCACGATCCACGGCTGCCGGGCGAGCAGCCAGGCCAGCGCGATCTGAGCGACCGTGGCCCCCTTGCCGGCGGCGACCGACGTCAGCAGGTCGACCAGCGCCTGGTTGGCACGCCGCGCCTCGGCGTCGAAACGGGGCAGACCGGCACGCATGTCGCCTGGCGCGAACGTGGTGTCCGCGTCCATCTTGCCAGTGAGAAAGCCCCGGCCGAGCGGGCTGAACGGGACCAGGCCGATGCCGAGCTCGGCACAGGCGGGGATGAGCTCGGCCTCGGGGCCACGCCACCACAGCGAGTACTCGTTCTGCACCGCGGTGACCGGCTGGACGGCGTGCGCCCGCCGGACCGTGGCGACAGCCGCCTCGGACATGCCGAAATGGCCGACCTTGCCGGCCTCGATCAGCTCCTTGACCGTCCCGGCGACGTCCTCGATCGGCACGTCCGGGTCGACGCGGTGCTGGTAGAACAGGTCGATCCGGTCGGTGCGCAGCCGCTTGAGCGAGGCGTCGGCCACCTGCCGGATGTGCTCGGGCCGGCTGTCCACGTCTCGGCCGCCCTGGCCGTCGATGGCGAAGCCGAACTTGGTGGCGATGACGACCTGGTCGCGGACCGGCGCGAGGGCTTCGCCGACCAGTTCCTCGTTGACGTAAGGGCCGTACACCTCGGCGGTGTCGAACAGGGTCACGCCACGGTCGACGGCGGCCCGCAGCAGGGCGATGTTGGCGTCCCGGTCCGGGCCGGGGCCGTAGCCGTGGCTCATCCCCATGGCGCCGAAGCCCAGGGCGGACACTTCGAGGCCCTGGCCGAGGGTGCGTTTCTGCACGGTTCTCTCCTTGACGGGGTCAGCCGATCTCCTGGGCGGTGACGGCCCAGGAGGCGAGCAGGGCGAGCGCGTGATCGGTCGGCGACTGCGGCTCGGCAGTGTAGATCGTCAGCGTCAGGTCGGGTTCGGCCTGAAGGTCGAGCGTCTCGTAGTTCAGGACGAGGTCGCCGACGATGTGGTGCCGGAAGTGCTTGACGCCGGTGCCGTGGATGCGCACGTTGTGCGCCGCCCACCGGCGGCGGAAGTCGTCGCTGCGGGTGGACAGCTCGCCGACCAGGTCGTGCAGGCCCTTGTCGTGCGGATCCTTGCCGGCCGCGGTCCGCAGGTTCGCCACCGTGATGTCGGCCGCGCCGTCCCAGTCCGGGAAGAACCGGTGGGCCGCCGAGTCCAGGAAGGTGAACCTGGCGAAATTCGGATGGGCGCCCGCGAATGCGTCGCTGTACATGGCACGGCCCAGCAGGTTCGCCGCGAGCAGATCACCACGCATGTTGGACAGGATCGCCGGCGCGCTGATCGAGTCGAGCGACCATTGCAGACTGGGCCGGACCGTCCACTGCCGCGGCCGGCGCCGGGGACGCAGCACCGCGCTGCTGCCGTCCGCCTCGTGGGCGAGCCGCAGCAGGTGGGCCCGCTCGGCCTCGTCCAACTGCAGGGCCCGGGAGATCGCGTCCAGCACCCCGGCGGACACTCCGGCCAGCGTGCCGCGTTCGAGCTTCGCGTAGTACTCGACACTCATCCCGGCCAGTGCGGCGACCTCGCTGCGGCGCAGCCCGGGAACCCGGCGCTGCCCGGCCGCGGGGAGCCCGGCCCGCTCCGGGGTGATCTTGGCGCGTCGGGAGGTGAGGAAGTCGCGTACCTCGGCTCGGTTGTCCACGACTCGACCGTACGACGCGTTCCGGCCACCTGGGATGTACTGGTGATACACGCATCACCGGTACTCGCCGTGATCACCATGTCGATCACGCGCCGCGGTGGACGCCGCGCTCACGGAAGATCCGGGCCGGGCCCTACCGGTCAGCGGCGGGCAGCACCTTGGGTTCGGACTCGGAGCCGTCGTAGGTGGGCTCGAAGCGGACCGGTTGACACGTCACCTCGACAGCGGCGACGCGATCGTCGAGCATCCCCGTCCGCCCCGTGCCCCGGCCGATCGGTCCGGCGCGGGACACGCTCGCCTGTTCCCGAATCCTGTCGGAGGGCATTCTCGCCAAGCTGTGAGAGCCCCTCCCCGGCCGGCCGTCATCCAGGCCCCGGCCCGTCATCACCCGGTTCCGGACAGCCGGCGTCCTCGGGGCGTGTCAGCGCGTCCAGCAGGCGATGACCGGCCGGCCAGTCGCCCAGGCCGCTCGCCGAGTTGAGGTGGCCGTGGTCGCCGGCCAAGTGCCAGCCGGCGCGCCAGCGGTCGGCGAGCCCGGCCGCCGCCCCGGCACTGGCGTAGGGGTCGTTGCCGCTGCCCACCACCGTCGCCGGGCACGACAGCGGCTCCGCCGGCAGGTGCCGGAAGGTCGGTGCCGCCTGGCCGGGGAACGCCGGGCCGCCCGGATCCGGCGGCGCGACCAGCAACGTGCCGGCCACCGCGCGCTTCGGGTTCCGGTTCAGCCAGATCGCGGCGGCCCAGCAGCCGAGGCTGTGCGCCACCAGCGCGACGCGGTGGCCTTTCGGCGAGATCCCGGCGTACGCGGTACCGACCGCCGCCACCCAGTCCTCGAGATCGGGCGCGGTCCACGACGACGGGGCGATCCGCACCGCCGCGGCACCCCATCGCCGTTCCCATCGCGTCTGCCAGTGGTCCTCGTCGGAGCCGTCGATGCCGGGGATGATGATGTAGGAGATCACCGCCGGATTCTGCGGCCGGCCGCGGCGTCCCGCCACAGGATCGAATGATGCAGAACGACCTGGTACGGAGGACGATGGAATCACTTGACGAGACCGACCTGTCGATCCTCGCGCTTCTGCAATCCGACGGCCGTCTGAGCGGCGCCGAGGTGGGCCGCCGCGTCGGGCTCTCCCAGCCGGCGGCCGGCGCCCGCATCCAGCGGCTGGAGAGGGCCGGCGTGATCACCGGTTACCGCGCCGTCGTGGACCCGCTGGCCCTCGGCCTGAACATCCACGCGGTCGTCCGCCTGCGCACCACCCACGCCCAGCTCGCCCGGGCGCTGGAGTTCACGTCCCGGACCCCGGAGATCGTCTCCACCCTGCGGGTGACCGGCGAGGACTGCCTGATCTTCGAGGTCCACTGCCCGCGGTCCAGCCGCCTCGAACAGGTCGTCGACGCCCTGGCCCGCTTCGGCCCGGTCACCACGTCGCTGGTTCTCCGTGCCTACCCGCCCAAACCGCTGACCACCCCGGCCCCGTGACCACCACGCCGCGACATCCCGCCACCGGGCCGCCCACAACCGGCCCGCCCACAACCAGGTCACCCACAACCGGCCCGCCCGCAACCAGGTCGCCCACGACCGGCCCGCCCACAACCAGGTCGCCCACGACCGGCCCGCCCACAACCAGGTCGCCCGCCCGGCCGGCGGCGGTGGCCGAGAATTCGGGCCCGCCGATACGACCACGCCACTGGCGATGGAAGCCATGAACCACGGGACTTCGCCGGTCGCGGCGGTGACCGGAAGCTCGGGCCTCGTCGGCGCCGCGGTGGCGGCGGCCCTCGGCGCCGCCGGCTGGCGAGTTCGCGGCGCCGACCGGGTCGCCGGCCGCTGGACAGGCGTGGTCGGCGATCTACGGGATCGGCGGGTGCGCACCGCCCTGCTCGACGGCTCCACGGTGCTGATCTACGCCGCGGCGCTGCACGCGCCGCACGTCGGACGGGTCGGCGACGAGGAGTTCCGCGCCGTCAACGTCGGCGCCACCGAGACGCTGTTGCACGACGCCGACCGCGCCGGGGTCCGGCGGATCGTCTACATCAGCAGCACCAGCGTGTACGGCCACGCCATGGTCCCCACCGACCGGACGGTGTGGGTGGACGAGGCGCTGCGACCCCGCCCACGTGACATCTACGACGAGACGAAACTGGCCGCCGAACAGCTGGTCGCGGCGTGCCCCATCGCCTCGGTCACGCTACGGATCGCGCGCTGTTTCCCGGAGCCGCCACCCGTTCTGGCCACCCACCTGCTGCACCGGGCGGTCGGGCTGTCCGACGTGGCGGCAGCGGTCACCCGAGTCGCCGGCGATCCGGTGACGGGCGTCTTCACGATCGCCGGACCGTACCCCTTCACCCGCGCGGACTGCCCGGCGCTGTTCACCGACGCCGCCGCGGTGATCGCCGAGCGGCTACCGGAGGTCGCGGCCGCTTTCCGGCGGCGCGGGTGGCGGCTGCCGGAGACCATCGACCGGGTCTACGACTCCAGCGCCGCCACCGCCGCCTTCGGCTACCGCCCCCGATACGGCGTCCAGCGGATCACCGGGCCTCCGTGGTCTGGAAGGCCGCCCGATACGCGTACGGGCTGGTGCCGACGATCTTCTTGAACCTCTCCCGGAAAGCCGTCGACGACCCGAATCCGGCCTGGCCGGCGATCCGCTCGACGGAGTGGTCGGTGGTCTCCAGCAGGTGCTGCGCCTGACGGATCCGGGCACGCAGCAGCCATTGCAGCGGCGTGGTCCCGGTCTGCTCCCGGAACCGGCGGTTCAGGGTGCGGCAGCTCATCCCCGCCTGTTCGGCGATGTCGTCGAGCGACAGGGTCCGGTCCGCGTTGTCCTGCATCCACTTCAGCACCGGCTCCAGCTCCGACCCGCGCGGCGTCGGTGGCTGATCATGAACGATGAACTGCGCCTGGCCACCCTCCCGCTCCAACGGCATGACCGAGAGCCGGGCCGCGTCGGCCGCGACCGCCGACCCGTGATCGCGCCGGATCAGATGCAGGCAGAGATCGAGCCCGGCGGCCGCTCCGGCCGAGGTGAGGAACTGCCCGTTGTCGACATAGAGAACATCAGGGTCGACGTCCACTTCCGGGTACGCCTCCGCGAGCCGCTTCGTGACCAGCCAGTGTGTGGTCGCACGCTGCCCGTCGAGCAGCCCGGTGGCGGCGAGAACGAACGCGCCCGCGCAGATCGACGCGATCCTCGTGCCGTCGGCCGCGGCCGAGCGCAGGGCGCCGAGCACCCGCGGCGGGACCGGGGCGGCCGGATCGGCGCAGCCCGGGATGATGATCGTGTCCGCGTCGGCCAGGGCGTCCAGCCCCCAGGGTGGCGTCAGAGGGAAGGCGCCGGAGTCGACGGGTCCGCCGAGCCCGCAGACACGGACCCGGTAGGCGGGCCGGCCGTCCGGCAGGCGGGTCCGGCTGAACACCTCGATGGGGGTGGACAGGTCGAAGGGGATGACGCCGTCCAGGGCGAGCACGGCCACGGTGAGCATGGCGCGAAGGTACTGCCCTCGTGGGTGCCCACCAAGCCGCGGCCTGCGCGCCTGTGGATAACCCCGCTGGCGAGAATCCGTTGAGGCATGGCAATCCAGCCACTTCTCGACGGCGCGGCAGCTTCCTAGGGTCATCTCGTTCCCCACGAGAAGGACTGATTCGCGTTGCTTGCACAGATCGTGTTGTTCGACGGTTTCGACCCGTTGGACGTCATCGCGCCGTACGAGACCCTGATGGCCGGCGGGATCCCGCGGGTCGAGCTGGCCTCCGCCGAGGGCCCGCGCACCGTCCCCAGCGGGGTCGGCCCGCTGACACTGCACGCCACCGCCCGGCTCGACCCGGAACAGGCGGACCTGGTCGTCGTCCCGGGGGCGGCCGCCGCGGACCTGGACGAGATCCCGGCGGTGCTGGCCCGCGCGCTGGCGACCCCGCTGCCCGGGATGCTCGCCGTCGCCCTGAACCGGCCGGGCGCCATCACGGCCACGGTCTGCGGCGGTTCGTTGCTGCTGGCCATGGCCGGCCTGATCACCGGCCGTCCCGCCACCACCCACCGGTTCGGTCTGGACGCGCTCACCGCGGCCGGCGCCGTGGCGATCGACGCCCGCATCGTCGAGGACGGCGACCTGGTCACCGCCTCGAGCGTCACCTCCGGCCTGGACCTGGGTCTCTACCTGCTCGAACGAACCCTGGGCGCCCCGTCCGCCCACGCCGTCGAACACCTCTTCCACCACGAACGCCGGGGCACCGTCTGGCGCCCGGCCCCCGCCGCGTCCCAGCCGGTCATCCGATGACGAAGTTCCTATTGTCCGTGCACGTTCTCGCCGCGATCATCGCGATCGGGCCGGTCACCGTCGCCGCCAGCATGTTCCCGGCCGCGATCCGGCGGGCCGGAACCGGCGCCGACCGGGATCTCGCCGTGCCGCGATCGCTGCACCGGATCTGCCGGGTCTACGCCGCGCTCGGCATCGTGGTCCCGGTGTTCGGCCTCGCCACCGCGAACAGCCTCGGCGTCCTCGGCGACGCCTGGCTGCTCACGTCGATCGCGCTGACCACGACGGCCGCCGCCGTGCTGGTGCTGGCGGTTCTTCCCCGCCAGAGGCTGTTGCTGGACGCGATGGACGACACGAGGGGCCCGGCCCGGCTCGCCATGTTCACCGGAATCTTCAACGTGCTCTGGGCGGTGGTCACGGTGCTGATGATCGTGCGGCCCGGCTCGACCACCGGAGCGTGACACCGGTGCCCCTGCGTATCGCGGCCACGGCCGAACTGGCGACATTGCTGGTCCTGTTCACGAATCTGGCCACCGTCCACTCGCCGGTGGTGGCCTCGGCGATCGGCCCCGTGCACGGCTGCTCCTACCTGTTCGTGATCGTCCTGGCCATCCGGGAGGCGAGATCCGCCGGCACGCGCGCGGCGGCCCTGATCCCGGGCGTCGGCGGCCTTCTGGTGCTGCGCCGCCTGGCCACCGAACGACGGCGCGGCCGGGCCTCCTGACCGCGCGCCGCGCCATCGGCGAGGACCGTGGCGCACACCCAACGAGCCGAGCACCGGCCGGATCGCCCGCACGCTCACCGAGACCCCGGTCCGGTTTTCCCTGGCGCCGAGGCCAAACCGGGCCGGCGATCCGGCCGTCGGGCATCGCCGTGGGTGGCCCACTCCGCGTTCATCAGATTCCTTCACCGGAATCCCCGCCCTCGGGGCAGGGAAGATGTCAAGGTGATGACCGATCGTGGGTGGGACCGGGCATAATCGCCAGCCGTGACTGCGGTGACGGCGTATCAGCGGGCGAGCGCCCTGCTCGACGTCGGCCGCGACGCCCAGGCCGTCGAGACGCTGCGGGCCGCGCTGGCCGGAACGCCGGACGACGCCGCCCTTCTCACTCTGCTCTGCTTCGCGCTGCGCCGCCGGGGTGACCTGCCGGGAGCGCTGGCGACTGTCGAGGCGGCCCTCGCCGCCGAACCCGGCCGTCCAGAAACGCACGTCGAGCACGCCGAGACCCTGCTCGCCCTGTTGCGCGACGACGCCGCCCGCGCCGCCGCCGAGCAGGCCGTCCGCCTGGCCCCGGACCGCCCGTCCGGGCATCTGGTCCTGGCCCGCGCCCTGGCCGCCGACCGCCGGTTCGCCGAGGCCCGGGCCGCCGCCGCACGCGGGCTGGCGCTGGCTCCCCGCTCGGTCGAGGCCCTGCTCACCGTGGCTGACGTGGCCCGCGACGCCGGCCGCCGTGACGAGGCCGAGGAGGCGGCCCGCGCCGCCCTGCGTATCGATCCGGACAACGACTACGGACGCTGGCTGCTGGCGATGCTCGACGCCGAACGCCTCCGCGTCCGCCGCTCCCTGCGCACCCTGCGTGATGTCGCCCGGGACAATCCCGGCCGCCCGAACGTCCTGTCGATGACGTGGCCGATCCGCCGGCTGCTGTCCGGCCTGCGCCGCTGGCTCACCGTGGCCGTCGTGCTGACGTGCGCGGCCGCCCTGATCGCCGTCCGGTTCCCGCCGATGCTGCCGCCCAGCCGCCTGATGGCGGCCGTATTCGTGCTGTTCGCTGCCGGTTTCAGTGTTCGCCTGCTGCTGCCGGCGGGTGCTCTGCCCTGGCGTAGCCTTCGGCTGGCACCGTCGCTGCTGCGCCGTTCGCTCCACGCCCGCATGGTTGTCGCGGTCGTGCAGAGCGGGCTCCTCATCGGGTACGCCGTAACCGCGACAACCTTACTGACAGTGATCGCGGTCGTCCTCGTACCCGTGCAATTGATCTTGGGTCTGACCGCCGCGATCGGCGCCCATCTCGACGATCCCGGCCACCTGCACGCGCTTCGCGACATCGCCCGCCGGCTCCGCGAGCTGCGTGCCGAGCTGCGCCGATGGTGGGCCGACACCCGCCGCGACCTGCGCGACGCCTGGCACGACGACCCGTGACCATGCCGGTATGGTGCGGGCTCATGAGTTACGACCTGACGTTCCTCGCCAAGAGCGACGACCAGAGCTGGGACGACGCGCTGGAGGCGCTGGAGGAGCAGGACGGCGACGACGGTTCGCCGGACCGGGCCGCCTGGGACCGGATCGTGGCCGACGCCCGCGCGTTCCTGGGCGACGTCGAGCTGCACGAGAGCGGCTCCTATCTGGAACTGGATCACGAGGCGACCGGCATCCAGTTGAGCCTCTACGCGCGGGAGGCCGGGATCACCGTCCCCTACTGGTATTCCGGCCAGGACGCCGAGCGCATCGCCGCCCTGATCTACCGGTTGGGCCTGATCGTCGAACGCCACACCGGGCTGGCGGGTTACGACGGGCAGGTCGGGCTGGGCGTGACGGAGGCGGCCGCCCGGCCCGAACTCGCCGTGACGATTTTCGACCAGGTCGCCCGCTCGTTCGCCGACCGCGGCATCGTGAGCCCCAGCAGCGAGTAGCTCAGACCGTCACCTTCGCCGCGCGGCGGAACGCTCCGGTGGCCGCCGCCGTGAGCAGGCCGGCGATCAGTCCCCAGAACGCCGACCCGACGCCGAGCAGTTCGATGCCGGAGGCAGTGGCCAGAAGCGTTACCACGGCGGCTTCTCGCCACCGGTCGTCGCGCAGGCCGATGGTCAGGGAGCTGCCGATCGTGCCGAGCAGCCCGATTCCGGCGATTCCCAGCACCAGGACCACGGGCAGCGCGGCCAGCAGCGAGGTGATGGTCGCCCCGAGCGCGGCCACGCAGAGGTAGAACACGCCCGCCCACACCGAGGCGAGATACCGGCGCCTGGGGTCGGGATGCGCGTGCGGGCCGGTGCAGATCGCCGCCGTGATCGCGGCCAGGTTGAGGCCGAACGCGCCGAACGGGGCGAGCACCAGGTTCACCGCCCCGGTCCAGGTGATCAGCGGCGACACCGGCACCTGATAGCCGTCGTTGCGCAGCACCGCGACGCCGGGCAGGTTCTGCGACGCCATGGTGACCACGAACAGCGGCAGCGCCACCCCGATGACGGCCTGCCAGGTGAACGACGGCATCGTGAACACCGGCGACGCCCAGCCGAAACGCACCTCGCCCGGCCGGAACGAGCCGGTCGCCGCGGCCACCGCGATCCCGGCCGCCAGCGCGGTGAGCACCGCGTACCGGGGAAGGAAACGCCGGGCCACCAGGTAGGTGCCGAACATAGCGGCGATCAGCGGGAAGTCCTGGTCGGCGGAGGCGAAAAGGCCGATGCCGAACTGGATCAGGACACCGGCGAGCAGTGCGGACGTCAGCGACGTCGGCACCCGGTCCATCATCCGGCCGAACCAGCCGGTCACGCCGGTCAGCGTGATCAGCGCGGCGGACACCACGAACGCGCCGACCGCCTCCCGCATGGTGGCGCCTTCGAGGCCGGTGACCAGCAGCGCGGCACCCGGTGTGGACCAGGCCGTGACGATCGGCGCCCGGTGGCGCAGTGACAGGCCGATGCAGGTGACGCCCATGCCGACGGCGAGCGCCAGCATCCAGGAGGCGAGTTCCGCGTCGTCGGCGCCGGCCGCACGGGCGGCGCTGAACACGATCGCCGCCGAGCTGGTGAAACCGATCAGCACGGCGAGCAGTCCGGCGTTGACGGCGGACAGTGGGGCGTAGTCGAGAATCCTGCGCTGGCCGGCCATGGTTCACTCCGCGAAGGTGGGACGGATCGCCCAGGCGCGCGGCACTGCCGTGTCGGCGGGCCGCTTCCCGGTGGTGCCCCACCTCAGCGCCAGTCACGGCCCACCGGCAGCCTACGCGACGGATGGCACCATGCCTGGCATGTCCCCTGCGTTTGTGTCCGGTGTGGAACTGTCCCGCCGCTTCTACCAGTCGGTACGCCCGCTGCTACCGCATGTCCCCCACACGGCCGCCCTGATCGGGCCCGGCTCGGAGATCCTCGGCTTCGACACCGAACGATCCACCGATCACGACTGGGGTCCCCGCCTGCAACTGTTCCTGAGCGCGGAGGACCTGGCCGCCCACGGTGACGCCATCCGTGCCCGGCTGGACGCGGGCCTGCCGGACACGGTCGCCGGGCACGCCACCACCGTGCTGCCGGAGCGTGGCGTGGTGGTCGCCGAACTGGGCGCCTGGCTGACCGGGCGGCTCGGGTTCGACCCGCGTGACGGTGTCACCACCCGGGACTGGCTGGCCACCCCGGCGCAGGCGCTGGCCGAGGTCACCGCGGGTGTGGTGCACCACGACGGCCTGGACCGGTTGCACCGGGTCCGCGAGTCGCTGGCCTGGTATCCCGACGAGGTGTGGCGCTACGTGCTGGCCTGCCAGTGGCAGCGGATCGGCCAGGAGGAGCATTTCGTCGGCCGCTGTGGCGAGGTCGGCGACGAGCTGGGTTCGGCGGTGGTGGCGGCCCGGCTGGCCCGTGACCTGATGCGCCTGGTCCTGCTGATGAATCGCCGTTACCCGCCGTACAGCAAGTGGCTGGGCACCGCGTTCGCCCGGCTGCCCGGGGTGGACGGGCTGCGGACCGCGCTCACCGCCGCGCTGACCGCCGCCAACTGGCACGCCCGCGAGCATCACCTGGTCGTCGCCTACGAGACGGTCGCCCGCATGCACAACGATCTCGGGCTGACCGACCCGCTCGACGCCCGGGTGCGGTTCTTCTTCGACCGCCCGTTCCGGGTCATCGGGGGTGGCCGGTTCGCCCGGGCGCTGGCCGGGGACGCGGACCGGCCGCTGATCGGGACGGTCGACCAGTTCGCGGACAACACCGATCTGCTCAGTCACGCGGATCGGGCGCGGGTCGTGGGCACGGTCATTTGACGGCGCCCGAGGTGATGCCCGAGATGATCCGGCGCTGGGCGACGGCGAAGACGACGATCAGCGGAAGGCTCATCAGGATCACGTACGCGAAGATCAGGTGCCAGTTGTTGAGGTAGAGCCCGGCGCTGGCCACCTGGAACAGGTTCAGGGGCAGGGTGTCGATGCGGCCGCCGATGACGAAGAAGGCGTAGAAGACGTCGTTCCAGACGTACAGGCAGATCAGGATGGTGGCGGTGGCGAGAACCGGGCGCAGCAGCGGCAACACGACACGGCGGAACACCGCGAACGGTCCGGCGCCGTCGATGCGCGCGGCCTCCTCGAGGGACTCCGGGATGGTACGCACGAAGCCCGTCACGAAGAAGATGACCGTGGACAGGTAGATCCCGACGTACACGCCGATCATCCCGACCGCGGTGCCGGCGAGGCCGAGCTGGCGCAGCAGCAGGACCACCGTGACGACCGCCGGAGGCAGGATGATGCCGCTGATGCCGAGGGCGTAGAGCACGGCGGTGAGCCGGGATCCGCGCCGGGCCAGCACCCAGGCCGCCATCGAGCCGAGCAGCAGAACGACGGCTACGGTCGGCGCCACGATCAGCATGCTGCCGAGCAGCGCGGCCGGGATGTCGGCGTCGGTCCACACCTGCCGCAGGTTGTCGAGCAGGTGCCATTCGCTCGGCGGGGTGAGGTCGGGATCGACCGCCTCGCCCTGGCTCTTGCCCGCGGTGGCGATCACCAGCCAGAGTGGCACCCCGATCACCACGGCGACCAGCAGCAGCGCGAACACGGGTTGCAGACGGCGGCTCACAGCACCTCCTCGCGTTTGCGCAGCACGTAGATGACCGGGAACGCCATGAGCGCGACCAGCAGGAACAGCACCAGGCTCATGGTGGTGGCCTGGGCGAACAGCCCCTGGCCGAAGGTCCGGTAGATGAAGATGTTGAGGATCTCGGTGGTACGGGCGGGCCCGCCGCCGGTGGTGGCCTGCACGATGTCGAAGCCGTTCATCGAGCCGAGCAATGCGGTGGCGACGTTGAACGTGACCGCCGGCGCGAGCAGCGGCACCCGGATCCGCCAGAACGTCCGCCACCTTGACGCGCCGTCGATGTGGGCTGCCTCGGTCACGTCGAGTGGAATCGACTTGAGGCCGGCAAGGTAGATCAACATTGACAGTCCCATCCACTTCCATGCGTGGATCAATGCGACCACCACGATCGTCCACGTGGTGTCGGCGAGCAGTCCGGACGACTGGAGCAGCGCCTGAAAGATGTAGCCGACGGCGAGCGCGGACATCAGCACCGGGACGAGGAAGAACGTGCGCGCGATCCGGTTGACCGTCGTGTCCCGTTCCAGCAAAACGGCCAGACCGAACCCGAAGACGTTCTGGAAGATGGCGACCAGTACGGCGTACACGACCGTGATCCGCAGTGACCGGAACAGCGTGCCGTCCGACGTGAGCTGGGTGAAGTTCTCCACCCCGACCGGGTTGATCTCCGCCTTGAACCCCGACCAGTCGGTGAACGCGTAGACGAAGTTGAACACGGTCGGCAGGAAGAAGAAGACCAGCAGCAGCCCGTACGTCGGGAGAAGGAACCACAGCGGATGGGTGCGGCGACGGATGGCGCCCGGGCGTGCCGACGGCAGCGCCCGGGCCGGAGCGAGCGTTTCGACAGCCGTGGTCACTTGAGGTAACCGGCGGCCTTGGCGAGCTGGACGAACTGGTCCTGGGTGGCGGTGGCCACCTGGTCGGGCGTCATGGTGCCGGCGATCATGTCGGCCAGATTGATGTAGAGGTCCGGGTTCGCGACGGCCAGGGCCTGCATGGAGCCGACCGACGTGGGCAGCGAGGCGTGCACGTCCTGGAGCGCCTTCGGCACGCCGGCCGGGCTCGCGACCGCGGTCTGCAACGACACGGTGTTGCGGTCGGTGACGAAGTCGCTGTAGCCGGGGCCCATCCAGTAGGCGAGAAGCTGGCGGGCCGCCGATTCCCGCTTGGCGTCCCCGGTCTTGAAGGCGACGAGAGCGTTCGACTGGTCCGGGATGAACGTGCCGACGTTCCCGGACGGCGAGATCGGGAAGAAGCCGATCTTCCGGTCCAGCGTGGCGGTGTCCGCTTTGGCCTGCAACTGCCCGAAGAACGAGTTCACCTGTACGACCATGGCCGCCTTGCCGTCCAGCAGCGCCGTACCCTGGTCCTCGAATGTGGCGGTCGTGATGTCGCTGTTGAACAGCCCTTCTTTGATCAGCGCGTGGTAGCGCTTGATGGTGTCGACCACCGCCGGCGAGGTGAACGTGTCCTGACCGGTGTTGATCCGGTCCCACAGCCCGGCCTTCGCGGCGTCGGCGAGCTGCACCTGCACCCACCACTGGGTGGCCCACCGGTCCGCGCCCATCTCGTGGAACGGTGTGACGCCCTTGGCCTTGAGATCGCGGGCCAGCTCGATCATCTCGTCGAAGCTCTTCGGCGTCGCGGTGATCCCGTTCGCCGCGAAGACCTCCTTGTTGTAGTAGACGCCCTCGACGGCCGGGCTGGTCACCAGTGCGGCGTAGCGGGTTCCGTCGAGCAGGCCGGTGATGTCGCGCAGCGCCGGGTCCATCGAGGGCAGCCACGGTGCCTCGGTGAGCGGCTGGAGGTTGGTGCGCGCGTTGATGGCGGTCAGCATCGAGGCGGTGGGCTGCCAGAACGCCAGATCCGGTTGGTCGCCGGTGGCCACCTTGGTCTGCACGCTCTGCTCGTACGGGTCCGGAACCGTGACGATCTCCACGGTGGCGCCGGTGGCCTGCTGGAATCCTTCGACCACCTTCTTCGGGACGGTGTTGCTGTTCTGCGCGGCCCAGATGGTGAGCTTCACACCGTCCAGCTCGGCGGTCGGATCGGCCCAGGTGGCGACGGTGTCACCGCTGGTCGTGGAGGCGGACGGGTCGGTGCAGGCGGCGAGCCCGAGGGTGAGGGCGGCGCCGATGGTCATCCAGCGTTTCATCCTGATCCTTTGTCATCGGGAGGGGCGGATCCGCAGGATCCGCGCGGCATGCGGGTCGGTGTCGGCGGTGGTCACGGTGAGCGAGCCGGTGGCGCTTTCCCAGCGGTACGCCCACGCGCGCAGCCGCCGCGGATAGAGCACCTCGACCGTCACCGGATGTCCGCGCAGGTGCCGGAGGTCGAGCGTCAGTGCGGTTCCGGCGCCGGCTCGCCGCCAGATCCCCAGATAGGTGGTGTCGTGGTGGTGCAGCCCGAGGCTGAGCCACGGGTCGTCCCAGCCGGGCAGCCCGAGCGGCCACACCGGCACGGTCGCGGCGAGATCGGCCCGGATGCTCCGAAAGGCGGCCACGCCTTCACGCACCAGTTCCCGCTGCCGGTCGCTCATGGCGTCGAGCCGCCCGGACAGGTAGAGCCGCCCGAGCATGCCGGTGCACATCGTGTAGGCGATCTGTTCGTCGCTCATCTCCGGCTGCGGATAGGCCCAGCTGGCGGCCTGTTCCGGCAGGATCGCCAGGGGCGCGGCGACGGCGATCGGCGGATACCGGCGGAAGTCCTGCTGGTCGCTGGTGGACTGCACCTGCATCCGGCTGAGCATCGCGTAGTCGGCCCGCATGCCGCCGGACGCGCAGTTCTCCAGGGTCAGGCCGGGGTGCCGGTCCAGGATCCGGTCGAGCCACTCCAGGTGGGCGCGGTTGTGGTCGAGCAGCCCGGCCCCGGCGGCGGGCGCGTCCCGGTCGGTGCCGGCGCCCGGGTCGATGTTGTAGTCGAGTTTGAAGTAGCCCACGCCGAACTGCTCGACCAACCGGTCCACCACCTCGTCCAGGTGCGCGACCGCGGCCGGATGCCGCAGATCGAGGTGGTACCGGCCGTGCTCGACCAGCCGGATCCCGCCGCGCTGGAGGAACGCCTCGGCGGGCAGTTTGTCGGCCATCGGGCTGCGCACGCCGATGACCTCCGGTTCCAGCCACAGCCCGGGGATCATGCCGTGTGACCGGATCCGGTCGACCACCTCGATCAGGCCCCTGGGGAAGCGGCCGGCCGACGGCTGCCACTCCCCCACGCTGTCCCACCAAGTGGTGTCGTTGTCGTACCAGCCGGCGTCGACGCAGAACACCTCGGCGCCGGCGCCGGCCGCCGCGTCGATCAGTGGCAGCAGCTTCGCCGTGGTCGGGTCACCCATCAGCGTGTTCATGTAGTCGTTGAACACCACCGGCAGCGCGGCCCGGTCCGGGTGCGGCCGCAGCAGCCCGCGCCGGTGGGCGGTGAGCGCCGCGACCGCACCGTGCAGGCCGTCACCGACCGCGACCGACGCCGGCACGGTGGTGAACGACTCGCCCGGCCCGAGCAGCCGCTGCCACTGATGATCGATGTCGGTCGGGCCGGCCAGCGCCAGATAACCGCCGTCGAGCCGTTCGCCGGTCTCCCACCGCCACGGCCCGTTGTGCTCGACCTGCCAGGCGACCGCCGTCCCGGTGACCCGGTCGACCAGGACGCCGGTGGGCTGACGTGCTCCGGTCGACCAGGTTCCGGTGCTGGTCACGGCGTACCGACCGCGGCCGTCCTGACCGTGGATCCGCAGGTTGAGGTCGGGCGCGTGCTCGCGCAGCGGCCGCCGGGTCCAGCGGCCCTCACCGAGCCATTCACCATCCCCGCTGACCAGATCCAGGTCGTCGACGGGTCCGAGGCCGACCGCACAGGTGGTGACGCCGAGCAGCAGGACCGGCTCCGGCCCCTCATTGGTGATCGTGGTCCGGACCTGGGTTCCGCCCGTCAGCACCACCTCGGCGGCCAGCCCGCTCTCGCCGTCGCGCAGCCGGATCCGCAGCTGGCCGCCACGATCGCCGCTGCCGGTCGAGGAACCGCCGGTCGAAGGACTGCCGGTCGAGGAACTGCCGGCGAACCGGAACCGGCGGCCGATCGTCGTCTCGGAGAACCGCGCGGAGACGTGCCCGCGCCCGCTCCCGGCGGTCAGCACCTCGACCAGCGGTTGTGCCGCCCCACCGTCGAGACGCATGGTCACCGGTCCGTCCGCGGGGGTGTCGATGACGAACCGTCCCCAGGCCAAGCTCACGAAGACTCCCCACTCAGCCGAGAACGGCGGCGATCTGAATGCGGTCGATGTTCGGCGCGTAACCGGAGGAGGCGTTGCCGAACGTGATGGTGTTGGCCCCGGCGGCCAGATCCACGTCGACCACCCGGGTTCGGTAGGTGTTCCAGGCGAGCGTGTTGCGGAAGAAGACCTTCTTCGCGGCGCCGCCGTTGACGCTGATCTCGGCGTACCGGTCGACGATGTTGTTGTTGTAGGCGTGCTCGCCGACCACCTCGGCGTTGGCGTAACTCACCACCAGCCGGTAGCGGCCCGCCGCCGGCACGGTCACGCCGTTGAAGCGCAGCGTGTTGGCGGCGCCGGCGCCCAGCCAGCCGACGTACCGGCCGCCCGAGGCGGCGCTGTCGGACACCACGACGGCGGTCCCGCCGAGCGTGTTGGCCGCGCTTTCGCTCTCGTACGCGGTGACGGTTCCACTCGCGGCCGCGACGTCCAGGTAGTCGACGTTGACGGCGTCCCGGTCGTCGGTGGCGTAGGCGTTGTACTCGATCCGGTTGATTCCGGCCGGCAGGTACACCTTGGTGGTGACGGTGCGCCACGTGTTCCAGTCGGCGGTGGCGGGAAGTGCCACGTCGGTCAGGTTCGAGCCGTTCACCCGCAGCCGGATCGACCGGTCGGCCGGGGCGCCGGTGTAGGGCCCGGCGCTGTAGCGCAGGCTGAGGTTGTAGTAGCCGTCGGCGGGTGCCGTCACGACGAACCTCGTGCTCGCGGTGCTGCTCGCCCCGTACCCCTCGGTGAAGTAGGTCCCGGAGTAGCCGGTGTTGCTCCCGTAGGTGATCCGCGCGCTACCGCCGAGGGCGGCGTATTCCGCCTCGTAGCGGCTGGTCAGGGCGGCGGTCAGGTCCTTGTTGGGGGTCAGGATGATCTGGTACGCGGAAGCGCCCTTCAGCCCGGTGAGCGGCACCGTCACCTGGCCGCCGCTGGTGGTGAAGTCGCCCTCGCTGACCACATAGGGCCCGGCCGACGGGTTCAGGCCGGAGTTGTCGACGCCCCAGACCGTCGCGTGCACGGTCGTCCCGAGGTAGCTGGGCACCCCCTTGACCTGCACGTTCGTGTCGTAGGTGCCGGAGGACGGGTTGTTGCCGCCGAGGATGATCCGGGCCTGCCGCTTGCCGGAGTCCACGGCCGCGAGCCCCTGGAGCGATCCACCCGGGGAGGGCGGTGTCACCGCCACGGTGTTGCCGGTCAGCTCGCCGTACCACTTGTGCAGCCACCAGCCGCCGGTCGCCTGGTTGTTACGGGTGACCAGGTCGTTCAGCCCACCGGCCGTGGTCCAGTAGGCGAGGCAGCCGTCCACCTTGCTGTTCTCGAACTTGGCGACGAACTGCACCAGGTTGCCCGGCACGCCGAGGTCGCCGGAGATCCGGCCGTACTCGTTGATGGTGATCGGCCGTGCGCTGATGCCGAGGCTCGTCTCGATCGCCCGATAGTCGGCGTAGTGCAGATGCCAGCTGGTGAAGAAGTCGTCGCCGAGTTCGTGCCAGGCCATCACGTCGGGCAGCACGCCGTTGTCGCGGGCGAAGGTGAGGAAGGCCCGCAGGTCGGCGGAGCGGTAGGAGGCGAAGTTGGGCCCGGCGATACGGGCGCCCGGGTCGATCGAACGGATCCGCTGGAAGACGGTCTTCCAGTCGGTGAGCAGGCCGTTGAGGTTCCCGCCATACCAGATGGCATCGGGTTCGTTGAACGGCACGTACACATAGGAGCTGCGGTACGGGTCGGCGACCACCTTGCGGGTCATCGTGTCGACCTTGGCGAGATAGTCGGCGATGCCCCGGTTCTCGTACGGCCACTGCTGGTAGATGTCCTGCATGTAGATCTGGATGTCGCGGCCGCCGGCGCGTTTGAACATCGGCGCGATCTTGAGGGCGTCGCCGTTCGGGTGCTGGAGCCCGTCCGGGGCCTTCTGGGCGGCGACCTGTGGTTTGAGGGCGGCGAGCATGGTCTCGTCGGGGATGCCCTCGTCGCCGAGGCCGTAGAGGAAGCCGGTCGCGCCGTAGCGCAGCGCGCCGGTGCCGGTGGCCAGATCGACCACGAACGTGGACGGGGCGGCGTGTGCCGCCGGTGCGGTGAGCAGGGCCGCGGTCGTGGTGGCGACGACCGCGGTGGTCAGGGTCTTGCCGATTCTTCGTCTCATGGGGGTTCCACTCCGAATTCGACAGCAATCCATGTGACCGGTCACACGATGGAGGACTGCGGCTAGTGTGACCGGTCACACAACAGAACCGGAAGACGCCGTTACGGTTTCGTTACCGGGCTGACGGGGCGGCTGTCGACTCGCGGATCACCAGATGCGGCACCTCCGGGTCGATGACCGGCGCATCCACCAGCCGGTTCACGCAGGCCCGGCCCAGACCGAGGAAATCCATCCGTACGGTGGTGAGCGCCGGCGTCCAGAACGCGGCCCCCGGCACGTCGTCGAACCCCACGATGCTCACCTCGCCGGGAACGTCGCGCCCCGCCTCGTACAGTGCCCGGCGCACCGCCAGCGCCGTGTCGTCGTTGCCGCACAGAATCGCCGTGACCGCCGGATTCGCGACAAGATCCCGCACCGCCCGGTAGGCCGACGCCACATCCCAGCCGGCCGCCACCACTGGCGGAATCTCGGCGCCCGCGCCCGAAAGCGCCTCCCGCCACCCGCTCTGCCGCGCGCTGGCCCGCGCCTCGGACGGGATCGCCACATGGTGGACGGTCCGGTGGCCCAGACCCAGCAGATGCCGGGTGGCCTCGGCCGCGGCCTGCCGCTCGTCCAGGAACAGCATCGGCCGTGACACGTCCGGCAGCCCGCCGGCCTCGGTCGCCGCCACCACCGGCACCCCGGCGGGCAACGCACGCACCACGGCGGCCCCGGCCGGATCGAACGCCACGACCACGACACTGCCGGAGCTCGGATCGCTGAGGTGGTCGACGGCCTGACGGACGTCCGCGGCCGCCTCCGACTCGACCACCCGCACCCCGACCGCCAGGCCGAGCTGCCGCCCCGCCTCCTCCACACCCTGGAGCACGGCGGCGTACCCGTAGAGGGTCGTGTTCGCGGTGATCACGGTGACCGCGTTCGCGCGGCCCGAGCCCAGCGTCTGCGCTGCCCGGTTGGGGCGGTAGCGCAACCGGTCCATGGCGTCCAGAACCAGGCGGCGGGTCTCCGGCCGCACCCGCGGCGAGTTGTTCAGCACCCGCGACACCGTCTGGTAGGAGACCCCCGCCGCGGCCGCCACGTCCCGGATCTGCGGCCGGTCGCCGGTCCCGCCCTCACTGTTGTCCACGCAGATACTTGTATCGCGCCGGGCCCGGCCGCCACCGGTAGGGTCGGCCGGTGACGATCCAACTGTGTGTGTTGCTGTGGGCGCGTCCCGGCGCCGTCGACGCCCTGAACGCGTACGAGGACAAGGTTCTGGCCCTGCTCGCCGAGCATGACGGCCGCCTGGTCCAGCGCGCCCGCACCGTCGACGGCGCCGCCCCGGACGCGCCGGCGGAGGTGCAGCTCATCGAATTCCGCTCGCGATCCGGCTACGACGGATTCCTCGCCGATCCCCGCCGGACCGCCCTGAGCGCCGAACGGGACGCGGCGATCGCCCGCACCGACCTGTTCCCGGTCGCCCTCACCTGACCGGCCCGTCCGCGCCGGTCACACCGCCGATGACAGCACCTCGCGGCGGGCAAGGACCGCACGGGCTTGACTTCGGTCGATACCTTATCGATTATCGATACATCGATACATCGATAAGGAGGTCGATGACGATGCTCAAGCTGCGCCGGCCCGACTGGCTGGAGGAGATGCACGGATTCCTGCTCATCGCCCTGGTGATCAGCGGCCTCGGTGTCCTGGCCGCCGCCGGCTACATGCTCACCGGCCAGCCGGTCGACATCGAGGTCGCCACCGGCGGGGCGCTGGGCTCGACGGCGCTGACCGGGCTACCACCGGGAACCAGCCTGGACTCCCCCGTCCATCTGGAGGTCACCGACCCGACCACGGCCCAGAGCGCCTGGGCGGCCGCCGCGGTGCTTCCCCGGCTCCTGCTGGTGACGACCGCGCTCTTCCTGCTCTGGCGGCTGGTCGGCCGGGCACGTCGGCACGGCCCGTTCGCCGGTGAGGTGCCTGGCCGTTTCCGGGTGCTGGGCCTGCTTCTCGTCCTCGGTGGCCCATTGGTGTGGCTGCTCGACTTCGGGGCTCGAACACTGCTGAGCAACAGCGTTCCCGGCGGCGAGACCTATGCGGTGCTGGACTTCTCCGTACCGGTGATCTGGGGTCTGTGTGGTTTCGCGATGTTCACCGTGGGTGAGATCGTCCGCCGGGGTGAGGTCATGCGCGCCGATCTCGACGGGGTGGTCTGATGCCGCCGGAGGAGGAGCACCGCATCGAGGTGCACATCGACAAGCTTCTCGCCGAGCGCGGTCTGTCCCTGACCGAACTCGCCCAGCGCGTCGGCCTCACCCTGGCCAACCTGTCGATCCTGAAGAACGGCCGGGCGCGGGCGGTGCGGTTCAGCACCCTGACGGCCCTTTGCGACGTGCTGCAATGCCAGCCCGGAGACCTCTTCACGGTACGGAGCACACGAGCCCCGGAATGACGCTACCGGCTTCGTGCCAAGCGCCGCCGGCAACCGCCCGCCCGATCAAGCCCTGCATAGGCTGCCGCGAAACGGCAGTTCCAGCAGGGAGGACATGTGGCGGCCCAGAGTTCGGCGGCCGGGCGCCGGTGGTTCATAGCGGTCCTGCTGGTCATGGTCACGCTGGCGGTGGTGGCCGGCCAGATCCTCTCCCGGATGGCGCGGATCGGCGCCGGCGAAGGCCTCGAGTGGACTCCGGCGTCGAGCGCGCCGTCCACCGGAGCCCTGCCGGAGGCCGAAACCACCTCGGCCGCCCCGATCGAGACACGTAAGTTGGCCGAGCCGACCGTCCGGATCCCGTCCGGGCCGGTCATCGACCATTTCCGGGTGGCGTCCGAGCCGACCTGCCCGTCCGGAACCGATCAGGTCCGGCAGGAGGGCCGGCCGGTGGTCCTGGAGTGGAAGGCCACCGGCGCGGCGAAGACCACGCTGGCCGTCGACGGCCCGGGAATCTACGGCTCCTACCAGGCCGTGGGCTCGGAGAAGCTGAACTTCCCGTGCGACGGCGAGCCGGGCGATTACCAGACGCACACGTACACCCTGGTCGCGACCGGCGACAACGGCACCAGTTCGAAGAAGCTGACGGTTCGGGCGAAGATCCACGAGATCGCCGCCACCTGAGCACATCAGACAGGTACCCCGTTACTCACGGTGACGCTCGCGGGGAAGTAGAAGTGCCGCCGTCGCGCATCCGGTCTTCCCAGGTCCGGCTGTCGCGTTCCGGTACTTCGGCAGCCAGGCCACCGCCACCGACCTGTTCGAGCCGAACCGGGCGGCTCAAGGAGGAATCCCGCCGGCGCCGCGCCACGGCCTGGTCGCCCATCTCGCGCCATGAACACCCCCGAGAGGGGTACGACCGAAGCGCCCCGATCCTCCCGCGCGCCCGGTGGAAGCAGCGACGCTTTCGGCCAGGACCCTCGCGTTCCGGCCACCGCCTCCAGCCTCGCAGCGGTCTGAGCAGCCCGGCCGGGCCGGTTCCGTAGACGAATCCGACCGCTCATCCGGCGGGACGGATCCGTCCCGCACAGTCCGGATGGCCAGAACGAGCGCACGAACTGTGACATGGCAGATCGGTCCGAAGGTTCCGGATGGCCAGAACGGGCCGCACGGCCTGTGACACGGCGGATCGGTCCGAGCGTTCTGGACGGCCAGAACAACCCCACAACCTGGGTCACGGCGGATCGGTCCGAGCGTTCTGGACGGCCAGAACGACCGACCGCACGACCTGGGTCAAGCGATCTCCGGGTCGTGCGGCGGGAGAGATGCCCTCGTCGGCGGCCGTTCGCCGGGTGGTCAGCGGATGCCGGGGAACGGCGGGTACAGGTATCCGGGCGCCCAGTACGGCGGGTAACCGTAGTGGCCGTAGATCTTCTCGTAGTAGTCGCGCTGGTCGACGAGGTCCGGGTCGTACTGTGGCGCGCCCGCGACCCGGTCCTTCGCCGAGTCGATGAGCACCTCGTCGTCGGTGACCCGGCGGACGGCGTCGACCGGGATGAACGACGAGACGGCCCCGATCCCCAGGATGCCCCCGTGTGCCACGCGCAGAAATCGCACATGGTTCTCGACGGTGTCCACCAGCAGGTCCGCGACGGTACCGACCTTCTCACCGTTGCTGTCGATCACGGTGCGGCCCCGTACGTCCTGCTCCGGGTCGGCGATCATCTGGTCGGTGTCGCTCAGCGGTGTCAGGGTGCCGATCGGTTCTTCCATCACCGCCACCTCCTTCCGGCGGTGGATACCCAACCGCGCCGCTGTTCATGTGACCATTCGATCCCGCCACCCCGCAGGTCATCATGACAATCGCCGATGGAAATCGGTCCCGGCTGGCTCCCAGTGGTGTCTCAACGCCGTTGACGCCCAGCTGAACAAGATCACCATCTACCCGGGCCCGGCGAAGCGCGGCACGGCCGAGAGCAACGGCAGGCTCGCGCGCCACCCACCCCCGGAGAACGCGGCACAGCCCAGACCGACAGCAAGCTCGCGCCCCCGTACGGCGCGACACGGCCCAGAGCGACGGCAAGCTCGCACATCACCCACCTCCAACAGGCGCGGCACAGCCCAGAGCGACGGCTAGCTCGCACACCCCACACCCCACAGCCCACACCGCCACCCGGCGAGCGCGGCACAGCTCAGAGCGACGGCAAGCTCCCACGCCACCCACGCCCAACCGCCGCCGCACAGCCCAGAGCGACAGCAAGCTCCCACGCCACCCACGCCCAACCGCCGCCGCACAGCCCAGAGCGACAGCAAGTTCCCGCCACCCACCCCCGGCGGGCGCGGCACAGCCCCAGAGCAGCGGCAAGTTCGCGCGCCACCCACTCACGCCCGGCGGGCGCGGCACGGCCTGGAGTGGCAGCGGCTCGCGGGGACTCATGGGTTCGGCCGCTGTCACCGGGGGCCGCTACGCCGTACCGAAGACAGGTTTTCTCTTCAGTCGGCTTCGGCCCAGCCGACAAGGCGTGAAGGCCGGGGAGGTGGACATTGGGCATGCTGCACGACAGAGGTTGGCGTCGCACGGCCGGTGGCCGCGCGCCGGATTCCGCGTCGCGGTGGATTCGTGGCGCCGTGGCGACGGTCTATCTGTTGCTCTCGGTGACGAACTTCCTCACTCTGGACGGCTCGGCACGCACCGTGATGACCGTGCTCTACGGGGCGACGGCCGTGCTGCTGTGCCTGGCCGCCACGCCGGTGGCGGCTCGCGTGTGGCGGCTGGCTCGCGGGCATGGCGAGTTGCTGGCGTTCCTGCCGGTGGCCGACAGTGTCGTGCAGGTGGCGGTGACCGGGCGGCTGCACTACACGACCTCCCTGATGTTGACGTTGCTCGGGCTCGGCGCGGCGGTGACGTCTCGGCGGCTCGCCGCGGTGGCGAGCCTGGCGGGGCTGACCGGCTGGGTCGCCACGGTGGTCGCGCTGCCCGAGTTGCGTGGCGCCGACCTGGGGCATTACAGCTTGCAGCTGACGTTCTCGGTGATTCTCGGCGCGCTGCTGCACGAGGCGCTGCGCCGGCGTCAGCGACAGCTGCGGTCGGTGCACGAGCACGCGGTGACGGTCGCCGACGGGTTCGAGCGGCTGTTCCACGCGTCGCCGTCCGGTGTCGCGATCGCGGATGGCGAGGGTCGGGTGGTCGCCGCGAATCCGGCCTTCTGCGAGCTGGTGGGTCAGCCCGAGAGCGAGGTCGTGGGCGGAAGCATGCAGCGCTACCTGCTCGAAGACGGCGCCGACGAGGGACAGCGCGAGATCACACGACCGGACGGCAGCGTGCGGTGGGCCTATCTGACGACCGGGCGCAGCAACGTCGGCAAGGAGGCCAAGGACTCCCGGCGGCGGCAGTCGTGGACGCTGGTTCAGCTCCAGGACGTAACTGAGCGTCATCTCGCTGAGGAAGCGGTGCGTGATTCTCACCGGCTGGTGGCGGCGGTGGGAGCGGCGGCCCGGCGCATTCGCACCGGGGAGGACGCGCGGACCACGATCATCGCGGCGATCCGGGATCTGGCGGCCGCCGACAACGTGACGCTGCTGGAGCCGGCCGACTGCGGATCCGTGCTGGTGGCGACCGGGGCGGACGGCGCCGACGTGATCGGTACGCGGGTGCCGCTGGACGGTACGTCGATGATCGCCCGGGTCTACCACAGCGGGGAGCCGATCTTCCTCGCCGATCCGGCGCGGGATCCGCGGGTCTCGACGGCGCTGCTCAGCATGGTCGACGGCAAATCGATGCTGTGGCAGCCGGTGGTGGTGAACGGCACGATCATGGCGGTGCTCGTAGTCGGCTGGACGCGGCGGGTCGAGTCGGTGAGCGACAACCGGTTCCTGGCGGTCGGGCTGCTGGCCGACGAGACAGCGCTGGCCCTGGACCATGATCGGCTGTTGCGCCGGCTGGAGCGGATGGCGTTCACGGACACGCTGACCGGGGTGCCGAACCGGCGGGCCTGGCAGGAGAACATGATCCGGCTCTGCGGGGAAGCGCGGACCACGGGCGCGCCGCTGACGGTGGCGATCGCCGATCTCGATCATTTCAAGCGATACAACGACACGTACGGGCATGCCGCCGGTGACGACCTGCTGCAGCGGGCCGCGGCCGCGTTCGGCGGTCAGTTGCGTGAGGACGACTTCCTGGCGCGCTGGGGTGGCGAAGAATTCGTGATCGCGCTGCCGGGCGCCGGCCCCGCCGAGGCGGTGACCCTGCTGGAACGGCTGCGGATGGCGATGCCGGATGGGCAGACGTGCAGCATCGGCTGCGCCACCTGGAACACCACCGAGTCGGTCGAGCAACTGTTGCAGCGCGCCGACGACGCCCTCTACGTGGCGAAGAACGACGGCCGCAACCGGATCCGGACATCCGAGGTGGCGCTCACCGCGTGACGCCGCGAAGCCGGTGGTACGCGAACACGGCGACGCTCACCGCATGATGCCGCGAAGCCGGTGATGGGCGACCGCAATGGCGCTCACCGCATGATGCCGCGAAGCCGGTGGTGGGCGACCGCAATGGCGCTCACCGCATGATGCCGCGAAGCCGGTGGTGCGCGACACCGGCCGCGGTCAGTTGTCTGGCCAGCGGTTCCGGTGAGTGGTCGAGGTAGACGGCGACGTGCTGGACGTCGCCGAGGTGGCAGGCGGCAGCCAGGGCACCGAGGCTGATCGCGTCGATTTCCCGAACTCCGGCCAGGTCGAGGATCAGGCACGACGGCCGGGTGTGCCGGATGGCGCGGATGAGGGTGTGGCGTAGATCAGCCGCATGTTCGGCGTTGAGCACGCCACGGAGCTGGATGACAAGGGTTCCGTCGGGGCCGGTGTTGACGGCGACCGTGGTAGCGGTCATCGCGTTTGCCTTCCGTTACCCGGCGTTCGCCGGGGCTCAAGGTTAGAACCTTCGACGGGCCTGGTCGAGGTGTGACCGGGAATTTCACCTGGTGACGGGAACATCGTCCGGAGCGTGTGGACCGGGCGGCCGGCGCCTCGGTTGAATCATTCAAAGATGATCTTGCAAATGAGGCGGACGTCCGCGCTTGCGGCATCTGAAACGATCCAGAATTTACCGCCTTGAAACCGTTGACGTGTTCGTCACACCCATGCAGACTCCGTGGAAAGCGCTTTCCTCCTGCTGGACCCCGGCCGGGAGGTGAGCGCTTCGTTCTAGCTGCTCACTGGTGTTCGACGAGAAGGAGGGTCATGTGAGCGCCCTCGGCTTCGTTCGTAAGCGTGACGACAAGGCCGCGTACCTCTTCCTGTTGCCCTGGTTCGCCGGGCTGGTGCTGATCACCGCGGGGCCGGTGGCGGCGTCGTTCGTGCTCGGGTTCACCGACTACAACCTGATCCAGCCGCCGCGGTTCAACGGCTTGGAGAACGTCACCCGGATGCTTGGTGATGACCGGCTGCATCATGCGCTCGGTGTCACGTTCACCTATGTGCTGATCTCGGTGCCACTGCAGCTCGCAGCGGCGTTGGGGTTGGCGATGCTGCTGGACCGGGGGATGCGCGGGCTGGCGTTCTACCGGTCGGCATTTTATCTGCCGTCGCTGCTGGGGTCGAGTGTCGCGATCGCGGTGTTGTGGCGGCAGATCTTCGGTGCGGAGGGTCTGTTCAACCAGTTCCTCAACCTGTTCGGGTTGACGGGACGCGGCTGGATCTCCGATCCCGATACTGCACTGTCCACGTTGATCGTGTTGAACGTGTGGACGTTCGGCGCGCCCATGGTGATCTTCCTGGCCGGACTACGCCAGATCCCGGTCATGTACTACGAAGCCGCCCAGGTCGACGGCGCCGGAAAGTTCACACAGTTCCGCCGGATCACGCTGCCGCTGCTGTCACCGATCATCTTCTTCAACCTGGTGCTGCAGATCATCCACGCGTTCCAGTCGTTCACCCAGGCCTTCGTCGTCTCCGGCGGCACCGGCGGCCCATCGGACTCGACCATGTTCTACACGCTCTACCTCTACCAGCGCGGCTTCCACAACTTCGACATGGGCTACGCCTCCGCCCTGGCCTGGCTCCTGCTGATCATCATCGCCGCGTTCACCGCCCTCAACTTCTGGGCCGCGAAGAAGTGGGTCTTCTACGATGACTGACCTCAAAGAACGCGTCACACCCGTGCCGATCACCGTGGAAGCCGCACCGGTGCGCCGCCGTGGGAGAAGTCTGGCGAAACACGCCGGCCTCGGCCTGCTAACCCTGGTCATGCTGTATCCGGTGCTGTGGATGGTGGTCAGCTCACTACGGCCGAACAACGTCATCTTCCGGTCTCCGGGGCTGATCCTGGACGGCCTGGAGACCCGCAACTACGGCGAGGGCTGGAACGCGCTGGCCTCCCCGTTCGGCCACTACCTGGTCAACTCGGCGATCGTGGTGCTCGGCTGCATCATCGGCAACCTGGTGTCCTGCTCGATGGCCGCCTACGCCTTCGCCCGGCTCGACTTCACCGGCAGAAAACTGTGGTTCGCCGTCATGCTCGGCACCATCATGCTGCCGATCCATGTATTGATCGTGCCGCAATACATCGCGTTCTCGAACCTCGGCTGGATCAACACGTTCCTGCCGTTGATCGTCCCCAAACTACTCGCCACCGACGCGTTCTTCGTGTTCCTGATGGTCCAGTTCATCCGCGGCCTCCCGAAGGAACTCGACGAGGCCGCCCGCATCGACGGCGCCGGCCACCCCCGCATCTTCGCCCAGGTCATCCTGCCGTTGATGCTGCCCGCTCTGGCCACCACCACCATCTTCACGTTCATCTGGACCTGGAACGACTTCTTCAGCCAGCTCATCTACCTGACCGACCCGGACATGTACACCGTCCCGGTCGCCCTGCGCTCCTTCGTCGACGCCACCGTGTCGACCTCCTGGGGCTCCATGTTCGCGATGAGCGTCGTCTCCCTGCTCCCGATCTTCCTGGCCTTCCTGATCGGCCAGCGCTACCTGGTCAAAGGCATCGCCACCACCGGCATCAAATAACAGGAGGAAATCGACATGAATAACGGTCTTTCCCGGCGTTCCCTGCTTTCCCTCGGCGCCGGCGCCGTCGCCGCCTCCACTCTGGCCGCCTGCGGCGGTGGTGGCGGCGATGCCGGCGGGGAGATTTCCAAGGACGCGGTGAAGCTGCGTTTCACCTGGTGGGGATCGGACGCCCGGCACAAGCGGACGCAGCAGGCGATCGACCTGTTCACGAAGAAGTACCCGAACATCACCATCTCCGGCGAGTTCAAGGAGTGGAACGGCTACTGGGACAGCCTCGCCACCACGGTCGCCGCCAACGACGCCCCCGACATCATCCAGATGGACGAGCTCTACCTCGCCTCGTACGCCGAACGCGGCGCCCTGCTCGACCTCGGCACCGCCGCGAAACACCTGAAGACCGACGGCATCGACCCGGCCGCCCTGGACACCGGCAAGGTCGACGGCAAGCAGTACGCCGTACCGACCGGTGTGGCCGCGTACTCGATGGTCGTCAACACCACCCTGCTGGAGCAGTACAAGATCCCGGTCCCGGACGACTCCACCTGGACCTGGGACGACCTCAAGCGCATCGGCCTCGAGGTGTCGAAGGCCAGCGGCGGCAAGGTCACCGGCGTACAGTCGTGGGGCTTCGACGCCGGTGGCGTGAACATCTGGGCCCGCCAGGCCGGCGCCACCCTCTACGACGCGTCCGGCAAGGTGTCCATCCCGCCCGCCGTGCTGGCCGGATACTGGCAGTACCTGCTGGATCTCGCCAAGCAGGGCATTGCTCCGGCGCCGTCGGTGACGGTCGAGCGGGCCGGCGCGTCGCTGGACCAGTCCGGCACCGCCACCAACACCTCCGCGTTCGGCACCTGGTGGAACACCCAGCTCACCTCGTTGTCGGCGGCCAGCGGCCAGCAGCTCAAGCTGCTCAAGCTGCCCACCAACGGGCAGGCCGCCGCCGCGGAGAGCCCGTACTACAAGCCGTCGATGTTCTGGTCGATCTCGTCGCGGTCGAAGCACCCGGCCGAGGCCGCCCTGTTCGTCGACTTCCTGCTGAACACCACCGAGGCCGGCGAGGTGCTGCTCACCGACCGTGGAGTGCCCTCGAACAGCACGGTCCGGTCGGCGATCACCGGAAAGCTGGCCGACACCGACAAGGCCGCCGCCGAGTACCTGGCCACCCTCAAGGTCGGCGCCGCCCCGCGCGTCACCCCCAACGGCGCGAGCGGCATCGAGGCGATTCTCAAGCGGCACACCGAAGAGGTGCTCTTCGAGCGGCGGACCCCGCAGGCCGCGGCCGAGTCCTTCATCAAGGAACTCCAGACGGAGATCGACGCGGCCTGACGCCCCACCGCCATCCCCCACTTCCAGGAGAGAGCATGGACGCTCGTACCGGAAAGCTGTTGAAAGCCTGCACGGCGGCCATGCTCCTGGCCGCCGCCATCCCCTCGTCCGCCGCGGCGCACGCGCCGCGCGGACCGCGACTGGAGCGCCTGGACCGCGGCCTGGTGGCCGCCACGACCAGCGAGGGCGTCTTCCTGAGCTGGCGGCTGCTCGGCACCGAGGCCACCGGTTCCTCGGCGACCGGGCTGACCGGCCGGAACTTCGACATCTACCGCGACGGCCGGAAAATCGCCACCGTCACCGACAGCACCAACTACCTCGACGCCGACGGCACCGCGACGTCGAAGTACCGGGTCGCGGGTGCCACCGCCAAGCCGTGGGCCGCCAACTACCGCGACCTGCCGTTGCAGAGGCCGGCGGACGGTGTGACGCCCGCCGGGGAGACCTACACGTATTCGGCCAACGACATGAGCGTCGGCGACGTGGACGGTGACGGGACGTACGAGTACATCGTCAAATGGGACCCGTCGAACTCGAAGGACGTGTCCCAGGTCGGCTGGACCGGGCCGGTCTACGTCGACACGTACCGGGCCGACGGCACCCTGCTGCACCGCATCGACCTGGGCGTGAACATCCGGGCCGGGGCGCACTACACGCAGTTCCTGGTCTACGACTTCGACGGCGACGGCCGCGCTGAGATGATGATGAAGACCGCGCCGGGCACCAGGACCATCCGCAACGGCCGGGAACGCTACATCACCACGCCGGGTCACTCCCCCACCGAGGACCACCGGTTGAGCGCCGCCGGCTACTACGAGCACGTGGTGGGCATGTTCCTGGGCTGGCATGACCATCCGGAGGTGGTCGCCGGGAACTGGCCGGCCACCCTGGAGCAGGCGTTCGGCATCGCGCCGCGGTACCAGTACCCGCTCAGCCGGGCCGACGCCGAGGCGCTGACCGACTACTTCATGGACGTCTACGCGCCGTCCCGCAGCACCCGCAACAATTTGCGCGCCTTCGAGGGATTCATCGTCGACGGACCCGAGTACCTGACCGTCTTCGACGGGGCCACCGGCCGTGAGCTGCAGACCATCGACTACAAACCGGGCCGCCACGACGACGGCCTGATGTGGGGCGACTACGCCATGGCCCGGATCGAACCGGGCAACCGGGTCGACCGGTTCCTGTCCGGAGTGGCCTACCTCGACGGGAAACGGCCGTCGGCGGTGTTCGCCCGCGGCTACTACACCCGCACCACCCTGGTCGCCTACCACTGGAACGGGCGGCGGCTGGCCGAGAACTGGTACGTCGACTCCGGCTGGACACCGATGACGAACCCGTTCAACGACTCGCCGCACGGCCGGGACGGCACCGATCCCGAGTACGGCAAGCTCACCACGCAGGGCTTCCATTCGCTCAGCGCCGCCGACGTCGACCTCGACGGAAAGCAGGAGATCGTCTACGGTTCCGCCACGATCGACCACGACGGCGGCGTCCTGTACTCGTCGTTCGGCACACTGCCGGCCGGCGGGCAGGCACGGCTCGGCCACGGCGACGCCATGCACGTGACCGACATCGATCCGGACCGGCCCGGCCCGGAGATCTTCACGGTGCACGAGGGCGCGACGTCGGCGCCCTACGGCATGGCGATGCGGGACGCGGCCACCGGTGAAGTGCTCTTCGGCACCTACTCCGGGCGCGACACCGGCCGCGGCATGATCGGCGACGTGCTGCCCGGCACCCGCGGCATCGAGTCGTGGGCCAGCATGCCCGGCGGATCCGAGGCACTCGGCCTGCACAGCGCCAAAGGCCAGATCATGACCAACACCATTCCCGGTACGAATCAGAGCATCCGTTGGTCGGCTGACCTCACCACGCAGATCGTCAACGGGGCGCAGACCGTGACGCCGACCATCGACGACTGGAACCGTGGCCGTCTTCTGACCGCCGAGGGGACTCTCGCCAACAACGGGACGAAGGGCAACCCGAGCCTGGTCGCCGACATCCTCGGCGACTGGCGGGAGGAGCTGCTGGTCCGTACCGCCGACTCCTCGGCGATCCGGATCTACCTGAGCACCGAGGTGACGAACCACAAGCTGTACACGCTCATGCACGACCCGCAGTACCGGGTCGAGGTGGCGCGCCAGCAGACCACCTACAACCAGCCGTCGTACCCGAGCTTCTATCTGGCCTCGGACACCGACTGGTCGACGGTGCCGCGCCCGGCCCGGGGCGGACCCCGGCCGGGGGGGGGGGGCCCCCGGGGGGCCCGCCCCGCGGCGGCGGCTCGATAGCCTCGACCCCATGTCGAAGCGAAACGTCGAGTTCGTGCCCGGTGAGACCGTCTACCTGCGGCACGTGCAGCGGGTACAGGTGGGGCTGGTGTTCCCGCTGCGGGTGGTCGAGGAGCGCGGCGACGCGGTCGTGCTGTGGGCGCCGGCCGGCACACAGGGCTGGCACACCAACATGCCGGACGGCCGAACCCTGCTGCAGACGCCGCTGCCGGAGTGGTCCGCGACCCCGCGGGTCCCGGCGCCGCACACCATCGACCACGGGGTGCTGAGCTGGCATCCGCGCGGGCGGGACTACTCGATCCGGTGGTTCTTCCGGCCGGACGGCACCTTCTACCGGTGGTACGCGAACCTGGAGGCCCCGTCAGTCCTCTGGCGCGACGACGATCTGGCCGGATTGGACACCGCCGACTGGGATCTGGACGTGGTGATCGAACCGGACCGCAGCTGGGCCTGGAAGGACGAGGAGCTGTTCCGGGAGCGGCTGGCGATGCCGGAGGCGTACTGGGTGGACGACGAGGACCGGGTCCGCCGGGCCGGCAAGGAGATCATCGCGCTGGTCGAGGCGGGCGCGTTCCCGTTCGACGGCACGTGGTGCGGCTTCCGCCCGGATCCCGCCTGGCCGCCGCTGCCGCCGGAACTGCCGGCGGGCTGGAACCGCCCCGTACAGTGACCGCCATGAACAGCCGTCCCGGAGTCATCGACGATCTCGCGGCCGAGCAGGACCGACTGGAGTCGGTACTGGCCCGGCTCACGGCCACCGAATGGCTGTCCCCGTCCGCGGCCGCCGGCTGGACCGTCGCCGACGTCGTGCTGCACCTGGCCCAGACCGAAGAGGCGGTGCCGGTCGCGCTGAGCGGCGCGCCGGACGCCATCGGCTGGCGGGATCTCGGCGACAACGTCGACGACGCCATGGACGCGCTGGTCCGAGCGGAGCCGGCCGCGCCCGCCGAGGTGTTCGCACGGTGGCGGGCCGCCCGGCGGGCATCGGTCGCGGCGCTGCGGACAGCCGATCCGACGCAGCCGGTGCAGTGGGTGGCGTCGTTGCTGAAGCCGCCGACGCTGGCCACCACCCGGCTGGCCGAGCACTGGGCGCACGCCCTGGAGACATCACCGGGCCGCTCGGCATCGGCTACCCGGACAGCATGCGCCTGCGGCACGTCGCCTGGCTGGGCTTCCACACGCTGCCGTACGCGTACCGGCTGGCCGGGCGGCCCGCTCCCGATCTGTTCTGCGAGCTGACCGCGCCCGACGGCACCACCTGGCGGTTCGGCGATCCGGGGGCCGAGTCGGTGATCACCGGTCCGGCCGGGGCGTTCTGCCGGGTCGGGGCTCAGCGGCTGACGCCGGCCGACTCCGGGCTCACGACGCGCGGGCCGCACGCCGAGACGGCCCTGCACGCCCTGCGCAACTACGCCGCCACCTGAGCGATCCGGCCGGGCGCCCGGCGTAGATTGGTGCCATGTTGGGCGGCCGGGCCACCGCGAGGTTGCGGAGGGCGGGCGACCTGCTGGAGGCGGCGACGCTGCTCGGCGCCCCGGGGCCGCTGGACGATGCCATCGACTTCGCCCAGGCCGTCCTGGCCGCCGTCCCCGGGGATCATCCCGACCGGACCCGCGCCCTGATCAACCTCGGCATCGCTCTGCGGCATCGGTGGGAAGCCGCCGGCGCCCCCGGCGATCTGGACGCGGCGATCGGCTGCCAGCGGGAGGCCGTGGCCGGAACGCCCACCGACGACCCGGATCTGGCCGTCACGCTGTCCAATCTCGGCGTGGCGCTCCGGGCCCGCTTCGACACGTTCGGCCGGCTCGCCGATCTGGACGAGGCGATCGCCGTCACGCGACGATCGGTGGCCGCGGGCTCCACGGACGACCCGGACCATCCCCAGCGCCTGTCGAATCTCGGCATTCCCCTGCGAATCCGATTCGAACACACCGGAGACGGCGCCGACCTGGAGGAGGCGGTCCATCTCGCCACGGCGGCGGTCCGGGCCTGCCCCGTGCACGACCTCCGCCGGGGAGTCCTGCTGTCCGGGCTGGGGAACGCCCTGCTGGCCCGTTTTCAGCACGCCGGCGACCAGGACGACCTGGACCGGGCCGTCGACGCCCACCGGTCGGCCATCGCCGCCACCCCGGCCCGCGACCCGGCGCTCGCGGTGCATGCGAGCAACATCGGGAACGCCCTGCTGAGCCGTTTCCAGCGGACCGGGGAGATCGCCGATTTGGACGAGGCGGTCGACAGTTTCCGGAGGGTCACCCGTGTTCTCGCCGAAGGCGGTGTCCGGGACGCCGCGGCCTTCACCAACCTCGGGGTGGCGCTACTGACCCGGTTCGAGCGCACCGGGGCCGTCGCCGACCTCGACGAGGCGGTCACCGTTCACCGCCGGGCTCTCGCCACCGCCTCGCCGGACCGGCTCCAGCACACGGCCGTCCTGCTCAACCTGGCCGTCGCATTGCACCGGCGCTTCGACCGGACCGGAGCCGGGTCCGATCTCGACGGGGCGATCGCCGGCTTCCGGCAGGTCGAACGCCGTCTGCCCGCCGAGCATCCGGACCGGGCCGGCGCTCTGTCCAACCTCGCCGTCGCGCTGCAGACCCGCTTCGAACTGGCCGGGGCCCGGGAGGACCTCAACACGGCGATCGAGGCGGGCCGGGCTGCGCTCGGCGGGTCCCCGGCCGATCACCCGGATCGCGCCAGGTGCGCGGCCAACCTCTGTGGCGCCCTGGTCACCCGGTTCAAACGGTTCGGCGACGACGACTCCCTGGAAGAGGCGGTCACGATCGGACGGGCCGCGGTGGACGCCACACCTGTCGGTCACCCGGCTCGCGTCAGCTACGCCGCCAATCTCGGCAGAGCGCTCTACCTGCGGTTCGAGGGGCACGGCGACCCGTCCGATCTGGAGGAGGCGATCGTCACCGGGCGGCGGGCGGTGGCGGACACCCCCGCGAACCATCCGGATCTCGCCACGATCCTCTCCAACCTCGGTTGCGCGCTGCACAGCCGCTCCGCGCTCTCCGGCGCCCACGCCGACCTGGACGAGGCTGTCGCGGTGCACGACCGGGCGGTCCGCGCCACCGCCCCGGACCATCCCGATCTCGCGGGACGCCTCACCAACCTCGGTGGCGCGCTCTTCGCCCGTTTCCAGCGCACCGGGGTGCGCGGCGATCTGGCCACCGCCGTCCGGGTGCTCCGGAAGGCCACCCGGTGCACGCTCGCGCCGATCGTCAACCGGGTCGACGCCGCAACCGGCTGGGTGCGGACGGTCACCGGCTCCACCGGTCCGCACACGGCCGTCACCGCGTACACCGAGGCGGTCCGGCTGCTGCCGTTGCTGGCGTGGCGGGGAATCGACGGCCACGACCAGTGGAGCCTGCTGCACGCCTATGCCGGTGACCTGGTGCCCAACGGCGCCGCCACGGCGCTGGCGGAAAACCCGGGGCTGGCCGCCGAACTGCTGGAGACGGGCCGAGGTGTGGTCTGGAGTCAACTGTTGAACACACGTACCGATCTGCGGGCTCTCGATGAGCGCGCCCCGGAGCTGGCGGCGCGGCTCGCCGCCTGCCGCGCCCGCCTGGAAAGCCTTCAAGACCTGGATCAAAAACTCGCAACGGTACGCCGGACGCGCTCCGATCGAGGGTGACATCTACGATCGTGAACCGATCGGGGAGGGACACCCATGGCGGAACTGGCGCCGACCACGGCGGAGACCGTGGCCGTCACCGTCTGGGTGATCGCCCAGGTCGTGGCGACGCTGGGGCTGCTCGGAGGTCTGGCCCTGCTGCACCGGAACCGGGCACCCGCCGCGAAACGGCCAGCCCCCGGCCTCTACGTGCTGGCCGCCGCCGGCACGGTGTCCCTGGTGCTCGCCACCCGCGCCGACTTCGCGGATGTCGTCTCCGGTGTCCGCGTCACCCTGCCCGAGCTGCGGATCTACTGGGTGGCCTATCTGATCGGGTCGGGACTGCTCACCGTGCTGACCTGGACGCTGCTGGTGCGGCGGCACGTCCTGCGCCTGGTCGCCGGGCCGTCCGCGCTGGTGGCCGGGACTCTCCTGCTGGGTCTGGTGCTGACGCTCTACACCCGGATCCAGCAGGCCGATGCCCGACGTGCGGCGGCAGGCCTGCCAACGCTCAAGCCGACCGCGGACGTTTCTGCCGGCGCCTTCGGCGTGCACGCCGAACTCGGCTGGGTGCTCGCCTTCACCGGTACGGTTCTGCTGATGCTGGTGGCCGTACTCCTGGTCGCGGGCCGGCAGGAGTTGCTGGTCGCCGGGATTCTGGCCATCGCGGTGACGCTGCTGGCCGTTCCGGCGCCACCGGGCACGAGTTTCTGGGGGCTGCGCGACGGCGCCGTGGAGGGGGTCCGATACTGGGCCGTCGAGGTGGGTGGGTCGGCGCCGTGGTGGTCGCTGACGCTGCTCGGTCTGGCCGCATTGCTGTGCGCGATCCCGTTTCTGCCACCGGTGGCCCGGGGCTGCGCGACCTTGCTGGCCGCGTGCGCACCGATCTGGATCACGGTGGCGTGGTTGCTGGCCTCCATCGATCTCGACGTCAACCTCGCCCGTGCGCTGAGCGGTGACGGGTTCACTTCCACCTCACGCCGGGTCGGGCTGTTCGCACACCTGTTCATGGTCGGCGGGATGGTCGCGGTTCCGGTGGTGTCGGTACGTGCCTGGTGTACGGCCACGTTGCGGAACAACCCGCGACCGTGGCGCCGCACGCAGGGTGACCAGCTCTAATGGCCGGTTTTGATCACAGTCCCTGGAGGGCCAACCTCGGCGGCCTCATCTTGCAGGTCTTCGATTTTTAGGGCAGCCTAACCTAGGTAAGGATAGGCTCTCGAAGGATCGGCGCTCGATGTACGTCTGCATTTGTTACCACGTTCGCGAGCGTGAGGTTCGGGCTGTCGTCCAAGACGGTGCGAGTACGGAGGAAGAGGTGGGGGACGCCTGCGGCGCCGGTACGGGCTGCGGCAGCTGCCTTGACCGAATTTGTGAGCTGATCAAGGAGGAAAACGCGGACACTCGCCTGCCAGCGGTCGCTTAGCGTCACGGGACGCGTACGATAAGCCCCAGTTAGCCATAACTGGGGGTATTTGGCATGCAAGGCGACGCCCGCGTCATCGAATTCCTGAACGAGCAGCTCACCGCGGAGCTCACCGCGATCAACCAGTACTTCCTGCACTACAAGATGCAGGAGAACTGGGGACACACCGTGCTGGCGAAGCACACGCGGCACGAGTCCATCGACGAGATGCGCCACGCCGAGATCCTGACCGACCGGATCCTCTTCCTCGAAGGCCTGCCCAACTACCAGAAGCTGGGCGTGCTCCGGATCGGCGAGTCGGTCAAGGAGCAGTTCGAATGCGACATGAAGATCGAAGTCGAGGCCGTGGACCGGTTGCGCCGCGGCCTGGAGTACATGCGCTCGATCGGTGACGTCACCTCGGCGCGAATCTTCGAAGACATCCTCGCCGACGAGGAGCACCACGTCGACTACCTGGAGACCCAGCTCAGTCTGATCGAGAAGCTGGGCGAACAGCTCTACCTCCAGAACGTGACGGAGCACCCCGAGCCGGCGTGATCGTCAGGCCGCCGCCCGGGTCAGCATGACGCCGTCGGGCGGCGGCCCACCACCTCACCTCGCCGCCCCACCGGCGTCCCGCAGGACTCCGCCCTCGCCGAACAGATCGCCCGGCACCTGCACAATCGCCGCCTCCGGGCCCGCCGCACCTTGTTGCGGCCCGATCAACCCTCGCGCCCGATCAATCCCTGTGGCTCGATCAATCCTTGCAGCCCAATCAATCCTTGCGACCGAGTCAACCCTCGCGACCCAGCGAATCTCTGCGGCGGGTCAACCTGTGCGGGCCCAGTCAACCTCTGCGCGTTCAGTCAACCTCTGCCGCCCGGTCAACCTGTGCGGCCCCTGGTCAACCTCTGCGGCCCCGATCAAGCCTCGCGACCTAGTCAACCTCTGCGGTCCCAATCAACCCTTGGAACCCGGCCAGCCCTCCGACCCAGCGAACCTCTGCGGGCCCGATCAACCTTGCGAACCGGTCAACCCTTGGGGCGCAATCAATCCTTGCGGCGCAATCAACCCTAACCCGCCGGGCCGCCACTTCAGGGGAGTGGGCCGACGTCGCTCGCGCGGTCGGCTCCGGCTTGCGCCTGCGGATTGCGTGCGCGGCCCTCGGCGGCGCGCGGAAGTCGCCGCGATCGCTGGAGTAGAGGTCAACAGCTCGCCGAGGACGGCACCGGATGATCACAGGGCTACTGATGGATGTCGCATTTAGTGAATCGTTTTAACCTCCGTGGGAGGCTTCGGACCGGCGCAAGGAGGCAGGCGGCAACACGCGCAGTTCCGTGAGCCGGGCGAGCACGAGCAGACCGATCTGGTCGGCCCCGTACTCGGAGAAGTGGGTGTTGTCGCGAAGCTCGTTGTAGAGGTAAATCGGCTTGGACCGCTCGACGCCGAGGCCCTCGACTAGCGTCGCACTGTCCGCGGTCAGGTCGATGTACGGCACGTCCTGTTCGCCGGCGACCGCGGCCATCTCCGCCGGCAGGTCCACGCCGAGACCGTTCGTGTGCCGGGCCACCGCGTCCAGGTGCCCGGTCGCGTCGAAGCGGCGGCGCACCGGCGGGCTCACCAGCACCGGCTTCGCGTGCAGGGCCCGCAGCTCGGTGATCATGCGGGTGAGGTTCGCGCGATAGTCCTCGGCGGTCGTGGTCTTGTCGTTGTGGCCGAATTGCAGCAGAACCACGTCACCCCGCCCGACCCGCGGCAGCATCGCGGCCCAGAGCAGCGGCTCGGCGAGGAAGGACCCGGTGCTCTCGCCGGAGTCGGCGTAGTTCGCCACGGTCACGCCCCGCCGCAAGTGCTGCGGGATTGCCTGCCCCCAACCGGTGTAGGGGAAGGTGTCCTGGTCACACACCGTCGAGTCGCCGGCCAGGAACAGCCTCAACCCGGGACGGCGGGCCGGGCGTACCGTGATCCGCTCGACCCGCGGCGCGGAGCCGGTGAAGGTCAGCGTCAGACCGGGAGTGCCAGAGGTGATCTTGGTGGGTTCACCCTCGGGTTCGCGGACGTCGACGGCGAACGAGCGGTGGGCGTACCGGCCGGGTTCGGTGGCGATCTCGCCGAGCATCATCCGGCGGGCCTCGGCCCGGACTCCGGTGACGGCGGCCTCGCCGGCGTTGCCGAGGACCACCGAGACGTCGTAGACACCAGGGGCGACGTCGAAGTGGCAGACGATCGGCGCGGCGCCGGAACACTCCCCCGGGACGGCGCGCAGGACGCCGCCGTGAGCCGGGCCGGGAGTGCCGCCGACAGCGGTGACGGCGGTCAGTGCCAGGACGAGCGATCGTGATCTCCGCACCGGTTCTCCTCTTGACGGATGACGCAGGGCAGTGAATCGTTTTACCGCGCCGCCATGCAAACAGGTACATCGACACTCGTCAACAGATGCATCAGGGCGCGGGCCACCTCAGACGCATCGCCACGCCCCCCCTGATCGACAGCCCACCGGTCACGGAGCGACTGATCGAGCATGCCGTCGGCCTCCCGGTCGACGCGATCGACGGACTCGGGCCATCACTGGCATCTGGCCGGCAGAGAACCCGGACGATCACGCGGTCCGGCCCCCGTCCAAGATCTCCAGGCGACCGCCTTCGTCACCGGGACCGGTCACGAAGAGGTCGGCGATCCGCCGGTGCCCCGGACCGGGTCGATGGCCGGGCAGCGGCGCGGTCGCCTCACCGGAGACGGCAGGCGCCAGGCTGGCGGCCGTCGTGAGTTTGAGTGCCCTCATCGCGTACCCCCATGTCTTGATCTTGATCTGGTGGCCCAATCGCCCTGTCGCACGCGGGGGCACCGGCTCCCGGCACACCGCATGAGGCCGCTCAGTTGATCGCAATGGCGATCGCCGGGGGCCGCCCATGTTCTGCCGCCGGACCCGGATGGAGGTCAGCGAGGCGCACGCGGAACGGTGGCGCGGGGCGGCGGTGCCGGACGGGCGTAGATATGATTTAGCGCAGGCGGTGCGCCCGCCCGAGCCCACGGGTGACCGGCCCACGCCCGGTCGTCCATCAGGGGCCAAGAGTCCGCGACTCAGCGCCGCTCGATCCTGCCCCGGCGCCGTTACGTCGCCCGTCCGTGCAGGGCGTGGGACTGCTCCGGAGACGACCATGGTTGAGAAGCATCCCCGGCGGACTCCCCGGCAGGGCCGGGCCCGCAAACGGGCCATCCGTGCCCAGGCCGCCCTGACCGGTGTGCGGTATTCGGTGGCCGCCCGCCAGCTGGAGGCGACCGGCCTGCGGCCAGGCGAAACCGTGGCCGGCAGTGGCCGCACCATCTATCCGTTCACTGGTGACGAGCAGCGGCAGCGTCTCATCGAGGCTCGTGCCCGGTGGTCTTTCGAGGAACGGCTCGCCGACAGCCGGCGGGCCGCGTTGCTGCCGGACGGCCGGGCGCAGCATCTGGTCGAGCGGTTCCCGTCGGCCGGGTCGCTCTACCACGGCGAGGACCGCGCCGAGTTGCTGTCGATGTTGTACATGGCGGTCGTCTTCGAGTCGCCGGCGCTGCTGCCGGAGCCCGGTTTCCTGGCCTGGGTGGCCGAGATGGGCGAGGAGACCACCGTCGACATGGAGTGTGCCGCGCTGGATCGGGCGGCCCGGGCGCTGCTCGACCGGGAGCCGGGCGAGCTGTGGCCGGTCCTGGAGCACGCCGTGGCCGCCAGCCGGGACGGCGCCGACTGGCACATGCGGCAGGTCGGCATCCGGCTGGCCGCGCTGAGCCAGGTCCTGTGGGCGGCCCGTCCGGACGCGCCGGTCACCGGCGTGGCGCAGACGCTCGACGCGGTGCTGATGGTCGCCGACGACGGCCACGCCCCCGGCACCCTGGTCCGGCTGCTGACCGGGCCCTACCAGGGACTACGCGCCATGATCGTCGGTGCGGTGTGGGGCGCCGCCGGTCCGCCGGTGGCCTACCGGGTCCGCCGGGAGCGGTCCGGCCACACGCTGACGATGGCGCCCCACGACCTGGCGGTGTTAGCCGGGCAGGAGCTCCTCCCCCACTGATTCGATGGGGGCCGCGCTGTGGAAGACGAGCCCGGCCCGATCGTCGTGGCAGTCCACCATGGCGATCTGGCCGGGGCGCAGCTCGTTGAAGAGGATCTGCTCGGACAGCGTGTCCTCCAGCTCGCGCTGGATGGTCCGGCGCAGCGGACGGGCGCCGAGCACCGGGTCGAAGCCCTTGGCCGCCAGATA
>NZ_JAGFNS010000039.1 GCF_017592555.1 Actinoplanes flavus | reverse complement strand
TCATCTGCCTCGCCCGCCGCCGGGTCGACGTCCTGCACGCCATGCTCCGCACGCATACGCCGTACCAGCACAAACCGGCAGAAAGACTCGCCCTCGCCGCTTGACAGAAACCATAGGGACACCCCCCGATGATCGAATCGAGGTGGCTCACACCCGCACCGGCGGCATCCCCGCTCTCCTCGTCACCCCGCACACCGTTCCCATCCGTGCCCGAAACCGGCAGTGAGGGCCCGTCACTCACGGCGGTAGCGATCGCCGCCGGCCGCCCCACACCGCAATCACCGAACGGTTCGCCGAGGTTCCCACCACGACAGCTCCGTCCCGGTCCCGTGATCCGTCCCGGTCCCGTGATCCGTCCCGGAGCGGCGTCCGTCCCGGAGCGGCGTCCGTCCCGGACCGGCGTCCGCTGGCTGGGTTCGTGACGTCACCTACGACGAAGGGCGGCAGCGAGTCTCGCACTGGCACCGGAGACCCACGCGTCATGGCAGCCGTCCGCGACGCCGCCGATCATCCACTGACGCTTTTGGCCCTATCCCGGACTTCGCCGGAGCCCTGGGGACCTGACCCGGTACCGCGGCATGCTGGTGGGCCGAGTGAACTTGCGAGAAGCGCCGGCACGTTACAAGGCAATCCGCACCACACGACCTCGCATAAGCGGAGTCGATCTTCATCAAGCATCGAATTGTCAAATCGCCGGATTGTCTCCGAGTCGGGAGTGGTGAGGGAAGATGTTGATGCCGGGCCGAGTAAATTTGGCATGATCAACTTTGAGGTGGGGCTTACACTTCCTCGCGTCGACGCAGGAGAATTGAGGTATGCCGCAGCTCCAATTGTTCAGCAAGGAAGAGATTTCCGGGATGCGTGACTGGAGTGTGCGCCGGAACCATTCTCCGGCCGCTGAGCAATTCCGTCGTGCACACGAGCGTCACCGCATTTGGGGTCTGCGCAGGCGTCACGCCGAGCGCCTCCGCCGTCTCCACTCCCGCGACGAGGCGGCTCAGTCACCCGCCCGCGTGCCGGAGAGCACCACGTCCGTCCGGACGGACGGCGTCGCACCGCCGACCCCGGTCGATGCACGTCCCACTTCGGAACGAGGCGTCACGCCTGTGTGGCCGGGTAGCGTCGCGGTGCTGCGTTCGGTCGATGCGCGGCCTGCTCCGGAACGAGGCGTCACGCCTGTGTGGCCGGGCAGCGTCGCGGTGCCGCGTTCGGTCGATGCGCGGCCTGCTCCGGAACGAGGCGCCATGCCTGTGCGGTCGGGCAGCGTCGCAGCGCCGTGCTCGGTCGATGCGCGGCCCACTCCGGAACGAAGCGGCAGGGACCCGGTCGAGCGGTCGGCAGCACAAGGTCAGCTGATCGGTTACGGCATGATCCAGCCCAATGGCCGCCGACCGGAGCAGCGACTCGACCGGCCAAAGTGCGCCTCGCCCCGTGCGCGCACGACGCGCTGCCTGGCAGATCGAGTCCCTGAGCTGCACGAATACGCCGATGAGACGGGCGCTCCGCGAGGCTTCGCTCAGCAGACCGGCGCCACCGCCGCGGGCGCACTCGCTGATCAAATCACCGACCCCGCTGAACGCGACTGCCCATCGCTTGAACGGAGCTGCGCCCGTCAACCCCTCCGAGTGCAGCGGCCCGCCGATAATGCGCGCCGACCACGAGGGCGAGCCGATCGCGCCCGCGTGCGACCACTCGAAGCCGGGCAAGCACGCCGAACGCAACCGCACCTATGTAGAGGTCACCGAACACAGGGCTCGTCAACCAGTGTCGCGCGTCCGCGTCAGCCGCCGATCCGGCCGACCGGGTCGGGGTTGATGGGGGTTGGGGAGTTCGCTGTCGGTGGCTTTCCTGGGCTGGCTGATCTGGTCGGCGGTTGCTGGGGGGTTGGGAAAGCTCGCTGCCGGTGGCTTTCCTGGACTTGTTGGGCCGGTCCGGTCGGGAACTGTTGGGGGTTGGGAAAGCTCGCTGCCGGTGGCCTTTCTGGACTTGTTGGGCCGGTCCGGTCGGGAGCTGTTGGGTTGTGGAGCCTGCGGCCAATGGCTTCCCTGAGTCCCGCCGATCTGGTCGGGGGATTTGGGTTAGGGCGTCGGCGGTGGCTTTCCTGAGCCGGCTGATCTGGTCGGGAGTTGGCGGGGTTGTGGAGTTCGCTGCCGGCGGCTTTCGTGAGCTGGCTGATTCGGCGGGGGTTGACGGGATGGATAGCTTGCCGCCGGTCGCTTTCCTGAAATGGTCGGGGGATTGGTGAAGAATGGCGGGATCAGGCCGTCCCGTTTGACGCCGTCTTTTCGAAGAAGAACCGGTCGCTGTGACGCTTAGCCCCATTCGCATCCTTCTCGGTCGGCTGCGGCTGATGGGCGAGGTCAACGGGAATGTCTGATTCCGTTCGGGATATGGGTGGTGATCTCCGAGTCGATGTGGTTTCGAGGTCGGGTTCGGTGGGCCGATCCTGGTGGCGGCTTCGGCGGCGGTGGGGGCCGCTAGGAGGATTTGACGCCGGCTCCCAGGGCGGTGCGTACCGTGTTGACCAGTTTGTCGCGGTCGAATGGCTTGGCCAGGATCGTCGATCCGGGCTCCAGGTTGTTGCCCTGGTCGTCGAAGAGTGATTCGGCGTACCCGGAGACGAAGACGACGCAGAGGCCGGGCCGTCGCCCGGCGGCGATGCGGGCCAGTTGGCGGCCGTTCATGCCGGGCATGACCACGTCGGTGACCAGGGCCGCCACCTCGCCGCCGTGTCGTTCCAGCAGGCGCAGGGCCTCGCCGGCGTCGGGCGCGGTGAGCACCCGGTAACCGGCGCCGCTGAGGATCCGGGCGGTCACCTGGAGCACCGCCTCCTCGTCGTCGACCAGAAGCAGCGTCTCGCCGCCGGCCGGGTCCTGCTGGGCGGTTTTCGGCGGCGGGGCCGCGGGGGCGGCGCCGGCCATCGCGGGCAGGGTGAACGTGACGGTGGTGCCCTGCCCGGGCCGGGAGTCGATGGTGAGCTGGCCGCCGGCCTGGCTGACGATGCCGTGTGCCGTGGACAGGCCCAGCCCGACCGTGCCGGTGGTCGACTTGGTGCTGAAGAACGGTTCGCAGCAGCGTTCGCGGACTTCGGCGTCCATGCCGGTGCCGGTGTCGCGGACCTCGACCGCCACCCGGTCGTCCCGGGCCGAGGTGGTGATCGTGACGACGCCACCGTCCGGCATCGCCTCGGCGCTGTTGCGGACCAGGTTGCGCAGGACCTGGGTGAGTTGCGCCGGGTCGGCCTTGACGGTGGGCAGGCCGCTGCCGAGGTCCAGCCGCAGGACGGTGTCCGGTCCGGCGGCCGCCCGCAGCGACGTCTCGCTTTCGCGCAGCAGCGCGTTCATGTCCAGGGCGGTGGGCTGGTTGACCTCGCGGCGGCCGAAGGCCAGCAGCTGCTGGGTGAGGCCGCGGGCGCGTTCGCCGCCCTTGACCACCTGGGCCAGGTCGTCGATGAGGCTTTCCGCGGTGTCGGCGGGGATGCTGCCGTCGGCGCGACCGTCGTTGATCGACTCGATGGCGAGGTTCACGTAGCCGAGGATGGCGCCGAGGATGTTGTTGAAGTCGTGCGCCGTGCCGCCGGCCATCCGGCGCAGGGCGTGCAGGCGTTCGGCGTCGCGGGTCCGGGCGTCGTCCTGCCGTCGCTCGGTCTCCTGCCGCAGCCGCTCCTCGGCCTGGGTGACGTCGGTGACGTCGTCGACCATCAGCACGCCGCCGGTCAGGCCGTCCTCCCCGTCGTGGATGTGCCGCAGGTGCACCCGCAGCGAGAGGATCTCGCCGTCCGGCCGGGTGATCCGGTGGGTGAAGCGCAGTTCGGTGTCAGGGCCGGCGCCGTGCAGCAGTTCCAGGGCGGCGTCCTGGGCGGGCCGGTCCAGGCAGGCCAGCCAGCCGTGCCCGAGGAGGCGGTCGATCGGGGTCTGGAGGATCTCGGCGAATCGCGGGTTCACGTAGTCGGCGTGTCCGTGCCGGTCGATGATGCCGATGCCGACGGGGGAGGCCACCGCCATCGCCTCGAACCTGCGTTCGGTGTCGTGCAGCGCCCGTACCTTCTCGATCAGTTTGGCGTTGACCGCGTGCAGGTGGGCCTGGGCGAAGTTCTCGCCGGTGTCGAGGTCGACGGTGACCGGCCCGGCGGCCAGCGCGGATTCGATGGCGTCGAGCAGGGTGCCCGGGTCCTGGGAGCGCAGCACCACCTGGCTCACGCCGCACGCCTCGGCCAGCGGCCGGGTCTCCGGTTCCAGGTAGTTGGCGGTGTAGAAGATGACCGGCGCGGAGGCGGCCTCCCGGTCCGGGTCGGCTCGCAGCCGGTGGACCAGTTCCAGGCCGTCGATGCCGGGCATCAGCACGTCGGAGACGACCACGTCGGGGTGGTGGGCGTGGGCCAGCCGGAGCGCGTCGGCGCCGTCCTTCGCCTCGATGACCTCGTGACCTCGGAAGCCGAGCAGCATGCGCACGATGTCCCGGTTGGCGGCTACGTCGTCGACGACCATCACTGTCGCCACCGCGGCTCCCTCGAGAAGAGAAGCGTTTGATCAGGATATGTCCGTAATAAAGGGTAAAGCATGTACGTTGATGCTGAAACAGATTCGGATCTTCGGGGGTGCTGCCGTGCTGGGGAGAGCCGTCTCTCTGGTGGCCGCCGGCGCCGTCACAGCCGGCGGCCTGACGATGGCCGCCCGCCGGATCCGGCGCCACCTGAACCGCTACCACTACCTCGCCGAGATCCTGGACCAGACCGGCACGCCGGCGTTCGTGAAGAGCCTCACCGGGCGCTACCGGCTGACCAGCGCCGCCTACGACCGGTTCCACGGCATCCCGTACGGCGGCGCCGCCGGCCGCTACGACCGTGACGTGCACCCGCCCGACCGGCTCGACGAGTTCCGCCGCCGGGACCGGGCGGCCCTCGCCGCGGACGGCCCGGTCGCCTTCGAGGACGAGATCCCCGACGCCGGCCGGACCCGGCGGTTCGTCACCACCCTGTACACGCTCCGCGATCACCGCGACCGGCCGTACGCGATCTTCGGGGTGAGTGCCGAGGTGACGGAGCTGGCCGTGACCGAGCCGGGCCGCCGCTCGCAGGCGCACGAGAACGCCCAGCTCGCCGCGATCGTCGAGGCCTCCCAGGACGCCATCGTCAGCAAGTCGCCGGACGGCACGATCAAGACCTGGAACCCGGGCGCCGAGAGCCTCTACGGCTACACCTCCGAGGAGATGATCGGCAGCGACATGACCCGCCTGCTCCCGCCGGACCGGCTCGGCGAGGAGCGGGAACTGCTCGGCCGGGTGCTCAGCGGCCAGGCCCTGAGCCGGTTCGAGACCCGCCGCCGGCGCAAGGACGGCACCGTCATCGAGGTGTCGCTGAGCATGGCCCCGATGCGCGGCGCCGACGACGCGGTGATCGGCGCCTCGACCGTGGCGCACGACATCACCGCGCGGGTCCAGGCCGAGCAGCGCCGCCGGGTGGAGCGCGAACAGCTGGAAATGATCATGCAGGCGGCCAGCGACCCGTTCTTCACCATGGACGCGGCCGGCGAGATCACCGAGTGGAACCGGCAGGCCGAACACGTCTTCGGCTGGCGGCGCGAGGAGATCCTCGGGCGGGACGTGACCGGCACGATCCTGCCGGAGCGGTACCACCCGGCGCTGCTGCGGCTGCTGGACGGCCGCCTCGAATGGCTGCTGGACCGGCCGACCGAGATCACCGCGCGGCACCGGGACGGCCACGAGATCCCGGTCGAGCTGACCATGTGGTGCATCCGGCACGACCACAGCCCGCACTACCACGGCTTCGTCCGGGACATCACGGCCCGCCGGCAGACCGAACAGGCCCTCGCCGAGGCCCGCGACCAGGCCATCGAGGCGGCCCGCCTGAAGGCGCAGTTCCTCGCCTCGATGAGCCACGAGATCCGTACGCCGATGAACGGTGTGATCGGCCTGACCAGCCTGCTGCTCGGCTCCCCGCTGGACGAACGGCAGCGCCGGTACGCCGAGGGCATCGGCGCCGCCGGATCGGCCCTGCTCTCGGTGATCAACGACATCCTCGACTTCTCCAAGCTGGAAGCCGGCAAGGTGCTGCTGGAAGACGCCAACTTCCAGGTGGCCCGGCTGATCACCGACGTGGTGGCGCTGGTCGCCCCGCCGGACACCCAGAAGGCCGTCACCGTCGGCGGCGACTGCGACCCGGAGCTGCCCGCCACCGTCTGCGGCGATCCCGGCAAGCTGCGCCAGGTGCTGCTCAACCTGGCCGGCAACGCGGTCAAGTTCACCCCGCACGGCCGGGTGGAGATCGCCGCGACGCTGGACCGTACGGTCACCGCCGGCCCGGACGCCGTACCGATCCGGTTCGAGGTGCGCGACACCGGCATCGGCATCGCGGCGCCGGAGCGGGAGCGGCTGTTCGAGGCGTTCACCCAGGCCGACGCGAGCACCACGCGGCGGTTCGGCGGCACCGGCCTGGGCCTGGCCATCAGCCGCGACCTGGTGGAGCTGATGGGCGGCCGGATCGGCGTGGAGAGCGTGCCGGGGGAGGGCAGCACCTTCTGGTTCGCGATCACCCTGCGGACCGCCCGGGAGGGCCTGGACCTGTTCGACCGGCACTCCCTGGACGGGCTGCGGGTGCTCGTCGTGGACACCGACGAGGAGGACCGCACCGTCCTCATGGAGCAGCTCAGCGCTTGGTCGATGGACGCCACCGGGGTCGGCGACGAGGACGCCGTCACCCGGGCGCTGGCCGAGGCGGCCGCCGCGGGACGTCCCGTCGACCTGGTCATCGCGGGCGTCGAGAGCACCCCGGTGGAGCGGCTGGTGCCGGCCGGCTGCCCGGTGCCGAAGACCGTCCTGCTCGCCGCCGACCCCGGTCACCTGCCCAGCGAGACGGACCAGCGGGTGTCCGGGGCGTTCGCCAAGCCGCTGCGGCAGGCACAGCTGTTCGACGCGCTGGCCGGGGTGCTGAGCGAGGTCGACGGCGACGGCGTGGTCGGCACGGTCGCGGGGAATCCGCCGGGCCGCGGTCACCTGCTGGTGGTCGAGGACAACGAGATCAACCGCACGGTCGCGCTGGGCATCCTGGCGAACCTCGGCTACACGGCCGACGTGGCGGTCAACGGCCGGGAGGCGGTGGACCGCGCCCTGAGCCGCGACTACCAGGCCGTCCTCATGGACTGCCTGATGCCGGAGATGGACGGCTACCAGGCGACCGAGGAGATCCGCCGCCGTGAGCCGCCCGGCCGGCACGTGCCGATCATCGCGCTCACCGCCAGCGCCCTGGCCGAGGACCGGGCCCGCTGCCTGGCCGCCGGCATGGACGAGCATCTGGCCAAGCCGCTCCTCCCGGTGGCCGTCGCCCGCGTGCTGGACCACTGGGCACAGGCGACGCCGCCGGACCTCGCCGAGGTGACGGCGGAGATCGAGCGGCGGCTGGACCACCTGCGCGGACCCGACCCGGCGGCCACCGCCGGCGCGCTGGCCGGACTGCTCGCCACCCTCTCGGCGAAGATCCCGGAACACCTGGACCGGATCGAGCACGCCCTCGCCTTCGACGACACCGGCGCCACCCGTACCGAGGCGCACCAGCTCATGGGGGTGCTGGCGAACCTCGGCGCGGGCCCGGCGACGGCCGCCTGCGGCCGGATCGAGTCGGCGGCCCGCGCCGGTGACGTGGACGCCGCCGTGACCGCCTACACCGAGGCCCGCCCGCTGATCCTGACGGTCCGCGACGCCGCCGACCAGATCCGGCGGCGCCCGGTGCGGGCCGGCGGCGGATAGCGACGCCGGTCAGGTGCCGACACGTTCCCGGCGGTCGGCGTAGAGGCTGGTCACGGTCACGGTGGCCAGGGTCAGGCCGATGACCGCGAGCGACGCGTCGGTCGGGATGTCCGGCACGCCCGGCCAGACACCGTGCGCCCAGTGCAGCACCAGCTTCACGCCGATGAAGGCGAGGATGACGGCGAGCCCGTAGTTGAGGTGCCGCAGCCGGTCCAGGACGTTGTGCAGCACGAAATACAGCGCCCGCAGACCGAGCAGGGCGAACGCGTTCGTCGCGAACACCAGGTACGGGTCCTCGGTCACGCCGTAGACGGCCGGCACCGAATCGACGGCGAACACCAGATCGGTCATGAAGACGGCCACCACCACGAGTGCCAGCGGGGTGAGCGCGCGCCGCCCCCGCTCCACCACGGTCAGCCGGCCGCCGTGGTAGCCGCCGGTCACCGGCATGAGCCGTCGCATCAGCCGCACGCTGCGCATGGTGTCGATGTCGACCCGGTACTCCTCGTGGCGCATCGCCTCCCGGAACACCTTCACCGCGGTCGCCAGCAGCACCGCCCCGAACAGCAGGAACGCCCACGCCCCGCTGCGCAGCACGACGGCGCCGGCCGCGATGAAGACGGCCCGCAGCACCAGGGCGCCGGCGATCCCGTACAGCAGCACCCGCTGCGCCAGGCGCGGAGGTACGGCGAACGCCGCCAGCAACAGCATGAAGACGAACAGGTTGTCGACCGACAGCGACTTCTCCACCACGTAACCGGTGAAGAACTCGACGGCCGGGCGCTGCCCGTACACCTGCCAGAGAAGGACCCCGAACGCGGCCGGAAGCGCGAGATAGAAGAGTGACCAGCCGACCGCCTCGCGCATCCCCACGTCGTGGGGGCGGTGGGTGATCGCGAAATCGGCGGCGAGCAGGCACAGCAGAACGGCGATGCTGATCGCCCAGAGCTGCGGCGACGCGATGGACGGAAGATCGAGCACAGGGCCCCCTCGGACACGTGTCATCGTCCGAGGTCTCCCTCACCCGCGCACATCGGGCGAACCCGCCGCACGCCGGGCGAACGCACGAGGGCACGTCCGCGTGCCCGTGGTGACCGCCACGCTCCCGTGGAGGTACTCCCCTCGGGGGCAGCATAGGCAGACCCGGCCCGGCACACCATGCCAACCATGGATTCCGCCGTTTCGGTTGACGGCCGCCGCCACCGGGGGGACGGTGGGATTCCGGCAGCTCATCGCAGCCGCCGGCGGCCCCGAGGAGGTCCGCGATGCTCGTCGAGATCGTGCTCGGCAGCCTGCTGATCCTCTGCATGCTGATCAGCATGGCGGCGCTGTCGTCACCCCATCACCGGCACCGCCGCCGGCGCCGGCACGGCTGATCCGCCGTCGCGGCTCAGATCAGGTCGCGCAGGGTGGCGGCGAAACGCGCGGGCGCGCGCAGATGCGGAAAACCGGGCCGTTTCGCGGCTCGCGCCGGGACTCCCCGGGAGAACCAGCACCGGTACGCGTCCCGCAGCCGCCGATCCCCGCGCGGCACCGCGAACTGGCGGTACGCCGCCGGCACCCCGGCCAGGTCGGCGTCGCCCTCGTGCGGCTCCGGGCTCTCCGGTGGCGCCTCGGCCGGCTCGTCGAAGGCCGGCTCGTCGAAGGTCAGCACGGCGCGGGTCGCGTAGGCGGCCGCGAACGCCTCCGCCAGCAGCGCGCCCTCACCCTGGCCGACCAGCACCGGGGCGCGGTGCAGTTGCAGGTCGCGGACCAGCACGGCCAGATCCCGGGCGAGCGCGTCCAGGTCGTTGTCGCCGCGCTCGGCGGACTGGCCGTGACCGGGGAGATCCACGGCGATGACACTGCACGGGCCGGTCAGCTCGGCCGCGACCGGCCACCAGATGGTGCGGTCGTAGAACAGGCCGTGCAACAGGACCACCGGGCGGCCGTAGCCGCCCCAGCGGTCGTAGACGAGCAGATTCTTCGGGGTTCCGTAGGCGTGGGTGGTGCGGCGCGGGGGTTGAGGATGCACGGCGTGGGTCTTCCTGAATCGGGGGGATCCCAAACATGCAGCCTTACCCGGCGCCACACCAAACATTCCCCGAAATTGATCTCCGCACGTCCCCCGTACGTACTCTGACCAGGTCTCTAGCGGCCGGTGGTGCTGAAATGCATGTAGTCCTTCAAGGTGGTCCAGTGGCCGCCCCACGTGAAGCCCTCGCGGGTCACGGCGGTGACCGCGCCGTTCGCGTGCAGCATGCCCGGGCGGTGGGCGTCGCGGGCCAGCCAGGCGGCGCTGTTCGGCGGGTCGAGGTAGTCGCCCCGGATCATCGGGTTCTGCCGCGGATTGATGTCGAAGGCCCGGCCGTACGCATGCTGTGACCAGGTTTTCGTGCCGGCCACGTAGCGGCACTCGTAGCCGAGCGTGAGCACCGTGGGGTCCGGGACGACGGCCGGGGGCATCGCCATGATCGGGAAGCGGCGGCGGTAAAGGCCGGCGAACGCCCGCTGGGTGGGCCGCACGAGGGTGCGGTGCATGGTGAGGTGGCCGTCGTGGGCGCGGCCGTCGAAGCCGAGGTAGCGGACCCAGATGCGGCGCAGCTCGGTGGCGCGCAGCGGGCAGCGTGCCGGTTCCGGGGCGGTGAGCCGCTCGACCCGGGTGCGCCAGCCGGGCAGCGGGGCGGCGGGCGGGGTGAGCCGCAGCATGCCGTCCACCGGAAGCGTCCGCAGACCGTTCCATTTCCGCAGGTCGGCGACGCGGTGACCGTAGCGGGCGGCGACACTGGAGAGGGTGTCGCCGGGCCGGACGACGTGCACCGGCGGGCCGGGCGGAAGCAGGAGCAGGGCGGCGAGCAGTCGGATCACAGCTGTCCAGTCTTCCCGGCCGGGCGCCCTCAGTCGGACATGACGCGATTGCGGCCGGCCTCCTTCGCCCGGTAGAGGGCGTGGTCGGCGCGGGCCAGCAGCTCGTCCAGCGTGGTGTCGCCCGGGCCCAGACTGGTCAGGCCCACGCTGATCGTCACCGGCAGGGGGCCCGCCTGGGTGAGCACCGGCTCGCCGGCGACCGCCAGGCGGATCCGGTCGGCCAGCTCTTCGGCGTGGCCGCCGTGGTCGGGCAGGACCGCGGCGAACTCCTCGCCGCCGTAGCGGCCGAGCACGTCCGAGTGGCGCAGCCGGTTCCGGATCCGGGCGGCCACGGTACGGATCACCTCGTCGCCGACGCCGTGCCCGTACGTGTCGTTGATCGCCTTGAACTTGTCGATGTCCAGCATGACCGCCGCCAGCTGACGGCTGTTGCGGGCGGCCGCCTGCACCAGGGCGCCGGCGATCGCGTAGAAGTGCCGCCGGTTGTGCTGCCCGGTCAGCTCGTCGGTGGTGGCCAGCTCCTGCACCCGGCTGAACAGGCGGGCGTTCTCGTACGCGGTCATGCCCTGGGTGGCCAGCGCGCCCGCCACCTGACGGCTGGTCCCGTCGAGCCCGGAGCCGCCGAGCAGCACCAACCCGACCGGGCCGTCCCGCCCCACCAGAGGAACGGTCAGCGCCCTCGGTGCGCCGCCGAGCACGCGTTCGCGTACCCCCGCGGTCTCCTCCAGCCCGAGCAGCTCGGGCGTGTCGCCCGGGGTGAGCCGCACCATGGTCCCGACCGCCTCGGCGGGCGCGGCGCCGACCACCTCGAGCACCTCGCCGCCGGTGCTGATCAGGCATCCGGCCGTCGCGCCGAGCTGGGTCCGCAGCGTGCCGCACAGATGCCACAGCAGCCGGTCCGGCTCCAGGATGGCGCTCATCTCGGCCAGGCTGGCCCGCAGCATCTCGGCGAGCGCCTGCTGCTGCCGGGCGGCCTGCACCTGCGAGTGCAGCTGCGCCGCCCGCGCGGTCTCCAGCGACACGGCGACGTGGCTGCTCACCGCGGTCAGCACGGCGACGTCGTCGTCGGTGAAGACACCCCGGGCGAGCCGGCTGTCCAGGTAGACGATCGCCACCATCCGGCCCTTGAACTGGACCGGCGCGATCAGGATGCTGCGCAGCCCGTGCACCACGGCACTGCGCGAACCGAGCGCGGCGCCCTGCTCGGTGCCGGCGACCACCAGCGGCTCCCCGGCGCCGGCGACCCGGCGGACCAGCGTGGACGCGTACTCGTCGCTCTCCGGAAGATCCCCGGAGGCGTCCCGGGCCGCGTACCGGACCGGCTCGCCGGCCTCGTCCAGCAGGAAGAACACCGCCCGCTCGGCGCCGAGGATGCGCAGCATCTCGTCGAGCGCGACGCTGGCCAGCTGCTGCGGGTCCAGGATGGTCGCGGCGGCCGTGCCGACCTGCTGCAACGCCTCCAGATGCCGGTTGCGGCCGGCCGCCGGGCGGCGGTCCGCCACGGTCCGCCGATGGGTGCCGGCACCCTCGTCGACGCCGAACTCGGCACGTGTCTGCCGGCGCCGCTGCTCCCAGCCGTGGAACATCGCCATACTGAGCGCGAACCGGGCCTGCCGGTCCGACTCGTTGGCCATGCCCAGGGCGCGCATCGCCCGGGCCCGGATCCGGAACACCTCGTACTGGATGAACGGCGCGTCCACCTTCCGCAGCCGCCGTTCCGCCTCGTCGGCGAACCGCAGGCAGCGCTGCGGGTCGCCGGCCGCCAGGTGCCAGGACGCCTTCGTGGTCAGGTGCACACAGCGCAGCATCGGGGTGCCGCCGACCCGGCCCAGCGCCCGGACCGCCTTCTTGGCCTCCGTGAGCCGGGCCGGCCGGTCGGCGTCCGAGGCGAAGCGGAACTGGAGGAGCCGGCCGTGCGCCTGGTACATGAAGAACCACCGGTGCTGCGGCAGCATCTCGGCGCGGCGCAGCTTGAGCGCGTGGAACTCGGCGATCACCTCCTCCAGCTGCGGCCCCACGTCGCCCTGCTCGATCAGCAAGCAGGCGGCGGCGGTCAGCATGTTGGCCCGCTGGACCCGGGTGCCGGTGCCCGGCGGGAACGCCGCGCGCAGCCGCTTCAGCGCCGCCGCGGCCTCACCGAACCGGCTCTGCCCGGCCGGGATCATCACACTCAGCATGCCGAGCGAGGTGCCCAGCACCTGTTCCCGGTCGGGCAGGTTGTGCATGCCGCGCTCGTACTCGCGGGCGCTCTCCTCCACGTAGCCGCGCAGCAGATAGCGCATCGACAGGGTGGCGTAGCCGGGGATCAGCTGGGCCGGAACGTACCAGCGGGCGTTGCGGGTGGTGGTCCTCTCCCAGATGCTGCCGTCGTCGGCGCCGCCGATCATCAGGGCGCAGCCGCGCATCCACTCCACGTACGCGCCCAGCCCCGGGTCGTCGAGGCCGGCGGCCGCCGCCGCGGCCCGGCGCAGGCAGCGTTCACTCGTGGCCCGCAGCTTGATCACCGCGGTCACGTAGCCGATCAGGGCGTAGACGCGGACGTACTCGGGACACGGGCCCAGCCGGTTGACCGCGTACACCGCCCGCAACGACAGGGCGGCCGCCTCGGCCAGGCGCAACCCGAGCGCGGCGGCATAGCCGCCGGCGTCCAGCACGTCGGCGAGCACGGCCAGGTTCTCCCGGCGCCGGCCACGCGCGGTTCCGAAACCGATCCGGGTACGCCGGACCAGCCGGCCCATGAACGCCACCAGCAGCGACGCGATCAGCAGGGGCAGCACCCGGCCCGCCAACGGCTTACGCAGCTCGGCCAGCGCGTCCCGGGTCGCCTCCAGAGCCCGGCTGTCGTCCCAGACCGTGTGGTACAGCTCGATGCGGGTGGTGAGCAGCCGGGCCCGCGCCAGCCGGTCCGGTTCGGCGGCCAGCGCCCGGTCCAGCACCTCCCCGGCCAGCTCCAGCCGGCCCGCCCGCAGATAGGCCTGGGCCAGCGCGTGCAGCAGCCCGGTGTCCGGCGACGGGTCCCCGGCCACCGCCTCGGTCAGGTAGCGGATCGCCTCGTCCGGCGCCTGGTCGGCCAGGGCACGCCGGCCCGCCTGCGCGGCGCTGCGGCGGCGGGCCTCGGGCGGCACCTCGTCACCGGCCGCGCCGTAGTGGCGGGCCACCGCGTACGCGTGCCCCTCGTCCCGCAGTTCCTCCGGCAGCGCCTCCAGGGCCCGGGCCAGTTCGGCGTGCACCCGCCGCAGCCGGTCCTCGTCGAGCTGCTCCAGCAGCACGTCGCGCAGCTGGGGGTGGACGAAGGCGTACCAGCCGTCGGGGCGCGGCTCCAGCACGTGCCGGTCGGCCGCGGCCGTCAGCGCGGCCAGCATCGGGTCCGGGTCGCCGACCGCCAGCAGCGTCGCGGCCCGGAACCGGACCCCGGCCACCGCGGCGACGGCCAGGTGGTCGAGCGTGCCGGCCGGCAGCACGGTCAGGCGGGTGGCGAGCAGATCGAGGACGTCGGCGACCGCCGGCAGCGCGTCCGCCCCGGCGACGTCCAGGTGCCAGGCACCCCACACCGGGCACAGCAGACCCGCGTCGAGCAGCCGCAGCAGGTAGCTGACCACGGCCAGGGGCGTACCGTCGGTCCGCGCCGTGACGTGCCGGACCAGCTCCCCGGTCACCTCCGCGCCGGGCAGCCGGGACGCGATCAGCTCGGCGACCGCGGGCCCGGACAGCGGGCCGCAGTCGACCTCCGTGATCCCGGGGCTGTCCAGGCCGGCGGCCGGATCACCGGCCCCGTCCGGGGAGGTGAGCAGCACCAACGCCGGCAGCCCGGCCAGGTCGGCGGCCAGTTTCTCGAGCAGCTGCCGGGAGCCCGAGTCCAGATGCTGGGCGTCGTCGATGACCAGCAGCAGCCCACCGCTGCGGGTGGCCAGTTCGCTCAGGAAGGTGGTTCCGGCGCCGAGCACGTGCTCGTCACCGCCGGCCGGCGCGGCGTCGGCGCCGGGGGAGCCCAGCTCGCCGGAGATCCGGGCCAGCAGGCGCGGCCCGGCCGCCGCGGCCGCCTCCGTCGCCAGCCGCTCGACCGCCGTGCGCCGGGACGTGGGCAGCCGGCGGACCCCGGCCAGCCAGTTCCGTACGCCCTCCCGGACCGCCGACAGCGGGGTCGCCTCGCCCTCCCGGCAGGTGGCCCAGAACATCGGGAATCCGGCTGCCTCCGCCTCGGCGGCCAGCTGCTCGGCGAGCCGGGTCCGGCCGGAACCGGGCCCGCCGCGGATCACCGCCACCCCGCCGTGCCCGGCGCGTGCCCGCTCCCAGCGGCGGGTCAGCCGCTCCGTCTCGGCGGCCCGGCCGCGCAGCGGCCACGCGCCCACCGCGGACTGCTCGGTGGCCGGTCCGCCCGGACAGTCACGCAGAGCGTCGAGCAGCGACCGGGCGTCCTGGAAGCGGTCGTCCGGGTCCTTGGCGAGCAGCCGGTACACCACCTCGGCCAGCGCCGGGCTGATGCCCGGGCGCAGCACCGCCAGATCCGGGACCGGGGCGGCCAGGTGCAGGCGCAGCAGCTCGCCGACGTCCTCGGTCTCGAACGGCAGCCGCCCGGCCAGGCACTCGTAGAGCACCACGCCCAGGGAGTAAAGGTCGGAGCGGCCGTCGACCGGGCGCTTGAGCATCCCGGACTGCTCCGGCGACGAGTACAGGAAGGTGCCGACCGCCTGATCCGACGGCCCGGTCTCCTCGCCGAGCTGCGCCAGACCGAAGTCGATCAGTTTGGCCGGCTGATCCTTGCCGACCATGATGTTGCCCGGCTTGAGATCGCGGTGCACCAGCCCGAGCCTGTGCGCGGCGGCCAGGCCCCGGGCCAGCCGGGCGGCCAGGGCGACCACCCACTCCTCGGCCAGCACCCCACCGGCCAGCTTGTCGGCGAGGGTGCCGCCGGGCAGATGCTCCAGCACCAGAGCCGGTACGCCGTCCAGGTCGCCGACCGCGAAGACCCGCACCACCGCCGGATCGTCGATGCAGGCCAGCAGCGCCGCCTCGCGGGCGAACTCGGTCCGGATCCGCGGGTACTCGGCGGCGTCGGCGAGCGGGCGCTTCAGCGCGTACCAGCGGTCGCCCCGCCGGGCGCGGTGCACCATCGTGAACGCGCCACGGCCGAGCTCGTCGACCACCTCGAGGCCGGTCAACCCTGTATCCGTCACGGGAACCTTCACTTCGCGTCCGGCGTCACGAAAACCTCTTCGGCCGGAAACGGGCATTGCTGAACGAGTCTCAGAGCGACGCCGCGAGCTTCTGCAGCGCCTCCTTGGCCCCGGTGGTCAACGGCTCGCCGTGACCGGGAAGGATCGTCTTCACCTCCAGGCCGGCCAGTTTCTTCACCGACGCGGCGGCCAGGGTGGCGTCCGCCGTGTACTGCGGCGCGGAGCCCTCCAGCCCGTTCTGGTTGCGCAGCGCGTCGCCGGTCACCAGCACCCCGGTCCCCGGTTCGAAGATCGACACATGGCCCAGGGTGTGCCCCGGAGTGCCGATGATCTGCAAGCCGAACACCTCGTCGCCGTCCTTGAGCGGGGTCAGCGTCTTGCCCGCGGCGTCGATCGCCGCCACGTCCGCGGCACCGGCGGACAGGGTGGCGCCGACCAGCGGGGCGATCGCGGCGAGGCCGCCCGCGTGGTCCTGATGCTGGTGGGTGAGGATCACGTGCCGGACCGAGTCCCACCCCAGGCCGGCCGCCTTCAGGCCGGCCTCCACCGACGTCTCCGACCCCGGGGTGCCGGTGTCCACGACGGCCACCTCCTTGCCGCGGACCAGCAGGTAGACCGAGACGAACGAGAGGTCGACCCGGCGCCAGTCACCGGTCAGGCCCGGCGGTGGAGCGGCCGCCGACGGCGTCCCCGTGGGATCGGCGGACGAACACCCCGTCACGGTGTTCAGAACGGTCACCCCGAGGACACCGGAGCCCCCGGTCAGCAGCAGTCTGCGGTTGAGCCTGAGGTCACTCATAGAACATCTTTAGCGCATCGCGGGGCCGGTCGCACACCGGACAGCGGTACACACGAAACCGGTCGCGCCGGGCATGCTGAGCCCATGACGCTGGTTTTCCCGAGCCGGAGGCGGGCACCTTGACCTCGTCCGGCCGGCTGTCCCACGGTCGGCGACCGCCCGGCGCCGCCCCGGGACACCCGATTCTGAGCAGGGGGATCTCGTGTTACGGCAACCGACCCCGGTGATCGACGCGATCGTCGCCGAGCACCCCGGCTACCGGCCCATCACCCTCGACCTGTTCCGCCCGCCCGGCGACGGCCCGCTGCCGCTGGTGATCTGGGTGCACGGCGGGGCATGGCGCTACGGCACCAACAAGCACGACGGGCCCCAGCTCGCCCCGGCCCGCATCGGCGACCGGATCCTCGCCGCCGGGTACGCGCTGGCCCGCGTCACCTACCGGCTCAGCGCCGAAGCCACCTTCCCGGCGCCGCTGCACGACGTCAAAGCCGCCGTCCGCTGGCTCGGCCGCAACGCCACCGACCTGGGGCTCGACCGGCGCCGCTTCGCGATCTGGGGCGAATCGGCGGGCGGCCATCTGGCCGCGCTGGTCGCGCTCACCGGCGACGATCCCACGGTCGGCGACCACGATCCCGCCGTCTCGGACGCGGTCCGGGCCGGCGTCCTCTGGTACGCGCCCGGCAACCTGCTCACCATGGCCGCCCAGAACCACCCGCAGGGCCTCCAGGACCACGACGCCCCGGACTCCCCGGAGAGCCGGCTCGTCGGCGGCCCGGTCCAGGAGATGCCGAAGGAGTCGGCCGCCGCCAGCCCGGTCAGCTACGTCTCCCCGGACGCGCCGCCGCTGCTGCTCGTGCACGGCGACCAGGACCGGGTGGTGCCCGTCGGCCAGAGCCGGGAACTGCACGAACGCCTCACCGCGGTGGGCGCCCCCGCCGAACTGCGCATCGTGCCCGGCGCCGACCACTGTTTCGTCGGCGCCGACCTGGCCCCGCTCGTCCACGAGGGCCTGGCCTTCCTCGACCGCCACCTGCGCTAGCCGGTTCTCGGCGCCGTCTCCGGGCGCTCAGCCGGCTGGGGGAGTCAGGGGACGGCCAGGGCGGGGGCGGCGGCGAGCCACTCCAGACCGAGACGGGTGTCGCCGGCGATGCTGACGGAGAGCTGCTCCGGCCGGCGACGGTCGCCGACCAGACGGCAGAACTCGACGATGTCGGCGGTGACCTCGGCGTCCGGCACGAGCGACGCCGGCGGCGTGGAGCCGGGCGCCGGCGGGGCCACCGGAACGGTCCACGTGCCGCCGCCGGGACCGGTGAGGTGCAGCCGGACGTGGCGGCCCTCCGGCGCGGTGACCCGGGTGGCGGTGGCCAGCGGCAGGGTCCGGACGGCCAGGTCGGCCATCGGGTTGAGGTGTTCGGGCAGCGGCGTGACGGTGGGCCGGGCCAGCACGCCGCCGATGTCCTCACTGTGGATCCACGTCTCGAAAGCCCGCGCCACCAGGGCGTCCGGCACCGGCATGGCCCAGCCGACGGCGATCGTCCCGGTCGGCGCGGGGCCGGCGAGCAGGGCGCCGCACAGGGCTTCGGCCTGGGCACGCCAGGCGTGCCGCGCCTGCTCGGCGGTGCGGGACCGGGCGAAGGCCAACACCTCTCTGGTACGCGACTCCGGATCCGATCCCGGCGCCAGCGGCGGGTCGACGGCGACCCCGAGGGCGGCCGCGATCAGGCTGTCGGTGGCGGTGAGGTGCGCGAGCAGGTCGTGGACGCTCCACTCGCCGTACGCCGCGATCCGCCCCCAGTGGTCCTCGTCGAGCCCGGTGAGCAGCAGGTCGAGCGCCGCCACCTGGGCCGCGTACGGTTGCGCGTACCCCGGAGCGGCGGGCGCCGGACGCCGCCGGACGGGCGCCGCGGACCGCAACCGGGCGGCGAGCCCGGCCGGGGGCCGCCGGTGGGTCCCGCCGAGGTCGGCGACGGTGTCACGCAGGGCGCGGGCCTCGGCGGCACAGACGTCGCAGCGGTCGAGATGCTCACGGACCAGGCCGTCCTCGTCGGGCGGGCAGGCGTCGAGGGCCCAGGCCGCGACGAGCGGGGCTACGATCTCGTGGCTGTCGGTGCCGGTCATGGCGTCACCTCCGCCGCGCTCGCAAGACTGAGCCCGATGATTCACTCGCAAGCTCGCTCATTGTTCCTCCGGGTCGTGAGCGTGATTTCCACTCAACGCCACGGTCAATCGCCGTAACCCTTCGCGGAGCCGGGATTTCGCGGTGCCCTCGGGCAGGCCGAGCTCGGCCGCGACCTCACGGTAGGTGCGTCCCTGGAGATAGGCCAGGGAGATGACGGTGTGCAGGTGTTCGGGCAGGGTGCCCAGCGCGAGCCGGAGCCGCCGGGTGGCGTCGGCGTCCTCGACCTGGTCGCCGACCGGGTCGCCGCGGCTGAGGGCCTCCGCGCTGAGTTTGCCGTCCTGGGTGGAGCGCCGGTGGGTCTCCTCGCGCCGGACCAGGTCGACGGCCCGCCGGTGGGCGAGCATGGCGAGCCATCCGCGCAGGGTGCCCTTGGCCGGGTCGAAGGCGAGCGGGCGCTGCCAGACGGAGAGGAAGACCTCCTGGGTGACGTCCTCGGCGGCGCGCTCGTCCCGGGTGACCCGGACCGCGACGGTGTAGACGAGCGCGCTGAACCGCTCATACAGCTCGCCGAAGGCGTCCTCGTCGCCGAAGACGAGCCGGTCGCGGAGCCGGGTGTCGTCGGCGAGGACGGTCTCCTGTCGCGCCACGACGCTCACCCGGCCCTCACCGGCCACACTCTAGCCCTCGGCGCCCACTTAATCGACGGTCGCCGATTCGGCGGATCGTGGTTCGGGGACCGGGACGGGCCGGTCGGTGAGCTGTTCGCGCAGGTAGTTCCAGAGGACCGCGAGCAGGGCGGCGACCGGTACGGCCAGCAGCGCCCCGACGATCCCGTAGAGGCTGCTGCCCAGGGTGACCGCGAGCAGCACCACGCCGGCGTGCAGGCCGAGCCCGCGGCTCTGGACCATGGGCTGGAAGACGTTGCCCTCCAGTTGCTGCACCGCGACGATGATGGCCAGCACGATGAGCGCGTCGGTCCCGCCGTTGGTGACGAAGGTGATGACCACCGCGACGAAGCCGGCGAAGAGCGCGCCGACGATCGGCACGAACGCGGTCACGAAGGTGAGCACGGCCAGGGGCAGCCACAGGTCCACCCCGAGAACGAACAGTCCGATGCCGATCAGCACCGCGTCGATCATGCCGACCAGCGCCTGCGAGCGGACGAACGAGCCGAGCGCGTCCCAACTGCGGCCGGCGACTGCGGGTACGTCGGTGGCGAGCCGGCCCGGCAGCTGGCGGCTGAGCCAGGGCAGGAAGCGCGGCCCGTCCTTGAGGAAGAAGAACATCAGGAACAGCGCGAGAATCGTGTTGACCAGCCCGTTGAAGACCGAGCCGACGCCGTTCAGGGTGGCCGTGGCGATGCTGCCGACGCTCGCCTGGAGCTTGTCGACCGCGGTGTTGAGGTATTCGTTGGCCTGGTCGTCGCTGATGTTCAGCGGCGGCCCGGCGGCCCAGTCGCGCAGCTCGGCGATGCCGGCGACGACCTGGTCGGCCAGTTCGCCGGACTTGGCGCCGACCGGCACCGCGATGCCGACCAGCGTGCCGATCGCGACGACCAGGAAGAGCAGCGTGACCAGGGTGGCGGCGAGCGCGGGCGGCCACTTGTGGCGGCGCAGGAACCGGACCGGGGGCCAGGTCAGCGTGGTGAGCAGCAGGGCGATGACCACCGGCCAGAGAACCGGCCAGGCCTTGCCGAGCAGCCAGAGCGTCACCCAGGTGGCGAGCAGGACCAGCAGCATCTGGAGTGAGATGCTCGCCGACGAGCGCAGCGCGCCGCGCGCTTTCCTGGAGTTCAGACCGGGTCCCATGTGATCACCCTAAGGAACCCGTGCACGGGACCGCGCGCCGAGGCGTGCGGTCCCGTGGTCACGCTCAGAGGTTCAGCGCGAACTTGACGAAGTCGCCGGCCTTGAACTGGCCGGTGGCCGGGGCGATCGGCGTGGTCGGCCGGAAGCCCGGGTTCCGCTTGAGGAAGCCCTCCTTGTCGGCCTCCAGGATCCCGAGGATGACCTCGGTGACGACCCGGCCGCCGACCGGGCCGAGCCGCTCGCCCGCGTGGGTGAGCTCGGCCTCCTTGAGGATGTAGAACCAAAGCGGGGCCTTGCCCTGCCAGCCGGCGTTGTCCGGGTCGGGCAGGCCGAGCTGGGCGTTGGTGAGCGGGGTGACGCCCATCCGAGCGGCGACGTCCTGGCCGGCCGGCAGGCCCAGCCGGACACCACGGATCAGGTTGCGCTCGGCCAGCGACGGGGTGCCGTCGTTCACCACGGTGGCGGGCATGTTGAACAGCGGCAGGGAGAGCTTGCCGTCGATACGGCGGGCGGCGTTGCGGGGCGTGGCGGGCCGGCCGGGCACGTCGAAGAAGTGCCACCAGTCGATCTCGAGCCGGGCCGGCAGCGGCCGGTTGCCGCGCAGGTCGGCGCCCTCCTGGCCGAAGATGGCGGCCGCGCCGGGCGGGGTGGTGCGCGCGTTGAGCAGGTACCCGGCCCGGATCATGCTGTGCCCGAAGCGGTACGCCGCGACCGAGTACTCGATCGGCATCATCGGCCGGTTGGGGTTCTTCGGCTTGTAGAACTCCCGCTTGACCTTGCCCTTGTTGTCGAGGAACCGGCCGACCACCTCGGACCCGGCGATCTTGTCGAGGAAGTCGTGGATGATCACCCACTGGAAGTGCCAGCGGGTGATCCGCTGCGCCTCGGCCAGGTTGCTCGCCAGCCCCTCGGAGAGCACCCGGTTGTGGAACTTGGCGAACGCCAGGTGCAGCTGCGCGACGATCAGGTTCTCGTCGTTGCGGGCGTCGCCGATGATGGCGCTGCCGTCGTCCCGGCGCGGCAGGTCGTCGACGCCGTTGGCGTTACGGACGATCTTCATCCGGGTGCGGTCGGCCTCGTACAGATCGGGGTCCTGGTCCGGGCCCCGGCCGTAGAGCGAGCCGAGGTCGAACACCGGGGTGTCGAAGTTGGTGAGCGCCAGCGGGTCGGCCTGCGCCTCCGCCAGCGGGGTCCGGTCCAGCGTCATGTCGTGGTCGATGAACTGACCGAGGAACGTGAACCCGGCCGGGATGCGCGGGTTGTCCAGATCGGTCGGGTTCGGTGTGGTGGGCTCGCCCATCTGCGCGGCGAGGCTCCGCAGCAGGTCCTCCGGCGGAGCGTACGCCTCGGTGTTCTTGAACATGATGCCGAAGCGGCCCTCTTTGTCGCGGCCGGCCTTCACCGCGATCTCGCTGCCCCGGGTGCCGGCGCCTCCGTGCTTCCAGTCGGCCCGCGCGGCAGGCGCGCCCGGGGCGGCCGCGTGTGCCGGCGCGGCCGCCGCGGCGATGCCGGTCGTGCTCACGGTCGCCGCGACCGCCGCGGTTCCGGCGAGCAGAGTCCGCCGGTCGATGTTGCTGTCTGCCATGTGTGCTCCTTCTGCCGGGGAGGGTGCGGCGAAGGTAGCCAGGCACAGGGGTCGATTGCGACGTGAAAGGACACCGCACGACTAATACCGACTGGACGGCTTAATCCGACTCGGGAACCTTTGTTCCAGACGAGGGAGACGGCCGCAACCCGCGCCGCCGCGCGACGTTGGGCATCAACGCCGTAGCCACGAGCACCAGGAGGGCGGTTCCGGTGGCACACCACATGATCGCGGTGAAGGTGTGGGGCACCACGGTGGTGGCCGCGACAAGCACCGCGCAGCCCGCCCACATGGGCGCGGACGGCCATCGGGATCCGGCCGCCACCTGCGCGTTGACCAGCACGAACACCAGGGCGTAGAGGGCGCCGGTGGCGGCGAAGACCGGCGCGTACCGGCCCAGCCCGGTGTAGTCCGGGCCGCCGGCCGCCCCGAACGCCAGCCCACCGGCCAGCGCGGACGCGGTGACCAGGACCGCGCCGGACGCGGTGACCAGCCCGACCGCGACGAGCAGGGCGCGCCTGCTGCCGTGCGCGAGCCGGGGGAGCGCGAGCACGGTGACCACCTGGGGCGCCCAGATCGCGCCCTTGGTGAGAACCGTGCCGACCGCGTACGCGCCCGAGGCGGCGGCCGGCAGCACCGCGCGGGCCAGCAGCAGGTCGGCGTAGGAGACCACGAGCATCGCGAGGGTGGCCGAACAGGCGGTGAAGACCTGCTTCGCGGTGATGCCGAGCCCGGTGGCGGCACCGGCGGAGGAGCGGGTCAGCAGGATCAGCGCGACCGGGATCAGCAGGGCGGTGGCGGTGCCGATCAGCATCGACCCGGTCAGCCCGGCGCCCAGCAGCAGCCCGGCGCTCAGGCCGCCGTACCGGCCGACGGCCTGCACGGCCATGCCCACGGCGAGCAGCAGGAACCGCTCGTCGCCCTGGAGCTCACCGAGCCAGCGGCCGGCCGCCACGATCGCGCCGGTGTAGACGGCCAGCAGCAGGATCACCGTGGCCGGCACGTCGAGAAGCGGTCCGGCCACCGGGGCCAGCAGGGCGACCAGCGCGGTGCACACGGCCGCGGTGAGCCATCCGGCCCGCTGGGCTCCGGCGCCGGGTTGCCGGACCCGGTGCACGGCCACCGCGATCTGCAGTCCCATGCTGGGCACGGCCGCGATGCCGGCGATGGCCAGCACGGTCGCGAGCGCGCCCAGGTCAGAGGCTTCGAGGGTACGGGCGCCGAGCACCGGGACGAGGTAGCCCAGAGCGCTGGCGACCGCGCTGGCGATCGCGACCGCGGCCGCTCCGGCGCCGATCCGCCGGGCTGTGCCGCCGGCCGGAGCCGCTACAGCCGTCCCTCCTCGACCGCCTGCTTGATCCACGGAATCACCTCGTCCAGCATCGTGTCGAGGCTGGTGTCGGCGCTGAAGCCGAGCACCTCGCGGGACTTCGCGACGTCCGGCACGCGCATCGCGACATCGTGCGCGTAGGGCTCGTCACTGACGTACCGGAAAGGGGTGTCCGGGCCGTTGATCTTGCGCCAGATCACCTCGGCCAGCTGGAGCACGGTGGTCGACTCGGCGGTCGAGAGGTTGAAGTCCTCGTTGAGGGCGGCCTCGTGCTCGATCGCGGTGGCGATGCCGCGGGCCAGGTCCCCGCCGTAGGTGTAGTGCCGCACCTGGTCGCCGGCGCCCAGGATGTGCAGCGGGTCCTGACCCTTCAGCACCTTCTGCACCAGGTCCGGGACGACGTGCGACATGGCCAGCTTGACGTTGCCGGACATCACCTCGGTGGAGCCGAGCGCCCGCCCCTCGCCGATGCCGACGCAGTTGAACGGCCGGACGATCGTGTACGGCAGGCGGTACTGGTCCCAGGCGGCGCGGGCGTAGTACTCCACGGCCAGCTTCTGGAAACCGTAGGACGACTTGGGCGGCGGCACCTCGTGCTGGTCACCCTCGCGGCTCGGCCAGCGGTCGGTGGACTCGAAGACCATCGACGACGACACGTACGTCATCTTCTTCAGCGTCCCGGCCTGGTGCGCCTTGATCGCCGCGTCGCAGGAGGCCGCCATGATCCGCTCGTTGGTGGCGAGCAGGTCGTACGCGTACGCGTGGAAGTACGAGATCCCGCCGATCATGGCCGCCCCGGCGACGAAGTGGTCGCAGCCCTCCAGCAGGCTCGCGACCAGCTCGGTGTCCCGGGCGTCACCCTCGGTGAACGAGTAGTTCGGGTGATCGTCGTAGCTGTGCGACACCGGCCCGTACTTCGAGAAGTTGTCCAGCCCGACGACCTCGTGCCCGCGGCCCAGCAACTCCTCGACCAGATATCCGCCGATGAAGCCGGCTGAGCCGGTGACCAGCACCTTCATGCGGGCGTGTCCTCCCTGTCACGAGCCGCCGCCAAGCTGGCGGCGGGCCTCTTCTCCGCCCAGCGGGCGGCCATCTGCTCGTCCGACACACGCCGGCCGAACGCGAAAAAATACCAGCGCAGGTAGCTCGGCATGAACCGGCCCACGTCGAAGTGCGACTCGCCGAGCTGCCGGTCGAGCCAGATCGTCGGGATCTCGGCCACCGGGCGGCGCAGGCGGGTCGCCTTGGCGGTCAGCTCGATGCCGATCTCGAAACCGGTGTTCGACTCGATGCCGACCTCGCGGACGAAGTCGGTGTCGTACGCCTTGAAGCTGTTCGTGGCGTCCCGGGTGCCGACCCGGGCGAACATGCTCAGCGTCTTGCCGGCCCACCGCGACGCCATCCGCTTGAACCGCGGACCGCCCACCTGCTGGCCGCCGGGCATGTAGCGGGACGCCGCCGCGACCACCACGCCGCGGTCGACCAGCCGGGCCAGGTCGTCGATCTGCCGGGGGTCGTCGCAGCCGTCGGCCATCGTCACGACCGCCACCGGCGCGCGTGCCGCGTCGATGCCGAACCGGATGGCGTTGGCCGGGCCCCGGCCGTACGTGTTCAGCACGGCCCGCACCCGCGGATCGGTCCGGGCCAGCTCCTCGACGTACGGCACCGTGGTGTCCTCGGGCATGTCGTGCACGACCAGGATCTCGGCCGGCAGCAGCACCTCCCGCAGGATCCGCTCCAGGTGGCGGACCACCTCCGGCCCCTCGTTGTAGACCGGGATGACGACGGAGACCCGTGGCGTCACACCAGCACCCCCTGTCCGGTTAGGCCCCACATGTCGATGACCGGTTTCTCGGTGTCCAGCTGCCGGTAGTCCGGGTGCGGCGAGGCGATCACCAGCAGGTCGGCGCGCTTGAGGACGTCGTCGAGCGGCAGGAAACGGTCGTCACGCACGTACGGATCGGTGCAGAGGGTCTCCCGCGCCTTCAGCGTGAGGATCTTCCGCAGCTTGTAGGCCAGGCTGTCGCGCGAGTCGTCGCTGCCGCCCTTGAACGCCATGCCGAGGATGCCGACGCTCAGCTCGCTGAGGTCGAACCGGTCCTCCAGCCGCGACACCAGGTAGAGCGGCAGACCCTCGTTGATCAGCATCGCCGAGTGGCCGAGCACGAAGTTGTTCCGGTTGAACGCGGCCAGCTGCATGGTGTCCTTGAGCAGGCACGGCCCGGCGGCGAAGCCCGGCATCGGCAGGTCGGCCGCGCGCGGGTAGTCGAACGACACGGCGTGCCGGATCCGGGCGAAGTCGAGGCCGAAGTCGTTCGCCATCATCCAGAACTGGTTGGCGGCCGCGAACTTGAGGTACCGCCAGGTGTTGGTGAACAGCTTCGCCAGCTCGGCCTCCTCGGGTTCGAGCAGGACGATCGAGTCGGTCAGGTGCCGGAAGAGCTTCTCGGCACGGTCGAGAGCCTGAGGGGTACGCGCGGCGACGATCTGCGGCAGCGTGAAGAGCTCGGTCATGGCCCGGCCCTCGGCGATCCGCTCCGGGCAGAACGCCACGTCGACGGTGAGGCCGCGGCTGTTCAGCAGCTTCTCGGTCAGGGCCGTCACGCCCGGGTAGACGGTGCTGCGCAGGACGATCAGCTGGCCGTCGTGCAGGTGCTCGACGCAGCGCTCGATGGCCCGCGGAACCGCGCCCAGGTCCGGGTTGAGGTGCTCGTCGACGGGGGTGCCGACCACGACGACCAGGGCTTCGGCGCGCCCCACGCTCTCCGGCGCGGTGCTGGCGCGCAGCCGGCCGGCCGCGAGCGCCTCGGCGAGGGGCTCGGCGGCGCCCTCCTCGTCGAACGGCATGACGCCCGAGTTGACCCGGTCCACGGCGGCCGCGTCGATGTCGTACAGCAGCACGGACAGCCCTCGTGAGGCGAGTGCGATGCCCAGCGGCAGGCCCACCCGGCCACAGCCGCCGACCACGCAGACGTCCACGCTCGGGGCGTTCGGGGAATCGGTCATTTCGCCTCACAATCGCCAGGCGCCGTTGTTTCGGCGCTGTGTCGGCTCGTGCAGGTTACTGGTGAGTCACTCTCAGGTCTAGCCTCCGGTCGGTCCGGCCCGGACGGATGCGTTCCCTCATCGGAGGCGCCGATTCGAAGGTGAGGAAGCCGCCCGTTTTGATCGGTGACGGCCATGATCACGACATCGATGATCAATGATGACGTTGATCCATTGGCGTCACTTCGTGCGCGCCCCTTCTTCGTGGCCCGCTTCTCGTGCACAGTCTTGGCAACCATTGATGATCATCACGGGGGACATCTGTGTACTTACCTGGATTACGTGCGCTGAGCAGGGGTTTCGTCCTCACTCTTCTGGCAGTCACCGCGGTGACGGCCACGCGAGCCGAGACAGCGCTCGCCGCCCCGCCGGCGGGCGGCATGTCCGGCTCCGCGGTGGAGGCCATGTTCGCCGGCTACTCGGCCGGCGACGAGAAGTGGGCCGCCGGTGACGGGACGGCCTCGGTGCTCCTCCCGGACGGCCGGATCGTCTGGCTGTTCTCCGACACGGTGATCGGGCCGGTCGCCGAGGACTGGTCGGTCCCGGCCGAGACACCGCTCGTCAGGAACTCGGTCGTGGTGCAGGACGGTTCGAGCCTCGTGGACACGCTCACCGGCGGCGTCGCCGGCGCCCCGGAGGCCCTGATCGAGGCTCCCGCCGAGGACGAGTTCTACCGGATCGGCGACGCGGTGGTGGAAGGCGACACCGTCAAGGCCGTCTACCAACGGAAGAAGAAGACCGGAGAGGGGCCGCTGGACTTCGAGCACGTCGGCGCCGCCCTGGTCACCTTCTCGCTGCCGGACCTCGGCGTGACCTCGGTCGACCCGCTGACGCAGGGCGCCACCATCGCCTGGGGCGCGTCGATCCTGACCGACGGCGACCACACCTACATCTACGGCACCGAGGGCGACGACACCGACGACATCCAGTTCGCGCACCTCGCCCGGGTGCCGGCCGGGAACATCGGCGGCGCGTGGCAGTACTGGACCGGCTCCGGATGGTCCGCCCAGGAGTCGACGTCGGTGCGGCTGCTCAGCGGCGTCCAGTCGGCCTTCGGCACGATCCACCGCGGCGACCAGTACATCCTGGTCGCCAAGGACAGCCACCTGCCGTTCGACCCGTGGCTCGTGGCCTACACCGCGCCGTCACCGACCGGGCCGTTCACCGGCCCCGTCCCGCTGCACCGGTCACCGGAGCCGACGGCCGGCGAGAAGCTGCTCCACGTCTCCGGCGCGCGCCTGCACCCGGACCTGGCCCGCTCCGGCAAACTGCTGGTGTCGTACGCCGTCGGCGCCCTCCAGCGCGACGACGTGTACGCCGACGTCCGCAACGGGCGCCCGCGCTTCGTCGAGGTGGACTGGCCCCGCCCGGCCCCCGGCGACGTGCCGGGCGCCCCCACCGGCCTGGCCGCGACCGCCGACTCGGAGGGTGCCGTCACCCTCGGCTGGACGGCGCCGTCCGGATCGGATCTGAACTACTGGGTGTACCGGCGTGACCTCACGGCCGGTCAGACCCACTTCGCCCGGGAGGTCTCCGCCGTCACCGGGACCAGCCTGACCCCGGACCGCCTGATCGACCAGCACACCTACGAGTTCAAGGTGACCGCGGCCAACGCCGAGGGCGAGGGCGCCGCCAGCGCGGTGATCACCACGCCGGTGCGGGTGCTGGAGCCGCCGGCCCCCGAGGAGGTCAGCGCCGAGGCCGACAAGGTCGGTACGGCGACCGTCTCCTGGGAACCGGTGGCCGGGGCCGAGGAGTACGACGTCGCGATGCGTGACATCACCGCCGGGGAGACCGCCCTGCTGCCGGTGGAGACGGTCGAGGCCGGGCAGACCGAGGTCGCCGTCGAGGCGCTCGACGACGCCCACCAGTACGAGTTCGCCGTGACGGCGTCCAACACCGCCGGGGAGTCCGACACGTCGGAGACCGCCCGCGTCGACGTCGCCCTCGAAGTCCCCGACGTTCCGAGCGGCGTGACCGCCGGCCCGGTCAGCGACGGCACGATCAAGCTGAACTGGGACCACGCGGCCGAGGACGACTGGTTCTACGTCTACCAGCGTGACGTCACCGCGGAGGAACCCGAGTTCACCCGCCTCGAGCTCCCGGTCACCACCGGCTCCGAGATGACCGCCGGCTATCTGGTGCCGAACCACGAGTACGAGTACAAGATCGGGGCGGTGAACCGGCTCGGCGAGAGCGAGACCAGCCCGGTCGTCACGGCCACCGCCACGCTCGCCCCGCCGTCCGCCCCGAGCGGCCTGACCGTCCGGGCCGGAGACGGCGTGGCGGACCTGACCTGGACCGGCGGAGACAACCCGAACGTCTGGTACGTCGTCGAGATGCGCAACGTCACGGACGAGGAGCCCACCTTCACCCGGCTGGCGGAGCCGGTCGTCACCTGCTGCACGATGCGGGCCGGATTCCTCACCAACGGCGACACCTACGAGTTCCGGGTGGCGGCCATCGACGGTGGTGGCGGCGAGTCCGGATTCTCGAACGCGGCCACGGTCAAGCCCCTGCCACCGCCGCCGGTGCAGGTCACCGGGCTCACCGCGACCTCCCTGGCGAACGGCGACATTCAACTCGCCTGGAACTCGGCCGGCCCGGAACTCTGGTACTACGTCCAGACGAAGGACGTGAGCGCCGGCGAGACCGACTTCAGGCAGCTGGCCCTGCCGGTGACCGAGTGCTGCTCGATGACCGCCGGGTACCTCACCTTCGGGCACACCTACCACTACCGGGTTCTCGCGGTCAGCCCGATCGGGGCCGGCTCCGGGCCGGTGTCGGCGACCGCGGCGGCGACCGCCACGGTGCAGCGGCCCGGGGCGCCGACCGGCCTCCAGGGCGTCTCCTCCGGCCCCGGCAACGTCGACCTGACGTGGACGCCACCCGCGCCCAACCTCTATTACTACGCCTACTGGCGCAACGTCACGACCGGGCAGACCACGTTCAGCCGCAGCGAGTTCCCGGTGAGCACGCCGTACATCTCGCTCGGGTACCTGGCCGGCGGCTCGCAGTACGAGTTCAAGGTGACCGCGGCCAACTCGGCCGGTGAGGGCGCGGCCTCCGGCACCATCCGGGTCAACGTGCTCAGCGCCCTGCCCAACCCGGCCAGCGGCCTGACGGCCACCGCCGGGGACGCGAAGGCGACGCTCCGGTGGACCGCGAGCAGCACCGCCGGCGTGCTCTACAACGTCTGGATGCGGGACGTCACCGCGAACTCGTCGTTCCGCAAGCTCGACCTGCCGGTCAGCGGCACCACGATGACCGCCGGTTACCTGACCAACGACCACCTCTACGAGTTCTACGTGACGGCGACCAACTCGGCCGGCGACAGTCCCGCCTCGAACAAGGTCACCGCACGCCCGATGCCGCCGGTCCCGCAACCGCCGACCGGGCTCACGGCCACCGCCGGGGACGGCCAGGCCGTGCTGAGGTGGACCGCCAGCAGCACGGGCAACGTCTTCTACTGGGTGGAGATGCGCTCCAAGGGCGGTAAGTGGAAGCGCCTCAAGTCCCCGGTGACCACCTGCTGCACGTTCACCGCCGGCTACCTGGGCAACGGCACCCGGTACGAGTTCCGGCTCTACTCCTTCAACGTCGCGGGAGTCTCGGCGAACCCGTCCGGCGTCGCGTCGGTGACCCCGCTGCCGGCGGTCGCGACGGCCCCGTCGAACCTGACGGCGTCGGGCGGGGCGGGCAAGGTGTCGCTGTCCTGGAGCGCCAGCGCCACGCCGAACGTGTGGTACTGGGTGTACCAGCGTGACGCCACCACCAAGGGCTCCTGGCGCAAGCTGCCCATCCCGGTCACCCGGTGTTGCGGCTTCACGGCCGGCAACCTGGTCAACGGCCGCACCTACGAGTTCAAGGTGACCGCGTTCAACGCCCGCAACGAGTCGGGGGCCAGCAACACGGCGTCCGGCCGCGCCACGGTGACGCTCACCAGGGCCCCGGTCCTGAGCGGGGCGGCCACCAGCACCTCGTCGGTCGAACTGTGGTGGTCGGCGACACCCAACGCCACCGGCTACTGGGTCGAGTACGCCGACATCAGCGCCAACCCCAACGCCGGCTGGACCAAGATCTCCACACCGGTCCTCGGCACCACCTTCAAGGGCGGCTATCTCGGGGCCGGGAAGTGGTACCGCTGGCGGGTCACCCCGTCCAACGGCGACCTGGTCGGCCCGGCGTCGGCCCCGCTGGAGATCCGGACCCGGGGACAGGTCCACTACTCGGGGCGCTACCACCTCGGCGACTCGTACTCGGCGGGTGTCGGCGCCGGATACGAGACCGGCGGCGCATGCCTGCGCTCACCGCTGGCCTGGCCGTTGCTCCTCGACTACCCGTCCTCGATGGCCAGGCATCTGGCCTGCACCGGTGCCGTGGTGCCGGAAATGCGGTCGAACCAGTTCCCGAGCATCGGCCAGCCGGGCCCGACGCTCATCACCCTCACGATCGGCGGCAACGACGTGGGCTTCGCCGACGAGCTCACCAGCTGCGTCATGTCGACGTCCTCCTGCACCGGCCGGGAGCTCGCGCTCAACCACACCATCGACGGGGTGGCCGCCACGCTGCGGAGCACCTACCGCGAGATCCGTGCCAAGGCGCCCGGCGCGGACATCGTGGTGGCTGGATATCCTCTGCTCATCACCCCGCCGGGTGTGGGTGACTGCAACGCGATCTTCGATCTCGGGCTCGACGACGCCGAGCGACGGATGATCCGCAGGCTGGGCACCCGGATGAACGGCGTCATCCGCCAGACGGCCACCGAGGCGGGGGCGATTCCGGTGATCACGGAGCTCTCCACCGAGTTCGCCGGGCACGAGGCCTGTTCGAGGAACGGCGAGTACATCAACCAGATCACCGCACGCTGGTCCCACAAGGAGGGCGCCATGCATCCCAACGCCGCCGGGCACCGCGCCTACCAGCGCGCCGTCGCCACGCGGTTGAGCTACGTCCATCAGCGGGGCATGGTCCGCCACTGAGCGAGCGGAGGCCGGGCATGAGCACGCGACGGTTCCGTCGGCGGTGGGTGGCCGTGGGGCTGCTGGCCGTCTACACCGTCGCGTGCTTCCTCCCCGGCATCGCCCCGTTCGCCCGCTACCCCCTCTACGTCGTGAAGTGCGGCGGGCGGCCGATCATCGCCACCACCTTCGCATCGGCCTACAGCTACTGGGTTCCGGGTGATCCGGGATACACGGTGCACTTCTTCGTCGACGACTACTTCTGTACCGAGAAGGAGGCGCGGGCCGCCGGCTACCGGCGGCGTGCCCTCTGACACGTGATCGGCGGCGTCCGCGGGGGCGCCGCCGATTTGCGCACCCGCCCTGTCAAAAGAGGTGACGCTGTGGCAACCTGCTGTCGTGTCCTTGGCCCCACCTCCCGAACGCAGCGTCGCGCCCTCTCCGGCTACCGGCATCAGCCTCTCCGTGGGGGCCGTCGCCGCCGCGCTCATCGTGGCGAGCGTCGCCGCGCGGGCCGCGATCGCCGGCCGGGGGTACCTCGCCTTCGACGACTTCCCGCTGATCTCCATGGCGGAGGAGTCCGGCGCCGTGCCGGACTATCTGTTCACGCTCTTCAACAACCACCTGATGCCGGCCGGCCAGCTCGTCACCTGGCTCACCCACCAGGCCGGCGGTTTCAGTTACGCGCCCTACCTGACGTTGCTGGTCCTCGGCCAGGCGGTGCTCGGCATCGCGTTCTACCGGCTGCTGTGCCTGATGCTGGAGCCCGGCTGGAGTCTGCTGGTCCCCCTGACGGTCTTCCTGTTCAGCCCGCTCACCCTGGAGGCCAGCTCCTGGTGGGCGGTCGGGATCAACATGATCCCGATGCAGCTCGCCATGGTCCTGGCGGTCGGCGCCCAGGTGAAGTACATCCGGACCCGGCAGCCCCGGCACCTGGTCACGCTGGCCCTGTCGGTGCTGCTGGGACTGGCCTTCTTCGAGAAGGCGATCCTGTCGGTGGCCCTGGTCTTCCTGATGACGCTCTGTCTCTACACGCGGGGCGGCCCGATCCGTTCGCTGATCACCACGGTGACCCGGTGGTGGCAGTCCTGGGCGGTGCTCACCTTCGTCGCGGGGACGTTCCTGCTGTTCTACCTGTCCCGGTCGACGTCCTCGCTGCGCAAGCCGGCCTCGGTCGACGAGGTGACCACCTTCCTGACCCAGATGTTCGGCCACACTCTGCTGCCGGGCCTGGTCGGCGGCCCGTGGGCCTGGCTGGGCGCGGGTGACGGCGCCCCGATCACGGCGCCGTCGGTGATCGCCCGCTGGGTGGGCGTGGGCGTGGTGCTCGCCTTCGTGGCCTTCACCGTGTGGCTGCGCGGCGCCGCGGCCGGGCGCGCCTGGCTGCTCGTGCTGCTCTACGCCGCCCTGGTCGCCGGCCTGCTCGGCGCGACCCGGCTCGGCTCGGTGTTCAGTGGCGTCGCCGGTGCGGTGCCGCGATACCTCGCCGACGTCGTCGTGGTCGCCGCGATCGCCACCGGGGCCGCGCTGTGCGGCCTGCGGCGCGACGACACCGAGACCGCCCCCGCCGCGCCCCGATGGACGGCACTCACCCGCAGCGCCCTGGCGCCCCGCCTGCTGGTCGGCGGTCTGGCGGCGCTGGTGCTGAGCACGGCCTTCACCGCCGTGCGCTTCGGCGACCAGTGGGCGATCAAGCAGGGCCGCGACTACCTGGCCACCGCGCGCGCCGACCTGACCGCCGCGCCGGCCGGCACGGTGTTCATGGACCAGCCGGTGCCCGAGGGGGTGGTCGGCCCGCTGTCCGCGCCGTACAACAAGCAGTCCCAGTTCTTCGCGCCGATGAAGGACGGCCCGGTCTTCGTCACCCAGTCCCGCAACCTGTCGGTCTTCGACGAGGCCGGGCACGTGCGGCCGGCCTGGGTGACCGGCGTCGCCGCCGAACCCGGGCCGCAGCCGGGGTGCGGCTACCGGATCGCCGGATCGCCGGTCCAGGTCACGCTGGCCTCCAGCGTCATCGACTATTGGCACGTGGTCCGGATCGCCTACCTCAGTGACCGCGACACGGCGGCGACGCTGCGGCTCGGCGACGGTTCCCTGGTGCCCTTCGACGTGCACGAGGGACTGAACGCGATGTTCCTGCTCGCCGACGGCGGCGGCGACTCGCTGGAGCTCAAGGTCTCCGATCCGGCGGCCGGGGTGTGCACCGACGAGATCGTGGTGGGCAACGTCGTTCCCGCGCCGGCCGGATAGTGCGCCAGGGGCCGGTTCTGCACAGCGTCGCCGCCACGGTGACGGCCGTGGTGCTGGCGCCCCTGGCGCTGCCCGGCTACGTGCAGCGGTACGACATGACTTTCGTGCCGCGGCAGCCGATGACCTGGGAGATGCTGGCCCCGGCCGACGCCCTGCCACGGGCCGTCCCGCTGGACGCCGCGGTGTCGGCCGCGAGCTTCGTGATGCCGGGCTGGCTGCTGCAACGGATCGCGCTGGTGGCGATCGTCTACCTGGCCGCGCTCGGCGCCGCCAGGTTGCTGCCCACCGCCCGGCTGCTGCCCCGCGTGGTGGCGGCTCTGGCCTACGCGTGGACGCCGTACCTGGCCGAACGTCTGCTTCTGGGCCAGTGGGTGCTGCTCCTGGCGTACGCCTGCCTGCCTTGGCTGATCATCGCGGCGGGTGACGTGCGCGCCGGGCGGCGGGGAGGCCTGCCCCGCCTGGTGGTCGCGGCCGCGCCGGCCGCGCTGACGCCGACCGGCGGCCTGATCGCGCTGGCGACCGTCGCCGTGCTGGTGCCGCTGCGGCGGCGGGTGACCGCCGTGGCCCTGGCCGCCGTGGCGGCCCTGAACACGCCCTGGCTGGTGGCCGCGCTGACCGGCCCGGCCGGGGGGACCTCCGACCCGGAGGGGGTGGCCCAGTTCGCGGCCCGGGCGGAGAACGGGGCGGGCGTGTGGATGGCGCTGGCCGGGACCGGTGGCATCTGGAACGCGCAGACCGTCCCGGCGAGCCGGGAGTCGGTGCTGGTCCCGCTGGTGACGGTGCTGCTGCTCGCGGTGGCCCTGCCGGGCCTGCGTGAGCTGCGCCGGCGCCGCCCGGAGGACGCGGTCCGCCTGTTCGTGCTGGCAGCCGCCGGGTTCCTGCTGGCGCTGGCCGGGGTGACGCCGGCGGCCGGGCTGCTGGAGTGGGCGGTCGTGCACGTGCCGGGCGGCGGGCTGCTGCGCGACGGGCAGAAGTTCCTCATCCCGTACGCCCTGGTCCTCGCTCTGGGTTTCGCGCTCGGCGCGGAGCTGCTCGCCGAACGTCTCGTCCGTCGCTGGGATGCGGCCCTCGGCCGGGTGGTGCTCGCCGCCGCCGCGCTGCTGCCCGTCGTGCTGCTGCCGGACCTGGCGTTCGGCGCGCTGGGGCAGTTGCGGCCGGTGCGCTACCCGGCCGACTTCGGTGCGGTGGCGGCTCTGGTGCGGGAGCGGCCCGGGGAGGTGCTGTCGCTGCCGTTCGAGGGCTATCAGCGGTACGCCTGGGGCGGCGGCGTGGTGATCCGGGATCCGGCGCCCCGCTACCTGGACGTGCCGGTGCTGATGAACGACGCGTTGCGGGTCGGGCCGGTGACGGTCGACGGGGAGAGCCCTCGGGCGGCCGTGGTGGGCGAGTTGCTCGCCCGGGGCCGGCCCGCCGCGGAGGCCGGAACCCGGTGGGTGCTGGTGGCCCGGGGCGCTCAGGAGCCGGGCACCGCTGCCCTCTCGGGCCTGCGCCTGGTGTACGACGGTCGATACCTTCAACTGTGGGAGAACCCGGCCGCGCCCGCCGTGCTCCGGGAGGCGGGCACCGGTCGCCGGGCGGCGATCCTGTCCGCCCACCTGCTGGCCGCGGCGGTCGTGATCAGTGGGGTTCTTGCACTACTGCTACTGGGCAGTAGATCGTGGTACCGTCCGCGCACCCACCGAACCGGGGAGGAAAGATCATGGCCAAACTGGCCACGTTCATTGTTGCGACGTTTGCCGGGGGCATCCTCGGGGTCGTCGGAGTGTTCGCGGCGGTCAGCGCCCTGAACCCCTCCGCCGACCATGTCGCCAGCGTGAGCAGCACCAATCCGCAGCAGGGTGCGGCGGCCTACGGCTCCCGCTGAACGAGGTAACACCGACAGCCGACCGGCAGCCCCGCCGGTCGGCTGTCGCCGTCTCCGGGCCCCGCAGGAAATTGATCATTATCGTTCAATGCCGGGCTCGCGGCTAGGTCTGATCGGGTTGATCATCTCGACCATCGCTCAATGGACACATTTAAATCAAGTGATCAAGGATGGGGGCCTACACGGGAGGTCCCTTGCCGATCACCACACTGCTGCGCGTGCCGCTCACCACGGCCGCCGCTCTCTCCGTTCTGGCGACCGGGCTGGTCGCCACCACCACCCCCGCGACCGCGGCACTGCCGGCCGGCGGCATGTCCGCGGCGGCGCTCAACACCGAGTTCAACGCGTACGGCAACACCGGCGGCGAGTGGACCAGCGGTGACAGCACCGTGTCCGTGCCGCTGCCGGACGGCCGCAACGCCTGGTTCTTCTCGGACACCCTGGTCGGTCCGGTCAACCCCGGCGGCAGCCTGCCGGCGAACACCCCCATGATCAATAACTCGGTGGTGCTCCAGGACGGGGTGAAGCTCGTCGACACCCTGCACGGTGGCACGGCCGCGGCGCCGAAGTCGCTGGTGCAGCCGCCCGCCGGCAGCGGCGACCGGTACTGGGTCGGCGACGCGACCGTCGAGGGCGGCACCCTCCGTGCCGTCTACCAGCGGATGAGCCCCACCGGCAGCGGCCCGCTCGACTTCGCGCTGGCCGACAGCGCCGTGGTCACCTTCGCCCTGCCGGCGATGACGGTCACCAGCGTCACCGACCTCGGGTACGGCAGCCGGGTCGCCTGGGGCTCCGCGATCGTCGAGGACGGCACCTACACCTACATCTACGGCGCCGAGGACACCGACCAGCTCCGGTTCGCGCACCTGGCCCGGGTCCGGTCCTCGCGTGGCCTCGCCACCGCGTGGCAGTTCTGGACCGGCAGCACGTGGAGCAGCTCCGAGTCCGCCTCGGCGCGCCTGCTGTCCGGTGTGGGCGCCGGGTTCGGGGTCCAGAAGGTGGGCAGCACCTACGTCCTGGTCACCCAGGAGACGAACCAGACGTTCTCCTCCGACTTCGTCGCCTACACCGCGACGTCGCCCACCGGTCCCTTCACCGGCCCGTCCGTCCTGTTCACCGCTCCGGAGCCGGCAGGCATCCCGGGCGCCATGGTCTACGACTCGCGGCTGCATCCGGAACTGGCGCGCTCGGGCCGGCTGCTGGTCTCCTACAACGTCAACAACCTGGACGGTGGGTCGGTCTACACGGACGTCACCCGGTACCGGCCGCGCTTCGTGGAGGTCAACTGGCCACTGCCGGTACCCGACCCGGCGCTGGTCCCCGCCGCACCGACCGGGCTGACCGCCACCCCGGGCAGCGCCGGCGCCGTTCAGCTCGCCTGGCAGGCCCCGGCCGGGACCGGGCTCACGTATGTGATCTCCGAGCGCGACGTGACGGCCGGACAGACGCATTTCACCCGGGTGGCGACCGGGGTGTCCACGACGTCGCGCACGCTCACCAACTTCTACCGCACCGGGCACCGGTACGAATTCCGCGTCGCGGCCGTCAACGCGACCGGCGCCGGTCCTCAGTCGGCGACCGCCGCCGCCACCGTGACGATTCCCGCCCCCGCCGCTCCGTCGGGGTTGACCGCCGCCGCGACGGACGGCGGATCGATCACGCTGAACTGGACCGGGGTGCCCGACGTCTGGCGCTACGAGGTGTACCGGCGTGACGTGACCGCGGGCGAGACCCGGGCGACCCGGCTGTGGGACCCGAGCCCGGTCGACACCACCCTCACCGTGACCGGGCTGGGCAACGGCCACGACTACGCCTTCCACGTGGTCGCGGTGCACGGTGGCGGCACCTCGGCCGCGTCCGCGACGGTCACCGCGACCGCGTTCTACAGCCGGCCGCTGCCGGTCACCGGCCTCGCCGCCGACGCGCAGGCCGACGGCACCATCAGGTTGACCTGGTCGCACGTCGACGCGACCAGCTGGTTCTGGGTGTACCAGCGGGACGTGACCGCGGGGGAGACCGCCTTCACGAAGCTGGCCTGGCCGGTCACCAGCTGTTGCACGATGGTCGCCGGTGGGCTGGTCCATGACCACGAGTACGAGTACCAGGTCGCCGCCACGAGCAACGGCGGCGAGTCGGAACACGCGGAGACGGTGTCGGCGACCGCGAAGTTCCCCCCGCCGCCCGCGCCGACGCATCTGAGCGCCACCGCCCAGTCCGACGGCACGATCAAGCTGACCTGGTCGTACGCGACCGCCGGGACCTGGTTCTACGTGTACCAGCGGGACCTGACCGCGGGCCAGACCGAGTACACCAGGCTGGCCTGGCCGATCACCACCTGTTGCACGATGGTCGCCGGCGGGCTCGAGGAGGCCCACGAGTACGAGTTCGCGGTCAGCGCTCTGGGCGACACCGGTGAGTCGGCCAAGTCGGCGCCCGACACCGAGACCGCCGACTTCCCGCCCCCGCCCGCGCCGACCGGCCTCCAGGTCGTTCCCGGCAACCGCCAGGTGACGCTCACCTGGCAGGGGAGCGCGGACAACTGGCACTACGTCGAGATCCGGAACGTGTCCGCGGGCGAGACCGGCTTCACCAGGACCAGCATCCCGGTCACCACGTGCTGCACGATGACCGTCGGCGACCTGGTCAACGGCCGCGACTACGAGTTCCGGATGGTCGCTCTCGGCTACGGCGGCGTCAGCCTGCCGAGCAACGTGGTGGCGGCGCGGCCGGTGGCACCAGCGGCGTCCTGACCGGGGCCCGGCCTGGGGCCGTGACCCGTCCGGTCGCGGTCTCAGGCCGGCTGGTCGGCCGGAACCTGGTGGCCGCGCTGGCCGCCGTTGAGCTGCCGGGCCACCACCTGGGAGAACCCCTGGCCGGCCTTCTCCCAGGTGAAGTTGCTCGCGTAGGCGGCGGCGGCCAGGCCCATCCCGGTACGCCGGGAGGCATCCAGCAACAACGCTCGAACCTGGAGGAAGAAGTCGTACTCGTTCTCCACGAGCACGCCGGTCTCCCCGTCGGCCATCGCGTCGGCGACGCCACCCGCGGAGCGGAACGCCACCGAGGGCGTGCCCCGGACGCCGGCCTCGACGATGGTCAGGCCCCAGCCCTCCTTGAGCGAGGGCATCAGCAGCAGCCACGACTGGCAGAGCAGCTCGTGCTTGTGTTCCTCGGTGACGAAACCGGTGAACCGGACCCGGTCCTCGATCCCCAGGTCGGCGGTGAGTTGCAGCAGCGGCTCGTCCCACCAGCCCTGACCGGCCACCACCAGCTCCACCGTGGGGAGTTCCAGGGCGAGCAGGGCGGTGGCGCGCAGCGCGAACTCGACCCGCTTGTGCGGCACCAGACGGCCCAGCACCATGAGGCTCGGATGCGGGGTCCGCGGGTGCGGCGGCCCGGTCACCTCGGGTGTCCCGTTGTGCACCACCGAGATCCGGTGCCGGTCCACGCCCAGGCCGACCAGCTCCTCACGGGTCGACTCGGAGACCGTCACGTACGGACAGCGCCGGTAGACACGCACCGCCAGGACCGATTCGATCCACCAGCCGATCCGGGCCAACCGGGGGCCGAACACCACCGGCCACTGCTCCCGGTGCACATGGTGGACCAGCACGATCACCGGTTTACGAACGTAGAGACGGCTCAGGAACGGCATGCCGTTGCCGACGTCTATCACCAGATCCGGCCGGCCCAGGCGGCGCCTGGACAGAGGGCCGATACCGAAATAGCCGAGTAGGTAGGTGAGAGCAGCCAGGAGGTAGACGGTGTGCCGTCCACCTCGGCGGACGATCCGCACCCCGTCCGGGGTGCTCTCCTCCGCCAGGGCGGTCCCGTGCGCCTGACAGAGCAGGGTCACGCGGTACCCGTGACGCACCAGTTCGGTGGCCACCCGGTCGAGGTACAGCTCTGAGCCCCCGCCTTCGGGGTGCTTGGTGTCCCGCCAGTTGAGGAACAGGACGTGACCGCCGCGGGCATCCGTCATGGTCTACTCTGCCACCCCTACTAGCGAGTACGATTCGCGGTCGCGTCACAGTAGGTCAGCTCAGGCACCTTCGCAACGGGTGCGTTACCTCGGAAGGAGCCGCGTGAGCGAAGGGAGCCTCCGCTCGCGACCGGAGTTCTGGCCGGTCACGATGCTGAGTATCGCGCTGATCGCGGTTCTCGCCGGTTGGTCTGGATATACATATATCGATCGAACGCGTAGCGATCCACCGTGCTCCGAACGCACCACGCTGCGGGTCGCCGCCGCGCCGAGCATCGCCCCACCGGTACGCGAGATCGCCTCCCGGCTGAGCGCCCGCGACGCCTGTCTGGATCTGGTGATCGAGGAGCGCGAGTCGGCGGAGGTGCTGCGTACGGTCGCGCGGACCGGCTCGGACGTCGCCGTCGCGGTCTCCGATGCCGCGTCGGCGAGCCCGGCCGGCGGAAAGCCGTCCGGCTCGCGTGCCAGCGCGGGCGCCGAGCCCGTGCCGGCGGTGGCCCAGGTCCCCGACGTGTGGCTGCCCGAGTCGACACTCTGGCTGCGCCGTGCCCGCGCGGTCGGCGCCTTCGGGGTGCCGGCCGAGGGCATCTCGGTGGCCACCACCCCGGTCGTGCTCGCCCTCGACGAGGGCACCGCGGCCCGGCTCGCCGGCAAGCGCGGCCTGACCTGGCAGCGCCTGATCGGCGCCGCGAAGCCGCCGGTCCCGGTCGCGCTGCCGGACCCGGCGACCAGCCCGCTCGGCTTCGGCGCCCTGGTCGGCATCCGGGACATCGCCAAGGGCCACGCGCCGTCCACCGCGGGCATCATGCGACGGCTCTCGCCGTACACCGTGTCCACCGCCGGCGAGGCCACCTCCGACCCGGTGGGCCCCGGCAAGGACGAGACCGCGGTGATCACCAGTGAGCAGCAGGTGCTGTTCGCGGCCGACGGCGGGAAGAAGCAGATCGCGATCTATCCGGGTACCGCGGTGCCCAGCCCCGACTACCCGTACGCGGTGATCACCACCGAGGACGAACCGCGCGACTACGCCGCCGAGCTGCTGCGCGCCCTTCTCGCCGACAACGGCGCCGACGTGGTCGCCGGGCACGGGCTGCGTACGCCGTCGGGTAGCGCTCCGGCCGGCATCGTGACCGCCACGAAGGTGCGCACCGCCGCCTACCCGCCCGCCCCGCTCCCTTCCGAGAGCCAGGCGGAGACACTGCTCAACGCGTGGGGCGGGGTGCACATCAGCGCCCGCATGCTGGCCGTCTTCGACATCTCCGGTTCGATGGCCGGGGTGGCTCCCGGCGCCACCGAGTCCCGGATGGACGCGACCATCAAGGCCGCACAGGACGGTGTGAAACTCCTGCTGCCCACCACCGAGCTGGGCGTCTGGGAGTACTCCACCGACCTGGACGGCAAGCGCGACTACCGCGAGGTGGTCCCGGTCGGCCCGATCGGCCCGCGCCGGGACGAGATCATCCGCAAGGTCGGCCGGATGGAGGCGGAACCGGACGGGAAGACCGGGCTCTACGACACGGCGCTGGCCGCCTACCGGGACGCCACCCGCAACTGGACGCCGGGCCGGATCAACATGGTGCTGATCCTGACCGATGGAACCGACGACAACGCCAGCGGCATCAGCCGCGCTGAACTGCTGCGTGAGCTCGGCGAACTCGTCGATCGCAAGCGTCCGCTGCCGATCCTGTTCATCGGCGTCGGCTCGGAGATCGACCCGGCCGAGCTCAACCAGATCGCCAAGGCCACCGGCGGTCAGGTCGCCCTCACCGCCAAGCCCTCGGGCATCCGTCAGATCTTCTACACTGCGCTGGCCGAATTCAGCTGCCTGCCCCCGGAGTGCCGCCGATGACCGCCACCCTCCGGGAGCGGAAGACTGCCGTGAACCCGACCGCGAACCCCACCGCTCCACCGACTCCCAGCCGCCACCTGCTCGCCTTCGGCGGTGCCGTGGTGCTCGTCGTCCTGGCGTTCCTCCAGCGTCCCGGGCGGATCACCTTCGACACCAAGCTGGACATGGCCGAGAACCCGATCGGCTTCATGGAGCGGGCCCTGCACCTGTGGAACCCCTGGTCCACCTCCGGCGAGCTCCAGCAGCAGGCGTACGGCTACCTGTTCCCGATGGGCCCGTTCTTCGCCGCCGGCGACCTTCTGGGCGTGCCCCCGTGGATCACCCAGCGGGTCTGGTGCGCGCTGCTGCTCTGCGCCGCCTACTTCGGCACCCTGCTGCTGGCCCGGGTGTTGCGGATCGGCAATGACGCCGGCCGGATCGTGGGCGCGCTCGCCTACGCCCTGGCGCCCCGGATGCTCACCGAGATCGGCCCGCTCTCCTCGGAGATGCTGCCGGTGGTCTTCCTGCCGTGGGTGATGCTGCCGCTGGTCGCCTGGCGCCGGATCGGCTCCGCCCGCCGGGCCGCCGCGCTCTCCGCCCTGGCCGTGCTCTTCATGGGCGGCATCAACGCGGCCGCCGTGGTGATGGCGCTGGTGCTGCCCGGTCTGTGGCTGATCACCCGGCGCTGGGACCGGCAACTGTTCGGGCTGGCCTTCTGGTGGGGCCTCTGCGTCCTCGGCACGACCCTGTGGTGGATCATCCCGCTGCTGCTCTTCGGCGAGTACAGCCTTCCGTTCCTGGACTTCATCGAGTCGTCCGGGACCACCACCGCGGTCACCTCGTTCTTCCAGGCGGCACGCGGCACCAACCAGTGGGTCGGCTACATCGTCCAGGGCGACCCGTGGTGGCCGGCCGGCTGGGTTCTGGTCGACAACCCGGCGCTGATGGCGGCGACCGCGCTGGTCGCCGCCCTGGGCCTGGCCGGTCTCGCGATGCGCGGCCTGCCCGAACGGCGCTTCCTGATCGTCGGCGCGCTGACCGGCCTGACCCTGCTGACCGTGGGCTACGTCGGCACTTTGGACAGTCCCTTCGCCCCGATGGTCCGCGAACTGCTGGACGGCCCGCTCGCCCCGCTGCGCAACGTGCACAAGTTCGAGCCGGTGCTGCGCCTGCCGATCGCTCTGGGCCTGGCCTATCTGGCCGGTAAGGCCTTCACCTGGCGGCGCCTGCGGCTGCGCGTGCCGGCGAGCCCGGTGATCGCGTTGCTGCTGGTGGTCGCGGCGGCCCCGGCCGGGATGACGCTCCTGCGCCCGGGACCGGGCTGGACCGAGATGCCGTCGCACTGGCGGGAGGCCGCGTCCTGGCTCGCCGACCAGGACGCGCAGGCGCGCACCCTGGTCGTCCCGGGCTCCGGGTTCGCCCAGCACACCTGGGGCCGGACGGTCGACGAGCCGATGCAGCCGCTGGCCGGCGCGCCCTGGTCCACCCGCAATCAGATCCCGCTCGGCTCGGAGGGCAACACCCGGGTGATGGACGCGGTCGAGGCGGTGCTCGAACAGGGCCGCGGCTCATCCGGCCTGGCCGCTTTCCTGGCCCGCTCCGGCTACCGGTACCTGCTGGTCCGGCACGACCTGGACCGGGCCGCCTCCGGGGCGCCGCCGATCGCGGTGGTGCGCCGGGCGATCGCCGGCTCACCCGGCCTGGAACTCGCCGCCGAGTTCGGCCCGCGGGTCGGCGCCGGCGGAGCCGACCCGAGCCCGGTCGACGCGGGCGTGTCGGTTCCGTCGATCGAGATCTACCAGGTCTCCGGCGCCGTCCCGCAGATCTCGGCCACCAGACTGACCGATGTGCCGGTGGTCAGCGGCGGCCCGGAGTCCCTGCTGGGCGCTCTGGAACAGGGGCTGATCAACGGCGAGCAACCGGCCGTGCTGGCCGGCGAGTCGGGCGGCGACCTGGGCCTGGCCGAGGGCGAGTCGACGGCGCGGCCGATCGTGACCGACGGCCTGCGCCGCCGGGAGCTCAACATCGGCCGGGTCCGCGACAACGTCAGCCAGACCCTGACCAGGTCGGAGAAGACCAGGCAGGGCCGGTTGCGCACCGACCTGATCCCGTTCAGCGGCAAGGGCCACCAGACCGTCGCCGAATATCAGGGCATCCGGTCGGTCGAGGCATCCAGCAGCATCGCCTTCGCCGACTCGATCGGCGCCACCGACCCGTCCGGCATGCCGTTCGCGGCGCTGGACGGCGACCCTGCGACGGCCTGGCGCTCCGACCCCCTCCAACCCGGCGCCGGGCAGTGGATCAACGTCGAGTTGGGCACCGCCAAACGGGTCACCGCTGTGACCGTCGACTTCTCCAGCGACCTGCGGAGCGCCACCCCGGTGGCGGTCGTCCGGCTCACCACCGACCAGGGCATCGTGGACCGGCTGGTGCCGGAGACCCCCGGCCCGCACACGCTCTCCACGCTGCCCGGGCTCACCACCGCCGTCCGTGTCACGGTGCTCGCCCTGCAGAGCGGGTACGAGGGCGCGATCGCCCTCCGCGAGCTCGGCATCCCCGGACTCGACGCGGAGCGGGGGCTGCGCGCCCCCGGCGACCTGAAGACCGCCGTCGTGCCGTCCTACGCGTTCGAGCGTGACGCGCAGCAGCGCGGCGTCTGCTTCCCGTCCTCGGCGGAGGCCACCACCATCCGGTGCGACCAGTTCCTCGCCCGCCAGGGTGAGGAGCCGCTCGGCCTGGACCGCTACTTCACCACCCCGGTGGACGCCACCTACGACCTGCGGTTCACCGCGCAGGCCCGGCCCGGCGCCACGGTTCCGCTCCAGCTGCCGGTGACCGCCTCCGCCTCGACGGTGCTCGGCGGGGACGTGGCGGCGGGCGCGCACGCGGCCGTCGACGGTGACCCGGCCACCGCCTGGCTGGCCGAGCCGACCGACGACGACTCCGTGTTCACCCTGAGCTGGACCGGTGCGCGCCGGATCGACCGGGTCCGGTTGACCGTCCCGGCGGCGCCGGCCGCGGCCCGTCCGACCCGGGTGTCCGTCCAGGCCGCGGGCAAGGTCACGATCGCCGAGGTCGGGGCGGACGGATGGGTGCGCTTCCCCGCGGTCACCACCGACCGCCTGGAGATCGGGCTCGGCGAGACCGAACGGGTGATCGCCGACCCCCGTGGGCAGGGCTGGGTGGCGCCGGCCGGCATCGCCGAGATCGAGGTGCCGGGACTGAACGGGCTGTTCCGCCCGGCGGCCGACGGCACCCCGCTGGCCGCCCCCTGTGGCGCCGGCCCACGCGTCGAGATCGGCGGCGTCGGCTATCCCACCTCGGTCTCCGGCACGCTCGGTGATGTCCGGGCCGGCCGGGCTCTCCCGGTGACCGTCTGTGATGCCTTCGCCGTCGAGTCGGTGCGGCTTCCGGCCGGCGACCAGCATCTGCGTACGGTCCCGTCGGCGGCGTTCGTGATCGACACGGCCGCGATCGTCCCGGACGGCGCCGCGGCCCGGGCTCCGGCGGTGGTCCACCGGGCCGTCACGGTCGACGCATGGGCGCCGACCGAGCGGACCGTCACGGTCGCCGCCGGCGAGGCGGCGCTGCTGGTGGTGCCGGAGAACCACAACGCCGGCTGGGCCGCCACCCTGAACGGGCAGACGCTGCGGCCGGTGCGTGTCGACGGCTGGCAGCAGGCGTTCGTGCTGCCGGCCGGCGAGAGCGGCACAGTGATCTTGCGCTTCACCCCGGACGAGCCGTACCGTACCGGGCTCGTGGCCGGCGCCGGATGCGTCCTGCTGGTCGTGATCCTGGCGTTGCTGCCGGTACGGCGCCGAGCCGTGCCGACCGGCCGTCCGCTCGCGCGGGTGTTCACCGCGGTCCCCGGTGGGGCCGGTTGGATGATCCTGCCGATGATGGTGCTGGCGGTGCTCCTCCTCGGCGCGGCGGGGGCGGCGTTCCTGCTGGCCGCGCTCATCGTGCGGCAGGTGCGGCCGGGCTACCTGCCCGGACTCGCCTTCGCGTGCGCCGCGGCGGGCATCGGGGTGGCCGTCTGCGGGCGGCTGCTGGGGCACGGCCAGGAGTGGGCGTACGGCGCCGTGGTGCAGCTGGCGATGCTGGCCGCCGCGTGCGCGGTCGCCGCGGCCGCGGTCCCGTCCTCAGGCCGCCCGGAGAAGGAGATCTCAGTGAACGACCAGCAGGTCTCCACGCATCGCGCCACCCTGGGCCGGTCGGTCCGTCTGTTCCGGACGTTCCTGGTCGAACAGTCCGACCCGGACCGGTTCTACTCGATGCTGGCCGAGGACTCGGTCCGCCAGCTCGGCGCCTACGCCGACCTGAACGGCGCCACGGTGCTGGACGTCGGCGGCGGCCCCGGCTACTTCAACGCCGAGTTCGAGCGGGCCGGGGCGGCGTACTTCGGCCTCGACCCGGCGGTCGGCGACTTCGCGGCGGCCGGCGCCAAGGTCAGCGGGATGGTCCGCGGCAGCGGCACCGCCCTGCCGATCCGTACCGGCTCCCTGGACGTCTGCTACTCGTCGAACGTGCTGGAGCACGTCGACGAGCCGGAGGCGATGCTCGACGAGATGGTCCGGGTGACCAGGCCGGGCGGCACCGTCTTCGTGTCCTTCACGCCGTGGTGGTCTCCGCACGGCGGTCACGAGACCGGACCGTTCCGGCACTGGTTCGGCGGTCACCGGGCCCGGCGCCGCTACCTGCGGGTGCACGGTCACGAGCCGAAGAACCGGTTCATGGAGACGCTTTTCCCGGTCAGCGCCGCACGGATGATGCGCTGGACCCGGGCCGCCCGCCGTGCCGGAGCCGTCACGGTGGTCGATGTGATCCCGAGGTATCACCCCTGGTGGGCCCAGTGGGTCGCCTCGGTGCCGGTGCTGCGGGAGTTCCTCACATGGAATTTCACCGTCGTGCTGCGGCGCGAGGGTGAGTCCGTTTCAACTGTCGTTCAGGAAGATGTGGCGGGGGTCTCGCTTCCTGATGTGACTCTCTAGTAACCTCCTGCAAGCTCGGCATACATCATTCCTGCCGCTATTCCGTTTCCACCTCGTGGAGGACATATGAAGTCCCGCGTCATCGGCACCGTGCTGTTCGGTTTCGGCGTCTTGGCGTTGGTGTTCGCCGGCGGCCTCGCCTTCGTCGTGGCACCGACCGTCAAGCAGCTGCCGTACGACATGGAGATGACCCAGTCGATCGCCGAGGCGCCGAACGCGACGTACATGCAGATCGCCGACGGCAAGGCCACCATCGAGACCGGCGACCTGCGTTCCACCGTCACCGTCCAGCCCGACTCGGACGAGACCGCCAAGCTCACCGGCGACCTGGACGGCACCGCCCTGGTGTGGGTGGCCGGCCAGCAGGTCGAGAACACCGAGGGCGAGCTGGTCAGCGCGTACAGCACCTCGCTCGCCGTGGACCGCAAGACCGGTGCGGCCGTGAAGTGGGACGGCCAGTGGCTGGACACCGGCGGTCAGCGTGAGGCCGTCGACTACAAGGGCCAGATCTACAAGTTCCCGTTCGGGACCGAGCAGAAGACGTACGACATCTTCGACCGGGACATCCTGAGCGCGAAGCCGGCCAAGTTCGTCAAGACCGAAGAGATCCAGGGCGTCGAGACCTACCAGTTCACCCAGACGCTGGAGAACGAGACGCAGGTCCTCCCGGAGGACCGGGTCAAGCTGCTGCTCGGCCAGTTCCTGCCGACCGCGACCACCGGCTCCGTGCAGTACGGCAACGTCCGTACCGTGTGGGTCGACCCGGTCACCGGCGCGTACATCAAGGTCCAGGAGCAGCAGAAGAAGACGCTGCTCGGCAACGACGGCAGCTCCAAGGTGCTGCTCGACGCGACCTTCGTCTACACCGACGCCACCGTCACCAAGTCCGCCGACACCGCCAAGGCGAACCAGTCCAAGCTCAACCTGGTGGGCGTCTGGGGCCCGATCGGCCTGGGCGTGCTCGGCCTCGTCCTGGCCGTGCTCGGCACCCTGCTGATGCTCCGTGGCTCGAAGACGGCCGCCGCCAACGGCGTCCCGGCCCAGTGGTCCGGCGCGCCGCGGCACGCCGCCAAGTCGGGCGACGAGGCCGGCGACGAGGCGGAGGCGACCGCGTCCGCCGAGAAGAGCTGACACCACCCGTACGACGAACGAGCCGTACCCCGGGCCGAAAGCCCGGCGTACGGCTCGTCCGCTTCTGTGGCGGCGGCCACTCACAACCGCTTCCCGGACGACTGTGACGTGCGGGTAATGCTGGATGCGCTTTCAAGTGACCAGGCGGAAACCGGGGATTTCTACTTTTGGGGCGAACCGAAAGGGGTGCCTCTGTGGCTGCCGATGTCACCAAGGTACGAACCGTGTGCGGGTATTGCGGCGTCGGCTGTGGGATGGTGCTCGACGTCGCGCGCCGGGACGACGGTCCGTTGCGGGTGATCAAGGCGAGCGGGGACCGGGACCACCCGGCCAACGCGGGCCGGCTGTGCACCAAGGGTTCGACCAGCGCCGACCTGCTCGCCGCGGGCGGCCGGCTGGACACCGCGCTGATCCGCGCCGACCGGGGCGCCGCGCCCGCGCCGGTGAGCGCCGACGCCGCGATCAGCGAGACCGCCCGCCGGCTGCGCGCGATCATCGACGAGCACGGGCCGGACGCCTTCGCCATGTACGTCTCCGGCCAGATGACCCTGGAGGCGCAGTACCTCGCGAACAAGCTGGTAAAGGGCTACATCGGGACCAACAACATCGAATCGAACTCGCGGCTGTGCATGGCCAGCGCGGGCACCGGCTACAAGCTGTCGCTGGGCGCGGACGGGCCGCCCGGGTCCTACGACGACCTGGATCACGCCGACGTCTTCCTGGTGATCGGCTCGAACATGGCCGACTGCCACCCGATCCTCTTCCTGCGGATGATGGAGCGGGTCAAGGCCGGGGCGAAGCTGATCGTCGTCGACCCGCGGCGCACCGCCACCGCCGAGAAGGCCGGCCTCTACCTGCGGATCCGGCCGGGCGCCGACCTGGCGCTGCTCAACGGCCTGCTGCACCTGATCACTCCGGACATGGACTTCGTCAGCGCGTACACCGAGGGCTGGGAGGCGATGCCCTCGTTCCTGGCCGACTACACCCCGGACCGGGTCGCCGAGCTGACCGGCATCCCGGAGGCCGACATCCGGACCGCCGCCGAGTGGATCGGCACGGCCGGGAACTGGGTCAGCCTCTGGACCATGGGCCTCAACCAGAGCACCCACGGCACCTGGAACACCAACGCGCTGGTCAACCTGCATCTGGCGACCGGCGCGATCTGCCGTACCGGCAGCGGCCCGTTCTCGCTCACCGGCCAGCCGAACGCGATGGGCGGCCGCGAGATGGGCTACATGGGCCCCGGGCTGCCGGGCCAGCGGTCGGTGCTGGTGCCCGCCGACCGTGAGTTCACCGAGAAGGTGTGGGGCGTGCCGGCCGGGACACTGCGTACCGAGGTCGGCCGGGGCACCGTCGACATGTTCGAGCAGATGGCGGCCGGGCGGATCAAGGCCTGCTGGGTGATCTGCACCAACCCGGTCGCCTCGGTCGGCAACCGGCGGACGGTCATCGCCGGCCTGGAGGCCGCCGAGCTGGTGATCACCCAGGACGCCTTCGCCGAGACCGAGACCAACGCGTACGCCGACATCGCCCTGCCCGCCGCCATGTGGTCCGAGGCGGACGGCATCATGATCAACTCCGAGCGCAACCTCACCCTGGTCCACCCGGTCGTCCCGGCGCCCGGCGAGGCCCTGCCCGACTGGCGGATCATCGCCCGCGTCGCGTGCGAGATGGGTTACGCGAGCGCCTTCACCTACGCGAGCGCCGAGGAGATCCTGGAGGAGATCAAAACCTTCAAGAACCCCCAGACCGGGTACGACCTGAGCGGCGTGACCTACGCGCGCCTCGGCGAGGGACCGGTCCAGTGGCCGGCGGCGCCCGGCGGCCCCACCCGCAACCCGATCCGCTACCGCACCGCCGACGGTGGCCTGCGGTTCGCCACGCCCGGCGGGAAAGCCGTCTTCCACGCCCGGCCGCACGTCGACCCGGCCGAGATGCCCGACGACGACTACCCGTTCGTGCTCAACACCGGCCGCCTCCAGCACCAGTGGCACACCATGACCAAGACCGGCAGGATCGCCAAACTGAACCGGCTCAACCCGGCGCCGTTCCTGGAGATCAACCCGGTGGACGCGGAGTGGTTCGCGATCGCGGCCGGCGACCTCGTCGAGATCGCCTCCCGGCGCGGCCGGGCCGTCCTGCCCGCCGTGATCACCGACCGGGTGCTGCCCGGCAGCTGCTTCGCCCCCATGCACTGGAACGACCTCTTCGGCGAATACGTCAGCGTCAACGCGGTGACCAGCGACGCCGTCGACCCGATCTCCTTCCAGCCGGAGCTGAAGGTGTGCGCGGTGTCCCTCACCCGGGTCGCCGCAGCCCCCGCCGCGCCGTCCCCCTCCGCGTCACCCGGTGCAGTGCCGGCATCCGCCGTGCCGTTCCCGCCCGGGTCACCCGGTGCCATGGCGGCGCCCGCACTCGCCGGTGCCGCCGCCGTGGGGCCGGCCGACCTCGGCGGAGGCCTGCCCGGGACGCTCGGGCAGACGCTCGGCATCGACACCGCGCCGCCGGAGCTCACCGAGGACCAGCGGCGTTACCTCGCCGGATTCCTGGCCGGGGCCACCAGCCGGCCCGGCCCGGCGGTGCTGCCCGCCGGCGCGCCGTTCGACCACGCCACCGCCATGTGGGTCAACGGATTGCTCGCCGGGGTGCTCTCACCCGTACCGTCGACGGGTGGGGAAAGGTCTCCCGCCGCGGAGCCGGCGGCGGACCGCCTCCAGGTGCTGTGGGCCTCGCAGACCGGCAACGCCGAGGACTTCGCCCGGACCGTCGCCGAACGCCTCGCCGGAACCGGCCGGCAGGTGACCGTCCTCGGCATGGACGGGCCCGCCGCCGACCTGCTCGACCCCGGAGCCGACCTGCTCGTCGTGACCAGCACCTTCGGCGACGGCGACGCGCCCGACAACGGGACCACGTTCTGGGACTCGCTCACCGGCGACGGCGCGCCCCGGCTGGACGGGCAACGGTACGCGGTCCTCGCCTTCGGCGACTCCAACTACGACGACTTCTGCGGGCACGGGCGGCGGCTCGACGAGCGGCTGGCCGAGCTGGGCGCGGTACGGCTGGCGCCCCGTGCCGACTGCGAACCCGACTTCGAGGAGACCGCCGACGGCTGGCTCGGCTCGGTCCTCGCCGCACTGACCACGCCCTCTCCCTCCTCGATGCGGCCGGCGCCGGCCGTGCGCACCGCTCAGGCCACGATCGCCATGACGGCCGCGGCCGCCGCGCCCGCCCCGGTTCTCGTGCCCGGCTCCGGGGGCCGGCCGGTCACCGGGCCGGTGGCGACCAAGGCCACGCCGCTCACCGCCGCGCTCGTCGGCAACCGGCTGCTCAGCCTCCCCGGGTCGGCCAAGGAGGTGCGACGGTTCACCTTCGACACCGGGGGACTGCTCGACTACCAGGCCGGGGACGCGCTCGGCGTGTGGCCGGTCAACTGCCCCGAACTCGTCGAGGAATGGCTCGCCGTCACCGGCCTCTCCGCCGATGCCCCGGTCGAGCTGGACCGGATCGGCACACGGCCGCTCGGCGAGGCCCTCAGCCGGCACCTCGACATCACCCGGGTCACCAACGACCTGATCCGCTTCGTCGCCGAACGCGGCGGCGCCGGCCATCTCAAGACCCTGCTGCGCCCCGACAACAAGGGCGAACTGGCGAAGTGGACCTGGGGCCGCCAAGCCGTCGACGTGCTCGCCGAACACCCGGTCGAGGCGGGCGCCCAGGAATGGGCCGGAGTCCTCAAGCGGCTGCAACCCCGGCACTACTCGATCAGCTCGACCCCGCTCACCGACCCCGGACTGGTCAGCCTCACCGTCTCCGTGGTCCGTTTCGACAACCATCGTGGCCGGTCCCGCAAGGGCGTCTGCTCCACCCACCTGGCCGACGCCCCCGCGGGCGCCGAGGTCGCGGTCTTCGCGCAGCGGGCGCCGCACTTCCGTCCGCCCACCGACCCGAACACTCCGATGATCATGGTCGGCCCGGGCACCGGCGTCGCCCCGTTCCTCGGCTTCCTCGAAGAGCGGCAGATCACCGGCGCGCCCGGCGGCAACTGGCTGTTCTTCGGCGAACAGCGCAGCAGCACCGACTTCTACTACGCCGCCGAACTGGACGAACTCCGCGCCGACGGCATCCTGAGCCGCCTCGACACGGCGTTCTCCCGCGACCAACGGGCCAAGGTGTACGTCCAGGACCGGATGCGCGAGAAGGGCGCCCAGCTGTGGGCGTGGCTCCAGGCAGGCGCCCACTTCTACGTCTGCGGCGACGCCAGCCGGATGGCCCGCGACGTCGACCGCGCGCTCCACGACATCGCCGTCCACCACGGCCGCCTCACCGAGGAGGCCGCCACCGCCTACGTGAAGCAGCTCGCCACCGACAAACGCTACGTCCGCGACGTCTACTGAAACGGCGCGATCGGGATGTGAGCGTCACGGGTGGAACACCCCGCCGGTGGGCACCTGTCCACCTGGACGCGATGGAATACGGGGCGGAATGTAGAGCGGGCTACGCGGTGGGTGGACGGGCTCGTCGCCAACCTGGGAACACGGGCCACATCGCTGGCCGCGGGCGCCGGCATCGTTCCGGCACCGAAACCTCCGCCGCGAGCCGGCCGGGCCCTCCCGGCCGGCTGTGAGAGCTGTTTCGCGGGCGTCGAGACAGCCCCTGGGGTCACCTCATGCGGGTGAGGGCGTCGCGGAGACGGGCCAGGTCGCGGCGGCGCTGTTCCATCGTGGTGGCGATGCCCACCAGCAGCAGGCCGCCGACGGCCAGCGGCACCCAGCGCGGCACCAGATCCCACACCAGGATCAGCTCGTGCAGGGCGACCAGCAGCAGGGTCCCGCCGCCGACGACCACCGGGGCCTGGAGACGGGCGCGGGCGCCGGCCAGCAGGATCAGCAGGGCGGCGACACCGAGCAGCAGCCGCCGCAGGTACTGCGGATCGTCGGCGTCGGCGGCCGCGATGACCGAGAGGGACGGCAGGATCGCGGCGCCCAGAGCCGAGCCGTAGGCGGTCCAGGAGGAGAGGCCGGACCGGTGGCGCCGGGCGAACCATCCCGCGATCAGGGCCAGGACCGCCGCCGGGAGGGTGTAGATCTCGACCGTCTCGACGTCCCGCGAGGACAGCAGCAGCCACCAGCCGAGCAGGGCCACCGAACCCGCCGCCAGGGCGTACCGGAACCGGGTCCGCCGGGTCTCGCCCGGCCGCATGGCGCGGACGGTGAGGGCCAGCGCCCAGAGCTTGCAGATCAGCGCGGCCCACCCCAGGCTCTCGGTGAGCGTGAGAGCGACCACGGCCGAGGCGTGCCCGACGACGAACGGCGCGATCGCCTCGGCCGGGCGGCGGGACGCCAGGACCGCCTCGAGCGCCACGGTCAGCGCCGCGGCGGCCAGCACGAACAGCGGTGGCCCGGCGGGTTCGAGATCGGCGGCGACCGCGATGGTGTACGCGACGACAGTCAGCGAGATCGTCCCCGCGGCCCAGCCGGTGAGCCGCTCGACCGGCCGCCGGCCACCCAGCCCGGCCGCTGTCGACGCGGCGGCCACCAGCGTGAACGCCGCGATCGTGGCCCCGTGACCGGCCAGGGACCCGGCCAGCCCGGCGGCCACGAGCACGCCGAACAGGATGGTGAGCAGGTCGCTCGCCATGTGCCGGACCGGGGCCGACGCCACCGCCAGCATCCCGGCCAGACCGGTGACCAGCGCGGCGATCGGCACGGCCGGCCAGACCGCACCGGCCGCCGCCAGGATCAGCGGCACCAGCAGCGCCACCAGCGGCGCCGCCGCCCAGACGGCCACCATGACCGGCGAGCCGCCGCCCACGGCCCACACCGCGCCGCCGGCGTCGCCGCCCGTGGAGCCCTCACGTGCGGGAGGGGCGTCCCCGCCCGTGGAGCCCTCACGTGTGGCAGGGGCGGAACCGGTTGCGGCGGGGGTGAGGCGGACCGGGGGCCGGAGGCGGGCCAGCAGGAAACCGGTGAGCGCGGCCGCGAGCGTGGCCCCCGCGAAGGCCGCGACCGAGGACCAGGCGACCGGCGACTGCCGCGGCGCGACGCCGGACCAGACGCCCCCGTCGAAGACGGTCCACGGCTCCAGAAGGACCACCGCGAGATCCGGGGCGATCAGGACGAGCAGCGCCCCGGCCGGAAGCAGCGCGGTGACGGCGCCCGCACCGGAGGAACGAACCGCCGGCAGCGGCAGCAGGGCGACGACGAGCAGGAGGCCGGCGGCCGCGTACAGGGCGGCGGGGTCGGTGCCGGGCAGCGACCAGAACGGGGCCGTGGCGGCGGCCAGCAGGGCGACCCCGACGGCGTTCGGGCCGTAGCCGGGCAGCCGCCGAGCCACCGCGTGGGCGGTCAGGCAGAGCAGCACCGCGACGGCGAGCGACACCCGGACCCGGGCGGTGACCGGTACGCCGCCCGCGTCCAGGGCCAGCCACACCGCCGGCGGGGCGGCGAGCAGACCGGCCGTGACGGCGCCGGCTCCCACGTCGGCCGAGCGGGGGGCGTTGCGCAGCGCCGCGGCCGTGCCCAGGCCGAGGAGGGCGATCGCGCCGCACACCGCGGCCTCGGCGCCGGCCTGGCCGAGGCCGGTGAGGATCGCGTGCAGGGCCGCGAAGACGCACACGCCGAGGCGGGGGACGGCGTCCTGGAGGGTTCGCGACCGGGCCGCGAGAACCAGCGCCACGGCGGCCACCGCCAGCCCGGCGACGGCGGCCGCCCACCAGGTCAGGCCGAACACCGGCGGCACCAGCAGGGCGGCCCCGAACAGGGCGGTGAGGGCCAGGTCGAGGTGGGTGCGGCGGGGGAGGAGCAGGGCGTACGCCACCGCGGTCAGCACGAGCGCCACGAGCAGGTCACGGCCCGGCCCGGTGACCGCGCGGTCCCACGGCGCGGCGAACACCGGCGTGGCCGCGGCCAGGCTGCGTACCGCCCCGCTCACGGCGCCGAGCAGCACCGTGACGGCCGCCGGGACGCCGGCGACGAGCGCGCCCACCCACGGGCCGCGGCCGGCGACGACCGGGAGCCGGGGCCTGAGTACCGCCGCGACGCCCGCGAGAAGCAGCGTGACGGCGGCCAGCCCGGTGACCGGCCAGTCGGCGCCGGGCCAGGACCACACCAGGGCGGTGGCGGCGACCCCGGCGGTGACCAGCGCCAGCCCGGCGGTGATCGCCTGGGCCAGGGGAACGCGGGCCAGGACCGCCCAGCCGAGGAGCGCCAGGGTGGGCAGGATCAGCACGGCCCCGGCCACGGCGACGTCGGCCGGGGCGTCCTGGACGATCAGGTGGGTGAGGGCGACGGTTCCGGCGACCACGGCGGCGAGCGATCCACAGAGGTACGCCAGCACGCCGACCACGTCGATGGCGAACCGGGACGGCCGGATCCGCAGCACGGCGACGTCGAGGACGAGGACGCCGGTGAACGCCAGCGACCATCCGGCGAGGTCGGCCTCGACCGCCGCGGCGAGCAGCGGGAGGACCGGCTGGGCGAGCAGCAGCGCGGCGATCCGGGGCCCGCGCAGGTGGGTCGGCCGTGAGTAGCCGAGCGACACGAGGGCGGTCACGGCGAGGACCGCGGCGGCGTACCCGGTGGGTTGAAGATCGCGCACCCGGAGGAAGTCGACCGCCCAGGCCGCGTAGCCGTCGAGAAGCATCATGAGCAGGCCGACGGCCGCGAGCGTCTCGGCGGCGGCCGTGAGGCCGCGCCGGACCGCGAACGGGGGCACCGCCAGGATCGCCGCGGTGGCCCCGGCGAGCAGCAGGGCGCGCCCGGTGACGCCGACCTGCGCCCAGGCGACCGCCGTGAAGACGGCCGCCGCGACGACCAGCAGCAGGCCGCCGAGGACGAAGAGCACGTTCTGCACGGTGAGCGTGCTCAGCCGCGGCTCGGCGGGTGGCGGCGTGAACGGGGGCGGCGACGGCGTGAACGAGGGCGCCGGTGTCACCACCGGAGCCCGCCGGGCGACCACCCGGGCGGCGAGGACGGCCCGGCGGCTGCGGGCGTCCTGAATCCGCCGGTCAAGGTCGGCGACCAGGGTGCGGGCCGCCTGGAATTCGCGCTGAAGGCCGTCGAGTTCGCCGTCGATCCGGATCACCTCGGCGGCGTCCGGATCGGGGCCGGCGCCACAGGCGGGGCATCCACCGTCGAGCGAGGCGGGAGCGCCGCAGTGCGGACACGGATAGGTGGTGGTCACGGCGCATCCCGGTTCTTCTGGAGTGGGAACGACAGCTTCGCGCATCGATGCAAGTCCGGGAACGCGGGGCCCGCCGGAGCAGGCGCGAACGGGTGGTCACCCGGTAGGCGCTTACCTGGAAGTTTGCGCTCGGATACCGTCGGTGACGACCCCGGCGGCGGGCGCTTTTCAAGATCAAAATCCTTTCATCGTACGGGCGAGCGGCGCCGAAGCCGTGCGCCGGATGAACCCCGCCCCCATCACGCCGGTAGTAGAGGACGAGAACCGTCCCATCACCGAGGAGGCCCGCGTGAGCGCCGCCGACCTGATCCTGATGGCCGACCGGATCCACACCATGGCCGGATCCACGGCGCCGACCGCGATCGCCATCGCCGGCGGCGTCATCGTCGCGCTCGGCGACCGTGCCGACGTGCGTGACTGGCGCGGCCCCGGCACCGAGATCATCGACCTGGGCCCGGCCACCATCACCCCCGGCCTGGTCGACGGGCACTTCCACCCGGTCATGGGCATCGGCCTCACCCGGGGCGTGGACCTGTCGGGCGCCCGTACCCTCGAAGGTTTGAAAGCGGCGCTGAAAGCCGCCGCCGTGACGCCCGGCGGATGGATCGAAGGTTGGGGCCTCGACCCGAACGCCTTCGACGGCGCGCCGATCACACACGCCCCACTGGTCGAGGCCGCCGGACCCGACGTGCCCGTGTTCCTGCTGCTCTTCGACGGGCACTCGGCGCTGGTCAGCCCGCGCGCCCTGGAACTGGCCGGAATCACCGGGCCGCGGGACTTCCCGTCCGGGGCCGGCGTGGTCTGCGGCGCCGACGGCCGGCCCACCGGCCACCTGCTCGAATTCGACGCGTACCACCTGGTCCGCCGGCTCCTGCCGGCCGACGAACCGGCCGCCCGCCGGAAACGGCTGCGCGACCTGCTCGACCGGATGGCCGCCACCGGGCTGACCGCGGCCGACGCCATGGACTTCGAGGAAGACTCCCTGGAACTCTTCCGGGCCCTGGAGGACGAAGGCGACCTGCCGGTGCGCTGGCGGTGCGCGCCGTTCGTGATGCCCGGCGCCGGCGCCGACGGGCTCGACGACGTGATCGCCCGCCAGCGCCTGACCGGGCGCCGCTGGCGCGTCGAAGGCGCCAAATTCATGATCGACGGCACCGTCGACGGCGGCACCGCCTGGCTCGACGAACCCGACACCCACGGCGAATCCACCGCCTGCCTCTGGCCCGACCCCGCCGAGTACGCCGCGGCCGCCCACCGGCTCGCCGGCCACGGCGTCCCGATCGTCACCCACGCCATCGGCGACGCCGGAATCCGGTACGTGCTGGACACCTACGCCGGCCTGCCGCGAACCCGGGCGCCGCACCGCATCGAACACCTGGAGACCATGCCGTCCGAGCTGATCGGACGGTTCGCCGAACTCGACGTGACCGCCGGCATGCAGCCCACCCACTGCACCCACTACACGCGCGCCGACCACAGCGACAACTGGTCCACCCGGCTCGGCAAACGCCGTGCCGACCGTGCCTTCCGTGCCCGCGACCTGCGCGACCGGGGCGCCCGCCTGACCCTCGGCTCGGACTGGCCGATCGCCCCGTTCGACCCGCGGGCCATCATCGCGGCGGCCCGGCTGCGGCGGCCGGCTGGACACGCCGACATCGAACCGGTCCTGCCGGAACAGGCGCTCACCGCCGAGATGGCCCTGGAGGGCTACACCACCGAGGCGGCCGCGGCGGCCGGCCGGTCCGGGCGACTGGTCCCCGGCCAGCGGGCCGACCTCACGGTCTTCGGACTGGACCCGCTCACCGCCGACCCGGACGAATTCGCCGAGTCCCCGATCCCCCTGACCATCGTCGACGGGACGGTAGCCCACCGCTCACAGTAGACAGCCCCTGGCGGCAACGGTTGCGCCCCTTCCCCGCCGCCCGCGGCTGCGGCTGCGGCTCCTTCCGCCCGCTCGGCCGTTCACCCGCCGATCTTGGACGATTGACTACCGCTTCCGGTGGCGAATCATTCAAGATCGCGCGGTCTGACATGCGGGACGCGCGGCGCTCTCTTGACGGCGAGGGATCCCTTTAAGTTGCCTTGGTCGAGGTCGAGGTCGAGGTCGAGGTCGAGGTCGAGGTCGAGGTCGAGGTCGAGGTCGAGGTCGAGGTCGAGGTCGGTCCCCGGGGTCGGTCCTGGGGTCGAGGTCGTGGCCGTGGCCGGGGGCGAGGTCGAGGTCGAGGCGCCGTTCCGCGATCGGGCCGGGTCCGGGGTCGAGGCTCCTCTCGCGCCAATCGTCCGTCGATCTTGGACGATTCACCACCGCTCTCGGTGGCGAATCGTTCAAGATCGCATGCTTTGGCATGCGGGACGCGGAGGAGCTTTGTGTGACCGATAAAGATTTCTGAATCTCTTCTGCGGTTGAGGTCGCGGCTGCGGCCTTTCCCACGCCAATTGCCCGTCGATCTTGGACGATTTGCTACCGCGTTCGGTGGCGGAATCCTCAAGATTGCGCGGTCTGAACGTGGGACGCGCGACGCTTTCCTTTACCGCGAAGAACCTTGAATCGGTTTGCGGTCAGGGTTGCGGCGGATGGTGCTACCCGTACCAATCGACAGGTCGATCTTGGACGAATCGCTACCGTTCTCGGTGGCAATGGGTCCAAGATCGCGCGGCTCGGTGGGGTGCGGGAACGTGCAGCATCTACCCGGGCCGCGGAAAGGTTCCCTACGTGCCGCAGCCCTCCTCGACTCCGCCGGTCAACATTCCCGGGCTGGACGTTTCCCGGGCTGGACGTTTCCCGCACTGGGCATTCCCGCGCTGGGGCTTCCCGTGCTGAGCCTTCCCGCGCCGGGGCTTTTCCTATCCCGGGGCTTCCCGTGCTGGGTCCTTCTCGGTGTCGGGCCTTCTTCTTGTTCCGGGTACTTGCTGGCCGTTCGGTGCTTGCGATGGTCGATGGCTGCTGGTCTCCGGTCGACGGAAGGCGCGCGTCGAGAGGTGGATTGGTCGGTATCGGACCGGCCATTCGATGGTGGGTCGGAGTTGTTGGTGAGGGTGGCGGTCGGCGGGTTTCCGGGTTTGCCGTTCGGTGCTTGGGGTTGTCTGTGGTGTGTGGGTGGTGGGAGTTGTGTGCGGGGGTGGCGGTCGGCTGGTTTCTGAATTGGCCGCGCGGTGATTGCCGTCGTCAGTGGTGTGCGGTGGCTGAGAGTTGTCTGCCGAGGGAGTTGTCTGCCGAGGGCAGTTGTCTGTCGAGGGGAGTTCGCCTGGTGCTGGGCTTGGATGCTCGGTGCTTTCGGGGGCGTTGGTGATCTGCGGTCGGCGAAAGTCGAGCGGCGACGTGAGGGGTAGAGGAAAATTCATGGAATGGGGGTATTGAAGAAGTTCTCAACAGTTATGGCGTTTTCCGTGGGTCTCGGCCTGTCGGTCGCTACCGTCCCGGCCGTCCCGGCTGTGGCGGGGCCGGCCGTCGGGATGGGCTCGGATCTCGAGGAATCGCTGCTCACCGAGGAGGACCTGCCGAGGGGGTACGTCGCCCAGGATCTGCCGGACGCCGACGAGTTGTTCCGGGAGGTGCTTGCGGGCTACGACGTGGACCAGGATCTCTGCTCCGTCCCGGCCGCCGCGTCGATCGCCGAGATGCCGGACCAGGGGCCGAACGCCGAGCCGGCGAAGCTGCGGGACCAGACCAAGCTGCGAGAGCCGGCGGGGGTTCGGGACCAGGCCGAGCTGCGGGATCCGGCGGGGGTTCGGGACCAGGCCGAGCTGCGGGATCCGGCGGGGGTTCGGGACCAGGCCGAGCTGCGGGAACCGGCGGACCTGCGGGAGCCGGCGACGGTTCGGGAGCCGGTCGAGGTTCGGGAGCCGGGGAAGGAGCAGGGCGAGAGTGCCGCCGCTGTGTTCGTCAACGAGGAGAAGGGCCTGTTCGCTCTGGAGCTTCTGGCCGACACGGGGCCGGAGATCGCCGCTGACATGGTCGACGACACGATCGAGGTGCTCGAGAACTGCCCGAGGATCGAGCAGGAGGGCGTCGAGCTCACCATGACGCCGCTCAAATGGAACCCGCGTCTCGGTGACGACTCCGCCGGCGTCTCCATGGTTCTCGAGGTCACCGACGCCGATTTCGAGATGACCCTGTACGGCAAGCTGGTGATCGTCGCGCAGGACGACCTGTCCATGACCGTGGGCCTGATCGGTTTGGAGGAACCGCGCGAGCGGGAGCTCAAGAAGGTCGCGAGGGCGGCCGTACACAAGATCGAGGACATGGAGCCGGACGGTCCCTCCATCGAGGACCGTATCGCTGCGGATCGAAACCTCTGACAACGCGCTGGAACTGTTGACCAGTGGTGGGCGCTTCCGGGCCGAGCGGCTCGGGGGCGCTCATCCTTCTCCCGGCCCGGTGCTTCGTGTCCTGGAGGGTCGGCGGCGGTAGATCACGTCTTCGGTGAGTTCGTCGAAGGTGCCCAGATTGCGCAGTGTGCCGGTGGACGGGCCGACCAGGGTGATCGCGGCACCGTCGCGGAAGACCAGGTCGAGGCCGTGTTCCTCCTCCCAGTCGCAGTCGCAGGCCACCCGCACGTAGACCCGGCGGTCGGCGTGCGGATCACGGACGACCACGGGTTCGGTCCCGAGTGTCACGTAGTCGAGGACCTGATCGGGGCCGGGGACGTCGGCATACAGCTCGTCCTCCTCGCCGCAGGCGCGGACCTCCTCGATGATGTCGCGGTAGTACTCGAAGATCGCGGGGGCGGCCGCGGTCAGCGCGCTGCTGTCGAGGGCCAGGAACGTGCGGATCGCGGCGTGAAAGTCGAGGCCGCCGTCATAGCCCTCGACCGCGATCCGGCACAGCGCGCCACCCAGCACCGGCACCGGCACGGGGGCACTGCGAAACCAGCCCAGGTGCTCGTCGTGCACGACGGGGCCGAGCCCGGGGATCTCCATCGCGACCACCATAGCGCGCGAAATTGATCGCCCAGCATGAATCACTCTGCGTAGCCGGTCAGCGTGAGCATCGATCGGAGGACGGTTCGTGCTTCGTCGAGAACATTTTCCAGGCGTGGCACACATGGTCGCTGAGCTGCGGTGACATCGGGGCTGGAGAGGTCCTGCGGGAGGGGTCCGCGAAGTTTGCGTTGAACCGTCCGGCCGCCGGATCCCGTATGGCCCCCCAACCGATGACATCGACGTCCAACGACGAGGAGTGATTATGAGGGCGCGCTCGTACCGACGGAACCCGGACAGTCGGCGGAAGACGATCGGCGCGGTGGTGGTCGCGGGAGTGTTGGTGGTCAGCGGGGTGACCGGTGTGCAACTGGCTTCGGCCGGCACCGAGACGAAGGCCGCCGATCTGGTGAGTGTCGACGGTCAGCAGTTCGACGTCTCGCAATGTACGGAACTTCAGGTCAACGCGGGCAGCGTGATCTGCGACGGTGAGGAACTGGCCCCGGTGCAGGCGCAGGCCCCCGGGGAGGCGGCCGCCGCTTCGGCCGTCGCACTCGAGGCGGCGTGTGACACCTTCGCCGCGGATGTGGCCGCGGCCGCCGGTGAAGCCGGTGCGGAGGAGGCCGCCGAGGCTGCCGAGGACCCGGCCGCCGCGAAGGCGGAGAACCGCGCGCTCGCCAAGAAGTACCTCAAGGTGCTCAGGGCCGCTGGAAAGGCCGGAAAGGGCGGAAAGGCCGGAAAGGCGGGCAACGCCGGGAAGGGTAACGCCGGGAAGGGCAACGCCGAGGAGGGTGCCGCTCAGGAGGGTGCCGCTGAGGAAGGCGCCGCTGAGGAAGGTGCCGCCGGTGCTCAGGACGCCGCCGCGGTAGCCGTGGCCTCCGCTCAGCAGGCCCTGCTCCAGTCCTGCCTGGCCCTCGCCGACGCCAAGGCGGTCGCCGGCGCCGGCGGCGGCGCTGCCGATGAGGGTGCCGCTGAGGAAGGTGCCGCTGAGGGAGGTGCCGCTGAGGGAGGTGCCGCTGAGGAGGGTGCTACTGAGGAGGGTGCCGCCGACGACGGTGCCGCTGACGCCGGCGCTGCCGATGAGGGCGCCGCTGAGCAGGGTGCCGCCGGCGAAGCGGCCACCACGACCCGGGGCCGCTGACCCTCCGAGAGCCGTGACGGTGGCCCGGGCGAAAAGGGCGGCGCCCAGGCCACCGTCACGCGAGCTCCCGGGAAGAACGGCCCGCGATCGGAAAGATCAGCCCGCGAGTCACCGTGATGGGGAGGCCGCGTCGGGCCGCGTCGCGTCGGGCCGCGTCGCGTCGGGTCGCGTCGGGTCGGGTCGCGTCGGGTCGGGTCGCGTCGGCCCGGGCCGGGCCGCGGCCCGGCGCCGGCAGCCGGTCGCGAGCCCGAGTGGGCAGGTAAGCCCGGCGGTCGCGGCACAACCTGGACCCGCACCCGGATCGCGGGGAGCGGCGGGACTCGGCAGACCCGTACGATCGAATGAATTTTGGCCGTAACCGTGCCGGAATCCCCTCGTTGGACCGGTATGGGGCGTCGGATCGTCGCGGCGTTGATCTGGGCTTTGGTCCTGGCCGGAACGGTGTCGCCGGCGGTGGGCGCCGAGGCCTCCGATCCCGCGGCTGTCGCGGCCCGGCTGGACCGGCTGACGCTGGAGATCTCCGGGAACGTGGTGGAGCGCCGGGCGCACCTGCTGGTCAACTATCACCGGGTGGAGGGTGGCATCGAGGCCTGCATGCGGGTTCTCGGGAAGCCCTACCAGCGCCATCCGTATGTGGATTTCTACCGCGATTTCTCCGACGCCGATCTGGGTTTCGGCACCGGCTACGGCACGGTTTTCGACTCGCTGACCGACCGTGGCCGGATCCAGGCGCTGAACGAGCTGGCCGCCGCCCGGGTGTGGGAGTCCGGCCTCTATGACTACGCCACCCCGCCGCCGCCGGGTCTGGACAATTGCCGGGAGCGGTTCGGCAACCGCGATTACCAGGATCCCGATCCGCCGCATCCGGCCGTCGACGAGCTGAGCGGCTTCACCGAGCTGGCGGAGATCGTGAACCGGGATCCGGGTGTGCGCGACGGCATGCGCCGTTATCCGAAATGCATGAAGCAGAGGTACGGGTACGACGTGCCCGGCGCACGCATCGATCTCCTCTACGCGCCCCGCCTGGACCCGCCCCCGAACCCCGGCTGGGACGAGGCGGTCGCCGAGATCGCCGCTGTTCACGCCGCCGATGCCGACTGCCGGCGCCCGGCCTACGACATCGCCGTGCGGATCGTCGGCGAGCGCCTGGACGACTGGGAGCGTCGGCATCGGTCCGCATTGGACGCGATCCGTGCCGCGTGGCGTCAACGGGTGACCGAGGCGAAGCGGTATCACAACTGACCATGGTGATTCGGCAGGCGACCCTGGACGACGCCGCCGCGCTGGCGGTCGTGCACGTGCGCACCTGGCAGGTGGCGTACGCGGGCCAGGTCCCCGGTGACTATCTGGATTCCCTGGATCCGGCCGACCGGGAGCCCGGGTGGCGAAGCTGGCTGTCCGGGATCAGCCCGCCGGCCGCGGTGCTGGTGTGGGACGACGGTGGTGTGCCGGTGGGGTTCGCCGCGCTCCGGGGGAGCCGGGACGGCGAGGCGGGGGTCGGCGAGATCACCGCGATCTATCTGCTGCCGGAGCACTGGGGACGCGGGGCGGGCCGGGCGCTGATGGCCGCCGCGCTGCGACATCTGGCGGATGCCGGCTTCGGTGCGGCGACGCTGTGGGTGCTGGGTTCGAATGTGCGGGCGCGGCGGTTCTACGAGGCGGCCGGGTGGCGCCCGGACGGGGCGCGGAAGGTCGACGACTCGCGGGGTTTTCCGCTGGCCGAGGTGCGTTACCGCCGCGGCCTGGACGATCAGGGTTTGCGGCCGACCGCCCCGTAGACGGCGACCTGTTCGGGTGCGGGCCGCTGGTGTGCCGGGACCTCGGGGAGCCATTCGGAGACCGGCACGATGCCCGGGCCGATCAGGCCCAGCCCGGTGAAGAACTCGGCGAACTCGGCCCGGCTGCGTGCTCTGCCGGCGGCCGGCGTCGTGTCGGGCGTGCCGTGGTCGAGGGTGGGGTTGGTGGCGGCCAGGTAGCTGCCGGACGGGAGCGCGGCGAGCAGTTCGCGGACGATCTCCCGGGCCCGTACCTGGTCGGGCAGCAGGTGCAGGACGGCGATGAGGATCAGCCCGACCGGCCGGTTCAGGTCGAGGGTCTCCTTGAGCAGCGGGTGGTCGAGGATGGCGCCCGGGTTGCGCAGATCCTCCTCGAGGTAGGTCGCGGTGCCGGTCAGCAGCGCACGGGCCGGTACGCCGACCGCCGGGTCGTTGTCGACGTAGAGGACCCGGGCGTGCGGCACCCGGCGCTGTGCGATCTCGTGGGTGTTGCCGCCGCTGGGCAGGCCGGCGCCGATGTCGAGGAACTGGTCGACCCGCGCCTCTTCGGCCAGGAACCGCACCGCACGCTGGAGGAACGCCCGGCTCTCGCGGGCCGGCAGCTCGGTCACCGGATGTCCTCCGTTCCGTATCGATGTGGGGCGATCGCGCCGACCTTATCGCAGAAGATCCATCCGGGACCCCGTTAACACGACGGCAATGTTCGTGCCGGAACTGACAGGGTCTCATCCCTCCGGGGTGACGACGGTACGGCGTCAGAGGACCTTCGTGCCGTACATCTCGCCCAGCGGGTCGGCGATCAGCTCGATGCGGGCGCCGTCCGGGTCGCGGAAGTAGACCGAGACGCCGCTGTGCACGGTGTGCTCGACGCCCGCGCCGGCGAGCCGCTGGACCAGCTCGTCCCAGCGTTCCGGGGCCACCGATATGGCCATGTGGTGCAGGCCGCCCAGCACTTCGGCGTACGGGCCGAGGTCCAGGCCGGGCAGGTCGAAGAAGGCCAGCAGGTTGCCGTTGCCGATGTCGAAGAAGAAGTGTGACGAGCCGGGGTAGTCCCGGTTCTCGATCAGCTCGGTCAACGGGAAACCGAGCAGGTCCTGGTAGAAGCGGACGGTCTGCTCCACATCGCTGCTGATCAGGGCGGTGTGGTGCAGGCCGCGGGCGGTGGAGGGTGGCCGTTCGGCCGCGGGCCGCAGGTGGTCCTCGCGGATGCGGTGGCGGGCGGCTTCGAGGGCGGCGAGGTCGGTCATTCCTGGATCTTGCGCTGCTCAGGGCGGTAGCGCCGACCGGATGGCCGACATTGGGCAGTCTTCGCGAAATTGTCGGCTGCCGCGGTTCCGGAAACGGTTCGGTCTCTTGACAGATAATCCACGGCGGTGGATGAATGTGTGCGAGCCTGTTCGTCTTTGCTGGGTTCCGGTGCTCTCCCGGTTCACTTACGTTCGGCCCGTCCCCGTCCGTCCCCAGCGCCGCGCACCGGCCCGCGACCCGACGGTCGTGCGCCGGGCCTTCGGCGTGCCCGTTCCCGAGGAGTCCGATGCGCCGATCCGTCGTGCGGCCGCTCGTGGCCCGTACCGTCGCCGTCCTGACCCTGGCCGCGAGCGTGCTCGTGGCCGCCGCCGCGCCCGCCGCGGCCGTCGTCCCCAAGACGCCGCCGCTCAGCACCCCGTGGACCAGCCAGGTGTCCACCACCAACCCGCTGCCGGAGTACCCGCGGCCGCAGATGATCCGCCCCGACTGGCAGTCGCTGAACGGGGAGTGGCAGTTCCTCAACCCGGCGACCGACAGCGCCGGCAACGTGAACCGCAACGCCGCGCCGCCGATCGGGCAGACCCTGCCGGAGCGGATCCTGGTGCCCTACCCGGTGGAGTCCGCCCTCTCCGGGATCATGCGCAACGACAACCGTGACCTGATGTTCTACCGGCGCACCTTCACGGTCCCGGCCGGGTGGGCCGGCCGCCGCGTCCAGCTGCACTTCGGCGCGGTCGACTACGAGGCCACCGTCTGGGTCAACGGCACCCAGGTGACCACCCACAAGGGCGGCTACGACCGCTTCGAGGTGGACGTCACGCCGCAGCTCAACGGCGGCACCAACGAGATCGTCGTGCGCGTCTACGACCCCACCGACGGGCGTGGCGAGAAGCAGCCGACCGGCAAGCAGACCAACAACCCGAGCGGCATCTTCTACACGCCCGTCTCCGGCATCTGGCAGACCGTCTGGCTCGAACCGACCCCGGTCTCCTCGATCTACTCGGTCGACATCTATCCCGACATCGCCGACAACACCGTTCGGGTACGGGTGTTCGCGCGCGGAAACGTGTCAGGGCACACCGTGCTCGCCGAATCGATGACCGGAACCACCGTGGTCGGCACCGCGACCGGTGGCTTCACCGACTTCACTGTGCCGGTGCCGAACGCCCGCCGCTGGTCCCCCGACGACCCGTACCTCTACAACCTGCGGGTGTCCCTGCGCACCGCCGCGGGAAGCACCGTCGACCAGGTCACCAGCTACTTCGGCATGCGGGAGATCGGCACCAAGCTGGTGAACGGGGTGTTGCGGCCCACCCTCAACGGCGAGTTCGTCTTCCAGGCCGGCACCCTCGACCAGGGCTACTGGCCGGACGGTCTCTACACCGCACCCACCGACGCGGCCCTCCAGTTCGACCTCCAGAAACACAAGGACCTCGGCTTCAACATGGTCCGCAAGCACATCAAGGTGGAACCGGCCCGCTGGTACTACCACGCCGACCGCCTCGGCCTGCTGGTCTGGCAGGACATCCCGTCCACCCCGCCAGCCGACGCCAACCGCACGGCCGCGCAGATCGCCCAGTTCGAGACCGAGGCCCGGGAGATCATCGACGAGCACCGGTTCTCGCCGGCCGTGGTCACCTACGTGCCGTTCAACGAGGGGTGGGGCGAGTGGAACCTCGCCGACACCCAGCGGGTCACCCGGGACCTGAAGGCCTACGACCCGACCCGCCTGATGAACCCGCACAGCGGCTACAACTGCTGCGCCTCCAAGGGCGACCCCGGCACCGGCGACATCATCGACTGGCACATCTACACCGGACCGGACGCGCCCCGTCCCAGCACCACCCGGGTGTCGATCCTCGGCGAGTTCGGTGGCCTCGGGCTGCGCACGCCCGGGCACGAGTACAGCCCCAACGGGCAGTTCTTCGCGTACGAGCAGATGTCCGGCGCGGCGCATCTCAACGACCGGTTCACCGGCATGATCCGGGACTCGCAGCGGCTGATGACCAGCAAGGGGCTGTCCGGGTTCGTCTACACCGAGATCACCGACGTGGAGGGCGAGTACAACGGGCTGCTCACCTACGACCGGCAGATCCAGAAGGTGGACACCGCCCGGGTGCGGGCGGCGCTGACCGATCTGATCCGGGCGTCGCGCAACCAGAACGCGGCGGTGCCGCTCACCCTCGGGCACGTACGGTCCTTCCAGGTCACCACGCCCGGCTACACGGATCGTCACCTGCGGCACGCGAACTCGCTGGCGCGTACCGACGTGATCAGTGGGGACGGGCCGCGGCAGGACGCGTCGTTCCGTACCGTGGCCGGTCTGTCCGATCCGCGCTGCTACTCGTTCGAGTCGGTGAACTACCCGGGCCGCTTCCTGCGGCACGCGAACAGCGTGGTGCGGCTCGACCCGGACACCGGCGGCTCGTTCGCCGCGGACGCCACGTGGTGCTCCCGGCCGGGCCTGGCGGCCGGCGGGGTCTCTTTCGAGGCGGCCAACCAGCCGGGGCAGTACCTGCGGCACGCCAACGACCAGGTCCGGATCGACGCGAACACCGGCGGCTCGTTCGCGGCCGACGCCACCTGGAACGTCGCGAACCCGGCCCAATGGCGCAGTTCGGTGCTCCTGCCCTACGACGTGCGGCGGTCGCTCCAGGTCACCACGTGGGGGTACACCGACCGCTACCTGCGGCACGCCGACAGCCTCGGCTGGACCGAACCGGTGACCGCCGGCAGCTCCGCCCTGCTCAAGGCGGACGCCACCGTCACGCTGCGCCGCGGCCTGGCCGACTCGTCCTGCTACACCTTCGAGTCGGTCAATTTCCCCGGACAGTACCTGCGCCACGCCTCCAGCCGGATCCGCCTGGCGGCCAACGACGGGTCGGCGCTCTTCGCCGGCGACGCCACCTTCTGCGCCCGGCCCGGCCTGGGTGGCACCGGCGTCACCTTCGAGTCGATCAACTTCCCGGGCAGCTACCTGCGCCACTTCGACGCCCAGGTCTTCATCGCCTCCGGCGCCGGAGCCGGCTTCGACCGCCCGATGACCCTGTCCGCCGACAGTTCCTGGACGGTGGCGAACCCCTGGACCCCGTGACCCCGACCGGCCGGCCGTGAGCGCTGTCTCCCGGCCGCCGAAACAGCCCTCACGGCCGGCCGGCCCCACACCCGGCCGGCCGTGAGTCTGTCTGCCGCCCGCGGGATCGGCGGATCCGGGGGTGGGGTGGTGGCCGCGCGCATAGGGTCCGGGCATGGACGCGCGGGGAGCGAGAGCCCACGTCGCACGGATGGTCGGGAACACCACGGTGTTCGTGGGCCTGTTGATCGCTCTGCTGGAGGCGTGGGTCGGCATCGGCCCGTCGATCGGGCCGTGGGTGTTCGCGGGGCTGTTCGTGATGATCGGGGTCGGGCTGCGGCTCGAAGCGGCGATTCTCGACCGTGACCGAGGGTGAGCCCCGCCAGCGCCGTAGCGGGCCCCGCGGCCGTGCGCCGCGATCAGGTGGCGGACAGCCACGGGCGGTGTGGGCGCGGTCGGGGTGCTCACGTCCGTACCGGAAAGGGTCGTGGAAATCCGAATCGCAAGAGTCTTTTCGGGCCGGTCCCAGGAGCGTGTCCGAGCGGTAAAATGGACGGCCATGGGAGCGCTCCCAAGATGCTTCCAGGCCGACCGGCGAAGGGCCGGGCGGGACCGACGGCGACGGTGGAGGACCTGTTGCGCTACGGGTATTTCGACGATGAGCAGCGTGAGTACGTCATCGACAGGCCGGATACGCCGTTGCCGTGGATCAATTACCTCGGCACGGACGCGTATTTCGGGATCGTGTCCAACACGGCGGGTGGCTACTCCTTCTACCGTGACGCCAAACTGCGGCGGCTGACCCGCTACCGCTACAACAACGCGCCCCTCGACGTGGGCGGCCGGTACGTCTACGTGCGCGACGACGCGACCGGCGACTACTGGTCGCCCTCCTGGCAGCCGACGCCGGAGCGTGAGCTGGACGGCTACGAGTGCCGGCACGGCCTGTCCTACACGAAGATCGGCTCGGCGCGGAACGGGATCCGTGCCGAGACGCTGTACTTCGCGCCGCTGGGGGAGACCCTCGAGGTCTGGCGGGTGCGGGTCACCAACGAGCGGGCCGAGAGCGCCGAGGTGTCGCTCTTCTCGGCGATCGAGTTCTGCCTCTGGGACGCCCAGGACGACAGCACCAACTTCCAGCGCAACTACTCGATCGGCCAGGTCGAGGTGGTCGACGGGGTGATCTACCACAAGACCGAGTACCGCGAACGCCGCGACCACTTCGCCTATTTCGCCTGCTCGGAGCCGTTGGCCGGGTTCGACACGCAGCGTGAGTCGTTCCTCGGCGCGTACCGCGGCTGGGACCGCCCGGCCGTCGTCGAGGCCGGCGCGGCGAAGGACTCGGTCGCGCACGGCTGGCAGCCGGTCGGCAGCCACCACGTGCGGCTGGCGCTCGCGCCGGGCGAGACCCGCGAGGTGATCTTCGTGCTCGGGTACGCCGAGAACCCGAAGGACGACAAGTTCGACCCGCCGGGCTCGCAGACGGTCAACAAGACCCGCGTCCGGCCGGTCATCGAGCGCTGGTTGCGCTCGGAGACCGTCGAGAAGGGGTACGCGGACCTGCGCGCCTACTGGGACGGGCTGCTCGGCGGCCTGCGCGTGACCACCCCGGACGGCGACACCGACCGCATGGTCAACATCTGGAACGCCTACCAGTGCCTGGTCACCTTCAACATGAGCCGCTCGGCGTCGGGTTACGAGTCGGGGATCGGCCGGGGCATGGGCTTCCGGGACTCCAACCAGGACCTGCTCGGATTCGTGCACATCCTGCCGGAGCGGGCCCGGGAGCGGATCCTGGACATCGCCGCCACCCAGAAGGCGGACGGCGGCGCCTACCACCAGTACCAACCGCTGACCAAGCGCGGGAACAACGACATCGGCGACGGCTTCAACGACGACCCGCTGTGGCTGATCCTGGGCGTGGCGGCGTACCTGAAGGAGACCGGCGACCTGGCGTTCCTCGACGAGCCGGTGCCGTTCGACAACCAGCCCGGCAGTGAGGCCCCGCTCTACGAGCACCTGCGCCGCTCGCTGCGCTACACCCTGGACCGGCTCGGCCCGCACGGGCTGCCGCTGATCGGCCGCGCCGACTGGAACGACTGCCTCAACCTGAACTGCTTCTCGGACACCCCGGGCGAGCCGTTCCAGACGACCGAGAACGCGTCCGGCGGCGTCGCCGAGTCGGTGTTCATCGCCGGGCTGTTCGTGCTGGCGGCCAAGGAGCTGGCCGGGATCGCGGCGCTGCTCGGGCAGGACGGCGAGGAGGTCGTCTACCGGGCGGCGGCCGAGAAGATGGCCGGCACGGTCACCGAGCACGGGTGGGACGGGGCCTGGTTCCGGCGGGCGTACGACTTCCACGGCAACGTGATCGGCTCCGGCGAGAACGACGAGGGGCAGATCTTCATCGAGCCGCAGGGCATGTGCGTGCTCGGCGGGGTCGGCCTGGAGGACGGGCTGGCGGCGCGGGCGCTGGACAGCGTGGCCGAGCGGCTGGCCACCCCGCACGGCATCGTGCTCCAGCAGCCGGCCTACTCGGGGTACCGGATCGAGCTGGGGGAGATCTCCTCGTACCCGCCGGGCTACAAGGAGAACGCCGGCATCTTCTGCCACACCAACCCGTGGATCATGATCGCCGAGACGATGGTCGGCAACGGGGACCGGGCGTTCGACTACTACCGGCGGCTCAACCCGTCGGCCCGGGAGACGATCAGCGAGGTGCACCGCTGTGAGCCGTACGTCTACGCCCAGATGATCGCCGGGAAGGACGCGCCGACGCACGGCGAGGCCAAGAACTCCTGGCTGACCGGCACCGCGGCGTGGAACTTCGTGGCCGTCACCCAGTGGATCCTGGGCATCCGGCCGGACTTCGGCGGCCTGCGGATCGACCCGGTGCTGCCCGGTGGATGGCCGGGCTTCGAAGCGGTTCGATCGTTCCGTGGCGCCACCTACGAGATCAGCGTGCGGGGGACCGGCCGGGTCACCCACCTGCTGGTCGACGGCGAGCGGGTCGAGGGCAACCTGATCCCGCCGGCCGCGTCGGGCGCCGTGGTCCGGGTCGAGGCGGTCGCCACCGCATGAGTGGTGGGGGGGTGGGGGGGGGGGGGGGGCGGGCCCCCCCCCCCCCCCCACCCACCGCTATCGGGGCGGTCGCAGGCCGGACATGCCGCCGTCGACCGCCAGGGACATCCCGGTGGTCGCGCCGGCCGCCGGGCCCGCCAGGTAGAGGATCGCGTCGGCCACCTCGTCCGCGGTGACCAACCGCCCGGTCGGCTGCCGCGCGGCCAGCCGCGCCTTCTCACCCTCCGGATCATCGGTACGCGCGAGCAGCCGCCCCACCCACGGCGTGTCCACCGTGCCCGGCGCGACGCAGCACACCCGGATCCCCTCGCCCACCAGGTCGGCGGCCATCGCCAGGGTGAGCGCGTGCACCGCGCCCTTGGACGCCGAGTAGAGCGCCCGCTGCACCAGACCCGCGGTGGCGGCGATCGACGACAGGTTGACGATCACCGCGTGCCGGCTGCGCCGCAGGTACGGCAGCGCGGCCCGGCTGGCCCGCGCCACCCCGGTCACGTTGACGTCCAGCACCCGCGCCCACTCGTCGTCGTCGTTGCCCTCGACCGGCCCGACCGAGCTGATCCCGGCGCTGTTGACCAGGATGTCGATGCCTCCGTGGGCGGCGGCGATCTCGGCCATCGCCGCCTCCAGGGAGGCTCCGTCGCGTACGTCGGCCGTCACGATGCCCGGCCCGGGGGTCAGATCGACGGCGCCGACCTTCGCGCCGGCCTCGGTGAACCGCCGCACGCAGGCCGCCCCGATCCCGGAACCGCCACCGGTGACGACGGCGACCAGGCCGTTCACCCTTTCACCCCGCTGCGCTGCCGGCCCAGCCCGTCGATCTCGGTCTCCACCACGTCACCCGGCCTCAGGTACGGGTACCGCCCGGACAGCGCCACGCCCTGCGGCGTCCCGGTGTTGATCAGGTCCCCCGGTTCGAGGACGGTGAACTGGGACAGGTGCCAGATCAGGAACCCGACGTCGAAGATCATGTCGGCGGTGCTGGAGTCCTGCCGGAGCTCGCCGTTCACCCATGACCGCAGCCGCAGCGGGAAGGTCAGCTCCTCCGGCGTGACCAGCCACGGCCCGAGCGGGTTGAACGTCTCGCACGACTTGCCCTTGGACCACTGCCCGCCGGAACGCTCCAGTTGGTACTCCCGCTCGGACACGTCGTTGACCACCACGTACCCGGCCACGCAGGCCATCGCCTCGGACGGGGAGGCCAGATAGCGGGCGGTCCGGCCGATCACCACGCCCAGCTCGACCTCCCAGTCGGTACGCGTGGACCCCGGCGGCAGCAGGATGTCGTCCTCCGGCCCCACCACGGTGTTCGGCGCCTTGTAGAAGATGATCGGCTCGTCCGGCGGCGCGGCGCCCGACTCGGCGGCGTGGGCCGCGTAGTTCTGCCCGACGCAGAGGATCACCCCCGGCCGGGCGAGCGGTGGGCCGACCCGTCCACCGTCCACGTAGGCCGGGGGCAGCGCGGCCGGATCGCCCCGGTAGCCGCCGGACGCCAGGAACGGCGCGTCGATGTCGGCGGTCACCGAGGACAGGTCGTAGAGCGCTCCTCCGGCGGACAGGATCGGGCGTTCCGCGCCGGGTGGGCCCACCCGCAGGTATCTCAACACAGCTCCCCTCGTCGGTTCACGGCACCGGCACCTCGGGGTCGAGCAACCACGCGGCGACCAGGTCACGCCAGAGACCGCCGGGGATCTTCACCGACGCCATCGCCGCGGCGTCCGCGGCCTCCTCCGGCGAGCGCATGCCGACCAGCACCGACGCGACCGCCGGGTGGCCGAGCGGGAATTGCAGGGCCGCGGCGCGCAGCGGTACGTCGTACCGGTCGCAGAGCCGCTCCATGGCCTGCGCACGGGCCACCACGTTGGGCGCGGCGGGCCGGTAGTCGTAGGTGGCGCCCGGCACCGGATCGGCCAGCACACCCGAGTTGTAGACGCCGCCGACGATCACCGAGATGCCCCGCCGCTCGCACTCCGGCAGCAGGTCGGCCAGCCCGGACTGGTCCAGCAGCGAATAGCGCCCGGCCAGCAGGAAACAGTCGAACTGGCCGGTCCGGGCGAACGCGGTGAGCATCGCCGACTGGTTCATCCCGGCGGACACCGCCCCGATCACGCCCTCCCGCCGCAGCCGGACCAGGGCCGGCAGCGCCTCGGCGACGGCCGCCTCGAAGTGGTCGTCCGGATCGTGCAGATGCAGCACGTCGATCCGGTCCACGTTCAGGCGTTCCCGGCTCTCGTGCAACGACGAATACACCCCGTCGGCGGAGAAGTCCCAGGTCAGCACGGTCTCGTCGGCCTCGGCCCAGATGTCGGCCGGATCCGGGCGGCCGGGCGCCAGGCGGCGGCCGACCTTGGTGGCGAGCGTGTAGCAGCCGCGCGGGCGGTCCCGCAGGGCGGTGCCGGCCCGTCGTTCGGAGAGGCCCGCGCCGTACAGCGGGGCGGTGTCGAAGAAGCGCACTCCGCGCTGCCAGGCCTCGTCGACGGCGGCCACCGCGGTCCGGTCGCCGACCGCCGAATACAGGCCACCGATCGGCGCCAGCCCCATGCCGAGGCGGGTGACGGTGACATCGGTGCCGCCCAGCGACACCCTCGCGAACGGATCCACGGAACGGGTCCTCTCGTAGATCCGACGGGATCTACCGAACTGTTTAATGCTTGTCGATGCGGTAGTCAAACACCGACATAGAGTCATCATCGGTGAACAGTTCGATGATCTTGGGGTGGCCGCTCCGGCGCAGGCGGCCACCGGTCCGGGCCGCCACGTCCGGAGCCGAATCCTCATGACCGGGGCGCCGCGGCCGATGGACAGCGCGTGGGGACGAGGAGCGCCGGGCGCACGGTGATCGTGGGTTTCGCGGCGCTGGCCGCCTTCCTCGCCCTCGGCTACCTGACCGGTGACGGGCGGTTCCGCGTCTGCCTTCTCCTGCTCTCCGGGATCCTCGCCGCCGTGGCGGTGGCGGCCGGGCTGCGCTGGCACCGGGTCGCCGACCAGCGCCCGTGGGTTCTGGTGATCATCGCGTTGCTGCTGCTCACCGCCACCAACGCGGCCTGGCTGGTCGCCGGGCTGAGCCCCGGTGACGGCGTCCCGCCCGCTCTGCTGACCGTCCCGCTCCAGCTCGGCGGCTATCTGTTCCTGCTGGCCGCCAGTCTCGTGGTGGTGCTGCGGCACGCCCCGCGCGACGCCAGCGGCACCATCGACGCGGCGGTCTGGGGCATCGCGGTGGCCGCGCCGGTCTGGGAGTTCCTGTTCCGGCCACGCGTTCTGGACGCGTCGGCGGGCGTGACCGGCCAACTGATCGCGCTGACCCAGCTGCTGGTGCTGCTCGGCATCTGTGGCGCGCTTCTGCGGGTGTCCCAGATCAGCGACTTCGGCAAGTCCGGCCTGCGCCTGCTGTTCGGCGCGCTGGTCTGCACGATCGCCGGGGTCGGCGCGGTGCACATGCTCGGCACGGCCGGCGAGCGGTCGCCGCTCCCGGCGTTCTTCTTCGCCCTCGGCTACCTGGCGCTCGGCGCGGCCGGGCTGCACCCCAGCATCAAGCAGTTCACCGAGCCGGTCGTCGACCTCAGCCCGCCGGCGCCCCGGATGCGGCTCGGCCGCCTCGGCGCGGCCCTGCTGCTGATTCCGCTCGCTGGCGGCGTGGGCCAGCTGGCCGGGCAGCCCGCGGACGGTCTCCTGCTGACCATCGCGCCGCTGCTCAGCATCCCGCTGGTGCTCATTCGCATCGACCGGCTCAAGCACGTCCTCGTCCACCAGGCCACCCACGACGAGCTGACCGGTCTGCTCAACCGCCGGCACCTGTTCACCGTGATGGCGGAGGCCATCACCGCGCACGCCGCCGGCGCCCCGGGCCACCTCGCGCTGATCTACTGCGACCTCAACGGCTTCAAAGCGGTCAACGACGAGTACGGCCACGAGGCGGGCGACGCGATCCTGCGTGCCACCGCCCGCCGGATCACCGGTGCGGTCCGGCCCGGCGACGCGGTGGCCCGCATCGGCGGCGACGAGTTCCTCATCTTCTGCTCCGGTGCGGACGACACCACCGCCGGCACGCTCGGCGCCCGGGTGGCCGGGGCGGTCGCCGAGCCGCTGCCGTGGAACGAGCACGTCCTGCGCGTCTCGGCCGCCGTCGGCGCGGTCAGCTGGACCGAGCGCCGCCCGGTCACCCCGGACGAACTGCTGGCCGTCGCCGACGCCCGGATGTACGCCGACAAACGCGGCTCGGCCCGTCTCCGTGCGGCCTAGGAGCTAGGTGACTGGTGTTAAACGCGGGTTGATCAGAGTTCTGATCAACCCGCGTTGGTCTTTTGTGGGCTGTTGCAGGTGAGGGACGGAGGCTGTCGGCGATTGGATAGCGCGTGGTGGAGGCGTTTTC
>NZ_JAGFNS010000038.1 GCF_017592555.1 Actinoplanes flavus | reverse complement strand
GACACCGGCCGCGACGTCCGTCAGGACCTGCCGGCCGGGCCGGTGCCGGTCGCGGCCGCCGCCGACGACCTGGCCGCCGCGCTCGACGCGCTGCTCGGCAACGTCTTCGCCCACACGCCGGACGGGACACCGCTGTCGGTCACCCTCACCGCCCGGCCGGGCGGCGGCGCGGTTCTCACGGTCGCCGACTCGGGGCCCGGCTTCCCGTCCGGAGGCGCCGCGCGGCGCGGCGCCTCCGGCGACGACTCCACCGGGCTCGGGCTGGACATCGCCCGGCAGGTGGCGGCCACCTTCGACATCAACCCGCCGGGCTCCGGCGGGGCGGTGGTCCGGCTGGAGATCGCCGGACCCTGAGCCCTCGGCGAGACCCGATCAGTCGTCGTCGATCTGGTGACTGGTGATCTCGCCGGTGGTGGCGTCCACGTCGAGATCGTGCTCGACGCCACCCTCGATCACGTCGACGTCCCAGACCAGCCGGCCGTGCTCGGTGTCCCGCTCGACCGACTCGACGGTCCCGCCCGGGACGGCACGCAGAGCGATGGCCCGGGCCTCGTCGGCGGTCACCTCACCGCCGGCCGGCGCCGTGACCGACGGCGAGGCGAACGCCGGCGGCCGCCCGTCATCGGCGCCGCCCGCCAGCGCGGCCCCTCCGAAACCCAGCACGATCAGCGATCCGGTCGCGAAAACCGCCGCGGTCGCCTTCCTGTTCATGGCTCTCCCCCTCCTGTCGATGCGGACAGGACCACCCTCCCGCGGGGATCGCTATGGGCACGCTGTGTGAACGTTAAGGGCGGGATAAGGCGGCTCAGGCGACACCCCGCGCGACCAGAACCCCGTCGACGTACGCATGGACCGGCTGGTCCCGCAGCCCGGCGAACAGCACCTTCCGGTGGTGCTCGATCGTCACGTAGTGCTGTTCCTGAACCCCGACCACGAAGTTGTACCGCTGCACCGTCCGGACGGACGCGATCCGCACGGTACGCACGACGTCGTGCCCGTCGACGGTGATGGACAGCCCGCCCCAGAATTTGTCGAACGAGAACACCACGGTGTGGCGCTCCTCAGCCCCCACATCGAAGCTCATCTGCATTCCCGGCACTGTACGAAGCCCGGGCCATGAGGTAAGCGGATCCGGGCCGTCGGCGCGTCCTGGCTGTCGACGGAGCGAACGACGGCGGGGAGTGCCGGTGCGGGACGGGTTCGAGGAGTTCGTGCGGGATCGGGGTGACACGCTGAGACGGTTCGCCCATCTGATCCGCGGCGACCGGCAGCTCGGCGAGGACCTGGTGCAGGAGGTCCTGGTCAAGGCGTACCGCCGGTGGTCGCGGATCGAGTCCGAACAGCCCGATCGATATGTGCGGACCGCGATCGTGCGATCCCACGTGTCGTGCTTGCGCGCCGGTCGAGCCGGGAACGGCCGGGCGTCGTGCCGGACGCTCCCGCCGACGGCGACTTCGCCGAGGGCCAGGCGCTCCGTGACGAGATCTGGACCCCGCTCAGGGCGCTCACCCGCACCCAGCGGGCGGTCATGGTGCTGCGCTACTACGAGGATCTCGACGACCGGCAGATCGGTGCGGTGCTGCGCTGCTCGCCCAGCACGGTGCGGGTCCACGCGGCCCGCGCGCTGGGATCCGCGGACGATCCCGCTGAGCCGGGAGCAGGCCCTGAGGTTTGCCGCGGGGATCACCTACCGGGGCTGACGCTGGCACGATGATCAGGTGAGCACTCTGATCGAACCGTGGCAGCGCCCGGCGTTCCGCCCCACCGGCCGCCCGGCCTCGACGATGTTCGTCGCCTTCGCCGAACGGGACGTGCTGAGCGGCCTCGACCTCAAGGTCGGCGCTCCACCGTCGGCACCGCTCGCCGCGCTGGACCTGCGCCAGCACCGGTATGCCGACGACCCGGACTGGTTCGACGGGTGGCGTTCGGGGCCGCTGCGTCAGGTCGCGGCCCGGGAACTGCCCCACCCGGAGCGGCTGGACGCCGCCACGTGGTGCTACTCGATCCGGCTGATCGTGGACGACCCGTCCGACCTGACCCATCTCCAGCTCGGCTGGGCGGTGGCCGGGCTGCTGGCCGAGGCGGGAGCGTTCGCGGTGCTGGACGTGTACACGCACACCTGGCACCCGGGTGACGAGGTCGCCGGGCTGGACGCGCACCGGCCGTTCGCCATCCAGCGGGACGTCGGGCTGGTCGCGGAGACCGACAGCCGTCCCGGTTTCGGGCATCCGGTACACACCCGAGGCATGATCAAATTCGGTCGCCCGGATCTGATCGCCGGAGTCCCCCAGGAGCGGATCGAGCAGACCGCCATGATCCTCAACCACCTGGCCCGGATGCTGGCCGAGGGCCACGACTTCGAGGTCGGCCAGCTCTTCCGAGTCGACGGCGAGCGAACCTTGCAGGTCACCCCCTACTCCGGCGACCCCGACGTAGGCCTGATCGGCGACGGCCTACTACTGATCGACGTCTGACAGCGCCCACCACCCCACCCCCACCAGCACCACTCCCAACCGTCCCCGTCTCCAAAGCAGCCAACACCCAAGCCCAGACCAGGGCACCCGATCGCCCACCACCACAGCTCCCGCTCCCCCGTCACGGCAACCTTGGACGCCCACCCACCGAAAACGGTGAACAAACACCCAAGATCGCCACAAGGCGCACGGCCCGCCCCCACAACAACCCACGCTCAACTCCCCATCACGACGATCTTGAACGCCCAGCCACCGAAAACGGTGGACAAACGACCAAGATCGGCACAAGGCGCGCGGCCCACTCCCGCAACAACCCACCCCCACCCCCGTTACGACGACCTTGGACGCCCAACCACCGAAAACGGTGGACAAACGACCAAGATCGGCACAAGGCGCGCGGCCCACTCCCGCAACAACCCACCCCCACCCCCGTTACGACGACCTTGGACGCCCAGCCACCGAAAACGGTGGGCAAACGACCAAGATCGGCACAGGGCGCGCGGTCCACTCCCGCAACAGCCCACGCTCCTTCCGTTACGACGATCTTGAATGCCCGTTCGTCGCTATGGGCGTCTATCGGTGGGTACAGGTCCAAGCTCCGAACGAGGCAAGCGGCCGTCTCCGCAACGGCTCACGGCGACCTTGGACGTCTGACCGCCGCTTTCGGTGGGTGAACGTTCAAGATCCGGACAAGGCGTTGCGCGAGGCGAGGACAGGCCTAGGGCAGGAGAGGCGGCCGCGGGAGCGTGACACGAAGCCGGACGCAGGAGCCCGACACGGAGGCGGCAGCGAGACGCGGAGCCAGCGCACAGACGCGGAGAGAACGCACAAACGCCGAGACAACGCATGGCCGCGGAGACAACGCACAGACGCGGAGAAGGGCACAGACGCGGAGAAGGGCGCGGACGCCGAGGCAGCGCACGGACCCGGAACCAGCGCACGGACCCGGAACCAGCGCACGAACTCGGAACCAGCGCACGAACCCGGAACCAGCGCACGAACTCGGAACCAGCGCACGAACTCGGAACCAGCGCACGAACCCGGAACCAGCGCACGAACCCGGAACCAGCGCACGAACCCGGAACCAGCGCACGAACCCGGAACCAGCGCACGAACCCGGAACCAGCGCACGAACTCGGAACCAGCGCACGAACCCGGAACCAGCGCACGAACCCGGAACCAGCGCACGAACCCGGAACCAGCGCACGAACTCGGAGGCAGGGCACGGACGTGACCTCGGAGCGAGACGCGGCGGCGGAGACGAGGCGGGGGGGCAAGACGTCGGAGTGAGCCGCGAGGCCGGTAGCAGGGCCGGTAGCGGGGTGGGCTGAGGGGCGGGCGGAAGGGGGGACAGCGGGGACGGGGTGGATGGGGTTGGGGGGTGCGCTTTACGCGTACGGGGGATGGGGTTTTATCCATCGATGGAGCAGGAGTGCCGCTAGCAAGCCCGCGCCGCCCACCGTGATCGCGGCGGCCGTGAGGGAGGCGACCGCGGTGACCGCGCCGATCAGGAGTGGCCCGCCGCCCTGGCCGATGTCGGAGCAGAGACGCCAAGCGCCGAGGAACTCGGCGCGCCCGGACGCGGGGGACGCGTCCGCGCCGAGTGTCATGACCAGGCCCGCGCTGAGGCCGTTGCCGAGGCCCATGAGCAGTGCCGCCGCGGTGAGGCCGAACGTGCCCGTGGCCAGCGGAAGCAGGGCGTGCGCGACGCCGAGCAGGGTCATCGCGGGGACCGCGGCCCAGCGCCGGCCGTAGCGGTCCATGAGTTTGCCGGCCGGGTAGAACAGCAGCATGTCGATGCCGCCGGAGACGCCGTAGATCAGGCCGATGGTGGCCGGGTCGAGGCCGAGCGACACGCCCCACAGCGGGACGATGGTCTGGCGGGAGGCGCGCAGCGCGCCGACCAGCAGCACGCCGAGGCCGAGGGTGCGCAGGGTGTGCCGGTTGGCGCGGATGACCGCCCACAGTCCGGGGCGTTCGATCCCGGCGGGTACGGCGCGGTCGTGCGGGACCGGCGGTGACACGATCAGTACGACGGTGGCGAGGCCGACGCCGGTGACGGCGACCAGGTACGCCCCGTCGAGCCCGGCCAGGTGCATGGCGGCGGCGCCGAGGAACGGGCCGGTGAAGGTGCCGATCCGGCCGACGCCGCCGAGGGTGGACATGGCGCGGGCGCGCAGTTCGGGGCGGACCGCCTCGGTGAGGTAGGCGTGGCGGGACAGCGCCCACGCCGAACCGCACACTCCGAGGAGGGCGACCGCCGCTCCCAGGAGCAGCACGTTGGGGGCGAGCATGCAGCAGATCAGGGCGGGGATGGCGAGTCCGGCGGCGGCGAGCATGGTGCGCCGCTCCCCCACCCGGGAGATCAGCACGCCGGCCGGCAGGGAGCCGCTGATCTGGCCCAGGCCGAGCAGCCCGGCGACGATCGCGGCGACCGCGGGGGACGCGCCGAGGCCGGTGGCGGTCAGGACGATGACCGGCGCGACCGCCCCGAGGCCGGTGGAGTAGACCGCCGACGGCAGGTAGACGGTGGGTCCGAGTTGGCGCAGCGTCTGGCCCCGGGCGGTGGCGGTCTCGGTCACCCGGGAACGGTAGCCCGCACCGGGACACCGCCGAGCGCGACACTTCCTAGTATTTACCGTCATGAGAAATTGGCGAATCAATCTCGCCCTCGCGCTGTCGGCCCTCAGTCTGCTGATCGTTCTCGGCCAGTGCGCCTCGGACTTCAACACCGGCCTACAGTCCGAACCGGAACTCGCCACCGCCTCCCAGGTGGAGGCCGTCGCCCACGTCACGCTGCCGCCGGGGACGGTCCTGCTGTCCGCCGTCTACAGCAACGGTCTGGAGACGCGGCTGGCCGCGACGTTTCGGATGCCGCGCGCCGCGCTCGACGGGTTCGTGGCGTCCGGGAGATTCACCGCCCAGCCGGTAGCCGGCCTGCGGCCGGTGACCGGCAAGGACGACCTCGGCGGCGGTGGCCTGTGGAAGCCGGAGGAGTCGATCGAGGTCGCCGGCATCGACGAGGCGGAGGCGCCCGGGCCCGATGGCACCTACCGCAACGTGCTGTTCGGCCTCGACGACCCGGACAGCGTCCTGGTCCACCTCACCGCGACGAAGAAGTGAGGGCCGCGATAACGGGTTGAGCCCGATGCGACGATGGCGCCATGCAGAAGATCCCCACGCTGTTCCAGCGTGACCCGCAGGACCGTAAGCGCGTGCTACCCGAGGCCAACCCCGTCTGTCAGTGGGTTCTCGACGGCGAGGGGATCGCCACCCGGAAATACGACGGCACCTGCGTGCTGCTCGACGCCGACGGCACGTGGTGGGCGCGCCGCGAGGTGCGCCCGGGCCGGACCCGCCCGCCGGGCTACCGGCCGGTGATGACCGACGAGGTCACCGGCAAGACGGTGGGCTGGGAGCCGATCGCCCAGTCGGCCTACGCGAGATATCACGCCGAGGCGGCCGCGTCGTTCTCCGGCGATCCGGGCACCTACGAGCTGATCGGCGAGAAGATCAACGGCAACCCCGAGGGCGTACGGGGTCACGCGCTCGTGGCGCACGCGAAGGCGGACCGACTGGACGTGCCCCGCGACCTGGACGGGCTGCGCGACTGGCTGCTGGCGCACCCGGCGTTCGAGGGCATCGTCTGGCATCACCCGGACGGCCGCCGGGCGAAGATCAAGTACCGGGATTTCGCCTAGCGTTCGGCGAGGATCTGTTCGCGCAGGATGTCGGCGTGCCCGCAGTGCTGCGCGAACTCCCGCAGCACGTGCAGGTAGACCCAGCGCAGCGGCAGCGGCCCGCGCCGGTTGCCGGTCACCACGTCGTCGAGCCCCAGCGCCGCGGTCGCCTTCCGGGAGGCCTCGCAGGTCTCCCGGTAGGCCGCCCGCACGCTGTCCACGGTGTCCTCGTCGGTCAGGACGAACGACTCGTCCGGTGTCGCCGGGATCCCGATCTCGTCCCGGGACCGTCCGGTGATCGCCTCGTCGAACCACACCTTCTCGACGAACGTGGCGTGCTTGACCAGCCCGAGCAGCGTGGTCCGGGACGGCACCAGGCTGCGCCGGGCCTGCTCCTCGGTGAGGCCGTCGAGGCAGTCGTACAGCGCTGTCCGGTGTTCGTCGAGGAAGAACTCCCACTGCTCGCGCAGCGGCCGGCCGATCACATCGTCCATCGAAGACATACGCTCACGCTATCCGGCGGATCGCCAGGTACGAGAGCCAGCCCAGGCCGATGATGAAGCCCAGCGTGACGAGCCGGTAGAGGACCACGGCGGCGATGGCGACCGCGGTGGTCATGCCGCCGGTGATCAGGCCGAGGATGAGTGCGCCGTCGATGATGCCGAGCCCGCCGGGCACGATCGGCAGGCTGCCGGCGGCCATCCCGGCGCAGAACGCCAGCAGCAGCTGTCCGGTGCTGATCGTGCCGCCGCCGACCGCGACGCAGCACAGCCACAGGCAGAGGGCGTCGAGCAGCCAGTTGAGCAGGGCGAAGGTGATGGCCGCGGCGCCGTGGCCGGGGGTGAGCCGGGCGACCCGCAGTTGTTCGAGGAAGTCCTGGACGCGGTCCCGGCCGTGGTCGGCGGGCCGCTGGCGCAGCCGGTTCACCACGGTGAGCAGCGCGGCCAGGCGGCCCGGGTGGCGGGCCAGCCGGCGCACACCGAGGGTGGCGAGGACGACGGCCACGGCCAGGGCGGCCAGCGTGTGCCAGTCGGCGGTGTCGCCGGCGGTGGCCGTGCTGAACAGGGTGATCGCGGCGAGGGCGGCCGCGGAGAGGATGCCGGACAGGGCGATGCACCAGGAGGCGATCGCCGGTGAGGCCCCGAAGCGGCGCATCTGCCGGTAGTTGAGGGCGGTGGAGAAGGCCGGGCCGCCGGGCAGGCTCACGCTGAGCGAGTGGGCGGCGTAGGCGAGCGCCACGTGCCGCCGCAACGGCACCCGGACGCCGGCGGAGCGCAGCAGGCGGCGCTGCATCCGGGCGTAGGCCTGCATGGCGGCGGTCTCGGCGAGCAGCGCGGCGGCCAGCCAGCCGAGGTGCGGGGCGCGCAGGTGGGCGAGCGCGCCGAGCAGCGACTGCCAGCCGAGGACGAGTTCGGCGCCGAGGATCGCGACGACCACGGCGACGACCGTCCAGCTGGCGCGCCGTCTGGTCGGCTCCTCGACGAGGGTGGTCATTCCGGCATCCGGCCTCTAGTAAACGATTGTTGACTTCAAAACCGTACCGGCGTACGGCATAGGGGTCAACAGCCGTTTTCGTCACAGGCACAGGGTGGCTAAGCTGGCGTAACTGACCGGAAGGACAGCTGTGACCACAGGGGAGACCGCGACGCCGCCACGGCGCCGGGACGCCGCGAAGACCCGGCGACTGCTGCTCGACGCGGCGATCCAGCGGTTCACCCGGGACGGATACGCGGCCACCACGGTCCGTGACATCGCCGACGACGCGGGCGTCAACGTGGCGCTGATCAGCCGCTACTTCCGGTCCAAGGAGGGCCTCTTCGAGGCCTGCCTCACCAGCAGCGTCGACGACCTGCGGCGCAACACCGGGGAAGCCCCCCTCAGCCGTACGCCGGAGGCGATCGCCCGGCAGATCGCCGGCCCGTGCGCGGACGGCCTGCCCTACCACCTCGTGCTGCTGCTGCGCTCGTCCGGCGACGAGGCGGCCGACCGGATCCGGCTCGGGCTGCTCCAGTCCTACGGCGAGCGGCTGGCCGCCGTGGCCGGCTGGTCACCCGGCTCCCCCGGCGGCGACGACCTGCTGCTGCGCGCGCAGGTGGTGCTGGCCGCCGCCGCGGGGATCGCGCTCCTGCGTACCAAGAGCGGCCTGGGACCGTTGGCCCAGGCCACCGAGGAGGACCTCGTCCCGCCGCTGCGCGACCTGGTCGAGGCCCTCCTGAAAAACGGCTGACCGGGCGCGACGGGCCGCGACCACCCCGCTACGGGCGACCGATCAGGCGCGGCGCCGGACCGACGATGGCACGAGCAGAGACGCCAGCACGGCCAGCGCCGCGACCGCCGCGCAGATCCAGAAGCCCTTGGTGAAGGCGGCGTCCGACGGGATGCCCCGCGGCCCGGTCTCGGCGGCGATCACCGCGGCGATCACGGCCGTGCCGATGCTGCTGCCGACCGACCGGGCGATCGCGTTGACGCTTGTCGCCTCGCCGGTGTTGGCCGCCGGGACGGCCGCGATGATGGCGTTCGACATCGACGCGAAGGACAGGCCGATGCCCATGCCGGTGAGGCAGCCGGACGCCAGGATCTGCCAGATCCCGCCGTGCCCGACGGCCGGCAGGGCGAAGGCGGCGACCACCGCGACGGCGCCGGTCACCAGCGGGATCTTCGGGCCGTACTTGCGGTCCAGGAAGCCGGCGAGCGGGCCGAAGACCAGCATCATGAGGGTGGTCGGCAGCAGGTAGAAGCCGGCCTCGGAGACCGTCTTGCCGAAACCGTAGCCGAGGGCGGTGGGCAGCTGGAGCAGGATCGGGATCAGCAGGAAGCTGCCGAACATCGCGAAGCCCAGGATCAGCGCCACCAGGTCGGCGGTCCACACGCCCCGTTCGGTGAGCAGCCGCATGTTGATCAGCGGCTCCGCCATGCGCAGCTCGACCAGGACGAACACCACGAGCGCGACCATGCCGAAGCCGAGCAGGCCGAGCGTCTTGGCGGAGGTCCAGCCCCAGTCGTCGCCGTCGCTGATGGCCAGCAGGATCGAGACCAGCGAGACGGAGAGGATGCCGGCGCCGACCAGGTCGAGCCGGCCCGGGGTGCGGTGGGTCGACTCGGGCACGCCGAAGACCGCGCCGACCAGCGCGATCATCACGATGATCAGGGGGAACCAGAACAGCCAGTGCCAGGACAGGTGGTCGACGATCGGGCCGGCCGCGACGATGCCGACGCCCGCGCCGATGCCGAAGATCGCGGAGAGGCCGCCGACGGTCACGCTGACCTTCTCCGGCGGCAGCACGTCCCGGACGATGCCGATGGAGAGCGGCATGATCGCGCCGGCCGCGCCCTGCAACGTCCGGGCCAGGATGAGCACGGCCAGGTTGGGCGCGAGCGCGGCGAGCAGGGTGCCGGCGGCGAGCAGCACCAGGACCGCGAGCAGGACCTTGCGCTTGCCGACCATGTCGCCCAGGCGGCCCAGGATCGGGGTCAGGACCGAGGCGGAGAGCAGGTACGCCGTCAGGATCCAGCTGATCTCCCCGGTGTCCACCTGGAACTCGCGGGCGATCACCGGCAGCGCCGGCGCGACCAGCGACTGGAGCACGGCGAAGGCGAGCCCGCCCAGAGACAGGAAGAGCACGACGAGCGTGGTGTTCGCGTGCCTTCCCGGAGCGGCGCCGGACGTGACCGGCTCGGCGATGGTTTGCGTCATCAGATCCCCGGAGAAGAAGTAAACATTCGCTGACTTGACCACGTTAGGGTTCACCGAGAGTAAGGTCAACGGACGTTTACATCACACGTACCGGATCTACGGCTGGGAAAGGAAGATGTCGTCGACGGCGCCGTGGAACTGGTCGTTGTGGGCGTGCGCGCTCTTGCCGCCGACGTTGAACGACATGGCGTTGTCGACGCGCAGCGTCGCGGGGATACGGACGGCGGCGTGCGGCGAGCCGTCGACGAACAGGATCAGATCGGTCCGGGTCCGCCGGCACTCGAGCCGGTGCCAGGTCCCGTCGGCCACCCCGATCGGCGCGACGGCCACGTGGATGACGCGGGAGTCCTCGCCGCGCATGACGCAGCTCGGGTGCCCGGGCAGCCCGTCGATCTGGAGTTTGTACTGGCTGCCCTCGGCCGCGTACCCCTTCTGGAGCACGTTCTGCCCGTCGGTGGTGTGCCGCGCGGCCAGCCGGACGGTGGCGCCGTAGCTGAACGGCGCGTCGCCCGGGTTGAGTGCCGGCCGGCTGAGCGCGCGCAGGATGAGCCGGGGGCACGGCTCCCGCTCGCACGGTGGCGGGAACTGCACCGCCCGCCCGCCGTCGTGCGGGACGCGGCGGGGGCGGGCCCGGTTGCCGCCGAACGGGGTCAGGTGGTGGCCGAACCGGGAGGCGTCGTCCCACGGTCGCGGGCCGTCGAAGCCGTAGCGGGCCAGCATCAGCGGCGGCGGCGCCGGCGGCGACGTGGGGGTGACCCAGACGGCCGGCGCCGGGCCGGTCGGGCGGAAGACGAACGCGGCGGCGAGGACGGCGACCGGCAGCAGTGCCAGCAGGGCGATCACCGCGGCGCGGCGGCGGGTCAGCGGCGAGGGCATATACCGTCAAACGGATCCGTAGGCCAGGGGTGGCGGGCGCGGGTCATCCTGAGGTGGTGCGATTCATCCTCAACGTGCTGTGGTTCATCTTCGGCAGCGGCTTCCTGCTGGCCGTCGGCTACGGGCTGGCGGCGCTCGTCTGCTTCCTGCTGATCGTCACGATCCCGTTCGGGGTGGCCGCGCTGCGGCTGGCCGTCTACGCGCTGTGGCCGTTCGGGCGGACCGTGGTCAGCAGCCCGGGCGCGGGCGTCGGCTCCGGTCTCGCCAACATCCTCTGGGTGGTGCTGGCCGGCTGGTGGCTGGCGCTCACCCACCTGATCGCCGGTGTCGCGCAGTGCGTCACGATCATCGGCATCCCGTTCGGGATCGCGAACTTCAAGCTGGTGCCGGTGGCGTTCTGGCCGCTGGGCCGGGAGATCGTGGATCTGGACTGACCCGCGATCACCCGGCCGGAGCGGCGCCGGCGTCTACAGCGGGCCGGTGGGCAGTTCCCGGCGCACCAGTTTGCCGGTCGGGTTGCGCGGCAGGTCGTCGACGAAGACCACGTCCCGCGGCACCTTGTAGCGGGCCAGGTTGGCGCGGACGAACTCGCGGATCTCCTGCGGGTCCCGGGCCGAGTCCTCGGTCGGCACGATGAAGGCGCGCAGCCGGGTGCCGAAGTCCGCGTCGTCGACACCGATGACCGCGGCGTCCATCACGTCGGGCCGCTCGGCGAGCAGGTTCTCCACCTCGAGCGGGTAGACGTTCTCCCCACCCGAGATGATCATGTCGTCCTCGCGGCCGTCGATGTAGAGCAGGCCGTCGGCGTCGAAGTGCCCCTGGTCGCCGGTGGCCATGAAGCCGTCGATGACCTGCTTGTGCTGGCCGTCGGTGTACCCCTCGAACGGGATGCCGGTACGGACGAAGACCCGGCCCTTGGTGTCGGCCCCGGTGATCCGCTTGTCCTCGCCGTCGTAGAGCGCCACCTGGACCGTGACCGGCGGCCGGCCCACCGTTCCGGGCGACTTGCGCAGCTCGTGCGGCTGGGCGACGGACGCGACGGCCACCTCGGTGGAACCGTAGACGTTGTAGAGCACGTCGCCGAAGACGTCCTGGAAGCGGACGCACACGTCGGGCGGCAGGGCCGAACCGGCCAGGAAGACGGTCTTCAGCGAGGACGTGTCGTACTTGGCGATCACGTCCGGGCCGAGGGCGAGGATCCGGTTCAGCATGGTCGGGACGGCCACCAGCATGTGCGCCCGGTGCTCGGCGATCGCGGCGAGGATCTGCTCGGCCCCGAAGCGGCGCAGCAGCACGGCGTGGTTGGCCAGCGACAGCCCGACCGTCCAGGCGCCGAACCCGGTGGCGTGGAACAGCGGGGACGCGATCACCGCGGTGCCCTGGCGGGGGAAGTCGATCCGGTCCGCGATGACGGCGCTGGCCAGCGGCGACACCTTGGTACGCGGAGCGCCCTTGGGCAGCCCGGTGGTGCCGCTGGTGAGGATGATGAACCCGCCCGGCTTCTCCGGGATCGGCTGCGGGATCGTGGTCGGCTCGGCGGCCGTGAACTCCTCCACGCTGAGCAGCCCCGGCGGCCGGTCGTAGCCGTCGTCCTCCCAGGTCAGGTAGCGGGGGATGTCGTCCGGCAGGGCATCGACGGCGTCGGCGAACTCGCTGTCGTACATGAGGAAGCGGACGTTCTCCCGCTTGATCACCTCAGCGAGCTGGGACGCCGCGAGACCGGTGTTGAGCATCGCCAGCCGCAGCCCGGCCCGGGCCGTGCCGGTGATCGCCAGCGCCAGCCCACGGTGGTCCCGCGCCAGCACCCCGATGATCGACTTCTCCGGCAGGTGCACCTTGCGCAGCGCGTGTGCCAGGGCGTTGGAGCGCTGGAAGTACTGGAGGTAGGTCCAGGTGCCGCGCTCGTCGGTGAGCGCCGGCAGGTCCGGGAACTCGGTCGCGGCCTTCTCGGTGAGGGCCGCCTGGGGCCCGATCCTCGCGTTGTTGCCGGCTGCCTTGATCAGCCGATCCGGGCGCAGAAGGTTGACGATGCCTATCTGGTGCATCCGCAGAACCGCGTGCAGCGTGCTCACTGATCAGCAGCCTTTCCATATGGGGGCTCGGTTCTCGGCGTACGCGCGGATGCCCTCGACGGCGTCCGCGGACCCGATCACCTCGCCGGCGATGTCGGAGAGACGGTCGAAGGCCTCCGCGGCGCCCCACTCGCGGTGTTCGTCGACGATGCGTTTCGAGAGCAGTACGGCCAGGGGCGCGTTGGCGGCGATGTGGTGGGCCAGTTCCAGGGCGGTGTCGAGCGCCTTGCCCGGTGACGTGACGCGGTTGATCAGGCCCAGGTCGTGCAGCCGGCGGGCGGGCATCGGCTCGCCGGTGAGGGCCAGTTCCAGGGCGGTGCCGCGGGGCAGGCTCTGGGCCAGCCGGAGCACCCCGCCGGCCGCGGCGACCAGGCCGCGCTTGACCTCGGGGATGCCGAACACGGCGTCCTCCGCGGCGACGATCAGGTCGGCGGCGAGGGCGAGCTCGCACCCGCCGGCCAGGGCCGCGCCCTCGACCGCGGCGATCAGCGGTTTGGCGGGCGGTCTCGCGGTGATGCCGAGCAGTCCACGGCCCTCGGTGACCGGGTACTCGCCGCGGGCGGCGGCCTTGAGATCCATGCCGGCGCTGAACACGGTGTCCGAGCCGGTGAGGATCGCGACCCGGGCCCGCGGGTCGGCCTCGAACGCGTCGACGGCCTTCTCCAGGGCGCGGGCGGTGGTCAGGTCGACGGCGTTGCGGACGGCCGGGCGGTTCAGGCGGAGGACGGTCACCGGGCCGTGCCACTCGACGATCAGCGGCGGTTCCCCCGGTGGCGGCAGCTCATGGCGTTCCCGGCTCACGACGGTGAACGCGTCCCCGTCCACCTCCAGCTTCCAGAATTCCGACATTTCTGAAATGTCGGAAGTGCGGAGGACGACCCGATCGCCCGACGGGGTGATCGCGGTGACGATCATCGCGGCCGGCGACCCGTCCCGCTCGTACGGAACGGTGTACGCCTCCACGACCGCCGGGCCCCGGTGCGACCGTAGTGCCCGGCGGGCCGGCGGCCGCGGCAACCGGTGGTCGGCGTCGATGTCCTGGTAGCCGGCACGGGGCGGCCGGGCGGACAGCACGGTCGCCGCGTGCTTGGTGAGATACCAGCCCACGGCGGTGGCCAGCCCGTAGCTGTCCGGTTCGGCACGCAGCAGCGGCACCAGGTTGGCGACCGCGTGACTGGTGTAGTTGTTGCCCGGCCCACCGGCGAAGGTCAGCCCGCCGGTCACGGTGAGCGGCCGTCCCGGGTCGTCGATCGGCAGGCCCAGCTCGCGCGCGGCGATCTGGACCGCGGACGGGAAGCACGCGTACAGGTCGATGTGCTCGACGTCGTCGATGGTGAGGCCGCTGTGCCCGAGGACGGCGTCGCCGATCGCCCGGATGGCGGGCGAGGCGGCCAGGTCGGCGCGCTCGGTGACGTACCACTCCTCGGTGGCGTGCGCCCCGGCGTGCACGAAGATCCAGTCGTCCTGGCCGATCCCGGCCGCCCGTGCCGCCGCCGCGCTGCACACGACGATGCCGGTCCCCTGGTTGACCTGGAGGTTCGCGGTCAGCAGCTTGGGGTAGGGCGCGGAGATCATCCGGTTCGCGGCGGTCGGCGTGGCCAGTTCCCCGGCGGTGTGCGGGACGCCCTGCCAGGCGGCCGGGTTGGCGGCGGCGACCTCGGAGTAGCCCGCCCAGAGCCGGGTGATCCGGTCCAGGTGCTCCTCCGGCGTGTGGCCGAGACGTCCGCGGACGGCGGATTCGATCAGCGCGTAGAGGTAGATCGGCGCGACCAGGCCGGCGGCCGTCTCCGGTTCGTTGTTGGCCGGGGCGTCGCCGCCGATCACGCGGGTGGGCGCGGTGCCGTCCGGCTGGGTGGGCCAGTCGAGGGTCGCGGCGGCGCGCTCGGCGGCCGCCGAGGTGGCGGCCGATTCCGCGCCGCCGAGCAGGGCGATCGACGCCCGCCCGGCGGCGATCTCGGCGGCCGCGTCGTTGAGCAGCCGTAGCGAGCCGTCGCCGCCGAAGATGGTGGTCTGCACGGTCTGCGCGGGTGTCGCGCCGACCGCCTCCGCGATCAGCGCGGCGCCGTCCGGGTACTGCCAGGACACGCTGGCCACGTAGCCGACGTAGTCGGCCCGGGCGAGCAGGCCGGCGCCGGCGCCCTGCCGCAGCGCGCGCACGGCGAGCGACACCGGGTCCCCGCCGCCGGGTTCGGTGGACTTCTCGGAGAGCTGGCCGGCGCCGACGATCACCGGCGTCCACGGGTCGATGTCCGCACCGGTGCGCTCATGGCGGATCGGCGCCGGCTTGTCGGCGGTCACTCTGGGCGCGACCCCCGACGCGGTACGCCGGACGCGCGCGACCGGGGACGAGGAGGCCACCGTCCCGAGCTCGGCCAGCGATCGGCGCATGGCGTCGGCCAGGTTCCGGGCGACCATCGGCCCGAGCGGCCCGTCCACCGGCCCGCCTTCGACACCGCCGTCGAAGCGGACCAGCGCACCGGTCGCGGACGGCGCCACCGACAGGTAGAAGCCGACCTCGACGCCCATCGGCGCGGTGCCCTCGAACCAGACGGCCCGGTCCTCGACCACCCCGGCGACCGTCCAGCGGACCTCGCTGGGCACGCCCATCAGTTTGATCCGCTGCCGGAAGCGCACCCCTTCGGCGAACTCGGTGGGCGGCGCGCCGATCCATCCGGTGTGCTGGAGCACCCAGTCGGGCATCCGGGCCGGGTCGGTGAGCACCGCGAACACCTGGGCGGGGCGGGCGGCCACCTCGACCGCGACGCTGCACGGGTAGGCGAGGACCCGGGGTGGTTCGACCGCCGGTGGCGTGTCCGGCTCGGGCCGGCGGCGGCTCAGGGCGGTGGTCGCGGCCGCCCGTGCGACAGCGAACATCCGGGCCAGGTTTCCAGCGGGCATCGACGCTCCCCCAACAGTCCGACCTGACGGTAAGGGGGTGACCTGGGTCACGGCAAGAGCGAGTCGATCATTGAGAAGAAGCTGTATGGACGCAACTAACCGTCAAGCCGTACGGTAAATCCGTGAAACGAACGCAGGCGCAGCGCAGTGCCGGCACCCGGGCGAAGGTCCTGGAGGCGACCGTGCAGTGCCTGGTCGAGCGCGGCTATGCGGAGACCACCACCGCCGAGGTGCTGGCCCGCGCCGACGTGCCCCGGGGCACGCTGCTGCACCACTTCCCCACCAAGGTGGACCTGCTGGTCGGCGCGGTGCACCACGTGGCCGGCCGGCGCGTGGAGTCGCTGACCGCCGAGCTGGCCGCGATCCCGCCGGAGGCCGACCGTCTCGACGCGCTGATCGACATCATCTGGCGGCACTTCTCCTCCCCGCTGTTCTGGGCGGCGCTGGAGTTGTGGAACGCCTGCCGTACCGACACCGAGCTGCGCGCCGCGCTGCTACCGGTGGAGAAGGAGATCTTCACCGTCCTGCACGACCGGGCCCGCGATCTGCTCAGCGAGAGCTCGCCCGGTGATCCCCGCGTGCCGACCGTGGTCGAGTTCAGTTACGAGGTCCTCACCGGACTTGCCATGACCGGCATCGTCAGCGGCGATCTGGGCCGCCGTGAGCTGCTCATCCGCCGCTGGAAACGGGCGGCCGCCATCCTGCTCGGCCACCGTGACCCGTCCACCCTGGTGGAACGTGCCCGCTCGAAGGAGAGTTGATGTTCGACACCCCGGAACGCCTCGCCCTGGCCGACGCCATGAAGCAGTTCACCGCCCGGGAGGTCGTCCCGCATCTGGCCGACTGGGAGCGGGCCGGTGAGATCCCCCGTGAGCTGCACGCCCGTCTCGCCAAGGCCGGCCTGTACGGCGTCGGCTTCCCCGACGAGGTCGGCGGCGACGGCGGCGACACGGTCGACACGGTCGTCGCCACCGAGGCGTTCCTGGAGGCCGGCGGATCGTCCGGCGCGCACGCCTCGCTGTTCACCCACGGGATCGCCCTGCCGCACATCATCGCCTCCGGTGACAGCGGCCTGATCGACCGGTTCGTCCGCCCCACCCTGGCCGGGGAGAAGATCGGCGCGCTCGGCATCACCGAGCCGGAGGCCGGTTCCGACGTCGGCTCGCTGCGCACCACGGCGGTCCGCGACGGCGACGCGTACGTGGTGAACGGCGCCAAGATGTTCATCACCTCCGGCGTCCGGGCCGACTTCGTGACGACCGCGGTGCGCACCGGCGGCCCGGGCGCGTCCGGGATCAGCATGCTGGTGATCGAGAAGGGCACGCCCGGTTTCACGGTGTCCCGCAAGCTCGACAAGATGGGCTGGCTCTGCTCGGACACCGCGGAGCTGTCCTTCGCCGACTGCCGGGTGCCGGCCGCCAACCTGGTCGGCCCGGAGAACTTCGGGTTCGCGCTGATCGGCCAGGCGTTCGTGGCCGAGCGCATCATCGCGGCGGTGCACGCCTACGCGGTGGCGCAGCGCTGCCTCGACCTGACGCTGGAGTACGCGCGGACCCGCGAGACGTTCGGCCGTCCGCTGATCAGCCGCCAGGTGGTCCGGCACAAGCTGGTCCAGATGCGGCAGCGGATCGACGTGGCCCGCCAGTACACCCGGTGGCTGGCCGAGCGGCACGCCGCCGGTGAGCCGATGATCGGCGAGGTCTGCCTGGCCAAGAACGCCGCGGTGGAGGCCTGCAAGTACGTGGTGGACGAGGCCGTCCAGTTGCACGGCGGCATGGGCTACATGCGCGAGTCCGAGGTGGAGCGGCACTACCGGGACACCCGGATCCTCGGCATCGGCGCCGGGGCCAGCGAGATCATGACGGATCTGGCCGCCAAGATGTTCGGCTACCAGTGACCGCCCGGTGATCCAGTTCGAGCACCGTCCGGGGATCCTCGACCTGTCGTGGGGGCATCCCCGGCCGGAGCTGCTGCCGGTCCGGGAGTGGTCCTCCGCCGGCCGGGAGCTCGACTGGCGGGCCCTCACCTACGGGTCGCCGGCCGGGCCGGATCCGCTGCTGGAGTGGCTCGGCGATCCGGGCCGGACGTTCGTGACCGGCGGCGCCTCGCACGCCCTGGCCCTGGTGACGCAGGTGCTGACCCGGCCCGGCGACGTGGTGCTGGCCGGTGCGCCCACCTATCACCTGGCCTTCCCGATCCTGGCCGACCGGGGGTTGCGGATCGTCCAGGCCGGGTCGGTCCGGCGGGTACGGCCGAAACTGATCTACCTGGTGCCGACGTTCGGCAATCCCACCGGCGCCAGCCTGCCGTGGCGGCGCCGGATCGAGCTGATCGAGGCGGCCCGGGAGGTCGGAGCGACGATCGTGGAGGACGACACCTACCGGGAGCTGTCCTACGACGGGGCGGCCCCGGAGTCGCTGTGGTCGATGGCCGGCGGCGACCCGGTGGTCCGGCTCGGGTCGTTCGCCAAGACGGTCGCGCCCGGTCTGCGGCTCGGCTGGATCAACGCCGAACCGCGGATCATCGCGCGGCTGACCGGGCTGGGCTACGTGCACAGCGGCGGCGGGGTCAACCACACGACGGCCGTCACGATGGGCGCCTTCTGCGCGGGCGGGGGCTTCGAGCGGCACCTGGCAGGATTGCGCGCGAGTTACCGTACCCAGAGAGATGCCCTGGTGGACGCCTTGCGCAGGCATCTCCCCCAGCTTGCTGTGCGGTCGCCTGCCGGGGGTTGGTTCGTCTGGCTGCGGCTGCCCGCCGGGGTGACCGCCGAGGCGCTGCTGCCGGTCGCCGAGGACTGTGGCGTCTCGTTCGTGCCGGGGCCCCGGTTCTGGGCCGACGGCAGCGGCGGCACGGACCGGATCCGGCTCAGTTTCTCCCTTCTGCCGCCCGCCGATCTGGAGGTCGCGGCCGCGCGGCTGGGCGAGGCCGTTGCCGTGATCGCTCACAACCGATAGACCTGCGTGCATGACTGATACGGATTGGGTGCCGGCCGGCATCGACACGAGCCGGCCGAGCACCGCCCGGGTGTACGACTATTTCCTCGGCGGCACCCACCATCTGCCGGTGGACCGGGAGCTGGCCGGGCAGATCGAGGCGATGACACCGGACATCGGCGAGACGATGCGGGCCAACCGGGTGTTCCTGCGGCGGGCCGTGCGGTTTCTGACCGGCGCCGGGGTACGGCAGTTCCTGGACGTCGGCTCGGGCATCCCGACGGCGGGCAACGTGCACGAGATCGCGCAGGCCGAGGCGCCCGGGTCGGCGGTGGTCTACGTGGACGTGGACCCGGTGGCGGTGGAGCACGGCCGGGCGATCCTGGCGGGCGTGGAGCGTACCGGGGTGATCTGCGCCGACGCCCGGGACACCGGCCTGATCCTGACCGAAACCGCTAGGTCGGGCCTGATCGATTTCGGGCAGCCGGTGGCCGTGCTGCTGGCCGGGGTGCTGCACTTCGTGCCGGACGCCGACGACCCGGCCGGGCTGGTCGGCGCGCTGCGTGACGCGGTGGGGCCGGGCAGTTTCCTGGTGATCTCGCACGCCACCTCGGACGGGCAGCCGCCCGAGGTGCTCGAGGCGCAGCGGCTGTCGGCGCGGACCGGCACCGGGATCGTGCTGCGGCCGCACGCCGAGATCGCCTCCTGGTTCGAGGGTTTCCCGCTGGTCGAGCCGGGTCTGGTGCACCTGCCGCTGTGGCGTCCCGAGCCGGGCGAGCCGGTGGAGAACCCGGAGCGGTACGGCGCCTATGCCGGGGTCGGGGCGGCCTGAACCAGCGCGTCGATGAGCTTCTCGATGGTCCCCGGGAAGGCCGAGTTGTACATCGACGGGAGGTGTTCGCGAACCAGGTGCACGTTCGGGTACCCGTCGGCGGGCAGTGAGGTGTAGACCCGGGACCACGCCTCCTGCTCGGCCGCCTCCTGCTCCTCGGTGAGCTCGGCCGCGTCGACCGCCGCCACGGCGAGCACGGTGTCGACGAAGTCGCGGTAGTGCCGGACCGCGTCGGCCGGGGCGAACCCGGCGCTCAGCATGATCCCGATGCCGGTGTCGACGACCCGCATCTCGTGCGGGCCGGCGGTGACCCGGATGGCCCGCAGGTGGGCGAGCCGCGGGTGCTGCCGCATCGACCGGCGCAGCGAGTGGGCGAGGTCACGCAGCGAGTCGACCCAGTGGTCGCGGGGGACGAAACCGGCGAAGGCGTCACCGATCAGCCGGTCCGCGACGGCGAGCAGCAGCGCGTCCAGGTCCCGGAAGTACCGGTACACCGCCGTCGGGTCGGCGCCCAGCTCGGCGCCGAGGCGGCGGACGCTGAGACGGTCGCCACTCGGGGACTCGATGAGCCGCAGCGCCGCGTCGACGATCAGGTCCTCGGTCAGCACCACTCCGCTGCGAGTCTTGCGGCGACGGGCGCCGACACTGCGTACGCGCTCCACTCCTGGCACGTCACCACCTTAGAGTGCTCTTATGTCAACGCATTGACATAAGAGTGGGGTCGTCGGCATCCTCGGTTCACGAGATCTCCCCCGGTTCGCCCCCGGGCGGTCTCGAGAGCTGGAAGGGACTCCCCATGGCGGCCACACCCCCCGCTTACGATCAGGACATCCGGACCGACGAGCAGCGCATCCGCAAGGCACTCGACGGCGCGATCCGCACCCCCTTCTGGCTGGAAGACCCCGGCCGGCCGGCTCCCGAACCGGCGCTCAACGGCGCGACCGAGGCCGATCTGCTGGTCATCGGCGGCGGCTACTGCGGCCTGTGGACCGCACTGATCGCCAAGGAGGCCGACCCGTCCCGGGAGGTCGTGCTCGTCGAGGGCAACGAGATCGCGTGGGCGGCCAGCGGGCGCAACGGCGGCTTCGTCGAGGCCAGCCTCACCCACGGCGCCGAGAACGGGCGCCGGCACTTCGCCGACGAGCTGCCCATCCTGGACAGCCTGGCCGCGGAGAACTTCGCGGCCTTCGAGCAGACCCTGATCCGGCACGGCATCGACGCCGAGTTCGTGAAGGAGGGCGTCCTGGCCGTCGCCACCGAGCCGCACCAGGTCGAGGAACTGCGCGCGGCGACCACCGCGTCGACCACCTTCTACGACCGCGAGCGGCTGGCCGGGCTGGTGCGCTCGCCGCTCTACCGGGCCGGGCTCATGCAGCACGAGGGCGCCGCGCTGGTGCACCCGGCCAAGCTGGCCTGGGGCCTCAAGGCCGCCTGCCTGCGGTGGGGCGTGCGAATCTTCGAGAACACCCCGGTCACCGACATCAAGGACGAGGGCGCCACGATCCGGGCGGCGACCTGGGCCGGCAGTGTCCGGGCCGGCCAGGTGGCGCTGGCCACCAACGGCTTCCCGTCGCTGCTCAAGCGCAACCGCCTGCTGACCGTGCCGGTCTACGACTACGCGCTGATGACCGAGCCGCTCACCGCCGCCCAGGTGGAGGAGATCGGCTGGACCCGGCGGTTCGGCATCTCGGACGCCTCACGGCAGTTCCACTACTACCGGATGACCTCGGACAACCGGATCCTGTGGGGCGGCTACGACGTCGTCTACCACCGGGGCGGCACGATCCGGCCCGAGCACGACCAGAACCCGGAGACGTTCGCGCGGCTCGCCGACCACTTCCTGCGGACGTTCCCGCAACTCGGCGACATCCGGTTCAGCCACGCCTGGGGCGGCATGATCGACATGTGCACCCAGCTGGCCGCGTTCCAGGGCCGGGCGATGGGCGGCAAGGTGGCCTACAGCAGCGGCTTCACCGGTCTCGGGGTGGCCGCCACACGGTACGGCGCGACCGTGATGCTGGATCTGCTCGACGGCCGCGACACCGCTCGTACCCGGTTGAAGATGGCCCGGCGCAAGCCGCTGCCGGTGCCGCCGGAGCCGGTGCTCTACCCGGCCGTGCAGATCATCCGGAACGCGATCGCCCGCGCCGACCGCAACGGCCGCGACGGCCTCATCCTGAAAGCGGCCAACGCCGTCGGCTTCTCGTTCGACTCCTGACGGCCGACGGGCCGGTCCGCCGACGTGGGCCGGCCCTCACGCCCGGTAGCCGGGCTCCACCTCGCGCACGCAGTGCTCGGCCTCGGCGGCGGGGACCCCGAGCGCCAGCAGCCCCGCCATCACGTCACCCGGTTCGGCGCCGCCGTCGACGACGCTCATCCCACCCGCGCCGCGCACCAGATGAATCCGGTAACGCGCCCCGGTCCACTCCACACGTACCGCGGTGACCGGACCCTCTGCTGGATCGTCCATGCCGATCATCCTAGGCACCCGCTCCTGACCTCTTGCACCGAGTCACCCGTGGTGAACGGTGGGTGAAGGTGCGCCGAACCTTTCGATCTCGGCGACGATCCGCGCCTTCCGGTCGGCCGGCCGCGGCTTCCGGCCCACTTCAAGACCCATTCTGGTACGCCTGCGCGCGGCCCCGGCGGCGCGGTCGCGATCATCTGCCACTCCCGGCCGTAGCGCCCGCGTCCGGGCTTGAGTGGTGGGTCACGGTCACCCCTCAGTCGTACAGCAGAGCGGTGAGCAGGCCGCGCAGCGTACGGTCGAAAAGATCCGGGCGCCGCGCCCCGGGATCAGCGAAAGCCGCGACGAGATGGGGATAGACCGTCAGGTCGAGCCCGGTGAAGGCGGGCGGCGGCGCGGCGCTCTCGGTGCGGGCGAAGAGCGTCACCACGCCGGTCATCATGGCCAGCGCCTCGAACTTGGCGGCCGACCCGCACGGCACCGGCGCCAGCACCCCGAGACAGTGGTCGAACCAGGCCAGGGACGCCGGCCCGATCGCGGTCGGGCGGTGCAGCAGATCGATCACCCAGGGATGCCGGCGATAGAGCGCCAGCTGCCGGCCGGCCAGGACGATCAGCGAGTCCACCGGCTCCCCGACGGGTTGCGGAAAGGGCCGTAACCCGGCCACCACCCGGTCGGTCATCAGGTCGAGCAGGTCGTCGCGCGACGACAGGTAGCGGTAGAGCGACCCGGCGCCGGTGCTCATCGCGGTGGCCACCGCGCGCATCGAGACGGCCGCCAGGCTCTCGGCGTCGGCCAGGGCGATCGCGGCTTCGACGATCTCGTCCCGGCTGTGGGTGGGCTGCGGCCCGCGGGCGCCGCGGGGCGGGCGGATCCAGATGGGGGATGCGTCGCTCACCCGCACCACTGTAAACTGCGAACGTCGTTCGCGGTTTCTCCTCCACCGAAGGCAGGGTCAGATGGTTCAGATTCACTCCACCGGCAACGGGCCGGGCATCGTGGTGGTGCACGGCGGCGGGGTCACCGCCGGCATCTACCGGCGACTGGCCGCAAAGCTGGCCGACCGGTTCACCGTGCACCTCTACGACCGGCGGGGCCGCGGCGACGCACCGGCCCGGACTTTGCCCTACGACATCCAGGAGGACATCGACGACCTGCTCACGGTGCTCGAGCGGACCGGCGCGCACAACGTCCTCGGGCACAGCGGCGGCGGACTGGTCGCCCTGCTCGCCGCACGGCAGGGCCCGATCGAGCGGCTGGCCCTCTACGACGGGGTGGTCCCGGTCGACGACCTCTTCCCCCTCGCCTGGCTGGACCCGGCCCGGGAGGCGGCGCGAGCCGGCGACATCCCCCGCGCGCTCGCCCTCACCACCGCCGGGATCAACACGCACAGCGCCGCCTCCCGGCTGCCGCTGGGCGTGTAGACGGCGATCTGCCGGCTGTTCATGCGCACGCCGATCGGCCGCGAGATGGGCGAGCTGCTGCCGACGACACTGGACGAGGTCGACGGCATCCGGGCCTGGATCGGGCCGGCCCAGCAGTGGGCCGGGATCGACTGCGAGGTGTTGCTGGCCTGCGGCGCGAAGGGGCCGTCCTACTATCCGAAGGTCAACGAGGCCCTGGCCGCGGTGCTGCCGCACGCCCGTACCCTGCTGGTGCCGGACGCCGCGCACGACGCCGTCAACCGGGCGCCCGCGCGGGTGGTCGAGCCGCTCGCGGAGTTCTTCGCCTCGCCCGCCCGGGTCCGCTGACCCGGGGGTCGGCTGACCTCAGTTCGGGGCGGCGGCCAGCCAGTCGTCGCCCACGCAGCCCTCGTCGTAGTCCCACCAACCGTCGCGGGCGCCGGCGCGCAACACCCGCTGGACGGCGGCCAGGTCAGCGTCCGGCGGCACGTCCAGGGCGGCCAGACTGTACTGGCGGATGCCCTCGCCGGTCACACCGAACGGCTCGAACGCGTCCAGCACCCGCTGCACCGACCCGCGCAGCGGGCCGCTGCCGAACGGAACCACCCGGATCGTGCAGCGCCCGGACCACTCCACCTGCTCGGTGGCCCAATGGACGCCGTCCTCGTCCCGCCGCACCCGGATCAGATCACCGTTGGCGACGCCGCGGACGAACCAGGGGGCGTTGCTGAGCCGGACCACGTCGTCGCCGACCGGCTCGGCCCAGAGACTCTCGACCGACACCGGCGGCCAGTCGTCGCTCATCCTCGGCAGGTCGAAGTGGACTTTGACCGCGGTCACGAAGCGGCCCTCATCCTGCCGTACCCCCCTCGCCGCGCGGAGCAGTAGTCTCCCAGAAGATCGAGACGACGGGTGGGGTAGGCCCGCACCCCCGGCTCACCACAGGCCCACCTCGCGCAGACCGGTGGCGGCCCGGACCCGGTAACCGCAGCGGTCCAGGGCCTGCCGGATCCGCGCGGCGCCGACCGGGTTGGCGGAGTGCACGGTGATCAGGCCGATCTCGATGGGCCGCCCCTCGAAGGCGGCCCGCTCCAGCACCTCGACGACCGGCCAGACGGTGTCCTCGCCACCCAGATCGTGGTCCAGCCACAGCTCGTCGATCCGCCGGTCCCGGTGGGCCGCCAGCAGCGCCAGCCCCTCGGCGCTGGTCCGGGCCACCTCGGCGGGCCGCCCGTCGGCGAACGACCGCAGATCGTCGACCAGGATCACCAACCGCCGCATCCGCCCATGATCACACAGCGGCCGCCACGGGACGACGCCTCAGGCCGGCGGATCCTCGCCCACCAGTCCGTCGATCGACTCGCGGATCAGATCGACGTGCCCCAGGTGCCGGGCGTACTCCTCGATCACGTCGACCAGCACCCGGCGCAGGTTCGGCGAACGCCCGTCCGGCCAGGTGAACGGAATGGCCCCGTCGAGACCACCGGTGGACAGGGCGACGGCCAGGTGGGCGCGCGACCGCTCCACCGACTCCCGCCAGAGCGTGTAGAGCTCCTCCGGGCTGTCGCCGGACGCGGTCCGCCACTCCCAGTCCGGGTCGGCGTCGAAGTCGACGTCCCGCCACAGCGCGGCGGGCGCGCGGTCCAGGCGTACCGAGAAGTAGACGTCCTCGACCAGGGCGAGATGCTTCAGCAGGCCGCCGATCGTCATGCTGCTCGCGCCCACGGTCGCCCGCAGTGCGGGCGCGTCGAGCCCGCCGGTCTTCCAGGAGAAGAGGCGGCGCTGTCGCTCCAGCGATCCGATCAGCGTCTCGGCCTCGGTGCCGGCGGCCGGCGGCCCGAGCGGGATGGTCTCCGTCATGCCGGCACGCTAGCCTCCGTTCCGGACGTTCTGCTTCCGGAATGCGAGGGGTACGCCGATGCTGAGCCCGACCGCACGGGCGCTGATGACCTACGAGGCCGTCCAGGGCGCTCCCGGCATCACCGCGGACCGCATCGCCGAACGGCTCGGCATCTCCGACCGGGCGGCCCGGCGCTACATCGCGATCCTGCGCGAGGCCGGGCTCCCGATCGAATCCGTCCGCGGGCCCTACGGCGGATACCGGGTCGGCCGCGGCGCCCGGCCGGCCCCGCTGATCTTCACCCAGGCGGAGGCGCTCGGCCTGGTCATGGCGGTCCTCGACGGCCACCACGCGGCCGGAGACACGGCCGATCCGGTCGGTAGCGCCCTCGGCAAGATCGTCCGGGTGCTGCCGGAGAGCCTCGGCGCACAGGTCGAGGCGGTCCGGCGGACCGCCGCACCCGCGCCCGACCGTGGCGCCGCGCGGCCCGACCCCGAGATCACCAGCGGCCTGGTGCGGGCGTGCGCTCAGAATCTCCGGGTCCGGGTGGGCTATCGCACCGAGGCCGGTTCGGAATGGACGGCCGAAGTGGACCCGTGGGCCGTCGTGGTGCGGCACGGCCGGTGGTATCTGGTGTGCCACTCCCATGCGGCGGGTGCGCGGCGGGCGTACCGGATCGACCGGGTCACCGCCGTGGAAGTCCTGCCCACCGGATTCCGGCCACCCGCCGGCCTGGACCCGGTGGCCGTGCTCGACGCGCACCTGGCCGTCGGCTGGGAATTCCGCGCCGAGATCCTCATCGAGGCCCCGATGGCCGACATCCCCACCTGGCTGAACCCCGCCCTGGGCGCGCTGACCCCCGGCCCGGATCCGGACACCACTTTCCTGACCGGCAGCACCAGCAACCCCGGCTGGTACGCCCAGCAGCTCACCGTCATCCCCGCCGGCTACCGCATCCTCGACAGCCCGGAGATCCGCGACGCCGCCCGCCGCATCGCCGAACGCCTGCTCGCGGCGGCGCGACCGGAAAATGTCGGGGGTGCCGCGTAGGGTCCGCGGCATACCGGTCCCCCGCTGCGAAACGAGGAGACATGACCGTTCTCGAGCTGGCCCGCTTCACCGTCGCCGAAGGCGCCGAGGAGCAACTGATCGCCGAGCGCCCCGCCATGCTGGCGGCGTTACGCCGCGGCTTCCCCGGCTGCCTGGCCGCCTATCTGAGCAAAGAGGAGGACGGCGGCTGGCTGGACGTCCTGGTCTGGCGCTCCCGGGAGGAGGCGGAGGCATCGGCCCGCGAGATAGCGTCGATCCCCGAGTGCGCCGCCTGGTTCCGGCACATCACCGAGTCGGGCGGCATCCGCCACGCCGAGGTCGTCTCCGCCTGGCCCCCACCCGCCTGACCCGGCCTACCCAGCCGCCTGGCCCGGCCTACCGAGCGGCCCGCCCGGTCGGCGCCGGCCGCTGCGGAGGCTCGGCCCCACCCTGCCGGCCCGGCTCCCACTCGCCATGCCGGAGCACCCCGGATTCCGAGGCCAGGTCCCACCACTCCGCCTCCCGCCCGGCAACCACACCCGCCTCCCCCTCGACGGCCGCACCACCACGCCCGAGCTCTCCGGCCCCCGGCGCCGCACCGCCACGCCCCAGCACTCCGGACTCCGAGGCCAGGTCCCACCACCCCGGCTCCCGCTCGACAACCGCATCGGCCTGTCCATCAGCCTTCCGCTCGACGGCCGCGGGTCCGCGACCGCGCGCTTCGGGGACCATGGTTCTGCCCCGCCGGGGTGGGGTCGGCTGGTGGCCCGAAGCCTGCCATCCAGGCGAAGGACGAGGGGCGGGGACAACGGTTTCACGCCGCTGCGAAGGACGAGGGCCGGAGTCGTTACGCTGCGGGCCCGGGTCCGCGGGCACACGGCTGGCGTCCCTGCTTCGCTCGGCAGGACTCTCGCTCCACGGGCCAGCGCTCTCGCCCCGCGGGTCTGCGCTTTCCCAGCGGGGGTCGATGCTTTCCCTGCGTGGGCCGGGAGTCTGGTCTCGCGGGCCAACGCTCTCGCCCCGCGGGTCTGCGCTTTCCCAGCGGGGGTCGATGCTCCCCCGGCGCGGGCCGGGAGTCTGGCCTCGCGGGCCAACGCTCTCCCTCCACGGGCCAACGCTCTCGCCTCGCGGGCCAACGCTCTCCCTCCACGGGCCAACGCTCTCGCCTCGCGGGCCAACGCTCTCGCCCAGCGGGTCGGCGCTCTCGCCCAGCGGGTCGGCGCTCTCGCCCAGCGGGTCGGCGCCCTCCCTCCGGGGGCGTGCGCCCTTCCTGCGCGGGCCGGGATTCTGGTCTCGCGGGGCGGGGCTTTTGCTCGGCGTGTCCTGGTCTAGGAGGTTGGTGCCGGGGCGACGGGACGGGCGGGGGTCGGAGACCGGGGCCTGGGGGTCGGCCAGGCGGCCGCTGAACCAGGCGGTGAAACCGGCCAGCGCCAAAGCGGCGGCTTCGAAGGCGAGGAGGCCGCCGTCGACGGAGCGGTCGTGGCCTCTGACCCGCATCAGGGTGAGGACCGCGAAGACGATCAGCACACCGACGTCCAGGAGGAGGGCGAGGAAGAAGATCCGGGCGGCGGCCGGGTCCGGGGCGCCGAAAGCGTCGATCCCGGCGGCCAGCGCGGCGAGCAGGCCGCCGATGAGGCCGGCCACCAGGTTCCAGAAGGCGACCGTTCCGATCAGAGAGGGCGCGCCGAGCGTGGTGGCCAGGTCGAAGACGAACGCCATCCAGAACAGCCCGAGCGGGAACATCAGCAGTAGCGGCTGCACGCCTGACCCGGCGAGCCGGAGCCGGCTCTGGGTGTGGCGTCGCCCTGTCGTGCGCGCCTCTGTCACGCGGACCCCCTCCGCCCGGGTCGGGACCGGGCTGCGGCCGTGGCGGCCGGAGATCCGTTCTCCGGCCGGGACATGGACCTTCCTCAGCCTGTGCGGAATTCGACCGGACCGGACCCTCCCTTGCGGGTGATTCGGGCTGCGGGCGGTAAAACCCCACGAGCCGGGCAGTGGCGCACCAGGTGAGGGCGCGGCTGTAGGGCGACCCGCACGCCGAATCCTCCCAAAAGCCGCGACTCGAACGGCCGATGATCACCCGGCCGTGGCATGCCGAAAATCCGCAACCTGCCGAGCGGAGAAGGCTGAGCGGAGAAGGCCAGGCGGGGAAAGGCCAGGCGGGGGCCGAGCGGGAGAGGCTGGGCGGAAGGCTCAGGTGGGGGTGGGCTGGGCCGATGGGACCCCGGTCGGGAGCCAGCCGGGGGAGGTACGCGTGGGCGGGCGCAATTCCCTCGGAGTCGGGCAACGGTCGCGGCTGCAGTCTTTGCGGGCCTCCACCGTCTACGGCGCGGTCCCCGCGGTGCTGGCCGGAGCCTACGCGATCGGTACCTGGAACGACGGCGGCCGTGGGCCGATGCTGCTGGTGGCGGCTCTGCTGACCGGGTTCGCGCTGGCCGGGTGGACGATGGCCGGGCGGATCGCGCGGAGCCGCTGGTGGATGGTGATCCAGACGGTGGCGTCGATCGTCAACCTGGCGGGGGCCGCGGCTCTCGGGCTGTTGGACGGCGGGGTGGCGGGGCCGTTGGGCACGTTCGTGCCGCTGTCGGTGGTGCTGCTGGCGATCGTCGTGCCGCCGCGGGCGTTTCTGATTCCGGCCACGGCCGGCGCTCTCGCGTACGCCTCGCTGGTGATCTTCGGTGGGACGCCGCCGGTGGCGGGTTATCCGCTGGTCCATGCACTGGGTTTCGCCTGTGTGGCGGTGTTGTGCCTGCGGCATTCGGCGGTGCTGGCGTCGCTGCGGCGGCGGCTGGCGGACAGTTCCCGCACCGATCCGCTGACCGGCTGCCTGAACCGGCGCGGCTTCGACGAGCGGGCGGCCGCCGCGCTGACCGAGGCGGAGCGCACCGGTCGGCCGTTCACCGTGGTGCTGCTCGACCTGGACCGGTTCAAGGAGGTCAACGACACGCTCGGTCACCGGGCCGGGGACGAGTTGCTGGCCTGGACGGGGCAGGAGCTGCGCTCCGAGTTGCGGGCGCACGACGTGGTGGGCCGGCAGGGCGGTGACGAGTTCGCGGTGCTGCTGCCGAACACCGGCGCGGAGGCCGCCGTCCTGGTGGTGGACCGGCTTCGGGAGCGGCTGCGGACGTGCGCGCCGGCCAGCCTGGGTCATGCCACCTTCCCGGCCGACGCCGCCGACCTGACCGGCCTGGTGCACGTCGCCGACCAGCGGCTCTACCGGGACAAGGCGTCAAGGGACCGGCGTGCGCCGAGCGCCGAGGCGGTGGCCGGGGCGCGCACCGGGGTCCGGTCGGCGCGCCCGGCCCGGTCGGTGGCGGCGCTGGAACGCCGCCGCCATTCGATCGCCGATCCGGGCTGGATGTCGATCACTCAGACCTGTGTGGCGATGCTCTACATCACCCTGTTCGCGAACGACCATCCGCACCGCGCCGGCATGGTGGCGTTGTCGGTGTGGGGTTTCCTGACCGGGCTCGCCGTGGTGGTCCGCGCCGACTGGCTGAGCCGGTCGCGGCTGGCCCGGCCGCTGATGCTGGCGTTCGCGGCGAGTTCCTTCCTGAGCTGTGCGGCGGTCGCCACCCTGGACGGGGGCGTGGATCATCCGCTCGGTGTCGGCGTGCTGCTGTCGATCCCGTTGCTGATGCTGGGGATGCGCCCGGAGGTGACCAGCCCGATCGCGGTCGTGGCGGGGGTCGTGTGGATGTCGGTCGGCGCGCTGGTCGGTGATCCGGGCGGGTGGTATCTGGCGATTCAGCTGCTGGGCACGGCGACGGCCGCGGTGGCGTGTGCGGTGCAGGGCCGGGCGGCGGCCCGGCAGCGGCGGATGCTCACCAGGCTGTCCCGGGTGGACGTGCTGACCGAGGTGCTGAACCGGCGTGGATTCGACGAGCGGTTCGCCGCGGAGGTGGCCGACGCCCGCCGGACCGGCCGGGGCGCCGCGCTGCTGGTCCTGGACCTGGACGATTTCAAGGCGGTCAACGACACGCAGGGGCACGCGGCCGGCGATCGGCTGCTGCGCTGGGTGGCCCTCACGCTGCGGGCCGAGGTCGACGCGGTCGGCCGGCTGGGCGGTGACGAGTTCGTGGTCCTGCTGGACGACGGCGCGGACCCGTTCGCCGTGGCCGACCGGCTGCGGGAGCGGCTGGCCGCCCGGGCCGGCGCCAGCATCGGTGTCGCCGTGCTCGACGTGGACGGTGACGACTTCGACTCGCTCTACGCGGTCGCCGACGCACGCCTCTACCAGCAGAAGAAGCCACGGAAGCGGTACGCCCACCGCTGAGCGGCGCAACCGGCCCGCACCCGGCATCGACCGGAGCCGTCACCCGTACCGATCAAGGATGGGGTCTCCCTGTCGACCGGATCGGATCGGATGCCTCGCATGAAGCGTGTTCTCGTCCTGCTCGCAGCGGTGTCGTCGCTGGTGGTGGCACAGCCCGGGGTGGCGCAGGCGGCCGCCGGCAGCGCCCGGTCGTACGCCTTCATGAGCCAGTCCAACGGCGACCGTCTGATCGCCCGCTGGAACCCGTGTGACGGCGCCATCACCTACCGGGTCAACCTGGCCCGCGCGCCGAAGAACTCGCTCGCCGAGGTGCGGACCGCGTTCGCCCGGGTCACCGCGGCCACCGGGCTGACCTTCCGGTACGCCGGGACGACCTCGGTGATTCCGCAGGCGAAGAAGGGTTTCAACGGCAAGTACCCGGCGGGCACCGACATCGTGATCGCCTGGGCGACGCCCGGGAAGCACAGCACCTGGCTGCCGGCCGGCGCCCGGGCGCTGGGTATGGGCGGCGGCTCGTGGCAGACCGCCTACACGCCGTCCGGCGGTGACGCGCTGATGATGGTGCAGGGCGCCGTGGTGCTCAACGCGACCGGCGTGAAGTCGCTGGCCCGCGGTTTCGGGGCGCGCTCCGGCGGCACCACCGGGGCGGTGCTGATGCACGAGATCGGGCACGCGATCGGCCTGGCCCATCCGAAGCAGAACGACCGCGGCCAGATCATGTACCACACGGTGACGTCGAAGAAGGCCGTCTGGGGCGCCGGCGACCTGGCCGGCATGCGCAAGGTCGGCAAGTCGGCCGGCTGCCTGGTCACCCAGAAGCGGAGCTGAGCCAGGCCTCCACGTCGGCGGCGGTGCGCGGCATCGCCGCCGACAGGTTCTCGTGGCCGTCCGCGGTGACCAGCACGTTGTCCTCGATCCGTACGCCGATGCCGCGGAACTCCTCGGGCGCGAGCAGGTCGTCGGCCTTGAAGTAGAGACCGGGCTCGACGGTGAGGATCATGCCGGGCCGCAGGTCACCGTCCAGGTAGTCCTCGCGGCGCAGTCGGGCGCAGTCGTGCACGTCCATGCCGAGGTGGTGTGAGGTGCCGTGGACCATCCAGCGGCGGTGCCAGCCGCCGGACTCCGGGTCCAGTGTCTGGTCGACGGTCACCCCGGCGGGCAGCAGACCCCACCCGTGTACGCGTTCGGCGATCACCCGGGTGGCGGCCGTGTGGATGTCCCGGAACCGGTTTCCCGGCCGGACGGCGGCCAGCCCGGCCTCCTGTGCTTCGAGGACGGCCTGGTAGATCTCCCGCTGGGGGCCGCTGAACCGGCCGCCGGCCGGGAGGGTGCGGGTGATGTCGGCGGTGAACAGCGAGTCCCGTTCGACGCCGGCGTCGATGAGGATCAGGTCGTCCGGCCGGATCTCTCCGGTGTTGCGGATCCAGTGGATGGTGTTGGCGTGGTCGCCGGCCGCGCAGATCGAGTCGTACCCGATGCCGTTGCCCTGGTGGCGGGCGTGCAGCCCGAAGACGCCCTCGATCCAGCGCTCGCCGCGGCCGTTAGCGATCGCCTCGGGCAGGGCCGCGATGATCGCCTCGAAGCCGCGGTGGGTGGCGGCGATCGCGGCGCGCATCTCGCCGATCTCCCAGTCGTCCTTGATCAGCCGCATCTCGGACAGGTGCCGGTCCAGGTCGTCGTCGGCGCCGGGCAGGACGGCCGGGCCGTCCACCCGCAGCTTGTCGACGAGCCGTGCCACCGCCGGGTCGGCCGGCCGGACCACCCGCAGCCGGGCCGGGTCGGCGTCCTTGGCGAGCGCGCCGGGGAGGTCGTCGAGGTGGGCCGCGGCGAGGCCGTAGCGGGATTCGATCTCCTCGATGGTGGGCCGCGGGCCGACCCAGAACTCGCCGTACCGCATGTCGGCGTAGAACTCGGTGCTGTCGCGCGGGGCGAGCGGCCGGAAATAGAGGGTGGCCCGTCCGTCGTCGAGGACCAGGACGCTGTCCGGCTCGGTGGCCGCGCCGAGCCCGGTGAGGTGGGCGAAGGCGGTATGCGGCCGGTACGGGTAGTCGGTGTCGTTGCTGCGCACCTTGAGCCCGCCGGCCGGGATGACCAGCCGCTCGCCGGGGAATTCTCCGGCGAGTGCGGCGCGGCGCCCGGCCGCCCGGTCGGCGACGTCGGCCCGGGGTGCCGGGGTGGTTTCGCGGGGCGCCCACCCGGAGGCGATGAACGCGCGGAAAGCTTCGGCCGTCATGGGTCGAAATGGTGCCATGCGCCGCTGTTATCGCGGGGGTTTGCCAACTGTGAACAAGTGATTACCGTCGATACATGCGGGCCTTCTTCGTGACACTCCTGCTGGTCATGGCCGGTGTGGCGGCTCCGGCGCAACCCGCCGCGGCCGCCGTCCCGGCGTTCACCGACGGGTACGGCCGGGAAATCGTGCTCCGCGGCTTCAATGTCTCCGGCAGCACCAAGCTGTACGCATCCGGGTGCTGATCGACTACCACCAGGACCTCTGGTCGTCGCACCTGTTCGACCCGGACAGCTGGTACACCGGTGACGGCGCCCCGCAGTGGGTGATCAACGCCGGGACCTATCCGGACGAGTCGTGCGGCATCTGCATCCTGTGGGGGCAGAACATGCTCACCAATGGGGCGGTCCGGGCGGCCGCCCACGATTTCTGGCACAACCGGTACGGGCTGCAGGACGCCTACCTGGCGCAGGCGCGGGCCGCTCTCACCTACTTCCGCGCCAACCTGGACCCGGCGATGGTGCTGGGCGTCGACCCGTTCAACGAGCCGTTCGACGGCGGACTCGACGGCGCGTCCGGCGCGACCTGGGAGGCGACCCTGCTGATGCCGTTCTACCAGCGGTTCCGTGCCGTGATGGACGAGACCGGCTGGGCCGCGCGGCCGCTGTACGCCGAGCCGCTGGTGTTCTGGAACACCCAGTTCGGTGAGGCGGGCGGGTTCACCACGATCCCGCCGCTCGGGCCGCGGTACGTGTTCAACAGCCACTACTACGACGGCGGCCGGATGACGCTGGACCCGACCGCGGCCGGCGACGGGACGTACAGCGCCGCCATGAACCGGATCCGGGACCGGGCGACCACGCTGGGCGCCACGCCGTTCGTGTCCGAGTTCGGCAACGCGCTCTCCGGAACGGGCAGCAGTGGCCGTACCCCGTGGATGGTCCGGGCCATGTATCAGGGCCTCGACTCCCGGCTGTCCGGCTCCTCGTTCTGGAACAGCACGACCGGCTCCGGGCCGGTGCTGTCGGCGACGCAGTGGCACTGGGACGTCTACAGTGGCCGGCACAGCGAGGCGATGAACGGCAACCCCGACAAGATCCAGACCATCGGGGACGCCTGGAACGGCGAAGACCATTCGGTGTACGCGAACGGAGCACTCCGTTTGGACCGGCGGGTGCTGGACCGCCTCTTCCCCAGTGCCGTGGCCGGGAGCACGATCGCGTTCGCCTACGAGGACCTGGCCCGCGACGGGTACGCGGGCGCCGGCCGTCAGCAGGCGTGGCTGACCGTCCCGTCCCGGCTGCCCACGATCGCCGGGCTGGTGGCGGGCCGCCAGTACGGCGTACTGGTGTGGCGTGGCCCGTCCGCCCCGCTCGGCGCGCCGACCGAGTTGCACCTGCCCGGCTCGTTCCCGTCGGCCCGCACCGTGGTGGTCTCCGACCTGGGCACCCGGAGCGGCCTGACGGCGAGCGGCCCGATCGCGGTCGCGGGCGAGACCGGCGCGACGACGGCCCGGCGGCTGCTGCTCGACGGGGACGGCTCGGTGCACGTGGCGCTCGTCGTCAACGCGTCCGACACGGCCTCGATCCCGGCCGCCACCCTGACGGCGGCGCGGACCGAACTCCTCGGCTGGGCCGCCGGCATCCGGGTCTAATGAACCAGCGTCACCAGCCCGGAGTCCAGGTCGTAGCGGGCGCCGGCCACCAGCGTCGCCCCGCTCTCCACCGCCTCGTGGACGATCCCGCTCTGCTCGACGAGCGCCTCGGCCTGGGCGCGCACGTTGGCCCGGACCGCCTTCTCGACCCCGTCCGGGTCGTCCACATAGGGCTCGACGATCGGGCGCAGCGCGTCCACGATGGCCGCGATGTGGCCGGGGACCTCGGCGCCGGTGCGGATCGCGTTCAGGGTGGCCGAGATCGCCCCGCAGCGCTCGTGCCCGAGCACCATGATCACCGGCGGGACGAACTCCTCCACCGCGTACTCGATGCTGCCGAGCAGGAGGTCGTCGACCAGGTTGCCGGCGACCCGGTTGTCGAAGAGATCACCGATCCCCTGGTCGAAGAGGATCTCCGGGGTGAGCCGGGAGTCCGCGCAGCCCAGGATGACGGCGAACGGATGCTGCCCGGCGGCGACCTCGCGCACCCGGGCGGGACTCTGGCGAGGGTGCCGGGCGCGTCCGGCGGCGAAACGCCGGTTCCCGGCCAGCAGCGACGCCAGCGGATCCGGCGAGGGGTGGGTGTCCGCCGAGGCGGCGTGCGGGAGCGCCATCGATCCGGCGATGGCGCCACCGGCGACAGATCGAAGATCAGACGGGCAGGTCGAAGATCATGCAGCTGGACGTGGCGTGGGCGATGAGACGGCCGGCCGCGTCGGTGATCCGGGCCTCGGCGAGCGCGGTCCGCCGGCCGCGCTGGAGCACCGTCCCGGTGCAGGTGAGCTTGCCGGAGGCGATGGTGGCCGGGCGCAGGAACTTCACGTTGAGATCCATGCTGGTGTAGCCGACCCCGGCCGGGAGGGTGCTGTGCACCGAGCAGGCGGCCGCGGTGTCGAGCAGCGTCGACAGGATCCCGCCGTGCACGCTGCCGAGCGGGTTGTAGTGGAACTCCCGCGGCTGGAGCGTGAGGGTCACGCTGCCCTCCTCGACCTGCATGCCCTCGCCGTCGATGAGGTGCATGACGGGCGGCGGCGGGAGCTCGCCGGTGGCCATGGCCCGCAGGATCTCCAGCCCGCTGCGCCGGCCCAGCAGGTGCGCGTGCTCCGCCGGGTCGGTCCAGCCGAACGTACGGGTACGGGTGGCATCCTGGGTCTGCGTCATGGATGCAGGCTTGCAGAGGCTTGCTGCGTCTGTCAACGAGACTTAGCCTGGCTCACATGACTGCGCCCTCCCCGCTCGACTGGTCGTTCGACAACTGCACCATCGAGCGGGCGATGGGTGTGCTCGGCGAGAAGTGGACCCTCGTGGTGCTGCGCGAGATCTTCACCGGGGTGCGCCGGTTCGAGGACATGCGCACCCGCACCGGCATCCCCCGCCAGGTGCTCACCAACCGGCTGGCCGGCCTGGTGGAGAACGGCGTGCTCCGGCGCGAGCCCTACCAGGAGCCGGGCGCCCGGGTCCGGCACGAGTACCGGCTCACTCCCAAGGGGCTCGACCTCTACCCGGTGCTGATCGCCCTCGCCGAGTGGGGCAACCGCTACCTGGCCGACCCGGAGGGCCCGCCGATCCGCTACGTCCACCGCGACTGCGGCGCCGACCTGCACCTGGAGGCGCACTGCGCGGCCGGCCACCACCTCACCGACCACCGCGAGATCCAGGCCCGCCCGGGGCCGGGCGCCCGGTTACGCCCGTGACTCCAGCCAGGCCTCGTGGGCCCGGGTGACCGAGGCCCACAGGATCGCCCGGTCCGCGGCGGGCAGGGTGATGCCGAACACCTCGTCCAGCGCGCCGAAGTAGTCGTCCTCGGTGGCCAGCGTCGTGTGGACCGGCTCGGCCTCGGTGCGGGTCAGGGTGCGGGCGCGCAGCACGTCGAAGCCGGTGGCGTCGCGCCGGCAGACCGCCGGGGTACGGACGAAACCGGAATCCGGCGAGGTCGACAGCTCCTCGTGCTTCGCCCGGAACTCCGACATCCGGGCCGGTTCCGCGCGGAAGTCCATGCCCAGGAAACTGCCGCGCGGATCGTGGTCGAACCGCCATCCGCCCGGCTCCGCCTCGGACGGGCGCAGCGCGTACCGGAACGGGCCGTCCGCGTGCTCGCCCGCGATCAGCGGAAGCGGGCCGTGCAGGCCGTCGCCCATGCCCAGGTCGACCAGCCAGACACCGTCCGGGCAGGTGTCCGACGGCAGGCCGGAGACGGTGAGCACCAGGTGGTCACCGGATGCCCCGGCAGGCCGTGTCGCGTCGCCCTGAACCCCGCCGACATGCCGGGTGACCCGGTAGCCGAGCTCCCGCAGCAGCGCCGAGAAGGCCCCGTTGAGGTGGAAGCAGTAGCCGCCGCGACCGGCCACGATCCGGGCCGCCGACTCGGCCGGGCAGACCGTGGTGGACCGCCCGATGTGGATCTCCAGGCACTCGTAGGGCACCCGCTCGGCGTGCGCCCGGTGCAGGGCGCCGAGCGCCGCAGCACCCGGCTCGTGACCGGCCAGCTCGGACAGGCCCAGCCGGGCCAGGTAACCGGGTACGTCGATGCTGTCAGGCATGCCGACACGTTAGCCGCTTACGATCCGCGGGTGACGATCACCGACACCGCCCGGCGCCGTCCGCTCATCACGCTGCTGGTCGTCTGCCAGAGCACGATCGGGCTGATCTTCGGCGGGATCGGGCTGTTCCTGCCGCTGATCCGTACCGACCTGGATCTGAGCTTCACCGAGGCGGGCACGCTGGCCGCCGCGAGCAACCTCACCTACGCCCTGATGCAGGTGCCGTCCGGATACCTGGCCGACCGGTTCACCCCGCGCCGGCTGTTCCTCGCCGGGCTGCTCGGCCTGAACGTCCTGTCGGCCCTGTTCGCGGTGCTCGACGCGTACCCTCTGCTGTTGATCGATCAGGCGCTGGCCGGCTTCTTCCGCGCCCTGGTCTTCACGCCCGGCATGCTGCTGATGACCCAGCTGTTCCCGCCGGGCCGCCGGGCCACCGCGATGGGCCTGTACGTGGTCGGCGGCTTCTCCTCGAACGTGCTGCTCAGCGCGGTCGGGCCGCTGCTGGTCGGTCCACTCGGGTGGCGGCCGCTGTTCCTGCTGTTCTCCGGGTTCGGGCTGCTGGCCCTGCTGCTGTACCGGTTCCTGGCCGGGGCGGCGCCGCGCCGGGAGCCCGGTGACCCGGTCCGGTTCGCCGAGCTGCCGGGGCTGATCCGGCAGCGGATCGTCCAGCTCACCGGGGTCATCCAGTTCACCCGGCTGGCCGTGGCGCAGGGCTTCACGTTCTGGCTGCCCACCTATCTGGTGGTCGACCGCGGGCAGCCGCTGGCCACCGCGGGGCTGGTCGCGGCGCTGGCCTCGGCGATCAGCGCGCCGGTCAATTACCTGGGCGGCTACCTGTCCGACCGGATCAACCGGCCGCTGCTGGTGATCGGCGGTTCGCTGGCCGTCCTGACCGCGGGCCTGACGCTGCTCACCTACGTGCCCGGCATGCTCGGGGTGCTCGGCGTGGTGGCGCTGATCTCGATGGCCATCCAGGTCTACTTCGGGCCGCTGTTCGCCCTCCCGCTACAGGTGCTCGGGTCCCGCAGCGCCGGGCTGATCAGCGGCTTCGGCAACTTCTGCGCCAACCTGGGCAGCTTCGCCTTCGTGTACGCGCTGGGCGCGGTCAAGGACGCCACCGGCTCGTTCCGGGCCGGGTTCCTGAGTCTGGCCGCGCTCTGCGTGGTGGCCCTGGTCGCGACCCGGCTCACCCGGCCGCTGCTTCGAGGAGCCGGCTAGGCACGGCGGCGGCCAGGGCGGCGTACCCGCGCGGGTTCAGATGCAGGTGGTCGCCGGCGTCGTAGATCGGGAGCAGCCGCCAGGGCGCGACCGGATCGCGTACCGCCGCGTCGAAGTCGACCCAGCCGTCGAACAGGCCGGCCCGGATCGCGGCGTTCACCTGTTGGCGGGCGGACTCCCGTACACCTGCTTTGTCGTCGTAGATGTTGCCGCCGAACGGCGTGAGCGTGGCGCCGAAGATCCGCAGACCGCACGCCTGCGCGCGCAGCGCGATCTGCTGGTAGGCGCCGATCAGCCCGGCCACGACGCGGCGTTGCGCCACCTCGGTGGCGGCCGTCATGCCCAGGTCGTTGACGCCCTCGAAGACGAGCAGCCAGCGCGCGCCGCTGACCGTCAGCACGTCGCGGTCCAGCCGGGCCAGGGCGTTCGGGCCGAGTCCGTCGCACAGCACCCGGTTGCCGCGGGCCGCCTGGTTGAGCACCGCGAGGCCGGGGCGGCGCAGCCGGATGAGCAACTGGTCGGGCCAGCGGTCGTTGCCGTTGAGGGTGGCGCCGCGGCCGTCGGTCAGCGCGTCGCCGAGCACCACCAGCCCGGCCGCGCCGGTCGCGGTGACCTCGACCGCGCTGAGCAGGTACCAGTGGTTGACCGGCACGGCCCCCGGCAACTCCGGGTCCGCGAGCCGGTCCCCCTCGATCAGCCAGGAGGTGGTACGCGAGCACGGATGCGAGGTGAGCGCCGACCCGTCCTGCCCGTCGCGCAGATGGACGGTGACCGTCAGGTTCTGCGCCGCGACGACCGGCAGATCGACCGGGTCGGAGATCATCTGCGCGCCCGGCGGAACGGTCACGTCGGCCCGGCCGCCGAACGTCAGCCGCCGCGAGCTGCCCGGCTGGATGCCCGGCGCGCCGGCCCGGCCGTCCAGCGGCAGAGCCACGGCGGCCGCGGTGATCGGCAGGTCGGTCGTGCCGAACGCGTTGGAGAACCGGACCCGCAGCCGCCGCCCGCCCAGGGACAGGCGCACGGTCTGGCGCAGGGTGGTGTTCACCAGCATGGCGTGGTCGCCGGCAAACGGCTCCGGCGGCAGGTCGTACGGTTCGGTGAGCTGTGGAGCGGCGGTCCAGGTGTGGGTCCAGCGGGGGCGTGGGGATGGGTGGGCATCGAACAGAAGCAGCGGGGAGGCGGCTCCCAGCAGGGTGCGTCGCCGCAGGGGCACACCCCGAAACGTATAGCCGTGGATCTATACAGTCAATGGGCTCGCGGTGCGTTTGGGAGCGCTCCAAGATAAGCTGCCGCCATGCTGATGGCCCTGCTGCTCGACATCGCGAACATCGTCGGCGGGCTGCTGCTCGCCATTCCCCTGCTCGGCCGCTTCCCGGTCGTCGCCAGGGTCACCGCGCGGATCGCCCCGTGGCGCTGGCTGGCCGGGATCGCCGCCCTGGTCGCCGGCGGCTACTTCCTCATCGTGCACCTCATCTCCGGCCCGCACCTGTTCCACTTCGAGGTGGTCGGGATCGCGGTCGGCGTCCTGCTGACCTGGGAGCGCCTGACCGGCCGCAAGCCCCTGGTTCCGGCCGCGCCGGTGACCACCCCGGCCGCACCCTCCCCGTCAGCCGAGCCGGCGCCGGTCGCGGTCGCGCCGGCCGACCCGGCCGGGCCGGCGCTGCTGGTCGCCGTCTTCGGCATCATCGCGATCATGGTGGGACTCCAGGGTCTCTTCACCCCCAACTGACCATCACGGCGACCGGGAACGGGTCTGGCCTAAGGCCCGGGCGGCAGCTCCTGCCGGGGCGCCTGCGGAGCCGGGCCGCCGATGCCCTGGAGCTCGGGCGGCGGCACGAAACCGGGCGGCCACGGCTTGCCGAACATCGCCCCGCACAGGGTGACCGTCGCCCACGGCACCCACGGGCCGCGCAGCATGATCGGGTAGGAACCCTCGAAGTGCAGGGCCACCGAGTACTGCATCGGGCTCGGCTCGATCATCAGCAGGTGCTCGAGCTCGTAACTGGACCACTGCTCGATCATCAACAGCACCCGCCGGTTGGTGATGATCGCCGGGAACCGGCCCCACGGACGCCACTGCGGGCGGGACGCCTCCTCGGCCTTGCGCCGCTGATTCGCGTGGTAGGCGGCGCCGGCGGCCAGCGCGGCCGCGGTGAACAGCAGGCCACCGGAGGCGAAGGTGCCGCCGGCATACGAATAGTCGGCGCCACAGTAGACGCTCACGTCCACGGGCAGCGTGCCGTACTGTTCCTCACCCGGCCGGCACATGATCGTCGGTTGCACCGGCTGGACCGGCCGGCCCGCGCTCAGATGCTCGATCATTCCGACCATCGACTTCCAGCCGGCGGCGATCTGCTCCGCCTCCTGCTGCTGGATCTCCCGGAAACCAGGCATTGCATCCCCCTTGCTCGGTCGCCAGCCTGGCAGGAACAGAGTGGTCTGAACAGGGTCAGACCACGTCCGAGTGCCGAAACTGTCCGTTGTGGGTCATCGGAGTGGACGATGTCCTGAGTGCACATCGCTTGATCGGGTACTGACGGACAGAACATCCGTCGATAGCGTGGGACCGTGTCTGACGAGCGGGAACGGTTCAGGGAGGATCGGCGCGGCGCCGCCGACCGGGAGCGGGCTCTGGCCCGGGGCGGCGCCGGGCGGCCGGTGCCGGTGCACCGGCCGGGCGCGATCGAGTTCTTTCCGGCGGTCGACCCCGACGAGGCGTGGAACCGGCTGAACCCGGAGGTCCGCGGTGTGCTCGCCCGGCGGGCCGGTCAGCCGCTGGAACGCTGGGCCCGGGTCGACGACGGCCTGGTCACCGCCATGCTGCTGGGCGACCGGGCGCTGGTGAGGGCCACCCCGAACGGGCGGGCCCACGAGTTCACCGAGCTGATCCCGCTGAACCCGGAGACCGCCCTCCTGAAGACGGTCGAGGAGACCTCCGGCAGCCGGCCCGGCGGCGGGGGCGCGGCGGTGGAGCGGATGCCCGGCTCCCCGGCGCTCGACCGGCTGCCCCAGGAGCTGCGCGACTTCCTCGGCCATCTGCCCGAGCAGGCGCAACGGCTGCTGCAGAAGCCGTTCCGGGACGCGGCCGAACCACCCCGCGGCGAGCGGGAGATCTTCCAGTGGGAGACGGCCACCCAGCGCGACTGGAAGGTGTTCGGCTACCTGCACGACGACCGGTGGGCGACGGTCGTGGCCGGATCCGGGGTGCTGCGCGGCGAGGCGGCCACCTGGCGGCTGAACTGCCGCCGGTTCCGGGTCCGGAGGTGACCGGCCGGTTCCGGGATCTGCACGGGCACGACCCGTACCGGGTGCTCGGCGTGGCGCCGACCGCGACCCGGCAGGAGATCAGCCGGGCCCGGCGGGACCGCCAGCGGGAGGCGCACCCGGACGGCGGGGCGGCCGCCGACGACCGGGCCAAGCTGATCAACACGGCGGCGGACATCCTGCTCGACGACACGCTGCGGCGGCAGTACGACGACTCGCGCGTCCCGGGGCCGCCGCCACCCACGTACACGTCGCCGTACCACTACCACGTGCCGCCGCCGTCCGGTGGCGGCGCCCTCCGGACCGTACTGATCACCCTCGCCGTCGTGACCCTCGTATGCTTCGTCGGCTGCCTGCTCGGGTTGCTGGGGCCGGCCGCGGAAACTGTCCGGTTGACGCCACTCATCCAACGATGACGGCGAATGAGGGGAGCCTGGGTCGTCATGGACGTACTTGTGGTGGGCGGCGGCATCGCCGGCCTGGCCACGGCCCGGGCACTGCGCCGCCGGGACGTGCCGGTCACCGTCGCCGAGCGCGGCGACACCGACGCCGGCGGCCTGGCGATCAACCTGCCCGGTAACGCCGTGACCGCTTTCGCCGCCCTCGGCCTCGCCGACGGTCTGCGGAAGCTGGGCCGCACCACCCGCCGCCGGGAGTACCGCTCGGCCCGCGACCGGCTGCTCTTCGCCGTCGACGAGGACGCGTTCTGGGGCCCGGAGGCGCGGCCCCGCTGCGTGCGGCGCTCCGATCTGCTCGCCCTGCTGGCCGACGGCCTGGACGCCCCGGTCCGGCGGCCACTCACGGTGACCGCGGTCCGGCCGGTTCCCGGCGGCGCCGAGGCCACCTTCGCCGACGGCAGCCGCCAGACCTTCGGCCTCGTCGCCGGCGCCGACGGCGTCCACTCGGTCGTCCGCGCCACCGCGATGCCCGGCGCCACCGGCCCGAAGACCGCCCTGCTCAGCGCCGCGAGCTGGCGTTTCATGGCGCCCAACCCGGGCATCGACGGCTGGACGGTCTGGTCCGGCAAGGGCGGCGCGTTCCTGTTGATCCCGGTCGACGACGACACCGTCTACGGATACGCCTCGGCCACCGGCGGCGCCGCGGTGAGCGCCGACGCGTCCTGGCTCCACAACACGTTCGGTGACTATCCGGCCCCGGTCCGCCGGGTTCTGGACGGGCTGACCGATCTCTACCACTCCCCGGTCGAGGAGGTCCGCACCGGCACGTGGGCGTCCGGCAACTGCGTGCTGGTCGGCGACGCGGCCCACGCCACCGCTCCCGTCTGGGCACAGGGCGCCGCCCTGGCCGTCGAGGACGGTCTGGTCCTGGCCGACCTGCTCGCCGACGGTGACTGGGACGGCGCGGGCGCCCGTTACGAACAGCTGCGCCGCGAGCGGGTCACCCACGTACAGGCCGCCACCGACCGCTTCTCCCGGGCCGCCGCCCTGCCGGTCTGGCTGCGTGACCTGCTGCTACCCCGGATCGGGCCGCGCACCTACCACGCCACCTACGATCCGCTCCGCCACCCTTTCCCCACCCCCTGAACCTTTCCGGTACGGGGTGCCCCGCCCGCAACCGCATCCAGAAGGTTCCGTAGCGCACCGCGAGCCCCGTGCGTGGTCCCGCCCGCGAGGCGCCGCCGGGCGAAGATCGGTGGTCCGGCCGGCTCTCAGCCGGCCGTGGTGAGGTAACCCGCGGTGAGGGCGGCGACGACCAGGGGCACCGCGATCCGCCACGCCCCGTCCTGGCAGAGCCAGCGCAACCCGGCCGCGATCACCATGAGCACGATGAGGCCGACGGCCGACGCGACGCCGAGCATCGGGACGGCCAGCCCGGCGGCCACACCGGCGCTGCCGGCGATGAGCAGGGCGGAGAACTTCCGGTACTCCCCCAGCGAGACCCCGAAGTGGTACGCCGCGGCGAGTTGCTCCTCGCGGGCGGCGGCGAGGCGGGCCAGGCCCTGGACGCCGAAGAAGACGATGACGATGCCGGCGAGCACGGTGTTCACGAGGTCACTCCGAACGGACGGCGACAAACTGCACAGGCACGTGCAGGTTAGGCCGCGCGCCGGAAGGCACGCAACGGGTTGTGACGCGGCTCGCGGGCCCGCTTCAGACCGGGCGCAACGGCTCGCGGGCCCCGCTTCAGACCGGGCGCAACGTCTCGCGGGCCTCGCGGATCGCCTCCTCGGCGGCCGCCGGGGTGAGGCCGGCGGCGACCAGGAGCCCGACCGTGGAGCGGGTGCCGTCGTCGACCCACAGCTCGTCGTTGACCGCCCGCATCATGGCCAGCGTCATGGCCTGGAGCGCGGCGCTGAGCACCGGCAGCGGCAGGTGGGTGGCGAACCGGCCCTGTTCGCGGCCCCGGACCAGCAGCTGGTAGCTCTGCTCGGCGATCGGGTGGAGCAGGTCGCGCAGCCCGGCCATGCCGAGACCGGTCTCGGCCAGGGAGATCAGCAGGCGGTACTGCTCGCCGGCCGCCCACACGGTGAGGGCGAAGTCGGCGAGCGCCACCTCCGGCTCCAGAGCGCCGCGGTCGGTGACCGCGAGCGCGTCCAGCAGGTCGGCCGCGCACCGGTCGGCGAGCCCGGCCAGCAGGGCGTCCCGGTTGGGGAAGTGGGCGTAGACGGTACGGCGGACCACGCCCGCGGCCTGGGCCAGGTCGTCCATGCTGGCCGCGGGCTGGCGGGCGAGCAGTGTCCGGGCCGCCCGCAGGATCCGGTCCCGGTTCTCCTCGGCGTCGCGCCGCCGGCCTCTCTCGCTCACCGCCGGACTATCGCACATCGACCCTTGACGTTCCCGCTGTGAGCGCTAACACTCTGGCAACACCCCCGTTACGTTGCTGTCCTCAGCAAGGAGAGACATGCACTCGAGGCTTCTGTTAGCGCCACTTGCCGGCCTGGCGCTGCTGGCCGGGACCCTGGTCACCCCCGCGCCCGCGGCCGCCGCCACGGACGGCCTGCTCCTCTGGTACAGGCTGGACGAGTCCACCGGGACCGTCGCCACCGACGCGTCCGGCAACGGCCGGGACGGCGCCGTGCTCGGCACCCCGGCCTGGTCCGGTGACCAGGGGCTGGGCCTCAACGGCACCGACACCTACATCAAGGCGCCGGACCACCTGCTGCGCGATGTGGACGCGGTCAGCGTCTCCTTCGACGTCAAGATCGACAGTGCCCAGCCGGCGCCCTACTTCCTCTACGGCTTCGGCAACACCGACACCACGACCGGGTACGGCAACGGCTACCTGTTCGCCACCGGCAACGCGTTCCGCAACGCGATCTCGCTGGGCAACTGGTCCGGCGAGCAGAACACCCGGCCCGCGACCGGCTACAACCTGGCCCGCAACGCCTGGAAGACGGTCACCTACACGCAGACCGGGACGACCGGCACGCTCTACGAGGACGGCGTCGCGGTGGCCACCAACACCGCGATCAGTGTGCTGCCGAGCGCGATCGGCGGCGGCTCGACGACCGCGAACTACTTCGGCCGCTCGGTCTACACCGGCGACCGCCATCTCAAGGGCAGCCTTCGCGACGTGCGGGTCTACGACCGGGCGCTGTCCGCGGCCGAGGTGCAGACCCTGGCCGCGCCGGCCAACACCGAGTCGGTCGCGGCCGACGTGGCGGCGCTGAACCTGGGCGACACCGGCGGCCTCACCGCCGACCTGTCCCTGCCGGCGACCGCGCCGAACGGCTCGAAGGTGACCTGGAGCAGCGACGACTCCGGCGTGATCACCGACAGCGGACGGATCACCCGCCCGGCCGCCGGGGAACCGGACGCACACGCCACGCTCACCGCGACGCTGAGCCGGGGCGGCGCCTCGGCCACCAAGACGTTCGAGGTGACGGTCAAGGCCGCGTTCGACGACGCGGCCAACGCGGCTGCCGCGGCCGCGGCTCTGGTCGTCCACGACATCGACGACGTACGCGGAAACCTCACCCTGCCGTCCACGGCGACCTGGGTGTCCAGTGATCCGGCGGTCATCGCGGCCACCGGGGAGGTGCACCGCCCCGCCACCGGTTCGGCCACGCGGACGGTCACGCTGACCGCGACGGTCACCTACGGCACGGCGACCGCGACCCGGGAGTTCACCGCGACGGTTCCGCCGCTGCCGGCCACGGCGCCGTACGAGGGTTATCTGTTCAGCTACTTCACCGGCGAGGGCTATGCGAACGGGGAGCAGGTCTACCACGCGCTGAGCAACGGGAACAACCCGCTGAGCTGGCGCGAGATCAACACCGGCAACCCGGTGCTGACCTCGACGAAGGGCACCACCGGCCTGCGCGACCCGTTCATCATCCGCTCGCCGGAGGGCGACAAGTTCTACCAGATCGCCACCGACCTCAAGATCTACGGCAACGGCGACTGGGACGCGTCGCAGCGCACCGGCAGCAAGTCGATCATGGTGTGGGAGTCGACCGACCTGGTCGACTGGACCGACCAGCGCCTGGTCGAGGTCTCCCCCGACACCGCCGGCAACACCTGGGCCCCGGAGGCGTTCTGGTCCAAGGAGCTGGGTGCCTACGTGGTGTTCTGGGCGTCGAAGCTCTACGCCGCGAACGACCCGGACCACACCGGCAGCACCTACAACAGGATGATGTACGCGACCACCCGTGACTTCCACACGTTCAGCGAGCCGAAGGTCTGGAAGGACCCCGGCTACTCGGTGATCGACTCGACGGTGATCGAGCACGACGGTGTCTACCACCGGATCACCAAGGACGAGCGGAACAACTCGTCGACCTCGCCGTGCAGCAAGTTCCTGATCCAGGAGAAGTCCACCGACCTGCTGAGCACGAACTGGGACTTCCAGGCCGAGTGCATCGGCCAGGGCGCGCTCAGCCAGGGCGAGGGTCCGCTGGTGTTCAAGTCGAACACCGAGAACAAGTGGTACATGTACATCGACGAGTACGGCGGCCGCGGTTACGTCCCGTTCTCGACGACCGATCTCAACTCGGGCAGGTGGACCCCGGAGCCGGCCTACACGATGCCGTCGCGCCCGCGGCACGGCACGATCCTGCCGGTCACCAGGGCCGAGTACGACCGGATCTCCGCGAAGTACGAGGAGCCGCCCACCCCGTCGATCGGGCTGCGGCTGCGCTACCGGTTCGACGAGACCAGCGGCACGGTCGCCCGGGACACCTCGGGCAACGACTTCAACGGCACCTACGTACGCACTCCGGCGTGGGGCACCGGTGTCCAGGACGGCTCGTTCAGGATGTCCGGCGGCGCGAACTCGCCGTACGTGACGATCCCGAACGGCGTCCTCAAGGGCGCGAGCGCGGTGACGGTGTCGGTGTGGGCCAAGTGGACCGCCTCCACCACGATCAACCAGTGGATCTACGGTCTCGGGCCGGACAGCAACAGGTACCTGTTCACCGGGCCGCGCAACGGCGGCAACGTGCTGTTCTCGGCGATCACGACCGGGTCCTGGCAGGCCGAGAAGCAGCTGTCGCACAGCGCGGCGCTGCCCGGCGGCAGCTGGCAGCACCTCGCGGTCACGGTCGACGGGTCGAACGCGGCCATGTATCTCAACGGCACGAAGGTCGCCGGCGCCACCGGGGTCACCGTCAAGCCGTCCGATCTGTACGACGCGTCGAAGAACTACAGCGGCTATGTGGGCCGGTCGCTCTACGCGGCGGACCCGTACTACGCGGGTGAGGTCGACGACTTCCGGATCTACGACACGGCGCTGTCCGCCGCTGAGATTCTGGAGCTCGCCGGGCGTACCACATCGATCGGAGGGGTTGCCCTTCCCGAACTGAAGGCCGAAGCGCTGATCGACGACGCCACGTCGACGGTGAGACTGCCGGTCAGGCCCGGCACCGATGTCACGTCGCTGGCGCCGTCCTTCACCCTCGCCACGGGAAGCACCATCACCCCGGGCACGCCCCAGGACTTCACGAAGCCGGTGACCTACACGGTGACGGCGCCCGACGGGACGTCCCGCACGTGGACCGTTCAGGCGCTGGTCATGAAGTCGCCGATCCTGCCGGGGCTGAACGCCGACCCGAACATCTCGGTCTTCGGCGACACGTTCTGGATCCACGCGACCACCGACGGGTTCGCCGGCTGGTCGGGCACCCAGTTCCGGGCGTGGTCGTCGAAGGACCTGGTCGACTGGACCGACCACGGGGTGATCCTGGACCTCGGGCCGGACGTGACCTGGGCCGACAACAGCGCGTGGGCGCCGACGATCGCCCAGCGGAACGGGAAGTACTACTTCTACTTCTCGGGCGGCATGGCCACCGGCAACACGGCCAAGCACCTGGGCGTGGCGGTGGCCGACTCCCCCGCCGGGCCGTTCACCGACGCGCTCGGCAGGCCGCTGGTCGCGGCCGGCGCCTACAGCGGGCAGATGATCGACCCGGCGGTGTTCACCGACGACGACGGCAGGTCCTACCTGTACTGGGGTAACGGCAACTCCTACCAGGTGCCGCTGAACGACGACATGGTGTCGTTCGACCCGGCGCTGGTGAAGACCTACCGGCCCACGAACTACAACGAGGGCGGCTTCGTCATCGAGCGGGACGGCGTCTACTACTTCATGTGGTCGGAGAACGACACCCGCAGCGCGGACTACCGGGTGGCGTACGCGACCGGCTCGTCCCCGCTCGGACCGTGGAGCGACCGGATCGGTGTGATCCTGTCGAAGGACGCGGGGCAGGGCATCCTCGGGACCGGCCACCACTCGGTGGTCCGGGTCCCGGGCACCGACGACTGGTACACCGCCTACCACCGGTTCGCGATACCGGGCGGTGACGGCACACACCGGGAGACCACGATCGACCGGCTGGAGTTCACCGCGGACGGGGCGATCAAGCCGGTCGTGCCGACGCTGACGAGCATCGACCCGGTGACCGTCGTGTCGGCCGGGCCGGACGCCGGCGGCGTCGAGGGCAGCGCCGTCACGCTGGGCGGCACCGTCTCCAACGACGCGAACCGGGCGACGTGGACCGCCGACTCCGACGGTTGCGTCTTCGCCGACCCGCACGCGGCGGCGACCACGGTGACCTGCGCCGACGAGGGCGCCTACACGGTCACGCTGACCGCCGGCCGGAGCCACGACTCGGCCACGATCACCGTCGTCAACGCGGCGCCGGTGGTCACCGTGCCGGGCGGGCATCCCGCCCCGGACGCGCCGGTCGCCGTGCGGACCGAGGTGGTCCGGACCGTCCCGGTCAGCGACCCGGGCCGTGGCGACACCCTCACCTGCACGGCGACGTGGGGCGACGGCGGCACGTCGGAGGGCGCGATCGCCGGGGGCGTGTGCACGCTGCGCCACCGGTACACCGCCGCCGGGGTCTTCCGGCCGTCGGTCACGGTCCGCGACGACAGCGGCGCCCCGGCCTCCAGGGTCCTGCCGTTCGTGACGGTGCATCAGCCGCGCGCCGGGCAGGTGGCCGGCAGCGGCTGGAGCGGGACGACGGACTTCGCGTTCCTGGCCGGGCCCGGCGGTGGCACCGTGTGGATCAGCACCCCCCAGAGGGTCTTCACGTCGTCGAGCCTCACCCCGGCGCTGATCCTCGGTCCGACCGCCACCTTCTTCGGCAGCGGCGCGGGCTTCACGATGCAGGTGACCGTGCTGGACGGACGAAGGGACCGGATCCGGATCCGGATCTGGGACGCCCGGACCGGCAAGCTCCTCCACGAGGTGCGGGACGCTCACCTGGACGGCGGCGGCATCACCGTCTGACGTTCGGGCGGGTCAGGGCACTGCCCTGGCCCGCTCGTCGTTGACATCCAGATTCGCAGATGTTTACGTAAACATCCCGCTCACGCTAGGACGGCGATGAAGATTCGAGCGCTTTTCGCGGCCACGGTTCTGGCCGCCGCACCCCTGGCCGCGCCACCGGCGGCCACCGCCGCCGCGGCCACCACCACGATCACCATCGACCCGAGCTACCGGGGACCCGCATGGGAGGGCTGGGGCACCAGCCTCGCCTGGCTCGCCCACGCCACCGGCGGCTACCCCGACGAGATCCGCGACCGGCTCGCCGACCTGCTCTACGGCGAGGACGGCCTGAACCTCACCATCGCCCGGTACAACATCGGCGGCGGCAACGCCCCGGCCGTCCCGCCCTACCTGCGCCCCGGCGGCGACGTGCCGGGCTGGTGGAACGCCCCGGCCACCTACGGGCCGGCCGACAAGGACTGGTGGGACCCGGAGAACCCGGAGCACTGGAACTGGGACGCCGACCCGAACCAGCGCTGGTGGGTGGACCGGATCAAGGACCGGGTCACCTCGTGGGAGACGTTCAGCAACTCGCCGCCCTGGTTCCAGACCGTCAGCGGGTACGTCAGCGGCAGCTTCGACGCGAACACCGACCAGATCCGCACCGACACGCTCGACGACTTCGCCACCTACCTGGTCCGGGTCACCGAGCACCTGGAGCGGGCACACGGCATCACGGTCGACACCATCGAGCCGCTCAACGAGCCGAACACGGACTACTGGCGTACCACTCTGGGGTCTGACGGCCGGCCCACCGGCGGGCGTCAGGAGGGCGCACACGCCGGACCCGCGTTGCAGGCCGCGGTGATCGAGGCGCTGCGGCGCGCCGCGCCGGAGCGTGCGATCGCGGCCCCGGACGAGACCAACCCGGGTCGGCTCATCACCGACTGGTACGGCCTCACACCGGCCGCCCGGGACGCCGTCGACCGGATCAACGTGCACACGTACGGGACCGGGCAGCGGACCGCCGTGCGGGACATCGCCAAGGCCGAGCGGCGGCCGCTGTGGATGAGCGAGGTCGAGGGCAGCTGGGGCAGGGACTTCACCAGCATGGGCTCGGGCCTCGGGATGGCCCAGCGGATCATCGACGACCTGCGGGAGCTGGAGCCGTCGGCATGGGTGCTGTGGCAGCCGGTCGAGGACGCGGACAACATGGTGGCCGAGGGCAACCTGCAATGGGGCAGCATCCACATCCCCTTCGACTGCGGCATCGCGGACACTCTGGAAACGTGCCCGATCAAGACGAACACCAAGTTCGACACGATCCGGAACTTCACCCACTACATCCGCCCCGGCGACCGGTTCGTCAAGGTCGGCGACACGCGCAGTGTGGCGGCGGTCAACGCCACCGGTGTCACGGTCGTCCACTCGAACCCCGGCACGGCCGAGGAGAGCGTCACCCTCGACCTGTCCGGATTCACGCTGTCGAACCGGGCGACCGTCACTCCGGTCGTGACCAGCGCCGACGGCAAGCTGGTGCGGGGCACGCCGGTGCGGGTGAGCGGCCACCGGGCCACCCTCACCGTTCCGGCCCAGTCGGTCACCACGTTCCTCGTCGACCGGGTGAGCGCCGCCGACACCGCCCACCTGCGGGCCGACCACGTCTACCGGTTCGAGGGCGTGGCCAGCAAGCGGTCGCTGACGCCGTCCGGCACCGGTCTGGTCATCCGGACCGGCGACCCGGCCGCGGCCGACCAGCTGTGGACGGCGCGCAACGTCGAGGGCGAACACTACGAGCTGATCAACGCGGGCACCGGGCAGCGGCTCGCCGTCCGGGACGGCAAGGCGGTCACCGAGGCCGCCGGGACCGTCGACGACGGTGCGCTGTGGACCGTGTCGACCACCGGCGACGGCACGTACACACTGGTCAGCCTGGGCGCGCGGCGGCTCCTCGACGTGAGCGGGGAGGCCACCGCCGACGGGTCGCCGGTCGGCGTCTGGCAGCCCGGCTCCGGCGCACACCAGCGGTGGACGCTCAAGGACGAGACCGTCGGGCGTACCGAGACCGCTCTGACCCACACCGTGCCCGGCCGCGCGCCGGACCTGCCCGCCACGGTGACCACCGTCCTGCCCAGCGGAGAGACCCGTGCCCTGCCGGTCACCTGGAACCGGCCCGCCGCCTCGCGATGGCGCAAGCCGGGCACCGTGATCGTGCGCGGCACGGCCACCGACGCCCTCGGCAAGCCGGTCCCGGCCGTCGCCAGGGTCACGGTCGACGTGTGGACCGGCACCGAACCGGGACGGGCCAAGGCGTACGCCGGCGGTGTCCCGGCCATGCCCGCCACGGTCGTCGCCACCGGACGGCACGGCGGACGGGCCACCCTGCCGGTGACCTGGAACCCCGGCGTCTTCGAGACGGCCGGTGTGGTGACGGTGACCGGCACCGCGACGGTGATCCCCGGCCGGACCCTGCCGGCGACCGCGCGGGTCCAGGTCACCGCGCCGTCCGAGGGCCTGGTCGACGGTCTCACGGTGACCGCCTCCTACACCGAGGGCGGCTACTCGACGGCCGGGCTCACCAACGGGAACACCACCGACAAGGCCTGGTCCAACTGGAAGGCGTCGGGGCGCAACCCGGCCGAGACGCTCACCGTCACTCTTCCGGCCGGGACGTCGGCCGGGCGCGCGGTGCTGCACCTCTACCGGGACAGCGCCTCCGGCGGCGGCATCGCCGCCACGGTCCAGCCCGGCACGCCGTCGGCCTCCGGGAGTTGCGAGGTGACCGGGTCACCCGTCGCGGTCAGCTCGCTCGCCGTCGACATCCCGCTCGACCCCGGCCGGACCGGCCCGTTCTGCCTGCGACTGACCGCCACGCCCGACGGTTACCTCACCGTCGCCGAGCTCCAGGTGTACGCGAGAGCGCCCGGCCTGGGCACCGAAGCCTCGGTGGCCGCGCTCCTGGTGGACGGAGAACCGGTCCCGGGCTTCGACCCGGCGGTGACCGCCTACCGGGTGCCGGTCGGTGTTCGCGCCCGCGCCCGCGTGACGGCGACCGCCACCGACCCGTACGCGGTCGTCGCGGTCACCCGCTCCGGCCGCACCCACACCGTCACCACCACCAGCGAGGACGGCGCGAACCGCACCACCTACCGGGTGGACCTGGTCCGCCGCCGCTGACCGCCCGGCTGGCGCCCGCGCCCGGTCGATCGACACACTCACCTACGTGCGCACTCCCCGGGTCAGGTTCGCTCTCGGTCTCGCTCTCTATCTGGCGGCGGCGTCGGCGGCCGCGCTGGTCCCGTTCCTCACGCTGTCCGGCTACGCGGCGCTCGTCGGCCCGATCCTGGCCTGCGGCGGCGCGATGGCACTGAACGCCTGGCTGGTCCGGCCACGGCACGGCCCCGCGGTGGCGGCGGCGCTGGCGGCGGTCCTGCTCTGTGTCGCGGCCGGGGACACCGCGCGGAAGACGGTGCTGGCCGCGGGTGGGCGGGAGACCACGGCGGTGGTGATGGCCATCGGGGACGCCGAACTGGACGGCTACTCCTGGTACCGGTTCACCGAGGTGGGCAGTCTCGACGATCTGGGGCGGTGGGCCGGGCCGGAGGGGCGGCTGGGTCCGGGCGAGACGCTGCGGGTGGTCGCCGATCCGGCCGGGCGGGTGGGGCCGATGCCGTCGGCGGACGTCGATTTCATCGCGTTCGAGTGGACGGCGACCGTTATCGGCCTGTCCCTGCTCGGGCTTTTCTGCTGGCTGGCGGTTCGCCCACGCCGCAAGGGCCTGGCCATCGACGCTCGTGTCTTCTACCGTGATCCTGGTTCCAAAAAGGACAGGGGGAGCAGATAGATGAGTCACGACGACGTGACGCCAACCCGGCGTCGATCGTTCCGAGTCATCAGCGCGGCGGCCGTCGCCACCGTACTGACCGTCGCCCCGGCCACCGCCGCGTCGGCGGGCGGTCACGGGCATGGTGACCGGTGCGACAAGACCGCCAACGACACGTACGCCGAAGTACTCAAGTGCGTGACGCTGGACGGCGTGCTGGACCACCTGAAGGCGTTCCAGAAGATCGCTGACCGGAACGACGACGTGTACTACCCGGGCAGCCGTGCCGCGGGCACCGAGGGCTATGCGAAGAGCGTCCACTACGTGTCGAAGCTGCTTCGCAAGGCCGGTTACCGGGTGACTCTGGACCCGTTCGAGTTCACCTTCAACTACCCGGCGCTGCTCGAGCAGCTCACCCCGGCGAACGCGGAGTACGCGACCGGCGCCTTCACCAACAGCCAGTCCGGTGAGGTCACCGGCACGGTGATCCCGGTGGACATCAACCTGACCGGCGACCGGGCCACCACCAGTGGCTGCTCGGCCGACGACTTCACCGGCCTGGACTTCACCGGCGCGTCCGACATCGCCCTGATCCAGCGTGGTGGCACCACCCCGGACGGCGCGGCGTGCAGCTTCGCCGTCAAGGCGCAGAACGCGCAGGCGGCCGGCGCCGAGGCCGTGATCATCTTCAACCAGGGCAACGACCCGACCCGTGAGGGCCTGATCGTCGGCACCCTGGGTGTGGACCACGGCGTCACCATCCCGGTGGTCGGCGCCAGCTTCGCCGACGGTTCGGCGCTGGCCGCGGCCGGCTCGACCGCGCACGTGCGGGTGTTGCCGTCGGAGACCCGGACCGACTACAACGTGATCGCCGACCTGCCCGGCCGGAACAGGAACAACATCGTGTTCGCCGGCTCGCACCTGGACAGCGTGACCGAGGGCCCGGGCATCAACGACAACGGCTCCGGCTCGGCCGCGATCCTGGAGACCGCGCTGACCCTGGCGAAGAGCAAGCCGCAGAACAGCCTGCGGTTCGCCTTCTGGGGCGCCGAGGAGGAGGGCCTGGTCGGTTCCACGGCGTACGTCGAGGAGCTGCCGCAGGCCGAGAAGGACAAGATCGCGCTGTACCTGAACTACGACATGGTCGGCTCGCCGAACTACATCTTCCAGGTGTACGACGCGGACCAGTCGTCGTTCCCGGCGCCGGTCGTGGTGCCGGAGGGCTCGACCGCGCTCGAGGACCTCTTCGAGTCGTACTACACCTGGAAGGGCCAGCCGTACGACGACGCCGAGTTCTCCGGCCGTTCCGACTACCAGGCGTTCATCGAGGCGGGCATCCCGTCGGGCGGCCTCTTCACCGGCGCCGAGGTCGTGAAGACCGAGGAGCAGGCGGCGATCTGGGGTGGCACGGCGGGCGCGTCGTTCGACCCGAACTACCACCAGCCCGGCGACACGATCGACAACCTGGACGAGAAGGCGCTCGAGATCAACAGCGACCTGATCGCCTTCGCCCAGCTCACCTACGCCTTCTCGACCGAGTCGGTGAACGGTGTGAAGGGTAAGCCGGTCCCCGGCAAGCCGATCAAGCTGCCGGCCCCGGCCGGTCCGCAGGGCACGTTCAACACCGGTGACGGTGGCGACGAGCACGTCCAGCGCCCGGCGTTCTGACCCGATGACGAAGGAAGGCCCGTCCCGATCCCGGGGCGGGCCTTCCTCACGTCGTGGCTCAGATGTCGCGGCCGCCCGGCTCGGGCGCCGCGGTCAGGTCCATCAGCTGCTGCTGGACGTGGTTGGTCAGCGCCTCCTGGTAGCTGGTGGCGAGCTGGGCCAGCCGCTCGATCTCGTCGAGTGCGGCGGCCCGCTTCTCCACCAGGCTGTCCATGGCCTCGGTGTGGTTGCGCCGGGCGTCCGACTCGATGGTGGCCGCCTTGATCTGCGCCTCGCTGGTGAGCTGGTCGGCCTTGTCACGGGCGTTGGTGATCACCGTCTCCGACTCGCGCTGCGCGTCGCGCATGTGCTCGTCGGCGGTCCGCTGAGCCATCATCAGCACCCGCGAGTTGCGGTCGTCGTCGCCGGCGATGGTCGGCATCGCGCCGGACGGGGCGGCCTGGCTGCGCGCCCGCTCGAGCTGGGCCTGCATGTTCCGCGCGTTCTGCTCGGCGCGGGCCCGGGCCTCCTGGAGCCGCTCCAGCTGGGCGGCCAGGTCGGCGAACTCGTTGTTGAGGACCATGGTCGCGGCCGGGTTGCCGCCGCCCCCGCCCCCGCCGCGCGCGAGCGTGTCCTTCAGGGCGCCGTTCTCCTCCAGGAGGCGGGTGAGCTCGCCCTCCACCTCGTCCAGGAAGGCGTCGACCTCTTCCTCGTCGTATCCGCGCTTCCCGATCGGCGGCTTCTTGAACGCCACGTTGTGAATGTCAGCTGGAGTGAGCGGCATCGTGCTCCTCGGTTCCCCTCGTTTGGGTCGTGCGGCCCGAAATCCTACGCAACGGCCCGGTGCCCCTGCCGTGGGCATGATCAAGCAGGTTGCGACCCCGCGAAATCCCATCGAGACTACCGGCGCCCGCAACGGCGCGCACGTCCCGGACGCCCGCATCACACTGGAGTTCGCGGGCGGTGAGCAGACTCGCACGTTACCCCACATCGACGGCGCGAACGTGGTAAAGGCGGATCGCCGATCCGGCGGACACGGCCCGGCTCCCGGCGTAGATTCCCGAAGATGAGGGCAAGACGATTCGGAATCGTGTTCTGCCTGATCACGGCCATGCTGAGCCCGGTCGCGCCGGCCACCGCCGCCGCGCCGCCCGGTGGGCGTGAGTTCCGGCAGGGATACAAGGACGGCTTCGCGACCGGGCTGGAGGCCGCCCGGACCGATTGCAGGAAACCGGCCCGGGCACAGGACATCAAGATCAACGACTACTGGCGCGGCTACATCCTGGGGCTGGACCGCGGGTTCGACGCCGGTTACAAGCTGTACTGCTAGGGCCTAACGCCAGAAGACGGCGACGGCCGCGTTCACCAGGGTGAGCGTGATGATGCCGATGAAGTGGCCCTTGTTGACCTCGTCGCGCTTGCGCGGGATGAACACCATGATGAAGATCATCACGGCGAGGAGCAGCTTCACGCCGAGTTTGATCGGGTTCGGCTCGTCGTCACCGCCGCCACGCAGCGGTGCGGAGAGCGCGATGCCGCTGGCCAGCTGGATGATGGAGCCCCACAGGATCGCCGGGTTGATCCGGAACTTGCCGGACAGGAACTGCGTGATGGCGCCGCCGAGCAGCAGCGCGAACCCGACCAGGTGTATGAAGAGAAGAATCAGCCGCAATGCTTCCACGACTGGGAAGCTTGCCAGGGCGCTCACCTGCGGATCGTCACCGGGGTCCGGCGGGCGATCATCGGCTCGGCCGCGAAGAGCAGCAGGGCCGACAGGGCGAGCAGTCCGCCGGCCAGCGCGGTCGCCCGGACGCCCGGGCCACTGAGCACCGCCGCGCCGAGCAGCGAGCCGCCGGCGATGCCGACGTTGAACGCCACCGAGTTGCCGGCCGACGCCATGTCGGTGCTGCCGGGCGCCACCTCGAGGACCCGGTTCTGCAGGGCCGGGGTGAGCGCGCCGATGCCGAAACCGGTGACCGCCAGCAGGACCGCGGTCACCGGGCCGGACTCGCCCACCGCGTACTGGGCGATCAGGGCGGCCGCGACCAGCAGCACCGATCCGCTGACGGCGCCGCGCTGCCAGCGGTCGCTGGCGTAGCCACCCGCCACGATGCCGGCGAAATCAGCGACACCGCGGGCCAGCAGCAGGGGCGCGACGGCCGCGGCCGCGAACCCGGTCACCGCCGTCAAGAACACCTCGGTGTACGTGAAAGCCGTGTACAGCCCGGCCACCGACAGGGTCGTGACCGCGACGACGACGGCGTACCGGCGGGCGTCCGGACTGGTGCCGGTGGCCGCGTGGGTCTCCGCGACCCGCACGTCCGGCAGGCCGGCGAGCAGGGCGACGAAGGCGGCCAGCGCGAGCCCGGTCAGGGCCAGGAACGCGGACCGCCAGCCGTACTGCTGGCCCAGCCACGTGCCGGCCGGGACACCGAGCATCGGGCCGAGCGACGCGCCCGCGAACACCACGGCGCCGGCCCGGCCGCGGACGGTCACGTCGAACATGGCGGCGACGACCGGCGCCACCACGGCCCAGAAGATCGCCTGGGAGAGGGCGGCGCCCAGGCGGGCGGCGAGCAGCACCCCGTAGGTGGGCGCCAGGGCGGACAGCAGGTTCGCCACGGTCAGGGCGAACAGCAGGGTGACCAGCAGCCGGCGGCGCGGGACGTGGCGGGTGCCGTAGGTCAGGGGGATGGTCGTGATCGCGACGGTCACCGCGTACCCGGTGACGAGAAGACCCACGGCCGCGCGCGAGACGCCCAGGTCTCCCGCGATCGGGGAGAGGACGCCGATGGGCATGGTCTCGGTGGCCACGTAGCCGAAGGCCGACGCGGCGAGCGCCGACATCGCGATGATCCGGGTGTGCACCGGCCCACCGTAGCGAAGCGTTTCGATGTGGAGGGCGTACGTCGATCGACAGACCCCTCCAGAACCTGGTCGACCTGAGCGCCGAGGGGTCCCGCGACTGGGTGCACTGGGGCCTCACCGGCGCCGACTCGGTGAACCGTCGCGCCGGCACCGCCCAGATCGAGGACCTGGGCGGCAGCCCGCGCGGCCGCTACGACAACAACCCGCAGCTCTACCGCTGGTCCGGCGGCACCCCGACCGGCTCGGCCGGCCGCACCCCGACCGGGGTCTACTCCTGCGGCCGGGGCGCCACCTTCACGCTGCGGGCCCCGGCCGGCCCGGCGACCCGCACGCTGCGCGTCTACGCCGGTGTGTGGATGGCCGCCGGGCGCCTCACGGTCACCGTGGACGGCGCGAGCGCCACCCGCACGCTGGAGAACCGCGAGGCGATCAGCACCGGGCGCTTCGAGATCCGCTACCGCGCCGAGGCCGGCTCCCGGCTGACCGTCACCTGGACCGCCACCGCCGTCCACCACCCCACCTGCGGCAACGTCGACCTCCAGGCCGCCACGCTCAGCTGATCAGGGCAGCAGCAGCGTCTTCCCGGCGAGCCCCCGGTTCTCGGCCTCGGCGTGCACGGCGGCCAGGTCGGTGAGCGGCCGCCGCCCGGCGATGTCGATCCGGACCGTTCCGGCCGCCACCAGCGCGAGCAGGGCGGCCAGGTCGGCGGTGTCGTTGCGGACGATGAAGTGCAGCGACCGGAACGGGCCTGCCGGCAGCCGGGCGGCCGGGGTGGTCGCGGACACCAGGACGCCGCCCGGCCGGATCCGGGCGGCGTGCGCCGGCTCGGCCGGCACCAGATGGATGAGCGCGTCGACCGGCTCGATCTCCCCGGCGCCGGTGACGACCCGGTGGGCGCCGGACTCGTGGGCCGCCGCCGCGCCGCGCCGGGAGGTCACCGCGACGACGTGGGCGCCGGCGTGGCGGGCCAACTGGATCGCGTACCGCCCGATCGCCCCGGCGCCGTTGACCAGCACCCGCTGCCCGGCGGTCACCGCCGCGTGCTCGAACACCGCCTGCCACGCGGTCAGGCCGGCGATCGGCAACGCGGCCGCGTCCTCCAGCGGCACCCCGTCCGGCACCGGGACCAGCATCGTCGCCGGCGCCACCGCGTGCTCCGCGGCGGCGCCACCGTCCAGGCGCCCGATCACCCGGTCACCCTCCGCGGTGGTTCCGGCCAGATCCAGACCCATGGTGTACGGAAGATCGAGCGGCACGATCGACCGCAGCAGCCCCTGGCGCAACCCGGCCTCGGAGGGGTTGAACGTGGTCGCGGCGACCCGCACCAGGACCTCCCCGGGACCGGGTTCCGGGGGTTCGATCCGGTCCAGCCGGATCACCTCGGGTCCGCCGTACCCGTGCATGCGCATCGCTCTCATGGCACCCACCGTAGGAATCCCGCCAAGGACGATGAATGCTTTGCGGTCTCGTCTTTCTATGCGATCGTCTCGTGGTGGACGTGCTGAGCGATGTGCTGGCGGTGATGCGGACCGGCCGCGCCCGCTCCGTGCTGACCGCGTGGCGGGTGCCGTGGGCGCAGGAGTTCGCCGCGGTCCCCGGCTCGGCGGGGTTCCTCGTGGTGCTCCGCGGCACGTGCGCGCTGCGGCGCGACGGCGCCGGCCCCCTGGCGCTGGGGCCGGGCGACATCGTGTTCCGGCCACACGGCGAGGGCCACACCCTCGCCGACCCGCCGGCCACCCGTCCGGCCACGCCGCCCTGCTCCCCCGCCGACGCCGAGCACCTGCCCCGGTACGCGGTCGTCGGCGAACCCGGCGAGGCCACCACGATGACCCTGTGCGGCGCCTGGGAACTCGACCCGGAGATGGCGCATCCCCTGGTCGCGGACCTGCCCGAGCTGATCCACGTCCCGGCCGGGCACCCGCACCTGGCCGCCACGGTGGACCAGTTGGTGTCCGAGCTGACCGCTCCGGGGCCGGGTAGCGCGGCGCTGATCCCGGCGCTGCTCGACACCATGCTGGTGCACCTGCTGCGGACCTGGTTGACCGCCGACCATCCGGTGGGCTGGGCCGCCGGGCTGGCCGACCCGGTGACGGCCGCCGCGCTGCGAGCCGTCCACCGCGAACCCGCCCGGGAGTGGACGGTCGCCACCCTGGCGGCGTGCGGGGGCCTGTCCCGGGCGCCGTTCGCCCGCCGCTTCACCGAACTGCTGGGGCAGCCGCCGATGACCTATGTGACGTGGTGGCGGATGACGGTCGCCGCCGGCCTGCTGCGCGGCACCGACGCGACGGTCGGCGAGGTCGCGGCCCGGGTCGGTTACGGCTCCGAGTTCGCTTTCGCGGCCGCCTTCAAGCGCCGTTTCGGCACCCCACCGGGCCGCTACCGGCGCCGCTCCCGGCCGGGACGGCCGGTGACCGAGATGGCGCTGTGAGCGCTGAGGCCATCGGCCGGCGGACGCCCGCGGTGGTGTCGCTCGACGACGGTCATCCGCCCGGGTGGATGGCCAGGGGACCGGCGAAGGCGGCCGGGACGTTCTCCGGCTCCAGCGGGCGGCACAGGTGGTAGCCCTGACCGTAGTCGCAGCCCAGAGCCCGCATCGCCCGGTGCTGTTGCTCGGTCTCGACGCCCTCGACGACGGTGCGCAGCTTGAGGGTGCGGGCCAGTTCGACGACCGTACGGATCACCGCGAGATCGGCGGCCGTGGGTTCGGCGCGGCTGATGAACGTACGGTCGATCTTCAGCTCGTCGACCGGCAGCCGTTGCAGGTAGGACAGTGACGAGTAGCCGGTGCCGAAGTCGTCGACGGCCAGGCCCACCCCGAGGTCGCGCAGATCGCCGAGGCAGGCGATGGCCGTCCGCGGATCGCTCATCAGCACCGACTCGGTGAGCTCGAGGGTGACCGCGGCGGCCGGCAGCCCGCACTCGGCGAGGGTCTTCTCCACGTCGCCGGTGAACCGCGGGTCGGTGAGCTGGCGCCCGGAGACGTTGACGTTCAGGGTCATCTCGGGGATGGTCCGCCGCCATCGCGCGGCCTGGTGCCCGGCGGCCCGCAGCACCCACCGGCCGATGTCGGTGATCAGCCCGTTCTCCTCGGCGAGCGGCAGGAAATCGGCCGGCGGCACGTAACCGCGGCCCGGCCGCGACCAGCGCACCAGCGCCTCCACACCGGTGGCGGCGCCGGTCTCCATCCGGATCAGCGGCTGGTAGAGCAGGCGGAACTCGTCGAGTTCGAGGGCGCGCCGCAGCTCGCCGCCGAGGGTGAGCTGGGCCAGCGCCTCGGCGTGCATCCACGGCTCGAAGAGGATGACCTTGCCGGGGCCGTCCTTCTTCGCCTTGTACATCGCCACGTCGGCGTTGCCGAGCAGCTCACCGGGGTCGGTGCCGGCGGTTCCGGTGGCGATGCCGATGCTGGCGCCGATGAAGACGTCACGCCCGGCGATCCGGAACGGCCGCCGCAGCGCCTCGATGATCCGCCAGGCCACCGGCACCGCGTTCTCGGTGGTGGAGCCGCCGAGCAGCACCGCGAACTCGTCGCCGCCGAGCCGGGCGCCGGCGCCGGCCGGGCCGAGGCAGTCCCGGATCCGGCCGGCCACGTGCCCGAGCAGGTCGTCGCCGGCCCGGTGGCCGAGACTGTCGTTGACCGCCTTGAACCGGTCCAGGTCGATGAAGAGCACGCTGACCGGGCCGCCCTCGTCCAGCTTCGCGCCGAGGATCTCCAGGAACAGCACCCGGGTCGGCAGTCCGGTCAGCGAGTCGTGGCGGGCCTCGCGCAGCGACGCGACGAGGGCCAGCCGTTCGGCGGCCTCCCGCTCGCGTTCCTCCCGCAGCCGTCGTTCCGCGGCGAGCAGGGCGATGTTGTGCAGCGCGAGGTCCAGGGTCTGGCCCATGGCCTGGAGCAGCTGCCGTTCCTCCGGGGCGAGGGGCTCCCCGACGCGGGCCACCAGCAGCGTCCCGCGTGGCTCGGATCCGAACCGGGCGACGCTCACGTGCAGCTCGCCGAGTCCGGGCAGGGCGAGGACGCCGGGTGACGGGCCGTCCGGCAGGGCGCTTTCCAGCAGGTCCCGGTCGACACCGCGGACCATCTGGACGCCGTCGCCGGTCAGCATCGCCGCGACCTCGGCCTCCAGGACCTCGGCGGCCCGTTCCACGGCCACGGTGATCGCGGCCTGTTCGTCGCGGGGCCCGCAGACCGCCGCGAAGAACTCGGTGAGCTGATGGGTGGACCAGTGGTTCACGAGCCCCCCTCAGGCCAGCGCCAGCGTGACCACGGTGAAGTGGTGCATGCCGAGGGCGCCGCGGACCCGGGCGAACTCTCCGTTGGTGTAGAACCCGGCGAACGGGACGTCCGGCATCGCCGTGAGCAGTCCGTCGTTCTCGCGTTCGACGCCGTCGTCGCCGAGGGTGAGCCGGCGGGCCGAACAGTCGAAGATCAGGCTGCCCAGGGCCGGGCTGCCGGCCAGCATGTCCAGCGCCTGCCGGCCGGACTGTCCGGCCGCGGCGGCGAGCTCCCCCGGCCCGGTCTCCATGATCCAGGCGAGCGCGCCCTCCGGCACGTCGGCCAGGCAGATCACGGAACGGTCCGACCGGTCGCCGTCGTGGATCACCCGGATGTCCTCGCCGCTGCGCCGGGACAGGCCCAGCGGGTGCGGGAACGTCGCCTGCCGGAACGCGTCCGGGTCGTCGAGGACCGACTCGTCCAGGCCGAGCAGCCGCAGCAGCACGTCGAGCGCCGGTTCGCCGTCCAGCTCCTGGACCCGGCCGCCCTGGCTGCGGGTGACGATCATCGCCGAGCCGGTCTTGCGCCAGCCGTGGGCGATGCCCACGCCGATCGGCGCGTCGGAGCCGATGGCGACGCCGACCAGCGCGTCGGACAGGATCTCCACGCCGTCGCGGCCGCCGTGGAACTGGTAGGTGCGGGTGAAGGTCAGCTGGTCGCCGGCGCAGCCGCCGACCAGGGGGACGGCCGCGCCGGCCACCGAGAACGCGCCGCGCACGATCTCGTCCTGGTTGCCGGTCAGGCCGTCGCCGAGCATCAGCAGCGCCCGGTGCGGGTGGTCGACCGCGCCGAGGCACGACGCGGCCTCGACGCCGGCGTCACGCAGGCGGTTCGCGATGTCGCGGGAGACATGGGTACGGACGGCGAGACCGGTCCCGCCCCAGGCCGCCACGACCACACCGTCCTTGCTGGTGGCGCCGGCGCTCAGCTGTCCCGAGGTGCTGCATCCGACGATCACGGTGTCCGCGGCGACCCGCTCCCGGACCGCGTCGAGCATCGCGGCCGTGTGGTGGCCGACCGAGCAGAACACGAACACCACCACCGGGTCGGTTCCGGTGATCGCGGTCGTGGCCGCCTCGGCTCCCGCGGCGCCCGGGTCGGTGAGCGTGCTGTGCCCCGTACCGAACCAGCGGCCGTCCCGGCGAGTGCTGACAACGCGATTCATGACGCTGTGAATCGGCAGGCGGCCGCCGGGCCTGAGAAAGATCGTGGAGTCCCGCGCGCGTTCCAGGAGACGCGGTACCTCAGCGTCGGCGGGCCGTGATTCTCCTCGCTCCCGGACGGCTCGTGGAGCGGCCCGGCGATCGGATAGCGTCGGTCCGTTCCACGGCACGGGAGAAGACACATGAAGCGCTACGTAGCGATCGGCGACAGCTTCACCGAGGGCCTCGGTGACACGCTTCCGGACGGCACCGAGCGCGGCTGGGCCGACCTGGTCGCCGCCGGTCTGGCCGCCGACGGTCCGGTGGAGTATGCGAACCTCGCCATTCGCGGCCGCCTCCTGGAGCCGATCGTCCGGGATCAGCTGGAGGCCGCCCTGGCCCTGTCCCCCGCGCCGACGCTGGTGTCCTTCAACGGCGGCGGCAACGACATGCTGCGCCGGGGCGCCTCGGTGGAGCGCCTGATCGACCTCACCAAGCAGGCCGTCCGGCGCTGCTCGGAGGCCGGCGTGCCGCTGCTGCTGCTGAGCGGCGCCGACCCGTCCGACCACCTGCCGTTCGGCAGCACCTTCCGGCAGCGCGGCGAGCAGCTCACCGCGGCCGTCGAGGCGCTGATGCCGCTGGACGGGGTCACCTTCGTCGACTGCTTCCGCGACCGGGAGCTGCGCCGCCGGGTCTACTGGTCGGCCGACCGGCTGCACCTCAACGCGGCCGGGCACCGCCGGGTCGCCTCGCTGATTCTGGCCGCGCTGGGGCAGCCGGTGCCGCCGCACGTGCTCGACCCGGGGCCGGCGCCCGCGTTCCGGCTGCTCACCGAGGCGCGCTACTACGGCGAGCACGTGCTGCCGTGGATCGGGCGGCGGCTGCGGGGGCGCTCCTCCGGCGACGACCGGGCCCCAAAATACTCCGATTGGACGCTGATCACCGCCTGATCTCACCGAAATGCCGCTCTTGTTCGGATCCGGGGCTAATTAAGACTGATCGCGCCTATAAAAGGGAGGTAGGAAAAGCCGCGTGCGCAGGTGAGGAGCGTGCATGACTACCGTCGCCCCGAGGCCGGTGCCGATCCGGCCTCAACCGGTTCGCCGGCAGGTGAGAGGCACCGCGCTGGCCCGGATCCTGCGGACCACGGACGCGAAACAGATCGGGATCATGTACATGATCACGTCGATCGTGTTCTACATGGTCGGCGGGCTGATGGCCCTGCTGATGCGCGCCGAGCTGGCCAAACCCGGCATGCAGATCCTGTCGCCGGAGCAGTTCAACCAGCTGTTCACCATGCACGGCACGGCCATGCTGCTGTTCTTCGCCACCCCGATCGTGTTCGCCTTCGCGAACTACGTGGTGCCGATCCAGATCGGAGCGCCGGACGTGGCGTTCCCGCGGCTGAACGCCTTCGCCTACTGGCTGTACCTGTTCGGCACGCTGACCGCCATGAGCGGGTTCCTCACCCCCAGCGGGGCGGCGGACTTCGGCTGGTTCGCGTACACGCCGCTGAGCGACTCGCTGCACTCGCCGGGCATCGGCGGCAACGCCTGGGTGGTCGGCCTGGCGATCGGTGGTCTCGGCTCCATCCTGGGCGCGGTCAACCTGATCACCACGATCCTGACCCTGCGCGCGCCCGGCATGACCATGTTCCGGATGCCGATCCTCACCTGGAACATGCTGGTCACCAGCCTGCTCGTGATCCTGATCTTCCCGTTCCTGGCGGCCGCGCTGTTCGCCCTGGCCGCCGACCGCGTGCTCGGCGCCCACGTCTTCGACGTGGAGACCGGCGGGCCGATGCTCTGGCAGCACCTGTTCTGGTTCTTCGGGCATCCCGAGGTGTACGTCATCGCGCTGCCGTTCTTCGGCATCATCACCGAGGTCGTCCCGGTGTTCAGCCGCAAGCCGGTGTTCGGCTACAAGGGCCTGGTCGCGGCGACCCTGCTGATCGGCGCGCTGTCGATGTCGGTGTGGGCACACCACATGTTCGCCACCGGCCAGGTGCTGCTGCCGTTCTTCAGCCTGCTGAGCTTCTTCATCGCGGTGCCGACCGGCATGAAGTTCTTCGTCTGGATCGGCACCATGTGGCGCGGCCAGATCAGCTTCGAGTCGCCGATGCTCTGGGCGATCGGCTTCATGGTGACGTTCCTGTTCGGTGGCCTGTCCGGCGTCCTGCTCGCCTCGCCGCCGATCGACTTCCACGTCTCCGACTCGTACTTCGTGATCGCCCACTTCCACTACGTGCTCTTCGGCACGATCGTGTTCGCGGTGTTCGCCGGCATCTATTTCTGGTTCCCGAAGATGTTCGGCCGGATGCTCGACGAACGCCTCGCCAAGGTGCACTTCTGGCTCACGATGATCGGCTTCCACGGCACGTTCCTGGTGCAGCACTGGCTCGGCACCCAGGGCATGCCCCGGCGGTACGCCGACTACCTGCCGACCGACGGGTTCACCTTCCTCAACACCTTCTCCACGATCTTCTCCTTCATCCTGGGCATCGCCACGCTGCCGTTCGTCTACAACGTGTGGAAGTCGTACAAGATCGGCAAGGTGGCCACCGCCGACGACCCCTGGGGCCACGGCAACTCACTCGAGTGGGCCACCACCACCCCGCCGCCGCTGCGCAACTTCGACCGGATGCCGCGGATCCGCTCCGAGCGGCCCGCCTTCGACCTGAAGTTCCCGCACCTGGCAGCCGGTGAGCAGTCCCTGGCCGGCCCGCCCGAGGGCGGCGCCCGCCCGCTCCACAAGGAGTCCGACGGCGGCGCGACCTACTCCGAGGACATCGCCTCCGACCGGGACCGCTGAGCGTCACGGCCCGCACGCCGGCGCGTGCGGGCCGTCCGTCCCCATCGACGGCGATGGGTACGGTCGGTGCATGGATTGGCTGTCACCAGAGCGATACGCGTCCGAACTACCGGCCGAGGCCGCAAGACTCGCCACCGCGGCGTGCCGGCGGGAGCCCACGGCCGTGGTGCCCACCTGCCCCGACTGGACGGTGCGTGACCTGGTCACCCACGTCGGCACCGGCCATCGGTACGCGGCCGGCGTCATCGAGCGGGCCGCGACCCAGCCGGTGCCCTACCGGCTGGAGGAGGCGCCGGCGGATCAGGCGGCCTGGGGCGAGTGGCTCGACACCGGTGCCCGGCGGCTCACCGGCGCCGTCCGGGAGCGCGGCTTCGACAGCCCGGCGTGGACCTTCCTTCCCGCACACCAGACCGCCGGCTTCTGGCTCCGCCGGATGCTGCACGACGGCATCGTCCACCGGTTCGACGCCGAGCCGTCCGGCGAGGTGGCGCCCGATCTGGCCGCCGACGGGATAGCCGACCTGCTGCTCGTCTTCGCGGCGGCGACCGGCCTGGCGAGCAGCGACGCCCGGTGGCGGCAGTTGACCGGCGGCGGCGAGTCGCTGCTGTTCAGCGCCACCGACACCACCGATCGCTGGCACGTCTCCCTGGTCCCGTCCGGCATCGTCTGGCGTGCCGCCGAGGCGCCCGCCGACGTGACCTGCCGTGCCCCGGTCGCCGAACTGCTGCTCGTCCTCAACCGCCGCCGCCCGCCCACCCCGGCTGGGATCGACGGCGACCGCGACCTGCTCGACCGCTGGCTGACTCTGACCCGCTTCTGAACCGGCCGGCTCCGGCGGCCGTCTCAGGCCTGGGGAAGCACCCGGGCGATCCTGATCGTGCCGCTGGAGCCGCCGGCGGCCGGGTAGGCGGCGCTGCCGTCGCCGTACGCCTTGAAGGCCTGGTAGGCGTGGTCCTTCACGGCGATCGACAGGCGGCCGCCGACCGGCTTGCCGGTCCCGGCGTCGTAGACCTGCGCGGCCATCGACGAGCCGGACTGCCAGGAGAGGAGCATCCGGTTCGGGCCGTAGGAGACCAGGTGCGGGTGGGCCGACGAGATCCCGGTCCGGACGGTGCTCGTGGACTTTCCGGTGGTGAACTTCTCGAGACGGACGCCGCCGCCCTGGCTCCACGCGGTCCAGTAGCCCTTGGACCTGGCGAGGACCAGGTCGCCGCCGAAGAGGGTGCCGTCGCAGGTGCCGGCGGCCACCGTGCGGTATGGGTCGGGCCGGGCGATCCGGCAGGCGTTGTCGGTGGCGCAGACGGTGACGAACCGCCGGGTACGCGGGTCCCAGACGATCCGTGACGTCCAGGCGTGGCTGCACCCGACCTCGAAGGCGTCCCGGTGCCCGCTGACCAGCTTGCCGGCCTTGTCGACCACCTGCATCCGGTCGCCCTCGTGCACGTCGACGCAGTCGCCGTTCCGGACGGTGATCGCCACCCCGAAGTAGGCGGCGTAGTCGGAGCCGTTGGTGGCGAGGCGGCCGTGGTGCTGGTACCACCAGATGAAGCGGGCGCCGTCGTCGTACCCGGTGCGGCCGCCGGTCAGGTTGGTGACCTGGCGTTCCCAGACCAGCTTGCCGTCGTCGTCGAAGCGGATCATGTGCATGGTGTTGCACGGGCTGGACTCGCCGCCGCAGAGCGGGCCGCTGCCGCAGGTTCCCTTACGGGTGAGCAGGATGACCCCGCCGTTCGCGTCGGCCTGGACGTCCTGGAGGTCGATGCCGGTGAAGCTGGTGGTGGCGCCGGTCAGCCGGTCGTCGCAGCCGAGGCGGCCGAGGTGGACCCGGCCGTCGGTGCCGAGCCAGGCGAGCCAGGAGCCGCCGTCGGGGCGGGCCGCGACGGCCATCGGCAGCTTCTCGGTGTCGCCCTCGCCGCCGTAACCGACCACCTTGGCGGGCAGCCTGACCGTCGTGACGGTGGCGACCGGCCGGGCGGAGACCTTCCGGGCGCAGGCGCCGGCGGTCTTCACCGTGGCGCTCGGGACGGCCGAGGGTGCGGATGCGGAGGCGGCCGGCGCGGAGGGCGCGGCCGACGCGGTCGCGGGTGCGCCGGCGGAGGCGGGGGACGGCTCCGAGGCCGAAGAGCAGGCGCCGACCGCGAGGACGGCCACGATCGCGGTTGTGACCGCTATCAGGCGACGGTTGAGCATGTCCTTTTCCTCGATTGTTTTAAGTTTTTCTTAGGGGCGGATTAAAGGCACGCCAATATGGCGCACCGAAAGACACTACCCGTCGTCCGTCCTCGATCAAAGCCACGTCTACCTGCTCATATAGACGTGCCCAAATAGGAAGGAAAGCGAATCAGGACAGGCCGAGCGCCGGTTTGCCCGGGACACTGGTCCCGGCGTGCAATGCGGCGAGAGCGCGGCGGGCGTCGACGGCGCCGTCGGCGGTGAGGCGGTAGAACCGGCGCGCCGGGCGGCCCTGCTCGGCCGGGTCGATCTCCTCCCACCGGGCCTCGACCCAGCCGGCCTCCTGGAGGCGGTGCAGGATCGGATAGAGGCTGCCGCTGGCCAGCCCGGTGACCTGCATGAGCTCGAGACCGTACCGGTCCGCGCCCGGGTCGGCGAGCAGCGCGGCGAGGATCCGCGCGGTCGGAATCGTGATCCGCATCCGGTCACTCTATCGAAACTCTACATAGGGTCAAGCACCGCCCTTCTGAACCCTGCGGTGATCGCTCACGTAACCAGTCCCATCGGCAGCCTCATCTCCCGCCCGCGACGCCCGAAGGAGTGCATCGTGAGCTTCGACCAGCACATCTCCGTCTTCGACCTGTTCTCAGTGGGCATCGGCCCGTCCAGCTCGCACACCGTCGGCCCGATGCGGGCGGCCCGGCTCTTCGCCGGCCGCCTGGCCGGCATTCCGGACGTTCGGAGCGTTCGCGCCGAGATGTTCGGCTCGCTCGGCGCGACCGGGCACGGTCACGGGACACCGAAGGCGGTTCTCCTGGGCCTGGAAGGCGACACCCCCGAGACGGTGGACGTGATCTCGGCGGACGCGCGGGCCGCCCGGATCCGCGCCGACGGCCGGCTGCGGCTGCTGCGGGACCGGGAGATCGACGTCGAGCTGGTCCTGCACCGCCGCCGGACCCTGCCCGGTCACCCCAACGCCATGCGCTTCACCGCCTTCGGCGCCGACGGCGCGGAGCTGCTCGCCGAGACCTCCTTCTCGGTCGGCGGCGGCTTCGTGGTTCAGGAGAACCATGCGGCGGTACGGGAGACGCGCGCCCCGGTCCCGTACCCGTTCTCCTCGGCGGCCGACCTCCTGGCGCTCACCCGGACCACCGGCCTGTCGATCCCCCGGCTGATGCTGGCGAACGAGGAGACGCTGCGCACCGAGGCGGAGATCCGGTCGGGCCTGCTGGACATCTGGCAGGTGATGCGGGACTGCGTCGACGCGGGCCTGGACGCCGAGGGCGTGCTGCCCGGCGGCCTCAAGGTGCGCCGCCGCGCCGCCACCACGGCCCGTCAGCTGCGGGTGGCCGGTGAGCCGGCCGAGGTCGCGATGGAGTGGCTGACCGTCTACGCGATGGCGGTGAACGAGGAGAACGCGGGCGGCGGCCGGGTGGTGACCGCGCCCACCAACGGCGCGGCCGGCATCATCCCGGCCGTGCTGCGCTACTACCTGGACTTCGTGCCCGGCGCGGACAAGGAGGGCGTGGTCCGGTACCTGCTGACGGCCGGCGCGATCGGCCTGCTGTTCAAGCGCAACGCCAGCATCTCCGGCGCCGAGGTGGGCTGCCAGGGCGAGGTGGGCTCGGCGTGCGCGATGGCGGCGGCCGGGCTGGCCGAGGTGCTCGGCGGCACCCCGGAACAGGTGGAGAACGCCGCCGAGATCGGCATGGAACACAACCTGGGCCTGACCTGCGACCCGGTCGGCGGGCTCGTGCAGATCCCGTGCATCGAGCGCAACGGCATGGCCGCGGTCAAGGCGGTCACCGCCGCGAAGATGGCGCTGCGCGGCGACGGCCGCCACCACGTCTCCCTCGACAAGGTCATCAAGACCATGAAGGAGACCGGCGCCGACATGAAGGACAAGTACAAGGAGACGGCCCGGGGCGGACTGGCGGTCAACGTCACCGAGTGCTGACTTCTTGACAATGAAGTTACGGGCATCAACACTTCGAAACATTCCCCCGTAGCGTTAGCGCTAACATTTCGGAGATCTGATGCCCAGAGTCCTCACCCGCATCAGCACGTTCCTCGCCACCCTCGTCCTCCTCCTCGCCGGCCTGGCCGCTCCGGCCAGCGCCCTCGACCCGTTCACCGGCTACCTGATGGCCCACTTCATCGGGGAGTCCAGCCAGGGTGAGCAGATCTACCTGGCGCACAGCCGGGACGGTCGCAACTGGACCGACCTCAACGGCGGCGGCCCGGTGCTGCTCTCCACGGTCGGCACCAAGGGCGTCCGCGACCCCGCGATCGTCCGCTCCCCCAACGGCGACAAGTACTGGATCATCGCCACCGACCTGCGCATCGCCAGCGGCACCTCGTGGGGTGACGCGTCCAGCAAGGGCAGCAAGAGCCTGGTCGTGTGGGAGTCCACCGACCTGGTCAACTGGTCGGTGCCCCGGCTGATCAACGTGGCCGGCGGCATCTCCGGCGCCGGTGACGCGTGGGCGCCCGAGGCGATCTGGAACCCGGCCACCAACGACTACGTCGTCTACTGGGCCACCAACTCGGCTCTCAACGGCGTGACCAAGCACCGGATCTGGTACGTGCGGACCAGCGACTTCCGGACCGTCACGGCCCCGCAGCTCTACATCGACCGGGGCACCGGCCAGGGCATCATCGACACCCAGATCATCGAGGTGGCGAACAGCCTGGGCGGCTACCGCTACTACCGCGCCTCGGCCGACGGGCAGATCACGGTCGAGGGCAGCAACACGATCCTGGGCACCTGGACGCGGATCGGCGACCTCCAGCACCTCGGCATCTCCAACGGCGCCACCGGCGGCAACGTGGTCGAGGGCCCGATGTGGGCGCAGACCAACGGCCAGAACGAGTGGCACCTGTGGGTCGACCAGTACGCGACCGGCCGCGGGTACATGCCGGTGCGCTCCACCAACCTGGGCAGCACCGCGAACTTCGCCACCCGTACCGACTACAGCCTGGGCACCACCAAGAAGCGGCACGGCTCGATCCTGAACCTGACCGCCGCCGAGGAGTCCCGGGTGCTGGCCAAGTGGGGCAGCGGCACGACGACCCTGAAGCGGATCCAGTCGTACAACAACCAGACCCGGTACGTGCGGCACTCCAACTTCGACGTCCGGATCGACGCCAACGTGAGCCCGCTGCCGGACTCGCAGTTCCGGGTCGTGCCGGGCCTGGCGAACAGCTCCGGCTACGTCTCCTTCGAGTCGGTCAACTACCCCGGCTACTACCTGCGGCACTACGGCTACGACGGGCAGCTCGCCGCGAACGACGGCACCACGACGTTCGCCGCGGACGCGACCTTCAAGCAGGTGGCCGGGCTGGCGGACAGCACCTGGTCGTCGTTCCAGTCGTACAACTACCCGACCCGCTACCTGCGGCACTACAACTATCTGCTGAGGATCGACCCGATCAGCACCACCACCGAGAAGGCCGACGCCACGTTCCGCGTCACCAGCTGAAATCCGGAAGGGGGCCGTCCGGCCCCCTTCCTCTCTGGCGCTTACCTTGCAGCGCAAGGTACCTTGTCGGCATGAGCGATGACGCGGCGCTGACCACAGCCCTGCGCCGGGGCACCATCGAGTACTGCGTGCTCGCCCTCCTCGACGAACGCGAGCTCTACGGCGTCGAGTTGGTGCAGCAACTCAGCGGGGCCCTCGGCATGTCCACCAGCGAGGGGACGATGTATCCCCTGCTGTCCCGCCTGCGGCGCAACGGGAGGATCGCGACCACCTGGCGCGAGGCGCCCGCCGGGCCGCCCCGGCGCTACTACACCCTCACATCGGACGGCGAGGCGGCTCTCACCCACTTCCGCACCGAGTGGGTCGCCTTCCGCAGCGGCGTCGACCGCATCCTGGGAACGGAGAGCAAGTGATGACCCAGACCGACCAGTTGGTCGTCGACTACCTGGCCCGGGTCGGGCGGGCCGCGGCCGGCCTGCCCGCCGGGCGGCGCGAGGAACTGCTCGCCGACCTGCGCGAGCACATCGACATCGCGCGGGCCGAGTCCGGGGCGGAGACCGAGGCCGAGATCCGTACGATCCTGGACCGCCTCGGCGACCCGGAGAGCATCGTGGCGGCCGCCGACACCCAGACCGACCTGCCCCGGGTGCCCGCCGCCCCGCTGCCGCCGTACCAGGCCGCTCCCCCGCGCCGGTTCCCGTGGCTGGTCCTGACCATCGTGGCGGCGGTGATCGGCACCGTGATCCTGTTCTGCGGTTTCGTCATGTTCGCGGTCCGGGACAGCGGCGGGGCAGACCAGCCGGCGCCGGCGCCGGAGTACCCGGCACCCACCACCGTCACGGTCTCGACCGGACCCTGATGATCGATTCGTGGGCATCCTCCGGGTTCCCACGGATATGCCAGACCTGCTGACGGTTGGAAGGATTGGGCGCATCTCGTCGCCTGGCCAAGGGAGGCCCGCCATGAGGTTCGCCCGTCCCGCCGTCGTCACCGCGCTCGCCGGTGTGCTGCTGCTCGCCGCGTGCGGCTCCGAGCCCGAGCCGGTGGCGGCGCCACCGTCGGCCGGCCCGCACACCGGGCACAGCACCGGTTCGGCGCCGCCGCCCACCCCGCTGCGGGCGGGCGAGCGGTTCGTCGAGGTGGGCCTGACCCAGCCGTACACTCCGGCCGCGCCGAACGGCGGCACCGACGAGTACCGGTGCTTCCTCGTCGACCCGGGGCTGACCGAGCCGGCGTACCTGACCGGCAGCCGGTTCCTGCCGCAGAACGCGGCGATCGTGCACCACGCGATCTTCTACCGGCTCGACCCGGAGCAGGCGAAGGCGGCCGCATCGGTGGACGCCGAGGCGCCCGGTGAGGGCTGGACCTGCTTCGGCGACAGCGGGGTGCAGGGCGAGACCGCCTGGGTGGCGCACTGGGCGCCGGGCGCCGGCGAGACCCTGATGCCGGACGGCTTCGGCTTCGAGATGCCGCCCGGCAGCAAACTGGTCATGCAGATCCACTACAACCTGCTGGGCGCCGGCGACGGCGGGCCGGGATCCGACACGTCCGGCATGCAGATGCGCCTGTCGGCCGTCGGCGCGAAGCTGAAGCCGCTGGCCACCGGCCTGGTCATGGCGCCGATCGAGCTGCCCTGCGAGCCCGGCGGCACCGGCCCGCTGTGCGACCGGGGGGCCGCGATCGCCGACGTCGCCCAGCGGTTCGGGCCGGAGTCCGCCGAGACGGTGCGCCAGCTCAACCAGTGGTGCAACCAGGGCGGCGCGCCGAAGCCGGGCACCACGCAGAGCTGCGACCAGCCGATCGAGCAGGGCGGCACGGTCTACATGGCGGCCGGGCACATGCATCTGCTGGGCCGGTCGATCAAGGTCGAGCTGAACCCGGGTACGGCCAGGGCCCGGACGGTCCTCGACGTGCCGCAGTACAACTTCGACGACCAGGCGCTCGTACCGCTGAAGAAGCCCTTGAAGATCGCCAAGGGTGACGTGGTCCGGGTGACCTGCACCCACGACGCCACGCTGCGCAAGCAGCTCCCGCAGTTGCGATCCCTGCCCTCCCGGTACGTGGTGTGGGGCGAGGGCACCAGCGACGAGATGTGCCTCGGAATCCTGGTCGTCGCGCCGGAATAGTGGGTACCGGTACTCCCATGACGGAGTACGGCATCCACGCCTCACACGAGCAGATCCCGCCCGGCGCGCTCCTGGAGGCGGTCGTCGCCGCCGAGCGCGCCGGGTTCGACGCCGCGATGTGTTCCGACCATTTCTCGCCGTGGAGCGCCCGCCAGGGCCAGTCCGGTTTCGCCTGGTCCTGGCTGGGCGCCGCGCTGCAGGCCACGAACCTGTCGTTCGGGGTGGTGACCGCGCCCGGCCAGCGCTACCACCCGGCGATCATCGCGCAGGCGATCGGCACCCTGGGCAGCATGTTCCCCGGCCGGTTCTGGGCGGCGCTGGGCAGCGGCGAGTTCAGCAACGAGCACATCACCGGTGGGAAGTGGCCGCGCAAGGAGGTCCGCAACGCCCGGCTGCGCGAGTGCGCCGACGTGATCCGTGACCTGCTCGGCGGCGCGGAGGTGTCCCGGGACGGGCTGGTCACCGTCGACCGGGCGCGGCTGTGGACCCGCCCGGAGACGCCGCCGCCGCTGATCGGCGCGGCGGTCAGCGTGGCGACCGCCCGCTGGTGCGCGGAATGGGCCGACGGGCTGGTCACGGTCAACGCCCCGGAGTCGCGCCTGCGCGAGATGATCGCGGCGTACCGGACGGCCGGCGGGCGCGGTCCGCTCTGTCTCCAGGTGCACCTGAGCTGGGCGCCGACCGAGGCGGAGGCCGAGGCGATCGCCCTCGACCAGTGGCGGAGCAACTGTTTCGACCCACCGGTCTGCTGGGATCTGGCCACCGCCGAGGAGTTCGACGTGGTCTCCGAGCACGTGACGGTCGAGCAGGTGGCGCGGGTCGTGAACATCTCCGCCGACCTGGACCGGCACACCGAACTGCTGCGCGGGTACGCCGATCTCGGGTTCGACCGGATCTACCTGCACCACGTGGGCCAGGACCTGATGCCGTTCATCGAGACGTTCGGCGCCAAGGTCCTGCCCGGCCTGCGCTAGGCCGTGTTTAAGAAGCGGGTGGCCGTGTCGGTTGTACGGGTGTGTCGGTGATCGATATGTGAAGAGGTCTCCGGTAGATCGGTTAGCGACCAAGCAAACCGAAGATCCCCGGAGACCTCGTGGACACCATACCGGTGGCGGGGCGGTTCGACCTGACCGACGAGCAGTGGCGCGTGCTCGCGCCGTTGCTGCCTGCCGGTAAGAAGCCAGGGCGCCCGCCGATCTGGACGAGACGGCAGCTCATCGATGGGATCAGGTGGCGGGTGCGGGCCGGGGTGCCCTGGCGTGACGTGCCGCCGCAGTACGGGCCGTGGCAGAGCGTCTATGGGCTGTTCCGTTGTTGGCAGCGGGCCGGGGTGTGGGCGCAGATCCTCACCGGGCTGCAAGCTCTCGCCGATGCGGCCGGGCTGATCACCTGGGATGTCAGCGTCGACTCGACCACCGCCCGGGCGCATCAGCACGCCGCCGGCGCCCGGCGTGACAGCGGATCGCAGGTGCAGCCGCCGGGTGGTGTCGGGCCGGCCGAGCCGGACGATCACGCGTTGGGCCGGTCGCGGGGCGGGTTTACCACCAAGTTGCATCTGTCCTGTGAGCAGGGCTGCCGGCCGATGTCGTTACTGGTAACGGCCGGCCAGCGGGGCGACAGCCCGCAGTTCGTGGCGGTGTTGGAAGGCATCCGGGTGCCCCGACTCGGGTCCGGGCGGCCCCGGACTCGTCCGGACCGGGTTCGGGCGGACAAGGCGTACAGCTCGCGGGGCAACCGGGCCTATCTGTGGCGGCGCCGGATCAAGGCGACCATCCCGGTCAAGGCTGACCAGGCCGCGAACCGGCGTAAGAAGGGCTCGGCCGGTGGTCGCCCACCGGCCTTCGACCCCGTCGACTACCGGTTGCGTAACGCTGTCGAACGGGGCATCAGCCTGCTTAAACAGCATCGGGCTGTGGCCACCCGGTTCGACAAGCTAGCCGTGCGCTACCTGGCCACCGTGCAGATCGCCGCGATCAACAGGTGGCTATGAACCCACCTTTTAAACACGGCCTAGGTGACTGGTGTTAAACGGCGCCTGTCACCCGTGCGATGAATATAGCTTTGTTTCGATTTTGGTTAGTTTGCTGGGATGACGTTGGGTAGGGCGTTGCAGGAGTCGGACTCCGCGGATCCGGTC
>NZ_JAGFNS010000037.1 GCF_017592555.1 Actinoplanes flavus | reverse complement strand
GGCCCGGCGCGGGTGCGCCGGGCCCGGCGGATGACGGCGGTGACGGCCCGGGCCACCTCGTCGGCGGCGGCCGCCACCCGGGCCGACTCCTCCGGGTCGCGCAGGGATTCGGCTTCGAGGCGCAGCGCGGTCAGTGGGGTGCGCAGGCGGTGGGAGAGGTCGGCGACTCGTTCCCGTTCGGTGGCGAGCTGGTCCTGGATGCGGCCGGCCAGATGGTTGAGCGCTCCGGCGACCTCACGCAGTTCGGGCGGGCCGGCCGGGTCGGCGCGGGCGGTGAGCTCGGCGCGGGCGAGCCGGTGGGAGACCGCGGACAGCTGGGTGATCGGGGCGATGATGGCGCGGGCCAGCCGGTCGGCGACCAGCAGGCCCAGCAGCACGAGGGCCGCGCCGAGAGCGGCCAGGGTGGCCCACGCGCGGGTCACGCCACGGGTCAGCTCGGCGTCGGTGACGAGGGTGCGGATCACGGTGACGCCGCCCGCCCCGACCACCGGCACCACCAGCTCCCGGCCGTCGTCGGTGGTCACCGTGAGTGCCTCCCGGCGGGCTCCGGCGAGGCGGACCGCGGGGGTGGGCGCGGCGGGCGCGCCGAGCACGCTTCCGTCCGGGAGGAAGACCGTGACCGGTACGGACTGAGCCGACACCGAAAGCCGCAGCGCGCCGACGTCGCCCGCTCCGGCGATCGGCACGATCGACTGGACCACGTCGTCGGCGCGGCTGAGCGCCCGGTCCGCGGCGACCTGCCGGACCAGCAGGGCGAGCGGCACCAGGAACGCCAGCAGCACCAGCACCGTGGTGGCGCCGACCAGCAGGGTGAGGCGGGCCCTCACACCGGCTCGCTCAGTTTGACGCCGACGCCGCGGACGGTGTGCAGATAGCGTGGCTCCTGCGCGGTCTCGCCGAGTTTGCGCCGCAGCCACGACAGGTGCACGTCGACGGTCTTGTCGGCGCCGCCGTACGGCACCTGCCACACCTCGCTGAGCAGTTCCCGTTTGGTGACCACCTGACCGGCGTGCCGGGCCAGATGGTGCAGCAGGTCGAACTCGCGCGGGGTCAGCTCGACCGCCGCCCCGTCCAGCGTGACCGAGCGGGCCGCCTGGTCGATGCGCAGCCCGCCGACCTCGAGCACCGGCGCCGCCTCCTCGGGCCCGGCGCCGCGCCGCAGCACCGCCCGGATCCGCGCGTCGAGCTGCGCCGCGGTGAACGGTTTCACCACGTAGTCGTCGGCGCCCGCGTCGAGCAGCCGGACCATCTCGGTCTCCTCGTCGCGGGCGGTCGCCACGATCACCGGGATCCGGCTGACCGCCCGCAGCATGCGCAGCAGTTCCCGCCCGTCGAGGTCGGGCAGGCCCAGGTCGAGGACGATCAGGTCGGGCCGCTCGGCCAGGGCGGTCTGGAGGCCCTCCAGGGCGGCGGCCGACGCGGCCACCGCGTGCCCGCGTTCCCGCAGGGCGCGCAGCAGCGGTGTCCGGATAGCCGGGTCGTCCTCGATCAGCAGGAGTCTCGCCACCGCTGCACGGTAACCGCCGGGGCCGGCGCAACCGGGCCTCTTAACCTTTCGTTAGCGCTGTCCGGTGCCCGGCTTATCGTCCGGCGGCGGATAGTCGTGGAGTGCGTCTCTTGGACCGGCTCGGCCGGCTGCCCCTGGTCATCGTCGCGGGATGGATCGTCGCGGCGGTGCTCGCGGTGCTGGTCGGGGTGGTCGGGATCGGCCTGGTCGGGTCCGGGCTGGTGTCCCGGCAGGGCGCCCCGATCAGCGAGGACGAGGTGGAGCGGGCGCTGGACGGGCTCGGCGGCGCGCCGCCGTCCCCGGCGCCGATGGTGTCCACCACCGCCGCCGCCCGGGGCCGGTCGTTCCCGACCCGGGGCGGCACGGTGGTGGCCGACTGCGAGCGGATCCTCTCGATGTCGCCGGCGCAGGGGTACGCCGTCCACGACCAGGACGACGACGAGGGCGAGTTCCGCCAGGTGCGCGGGAAGACCAGGGTGGAGGTCGAGCTGACCGGTTGCGATCAGGGGACGCCTCGGCTGGAGGTCACCGAGGATGCCGGCTGAGGTCCGGCGCCGGCCCGAGCGCTCGAAAGTCGTGCGCCTGTGACGCTTCCGGCCCGGCGAGTGCTCAGCGGCGCCCGCGATTTTCGCCGACAATCCGAGGATGCTGCGAGTGGATCACGGTGTCGTCACGGGCACCTTCAGCCTGGACGGCCAGACCTTCGACGTCGACAACAACATCTGGGTGGTCGGCGACGACGACGAATGCGTGGTGATCGACGCGCCGCACGACGTGGACGCGATCCTCGCGGTGGTGGGCGACCGGCAGGTACGGGCAATCGTCTGTACGCACGCCCACGACGACCACGTCCGCGTCGCCCCCGGGCTGCGCGAGCGCACCGGCGCCCCGATCCTGTTGCACCCCGCCGAGTGGCCGCTGTGGGAGCTGACCCACGGCGACGGGGTGTGGTGGAACATCGACCTGGCCGACGGCGCCCGGATCGAGGTGGGCGGGTCGGTGCTGGAGGTGCTGCACACGCCCGGTCACGCGCCCGGCGCCGTCTGTCTCCACGTCCCCGAGCTGAACCGTGTCTTCACCGGCGACACCCTGTTCCACGGCGGGCCCGGCGCCACCGGCCGGTCCTATTCCGACGCCGGGCTGATCGTCGCGTCGATCCGGGAGAAGTTGTTCGCCCTGCCGGACGAGACGGTGGTGCACACCGGGCACGGCGAGGACACCACGATCGGGGCCGAGCGGTCCCGGATGGGGTGAGCCCGGCCACCGATCTGAGCCCGGCGGGCGCGGCACGGGCTCGACCCGGCAGGCGGCCGCGCGGAGCCGGCGGCACGGCCCTGATCGGTACGGGGCGGTGCCCGCCCGTACCGGAAGAAAGGTCTCTGGGTTAGGGTGGCCTAACCTCACAAGGGGCGGGTGGAGATGGCGCAGCCGGAATCGCTGGCGGAGTTGCTCAACGGGCGGCGGGCCGCGGTCGACGCGTCGCTGCCCGCGGTCGGGTTCGTGGCCGGGTGGCTGGTCTTCGGGGAGTCGATCTGGGCCGGGGCGATCGCGGCCGTGGTGTCGGCGATCGGCGTCTCCTGGTGGCGGCTGCGCAAGGGCGACAAGCCGCGGGCCGTGCTGATCGGGCTGTTCCTGGTGTGTGTGGCCGCCCTGATCGCGCTCTACACCGGCAAGGCCGAGGACTTCTTCCTGCTCCAGTTGCTCAGCAACGCGGCCAGCGCGCTCGCCTGGATCATCAGCATCGTGATCCGGTGGCCGCTGCTGGGGCTGGTGGTCGGCACCGTGCTGGGGCAGCGGACGCGCTGGCGGCGCGATCCGGCGCTGCTGCGGGCCTATTCGCGGGGCAGCTGGGTGTGGGTGATGCAGTACGTCATCCGGGTCGCCGTGTTCCTGCCGCTCTACCAGGCGGGCTGGACCGAGGCACTGGCCGCGGCCCGGCTCGGGCTGTCCGGGCCGCTGATCGCCGGGTGTCTGGCGGTGAGCTGGTGGGTGATCCGCCGCAGCCTGCCGGCGGACCACCCGGGTCTGCGTCACCCGGTCGTCGAGGACCCGGTTCAGAAGGCCGCTTCGTAGAGTTCGCGCAGGCCGGGTGTGCCGGCCTCGCCGCTGTAGCCGCAGATCATCACGTCCGCGCCGACGCTCGACACCAGATATTCCCTGCCGAGTTCGAAGTCGCCGGAGCCGAGCAGCAGTTCCGGGGTGCCGCCGGGCTGATTCACCGCGATCCGGGGGACGTCCGCGCCCCGGTAGTCGCGGGTGACCTCCAGCAGTGCGGTGGAATCGTCGATCTCGACGACCCGGCCGGCGAAGGCGAAGGTGGCCCGCTCGGCCAGTAGTTCGGGTTTCGGCTCGGCGCACTTGGCCTGCCCGCCCGCGGGAATCTGGACCGACGGGACGGGCGCGACGGAGATGATCGCGGGTGGGGTGGACATGGTCGCCGGCTCCGGGCGCAGGGTCGCCCAGGCGGTCCCGCCGGCGAGCAGCACCAGGGCCGCGGCGACGGGCGCCGCCCACCGGCGGACGGGGACACGGGACATGGCTTCCTCCACGAGGTGCTCGACCTGGGCGGGGGAGGCCGGTGCCAGCCGCGCGGCCGGGTCGGCGCGGCGCAGGCGTTCCCTCAGATCGTCGTCGGTCACGTCCGGCTCCCCTCTGTCGACCTGTCATGTCCGGCGGCGGGGCCGGTCTTTCCCGTCAGTTCGTCGCGCAGCCGCTGCCGGGCCCGGTGCAGGCGGATCGACGCGGCGTTCGCGGTGATGCCGAGGACCACGGCGATCCCGGCCGGGGCGAGGTCCTCCCACGCCCACAGCCGGAGCAATTCGGCGTCCTCGGGCCGCATCCGGGACAGCGCCCCGGCCAGGTCGTCGTCGGGCGGGCCGGGACCGTCGACCACGGCCGGCGGCGGGTCGAGCCGGGAGATCCGGGCGAGCAGCCGGAACCGGCGGCGGTGGGCGCGTTCGGCGTTGGCGAGGCAGTTGCGGGCCACCGCGTACGCCCAGGGCAGGTGCTCCTCCGGCATCTCGTCGAGGCGCCGCCAGCAGATCAGCAGGGTCTCCGAGAGCACGTCGTCGGCGGTCGCCGGATCGGTGCGCCGGGCCAGGTAGCGGCGGACGGCGTCGATCACCGCGGGGGCCAGCCGCTCGAACCGGGCCCGGCGCGGGTCGGGATTCACGAGGTCCACTTCCGTTCATGTCCGGCAGCCCGGTCAGTCTTTCAACCTGTTCGGCCCGGGGTCCGGCGTGGCAGGATACCGACCAGTAACCCAGCGTTGGGAGACGGCCATGCGGACCGCGTACCGGACCTGCCCGCTCTGTGAGGCCGCCTGCGGCCTGGAGCTCACCATCGACGCCGACCGGGTCGTCGCGGCCCGCGGCGATCGCGAGCACGTGTTCAGTCACGGCTTCGTCTGCCCCAAGGGCGCCACGTTCGGGCAGCTCACCGACGACCCCGACCGGCTCCGCCGGCCTCTGGTCAAGGGCGTCGAGGTGAGCTGGGCGGAGGCGTTCGCCGCGGTCCGTGCCGGGTTGCGGCCGGTCATCGAGCGGTACGGCGCACAGGCCGTCTCCGTCTACCTGGGCAACCCGAACGCCCACACCATGTCCGGCGGCCTCTACGTGACACCGCTGCTGCGGTCGCTGGGCAGCCGCAACGTCTACTCGGCGAGCACCGTCGACCAGATGCCCAAGCACGTGTCCTGCGGCTACCTGTTCGGCAATCCGCTGACCATCCCGGTGCCCGACCTGGACCGGACCGACTTCCTGCTGATGCTCGGCGCCAACCCGTGGGAGTCCAACGGCAGCCTCGCCACGGCCGCCGACTTCCCGGGGCGGCTCAAGGCGATCCAGGCGCGCGGCGGCCGGTTCGTGGTGGTGGATCCACGGCGGACCCGGACCGCCGAACACGCCGACGAGCACCTGTGGATCCGGCCGGGCACCGACGCGTACCTGCTGTTCGGCATCGTGCACACGCTCTTCGCCGAGGGCCTGGCCACCATCCCGGAGTACGTGAGCCGCGTCGAGCCGGTCCGCGAACTCGCCGCGGACTTCCCGCCGGAGCGGGTCGCCGACGTCTGCGGGATCCCGGCCGAGCGGATCCGCGGCCTGGCCCGGGAGCTGGCCGCCGCCCCGACCGCCGCGGTGTACGGGCGGATCGGCACCTGCACGGTCGAGTTCGGCACGGTCACCAGCTGGCTGATCGACGTGGTCAACATCCTCACCGGCAACCTGGACCGGCCGGGCGGCGTGATGTTCCCGCTCGCCCCGCACCTGTCCGGCGCCGCCAAGTCCGGCAAGGGTTTCCGGACCGGGCGCTGGCACAGCCGGGTCCGCGGGCTGCCCGAGGTGAAGGGCGAGCTGCCGGTCGCCACCCTGGCCGACGAGATCGAGACACCCGGCGACGAGCAGGTCCGGGCGCTGATCACGATCGCCGGGAACCCGGTGCTGTCCACACCGAACAGCGCACGCCTGGACCGGGCGCTGTCCGGGCTCGACTTCATGGTGAGCGTGGACCCGTACCTGAACGAGACGACCCGGCACGCCGACGTGGTGCTGCCGCCGACCGACTCGGTGCGCAAGGGCCACTACGACTTCAGCTTCCTGGCGCTGTCGGTGCGCAACTTCGCGGCCTACTCGCCGCCGGTGCTGCCGCCCGACCCGGACGTCCCGGACGAGTGCGACATCCTGGCCCGGCTCATGCTGATCGTTCTCGGCCAGGACGACAGTGATCCCGCCGTCGTGCACGACGAGCTGCTGCGGCAGGCGCTGCGCCGGGTCCCCCAGGACCGGCACGGCCTGGTCACCGGCGACCATCCGGCCGAGCGGCTGCTCGACGTGGCGCTGCGCGCCGGGGCGTACGGCGACGGCTTCGGCGAGAACCCGGATGGGCTGACCCTCGACCGGCTGAAGGCCGCGCCGCACGGCATCGACCTCGGCCCGCTGCGGCCCCGGATCCCGGCCGCGCTGCGGACCGCCTCCGGCACCGTCGAACTGTGCGTTCCCGAACTGGCCGCCGAGGCGGAACGGTTGCGGGACGCCCTCGACCGGGAGCGCGGCGGCCTGGTCCTGATCGGACGGCGGCACCTGCGGTCGAACAACAGCTGGATGCACAACGTCCCGGCGCTGGTGAAGGGGCGTGACCGGTGCACGCTCCAGATCCATCCGGCCGACGCCGAGCGGCTCGCGGTCGCCGACGGGGACGCCGTCCAGGTCACCTCACGGGCCGGCGGCCTGGTGGCCCGGGCCGAGGTCACCGACCGGGTGATGCCGGGCGTGGTGAGCCTACCGCACGGCTGGGGGCACGACCTGCCGGGCACCCGGATGGCGGTCGCGGCCGAACACCCGGGCGTCAACTCCAACCTGCTCACCGACGAGCTGGTGATCGACCCGCTCTCCGGCAACAGCGTCCTGAACGGCATCCCGGTCGAGGTGAAGCCCGCCGCTTGAGCCGTCGTGCCGCTAGGGCGCGTACCTGCGCCGGTAGCGGGGGACCGTCACGGCCAGCGCGGCCAGCCAGACGAGCAGCAGGAACACCGCGACGCCGGTGAAGGCGGTGACGACCGTACGGGTGAGGCCGTCGCCGCCGACGGTGAAGACGCCGTTGCGGGCGCCCGCGTCGAGCGCCTCCACCTCGTCGCCGGGGGTCAGCAGGCGGGGCGGGTCGTAGAGGATGACGTCCTTGCGGCCGGAGTTCCCGTCGGCCGCCGTCCAGTCGCCGTAGGGCGTGCACGCGCTGCCGGAGCAGTTGTTCGGGCCGGTCACGAACGTGCCCCGGACGCCGTCGTCGCCGCGCGCCGCCCAGGCCGCCCGCGTGTCCTGGGCGGAGAACAGCAGGATCACCGCGGCGACGGCCGGCAGACCGAGCCACACCAGCAGGTACGGGATGAGGCGGGCGTTCATGGCCGTGGAGAGTACTCAGCCCGGATGCGGCGGCACCGGCCGGACCCGGCAGACGATCGCGGTGCGCCACGGTACGGCCCCGCTGCGGTGAGGGGCGGCGATGCCCGTACCGGATCCGGGGTTTTCAGATCCACCCCATCCGCTGAGCGTGACCGATCGCGGTGATCCGGTTGGCGCCACCCAGCTTGGTGATCGCGTTGGACAGATAGTTGCGCACCGTGCCCTCGCTCAGGTGCAGCCGCGCGGCGATCTCGGCGACCGAGGCGCCCGCCGCGGCCAGGGCGAGAGCGTCGCGTTCCCGGTCGGTCAGCGGGTTCTCGCCGGCCATCATCGCCGAGGCGGCCAGTTCCGGATCGAGGTAGCGGCCACCGGCGTGGATGCGGCGGATGGCGTTCGCCAGTTCGGCGCTGGAGGAGTCCTTCGGGATGAAACCGCGCACCCCCGCCGCGATGGCCCGGCGCAGATGACCGGGCCGGGCGAAGGTGCTCAGGATCAGCATGGCCCGGCCGGGCAGCCGCTCGGCGACGCTGAGCCCGTCGAGGCCGGGCATCTCGATGTCCAGGACGATCACGTCCGGTTCGTGGGCGGCGACCGCGGTCAGCACCTCGTCGCCGCGGCCGCACTGGGCGACCACGGTCAGGTCGTCCTCGAACTCCAGCATCATGGCCAGGGCCTCGCGGATCAGATGCTGGTCGTCGGCGAGCAGGACGCGGATCACGCGGTGACTCCGGTCGGTGCGGTGGCGCGGACCAGGAAACGGCCGTCGCCGGTGGGCTGTGCGGTGAGCGAGCCGCCGATCGCGGCCAGGCGCTCGCCCAGCCCGGCCAGCCCGGTGCCGGCCGGACCGGAACCGGTCGCCGCGCCGTCGTTGACCACCTCCAGAACCGCCGAGCCGCCGACCGCCCGCAACGACACCCGGCACCAGGTGGCCGAACTGTGCCGCAGGATGTTGGTGGCGCTCTCCCGCACCACCCAGGCGAACGGGGCGGCCGTCTCCGGGTCGACGGCCCCCGGCGGCAGGTCGATCTCGCAGCGCACCCCGTCGGCCTCCAGGATGGCGCGGACACTGTCCACCTCGGAGGCCAGATCCAGAACCCGGTAGCCGCGGACCGCCTCGCGGATCTGCCGCAGACCGTCCTGCGCCAGACCGCGGACCACCGCCATCTCCTCGGCGGCGCGGGCCGCGTCGATGGCGGTGAGCTTGCCGGCCAGCTCACTCTTCACGGCGATCACCGACAGGCTGTGGCCGACCAGATCGTGCAGGTCACGGGCGAACCGCAGCCGCTCCTCGGTGACCGCCAGCCGGGCCTCGGCGTCCTTGCTGGCGTGCGCCTGCTCGGCGAGATCCAGGATCCAGATCCAGAGCTTGTTCGCGTACGGGAGAGTCAGGCACATGATCCCGTAGACGACCACGGCCACGCCGACCGGGATGTTCTGCGGGCCGGGGTTCAGCCACTGGACGAGCACGCAGGTCGCGGCCGTGCCGGCGGACAACAGCGTGGTCGCCAGCCCCCCGGTGCGGACGGTCACCAGACTGATCCAGGCGATCGGGACGAGACCCCAGGTGACCGGTTCGGCGTTCTGCGCGAGCAGGATCGCCAGCACCGCGGCGCCCGAGATCACCGTGTAGCGGCGGATCTCGCGAGCCGGCCGCGGCCAGAACATCGACACCGCGCGGACCAGGCGCCAGACGAAGAAGCTGAAGACCAGCAGTCCGACGACGGCGATGATCAGGCGAACCGGCTGGACCCGGTCCTCGGCGATCAGCAGGAGGATGCCGCCGAGCCCTCCGAACCAGCCCATCACCAGGGTGAACGCCAGGCTCCACATGGTGATCCGGCGGGCTCTCCGCAGTCCTCCAGTCATGCCGGACACCCTAGTTGTCAGCCCCGCCGCGGGTCCCAGCGGAACCAGCGCCGGGCCACCACCGCCGCCACCGCCACCCACGCCGCCAGCAGGCCCAGGTTCGGCAGGACGTCCCCGCCCTCGCCCAGGAAACCGGTCCGGATCAGCTCGGTGACCGGCGTCATCGGCAGATACCCGGCGATCCGGCCGAGCTGCTCCGGCAACGCGTCCAACGGCACGATCGCCGGCGACAGGAACAGGCAGAGGAACATGAACGGCACGGTCGCGATCTGCGCCAGCTCCCCGGTCGAGCTGAACCCGGAGATCACCATCGAGACCAGGCTGAACAGGCCCGCCGCGCCGAGCACCCCGGCCAGCAGCAGCAGCGGGTTGTGCGGCAGGCCGACGCCGAGCGGCACCGCGGCCACGCACAGCGCGAGCACCTGGACCAGGTAGACGGCGGTCGCGCCGGCCGCGCTGCCGCCCAGGATCGCGGCCGCCGACGCGGGACCGCCGAGCAGCCGCTTCAGGACGAGTTCCTCCCGGCGAGTGGTGTAGAAACCGGCCAGGTTGACCAGCGGGGCGAACAGCGCCAGCGTGGCCACCTGCCCGGTCAGCATGAACGCGACCTGGTCGGCGGCCTGCGCCCGGGCCGTGAAGATCAGGAAGCCGGCGACCAGCAGCGGCATCAGCACGGCGTTGGTGAGCGCCGACCGGTTGCGCATGATCAGCAGGATGTCGACCCGGGCCAGCCGGACGGTGTGCTTGAGGTCGGTGGTCATCGGTTCTCCTCCACGATGGTCAGGAAGACGTCCTCCAGCGAGGCCGGGCGGACCGACAGCCGGTTCAGGGTGACGTTGCGGGAGGTGGCCCAGGCCAGCAGCGTGGCCACGGTCCGGTGGGCGCGGCCGTCCGGATCGCCGCCGGTCACCGTGTACCGGGCGGTCGGCCGTCCGTCGTCCACCACGATCTCCGGGGCCGCCCCGTCGATCCGGGGCAGCGTGTCGATCGGCGCCTCGGCCGGCACCAGGAAGGCGATCCGGTCACCGTGACCGGCCACCACCTCGGGCACCGTCCCGGCGGTCCGGATCTCACCCCGGTGCATGATCGCCACCCGGTCGGCGAGCCGTTCCGCCTCCTCCAGGTAGTGGGTGGTCAACAACACCGTGGTGCCGGCCGCGACCAGATCCTGGATCAGCCGCCAGGTGGCGATCCGGGCCTCCGGGTCCATACCGGTGGTCGGCTCGTCGAGGAACAGCACCTCGGGACGGCCGACGACGGCCAGAGCCAGGTCCAGGCGGCGCTTCTGACCACCGGAGAGCTGCCTCACCCGTACGCCCGCCTTGTCGGTCAGCCCGACCAGCGCCAGGGCCGCCACCCTCTCCATCGGCCGGGCGTGCAGGTCGCGCCACAGGTCCACGGTCTCGGCCACGGTCAGATCACCGATCAGGCCACTCTCCTGGAGCATGATCCCGACCCGGGGGCGCAGCGCCCTCCGCGACCGGTACGGGTCCAGCCCCAGCAACCGCACCGTGCCCCCGGCGGCCGGCCGGAACCCCTCCAGCACCTCGATGGTGGTCGTCTTGCCGGCCCCGTTCGTGCCGAGCAGCGCGAACAGGCCCCCGGCCGGGACGGTGAAGTCGATACCCTTGACCGCCTCGAACGCGCCGTAGCTCTGGCGCAGTCCGGTCACCTCGACGGCGGTATCGGTGCTGGTCATTGTCTGCGTGCTCATGTCCACCATGGTTCGCGAACGCACGGATCGACGGCAGTCGCCGCCGTCAGCGATCCCCGATGACAGATGTCATCTCTCGGTAGGGTTCGATCATGACGCTGACCGATGTGCTGGTCCGGGCCGCGGCCGAAGCTCCCGATCAGGGCATCGTCCACGCCGGCGGCGACGACCGGTTCACCGGATTCGCCGAACTGCACGCCGACGCCCTCCGCATCGCCGGTGGTCTGCGCGCCGCCGGGCTCACCACCGGTGACCCGCTGCCGGTGACCGCCGACGACAGCGCCGACTTCCTCGGGCTCTTCTGGGGATCGGTGTACGCGGGCGTCGTACCGGTGCCTCTGCCGCCGGAACCGCACCGCCTGGCCGCCGTCTGGCGTCACCTGGACCGCCCGCCAATGGCGGGCGACGTCGCCACGCCCGGCGCGACCCTGCTCTCCGCGCGCGACCTCCGCGCAGCGTCACCCCTCGCCACCCCCGTCCCGGTACGCGCGGACGACCTCGCCTTCCTCCAGTTCTCCTCCGGCAGCACCGGCACGCCCAAGGGTGTCGAACTGACCCACGCCAACGTGGTCGCCAACCTCACCCAGGCCACCCGGGCCGGCTCGGTGACCGCCGACGACGTGATCGTCACCTGGATGCCCTACTTCCACGACATGGGCCTGATCGGCACCCACCTGGCCCCGCTGCACGCCCGCTGCCGCCAGATCCGGATCAGCCCGCTCGCCTTCGCGAAACGCCCCGAGATCTGGCTGCGCGAGACCGCCCGCCACCGGGGCACCGTGCTGTCCGCGGCCAACTTCGCCCTGGCCCTGGTCAACCGCCGGGTGCCGGACGCCGTCCTCGACGACCTCGACCTGAGCAGCGTCCGCCTCCTCATGGTCGGCGCCGAACCCATCTCCCCGGCCGTCTGGCGCACCTTCGCGGCCCGGCTCACCCAGGCGGGCCTCGCCCCCACCGCCATGCAACCGGTGTACGGCCTGGCCGAGGCCACCGTCGCCGTCACCTGCCCACCCCTCGGCGCCCCCGCCGCCCCGCTGCGCCTCAGCCGGGCCGCCCTCTCCCGCGGCGTCGCCCTGCCCCTCCCCGAGACCGCGCCCGCCGTCGAACTGATGGACACCGGGTTCCCGATGCACGGATGCGAGCTGCGGATCGTCGGCGACGACGGCGAGGTGCTGGAGGAATGCCTGGTCGGCCACGTGCAGGTGCGCGGCCCGAACGTCAGCCGCGGCTACCACCGGGCCGCGGACGCCACCGCCGCGGCACGGGACGGATCCTGGCTGCGTACCGGGGATCTCGGTTTCCTGCGCGGCGGCCGTCTCGTCGTCACCGGACGGCACAAGGACGTCCTGTTCGTCAACGGGCGCACCTTCCACGCCGCCGACCTGGAGGAGGTCGCGGCCGCCACCCCCGGCCTGAACCCCGGCCCCATCGCCGTCGTCGGCGCGACCGACCCGGCCGACGGCCGCGAACGGGTCGTGGTGTTCCTGTCCGCGCCGTCCGTCCGGGCCGACACCACCCTCGCCGCCCGGGTCCGCGCCCGGATCGCCGAAGCCCTGGCCTACGACGGCGTCACGGCCCAGATCGTGCCGAACGGCGCTTTCGCCCGCACCACCAGCGGAAAACTACGACGTCAGGCGCTCCGCGACCGCATCGACCACGCCGCGCCCGCCCCGGTCACACACCCGGTTCCGCCGCGCGAGCCGGAGCCGGCGCCGTCGTCCCGGCCGGAGATGGAAGCGCTCGTCCGCGCCGTCTGGGCCCGGGTGCTGCGTGTCCCGGCGGAGACCATCGGGCCGGACGACCGCTTCCTGGCGATCGGCGGATCCTCGCTGGCGGCCATGGAGGTGCTGGCCGGGCTGGAGGACGTGCTCGGCCACACCCTCGACCCGGCGACGCTGCGTGACTGCGCCACCGTGCCCGCACTCGCCGACCGCCTGCTTCCGCACTCCCGGACCGGGGCCGGACCGGCGGCGCCGGCCACGCGGGAAGCGGAACGGCTCGCCGTGATCGGGATGGCGTCCCGGTTCCCGGACGCGGCCACGCGGGAAGCGGAACGGCTCGCCGTGATCGGGATGGCGTCCCGGTTCCCGGACGCGGCCACGCCGGAAGCGGAACGGCTCGCCGTGATCGGGATGGCGTGCCGGTTCCCGGACGCGGACACACCCGAGCGGTTCTGGGCGAACCTGGTCGCCGGACGGGACAGCGTCACCCCGGTGTACCGGTGGGCCGGCGGCGGCCACGGAGCGTTCCTCGACGACCCGGCCCTGTTCGACGCCGGATACTTCGGCATCGGCGACCAGGAGGCGCGCCTGCTCGACCCGCACGCGCGGATCTTCCTGGAACTGGCTCACGAGGCACTCGAACGCGCCGGATACGCCGGACCGCGCCGCCGGGGACGCCGCATCGGAGTCTTCGCGGCCGTCGGCGAAAGCGGCTACCCCGAACTGATGACCGGCGCCGACGGCCCGCACGCGCTCACCGGCACCCTGCGCAACCTGATCGCCGCCCGCGTCTCCCACCTGCTCGACCTGCGCGGACCCGCGCTCGCCGTGGACACCGCCTGCTCCTCGGCCCTGGTCGCCCTGCACCTGGCCCGCCTCAGCCTGGCCGCCGGCGACTGCGACATCGCCGTGGTCGGCGGCGTCAACCTCAACCTGACGGCCACCGGCGAAACCCTGCTCGGCGACGCCCGGGCGCTGTCGCCGACCGGCCGGTGCCGGGCATTCGCGGCGGACGCCGACGGATTCGTACCGGGCGAAGGCGGCGCCGCCCTGGTCCTGACCCGCCTCGCCGACGCCCACGACGACCGGATCCTGGCCGTCGTCCGCGGAACCGCGGTCAACAACGACGGCCGCTCGCTGAGCCTGATGGCCCCGAACCCGCTGCGCCAGCAGGAGGTGATCGCCGACGCCTACCGCAACAGCGGCGTCGACCCGGCAGACGTCACCTATGTGGAGGCCCACGGCACCGGCACCCCCGTCGGCGACCCGATCGAGGCACGGTCGCTCGCCCACGCCTTCCCGCCCCGGCGCGACGGCCGGCCCCGCCTGGTCGGCTCGGTCAAGACCAACATCGGCCACCTGCTCAACGTGGCGGGGATGCCCGCGCTGGTGAAGGTGATCCTCGCCCTCCAGCACCGGGAGATCCCGCCGTCACTGCACCACGAACGCCCGTCGCCGCGTTTCGACCTGGCCGCGGCCGGCTTCGAGGTGGCCACCACCCGCCGCCCCTGGACCGGTCCGCTGGTCGCCGGCGTCAACGGCTTCGGCTTCGGCGGCACGAACGCCCACGTCATCCTCGCCGCCCCCGAACCCGATCCGGTTCCCTCCCCGCCGGGCGACGAGACGGAACCACGACTGCTCACGCTCTCGGCGCGATCGGCGGGCGGGCTCCGGGCGGCGGCCACCCAACTCGCGGCCCACCTGCGGGCGCATCCCGGACTATCGCTCGCGGACGTCTGCGCCACCGTTGCCGGCGCACGGGACGAGGGGCCGTACCGCATCGCGATGGTGACCGGAAATGATCTCGCCGAGCGACTGGCCGCAGTGGAGCCCGGCCCACCGCTGGGCCGGCCCGCCCGCGTCGCGTTCCTCTTCGGCGGCCAGGGCACACAGCGACCCGGCCAGGGCGCGGAACTCTACGCGACCGCACCGGCCTTCCGCGCCGCACTCGACGAGATGTCCGCCGCGGCCGGGCCGATCGCCGGCCGAACCCTGACCGAATGGTGCACCGACCCGGCCATCCCCGCCGCCGAACTCGCCCGCACCGAGGTCACCCAACCGCTGGTCGTCGCGTTCGCCGTCGCGCAGGCCGCCCAGCTGGCCGCCAACGGGATCCGGCCGGACGCCGTCACCGGCCACAGCGTCGGCGAGTTCGCCGCGGCCGTATCCGCGGGCCGGATGACCGCCGTCGAAGCCGTCCTCCTGGCCGCCGAACGCGGCCGCCTCACCGCCGAACTCGCCGAGCCGGGCGCGATGCTCGCCGTGGCAGCCCCCGCCGCCGCCATCGGGCCCCTGCCGTCCGCCGCCGGGCTCGGGCCCCTGCCGTCCGCCACCGGGCTCGGGCCCCTGTCGTCCGCCACCGGGCTCGGGCCCCTGCCGTCTGCCGTCGACGTCGGGCCGGTGTCGTCTGCCGTCGACGTCGGGCCCCTGTCGTCCGCCGTTGACGTCGGGCCGCTGCCGTCTGCCGTTGACGTCGGGCCGCTGCCGTCCGGGGTCGTCGTCGCCGCCGAGAATGCTGCCGACCGCATCGTTCTGGCCGGACCGCACGACGCCATCGCCCGGGCCGAAGCCGAACTGGCGGCCCGCGGGGTGACCACCCGCCGCCTCGCCGTCTCACACGCCTTCCACTCGCCGTCCATGCAGCCGGTCACCGCCCCGCTCGCCCGCCTCGCCCCAAGCGCCCGGCCGGCCACGATCCCGCAGGTCAGCACGGTTACGGGGGAGTGGGGCGCGGCCTTCGACGCCGCCTACCTGGCAGATCACGCGGTGCGGCCGGTGCGTTTCGCGGCGGCGGTCGGCCGGCTTCGCGCGGCCGGCTACGACACCATGGTCGAGCTCGGCGCTTCGGTCACTCTCTCCCCTCTCGTACGCCGAAGCCCTCTCCCGCAAGCCAACCCCGCACCCGCCGTCCCGTCCCCCCACCTCGACGCACCTGCCCTCCCGCACGCCGCCCCCAACCCCGTACCCGCCGTCTCGCCCATGGCCCCCGCCCCCGCCCCCGCACCCGCCGTCCCGCACGCGGCCCCTGCCCCCGCATCCGACGTCTCGCACGTCGCCCCCAAACCCCCACCCGCCCTCCCGCATGCCGACCTAGCCCTCGCACCCGCCGTCCCACACGCCGACCCCGAACCGGTCGTCGTCCTGCACGCCGGTCTGGACGCAGCCGCCGTCCTGACCACCGCCGGCCGGTTGTGGTTGCGCGGCGCCACCCTCGACCGCACCCACCTCGACGCCGGAACCCGGCGGGTCGACCTGCCCACCTACCCGTTCCAGCGCCGCCGCTACTGGGCGACCGACCCACCGTCACCCACCTTCGCCATCCCCGTCTGGACCTCGGCCCCGCTCGGACCGCCCCAGCTGGCTCCCAGCGGTGTCTCAGCCACTTCGACTCAGCTCTCAGAGCCAGCTGGATCTCCCCGGCTGGCTGCCAGCGCTGTCTCAGCCACTTCGAGACAGCCCTCAGAGCCAGCCGAAGTCGCCAGTGGACCGACTGGCGAACAAACCGCGGCAGAGGCCACGATCGTCATCGCCGAAGGCAGCGTCGCGTCCGACGCGCTACGAGCGATCACTGCCGTCCCCCCGGAAGCGCGTCTGTTTCTGATCACCCGAGACCTCTACCCCACCGGGGCGGAACGACCGAACCCGGAACACGCCGTCTGGGCCGGGCTGGCGATGGCGTTCGCCGACGAGAACCCCCGGGCCGGGGTACGAATCGTGGACCTCTGCTCAGACGACCCACCGGAGGCACAGCGCGCCGCCGTCGACCGGGAGACGGCCGCACCACCACCTGCCGGACCCGTGGAGATCGTCGCCTGGCGGGCCGGACGGCGGCTGGGCAGGCTGTTCACCCCGGCACAGGCGGCCGAACCGCTGATCCCCCCGCCCGACGGCAGCTATCTCATCGTCGGCGGAGCCGGGGCGGTAGGTGCGGAGATCGCCCGACACCTGGCCCGCCGGCCACACGCCGAACCCGCACACCAGAATCGGCGCGGGCCGAAGCTGCTCCTCGCGGGCCGCTCAGCCGAACCACAGGCGCTCCTGGCCGAACTGCGAGCGCTCGGCGCACTGGCCGAATACCGTACAGCGGATCTGACCAACCCCACCGACGTGACCGATTTGGTAGCCGGCCGGAAGTTCGACCTGGTGGTGCAGGCAGCCGGGGTGGTGCGGCCGGGCAGCCTACGAGCGAAGACCCCGGACGAGGTGGCCGCCGGCCTGGCCGCCAAGGTGGACGGTACCCGCCTTCTCCTGCACGCCTTGGGCGATCATCGCCCCCCGGTGGTGGCCCTGTCCTCGATCTCGGCGGTGACTCCCGGATTGGCCGGCGCCCTGGGTGACTACGTCGCCGCCAACGTCCACCTGGACACCTTGGCCGCCGCCGAGACAATGGCCGGCCGCCGTTTCGTATCGGTGAATCTGCCACCGCTGACCGGCGGCGGTCTGGCCACAAGCCACGGCTTGACCGCCGGCGCCGGACTGCCGATCGAACAGCTCCCGGCAACTCTCTGGCAAGCGATGAGGCTCGGCGTCTCCCAGGTCCTGGTCACCCCGGCGACAAGAACACACCCCCACCGATCAGCGAACGTTCCGCTTCCGGCACCGAACCAGCTACCCACCACCGGGCCGTTCACCCACAAATCAATTCAAACCCAGCAGGGGTACGCCCAAAGCACACCCCCCTGGCACGGCGAACCCCCCACTCCCGGCGCCACGCAGAGCGCTCCGGCTAGGCCTGGCAAGTTCCCGCCCGCCGAAGCTGTTCCGGCCAGGCGTGGCCAGTTCCCGGCTGCGGGGAGTGTTCCGGCTCGGCGTGGCGAGTTCCCGGCCACCGAGGCTGTTCCGGCCAGGCGTGGCGAGGTCCCGGCTGCGGGGAGTGTTCCGGCTCGGCGTGGCGAGTTCCCGGCCACCGAGGCTGTTCCGGCCAGGCACGGCGGGGTGTCGGCTGCTGAGGCTGTTCCGGCGTGGCGTGGCGATGTGTCGGCTGCCGAGGGTGTTCCGGCGTGGCGTGGCGATGTGTCGGCTGCCGAGGGTGTTCCGGCTTGGCGCGGCGAGGTCCCAGGTTCCGGGCACGCGGCAGGCGCACGGGTCTGGTCCGGCGACGCGTTCGGACCGGGACGCGCGGACGACCGCGTGACTGGGCCGGGCCCGGACGAGCTGGTAGCGATGGTGCGGGAGCTTCTGGCCGCGCCTTTGGGCCGGGACCCGGAGACGATCAGAACCGATGAGCCGTTCCTGGCCCTCGGCCTGGACTCGCTCACCGCCGTCGACCTGGTCAAAGAGCTGGAACGGCGACTGGGCCGGACCCTGTCCACGACCCTGTTCTTCGAGACCCGGACCATCGACGAGCTGACGGCTCGGCTCGTGGGTCCGGTGGAGTTCCCGTTCAGCCCGGTACAGCGAGCCTTCGTCACCACCGGACGGCTGTACCCGGAGGTGCCCGCCTACGCGTATGTACGCCAAACCCTGCACGGCCCGATCGACGTGGAGCGGCTGAGTCAGGCCTTCACCGAGCTGCAACGGCGCCATCCGATGCTCCGCGTACGTTTCGGGCCGAACGGACAGCGCTTCACAGCTCCCACCTCCGGCCGACCGAAATGGTTCACGGTCACCGACCTGTCCAAACCCGGCGCCGCAGCCGAAGCGACGGTCGGCGCACGCGGTGCCGGCGAAGCGGGACTTCGGGCGGCGCTGGAGAGGGTTGACGCCGAGTTGCGGAATTGGCCGTTCGACCTGGGGCGTGAGGCGCCGATTCGGGCGGTGCTCGCGGTCGAGAGCGCGGAGCGGGCGCATGTGATTCTGGTGGTACACCATGCTGCCGCGGACGGGTACAGCATCGCCGTTCTCGGCGATGAGCTGTGGAAACTCTACGGTGGGGGAGAGGTCGCGGCGGCTCCGGCGGCCACCTTCGCCGATCATGAGGCGCGGCGGGACGGCCCGAGCGGGGAGGACGTCGCCTACTGGCGTGACGCACTGGCCGGTTATCCGCGACTGGCCCTGCCGTTCGACGGGGATCCGGATGGGGAGCCGCAGGGCGCTTACGCCGTACAGCAGAAGGTTTTGGAAGAAGCACTGAGCCGTCGCCTGACCGCCCATGCCCGGGAAGCCGGAGTGTCCGTTTTTCATCTTCTCCTAGCCGGATATGTCCGGTGTCTGGCGCGCTGGAGTGGGCAGTCGGCGGTTCCGGTTTCGGTGGCGCGGGCCGGGCGGACCGCGCGGCTGGCAGGTGTGGAGCGGATGGTGGGACCGTTCGCGGACAGCCTGCCGGTGCTCGCCGAGGTGCGAGCCGGGGAGACGGCGGTCGGGCTGGCGGCACGACTGCGGAATGTCTGGCTCGACGGCGAACGCCACGGTTCTCTGTCTACCGTGGATCTGGCTCGAATGCTGACGGCGAACGGTGCCGGACCGCGGACGGCGAGCCCGGCCGGTTTCAGTTTCGCGCGGTTCCCGAACGCGGGCATCACTGGAGCAAACGTGGTCGCCGTGACAGCCGGCAGTGCGTCGGCGGCCACCCGGCTAGGCCTGGTCTGCTTCGAGTCGCGGGGCGCGCTGCACTTCTCCTGGAACTATCCGGAGACCCTGTTCAAGGCAGCCACCGTGGAACGCCTCGCCACAGAGCACCTGGCAGAGATCACAGCCATCGCAGAGGCGGCGACAGTCGAGGACCGAGACCAACTAGCGGCCACCACAGTCAATGCAGCCGAAGCGGCCGGTGCAGTCAACCCAGCTAATGCGATCAACCCAGCCAATGCGGTCAGCCCGAGCAATGCGGTCAACGCGAGTGGTGCGCTAAACGGGAGTGGCGCGGTCAACGCGAATGATGCCACCAACCCGAACGGCGCAGTCGATCCGGTTGATTCGGTCAATGCCGGTGATGCAGTCAACCCGAACGGTCCAGTCAATGCGAGCAGCGTGGTCAACGTGGGTGGTGCAGTCCATTCGAGCGGTGCAGTCAACCCGAGCATCGCTGTCAACGTGGATGGTGCGACCGACCCGAGCGGTGCGGCCAACCCGAGCGGTGCGGTCGACCCGAGCGATGCGGTCGATGCAGCTGGCGTGGTGAACGTGGATGGTGCAGTCAACGCGAGCAACGCGGTCAACGTGGATGGTGCGGTCGACCCGAGCGATGCGGTCAATGCGAGCAGCGTGGTCAACGTGGATGGTGCAGTCAACCCGTGCGGTGCAGTCAAGCCGAACGGCGCAGTCGATCCGGGTGGTTCGGTCAACGCGTGTGGCTCGGTCAATTCGAGCGGTGCAATCAATTCGAGCGGTGCAGTCAATCAGGGGAGCGCGGTCAGCGTTGGTTGTGCAGTCGACCTGAGCGGTGCAGTCAATGCGGGTGATGTAGCCGACCCGAGCGGTGCAGGCCTGAACGATGCAGCCGACCTGAGCGGTGCCGTTGACGTTGTCGGTGCGGTCAATTCGGGTGATGCGGTCGATGTGGGCGGTGTAGTCGACACGGGGAGAGTGGACGCGGCGGCGGGTTCTGAGTCGGTTGTGGTGCGGATTCGGGCGCAGTGCGCACGTACCCCTGAAGGAATTGCCGTGTTGACTGACGGCGCGCCGCTCAGCTATCGGGAGCTGGACCTCGCGTCGGACCGGCTGGCCGGGCGGCTTGCGGAGACCGGGGCGCGGCGGATCGGCCTGCTCACCGGGCCCGGCGCGGACACCGTGATCGGGCTGGTCGGCATTCTCAAGGCCGGCGCGGCCTGGGTGCCGTTGGACGGCGCGCATCCGCCCGCCCGGTTGGCCGACCAACTCAGCCGGGCCGAGGCGGGCGTCGTGGTCTGCGGCGCGGAGCACCGGACGATCCTCGACGGGTACGCGTTCACGCTGGTCGACGTCGGCGAGAGGGGGTCGGTGCTGGGCCGGGGGGTCGGCAAGAGCGGATCGGCACCGGGCCGGGGGTCCGGCGAGAGGGAATCGGGGCTGGGCCGGGGGTCCGGTGAGAGGGGATCGGGGCTGGGCCGGCGGGTCGGTGGGAGCGGATCGGGGCCGGGCCGGGACGTCGAGCCGGGCGATACCGCGTACGTCATCTTCACCTCGGGGTCGACCGGTCGCCCGAAGGGCGTGGCCGTCACGCATCGGTCGATGATCAACTATCTGGACTGGTCGATCGCGACTTTCGGCTACCGGGCGGGTGACCGGCTCGCGCAGACCGCGTCGATATGCTTCGATGCGTCGGTGCGGCAGCTTCTGGCGCCGCTGCTGACCGGGGCGACCGTGGTGGCCTGGGACCGGGACACGGTACGCGATCCCGAACTGCTCCTGGACCGGCTCGCCCGGGACCGGGTGACGGTCTGGAGCTCGGTGCCGACACTGTGGGAACGCCTGCTGACCGCCGCCGAGAAGAGCACCGCTGACCTGCGGCTGCGCTGGGTGCACGTGGGCGGTGAGGAGCTGTCGCCGGCGCACGTGCGGCGATGGTTCGACCGGTTCGGGCCGGAGCAGCGGATCACCAACCTGTACGGCCCCACCGAGACGACGATCAACGCCACCTGGCATCCGATCACCGCCCGGCCCGCCGACGACGCCACCCACCTGCCGATCGGGCGGCCGGTCGGTGGTGCGGTCGTCGAGGTGATCGGCGAGGACGGGCGGCCGTGCCGAGACGGCGTGGTCGGTGAGCTGTACATCGGCGGGATCGGGCTGGCCGACGGCTATCTCGACGACCCGGAGCAGACGGCCGCGGCGTTCGTGGAGCGAGACGGGCGGCGGTGGTACCGCAGCGGCGACCGGGCGGTCCGTGACGCCGACGGGCTGCTGTGGTTCCGTGGGCGAGTCGACGACCAGGTGAAACTGCACGGGTACCGGGTCGAGCCGGGCGAGGTCGAGGCGGTGCTCCGGGCGCATCCGGCGGTGGAGCGGGCGGCGGTACGGGTCGAGGGCGGCCGCCTTCTGGCCTGGGTACGGTCGACGGTTTCCGGCGACGAGTTGCGTTCCCATCTGGGTGGGCTGCTTCCGGCGTACCTCGTACCGTCTCGCATCGAAGTGATGGCCGACCTGCCGCTCACCGCGACCGGCAAGATCGACCGCGCGTCGCTGGCCCGGGCGGCGAGCCCGCCGCCGGTCACCGACACCGAACGCCTGCTCGCGTCGCTCTGGGAAAAGCAGCTCGGCGTCACACCGGTCGGTCGTGACGACGACTTCTTCGCCCTCGGCGGCGACTCGATCGGGGTGCTCGAGCTCTTCGCGAGCCTGGCGGAACACCGGGCCTCACTGCCGCGACCCACGGTCGTTTATCGATGTCGTACGGTCGCCGCGCTCGCCTCCGCCCTGGACGAGCTCGTCCCCGAACCCGCCGCCGTACCGGAGCCGGCGGATCCGGCTTCCGTAGCGGGAGCCGGCGTTTCCGAGCCTGCGGCCGCTTCTGTCGGTTCCGTAGCGGGAGTTGGCGTTTCCGAGGCCGCCATCGCTTCTGTTGCGGGACCTGACGTTTCGCTGTCCGCAGTCACTCCGGTTGTGGGAGCTGGCGTTTCCGAGTCTGCAGCCGCTTACGTTGCGGGAGTTGGTGTTTCCGAGTCTGCAGCCGCTTACGTCGTGGGAGTTGGTGTTTCCGAGTCCGCAGGCGCTTCGGTTGTGGGAGCCGGACCCGCCGATCCGAGTGATGCTTCTGTTTCGGGAGCCGGGACCGTCGCGGATGGACCGGGTGGGGACTTTCCGGTCAGCCTCACTCAGCGCGGGTTTCTGTTCGCGGACGCGGTCGGTGCGGCGTCGACCTGGCTGGCCGCGCCGCGCGTGCACGGGCCGCTCGACCTCGACCGGTTCCAGCGTGCGGTGGACGTGCTGGTGGCTCGGCATCCGATGTTGCGGACCGTGTTCCCCCGCGACGCCCGGCCGCCGGTGCAGCGGGAACATCCGCTCGCCCGCCTGACCGTCGGCTACCAGGCGCAACCGCGGGCACTCGGCGAAGAACTGGCGGCCGAGCGGGAACATCGGTTCGACCCGGCGGAATGGCCGCTCGTGCGGTTGCGGCTGCTCCGATACGGGCCGGAGGAGCACGTCCTGCTGGTGCACGCGCACCATCTGGTCGGTGACGGGTACAGCACCGCGCTTCTGATGCGGGAACTGCTCGCCCTGTACGACGGGAAGGCGCTGAACCCGCTGCGCGCGACCTTCCGCGAGTACGTCGAACATCTGCGTGGTGTGCCGCTGGAGACCGTGCTCGGTGACGGTGGGCGAATCACCACCGGGGGAGAAATTGTCAACGCCGGGTTCACAATCAGCGCGGCCCAGGTGGCGGCGCTGCGAGCACACGCCGCCGCGAACGGGGTCACGCCGTTCGTGCCGGTGCTCACCGCATACCACCGGGCGCTCGCTCTGACCACCGGCCGGCTCCACTCGGTAGCCGGCCCCGACTCGGTAGCCGGCTCCGACCCGGTAGCTGGCCCGGTGATCGCCTCCGGCCCGGTAGCCGTTCCCGGCCCGGTAGCTGGCCCGGTGATCGCCTCCGGCCCGGTAGCCGTTCCCGGCCCGGTAGCCGTTCCCGGCCCGGTAGCCGTTCCCGGCCCGGTAGCCGTTCCCGGCCCGGTAGCCGTTCCCGGCCCGGTAGCCGTTCCCGGCCCGGTAGCCGTTCCCGGCCCGGTAGCTGGCCCGGTGATCGCCTCCGGCCCGGTAGCCGTTCCCGGCCCGGTAGCCGTTCCCGGCCCGGTAGCCGTTCCCGGCCCGAAGTCTGGCTCTGGCTCGGAGTTCGGCTTCGGCTCGGAGCCCGGCCCGGGCTGGGTAACCGCTCCCGGCCCGGTAACCGGTCGCGGCTCGGAGTCTGGCCCCAGCTCGGAGTCCGACTCCGGCCTGGTGATCGGCGTGGCGGTGACCGGTCGCGATCATGCCGTACCGGATCTGGGCCGGATCTTCGGGCCGTGCGCGACGGCCGTTGCGGTCCGGCCCGGTGCGGATGCCGGGCTTGCCGAGGTGGCCGCCGCGGTCGACGACGCCCGGACGCGGATGTTCACTGCGCCACGTGGCTGGCGATACTTCTTCACCCACCTGGATTTCGGCGCGCTCGGCGACCTGTCGGGTCGAACGCTGCGTATGTCCTGGGACGACGACTCGGACGCCGAACTGGCCCTTCCTCCAGGCACGGAAGTTTTGCTGGCAGTGCGCCCGACGCGGAACGGCGCACTGCGCCTGACTCTCCGGTCCCGCCTTCCCGCCGACGAGGTGGCGCACCTAACGGCCGAGTTGACCGCCGCCCTGACGACCCACTCCACCGCAGATCTTGGACGCTCGACCACCGAAGGCGGTGAGAAAGCGTTCAAGATCGAGGAGCAGGGGGGCGAGGGGCTGCGGTCGGGACTTGTTCTCGCGGATCTTGGACGTTCGGCCACCGTCGGCGGTGGGGAGGCGTTCAAGGTTGAGGGGGAGGTGAGTGAGGGGTCGCGGTCGGAGCTGGCGCCCGTGGATCTTGGACGAGTTGCTACCGGAGGCGGTGGGAAAGCGTTCAAGATCGGGGAGCAGGGGGGCGAGGGGCTGCGGTCGGGACTTGTTCTCGCGGATCTTGGACGTTCGGCCACCGTCGGCGGTGGGGAGGCGTCCAAGGTTGAGGGGGAGGTGAGTGAGGGGTCGCGGTCGGAGCTGGCGCCCGTGGATCTTGGACGGCTTGCTACCGGTGGCAGTGGGAAAGCGTTCAAGATCGGGGAGCAGGGGGGCGAGGGGCTGCGGCGGGGAACCGCTTTTGCGGATCTTGAGCGTTCGGCCACCGTTGGGGGTGGGGGAACGTCCAAGATCGAGGTGGGCGTGGGTGAGGAGGCGCGACCGGGGTCCACGAGTGCGGATCTTGGGCGAGTTGCCACCGGTGGCGGTGGCGGAGCGTTCAAGATCCAGGAGCGGGTGGGTGAAGGGCTGCGGCCGGGACCCCTACTTGCGGATCTTGGGCCTTCGGCCACCGTAAGTGGTGGGGAAACGTCCAAGGTCGAGGGCGGGGTGAGTGAAGGGTCGCCGTCGGAGCCGGCACCTGTGGATCTTGGTCGGGTTGCTGCCGGGGGCGGTGGGAAAAGGTCCAAGGTTCAGGAGGGGGTAGGGCTGGATGCTGCGCTTGTCGGCTATCTGCCGGCGCCTGGGCACCTCGCGGCCCTCGCCACGGGACTTCCGGAGGCGATTCGGCGGGTTCTGCCTGCGCTGGACCGGGAGACGATTCGGGAGGCTCTCTTTCCGGGCGGCCGCCCCCGACTGCTGGAGATCGCCGACACCCCGTTGGGTAGGTCCGGGTTCTTCGCGCTGCCCCGGTTCGCCGACGAGCTCACCCGCCCCGGGCTGGCCGAAGACGCCGCCACCGCCGCGGACCTGGCGGCCGCCCACGGAGCGCGCACCGTCTCGCTGGCGGGCATGATCCCGGCGCATACCGGCTACGGCGGGGCGCTCACGCCGTACCTCCGCTCGGGAATCAGCCTGACCACCGGCCATGCCGTGACCGCCGCTTCGGTCGTGCGCACGACGGTGGCCGCGGTGGCCGCGCCGGGACGGATGACGAGTGGGCGGAAGTTGAGCGAATGCACCGTCGCGATCCTAGGAGTCGGGTCCATAGGAACCTCGTCACTGCGGCTTCTGCTGACCGAAGAGGATCACCGGCCGGCGAGGTTGATCCTTGGTGATCTGCCGTCCGCCGCGAGCCGTCTCGCCGAGCTGGCCGCCACCCTGGACGTGCCCACGTCGATCGTGCTGAGCCCGGCGGGCGTGTACCCGGCGGACGTCATCGTGGCCGCCACCAGCGGCGGCCCGGGCACCCTGGACGTGGACCGGCTGCGGCCCGGCACGATTCTGGTCGACGATTCGTTCCCGCACTGCTTCGACACCGGCCGGGCGCTGGCCCGGATGCGGCAGCGCGGTGACGTGCTGATCGCCGGCGGCGGGCTGCTCGACTGTGGGGAGATCCGCCAGACGGTGGCGGAGGGGCTGCCGGCGGTCGCCGTCCAGTTGCCGGGTGCGATCGCGTCCTGTCGGCTGGAGTCGCTGCTGCATGCGGCGCGCCCGGAGTTGCCGCTGGTCACCGGCCCGGTCACGGCCGAGATGGCGGCCGCCTACCGGAGCGCGCTGGACGATGCCGGGATCGGGGCGGCCCCACTGCACCTACTGGATCAGCGCGTGTGAAACGGAGGGCGGTCGGACGGAGAGCGGAGCGGTCCGGGCGGAAGGTGGCGGATCGGAGGGGCGTGGCGGCGCTATCCGATCAGCGGCTCGACGCCGAAGGCGACGTCGAGGCGGTAGCGGTCCGCCGCGTACCGTGACTCGCTCAGCTCCAACGGCCGCTCATGCTGGTCGAGGATCAACCGCTCCTCCACCAGCAGGGCCGACCCGACCGGCACATCCAGCTCCCGCGCATCCTCCTCGGTGGCCGACTGCGCGCCGATCGTCGCCGTACCCCGGACCGGGGTGTGTCCGAGTTTGACCAGCGCCTCGTGGACCGACAGCGACAGGTCGGCGTCCAGCAGTCCCGGGATGCCGCCCGGGTAGATGGCCCGCTCGTACGCGATCGGCTCCTCGTCGGCGAAGCGAACACGATGAATCGCGTACACGTCACCGCGGCGGAGCCGCAAGCGCGTCGCCTCGATGGCGGTGGGCGCGCGCAGTTCGGCGACCACCACCTTGGCCCAGGGCCGTCGGCCCTGCTTGCGGATCTCCTCGCTGAGCCGGATGAGGTGGTCGGCGCGGCGCGGCCCGCTGGGCACCGCGACGAACGTGCCGCGGCCCGGGGCCCGGTAGACGAGGCCGTCGTTGACCAGCTGGGTGACCGCGGCGCGGGCGGTCATCCGGCTGACGCCGTGTTCGCGGGCGAGTTCGGGTTCCGACGGCAGCGGGTCGTGCGGCCGGGACTTGGCGATGAGCGCGCGCAGCGACTGTTCGATGCGGAAGTAGCGTGGCGCGAAATCGGGATCCCCGGACATGCCGCCACCATACCGATCCCCCGAACCTGTCTAGACAGCTACCTGTCTAGACAGCTACTGTTCGGTGCCATGAATTTCACCGTGCCGCAGATCGCCAAGATGATCGACCATTCCATCCTCCGTCCCGAGTTCACCCTGGAGGACCTGCGTGAAGGTTGCGCGATCGCCAAGAAGTACGACGTCGCCTCGGTCTGCGTCCGCCCGTGTGACGTGACCGTCGCCGTCGACCTGCTGCGCGGCACGAACGTCGCGGTCGGCACGGTCGTCGGCTTCCCGCACGGCGACATGCCCACCGGGATCAAGATCGCCGAGACCGAGCTCGCCGTGCACCAGGGCGCGTCCGAGATCGACATGGTCCTCAACATCGGGTGGCTGCGCTCCGGCGACATCGCCGCCGTCGAGCACGAGATCGGCCTCGTGGTCAAGGCCGCCGGCGCCGCCCACGTCAAGGTCATCCTCGAGACGGCGTACCTCACCGACGAGGAGAAGCTGGCCGCCTGCTGGGCCGCCGAGCGCGCCGGCGCGGCGTTCGTGAAGACCTCCACCGGATTCGCGCCACACGGCGCCACCATCGACGACCTTGCGCTGATGCGCTCGGCCGTCTCGGCGAAGGTGCAGGTCAAGGCGTCCGGCGGGGTGCGGACCCTGGACGCGATGATCGCGATGGCCGGCGTCGGCGTGACGCGTTTCGGCACGTCTGCGACGGCCGAGATCCTGCAGGACCTGGCCCGTCGCCAGGTTTCGGTCGCGGGTGGCCGGGCCTGATTCTTCTTCGGTACGGGGTGAGCGTTCCCGATCTCCGCTCCGTACTACCGGATGACGGTCCCCCGGGTCGTCCCCGCCCCCCCCAGGCCCCCCCCCCGCGGGGGGGGGGGTCCGCCCGGGCGGGGGGCCCCGCCCCCCCCCCCGGGGCCCCCCCGGCCCCGGTGAGCTCCGTATGCTGACCCGATGCTGCAGCGGTACGACGAGCGCAACGCGGACATCGTCTACTGGGTCAACGGCGAGTTGCTGCACCGTGACCAGCCCGGACTGTCCCCCTTCGACTCGGTGGTCCAGGGCGGCGACGCGGTCTGGGAGGGCCTGCGCCTCTACCAGGGAGCGATCTTCGGCCTCGCCGCGCACCTGTCCCGGCTGCGCCGCTCGGCGTGTGCGCTGGGCTTCACCGGCATCCCGGCCGACGACACGATCATCGACGCGATCACCCGCACGCTGCGGGCCAACGAGATGTCCGACGGCGTACACATCCGGCTCACCCTGACCCGTGGGGTGAAGCTGACCAGCGGCATGGACCCGCGGCTCAACACCACCGGCCCGACGCTGATCGTGCTGGCCGAGCACAAGCCCCCGGTCTACGACACCGGCGGCCTGACCCTGGTCACCTCCAGCATCCGCCGCCCGGCACCGGACGTCCTGGACCCCAAGATTCACCACAACAACCTGCTCAACTCGATTCTCGCCAAGATCGAGGCGAACGCGGCCGGCGCCGACGACGCCCTCATGCTCGACCAGCGCGGTTTCGTCGCCGAGACCAACGCCACCCACCTGTTCGCGGTCACCGAAGGCGCCCTGATCACCCCGACCACGGCCGCCTGCCCGGAGGGCATCACTCGCCAGACCGTCCTCGACCTGGCCGGCCAACACGGCATCCCGGCCACCGTCCGCGACATCTCCCTGACCGAGATGTACGCCGCGAGCGAGGTCTTCTGCACCGGCACCATGGGCGAGATCGCGGCCGTGACGACCATCGACGGCCGCGTCATCGGTTCTGGCGCGGTCGGCTCGCTCACCACCCGGATGGCCAAGCTCTACCAGTCGCACGCCGCCACCCACGGCACCCGCCTGCTCCGGGCCCTCACCTAACCGCCCTTCGTCCGGCGCTCCTCACCTGTCTTGCGCCGTCTTGCGCCCATCCTCGGCGCGATCTTGGACGTTCTGCCACCGATTCCGGTGGTCGGGCGCCCAAGGTCGCGGAGCCTGTTGCGGCGGTTGCGTGCCCATTCTGGATCTTGTGGAGTTGGCCACCGATTGCGGTGGTGGAGCGTCCAAGATTGTGGAGGCTGTTGCGGCGGTTGCGTGCCCATTTCGGATCTTGTGGGGTCGGCCACCGATTGCGGTGGTGGGGCGTCCAAGATCGCGGAGGCTGTTGCGGCGGTTGCGTGCCCATTTCGGATCTTGTGGAGTTGGCCACCGATTCCGGTGGTGGGGCGTCCAAGATCGCGGAGGCTGTTGCGGCGGTTGCGTGACCATTTCGGATCTTGTGGAGTTGGCCACCGATTCCGGTGGTGGGGCGTCCAAGATTGTGGAGGCTGTTGCGGCGGTTGCGTGACCATTCTGGACCTTGTGGGGTCGGCCGCCGATTTCGGTGGTGGGGCGTCCAAGATCGCGGGAGAGAGGGTGGGTGCGCGGCTAGCTGCGGACATTAGGCCAGCGGGGCAGTGGTCAGCGAAGCGGCGGGTCAGCGAAGCAGCGAACCAGCAGAGCAGCGGGCCAGCGGAGCAGCAGGCCAGCGGAGCGGCGGGCCAGCGGAGCGGCGGGTCGGCAGAGCAGCGGGCCAGCAGAGCAGCGGGGCGGCAGAACGGCGGGGCGGCAGAGCGGCGGGGCGGCAGAGCGGCGGGGCGGCAGAGCGGCGGGCCAGCAGAGCAGCGGGCCAGCCGAACAGCAGGCCAGCAGAACGGCAGAACGGCGGGCCGGCAGAACGGCAGAACGGCGGGGCGGCAGAACGGCGGGGCGGCAGAACGGCGGGGCGGCGGGGCCGGGGCCGGTGGGGCAGGGGGCGAGGTTAGTGGGGGCGGGCGGCGGCCAGTTCCTCGTAGTACGGGCGGGCCGCGTCGACCAGCGGGAGTAGGTGCGGCGGGACGTCGGCGGGGGACGGGTCGTAGGGGGCGAAGCCGGTGGAGGCGTGCACGGAGGCGTACCAATGTGGTGCCCAGACGCCGTCGGTGGGACGGGGACCCGGTGCCCAGGCCAGCATCGCCGGGTCGAAGGCGAAGCCGAGGCCGGTACAGAGATTCCGTAGCGTGCCTTCCGGGTCGCGGAGCACGTCGGCCGCGTCGACCACCGGGCCGCCGAAGGCGCGGAAGATCTCGCGCTGCTGCGGATAGCCGAGGTCCTCGAGGGTGGGCGTGCCCCGCACCTTCGCGTACGAGGCGACCACCCGCTCCGGTTCCCGGATCAGGAAGGCGTGCCGGAGCCCGGCCAGCCAGCCCCGGTCGATCCCCGGCAGCAGGTGGTGTGTCATGTGTTTCTGGTAGAAGACGGCCGGTTCGCCCGGCAGCGGCCCGGTCAGCCATCGGGCCACGTCCGGCCAGCGGGTCGGTTGCGCGGCCAGGATCGCCTCCCGGCCGGGATGATCGAGACCGGTCATCGCCAGGTAGTGGGCGTAGAGCGGCTCGTCGGCGACCACGGTGTCGGCGCGGGAGCCGAAACTGCGCATCATCGCTGTCGAGATGTTGCGGGGACCCGACCACATCGCCACGCGGATCGTCATCCCCACATGTTCACATCTGTTACGGCCTGGTGGGGTGGTGGTCCACGTGCGGCTGTCCCATCCAGAGTTCGCGGCTGCCCACGGTGGCGCCGCTGATCGCCTCGGCGCGCCGCATCCCGCTGGTCTGGGCCGTGTCCGGGTGCAGTGAATGGGACCCGATGTGATGCGGCCCGCGGTGGAACGGGTCCTCGTCGCTCATGCCCGCATCCTGAGCCGCCCTCCGCCGGATGTGAATGTGAACCTATCGGTTTACTAGGATTTGGGAACCGTGTTGACGCGACCGCCGGTCGGGGAGCAACGTCGGTGGTGCCGGCCGGGCAGCGCGTGACCTCGGGCATCACACGCTGGACGGACCGGCCGAGTGGCGATGGGGCCGCTCTGATGTGATCTTCGTGCACCAGCAAGATGGAGGCCCGTCATGACCCTGCAGACCGTACCGACCGGAGCCGTGGACACCGACCTCTTCCGGCAGCTGCTCCGCCGCCACGCCGCGGCGGTCGTGGTGATCACCGCTCCGGGTGAGCCGGCGACCGGCTTCACCGCCACCTCCTTCACCTCGGTCTCGCTGGACCCGCCGCTGGTGTCGTTCTGCCTGGCCCGGACCGCTTCGGCGTGGCCGGCCGTCGAGGCGGCGGACATCGTCGCCGTGCACGTGCTCGGCCAGGAGCAGGAGCACGTGGCCCGGACGTTCTCCACCCGGGGGATCGACCGGCTCGCCGAGCACGGCGCCTGGCGGCCGGGCCCGGACGGGGTGCCCCTGCTGGACGGGGTGCTGGCCCGGCTGGTCTGCCGGGTCGTCGACCGCGTCCCGGCCGGCGACCACACGATCGTTCTGGCCAGCCCGCTCGACGGCGAGCACGGGCTGGGCGAGTCGGAGACGCCGCTGGTCTATCACGCCGGACGGTATGCGGAGCTGCGTCATGCCGACTGACATGGTCGCCGGCCGGTCAGCCGGCGACCGTGAGGATCCTGGTCAGCGCGGGGCGGTGCCCTCGACCAGTTCCGGTGGCCGGCCGCGGCGCGGCCAGACCGACAGTTTCAGGGGCTCCGGCCGCGGCAGGTCGTCGCGGGCCGCCACTGCGGAAGCGGGTCAGGTGGCGTCCATCCAGAGGTAGCAGGCCAGGCCCAGGGCGGCCAGCGCGATCACGATGCGCAGGGGGCGTTCCGGGGTGCGGCGGACCAGGGACGGGCCGATCCAGCTACCGATCAGGCAGCCCAGGCCCAGCAGCAGGGCGGCGGCCCAGTGCACCGGGGCGACCACCGCGTACAGGATCGCGGCGGCCGCGTTCGACGCGCACAGCACGACGCTCTTCACGGCGTTGCTCACGGCGAGCGGTTCGACCACCGACATCGACAGGACGGCCAGCATGAGTACGCCGGCGGCCGCCCCGAAATAGCCGCCGTAGACGCCGATCAGGAACACCGCGAGGCCCAGTGGCGGCTGGGTGAACCGGGCTTTCGGCCGGGTGTACCAGCCGCGCAGCCGGTCGCGCAGCAGCAGCACCAGCGCGGCTAGGGCGATCAGCACCGGCACGATCCGTTCGAACACGGTGGCCGTGGTGTTCATCAGCAGGATCGCGCCGACGGTGCCGCCGAGCAGTGCGTAGCCGCTCTGCCGCAGGATCCGCGGCCCCTGCCCGCGCAGCTCCACCCGGGAACCGGCGGCCGAGCCGGCGCCGCTGGCGAGCAGACCCACCGAGTTCGTCACGTTCGCGGCGATCGGCGGGAGCCCCACGGCCAGCAGGGTCGGATAGCTGATCAGCGAGGCCAGCCCGGCCATCGAACCGGTCAGCCCGGATCCGACACCGCCGGCCAGCAGCAGAGCCGCATGATCCCATTGCACTTCCAGAGTCTCGCCCGGAACACCCCGCCGACCGGTCATGGATCGCTGTCGTCTTCGTCACGCGACGCCGCCCGGATCAGCAACGGTGTCCGGAAAGCCGATCTTGTCCAGCCGGTCCTCAGTGCTGCCTCAGCACCGTGGAGACAGCACTGACAGCCAGCCGATCGACTCCGGCTGGTTGTGGGCTGTTTCAGCGGCGTTGAGACAGCTCTGGGAGCTAGCCGATCGACTTCGGTTGGTTGTGGAGGTTGTTTCCGCGGCGTTGAGACAGCGCTGGGAGCTAGCCGATCGACTCCGGCTGGTTGTGGGGGCCGTCGGCATGGGCGAGACAGCGCTCGGAGCCAGCCGGATCTTCGCGGCTGGCTGTGGAGACGTTGCGGCTCGGGCGCGGCAGCGCAATGAGCCAGCCGATCGACTCCGGCTGGTTGTGGGCTGTTTCAGCGGTGTTGAGACAGCGCTGGGAGCCGGCTGGCTCTTGCCGGCTGGGTTTCGTGGGGGTGGGACAGGGCGGGGGCGGCGGCGAATGAGGGGGTGCCGGGGTGGGTGGCTCGCCCGGCCACCGATCTGAGCCCGGTGGGCGCGGCACAGGCTGGAGTGGCAGCGAGATCGCGTGGGACGGACGGGACGGGTGGGGTGCGTTTTGGGACGACGCGGCGCGTACCGGGGAAAAGGGGTGGGAGGACGTCCTGGCTGGACCACGTCAGGGCAGGAACAGGGGCATCGCTTCGGCCAGGAGGGCTCGCCAGTGGGGGAGCGGGGCGACGCCGGTGCCGGACCAGCGGGCGTGGGAGAGCACGCTGTAGGCGGGTCGGCGGGCCGGGCGTGGGAAGCGGTCGCTCGTGGCGGGGCGGATCCGGTCGGGGTCGAGGCCGGCCTGTTCGAAGACGGCGCGGGCCAGGCCGAACCAGGTGGTGGAACCGGCGGCGGTGCCGTGGTAGGCGCCGGGGGCCGCGTCGCCGGAGATCGCGGCGCGGGACAGGGCGACCAGCTGCTGGGCGAGGGCGTAGGACCAGGTGGGTGGGCCTTCCTGGTCGTCGACCACGTCCAGGGTGTCGCGGGTGGCGGCCAGGGTGAGCATAGTGCGGACGAAGTTGGGGCCGTGGGCGCCGTAGAGCCAGGCGGTGCGGACCACGTAGCCGCCGGTGTCGAGGACCGCCTGCTCGCCGACCGCCTTGCCGCGGCCGTAGGCGTTGATCGGGGCGTGCGGGGTGTCCTCGGGGACCGGGGTGGTCGCCGTGCCGTCGAAGACGTAGTCGGTGGAGATGTGGACGAGGCGTTTGCCGGCCACGTGCGCGAGCAGCCGGACCGCGTGCCCGTTGGCCGCGGTGGCGTTCTCCTCGTCGGTCTCGGCGCCGTCGACATTCGTCCAGGCGGCGGTGTTGAGGACGATGTCGGCCCCGGCCACCGCGTCGCGGACCTCGACCGGGTCGGTGATGTCGAGGTCGGCGCGGGTGGCGGCGACCACGTCGGTCTCGCCGGACTCGGCCAGGACCCTCTGGAGGTCGCGGCCGAGCATGCCGCCGGCGCCGGTGATCAGCCAGCGCATCAGAGGCCGGCCCGGGCCTTGAGGGGCTCCCACCAGGCGCGATTGTCGCGATACCAGGCGACCGTCGCGGCCAGGCCCGCGTCGAGGGTGATCCGCGGGGTGTAGCCCAGTTCGTTGCTGATCTTGCTGATGTCCAGGGAGTAGCGGCGGTCGTGGCCCTTGCGGTCGGCGACCGGGCGGACCATGTCCCAGCCGGCGCCGCACGCCTCGAGGAGACGCTCGGTCAGCTCGCGGTTGGACAGTTCGGTGCCGCCGCCGATGTGGTAGACCTCGCCGGACCGGCCCTTCTCCAGCACCAGCTGGATGCCACGGCAGTGGTCGGCGACGTGCAGCCAGTCGCGGATGTTGCCGCCGTCACCGTAGAGCGGGACCGGTTCGCCGTCCAGCAGGTTGGTGACGAAGAGCGGGATGACCTTCTCCGGGAACTGGTGCGGCCCGTAGTTGTTGGAGCAGCGGGTGACCACCACGTCCATGCCGTGGGTGCGGTGCGCGGCGAGGGCGAGCAGGTCGGAGCCGGCCTTGGAGGCGGCGTACGGCGAGTTCGGCGCGAGTGGCCACGTCTCGGTCCACGAGCCCTCGGCGATCGAGCCGTACACCTCGTCGGTGGAGACGTGCACGAAGCGGCCGACCCCGGCGGCGCGGGCCGCGTCGAGCAGGATCTGGGTGCCGAGCACGTTGGTGGTCACGAACGGGAGCGCGCCTGAAATCGAGCGGTCCACGTGTGATTCGGCGGCGAAATGGACGACGGCGTCGTGGCCGGGGAGTAAGTCCCGGAGAAGATCAAAATCGGAAATGTCTCCCTGGATGAAACGCAGTCGGGAATCCGACAGTGGGAGGTTGTCACGATTTCCTGAATAGGACAACAGATCCAGAACGGTCACCGACGCACCGGTCATGCCCGCGTACTCGTCCTGCAAGAGGGCCCTGACATAGGCCGATCCGATGAAGCCGGCACCACCGGTCACGAAAATCTGCACGAGTGGCGAGTGTAGACGGTTGGCGGACCCTGATTAGGGTCGCCCGGTGCGCGGAATTCTGCTCGCCGGGGGGACCGGCTCACGGCTGTGGCCCATCACCATGGCCATGTCCAAACAGCTGATGCCCATCTTCGACAAACCGATGATCTACTACCCGCTGTCCACGCTGGTGTCGGCCGGGATCCGCGAGATCCTGGTGATCACGACGCCCGAGGACCAGCCGCACTTCCACCGGCTGCTCGGTGACGGGAGCCGGTTCGGCCTGGAGCTGACCTACGCGGTGCAGCCCCGGCCGGACGGGATCGCCCAGGCCTTCCGGATCGGCGCCGGCTTCATCGGCGACCAGCCGGTGGCGCTGATCCTCGGCGACAACATCTTCCACGGTCTGGGCGGCTTCGCCGAGCCGTCCGGCGGGCGGGTGTTCGCGTACCCGGTGGCCGACCCGGAGCGGTACGGCGTCGTGGAGTTCGACGACGACGGCCGGGTGCTGTCGATCGAGGAGAAACCCGAGAAGCCCAAGTCGACGTACGTGGTCCCCGGCCTGTACTTCTACGGCGCCGACGTGGTGGAGATCGCCGGCCGGCTGGTGCCGAGCGACCGTGGCGAACTGGAGATCACCGCGGTGAACGAGGAGTACCTGCGCCAGGGCCGGCTCGACGTGACGGTGCTGGACCGGGGCACCGTGTGGCTGGACACCGGCACGTTCCAGTCGATGGTGCAGGCGTCGGAGTACGTCCGGGTGATCGAGGAGCGGCAGGGCCTCAAGATCGGCTGTGTCGAGGAGGCGGCCTGGCGGGCCGGGTTCATCTCCGGCGATCAGTTGCGGGACCTGGCCGATCCGTTGCTGAAGAGCGGGTATGGGCAGTACCTTGTCCGGCTCCTGGACGGGGGCCTGCGATGAGGATCCGTCAGCTGAAGATCGAGGGCGCCTTCGAGGTCACGCCGGTGCAGCACGGTGACGACCGGGGCAGTTTCCTGGAGTGGTACCGGTTCGACGCGCTGGCCGAGGCGGTCGGGCATCCGCTGGACCTGGCCCAGGCCAACCTGTCGACGTCGGCGCGCGGTGTGGTCCGCGGCATCCACTTCGCCGACGTGCCCCCGGGTCAGGCGAAGTACGTGACGTGTGTGTCCGGCGCGGTCCTCGACGTGGTCGTGGACCTGCGTGTCGGATCGCCGACGTTCGGTTCCTGGGAGGCGGTCCGGCTGGACGATGAGGACCGGCGCGCCGTCTATGTGGCCGAGGGGCTGGGGCACGGGTTCTGCGCCCTGACCGAGGGGGCGACGGTGGCGTACCTGTGCTCGTCCACCTATCGCCCGGGCCACGAGCACGGGATTCATCCGCTTGATCGGGAACTCGGCATTGCCTGGCCGGTGGGGGAGCCCGTACTGTCCGCGAAGGACGCCGCCGCGCCGGATCTGGGGGAGGCGGGCGCGAAAGGGCTACTCCCGCGTTACGACGCCTGTAACAACTTTGTCGAAACGTTGCGTCAGATTGACGACAGTCGATAGCTGGGAATGCCGGATAGTCCGAGTTGGACAGCTTCCGACGCATCGGTTCCCGGCATCATCCGAATCGTCATTTCCATCGAACGGAAAGATGTAGCGCGAGCCTGGGGGCGTTGAGAGTCTGTCTCATGTGTCCCGTGGGTTTCGTCCATGGGAAGTTCCAGGGCGTCCGAGCGCCCGGATCAATGGATCATGAGTCCAACGCAGTGTGGGGGCAAGGCGTGCAGACAATTGAATCCGTCGAGACCGTCGACCTCGCGGCGACGGCTTCGCAGCTCAAGGCCCGCTCCAAGGCCAGTGCGGCCCGTAGCGGATGGCAGAGCCGGTATGCCTGGACCCTCTACCTCATCGACTTCGTGGTCGGCCTCAGCGCCGCCTCCTGGGCGCTCGTGCTGCGGTTCGGCGCCTCCGGGACCGATCCGCACCAGCGCGATTACCTGCTGGTGACCCTGCTATTACCGATCGCATGGGTGGCGTGCCTCGCGATCAACCGAGCGTACGAGCCCCGTCACCTCTTCGTAGGCACCGAGGAGTACGCCCGGGTATTCCGCGCCGGATTGGCGTTGACCGCCGCTCTGGCCATTGTCTCCTTCGCGTTCGATCTGCGTTTGGCCCGCGGTTATGTGAGCATCGCGATGCCGCTCGCCATCCTGGTCGACCTCGGCGCCCGCTACGTCTACCGGCAGCGCCTGCACCGGTCCTGGGCCCGCGGCCGGCATCTCAACCGGGTGGTGCTGGTCGGCCACGAGCGGGCCGTCATCGACATGACCCGCCGGCTGAGCCGCGAGCGCTACCACGGCCTCGGCGTGATCGGCGCCTGCCTGCCGCCCGGCCCGGCCCGCACCGCCGCCACCCCCGGGCTGCCCCCGCTGTACGGGACGTTCGACGACGTCGCCACGGCGGTCGCCCGCTCCGACGCCGACACCGTCATCGTGCTCTCCTGCCCGGAGATCGACGGGCCCGCGCTGCGCCGCCTCGCCTGGCAACTGGAGCGGGACGACATCGACCTGATCGTGGCCAGCACCCTGGTCGACGTGGCCGGCGACCGCACCACCATCCGCCCGGTCGACGGCCTGCCGATGCTGCACGTCGAGCACCCACGGCTCAAGGGCAGTGCCCGCGCGGTCAAGGAGATCTTCGACCGGGTCGGCGCGCTGCTGCTGCTGTTGCTCGCCTCGCCGGTGCTCGCCACGGTCGCCGCCCTGGTCCGGTTCCTGCCCGGCGGCCGCGGCCCGGCCATCTTCAAGCAGGAGCGGGTCGGTAAGGACGGCCGTCTGTTCACGCTGTACAAGTTCCGCACCATGCAGGTCGACGCCGAGGCCCGCCTCTTCGAGCTGGGCGACCTCAACGACACCGACGGCGCGCTGTTCAAGATGCGGCAGGACCCCCGGATCACGCCGATCGGCCGCTGGCTGCGCCGGTTCTCCGTCGACGAGCTGCCCCAGCTGCTGAACGTGGTGAAGGGCGACATGTCGCTGGTCGGCCCACGCCCGCCGCTGGCCAAGGAGGTCGCCGACTATCCGGCCGACATGCGCCGCCGGCTCGTGGTGAAGCCCGGGCTCACCGGCCTGTGGCAGGTCTCCGGACGCTCCGACCTGTCCTGGGAGGAGTCGATCCGGCTCGACCTCACCTACGTCGAGAACTGGTCGCTCGCCATGGATCTGGCCATCCTCTTCCGTACCGTGAGCGCGGTGGTCCGCAGTTCGGGGGCGTACTGATGAGGCTCACCGTCATCGGCACCGGCTATCTCGGCGCCACCCACGCCATCTGCATGGCCGTCATGGGCCACGACGTCCTCGGCGTCGACGTCGACACCGCCAAGATCGAGAAGCTGGCCTCCGGCCAGGTGCCGTTCTTCGAGCCCGGCCTGCCCGAGCTGCTCAGCAAGGCCCTGGACTCCGGCCGGCTGCGGTTCACCACCTCGTTCGCCGAGGCCGGCGACTTCGGCGACGTGCATTTCATCTGCGTGGGCACGCCCCAGCAGGCGGACTCCGAGGCCGCCGATTTGACGTACGTGGACGCGGCCGTCACCGTGCTGGCGCCCTACCTGCGCCGCCGCGCCCTGGTGGTCGGCAAGTCCACCGTCCCGGTCGGCACGGCGGCCCGCCTCGCCGGGCTGCTGCGCGAGCTGGCCCCGGCCGGGGACGAGGCGGAACTGGCGTGGAACCCGGAGTTCCTGCGCGAGGGCTACGCCGTCGACGACACCATGCGGCCCGACCGGCTCGTCTTCGGGGTCACCTCGGCGTGGGCCGAGGAGCGGCTGCGCGACACGTTCGAGCCGGTGCTCGCCCAGGGCGTGCCGGTGAAGGTGACCGACCTGCAGACCGCCGAGCTGGTGAAGGTGGCGGCCAACTCGTTCCTGGCCACCAAGATCTCCTACATCAACGCGATGGCCGAGATCTGCGAAGCCACCGGCGCCGACGTGCACGACCTGGCCGAGGCGCTGGCCTACGACGACCGGATCGGCGGGCGGTTCCTGCGGCCCGGCCTCGGGTTCGGCGGCGGCTGCCTGCCCAAGGACATCCGCGCGTTCGCGTACCGGGCCGAGGAGCTCGGGGTCGGCCAGGCGGTCGGGTTCCTGCGCGAGATCGACGGCATCAACCGGCGGCGGCGCGCCCGTACCGTGGATCTGGTCGTGGAGATCTGCGGCGGTGACGTGGCCGGCAAGCGGGTGGCCGCACTGGGCGCCGCGTTCAAGCCGAACTCCGACGACATCCGCGACGCGCCCGCCCTCGACGTGGCCGAGCGGCTGCGGGCCGCCGGCGCCACGGTGGTCGTCTACGACCCCGCCGCCCTGGAGAGCGCCCGGCGCGCGCACCCCCACCTGGAGTACTCGACCAGCGCCCTGGACGCGGCCCGCGGCGCCGACGTCGTGGTGCTGCTGACCGAGTGGAACGAGTTCCGCGAGATCGAGCCGTCCGCGATGGCCGCCGTGGTCGGCCACCGCAAGATCGTCGACGGGCGGCACGCGCTCGACCCGGCCGGCTGGCGGGCCGCCGGCTGGGAGTACCGCGCACTCGGCCGGCCCACCATGGCACCCCTCGAAAAGGAGCACCGTAGGTGAACAGCACGGAGACGGTCGCTGTCGTCGTCGTCACGTACAACAGCGAGGGCCTGCTCGCCGACCTCCTCTCCTCGCTCGGGCCCGGCCTCGACGGCGTCGACTGGCACCTGACCGTCGCCGACAACGATTCGGCCGACGACACGGTGGCCACGCTGCGGCGGCTGGCGCCGGACGCCACCGTCGTCGAGATGGGCCGCAACGGGGGCTACGCGGCCGGCATCAACGCCGCCGTCGCCAAGGCCGGCCCGTTCACCGCGGTACTCGTGCTCAACCCCGACGTCCGGCTCACTCCGGGCTGCATCCGGACGCTGCTCGGTGTCCTGCGCACCGAGGGGACCGGCATCGCCGTACCCCTGCTGCTCGACGGTGACGGTGAGCTCATCCAGACCATGCGCCGCGAGCCGGCGGTGCGCCGCATCCTCGGCGACGCGTTCCTCGGCGCCCGGCGGGCCGGCCGGATCCCGGCCCTCGGCGAGGTCGTCACCGACCCGCGCCGCTACCGGGCCGAGACGGTCACCGACTGGGCCGAGGGCTCCACCGTGCTGATCAGCGCGGAGTGCTGGGAAGCCGTCGGACCCTGGGACGAGTCGTTCTTCCTCTACTCCGAGGAGACCGACTTCGCCCTGCGCGCCCGCGACGCGGGCTTCGTCACCCGGTTCACCCCGGCGGTCCATGCCGTCCACCTGGAAGGCGACTCGCGGGTTTCGCCGGCGCTGTGGGCCCTGCTCAGCGTCAACCGTGTGCGTCTCTACAGCCGCCGCCACCATCGGCTGCTCGCGGTCGCCTTCTGGGCGGCGCTGCTGCTGCGGGAGGGCAGCCGTGCGCTGCTCGGCAAGGCGCCCAGCCGCCGCGCGGTCCGTTTCCTGGTGAGCCCGGCGCGTCTCCGGGAGACCCCGGGCCCGCACACCGTCCACGGCCGCGCGTCATCGTAGCCGTTTGATCACACCGACCGTCTCCAGCTTGAGACGGGACATCGGGGACGGGCCCTGGAGCGCTTCGGCGCGCAGCGAGCCCGGGGTGTCGTCGTTGCGGACCGTGTAGCGGGGCTGGAGCCACTGCGTGGCACGGGCCGGGCGGCGGTCGCTGGTGAAGACCCGGGTGTAACCGAGGCGCCGCATGCGGGTGAGAAGCGTGCGGTCGTACCGGCCGAGCGGGCAGGCCGCCGTCGACACGTCGGCGCCGACCATCTCGGTGAGGCGCTCGCGGGCGGTGACCAGCTCCTCGTCGGACGCGACCGGATCCAGGCCGCGCCACGGGATGTGCCGCATGCCGTGCGTGCCGACGGTCATGCCGCTGCGGTGCAGCAGCCGGACCTCCTCCGGTCCGAGGCTGCCGGGACTGTCGAGCCGGCCGGCGAGAACGAAGAAGTCGGCGGTCAGACCACGCTGCAGGAGCGCGGGCAGGCCGATACCGACATCCGAGGTGTTGCTGTCGTCGAAGCTGATCCGCAGGCCGGGCCAGTCGCGGATCTCGTCGAGGACGGCGCCGAACAGGTCCTCGCTGATCCAGTACCGGTCCTCGCCGGGTTCGAGCTCGCGCTGCGGGGCGCCGATGCCGTGGAAGCAGATGTTGATGACCGAGTCGTTAGCCATGATTCCCTAGGAGTCGGATTGCCGGGAGGATTCGTCGCGGCCCCAGGCGGCGCCACCGTCACCGGCCCGTTTCGCGGCGACCGCCGCCAGCACGGTGATCGTCACGTAGCAGAGCGCGGCGGGAGCCAGCCACGGCCGGGGCAGGACGACGTCACGCAGCCAGGAGGAGCGGTCCGCGGACCGGACCGGCACGGTGATCTCCCCGCGGTCCGCCGCCGCGCGCATCGCGGCGTTGCCGCCCCGGACCCGGACCAGGCGGCGGATCAGGTCGCCGGTGCGGCGCGGGGTGGCGACCGTCGACGTGTACGCCGTGACGTGCGCCTTCTCCTGGCGGGTGAATTGGGAGTCGAGGAAGAGGTCGTCGGCGACCAGGTCGGGGAACCGGCCGAACCGGGCCCGGCCCTTCTCCGACAACGCCACCACGCCCCGCCCGAACAGTCCGTCGCGCAGCACCGGCAGCCGCCCGTGGATCGCGTAGTACGCGCGGACCGGCAGCGGCCGCCCGGCGACGTCCAGCGCCCGCCCGACCGTGGCGGCCGGCGCGGTCTCCAGGGCCGCGGCGAGGGATCGCACCGCGGCGGTGGTCAGCACCACGTCGGCGTCCAGGTAGACGCGCGGGAATCCGACGGCGGCCTCGTCACCGGCGTTGAGGGCCGGGGACTTTCCGGCGGTCGCCAGGTCGATGACGCGGACGCCCGGGCGGCCGCGGGCGACCGCGACGGTGTCGTCGGTGCACCCGTTGGCGACGACGGTGATGTCGAACTCGCCGGGCCGCGCGTCGCTCAGCAGCGCGTCCAGGCAGCGCCCGATCACCGCCGCCTCGTTGTGCGCGGCGATGACGACGCTGGTCATCGCTTCTCCGGCGCCGGCTCGGTGCTGCCGGTGCGCTGCCGGGGGATGCGGGCGCCGGTCGCGGGCGGCGGCAGGCGTCTGGCGAGCAGCCGCCGGAAGACATCGGCGTACGGACCGGCCTGGTGCTCCCAGGACAGCAGGCCGAGGAACCGCTCGCGGCCCAGTTTGCGCATCCGTTGACGCCGTGCGTCGTCGTCGAGCAGTTCGTCGATGGCCTCGGCGAACTCCTCGGGGGCGCCGGTCGGCACGTAGACGCCGGCGTCACCGAGGGTGCGGCGCGTCTCGGTCAGGTCGGCCGCGATCACCGGGAGTCCACGACCCACGTACTCGACGGTCTTCGCCATGGTCGACAGATCGTTCATCCGGGTCGGCAGGTCCGGCTGGACGGCGATGACCGCCTCGCGCAGCAACTCGTCGACGGCCGGGCCGTCGAGCCAGCCGGTGAACTCGACCACGTCCTCGACCTTGCGCTCGGCGGCGAGGCGGCGCACCGACGGCATGCTCTCGCCGTCACCGGCCAGGATCATCCGCCAGCCGGTGCGGCCCCGGCGGCGGGCCAGCTCCTCGGCGGCCAGCACGACGCCCTCGACGTTGTCCTGTGGGCCGAAGACACCGAGGTAGACGATCCGCGGCACGCCGTCGGCGGGGGTGACCTCCGCCGGCTCGCCGGTGATCTCCCGGCCGGCCGGGCCGTTGCGGACCACGGTCACCTTCTCCGGCCGGACGCCGCGGCGGACCGCGTTGTCCTTGAACGACTCGTTGGTGGCGACCACCTCGGTCGCCGTGCGCAGGGTGAGCCACTCCATCGCGACCAGGATCCGGGTGACCCACCGGTTCGGCTCCCGGGCGATGCCGTCGCTGCCGACCCGGGACGCGTAGACCTCCGGGCACAGGTCGTGGTGGTCGAAGACCCACGGCCGGCCGAGGGCACGCAGCAGCAGGGCGAGCGGCCAGTAGACGTCCGGCGGGTTGCAGACCTGGACGGCGTGCGCGCGCCCGGCGAGGACCTCGCCGATCAGGCGGACCGCGATGCAGAGGAAGGACCAGGCGAACTCGACGGCGAAGGTCAGCACGCCACTGCCGTAGACCTTCACCGGGTACGGCTTGAGCCGGGTGTTCCGGCTGCCCGGCAGCACGCGCAGGCTCTTGTCACCGCGTGGCGCGATGACGGTCACCTCGAAACCTCTCTCCTCCAGTGTCAGGCACTCCCGGATCACCCGGCGGTCGCGTTCGGCCGGCAGGTTGGCGATGAGGATGGTGACGTGCGGGCTGCGAGCCATGGTGTCGTCCGTCTCCTTTGCTCACTGCGGACCTGTGAACAGTGCTCGATGGAACGAGCCGCCAGCAACCGTCCGACCGGGCAGCGTCGGCGGTCGTCTGTTCTAAGTGGAGTCGGATCTGCGGCGAGTTCTGCAGTAAGGCCCGAATCGCACGTCCATCCGCATAGTGGTGAATGTCCGTACATCGTGGATGGACCTTGCGGGGATATGGTCAAATTTCGGCTTTCGCTAGACCAGGCATTGACGTGGCTGAAAGGGCTTGTCGGTTTTACGACAGCGTTCGCGACGGCACTCGATTCGGTCCGGACGGCCGGATGCCTAAGATCGATGGCGGATGGACGGCTCGCCACCGAGTCGTGCAGGGTCCCCTGTGGCCCGTTCGATCGAGAGGGAAATCGTGGACCTCTGGGACCTCACCAGACTGCTGCTCCGCCGGTGGTACTTCGCGGTGCCGATGCTGGTGGTCACGGTCGCGGTCGTCTATCTGGCCGCCCAGACGGTCTCGCCCGACTACAAGGCCACCGGGTACATGCAGTTGATCCCGTCGCCCAGCAGCGGCAAGCCGGCCGATCCGGACGCCAAGCCGCGCCCGGCGAACCCCTGGCTCGACCTCGGTTACGCGGCGCTGGGCAACGCCGCCGCGCTGACCGTCACCAACCCGACCGCGCTGGAGAAGCTGGTCGACGAGGGCTTCTCGGACAGCATCACGGTCGTGCTCAACGAGCGCACCCCGCTGTTCGAGATCGAGGTGGTGGGCGACAGCAAGGAGCAGGCCACCGGCACCATCCAGCGGGTGATCAAGCTGCTCCAGGACGACATCGCCGCCAAGCAGAAGCAGTACGGCGCCCTGCCCGAGGACACCATCTCCACCCTGGTGATCAACGACGGCAGCGCGCCCGAGCAGGACACCGGCACCCGCAAGCGGGTCCTGATCGTGGCCGCCGGCCTGGGCGTGCTGCTCACCACCGCGTCCACCATCGTTCTGGACTACTGGCTGCGCCGCCGTAGGCACCGTGACGACGAGGGCGACGGCGCGGGCGGCGACCCGCCGGGTCCGGTGCGGTCCGAACCGGTGCGCGCCCGGCCGTCCGACGAGGCGGAGAAGACCCAGGTGCTGCGCCCGCAGCAGCGGCAGGGCAACCACGCCGGCGGCGTGCGCCACTCGACCGAGACCCGGCCCCGCCAGTCGCACGCACAGCGGGACACCAACGGGCCGGTGGACCCGGTCGACGCCACGGTCATCCTCCCGACCTCGTACCAGCCCTGGAACGCCCAGAAGAAAAGATCATGACGTCGTCGGCGGTTCATCCGGTCGATCTCGAGCCGTCGCTGATCGCACCGGGTACGTACACCTCCCGGCGCCTCCAGGTCCGGCTGGACACCGCGACGGTCATCGCGTTCCTGGTCTGCCTGCTCTACTGCCTGCCGGCCGCGCTGATCGTGCCCGGCCTGACCTTCGCCGGCCGGCCCGCGCTGGTGGTGGCGATGGGGCTGTTCGCCTGGTGGCTGATCGCCCGGCTGAGCCCGACGCTGTTCCTGATGGGGCCGCAGCCGCTGCGCTGGGCGATGCTGTTCTACCTGGTGTCGATGCTGCTGTCGTACATCTCCGGGATGCTGCGGGGGCTGCCCTCCCTGGAGGCCAACCGGCAGAACTTCACCCTTCTGGTCACCTTCCAGTTCATCGGCCTGGTGTTGATGGCGGCCGACGGGGTCAACAACTGGGACCGGCTGCGCAAGGTCCTGCGGGTCTTCGTCTGGGCGGCCGCCTTCATGGCGGTGATCGGCCTGATCCAGTCGCTGTTCGAGTACGACATAGCCCAGCGGCTGATCGTGCCCGGTCTGGAGATCAAGGCCGAGATGGCCGACTTCCAGAAGCGTGGTGACGAGGGCCTGTTCCGGGTCGCCGGCACGGCCATCCACTACATCGAGTTCAGCACCGTGCTGGCCATGGCCGTCCCGTTCGGACTGCACTTCGCGATGTACTCACCGGCGAAGGCCGGTCGCCGCTTCTACGCCGCGCTGACCGCGGTGATCGCCGCGGCCGTGCCGATCGCCATCTCCCGGACCGGCGTGCTGGCGCTGGGCGTGGCCATGACGGTCATGTTCTTCGCCTGGAGCTGGCGCCTGCGCTACAACATGCTGCTGATCACGGTGGTCGCGCTGGGCGCCATGACGGTACTGCGGCCCGGCCTGCTCGGCACGCTGAAGTCGATGTTCCTGATGGCCGACCAGGACCCGAGCATCACCGGCCGGACCGAAGACTACGAGATGGTCTCCCACTGGTTCAGTCAGCGACCGTGGCTCGGTCGTGGGCCGGGCACGCTCATCCCCGACCTGTACATCATGCTCGACAACCAGTGGCTGATGTCGCTGGTGACCACCGGCATCGTCGGAGTGCTGGCGCTCGCCGCGCTGCACGTCACCTGCATCGCGCAGGCCGGGATGGCCCTGCGGCGCTCCACCGCCGCCGAGGACAAACACCTCTGTGCGGCGCTCATCTCCAGCCAGGTCGTCGCGATCCTGGTCGGAGCCACCTTCGACTCGTTCAGCTTCACCACCTTCGCGTTCACCCTCGCTCTGATGTCGGGCCTCGCCGGTGCGGTCTGGCGCTTCACCCATCCCACCCGCGTGATCCGCACCTCCCATGTCAAGCGGCTGTTCGAATGAGCCTCGGACGACGCACCGACAGCGGCGACGACCTGTGAAAGGGTTAGTGACACCCCTGATGGCCCTCCGGCTGGCGCCCATCACGACCGCTGACATTCCGGCGGTGGCCCGCTTCTTGCAGGAACACCTCAACACCCGGGTGACCGTGGAGGCCTGGGAACGGGCGATGCGGGTCCCGTGGAAGGTGTCCGCGCCCAACCACGGTTTCCTGCTGCGTACCGAGCAGGGGGAGGTGGCCGGCGCATACCTGGCGTTCTACTCCGAGCGGCGCGGGCGGCGGATCTGCAATCTGGGCGCCTGGTGCGTGCTGCCGCAGCACCGGTTCCACAGCCTGAAGCTGCTCAAGGCGCTGCTGGCCCAGGAGGGGCACGTCTTCACCGACCTCTCGCCGAGCGGCAACGTGGTGCCGCTCAACACCCGGTTGGGCTTCTCGTTCCTGGACACCGCCACCGCGGTCGCGCCGAACCTCCCGTGGCTGTCGCCGCGCGGCCGGCTCAGCACCGATCCGGCGATGCTGGAGGGCACGCTGCGCGGGGACGACCTGCAGATCTACCGCGACCACGTGGACGCCGCGGCGGCCCGGCACGTGCTGCTCACCCGCGGCGGGCGGCACTGCTACGTCGTCTACCGGACGGACCGGCGCAAGAACCTGCCGTTCTTCGCCTCGCTGCTGTACGTCAGCGACCCGGACCTGTTCCGCGCCCTGCGCCGCCGGTTCCAGAGCCACCTGTTGCTGCGCCACGGGATCCTCGCGCTGCTGGCCGAGCCGCGGGTGGCCGGTCACCGGCCCCGGCTGTCCCGGATGCTGCCGAACCCGCGCCGCAAGATGTTCCGCGGCGAGGTGGCCGAGGAGGAGGTCGACTACCTCTACAGCGAACTGACCTGCCTCAGCTGGTGACGTCCCCGCCGAACCGGGGACGTTCTCGACGATCGGAAGAGACATGCGTATCCGACTGCACGATCTGCTGGCCGGGGCGGCCGGCCGGGCAGCCGACTCACCGGCCCTGACCTACCGCGACGAGACGGTCTCGTACGCCGCGCTGTGGGACGATGTCCGCTCCCGGGGCGCCGGCCTGCGCGAGCTGATCTCCCGCGGCGACCGGGTGGCTGTCTACCTGGACAAACGGATCGAGACCATCTCGGCGATCTTCGCCACCTCGGTGGCCGGTGGGGTCTTCGTGCCGGTCAACCCGGTGCTGCGGGCCAAGCAGGTGGCCTACATCCTGGCGGACTGCGACGTCCGGGTGCTGGTCACCACGGCGGAGCGGCTGGAGAGCCTCCGGGACGAGCTGGCGCGGGTCCCGTCGTTGCAGCGGGTGATCCTGGTCGGCGGCGGGTCGCCGGCCCCCGTCGGTGATGCCGCGGTCGACTCGTGGGATGCCCTGGCCGGCGCCGGCGATCCGGCGCGCGAGGGCGTCGACGTCGACGTCGCCGCGATCCTCTACACCTCGGGCAGCACCGGCCGGCCCAAGGGCGTCGTGCTGTCGCACCGCAACCTGCTCGCCGGCGCCGAGAGCGTCAGCACCTACCTGGAGATGAGCGGCGACGACGTGGTCCTGGCCGCCCTGCCGCTCAGCTTCGACGCCGGGTTCAGCCAGGTCACCACCTCGTTCGCGGTCGGCGCGCACGTCGTCCTGCACAACCACCTGCTGCCGCGGGACGTGGTCCGGCTCTGTTCGAAGCACGGTGTCACCGCTCTGACCTGCGTGCCGCCGCTGTGGATCCAGATCGCCGGCCAGGACTGGCCGGAGGAGACCGGGCGGCGGATGCGCTTGTTCGCCAACACCGGCGGCCGCATGCCCAAGACCACGCTGGACCGCCTACGGTCGGTCTTCCCCGGGGCCCGGCCCTATCTGATGTACGGCCTGACCGAGGCGTTCCGGTCGACATACCTGGACCCGGCGGAGGTGGACCGGCGTCCCGACTCGATCGGCAAGGCCATCCCGAACGCGGAGATCCTGGTCGTCCGGCCGGACGGCAGCGTCTGTGACACGGGCGAGGAGGGTGAGCTGGTGCACCGGGGCGCCCTGGTGGCTCTCGGCTACTGGAACGACCCGCAGCGCACCGCCGAGCGTTTCCGGCCGCTGCCCGGCGCGGACGGCGGCATCCCGCCTGAGCTCGCCGTCTGGTCCGGTGACTCGGTGGTCCGTGACGAGGACGGCTTCCTCTACTTCGTGGGCCGTTCCGACGACATGATCAAGACGTCGGGATACCGGGTCAGCCCGACCGAGATCGAGGAGGTCGTGTACGCGACCGGCCTGGTTCGCGACGTCGTCGCGCTCGGTCTCCCGGACGCCCGGCTGGGTCAGCGCATCGTGCTGGTCGTCAGCCCGGCCGGCGACGGGTTCGACGTGCACACGCTGCGGACGCTGCTCAAGAAGGAGCTGCCGCTCTACATGCTGCCCTCGGACGTTCAGGTGCGGCCGGAGCTGCCCCGGTCACCGAACGGCAAGTTCGACCGCAACCTGCTGCGCCAGGAGATGATCGCGTGAACGGATTCGACCGGATCGACGGGCAACTCGCGGTCGGCGGGGTGCCGGTGGAGCGGCTGGCCGAGCGGGTCGGCGGCACACCCTTCTTCGCGTACGACCGGCGGCTGCTCACCGGGCGGGTCCGGGAGCTGCGCGCGGCCCTGCCGGCGGATCTCCAGCTCAGCTATGCGATCAAGGCGAACCCGATGCCGGCCGTGGTGCAGCACATGAGCACCCTGGTGGACTCCTTCGACGTGGCCTCGGCGCTGGAGATGCGTACCGCGCTGGACACCACCATGCCGCCGCGGCGGGTGAGCTTCGCCGGGCCCGGCAAGACCGACGCGGAGCTGCGGCAGGCCGTGGCGGCCGGCGTGACGATCGAGCTGGAGTCGGAGAACGAGGCGGCGCGCATCGTCCGTACCGGTGCGGCTCTGGGTATCCGGCCGCGGGTCGCGGTGCGGGTCAACCCGGACTTCGCGATCAAGGGCTCGGGCATGCGGATGGGTGGTGGGCCGCAGCAGTTCGGCGTCGACGCGGAACGGGTGCCGGCGCTGCTCAAGGAGCTGGCCGGGGCGGAGCTGGAGGTGCTCGGCCTGCACTGTTTCGCGGGATCGCAGAACCTGCGGGCGGACATCATCATCGAGGCGCAGCGGCGGACCGTGGAACTGCTGCTGCGGTTGGCCGACGACGCGCCCGGCCCGGTCCGGTACCTCAACCTCGGCGGCGGCTTCGGCATCCCGTACACCGAGAAGGATCAGCCCCTCGACCTGGCCGCGGTCGGGGACAACCTCGCCGGTCTGCTGGCCGGCGAGGTCCGCCCGCGCCTGCCCGAGGCGCGGGTGGTCGTCGAGCTGGGCCGCTACCTGGTCGGTGAGGCCGGCGTCTACGTGACCCGGGTCGTCGATCGCAAGGAGTCCCGCGGGAAGACCTACCTGATCGTCGACGGTGGCCTGCACCATCAGCTGGCCGCGTCCGGCAACTTCGGCCAGGTGATCCGCCGCAACTATCCGATCGCCGTGGCCGGCCGGCTCACCGCCGAGCCGACCGAGCAGGTCACCGTCGTGGGCTGCCTGTGCACCCCGCTCGACCTGCTGGGCAACGACGTGATGTTGCCGGCCGCCGGTGTCGGGGATCTGATCGTGCTCTATCAAGCGGGCGCATACGGTCTGACCGCCAGCCCCACCGCTTTCCTCAGCCATCCGGCGCCCGCCGAGGTGCTGCTGTGAACCCTTCCGGAGGTAGTTCCATGTCCCTGACCGGTACGACCATCGACGACGTCAAGGCGGTGCTGGTGTCCGTCCTCGGCATCGAGGACCGGGCGGCGGCCATCGGCCCGGACACCCAGCTGCTCGGCAACCTGCCCGAACTGGACTCGATGGCGGTGCTGGAGCTGATCGCCGCGCTCGAGGAACGCTTCGGGGTCAGCGTCGACGACGACGAGGTGACCGCCGAGGTCTTCGACACCCTCGGTTCCCTGACCGCGTTGATCGACGAAAAGCTCGCCTGACATTTCATTTTCTCGTCACTTTGTCCGAACGGATGAGTGGCAAGCGTCGACCGGCTGTCCGAACCGGTTGGACGTGTCTTGTGTGGACTCTCTCGCGGTGACTACCGTCGCGCTCGAATGGACGAGTGACGCTACGGTTGCGTCGCGATCTCGTGCGCAATTTGGGGAGCAATCGCGTTGAGCAGTTTGCGCGCTGTCGCCGTACCACGCAGGCGGCGACCGATATTGGCGGCGATCGCTGCCGTAATGCTGGTGCTGAGCACCGGTGTCCACATTTCTCCGGCTTTCGCCGCCGACCCCTGTGCGGCCCCGGTCAACGCGATCGCCTGTGAGAACAGCAAGGCGGGCGTCGACCCCAACACCTGGGACAACATCTGGGGCGCCGGCGACCACACCATCCAGGGCTTCACCACCGACATGAGCGTCAACGTCGGCCAGACGGTGACCTTCAAGATCGAGTCCGAGGGGCCGTACCGGATCGACGTCTACCGGCTGGGCTACTACGGCGGGTCCGGCGCCCGGCTGCACCGGGCGATCGAGAACCTGCCCGCCCAGGCGCAGCCGGACTGCGTCACCGACCCGACCACCGAGATCCTGGACTGCGGCCTGTGGGGCGCGTCGGCGACCTGGACCGTCCCGTCGGGCACGGTGTCCGGCGTGTTCGTCGCCCGCCTGACGCGCACCGACACCAACGGCGCGAGTCAGATCCCGTTCGTGGTCCGCAACGACTCCAGCACGTCGAAGCTGTACTTCAAGACCTCCGATGCGACCTGGCAGGCGTACAACACCTACGGCGGGTCCAACTTCTACTGGGGCGGCCCGATGGGGCGCGCGCTCAAGGTCAGCTACAACCGGCCGTGGGAGACCAGGAACGTCGGCTACGGGCGCGACTTCGTGTTCAGCAACGAGTTCCCGATGATCAAATTCCTGGAGCGCAACGGGTACGACGTCAGCTACACCACCGACGTCGACGCCGACCGCCGCGGGCAGTTGATCCGCAACCACAAGGTGTTCCTGTCGGTCGGCCATGACGAGTACTGGTCCGGCCCGCAGCGGGCGCACGTCGAGGCGGCCCGCGACGCCGGTGTCCACCTGGCCTTCTTCAGCGGCAACGAGGTCTACTGGAAGACCCGGTGGGAGAGCAGCGTCGACGGTACGAACACGCCGTACCGGACGCTGGTCTGCTACAAGGAGACCTGGGCCGCCGCCAAGATCGACCCGTCCGCCGAGTGGACCGGGACCTGGCGGGATCCGCAGTTCAGCCCGCCGTCCAACGGCAACCGGCCGGAGAACGCGCTGACCGGCACGATGTACATGTCCAACAACACCGACCTGGCCATGAAGGTGCCGGCCGCACAGGGGAACAACCGGTTCTGGCGGCACACCGACGCGGCCGGCCAGGACCCGGACGACGTGCTGACCCTGGCGCCGCACACCGTCGGCTACGAGTCCGACGAGGACCTGGACAACGGTTTCCGCCCGGCCGGCCTGATGCGGCTGTCCACCACCACCGGCCCCGCTCCGGAATACCTGCAGGACTTCGGCCTCCAGGTGGCGCCGGGCACCACGACCCACCACATGACGCTCTACCGGGCGCCCAGCGGGGCCCTGGTCTTCGGTGCCGGCACCATCCAGTGGGCGTGGGGCCTCGACCAGCAGCACGACTCCATCGACACCGAGCAGAACGCCCCGGCCGACCGCACCATGCAGCAGGCCACCGTCAACCTGCTCGCCGACATGGAGGTTCAGCCCACCACGCTGATGGCCGGGCTGACCGCCACCCCGGCGTCCACCGACGCGGTGGCCCCGGAGACCGGGTTCACCTCCCCGGCCGCCGGGAGCCGGGAGACCAACGGCACCAAGGTGACCGTCAAGGGCACCGCCACCGACTCCGGCGGTGGCCGGGTCGCCGCCGTGGAGGTCTCCGCCGACGGTGGCGAGACCTGGCACCCCGCCGAGGGCACCACCTCGTGGACCTGGTCCACCTACAGTCACGGCGCGGCGGCCCAGGTCTTCAAGGCACGCGCGGTCGACGACAGCGGCAACATCGAGACCAGCCCGGCGAGCCTCACCCTCGACCTCACCGGCCCGAGCACGCTGTTCGGCAACCGGGTGCCGAAGGTTCCGGCCGCCGACGACGGCTCCGCGGTCACGCTGGGCGTCAGGTTCACCCCGCAGACCGACGGGACCGTCACCGGGGTCCGGTTCTACAAGGGCCAGGGCAACACCGGCACCCACCGCGGGACGATCTGGTCGGCGGACGGCGAGCAGCTGCGCACCGGGACGTTCACCGACGAGACCGCGAGCGGCTGGCAGACGCTGAAATTCTCCAGCCCGCTGCGGGTCACCGCGAACACCACGTACGTGGCGTCCTACTACGCGCCGAACGGGCGGTACTCCGCGGACGAGCGGTTCTTCAGCTCGCTGCCGTGGCGGTCGTACCCGCTGGTGGCGCCGCGCGGCACCAGCACGTCCGGGCAGGGCGTCTACCGGACCGGCAACGGGTTCCCCGTCGAGTCCTCGCGGACCAGCACCAACTACTACGTCGACGTGCAGTTCGTGGACGGCGACACGGCACCGCCGAGCGTGCTCGTCACCACGCCGGAGGACGGGGAACGCGGTCTCGACCTCGACGCCGGGGTGTCGGCGCTGTTCAGCAAGCCGCTGAACGGGGCCACCGCGTCGATCACGCTCCGGACGCCGTCCGGTGCGACGGTCGCCGGGACGACGTCGTACGACAACGCGACCCGGGCGGTCACCTTCGACCCGTCCGGTGACCTGGCCGCCGGGACGGTGCACACCGCGACCGTGACAGCGCAGGACACCCAGGGACGGCCGATGACCGAGCCGTACTCGTGGTCGTTCACCACCACGCCGTACGACGACGTGCGCACCCTGCTGCCGCTGAACGCACTGCCGCAGAACGCCTCCTCCGGTGACGGCGCGGAGGTCAACCTGGGCGTCAAGTTCACTCCGGCGGTCGACGGCAAGGTCATCGGCATCCGTTACTACCAGGGGCCCGGCAACACCGGGGCGCACATCGGCACGCTCTGGGAGGCCGACGGCGACGAGCTGGCCAAGGCCACCTTCGGGTCCGGCACCGGCTCCGGATGGCAGAAGGTTTACTTCGCGGAACCGGTGGACGTGACCGCGGGCCAGACGTACGTGGCGTCCTACTGGGCGTCGAACGGCAACTACTCGTACAACCCGGGCTTCTTCAACGAGCCGTACGCCACCGCCGACCGCTACCTGACCGCCCCGGCCGGGAACAACGGCGTCTACCGGTACGGCCCGGACGGTTTCCCGGGCAGCAGCTGGAACTCCACCAACTACTGGGTCGACCCGCTGTACGTGCCGGACGGCCCGCCGCCGCCGGAGCCGACCCAGCCGGATCCGCCGGCCGGCGCCGTCACCCTGCTCGGCGGCGCGACCCCGGCCGTCCCGGCGCACAGCGACGGTTCGGCGGTCGAGGTCGGTGTCCGGTTCTCGTCCAGCGTCGCGGGCACCGTCCGCGGGCTCCGGTTCTACAAGGGCGAGGGCAACGGCGGCGTGCACACCGGCACCCTGTGGACCGCCGACGGGCAGGAACGAGGACGGGGCACGTTCCGGTACGAGTCCGCGTCGGGCTGGCAGACCCTGCTGTTCGACGAGCCGGTGACGATCGCGGCGAACACCCCGTACGTCGCGTCGTACCACACCGGCGCGGGCCACTACGCGGTCGATCTCAACGGTCTGACCTCGCCGGTGTCCAACGGGCCGCTGACCATCGCGGCGCAGGGCGGCCGGTTCTCGTACGGGTCGCCGGCCTTCCCGGAGTCGGCGTCGAACCACAACTTCTGGGTCGACGTCTACTTCTTCCCCGCCGGCTGAACCCACCCGCCGGACAACGACGACGAGAGGAGCACCGGTGGCCAGGAGACTGAGGCCGGTTCCACTGCGGAGCCGGCCCCGGGTCACGGTCGTGATTCCGTGCTACAACTACGGCCACTTCCTGGCCCCGTGCCTGGAGAGTTTCATCGACTCGGACGGCCTGGACGTCGACGTGATCGTCGTCGACGACGCGTCACCGGACGGCAGCGCCGCCGTGGCCCGGGAGATCGCGGCCCGCGACGCCCGGGTCCGGGTGATCGCCCACGAGACCAACAAGCGGCACATCGCCACCTACAACGAGGGGCTGGCGGCGGCCGAGGGCGAGTACGTCATGCTGCTCTCGGCCGACGACCTGCTCGCCCCCGGCGCGCTGACCCGGTCCGCCGCCCTGCTGCAAGCCAACCCCGAGGTCGGGATGGTCTACGGCTTCTCCCGCCGGTTCACCACCGGCACCCCGCCCCCGGCCCGCTCCACGGTGACCTCGTGGACCGTGTGGGACGGGCCGGAGTGGGTGGCCGAGGTGAGCCGCCGGGTCAGCAACCCGATCTACACCCCCGAGGTGCTGATGCGGACCTCGGTGATGCGGGAACTGGCCGGCTACGACGCCCGCCTGCCGCACGCCGCCGACTTCCTGCTCTGGCTGCGTGCCGGCACCCGCGCCGCGATCGGCCGGGTCAACGGCGTGGACCAGGCGTTCTACCGCATCCACGGGGCCAACATGCACGTCGAGCAGTACGCCGGTGCGGTGCTCGACATCGAGCAGCGCCACCTCACGCTCCAGATCCTGTTCGACGAGGACGGCGACCGGCTGCCGGATTCCGCGTCGTTGCGGGAGCGGTCGTTGCGGGCGCTGGCCAGGGAGGCGCTGCTGCTCGCCTGCCGGCCCTACGACCACGGCACACCGGTCGGCGACCAGGCCGGCCAACTGGACCAGCTCGCGCGCCTCGCCGTCGAGATCTGGCCCGAGGCTAAGGAGAGCAAACTGAGCCGCCGCTATCAACGTCACGTGGCGCGGTCCCGGGCCGGTCGTGGACCGGTCGTGACCGCCCCGGTGAGCGCGTTCCGGGATCGCGTCGTCGAACACCTCGGCTGGCGCCGCTGGCGGGCCACCGGTATCTCGGCGGCGGTGGGGTCGCTGTGAGCCTGCCCGGCGACGAGGTCATCAAGCTCCGTGGGCTGACGAAGCTCTACGAACCCACCCCGCGCTGGATGCGGGTGTTCGCCCGATCGCACATGGTCGAGCCGGTGAAGGCCCTCGACGGCGTCGATCTCACGGTGCGCGCCGGCGAGATCTGCGCGATCGTCGGGCCCAACGGCGCCGGCAAGACCAGCATGTTCCGCATCCTGGTCGGCCTGACCACGGCCACCGGGGGCACCGCGACCGTGCTCGGTCTGGACGCGGGCCGCGACTCCGAGCAGATCCGGCAGATCGTCGGCTGGATGCCGTCGGAGGACCGGAGCCTGCTGATGCGGGCGACCGCGAAGGAGAACCTGCAACTGCACGGCCGGTTGCAGGGCATGCCCCGGCGGGAACTGGCCGAGCGCATCCCGTACGTCCTGGAGACGGTGAACCTGGCCGCCCAGACCGAGTCCGTGGTCGCCGGACTCTCGGCCGGCATGCGCGCCCGGCTCCGCCTCGCGCGTGCCCTGCTTCCCGGGCCGCGCGCGCTGATCCTGGACGAGCCCACCGGCGCGGTGGACCCGATCGCCGCGCACGGCCTGCTCACCCTGATCATGGAACTGGTCAAGCAGGAGCGACTGGCCGTGCTGATCTCCTCGCACCGGCTGGAGGAGATCGAGGCCCTGCAGTCGCAGGCGCTGTTGATGGACCGTGGCCGGGTGAGGTATTCCGGCGACCTCGACAGCCTGCGCCGCGAATGGGAGCGCCCCGAGGTCGAGTTCGTGCTGGCCGACCCGGCGACCGCGCACGCGCTGGCCGACAACCTGGTCGCACAGGGACTGCACGCCGTGGTCGACGGCGACAGCGTGCGCTGCCAGCCGAACCCGCACGAGCCGGTCGGCGCCGTGCTGTCCCGGCTCGGGCCGCTGACCTCGCAGATCCGGCACGTCCGGGAGATCCCCATGCCGTTGCGCGATCTGATCGCCCAGGTCTACGAGCGAGGAGAGGCCCGATGAGCCTGGCCTACCCCAGCGCGGTCCACCGGCGCGGCCGGGCCCGCAAGGTCCTCGACACGTTCGAGGGCTACATCCGGATCGACCTGGTCGAGGAGCGGATGTTCCCGGCCTCCACCATCCTGCGCTACCTCGCCGTGGTCTTTCCGGTGCTGCTCTACTACTTCCAGAGCACCTTCCTGGCGATCAGCGACGACCTGTTCATGACCATGCTGATCGGCACCGCGGTCATCGCCGGCCTCCAGGACGCGCTCACCGGTCTGACCGGCCGGCTCAGCTTCGCGATGGAACGCGGCACGCTGGAGACGTACCTGGTCGAGCCGGTGCCGTGGGCGCTCATCCCGGTGGCCATGAACATCTGGCGCAGCTTCACCGGCGCCCTGCTCGCCTGCGTCATGGTCGCCATCGGTCTGTTGCTGGGCGGCTCCATCGACGTCGGCGCGATCCCGCTCGCCCTGCTGGTGCTCTTCCTCGGGGTCGCGGCCTGCAACGCGCTCGGCTCCTTCGCCGCCGCGTTCATCCTGCTGTTCAAGCGCGGCGAGCCGGTGGTGGCCCTGTACAGCCTGGCCGCGTCGGTGCTCGGTGGCGCGCTGTTCCCGATCGACGTGCTGCCGCCGTGGATCCGGTGGGCCAGCTACCTGGTCCCGCACACCTACGTGATCGACGCCGAACGCCAGCTGTTGATGGGCTCCGCCTCCGGCGGTCACATGGACCCGGCTCTGTCGATCGGCATCCTCGCCGTCTTCTGCGTGGTCGCGTTCGCGACCGGCCTGTTCGTCTTCGACCGGGCGCTGCGCCTGGCCCGCCGTTTGGGGATTCTGAGCATATGAGTGGCATGTTCTCCGCCGCCCGGGGCCGGGAGGCTCTGCGGGTGCTGCGTTCCGCCGGTGCCCGGGGCCTCGCCCAGCGGGCTGTGCGGGCGGCCTACGACCGGCTCGGCGCCTCCGAGCTGAACGCCAGGCTGGACCTGGACCTGATCGCCGACTCGCGGCGGCTCGACCTCCGGACGCCGGCCCAGCGGCCGGCCCGCGGCACACCGCTGACGGTCGGGTGGATCTGCACGCCGCCGGCGCCCGGCTCCGGCGGTCACACCACCCTCTTCCGGATGGTCGAGGGCATGGAGTCGGCGGGTCACCGGTGCGTGCTATACACCCATGACGTGTACGGCGGCGAGCTGGCCCGGCACGCGCGGGTCATCCGCGACCACTGGCCGGCCATGAAGGCGGAGGTGCGGTCGGTCGCCGACGGTCTGGGGCCGCTCGACGCGTACGTGGCCTCCGGCTGGGAGACAGCGCACGTGCTGGCGGCGCACCGGGACCTGGTGACCCGGCGGCTGTACTTCATCCAGGACTTCGAGCCGCTGTTCTATCCGATGGGCTCGCACCATGTCCTGGCGGAGGACACGTACCGGTTCGGGTTCCGCCCGATCGTGGTCGGCCCGATGCTGCGTGACCTGCTCCGCGACCGTTTCGGCGTCGACGCCGCGGTCGCCGAGTTCGGCGTCGACACCGACGTCTACCAGTTGACCAATCCGGACCGGCGCAACGGTGTGGTGTTCTACGCCAAACGTGACTACGCCCGCCGCGGGTTCATCCTCGGGGCGCTGGCTCTGCGGGAGTTCCACCGCCTGCACCCGGACCAGGAGATCCATCTGTTCGGTGACGCCACGGTGAAGCCGCCCTTCCCGCACACCAACCACGGCACGATGCGCCCCGCCCAGCTCGCCGAACTGTACAACCGGTGCGCCGCGGGCATCGCCATGTCCTTCACCAACCTGTCCCTGGTTCCGGACGAGATGCTGGCGTGCGGTGTGGTGCCGGTCGCGGTCGAGAACGAGTACGCCAAGGCCAGCATGGACAACCCGGCCGTTCGCTGGGTGAGCCCGACCGGTTCCAGCATCGCCGAGGCGCTGAGCGATGTCGTCTCCGGCACGGCGCCCGCACCGGCGGAGGTGGCGGGCACCATCCGGCGGACGCCGTGGGAGACGGCGAAGCGGGTCACCCGGGAGGCCATCGAGGACGAGGTCTACGGCTCCGCCTGAGGGGCCGGTCCACCCCGGAGCGGTCCGGGCTCCGGGGTGGCGGCCAGCAGGTTGATCAGGAAGGCGATCGTGGTGGCGTCGGCGTCGTGCGCGCCGGTCAGCAGGCCGTCGAGCCACTCCGCGCGCAGCGACGGGACCGTGTAGAGCGGTGCGCAGACCTTCGGTTCGGCTCGCCAGTGCGTGAGGACCAGGGTGGCGTACTCGGTGGCGCCGAGTTGCGGCCGCCGTCCGCGGGTGAGGCGCTGACCGACCTTGCCGGCGATCTTGCGGGCTTCGACCGTACGGGTGGCCAGTCGGCTGCGCAGCGAGCGGGCGCCGAGCCGGGCCGGGACCAGGCCGGTGTCCAGGGGTATCGCGGCCAGGGCCGGGTCGAGGCGGCTCATCAGGCGGCCCAGCAGCTGGGAGTCCCGTTTGTCGGCGGGGGAGACCGCCAGCGCCAGCTCGATGAACCGGCGATCGAACATCGGGTTGATGAAGTGCCGGCGGACCGCGGCGACCGTGCCGTGGACGCCGGCCCAGCGGTGCATGCGGTGCAGCAGATAGAAGTCGTCGGTGGCGCGCATCCAGTCGCCGCCGGGGAAGAGTTCGGTGAGCCGGCCCAGCGTGGACGCCCGGGCGGCGGCCAGCACCGACGGGTCCAGGGCGTCCGGCGCGACGGCCTCGTTGCTGAACAGGCGCCAGCGGGCCAGGCGCTCGACTAGCTGTGGGGACGTGGTGGCGTGGGCCGGCTGGCCGGCGTAGTAGAAGCCGCGGGCCACCTCGCCGCCCAGGCCGGAGAGCCGGTGCCCCTGCTCCAGGTGGCTCTCGGCGAGCAGCAGCGGGGCCAGGGCGAGTGGGCTGGCCAGGCACTCCAGAGCGCGGGCGGCGTCCAGGGCCAGGTGGTGAGCCGCTTCGGGCTCGGGCCAGCGCTGCTCGTCCATCCGGTGCACCTGGTGCCGCAGGCCGAGGCGCCGGGACAGGTCGGCGGCGATCCGGACGTCGGCGCTGCCCGGCGTGCCCAGGGTCATCGCGCGCAGGCCGGGGCGCAGCGCCGGTGGGACGGCTGCCAGCAGGATGCGGGAGTCGTGCCCGCCGGTGAGCTGGAGAACCGTGTCCGGGTGCTGGTCGACGTAGGCGGTCTCGAAGGCGCGCAGGATGTCGGCCATCTCGGCCACCGCGTCGTCCAGGGCCGGGGGTGTCGCGGCGCGCGCGGGCGGCGCGGCGTACTGCCGGACGGTCAGTGTGCCCTCGTGCAGGGTGGCGATCGAGGCGGGCGGCAGGGCGGTGACGCCGGGGAAGATGGTGGCGTCGCCGATCTGCCAGCCGATCAGGGCCTGTGCGCCGAGGCCGGCGGCGTCGAAGCCGGCGCCGGCCAGCACGGCCAGGGCGCGGGCGCTGGTGGAGACGGCGGCGACGCCGGGGGCGGTCCATCGGTAGAGCTGGCGGAAGCCGAGCCAGTCGCCGGCGACCAGGACCGGGCCGCCGGAGGTCGCCCGGTGGGCGGCGGCGAACGGTGGCAGGAGGCCGGCCAGCGCGGATCCGCCGGCGGTGAGCAGGGCGCCGAGGTCGGCGGTGTCCAGCGAGGATTCCCGGGTACGCACGGCGCGCGCCAGCCGTACCGTGAAGGGTCTGTCGTCTGCCGGAGGGGTGTCGCCCGGCTCGCCCCCCGCGACGGCGATCCACTCGGAGGCGGACCGCTGCGGGTTCTCGACGGTGGTGTCGGCGTCGGTGAGGCAGTCGAGAGCCGCCTGAACCGGCCGGCGCAGGCGCTCGGGCGCGCCCGGCGCGAGGGACACGCAGAGGAAGGCTCTCATCGGACGGTGCTACCTCACTATCGACGTGGGGATCAGTTCGCCGGCGGAACGGGCTTGCCGTCGGACCAGATGTTGCCGGTCCAGCGGTTGCCGGGCAGCTTGGTGTCGAAGCTGGTGACCGGACCGTAGCCGCCGCATTTGCGGTTGGAGCCGCGTTCGAACACGTTGTTCTCGACGACGATGTCCCGTACGCCGTCGTTGTACTGCTTGTTCTCCTCGGAGCCGCCGTAGAGGCAGTACGACACGTGCTCGCTGGCGCCGAGGAAGTTGTTCCTGATGACGATGCCGGAGACCGGGCCGAAGTCGGGGAAGAGGTTGACGTTGCCGGAGCAGCCGCCGCCCGCGCTGTTGCTGGCGGCGTCGCAGACGATCGTGTTGTGGATCAGGGTCACGTTGCTGCGGCCGTTGCCGTTGGTGTCGTTGGCCAGGAAGCCACCCAGATGCCAGTCGGTGCCGTCCTTGAGCAACTGGCCGTGCAGCCACGAGTCGCGGATGTCGCAGTTGGCGTAGCAGCTGACCGACGTCTGCCCGCCGTGGATGTCGGAGCGGCGGATCGTCATGTTGGTGCTGAGCACGGCCGGGCCCTGCCACATGCCGGCGGCGACCTCGGAGTCCTCGAGGGTGAAGGAGAAGCCGGTGCCCTCGGTCGTGGTCAGGGTGCCCTTGATCAGGCTCTTGCGGATCACGACGTCGCGGGCGTTGATCAGGAACGGGTCGCAGTTGATGATCTTGCCGGTGACCACGGTTCGGTTCGCCGTGACCGTGCACGGGCCGGAGTACCTCGTCAGGTTGGTGCCGGCCGGGACACCGGTGTTGTGGGCGCCCGGGAATCCGCCGGTCGACGGTTTGGCCGCCGTCGTCTTCGACGGCGACGGCGACGCCGGTCCGGACGCGCTCGCGCTGGCGGTGGCGGCCGAGGCCGACAACGACGGCGGCAGCGAGCCCGCCGGCGCGGACGGGGTGACCGCCGTGGCCGGCGCGCCGTCGGCGGGCGCGTTCGGTGAGCCGGCGACCAGTGGGCCGCCGCCGTCGGTGTCGCGGTACTGGATCGCCACGTACCCGGCGGCGGCCAGCACGGCCACGCCCAGGACGGCGATCACCGCCCGGCCGCGCCAGCCGCGGACGCGTCCCTCGGTACCGGTGTCGGTCACGGGTGGTTCCCTTCTGCGAGGGCGGTGCGGACGACCGCGGGAGACCAGGCGTCCCTGATCAACAGTTCGGGTGCGCCGGCGCCGTCGGCCGGGACCTTCCACACGTCGCTGGAGGCGGTGCCGGAGGCCTGTCGCGGCAGCCCGTAGACGATCGTGCCGTCGTCGAGCCATTCCACCTGGTCGTCGACGCTGCGCGTTTCGGCGAGCAGGGTCTCGGCCCCGGTACGCAGATCGTGGACGGCCAGCCGCCACCGGCCGGCCGGCAGGTCGCCGTGCTTCTTGAAGGCGATCCGGGTGCCGTCCGGCGACAGCGACGGGCACTCCACGTCGCCGCGCAGGGCCGTGACGGTACGCGCGGACAGGCTGCCCCGCACCAGCCAGGTCTTCCCACCCGAAGCGGCGGTGGCGTAGAACGTGTCGCCGCCGGCGAACGTGACACCCCAGAGGTTGCGGTCCGCCGCGGTGATCGTGCGGCCGTCGACGACCAGCCGGAACTTCTCCAGGTCGCCGATCACCTCACCCCCGGTACGGGTGACGACGGTCCGCGTGGAGAACTGCCCCGGGTTGGCGTAGGAGTCGCCGAACACGAACGTCGTCGTGGCCGCGAGAGCCCCGTCCCGGGACAGCCGGGCCCGGCTGGGGATCCCGGTCAGCGGCAGGTCCCGGACGGGCGCCCAGTCCGTGCCGAGCAGGCGAGCCTGGTACGTGGTGACGAGACCACGGTCGGCGGACAGGCAGATCGCGTCCACCGCCGTGGCGTGGACCCGTTCGCAGGTGGCCGGGGTGAACGTGCGTGCGCCGCCGGGGTCGCTCAGCGGGACCACGGCGACCCGGCCGTACTCCCGGCCCAGCGCGGTGCTGCGGAACACCAGGTGGGGCGCCGCTCGTACGGTCGCGAGATCGCCGCCCCGCGCGACCGCGGGAGCCGCGGCCAGGGACGCGGCCTGGTCCGCCCGGACCTTCCACACATAGCCCGCCGCCCCGGTCAAGGCCATGATCAGGACCGCCGCGAGGACGGCGGCCCGCACGCGTGCGCTCATCGGGCCACCTCGGCGCCGCGCAGCATCCACGCCGCCACCGGGATGGCCGCGGTCAGCAGCGCGGCGAACAGCAGCAGCGACGACGCCGGGCCGCCGACGCTCCAGAGCAGGCCGAACAACAGCGACGACGCGAACCGGGCCAGCGCCACCACGGTCTGCGCGGCGGCGATCGCGCTGCCCCGGGCCCGAGCCGGCGCGAGACGGCTGATCAGCGCCGGCAGCACCCCGTCGGTGGCCGCGTAGAAGACGCCGAGCAGCAGCAGGACGGTCACGGTCGACCCGATCCCGCCGGACGGAAACGCGCCGAGCAAATAGCAGACGACGAGCGCGACGTGCCCGGCGACCAGGACCCGGGCCCGGCCCACCCGGTCGGCGAGGCGGCCCAGCGGCACGGCCAGCGCCAGGTACGCGACGTTGGTCCCCACGTACAGCAGCGGGAACCACACGGCCGCGAAGTCGTCGCGGTCCTGCAACGTCAGGTAGAGGAATCCGTCGCCGACGGTCAGCAGGCCCAGCATCCCGGCGGCGAGCAGCGGCCCGCGCAGCCCACGGCGGCCGATCTCGCGTACGGCGTTCCGCAGCCCGATCCGGGCCGTCGCGCCCGCGGTCCGCAGGTTCGGGACGAACAGCACCAGCACCGCGAGTCCGACGACCGCGAACGCGAACGACACCACGAAGATCGAGTCGTAGCTGCCGGGCACGCTCCACAGCAGCGCGAACGCGACAAGCGGCCCGAGCGCCGCGCCGACCGTGTCCAGTGCCCGGTGCACCCCGAAGGCGCGGCCCAGCATCGCCGGATCGGACGCCTCGGCGATCAGCGCGTCCCGGGGCGCGGTCCGCAGGCCCTTGCCGAGACGGTCGGCGGTGACCACCGCGGTGATCGCGGCGAATCCGGTGGCCGCGAGCATGGCGATCCGGCTGATCGCGGAGGCGCCGTATCCCACGACCGCCACCCACTTGGGCTGCCCGCCACGGTCACCGGCGTAGCCGCCGGCGATCCGCAGGAACGCGCTGACCCCCTGGTACATCCCGTCCAGGAAGCCGAACGCCACCGGGTTCAACCCGACCGCCGCCGTCAGGTACAGCGGCAGAACCGACGCCACCATCTCGGAGGAGACGTCGGTGAGCAGGCTGACCGTGCCCAGCAGCAGCACGGTCGCGGAGACCTTCCCGGCGGTGGCGCCGGCCCCGTCGGCCGGGCGGTCGCGGATCGTCACATACACGGTGCGCTTTCCTCAGGGGCGCAGCGCCCCGGCCAGGGCCTCGGCCACGCGGGCCTGCTGGTCCGGGGTGATCTGCGGGTAGATCGGCAGGGACAGGATCTCCGGGGCCACCCGCTCGGCGTTCGGGAACGAGCCGCCGAGCGACGCGAACGCGCCGGTCCGGTGCACCGGGATCGGGTAGTGGATGGCGGCGCCGACCCCGGCCGCGTTCAGTCGCGTGAGGACCTCGTCGCGGTTCGGCACCCGGACACAGTAGATGTGCCACACGTGCACGTTGCCGTCCAGAACGACCGGCCGGGTCACCTCGCCGAGCCCGGCGAGCAGTTCGTCGTAGCGGGCGGCCGCGGCCCGGCGCCGCTCGTTCCAGGAGGCCAGCCGGGCCAGCTTCGCGCGCAGCACGACCGCCTGGAGACCGTCGAGGCGGCTGTTCACGCCGACCAGGTCGTGGTGGTACTTGCGCAGGCCACCGTGGCTGCCGAGGGTGCGGACCGTGGTGGCCCACTCGTCGGAGGCGGTGGTGACGGCGCCCGCGTCACCGTAGGCGCCGAGGTTCTTGCCGGGGTAGAAGCTGGTCGCCGCGATGCCGTCCACACCGGAGCCGCGCCCGTGCCGGGTGGCGCCCTGCGACTGGGCGGCGTCCTCGACGACGGCGATGTCCCGGCCGCCGATCCCGGCGCGGAGCCGCTCGACCGGGGCGAGCTGGCCGTACAGGTGGACCGGCGCGATGGCGCGGGTCCGCGGCGTGATCGCGGCGAGCGCGGCCTCGACGTCGATCAGATAGGTACGCGGATCGCAGTCCACCAGCACGATGTCGGCGCCGGCCCGGGCGACCGCCTCGGCGGTGGCGATGAACGTGTTGGCCGGCAGGATCACCTCGGTGCCGGGCCCGACACCGACCGCCTTGAACGCCAGCTCCAGCGCGTCGGTGCCGTTGGCCACGCCGACGCAGTGCGGCAGCCCGGAGAACGCGGCGTACTCCCGCTCGAACGCGGCCACCTCGGCCCCGCCGATGAACGCCGTGTCGGCGATGATGCGCTTGAATCCGGCCTCGACCTCCTCGGCCACCTCCGCGTGCGCGGCGGCCAGGTCGACGAGCGGGATGCGGGTCATGAACTCTGCCTTTCCGGGACGGACGACTTGCGGAGAAAGCGGGCCGGGCTGCCGGCCCAGACCTCGGCCGGGGGCACGTCGCCGAGCACGACCGAACCCATCCCGACCAGCGACCAGGCGCCGACGGTCACGCCCTCACGCAGCAGCGCGCCGGCCCCGACGTAGGCGCCCTCGGACAGCACCACCCCGCCGCCCAGCCGCACCCCGGACGCGATCGTGACGTACGGGGCCACCAGGTCGTCATGGGTGAGCACGGCCTGCGGCATGACCGCCACGTGGGCGCCCACGGTGACGTCGGCGGTCAGCACGGCGCCGGCCAGCAGCACGGTGCCCTCGCCGACGGTGCTGCCGGCGCCGATCGACACCGAGGGGTGTACGACGGTCGCGTACCGCCGCGGGGGCAGGGCGAGGCGCTCGACGATGCGCCGCCGGGCGGTGTAGGCGCGTGGATTGCCCACGCACACCACCACGGCGGCGTCCATCCCGAGCACACTGTCGACCGGCCCGAGGATCGGCAACCCGGAGCGCTGGGTCCCGTGCAGCGCCGGATCGTCGTCGACGAAACCGAGGACCCGCCAGCCGGTGGCGGCCGCGGCCGTCTCCCGGGCGAAGCCACCGGCTCCGACGATGACCAGGTCCCTCACCGGGCGGCCAGCTCGCGCAGCACCCCGGCGATGTGGTCCTGGTCCGCTTCGGTGAGCTTGTGGTGCAGCGGCAGGATCAGCGACTGCCGGGTGATCCGCTCGGTCACCGGGAGCGGGCCCGGTGTCACGTCCGCGTAGGCCGGCTCCAGGTGCGCCGCCATGATGCCCCGGCGCGCCGACACGCCCCGGGCCGCGAGCTCGGCGAGCACCTCGTCGCGCGCCCGTTTGTAGGCCGGGGTGAGCAGCACCCAGAACGACTGGTAGTTCGTCTGCCCGTAGGACGGATCCGTCACCGGGATGAGCCCGGCTATGTCCGCCAGGAGGGTCTGATAGCGGGCGGCGAGCCGCCGCCGCTGCGCGACCAGTGCCGCCAGCTTGCCGAGCTGCACCAGGCCGACCGCGGCCTGGATGTCGGTCATCCGGTAGTTGTAGGCGGTCTCCAGATACGCCTCCAGCACCGGCTGCTTCGACGCGTGCCGGTCGGCGGCGGACACGTTCATGCCGTGCTCACGCAGCCGTCGCAGGCGGGCCGCCGCGTCCGCGTCGTCGACCGTGACCATGCCGCCCTCACCGGTGGTGATGAGCTTGCGCGGGTGGAACGACCAGGCCGCCACCTTCGCGCCGGTGCCGGCCGGGGCGCCGTAGGCGGTGGATCCGGCCGCGCACGCGGCGTCCTCCACCAGGCCGACCCCCCAGTCGTCCGCGGCCTTGCGCAGCGCGACGGTGTCGAACGGCACGCCGCCCTGGTGCACCGCGATGATCGCCCGGGTCCGCGGCGTGCGCACCGCGCCGACCGTGTCCACCGTGAGGTTCCCGGTGGCCAGGTCGACGTCGGCGAAGACCGGGGTGGCGCCCACGTAGCGGACCGCGTTGGCGGTCGCGATGAACGACAGCGACGGCACGATCACCTCGTCGCCGGGCTTGATGTCGAGCAGCACCAGCGCGAGGTGCAGGCCGGTCGTGCAGGACGACACCGCCACACCGTGACCGGCGCCGACCGCGGCCGCGAACTCCCGCTCGAACCGGGCGACCCGGGGCCCCTGCGCGACCCAGCCGGAGCGGACCGCCTCGGCGGCGGCCCGCGCCTCCTCCTCCCCGAGGTCGGGGATCATCACCGGGATCACTGGGACGACCGCCACCAGTCGACCAGGCCCTGGAGGCCCTCGGTGAGGGTGAGTCGCGGCTTCCAGCCCAGCCGCTGCTCGGCGCGGGAGATGTCGGCCAGGCGGCGGGTGACGCCGTTGACCGCGCGGGCCGGCCCGTGCTCCGGCGCCAGGTCCGACTTCATGACGGCGCTGAGCGCGGCGGCCAGCTCCTTGAGGCTGGTCTCCTCGTTGCTGGCGATGTTGAACACCTCGTCGGTGACGTCCGCGCGGGCGGCCAGGATGTTGGCGCGGGCGATGTCGGCGACGTGCACGAAGTCCATGGTGGCCAGCCCGTCGCCGAGGATCAGCGGGGGAGTGCCGGCCTCGATCCGCTCCATCCAGCGGATCAGCACCTCGGTGTAGAGGCCGTGGATGTCCATCCGCGGCCCGTACACGTTGAAGTAGCGCAGCGCCACGTAGTCCAGGTCCTTCATGGCCTTGAAGCTGCGCAGCGTGGCCTCGTTGAACGCCTTCGCCGCCCCGTAGAAGGTGTCGTTGTTGTACGGGTGGTGCCGCTCGGTGGTCGGGAACTGCTCGGCGAGGCCGTAGACCGACGCCGACGACGACGCGACCACCTTCTTGACGCCCGCGTCGGCGGCCGCCTCGATGACGTTGAAGGTGCCGTCGACCAGCACCTCGTTGGCGAGCCGGGGCTCCTCGGCGCACTGGGTGATCCGGATCGCGGCCAGGTGGAAGACGAGATCCTGGCCGTCGGTGAGCGACCGCACCAGCGCGTTGTCCCGGATGTCGCCCTCGACCACCCGGACGTTTCCGGATGCGAGCGCCCCGGCGAGATTGTCGCGCCGGCCCCGTACGAAGTTGTCGAGAACGACGATCTCCGACGCGCCCCCGCGCACCAGCTCGTCGACGACGTGCGAGCCGATGGTGCCCGCCCCGCCGGTCACGAGAGCACGCGCGCCCTCGATCGGTACCCCAGTCACGCCGTGTGCCCTTCGTTCAGCTTGATCATCGTTCCGCCCTCGGCCAGGCTGCGGGAGGCGGCCTGGAGCAGCTCCAGCACCCGCAGCCCGGAGCGGCCGTCGGTCAGTGCCGGAGTGCCGGTGGTGATGGCCCGCGCGTACTCCTCGACCATGGTGCGCAGCGCCTCCCGCTCGGTGAGCGCGGGCGCGACCATGTCGCCGGACCGGTACGACACGAGGATGTCGCGCCGCTGCTCGTCGCCGAGCTCCTCGGGGGACGCCACGTCCACCCCGCGGTCGTAGATCGACAGACGCTGGCTGGGGTTCAGGTCGTCCCACACCAGGGTCCGCTTGGACCCGCCGAAGATCGCGGTGCGCACCTTCACCGGGGACAGCCAGTTGACGTGGATGTGCGCGATCGCCCCGTTGCTGAGCTGCAACGTCAGGTACGCCACGCAGGCCCGCCCGGCGCCGATCCCGTCCGCGCCGTGCGCCGCCACCGCGATCGGCCGGACCGCGGGCGGCAGCACGAAGTCGAGGATCGACAGGTCGTGCGGCGCCAGGTCCCACACCACGTCGATGTCGCGCTGCACCAGGCCCAGGTTGATCCGCACCGAGTCGAGGAAGTGCAGCTCGCCCAGCTCGCCGGCGGCCAGCAGGTCGCGGATGTGCAACACGGCCGGGGTGTAGCAGTAGGTGTGGTCGCACATCAGGGTGAGCCCGCGCCGGTCGGCCTCGTCGACCAGCCGCCGGCCCTCCTCGTAGGTGGCCGCGAGTGGCTTCTCCACCAGCACGTGCTTGCCGGCGCGCAGCGCGGCCAGGGCGACCGGGAGGTGGGTGCCGGCCGGGGTGGCGACGGCGACGGCGTGCACGTCCGGGTCGGCGAGAACCTCGTCGAGGTCGGCCGAGACGCCGACGGTGGAGTAGCCACCGAGCACCTTCCGGGCCCGGTCGACGTCGAGGTCGCAGAGCCACCGCAGATGGAAGGCGGGGCTGCCCTGGAAGTTGCGGACGAGGTTGGGGCCCCAGTAGCCGGCCCCGATGACGGCCACGCCGATGGGCTCGTCGGGCGCGTGAGAGGTCACAGGAATCCGTTCGTCGAAGTGGCGGACGCGGTCCGTCGGGAAAGCTATCGATCCCTTGTGGCCGGACGCCAGATCACTGACGGATTTACGGCGGAGCCGGGGTCAAGGCGAACCCTTCGGCCGATCGGGGGACCCCTCAATGGCCATTTTGGACCGTCGATGTCGGCTGGCCGACATCGCGGGCGGGCTCCGGCGTCTACCCTGTGCCGGATCGATGACGAGGAAGGTTCACGATGACCGTCGCACCGACAGCCGATGTGGACGAGCGGGCCGTGATCGGCGCCGGCACCCGCGTCTGGCATCTCGCGCAGATCCGTGAGGGCGCCACGATCGGGCGGAACTGCACCGTCGGCCGGGGGGCGTACGTGGGTCCCGGCGTGGTCCTCGGCGACAACTGCAAGCTCCAGAACCACGCCCTGGTCTACGAACCGGCCCGGCTCGGCGACGGCGTGTTCGTCGGCCCGGCCGCGGTGCTCACCAACGACGAGTACCCGCGCGCCGTCACCCCGGACGGCCGGCTCAAGACCGGCGACGACTGGACCGCGGTCGGCGTGACGATCGGTGAGGGCGCCTCGATCGGCGCGCGGGCGGTCTGCGTGGCCCCGGTCACCGTCGGCCGGTGGGCGCTGGTCGCGGCCGGCGCGGTGGTCACGGCGGACGTTCCCGACTTCGCCTTGGTCGTCGGCGTGCCGGCGCGCCGGGTCGGCTGGGTGGGCCGGGCCGGGCACCCGCTGACCGCCAAGGGCGACGGCGTCTGGCTGTGCCCGGAGACCGGCGCCGAGTACGCCGAACGCGACGGCGTCCTCATCCCGCCAGCCGGTCCAGACGGCGGGCCAGCACCCGTTCGGTGAGCGCGACCAGCACCGCCTTCACCGAATCCCGTTGCCGGGCGTCGCACTCCAGCAGCGGCATGGTCTCCGCGAGGCCGAGCGCGTCGCGGACCTCGGGCAGCTCGAAACGGCGCGCCCCGTCGAACGCGTTGACCCCGATGATGAACGGGATGTCGTGCTCCTCGAAGTAGTCGATCGCCGGAAAGCAGTCCTCGATCCGGCGGGTGTCGACCAGCACGATGGCGCCGAGCGCACCGGTCACCAGGTCGTCCCAGAGGAACGCGAACCGGTCCTGCCCCGGCGTGCCGAACAGGTAGAGCAGCAGCGCGTCGTCCAGGGTGATCCGGCCGAAGTCCAGCGCCACGGTGGTGGTGGTCTTCGCGGCGACCGCCGAGGTGTCGTCCACCCCGATCGACCGCTCGGTCATCTCCGCCTCGGTGACCAGCGGCTCGATCTCCGAGATGGCGCTCACGAAGGTCGTCTTGCCGACCCCGAACCCGCCACTGATGACGATCTTGACGGCCATCGGTGACGACGGCGCCATCGGGTTAGAGCGCCCGAACACGATCCCTGATCCTCTCGATCAACGCGGTGGTCAGCTCGCCGGGCATCTCGCCGGCCCGGACCAGCCCCTGGGTGAGCAGGTCGGCGACGATCACCCGGACCACGCCCATCGGGGCGCCGAGCGCGGACGACAGGTCGGCGATCGACCGTGGCCGCTGGCACAGCTCGACGATCCGGCGGGCCTCGAACCGCAGCGGCGCGGACAGGGCGGCCGGCTCGGCGTACAGCTGGGTCTCGATCCGCAGCCCGTCGTGCAGCGGCTGGGTGCGCCCGTTGGTGAGCATGAAAGGCCGAACGACCGGATCCTCGCTCAAGGCGCCACCTCCGCTTCGCTCCGGCGTCGCCATGAGGACGAGACTGCGCCCGATGATTCGCTCGCAAGCTCGCTCATCGCGGGAGGTGCTGCCGCGATTCGGCGATCAGGGCCGGGGTCAGCAGGTCGCCGAAGCGGTCCGCAAGCAGGGAGATCTCGTAACCGACCAGGCCCAGGTCGCTGTCCCCGCCGGCCACCACGCCCAGGCAGCTGCCGCCCGGGATCACCGAGATCACCAGGAAGCCCCGGTGCATCTCGATCATGATCAGTTTCAGTCCCTCGAAGTCGTACCGGCGGGAGGCGCTGCGGGCCAGGCTGGCCATGCTGGACACGATGGCGCCCAACTGGTCGGCCTCGGCCCGGCTCAGCCCCTCCGAGCTGGCGATCAGCAGGCCGTCCGAGGACACGGCCACCGCGTCGCGTACCCCGTCGGTCTGATGGACGAAGTTGCCGAGCAGCCAGTTGCACTGGTGCCGGTCAGCCGTCGCCTCGACGCTCATTGGCAAAGCTCCTCACTGATTCCGGTGCCGGTCCCGGCCGGCACCGCGCTGGATGCCCGCGCGCAGGGCGGTCAGGCGGCTCCGGACCGCCTCCGGCGAGTCCGGGACCGGAGCGGACGGTTCCGGCCGCACGGCCGGCGCCGGCTCGGTGCGGGATCGCTGTGCCCTCGGGGTACGACGTCGCAGACCGTTGACGGTGTGCCCGCCGTCGGCGTGGGCGGGCCGCCGGGGCGCGGGCACCATCGGCCGCGACTCCAGGACCACGTAGTCGACCTCGACGGCGAGCGGCCCCGGCTCCGGCGGTTGCAGGGAGGGCCAGTCGACCGGTGGTTCGCCGGTGTCGGCCACCGGCGCGGGTGCGGGCAGGGCCGCGGCCGGGCTGACCGGCGCCGGCTCGTCGAGGGCCGCGGCGCCGCCCAGCAGGCTCACCGGCAGTGACACCCGGGCGGTCACCCCGGTCACCGCCGACCGGGCCAGCTGGACCTCGATGCCCATCTCGGCGGCCAGCCGGCCGACCACGTAGTGACCGAGGAACCGGGCCGGCGCGGTGAGGAAGTCGCCCTCACCGCGCAGCCGCCGGTTGGCCCGCTCCAGCTCCTCCACGCTCATCCCGACGCCCTGGTCGCAGATGGCGATCAGGTAGCCGTCGTCGACCAGCCGGCCGTGGATCTCCACGTCCAGGTCCGGCGGCGAGAACGACAGGCCGTTCTCGATCAGCTCGGCGAGCATGTGCGCCAGGCCGCTGGCCACCGACCCGGCCACCAGCGCCTCGTCCAGGCGGCGCAGCGACACCCGCCGGTACTCCTCCACCTCGGACACCGCGGCCCGGATCACGTCGGTCAGCGGCAGCGGCCGCGACCACTGCCGGGGGCTGGCCGCGCCGACCAGCACGAGCAGGCTCTCCGCGTTGCGGCGCATGCGGGTGGCCAGGTGGTCCAGCTCGAACAGGTTGGCCAGGCCGGCCGGGCTGGACTCCTCCCGTTCCAGCTTGGTGATGAAGCCGAGCTGGCGGCGCAGCAGGTTCTGGTTGCGCCGGCCCAGGTTGGCCAGCGAGTCGGCGGAGGCCCGGCGCAGTTCGGCCTGCTCGGTGGCGAGCGCGTACGCCGTCGCCTGCACCCGGTCGAACGCGTCCGCCACCCGGCGCATCTCGGCGCTGGCCCGGTCGGCGACCCGCACCGGCCCGGGCGGCCCGGTCGACTCCCCGGACGCGGTCCGGCGCACCGCCTCCGGCAGCCGCTCGCCGGCCAGCAGGTTGGCCTCGTCGGCGAGTTCGGCGAGCGGGCTGGAGACCGAGAGCGCGGCGATCGTACCCAGATAGACGGCGATCCCGACGCAGACCAGAACCACCGCGGCGAGCCCGGCCAACCGCAGGTTGGCCTCGTCGAGGAGCACCGCGGCGCGGGCCCGCAGCGCGTCGCCGATGGTCTGCGCCAGCTTCGACATGTCGTCGAGGACGGTGGCCATGGCGGCCCAGTAGCCCTGCGCGTCGACCCGCAGGGTCTGCCCGTCGCCGGAGCGCAGCGCCCGCGCCTCCAGCTGGGCGGCCCGCTGGGCCTGCGCCGTGTTGAACAGCCGGTCCTTGGCGGCCAGCGCCTCCGGGGTGGCGTACTCGTCGAACTCGGCGAGGGCGGCGTCCAGGTCGGCGCGCAGCTGCACGTACCGGAGGTACTCGCCGTCCTCGAACCCGCCGGCCGAGAACACCCCGTTGAGGTAGGCCCGCTGCTGCGCGCTCGCCTCCTTGGCCAGGTTGAGCATGGCCAGCGACTCGGAGCCGAGCCGCATGGTGGCGTCCGAGGAGTTGTCCAGCGCGAAGTAGACCTCGCGGAGCTCGTCGAGGACCTCGTTGTACTCCTCGAAGATCTCGCCCCGTTCGGCGCCGCCGCCGTCCACCTCCTCGCGGACCGCGGTCAGCGCGGTCGCCTGTTCGAGGGCCTCGGTCACCTGGCCGTCCAGGTCGCCGTCGTCGGCGATCAGCTGCCGGACCGAGCTGACCTGGGCGTCGACCCGCTGCCGTGCCGCCACGATCTCGGCGCGGAAGCCCTCGTTGCCGGCGAGCAGCCCGAGCGTCACGCCGCGCTCGTTCTGCACCTCCTGGGACAGCGCCTGGACGGCCAGATCCAGGGTGATCGCCCGGTCCGTCCGCGCCGCCAGCCGGTAGTTGCCGAGCTCCTCCACCACCACGACGCTGAGCAACAGCAGCATCGCCGCGACCGGAAAAGCCAGCATCCGGACGATGCGACCGCGGATCGTGTGCCCGCCCCGGCTCATGCCTCGCCCCGCTCCCGTGTCGACCTGCCGTGCCGCCGCACAGAATTGACGGACGTGCACATGGGGTCAACACCCCTAACGAGCGACGCTGTGCGTTTCTCCCGCTCCGGAGCGTGGCGGCGGAGGGCTGGTCCTACGAACGGGTGGCGCCCGCCGGAGGCAGGACGAGCCCGTCGAGCATCGCCGCCGGCCCGCCGCCGAACGAGGTGAGCCACCGCCGCGCCGGCCTCGGCAGCCGGGGCAGCAGACGGGTGGCCTGCGCGGTCAGCCACACCTGCGCCCGGTTGCGGGGCACGATCGCGCCGAGGACGGACGGGCCGATCCGCCGGCTGTGCCGCACCGGGCCGGCCAGCGCCGCCTCGTACCGCCGCAGCGCGTCGTCGACCGGGCCGGTGGCCAGTTCGGCGGCGAGCACGTAGGCCGCGGCCGCCGCCAGGCTGGTGCCGCCGCCCACGGCCGGGCCGGGGCCGTACCCCGCGTCGCCGACCAGCGTGACCGGGCCGCGTGACCAGGAGTCCATCCGGATCTGCGAGATGTCGTCGAAGTAGAAGTCCCCGGCCGCGCCGAGATGCTCCAGCACCGCGGCCACCCGCGGTCCCAGCCGATCCCCGGCGAGGCCGCGCAGGATCTCCTTCCCGTCGCCCCGGAGCTCCTGCTGGGAACGCACGAGGAACAGCGCCCGCGACAGTCCCGGGGTGAGCGTCGGGTAGACGGTGGCGGCCAGCCCCGGCGCGGTGAACGCCGCCACCGTCGGCCCGGTCCCGAGCACGTCGGGCAGCGTGTAGACGGCCAGGTAGGCGCCGAGGAACCGGCGGTACCGCTCCTCCGGCCCGAAGGCCAGCGCACGCACCCCGGAGTGCAGCCCGTCCGCGCCCACCACCAGGTCGGCGTCGACGGTGTCCCCGCTGGACAGCACCGCGGTGGCGCCGTCCAGCCGCTCGATCACCGTCCCGAACCGGTAGTCGACGTCGTCGCGGGTGACCTCGTGCAGCAGCCCGGCGAGGGGGCCGCGCATGATCTCGATGTGCCGTCCCGGGATCCCGGTGGCCAGGTCGGCGGTGGCCAGGGTGATCGGCGCACGCCCCTCCCGGAACAGGGTGATGGTGTCGTTGCGGGTGCGAGCCTCGCGCACCCGGTCGAGCAGCCCCATCCGCTCGATCACGTCGACGGCCGGCCCGAACAGGTCGACCGCGTGCCCGCCGTCCCCGGCCCGCGCGTCGGCGGCCCTCTCGACGACGGTGACCCGCCACCCGTGCCGGCGCAGCCAGTAGGCGAGAACAGGCCCGGCGACGCTGGCGCCGGAGATCAGTGCGTGCACGGCGACCTCCCCGGATCGTTTGTTGACCTATCGGTAAGTAAACCACCGGGAGTCAACGTTTACCGTCCGGTAAGTAGACTTCGGCACGTGCCACGCGCCCGAACCACGGAGACCGCCGACCGGATCCGCGCCGCCGCCCTCGAGCTGATCGCGGCCAAGGGCGTGCACCAGGTCAGCCTGCGGGAGATCGCCGAACGGGTGGGCATCACCAAACCGGCCCTCTACTACCACTTCGCGTCCCGCGACGAGCTGGTCCGCAGCCTGGTCCAGCCGTTCATCGACGAGGTGGAGGAGGCGCTGGCCCGGTTCGGCCCCGGCGCCGACGCCCGGGAACTGCTGGGCGCCTACTTCGACGTGGCCTACCGCAACCGCGACGTCACCGCGATGATCATGCGCGATCCGAGCATCCTGGCGATGGTCGACCTGGCGTCCGCCGTCGGCGACTGGCGCCGCCGCATGGTCACCATGCTGGCCGGACCGGACGCGCCCCTCGCCGACGTGGTCCGCGTCCAGATGGCGATCGGCGGCCTCGGCGACTGCACCGTCGTCCTGCCCGAGGCCCCACCCACCGAACTACGCGAGTCGGTCCTCGACGCCGCGTGCGACATGCTGCGCCGCTAATCGCCCTGGCACAGGTCGCCCTTGGCGACCAACCCCAGCGAGCCGACCTTGTCGTCCTTGATGGTGATGGCGTAGAAGGCCTTGCTGTTGCCGGGCACGTCGGCGTTCCCGTTGCCTTCGGTCTCACCCTCACCGAGATCGAACACGAAGTCCGGGTACGCCTTCGTCACCGCCTCGTGTGTGCTCCCCAGCCGGATCCCCTCCGGCGTGCCGACGCTGCCGTAGGTGTAGATGATGGACAGTCCCAGCTCGTTCGGCGTGAAATAGACACCGCCCTTGCCGTCGCCGTCCTCGAGTTTCGCGACGCCGCACCGGTGCAGATAATCCTCGACGTGGTAGTTGGTGATCATCCCGGTCGCCTGCGCCTCCTTCACGGTCATGCCCAGTCGCAGCTTCCCGAGCCCGCGCGGCCCCAGCGCCAGCGGCGCCGCCGACGTCCGCGACGGCGTCGGTGAAGCCGACGACACCGCCGGAGACGGCGAATTCGCTACCGAAGGCGACGTGGTTCCGGCGCCGTCCGGAGCGGCGGCCCCGTCGAGCCGTTCCACACCCTGCCCACAGCCACCCGTCACGACAACCGCGGCCACCATCGCCCCGGCCAGCCCCATCCTGCGCATCTCGCTCCCCGATCCCGTTCCCGTCGCACGCTGACATCAGGTGCGATGCGCGCCCACCCATCCGGGTTCTCCACCAGCGGTAACGGAAAGATAACAACCAAAGACCAACACCGTTCTCCGGTACGGGACCGGGCCCCGCAACCGCATCATCCCCGAACCGCGGCTCCCCGCGACCACCTGCCCACTCCAGGCCGCAGCGCGACCACCGGGCTGATGCGGTGGCTGAGGGCCACCGGCGGGCGTGGAAAGGGACACTCACACCCGCCGGGGCGGCTTCCCATCACCCTCGATCTCCTCCGAGGGCTCCCGAGTCCCGGCCCCACCGGCGGACCCGTCCACCTTTCGCGGCACGTTGGGCCAGGGCCCGTCCTCACCCAGGCGCCCCTGAGACCAGGCGCTGCCGTGTCCCGTGCGGCCGCGGGACCGGGGGTCGTCGTCTTCCGCATGGCCGTGGGGTCGGGGGTGGTCGTGTTCCGCATGGCCGTGGGGTCGGGGGTGGTCGTGTTCCGCATGGCCGTGGGGTCGGGGGTGGTCGTGTTCCGCATGGCCGTGGGGTCGGGGGTGGTCGTGTTCCGCATGGCCGCGGAGCCAGGAGCTGTCGTCTTCCGCATGGCCGCGGAGCCGGTCGTGCGGGTCGCCCGCACGGTCTTCCGGCCGGCGCGTGCCGGACGGCGGTCGGGCGCTGCGCCGGGCCTCCACCGGCTCGGTCGGCCGAGCCGAGCCGGCGCCACTCGGAGGCGCGGCCCATGCGGGGCCGGGCCCAGCGGGAACGCCGCGCCGATCGGCGGTGGGTTCCCCCGCGGCCTGTCGCCGACCAGCGCTGGTTTCGACTGGGGTTTGCCACCGATCAGGGGTGGGTTCCTCCTGGGCCTGTCGCCGAACAGGGCTGGTTTCGACTGGGGTTTGCCACCGATCAGCGTTGGGATCTGTCTTGGCCCATCGCCGGTCGGCGGTGGGTTCCCCTGCGGCTTGCCGCCCGTCGGCGGTGGGTTCCCCTGCGGCCTGTCGTCGTCCAGGGGTGGGTTCCCCTAGGGCTTGCGACCGATCAGCGGTGGGTTCTGTCTTGGCCTGCCGCCGATCAGCGGTGGGCTCTACTTCGGTCCGCCGCTGATCGATGATGGATTCTCCTCGGGCGTGCTGCCGGTCAGCGCTGGGTTCTCCTCGGGCCTGCCGCCGATCGGCGGGTGACGATGTGGGCGTGCCCAGCCAGGGGACGGTGGGTTCGGCGGGGGTGTACTGCCAGCCGGTGGCCTCCGCGGATTCCCGGGCGGGGCTGGGATCCGCGGAGGCGGTCGGCCAGCCGGAAGGGGGTGCCCCGGCAGCCTGTTCGCGCCGGTTCCGGTCATCGGAGGTTCGCCGGCCGGATCGGTGGGACCTGGTCGTCGTCGAATCCGGGCCGCGCGTCGCAGTGGCAGGCTCGCGCGGATCAGCTGCCGGCATCCGCGGACCGTGTATTCCTGAGTTTCCGGAACCTAGACTGCCCGCTCCCGGGATGCCTGCTCCCGGGATGCCTGCTCCCGGGATGCCTGCTCCCGGGATGCCTGCTCCCGGGATGCCCGTTCCCGGGATGCCCGTTCCTGACCTGTCCGTTCTGGGGGTGCCCGCTCCCGGGATGCCCGCTCCTGACCTGTCCGTTCCTGGGATGCCCGCTCCTGGGATGCCCGTTCCTGACCTGTCCGGTCTCGGGGTGCCTCTGTCCGTTCTCGGGGTGCCCGCTCCCGGGGTGCCCGATCCTGGACTGCCTCCTCTCGGACGGCTCGGTCCTGGGATGCCTGCTCCTGGACGGCCAGACCCTGGGATGCCCTGTCCTGGGATGCCCTGTCCTGGGATGACCTGTCCTGGGACTGGTGTCGGTGGATCCTCGGAGGGGCTCCATGGATCGTCGGGGTTGTCGGCGAGGTGCCAGGTGTCTTCGGGGCCGGTGCCGGTCGGGGCGGTTTCGGGCGGCCACGAGGATGGGATCCGGGGAGCGCGGGAGTGGTCGACGGCGATGAGCATCGCGCTTCCGGCCAGGTAGGCGAGGCTCAGCGTGAGGATCCAGGAACCCACCGCCGGGAAGCCGCGGTCCAGGTCGAGATAGCGATACGGGGCGCTGTAATCGGCCAGCGGCACCAGGGCGCTGCGGGCGACCGCGACGGTGGAATAGCCGAGGGGATAGAGCAGCCAGATCGGCAGATCGCGCCAGCGGGTGGCGCCGTAGGGACGGAACGCCAGCCAGTCGATCAGGACCATCAGCGGCAGGACGTAGTGCAGCAGGAAGAACGACCAGTTCGCGATCAGTGCGGTGGTGGCGGTGCCGAGGTAGTCGCCAGGGGCCTCGATGCGGGCCAACCCCGGCAGCGGGTTGTAGCCGCCGGTGAGGATCTGGAGCATCGCGGCGTCCAGGAGGATCCAGGACAGGACCGCGGTACGCAGGCGAGGGGCGGGCGCCTCGGTCGTTTCGCGGCGGGCCATCAGATGGAGGGCCACTGCGTAGTAGCCGATCACGAGGACCGCGCTCTGGGTGGTGAACTCCATGACGCGGTGCTGGTCGCCGTACAGGCCGGCCACCGCGACCAGGATGATCAGGACGCGCCAGAGGGATTGCGGACTCGCGAGCGCCTTCAATGGAGTCCCCTTCCGCGACCGGCCCTTTCCTCCGGCTACGCCGTGGCGGCGAATCGGGTTCACCGAACGCTGTGCCAGCCGGACCCCCTGTCCGCCGGCCGTGCCCCGGCAGCCGCCTGCCCCCAGGCGCGAAACGGGCGCCAACGGGCACGAAACTGCGCCAACGACTGCGAAACGGGCGCCAACGGGCGAGCAACGGTGCGGACGAGCGCGTAGCCGCGCGGACAGGTATGAAGCGGACAGGTATGAAACGGACAGGTATGAAGTGGACAGGTATGAAGTGGAGCGGACAGTCGTAAAGCAGGCGCGGGGGCGGCCGCATGCCGGACCACATCGCAAAGCCCGGCGGGCGCGCCGCCGGCTGGAGTGGCACCGGCTCGCGGGTCTGCTGGAAACGGTTCACGTAGGCGTACCTGAATGGAAAGCAGGCAGAGATGGCGCCCACCCGCTGAGGGTGAGCGCCATCGGGGTTGCCGTTCGTCAGATCTTGCCGGTGCCCGCGCCGGCCACGACGGTGGCCTTGACCGTGTTGTTGGCCTGCGGGGTGTACGAGTAGGGGATCGCCGCGACGCTGGCGCCGTTGCGGACCTGCTCGGTGCCGGAGTTGACCTTGTAGTTGTTGAGCACCTTCAGGTTGCCGGGGTCGGAGTCGCCGGTCTGGGTGACCGTGGGGGTGGCGACGTTCTCGAAGTAGTTGCGTTCGACGTAGACGCCCGCGTTCTCGGTGGAGGCGACGCCGTAGGAGCCGATGTTGCTGTAGTAGTTGTTCAGCACGTGCACCGGGTTGGCGAAGCGGACCCGCGGGTGCCGCTGGCCGGTGCCCTCGAACCAGTTGTGCTTGTAGGTGACCCGCAGCTTCCCGGTGTCCTGGGAGGCGTTGTCGTCACTGTGCCCGAGCAGCATCGACTTGTCGTGGTTGTGCAGCCGGTTCCAGGAGACCGTGATGAAGTCCGAGCCGCGCTTGATGTCGATCAGGCCGTCGTAGCCGCTGGCCAGGTCGTTGTGGTCGATCCAGACGTTGGTGGTGCCCTCCTGCACGTTGATCGAGTCGTCGCTGGCGTTGCGGAACACCAGGTTGCGGATGATCACGTTGCGGACGCTGGAGAGGTTGAGGCCGCCGCCGGTGATGCCGGAGCTGGAACCCACTCCCAGGATCGTCTTGTTCGAGGCGACGCTGTACATGCCGGAGATGGTGATCAGCCCGGAGACCCGGACGGTCTGCGAGGTGCTGGAACTGAGCGCCGACTTGAGGGCGGCCGCGGTGGTCACGGTGACCACGGTCGACGACGAGCCGCCGGAGGTGCCGCCGTTCATGCTGGCGTAGCCGACGGGGCTGGACTCGGCGGCCCAGGCGGGGGCGGCCGGGCCGATGACGGCGAGGCCGCCCGTGGCCAGAACGCCGGCGGACAGTGCGGACAGGACGGTACGGCGTGACGGGGACATGGGGGTTCCTCCGTTGGGGGACGGATGGCGGCGCCGCCCGGGGGTAGGCGGCGGTGACTCGCGGTCCGGTCGGTGGTCCGGGCCGCAAGCTGCGGGTAAGCGCTTTCCTCGGCTGACGGTAAGCGCTGCAATCGAACACTGTCAATGGATTGGACCGCACGAAAGGTTGATCAACCTGGGGATCTTGCCGCATGCCGGGCGATGGCCACGTACGTTCCGATGACGGGGCAGAACCGACACGTCATTGAAACTCAGCTATATAGATCATAGTGTTCCCCCTAATGTGGACCGGCCTTCCGACCGGAGCGCCGGTCCCCCGCCACGAGGGGGAGCCTTGGACACACCAAAGACCTCACTGAGCCGCCGCCGGATGCTCACCATCGCCATGGGCGGCGCGGCCACCGTCGCGCTGCCGGCCCCGGCCTGGGCGGTCACCGACCAGCGCCCGGGAGCGGTCCGCCCGCCCACGCTGACCGGTGGCGACCACCAGGTGGCGAAGCGCGTCTCCGCCGAACGCGCGCTCCAGCACCTCAAGGTGCTGTCCCTCGGCATCGGCCCGCGCATCGGCGGCACCCGCTCCGAGAAGATCGCGGCCGACTACATCGCCGGGGTGCTCGACCTCCTCGGCTACCACGTGACGTTGCAGCCGTTCCCGGTGGCCGACAAGTTCCTCGCCCAGCTCGACTCGCCCCGCGGCCTGCCGAAAGACCTCATCTGGCAGGCCGGCGCCTCCCCGCAGGCCGCCCTCGACACCCGGGTCCGCGGCGAGGTCGTGGACGTGAAAGCCGGCACCGCCGCCGACTACCCGGCCGACGTCACCGGCAAGATCGTGCTGGTCGACTACGTGCTCGCCGACCGCGAGACCCAGGTCGCCACCGCCGTCGCCCAGGGCGCCGCGGCCGTCATCTTCCTCCCCGTCGACCTGGTCGAACCGCGCCGCGCGTCCGCGTTCAGCCCCCAGCTGCCCGGCCTCGCGGAGAACCCGGCGCCGATCCCGGTCGTCGGCGTCGCCCAGGCACAGAAACACCGGCTCCGCGAACTGCTCGCCGCCGGGCGCCTCAAACTGACCGTCAAGACCACCGCGCACCGCGGGCTCACCTCGCACAACGTGATCGCCGACAGCCGCCGGACCAGCACCGGCAAGGTGGTCATGGTCAGCGCCCACTACGACTCGGTGATCGGGTCGCCGGGCGCCAACGACGACGGCTCGGGCACCGTCCTCAACCTGGAACTGGCGCGGGCGCTGCGCGGACTGCGCACCGAGGCGTCACTGCGGTTCGCGCTGTGGGGCTCCGAGGAGCAGGGCCTGATCGGCTCCCGCTACTACGTGGCCCAGCTGCCGCAGGAGGAACGCGACCGGATCGTCTGCGTCTACCAGAACGACATGGTCGCCACCAGCTGGGACCCGGCCACCCGGTACTGGCTGCTCTCCTTCACCGGGCTCGCCAACCGGGCCACCGACGAGGTCGCGGCGGCCGCCGTGCGGCTCGGTTACGACCCGCGGATCTCCCCGGTCACCCTGCGCGGGTCCAGCGACCACCAGTCGTTCCAGGAGGTCGGCATCGCGGCGGCCAACTTCTCCTGGCGCGGCGAGGCGTCGCCGGCGCTGCTCGAACCGCCCTACCACAGCCCGGAGGACACCATCGCCAAGAACATCAGCCTGGAGCGGTTGCAGGTGTCGCTCGAGCTGATCGGCTCGGCGGCGTACGCGACCGCGCTCAAGCCCTGACGGTTGTCCGGCCTGGTGGCGTTCGTGGTCGCGTCGCGATTTTGATCACTCCGCGATGGTGGGTTGTCCAGTCTGGGCGGCCCGCCATCGCTGTGCCGCCCTCGTCGCCCCGCCGGGAGCGGCTCATCCCGCTGCCCACCGGGCGGCCGCCCCGGGCGGCTTCCGCCCCACTTGCTTGTACGATGCGCCGGTGATTCAGGACGTGAAGGAGCCCTCGTGGGGCGAGGCGGTCACGGCGCGGTTGGAGCGGGTGAGTTCTCCGGCCGGGCCTGATCTGGTGCTGTGGTTGCACCGGGGGTTGAGCCTCGCCGCGGTGATGGGTCTGGTGGTCAACACCCGCTCGTTCTGGAACGCACACGCCCTGACCCGCCCGTGGCTGGCGCTGTTGATCACCGGCTGCTATCTGGCGATGCTGGTGTTCGCGGTGATCACGCTGTGTGCGGCGCACCGGCGGACGCTGGCCCGGCTCGACATCGGCGTCCTGGTCACCGCGATCACGATCAAGGCGGTCGGCGCGTGGGGCGGTGTCGCCGGGCTGAAGAAGCTGACGGTCGACGAGGGCATGCTGATGGACGCGGCGGCCCGCGGGCTGGCCGACGGCCGTAACCCCTACACGGCGACGTGGAAGGGCATCGAGCCCGGCCTGCCGACGCAGCTGATGGACGGGCGGACGGTCTTCGACTTCGGCTACCCACCCCTGGGTGTCGAGATCGGCGCCGCGGTGCAGAGGATCTTCCCGAACCTGGTCGGCATCGTGCTGGTCGCGTGGCTGGCACTGCTGGCGACGGTGCTGTTCATCTTCCTGGTGGCGCCGCGCCCGCTGCGGCCGCTCGCCACGCTCGGGGTGCTCGGCCTGGGCACGTTCACGGCGTACGCGGACAACGCCTACCCGTCGGTGATCGCCCTGCCGTTCCTGTGCCTCGCCCTGTGGAGCTGGCCGTCGATCGGCCGCGACGGGCGTCTCGGCCGGTTCGGCCTCGGCCGCGCCGCGGCCCTCGGCGCGGCCTGTTCGATTCACCAGCTGGGTTGGTTCCTCGCGCTGTTCCTGGTGGTCGGCCTGGTCATGCTGCGGCTGCCCACGCTGCGGCTGCGCGGCACCTTCCTGCTGCTTCTGCGGTACGGGGGGACAGCGCTCGCGGTGTTCGCCCTGTCCAGCCTGCCGTTCGCGATCAAGACGCCGCACGCGTGGCTGACCGGCGTGTTCGAGCCGCTGCTGCAGCATGCCGTCCCGCACGGTCAGGGCCTGATGGGCATCACCCACTACGTCGTCGGCGGCAGCGGCGCCCTGGACTTCTACGGCCGCGCCACCCAGCTGTTGCTGGCGGCGCTGCTGGTCACGTTCGCGCTGTTCCTGCGCAGAATCGGCCCGGCGATCGCCGTGCTCCCGTGGATGATCTTCATGGTGTCGACCCGCTCCCAGGACGGGTACTGGCTGCTCACCATGCCGCTGTGGCTGGTCGCCCTGGTCACCACGTCGCGTGCCGACTTCGCCGACGCCTTCCAACTTCGCCTCCCGTCCTCGGTACGTGCCCGCGCCGCCGTGACGGCCGCCCTGTTCCTGCCCGCCACGGCGTGTTTCGTGATCGCCGCGGCCACGCCGCAGCCGCTGACCTTCCAGGTGCAGACACCGGTCGCAGCCGGCGAAACCCTGAACACGCTCACGGTCGACGTGACGAACCGCTCCTCCTCCCCGGTGACCCCGCACTTCTCGGTGGTGACCGGGGTGACGATCGCCGACTTCTGGAAGATCCAGACCGGCCCGGAAACACTGCCCGCCGGAGCGACCGCGACCTACACCCTGGCCCCGTCGAAGAAGGACAAGGCCGTCAAGATCCCCCCGATCGATCCCGCCTTCCTCCGCGCCGTCTCCGACGCCCCGCAAACCTTGAGCAGCACTCGCCTGACCAAGTAGCCCCGGCCGCCCCGGCGGCC
>NZ_JAGFNS010000036.1 GCF_017592555.1 Actinoplanes flavus | reverse complement strand
CCAGGCCATCGGGAACGGCAGGGCGGCCACTCCTTCGGAACCACCCAACGGCAAGAAACCATCAGCCACACCCCACCGTCCCGGGCATCCGGGGCATCAACCCCAGACAATCAACAACCTTATGGAGGAGATCATGAGAAGAGTTCTCGCCGCGGTCGCGGCAGCGTCCCTGCTCGCCGCCTGCTCCAGCGGCACCGACTCCCATTCCGGCGACAACCAGACCCTGACCATCGCCTCGGTCGACCAGGGCTCGATCGAGAAGGTCGTCGAGGCGTTCAAGGCCGCCAATCCCGGCGTCACCGTCAACCTCACCACCAGCGGCGCCGACCAGTACCAGCAGCAGATCCGTACCCAGCTGGCCTCCGGCACCGCGCCGGACGTGATGACCGTGTGGCCCGGCAACGGCAACCCCGGCGCCACCTACGTCCTCGCCGAACCGGGCTACCTGCTCGACCTGTCCGACCAGCCGTGGGCCGCCGAACTGCCGGACGCGTTCCAGAAGGTCGCCCGGTACGAGGGCAAGACCTACAACGCGGTCTTCGGGCTCAACGGCATCGGCGCCGTCTACAACGACCAGGCCATGACCGAGGCCGGGCTGACCGCACCCGGCACCTGGACCGACCTGCTCGCCTTCTGCAAGGCCGCCGCCGGCAAGGGCACCCCCGCCTTCGCCCTCGGCATCCAGGACAACTGGGTCACCCAGATCGCCCTCTACGCCCTGGTCGCCACCACCGTCTACAGCGCCGACCGGGACTTCGACACCAGGATGGCCGCCGGGCAGGCCACCTTCGCCGGCTCGCGGTGGACCACCGCGATGGCCAAATACCAGGAGATGGACGCCGCCGGCTGCTTCCAGAAGGACCCCCTCGGCACCGGCTACGAGGCCAGCCAGACCCTCGCCGCCACCGGGAAGACCCTCGGCATCATCCAGGGCAACTGGATCATCGGGCTGCTCAAGCAGAAGAACCCGTCCGGCACCTTCACCATGAAGGCGCTGCCCGCCACCGACGACCCGGCGTCGTTCCTCATGCCCGCCGCGGCCGGCGCCGGCTACGGCGTCAACGCCAAGGCCGAGAACCGGGAACTGGCCCTCAGGTTCATCACGTTCGTCATGTCGCCAGCGGGCATGGCGACGTTCAACGAGGCCCAGGGCAGCCTGCCGACACTGCCGGGCGCCGGAACGACCGTCGACCCCGGCCTGGCCGAGCTGACCACGTACGTCGAGGGCGACCGGACCGTGCCGTTCATGGACCAGCTCTGGCCCAACGCCAAGGTGCAGCAGACCATGCTCAGCGGCCTGCAGGAGGTCTTCAGCGACCAGACCGGCGCGGACCGGGTCCTCGAGGACATGGACACCGACTACCAGGCGGGATCATGAAACGGCGTACCGCACTCGGACTGTCCCTCGCCGTGCCCTCCGCACCGTTGCTCACCGGTGGCCCCGCCCGAGCCGGCGACCCCGGCCCCCGTGTGGTCGGGTTGCGCGTCGACGGCCGCGACGACCAGCCGCTCGGACTCGACAGCCCGAACCCGGTGTTCAGCTGGCGGTTCGCCGAGACGTCGTCGCCGGCCGCGGACCGGCAGACCGCCTACCAGATCCGCGTCCACGGCCCCGGCCTGCTCTGGGACTCCGGCCGAATCGGCTCGGCGGTCCAGTCCGGAGTCCGCTACGACGGTCCAGCGCTGCGGTCGCGGCAGCGGCTGAGCTGGCGGGTCCGTGCCTGGGACGCCGACGGCCACGCCACCGGCTGGAGCCGGACGTCGACCTGGGAGACCGGCCTGCTGCGCCAGGAGGACTGGGGCGCCGCCCGCTGGATCGAATACCCGGGACGCGCCGAGACCCAGCCGATGCCGATCTTCGCCCGGCAGTTCACCACCGACCCGCGCCGCCGGGTCGTCCGCGCGCGGCTCTACCTGTCCGGCGTCGGCATGCACCTGGCCACCGTCAACGGCCGGACCCTGTCGGACGAGGTGCTCGCACCCGGCTACGCCAACTACCAGCTCTCCAGCGAGTACCGCGTCCACGACATCACCGGTCGACTGCGCAAAGGCGACAACACCATCGGGGTACGGCTGGGCAACGGTCCCGCCTACGTCCGGCGCGGCGTCACCAACCCGGCGGCCGGCCGGACCGCCCCCTATTCGTGGTGGCAGAGCCAGCTCAAGGGCAGCGGCACGCTCACCGGCGGCGCCGAGGCCGGTGCCACCACGGTCACCGTGAGCAGCGTGGCCGGCTACCACGTCGGCGGCACCGTCAACGTCGACACCGGCGACGGCGGCGACAACCTCGAATCGCGGGTCATCACGGCGATCGGCGCCGACCGCATCACCTTCACGCCCGGCCTGACCAAGCCGCATCCCGCCGGCGCCACGGTCACCGGCTCCGGCAACAACATCGCGGCCGGCGATCCCAGCGCCGGAGCGGCCGTCACCCCGCGCCTCATCGCACGGCTCGAGATCACGTACGCCCATGGCCCGGAAACGGTGATCGTCTCGGACCGCGAGTGGCGCACCGCGCTGGGCCCGCTGATCACCGACGCCTGGTACTCCGGATCCGACGTCGACGCCCGCCGCGACCAGCCCGGCTGGGACCGGCCCGGATCCGACCTGTCGGCCACCGCCCGGCGGCGCGACGGCACGCCCACCGGGTGGATCGCCGCCGGCATCGCGCCGCCGCCGAACCTCGCCACCCGGCTCGTCGCGCGCGCCGCGCCGCCGATCACGATCGCCGACTCGTTCACGCCCGTCTCGGTGACCAACCCGGCCCCCGGTACGTGGGTGTTCGACTTCGGTCAGAACATCGTCGGATTCCCGCTGCTGCGTCTCGCCCCGGGACTACCGGCGGGCACCACGGTCCGGATCTCACCGGCCGAGTCGCTCGCGGCCGACGGCACGGTCGACCAGGCGTCGCTCAAGGGCGGCGGCGGCAGCCGGGGTGTGGACCTGTTCAACACCTACACCACGGCCGGGCTGCGCGGCGGTGAGACGTGGCGGCCGGACTTCAACTACTTCGGCATGCAGTGGGTGCAGGTCACCGGCCTGCCGCTCGACTACCTGCCGACCCGGGAGACGATCACCGGGCTGCGGGTGCAGGCCGAGACCCCGATCGCCGGCGCGGTGACCACGTCCAACGCCCGGGTCAACCGGCTCCACCGGATGGCCTGGTACTCGTTCGCCGGCAACATGATGAGCGTCTTCACCGACTGCCCGGGACGGGAGAAGCTGTCCTACCCGGCCGACTACACGATGCCGATGGGCTCGATCCACCGCGACTTCGACCTCTCCGCCTACCTGCGTACCCACGAGCGGCACCTGGTCGAAGGACAATCACTCGCGGACACCCCGATGCGCGGCAACGTGGCCCTCAAAACCCCGGTCTACGACTGGGGCTACACCGGACGGTTCGGCGACGAGATCAACTGGGGTGACGCGATCATCCTGGTGCCGGGATTCCTGCACCGGCTCTACGGCGACGTCTCCACCGCCGAGCGGTACTACCCGCGGATGGTGGCGTTCGCCGACTACATCGCCCGGCAGAAGGCGGTCGGCAACATCGTCGACGCGGCACTGGCCGACTGGGTGTCGGCCGAACCGGTCTCCGGGAGGATCACCGGAACCTGGGGCTACCACCTCATGATCAAGGAGCTGGCGTCGCTGGCGGAGCTGACCGGCCACACCGACGACGCGGCCGCCTACGCGGCGCTCGCGGCCGACATCAGGACGGCCTTCAACAACGCCTTCTGGGACCCGGTCCGGCGGCTCTACGCGGACAACGGCGCTGTCTCCCCGTCGGCGCAGGCCCTCGCGCTCGACGCCGGGCTCGTTCCCGAGACCGAACGGCGAGCGGTCCTCGACGCTCTGGTGGCGATGATCTACGCGTTCCCTCCGAACGGCGACGGCCCGCACTTCAGCGGCGGCACCATCGGCATGGCGCCGACCGTGCGGGCGCTCTCCGCGGGCGGCCGCGACGATGTGCTCTGGGACCTCATCCACACCGAAGGGCAGCCCGGCTACGGCTACTTCCTGGAGTCCACCGCCGCCAACCCGGGCGGCATGACGACCATGGGGGAGCGGTGGACCCGCGGCGACTCCAAGAACCACATGATCCTCGCCCAGATCGAGGAGTGGTTCCACGCCGGTCTGGCCGGCATCCGGGCCGCCGACGGCGCCATCGCCTACCGGGACCTGGTCGTCCAGCCCAAGGTGGTCGGTGACCTGACGTACGTGAAAGGCCACTACAGCACACCGCAGGGCACCGCCCGATCGGAGTGGAGACGCGACGGCGACCGGCTGCGGCTGACCGTCACCGTCCCGCCGAACACCACCGCCACGATTCACGTGCCCACCCTCGGCGGCCGCGTCGCCGGCACCCCGCGCCGCGCGACGTTCCTGCGCGACGAGGACGGCTACGCCGTCTACCGGGTGCCGCCCGGCACCTACACCTTCCGTACGACGTGATCAGCCGAGTTCGGCGGCGAAGGCGGCGACCCAGGCCAGGGGAGCGTTCCAGTTGATCGTCAGCTCGTTCGTCGACCAGGAATGGATGTCGTCGATGTAGCACAGTTGGCCCACCCTGCCGGCCAGCCGGGCCTGCGCCATCTCGTCCTGCAGCCCGGTGTTCGGGCCGCCGGCCAGGGTGCCCTTCGGCGGGTGCGGCAGGGTGGGGTCGAGCTGGTGGGCGTACCAGCGGCTGTGCTGGTTCCTCGCGAAGTCGGTGCCGTAACCGGTCACGTAGGACAGGTTCAGCGCGTTGCGGCCGAGGATGTAGTCCAAACCCTCCAGCACGCCGTCGCGGTAACGGGACTCGCCGGTCAGGTCGTATGCCACGGCCAGCACCATCAGATTGTTGAGCACCATGCTGTTGGAACCCCAGTCCCACCGGTTTCCCGGTGGGGCGTAGGCGATCGCGTACGGATGGGCCGCCTGGACGGCGAGGTACTCGTCGGCGCCGGCGAGCACCGAAGCGCGCACGTCGGCGAGGCCGGGCAACTCGCTGGGAGTCAGGGCCAGGGCGAGGCGGGCGGCGGCCGCGGTGGCCGCCCAGTCGAACGCGTACGGTCCGAACACGTCCGCGGTGTGCAGCGGGGACGCCAGCACCGCGTCGGCGTACCGGTGCTCGCCGGTGGTCAGGAACAGCTCGGCCGCCGCCCAGTAGAACTCGTCACGTACGTCGTCGTCGTTGTAGGGGCCGCCGCCGACGGTGTCCTCGACCGGCGCGTACCGGATCGGGTTCGTCTCGGCCGCCGTGTAGGCGGTCCGCGCGGCGGCGAGCAGGCGTTGCGCGTAGTCCGCGTCGTACTTGCCGAAGATCCGTGCCCCCTGGGCGGCGACGGCGGCCAGGTTCAGTGTGGCCGCCGTGGATATCGGGCGCAGCTCGCGTGGTTGCGGATCGAGGTGCGGCAGGGTCGGCAGCGGGGTCCACGCGCGGTCGTGCATCTTGTGGTGCACCAGGCCGGTCGGCGCCTGCATGCGCAGCAGGAAGTCCAGCTCCCAGCGCACCTCGTTGAGCAGGTCGGGCACCCCGTTGCCGCTCTCCGGCAGGTCGAGGGTCAGCTCGCCGAGGCCGCCGCGGTGCTCGAAGGCGTGCAACAGCTGCCACACCGTGATGCCGCCGTTGACCACGTACTTGCCCTGGTCGCCGGCGTCGTACCAGCCGCCGCGCACGTCCAGGCGGTAGTCGCCGGCGTCCGGGCCGCACGGGACGTCACGGTCGCCGAGGTGCCCGGCCGGGCGGCCGTAGCCGGGCCGCAGGTCCTCGCGGATCTCGATGCCGCTGCGCTGGCAGTAGAAGAACCGCAGCGCGTCGGCGCGCAGCGGGCCGTAGAGGCCCGGTGCGACGGCGAACGGCCGGCTGGTCGCGCCGTCCGCGGTCAGCGTGAAACCGGTGCCGGTCCGCTGGTGCTCGCCGAAGTCGATGGTGTGCACGTTCTGCCCGGAGGAGACGTCGATGCCGCGCGGTTCGGTGGCCCCGGTCGCGACGACCCGGCCCGCGCCGTCGGCGAGCTCCCAGGTCAGCACGTCGGTGGCGTCGGTGACCAGCGTTGCCCGCTTCGGCCCCGACGGAAGGTATCCCCACTGGTTGACCGCGACGCTCGACATGCTTGGGAACGCTCCCAGCCGGTGGGCCCGCTGTCAAACCCTCAGCGCCCGTCCCGTCGGCCAGAGCTCTGTCACGGGTCGAGCTCCGCGGGTCTCTCACACCATTTCCGGTACGTGCACCGCCGCCCCGCCCGACACCCTGGGCGTCATCGCTCCCACACTGCGTGAGGGTACCTTCCCCGACTAGCTGCTCGAACGCCGCAAGCGGGCCGAGGCCGCGCCGACTTCGGTCGTGGTGACCCGCTACCTGCTCGGCGACGGCCTGCCCGTAAGACGGCAGGGCCGCCCCAGATGGGACGGAGACTCCCCAATGCGGCCGTCTGCTATAGAACCTCACCGAAGCCGTCAACCGGGTGGCCCGCCCACCGCAGGTGCCTCAAGGATCGGCCAGAGTCCGAAGCCGCCACCCGGCCGCGACCGTCGGCGGACGCCCCCGATGGCCGCGACAATGAATCCATGACCGCTCTCGGACCCAACGTTCAGAAACCAACCACAGAGTTCATCGAGGTAAGCACTGCTACCGAGACTAGAGAAGCCGCTGTCGCGCTGGCTCGGATGGCCGTCGAGTCCCGCCTTGCCGCTGGGGCACAGATCATCGGGCCTGTCATCTCGGCGTTCTGGCACCTCGGCGAATTCGGGACCGGCGAAGAATGGAGACTCGTCCTGCGGACACGGTTCGAACTGTTCGACGTCTTGCGAACCGAGTTGATGAAGCATCATCCGTGGCAGAATCCCGAAATTGTTGCGACGCCGATTCTCGCGGGCTCGATGGAGTGCCTTGAATGGATTAGAGCATCAACGCGGGATACAGGAAGCTAGGCGTTGACCTTTTCGAACATCTCCGTAACCCCGGGAACGTTTCGGTATTCGCTTAGTCTCCGTAGGGCCCGGGAAAGTTGCTGCCGTGGCCGGACCGAGGCGACCCCTGCCGTGAGGTCGAGTGCCCGGCTGACGGTGGCGGCCGATTCCTCGACTTCTCCGGCATTCAGATACGAGTCCGCCAACCACGACAGGTAGAGCGCCTTGTCACGAGCGTATGCGTCGTCGAAATCGGCAAGAACGGTCTTCAGGATCGGTACGGCCCGGAGCGGTCGCCGCAATTCCGTCCAGCAACGTCCTGCCATGATCTGTAGCTCGTTCTCGTCGACCCAGGCCGACCAATCAGGGCCCGGTTCCTGCCCGCCGGCCACGAGTGCCCGCCGGGCGTCGTCGAGTGCTCGGGCTGTCTCATTGGCGTTACCGGCGATGGCGTGTGCCCAGGCGCGACGTTCGTGAAGCAGGGCACCCGCTGAGCCGACAGCCGCGACGCCAGCCACCTCGCATGATGCCGTGGCGAGTTGGACAGCGACAGCCGGATCCGCCTGGATCCGCAGGTAAGCAAGGAACGCGAACGCGTTGCCTGCGAGCAGCGGCTCACCGGCCTGCTCGGCCGCCGCGCGGCTTGTCTCATAGAGCCGCACAGCTTCGGCGTGGTCGCCGGCGTCGAACGCGGCCCACCCCGCCTGTTGGGCTTGCTCGGCCAGCACCGACAACAGTTCGCGGCCAGTCGCATCCGAGTACACCCCGTCCTTGATGAGATCCTTCGTAGCCGCGTACTCGCCAGCGTAGATACGGAATGTGTCGCCACCACCGAGCACATTGTCAAGGCGTCTGAGGCGCGCCGTACGTTCCCTCAGGACAGCCGGAAAATGCGAACCAACTCGACATTTTCCGTTTTCCAGCCGAAGGCCAACCGCAAATCCCGTGCTGACAGTGGCAGCCTTGAGGAAGTCTCTGCGGTGCACGGAAATGCCTCCATCCCGTTGAGCATCGGCAAGTAGATGCAGGCTTTCGTGCTGTGGGAAGAACTCCCAGAATCGAGGAGCAAGGCCTATCATCCAACCAGGGATGAGTAGAGCGTCAGAAATTTGCGCGATTTTCTCATACGACGTGACACTTCCCACCCCGCGCGCCAACGCGCCCACACGCTCGGGCTTGATCCCGCACGCTTCGCCGATCTTGGAGTAACTGATTCCCGCCCACTTCTTCACCAGGGCGAAGACCCGGCCGAAGTCGTGTCGCGCCAGGGCTTCCCGAACATCGGTCCGATCAAGTACGTGCGCCGGTATTCCGGTTGCCGCCCTGTCCGCCTTCACTCGTAGGCCTCCTCCCGGTTGGCCCCGCCACCCCCATCATGGGTACCCCCGCGCTGGGGAAGAGAGCAGCCCCTACCAGCGTGCATCGTGGATCCACATTGAAATGTCACACGGCCGGGGAGATCAATGCTAGGCGTAGCAATCATGTTCTTCGTGTTCGGCTCCGCGACCGAACTCCTCTCAGACATGGCCGTGCGCCAACGCGGAGGACAGCATGTCGGGGAACACCTATTACGCGGTATCGGCCGAGCAACTGCTCAGCAGGGCTCAGACGACGCTTGATGAGCACGTGACGTCGAGTGCGACGGGGCGTTGTCTGGCGTGTGATTCGCCAGGGCCGTGTTGGCGGCGGGAGAGCGCGGTGGCGATCTTCTCGCGGAGTTCGCGGCTGCCGGTCCGCCAGCCTGGGGCGAGCCGGCCGGAGCTCACGGACCCGTACGTTCCGTCGCGGCCGGACTGGAACTGCAAGGCCCCGGGCTGCGGGCAGCCGTGGCCGTGCGAGACCGAGAAGGCTGAGTTGCTGTGGACCTTCCGGGAGGCGCGGCTGGTGTTGCGCATGTATTTGGCCGCGCACATGCAGGACGCCATTGACGACGCGGTACGCCACCCGTTCGACGTGGACATCGACTTCTGGCCTCGCTTCCTGGGTTGGGTGCCCTCCGTGGCACCGCACCCGGCAGGCCCTGAGGCCGGATCAGGACCGGCGGGCGCGACCGGTTTCCCCTGCTAGTCGCACCCGCCACTTCCTGAGATTCCCATTTCTGGTTCTACGAGAGGAATGACGTCATGGCCGATACGGTCACCGGCAATCCCACCATCGGCGCGTACACCGGCCCCATCGACCTGAGCCGTCCGCACTTCGTCGGCGTCGGCGGATCGGCGATGTCCGGGCTCGCCCAACTCTGCGCTGCACGCGGTGCCCTGGTCAGCGGCACCGACGCCGCCGACTCCGAGCGCATCACCGCATTGCGGGCGGCCGGCTGCAAAGTCGAGATCGGACACGACCCACACGCCATCGAGGGCACATCGTGCGTCGTCTACACCACCGTCGCCCAGCACGCACCCGAAGTCGCAGCCGCACGCGTCCAAGGTATCCCGGTCGTCCACCGCGCACAGGTGCTGCGGGAACTGGCGGGCCGCCATCTGGTCGCGGTGGCGGGCACGCACGGCAAGTCGACCACCACCGGGATCCTGGTCGCGGCCCTGCGGCAGCTCGGGCAGGATCCGTCCTTCGTCGTCGGCGCGGACCTGGACGTTCCCGGGTCGGGCGCTTACCACGGTAGTGGCGGGTTGTTCGTGGCGGAGGCTGACGAGTCGGACCGGTCCTTCCACTTTCTGGAACCGGCGGCCGCGGTCATCACGACGATCGCGCACGACCATCCGGAGAATTTCGACGGTCTCGATTCCCACCTGATCGCGTACGTGACCTTCGCGGCTCGTCTCCAGCACGGCGGTGTGCTGGTCGCCAACGCCGACGAACCGGCTAGCAGCGACGTGCTCGCCCGGGTCCGACGACTGCGTCCGGACGTGCGGGTGGTGACATTCGGCCAGTCCGTGCGGGCCGACGTGCGATTCGGCCCTGTCGACCGGCACGGCTGGCAAAGCACGACCGAGGTTCACGCCGGGAACGGCCGTGGTGTGCTGCGGCTCGGCACACCGTCGATCCACCACGTCCAAGACGCGGTAGCGGCCGTGGCGCTGCTGGTCGCCCGCGGCTACCCGATCGACACGGCCACCCGGGCGGCCTCGGCCTTCATGGGGGTGCGGCGCCGGTTCACGCCGGTCGGGGCGGCGGGCGAGGTCACGGTGGTCGACTGCTACGCCGACCACCACAACGAGATCGCCGCCGACCTCGAAGCAGCCCGATTACTGGCCGGCGACCGTCAGGTGCTCGCGGTGGTCCAACCCTCGGGGTATGCCCGGGTTCGGACGTTCGGACGACAGATGGGCGCGGTCCTGGCGGTCGGCGCCGACTGCACGATCATGCTGGACGTCCACGGCGCCGACCCGATCCCCGACGTCTCGTCCGCGCTGGTCGCAGAGGCCGCGATCGCGGCCGGCGGCCACGTCCGCTACGCCACCGGCCACCAGCCCACCGACCTGGTCGCCGGCATCGCACGGCCGGGCGACGTGATTGTCCTGCTCGGCACCGGCGATGTCAGCGGCCTGGCAGCACCGATCCTGACGCGGCTTCGGGAAACCGCCGGCCAATACGTGTAGAGCACCCGTCTTGTAAGCGGGACGTCCTCGTAAGCGGGGGCGTCCCGTTCTGCTCAGCCTCGGGCCAGCAGAATCGGGGCCAGCGACATCAGCCCGACACCGTTGGACCCCTTCAACAGCACCACATCCCCCGGCCGCACCCGCTCAGCCAGCACCGACCCGGCCGCATCACGGTCGACCGCATGCACCGTGGTGATCCCTGCCTTCGCCGCGATCTCGCCCAACTGGGCGGCATCGTCGTTGCCCACGCTGACCAGTAGGTCCACACCCAGCTCAGCGACGGCCTGACCCACCTCGATGTGATCAGCCGCCGAGGTCTCGCCCAGTTCGTTCATCTGGCCCAGCACCGCCACGGTGCGCCGATCCTGAGCGATGGTCTTGAGCGCCTTCAATGCCGCGATCATCGACACCGGACTGGCGTTGTAGGCGTCGTTGATCACTGTGGTCCCGTCCGCCGCTTCCGCGACCTGCATCCGCCCGTCCGACACCGGCTCAGCACCACTCAACGCGTCGGCGACCAGGGCCACGTCATCGGTGAAGTGCAACGCCACAGCAGCCGCCGCGAGGGCGTTCGGCACCAGATGTTCGCCATGCAGCCGCAGCGTCACCGCGGACTTCCCCTGAGGCGTGCGCAGAGTAAACGAGGCCCGCCCGACCACATCCAAGGTGATCCTCTCGGCACGAACAACCGCCTGCGGGCCGCGCCCGAACGTGACGACCTTCGCCGCTGTCCGGCTCGCCATCGCGGCCACCAGCGGATCATCGGAGTTGAGCACCGCCGCACCGTCCGCGGCCAAGGCCTCCACCAGCTCGCCCTTGGCCACGGCGATCGCCTCCCGGCTGCCGAACTCACCCAGGTGAGCGGTGCCGACGTTCAAAACCACGCCGACCTGCGGCCGCACCACCGAGGTCAGGTAAGCGATGTCGCCGACATGCCGGGCTCCCATCTCCAACACCAGAAACCGGGCGTCCGGGGTTAGCCGGGAGACGTTCTCCGGCATCCCGACCTCACTGTTGCGGTTACCGGGCGGCGCGGTCGTCGGCCCCAGCTTCGACAGCACCTGCCCGATCAGGTCCTTGGTAGTGGTCTTGCCGACCGACCCGGTCACCCCGACCACCGCGAGATCCGGCAGCCGCTGCACCAGGAACGTCGCCAGCCGACCATACGCGGCCGACACATCCGGCACGACGATCGCGGGCACACCCACCGGCCGGGCCGCCAGTACGCCCACCGCTCCGGACTCCATCGCCTGAGCCGCGAACGTGTGGCCATCGACCCGGGCACCGACCAGCGCCACATACAGACTGCCCGGCTCAACATGACGCGAGTCGAACGTGACCAGGCCGGTCACCCGACCAGACGAATCGGCGTCGTGGAGAGTCCCACCGACAGCGGCAGCGATCTCAGCAAGAGTCAGAGGCAGCACCCTGGCACATTACCGCCCGCTGGTCTCGGAACGTGTCAAGGCTGTGAGGCCGTAGTAGTCATACGGCCTTGTGGCCGGTCCGTTGATGGTGAACGTCGACGAACTGGCCGGAGCTGTACCGGGTCGCCTCCCGGGGTGAGAATAGGGCGGCTCAACGTCTGACCGTGTAGTGCAGGTGGAGTACGCGGTCGCCCTGGACCACGGCGTCGGGATCGTCGAGGAGGACGGTGCCGGTGTGGTTGCCGAAGAAGCGCACCCCGGCGCCGAACACCACCGGTACGACGTCCATCGCCACCTCGTCGACGAGGCCCGCCGCGAACGCCTGGCCGCCGACGTCGCCCGCCGTCACGCACACCAGGCCGTCTCCGGACAGGTCTTTCGCGAGTGCGATACCGGCCTCGACGGAGCCCGCCGTGTGGAACGGCGCGTCGGGGAACCGGGCGAGCCACTCCTCGGGCAGCGGCCGGTGGGTGATGACGACCAGATGGTCACCGGCTGCCGGCACTCCCGCCCAGCCGTCGGTGTAGTCGAACAGGTGGCGGCCGATCACGGTACATCGGACGGCGTCCCAGAACGGCTGCACATGGGCCGCGGAGGCGCGGCTGACGTCGAACGACCACGTGTCGTTCGGGCGCACGGTCACGTCACCGTTGCCGTACCAGTCGAACAGTGGCCCGACCGAGCCGTCGGGGTGGGCGATGTATCCGTCCACCGAGACCACGGCCTGCATGACGACTCTTGCCATCGCGATCACTTCCTGCGTCGAGGGCGTCCGGCATTCGATCCTTCCAGGAAATGGCCGCCGGTCGCCCGTACCTCTTCTGAAAGTTCTTGCAGTGTGGTTCGTTCGACGGCCGGCAGTGACTAAGCGCACCTTGTTCATCAATGTACTTTTTGAACGCCCGAGACCTCTGTCGAATCGCTTCCGTTCATGACGTCAAGACCCTTGAGGGCTGCCGCACGTGATGATCGGCGTTGACTGGATCTGAAAGAACTTGCAGGATTCGCTGTGGTGTCGCGGCGAGTGCGGCACACACCACAGCGATCTGCGAGGAGCAAAGCGATGCATGGCATCAACCCGAGGCGCCGCCGGACCCTCGCGGCCGTCATCCAGATCCCCACGCTTAGCCTGGTGGCCCTGGCCGCGGTGGCGGCGCCGGCCGAAGCCGCGACCATCGCCGCCGCCACCCCCGTCCTGCACTTCGGGGCGGACGGGACCGAGTGGACGGAGGGCACCCTGGAAGCCGGCCGGCCCGTCCTGGTCGACTACGACCTGGCGAGACTCACCCGGTGCCGCAGCCAGTACGCCGGCGGCGACGCCTGGAGCATCAGTGTCCACTACCGCGTCGACGGTGGCCCGATCCAGCGGAAGGTGGTCACCCGCCTCGACGAGACCCGGCACAACGTCAAGGCGCCGGCCAGTATCGACCTGCCGGTCGGCGGCAAGGACCTGGAGCTGTGGTTCCAGGGCAACGACCGGACCGGCTGCACGGAGTACGACTCCCAATACGGCGCCAACTACCACTACACCGTCTCGTAAGGGTCATCCGCCGAAGATGGCGGCCGGATCGCCGGTGTACCAGACGTTCTCGATGACCATCCGCCGCACGACCCATCGGCGCCCGTCCCGCACGAGGTCGACGTCGTAGCGGTTCTTGAGCAGCGCGTGTACGGAGTGGTCGGCGGTGAGAAGGTGCTGTGCCTCGACGAGCGCCGTCAACGAGGCGCTGTCGTCGCCGACACGTACCCGCGGGTTCGTGACGACGTGCGTGGTGTCCACGCGGCCGGCGAAGTCGGTGAGGATCGTGTCGACGATGGTGTCGCGGCCGACCATCACCGGGATGTCGGCGCCCCATCGCCTCGCGGCGGGCCGGAAGTCCAGCTCCGCGGACTCGGCGAACGCGGAGGCGAAGAGGTCGCGGTCGGCGAGGTCCTGCCCGAGGCCGAAACGGTAGAGGGCGTCGACGATCTCGATCCGGTCGCGCAGGTCGGCATCGGTGTCGCCGGTGGACAGGGCACGGTCTTCGGTGACGTACATGGCCTCCACGATCGTGAGTCGACGAGTCCGTGACAACGCCGACCTGTGCAACGATCGTGAAGCTCTGCTTCACGATCGAGGGGCGGGAACCGTGGAACGGCACGAGATCGAGGTCTTCCTGGCCCTGGCCGAGGAGCTGCATTTCGGCCAGGCCGGGCGGCGGCTCGGCGTCACGACGACGCGGGTCAGCCAGGTCGTGCGGGTGCTCGAACGGCGCGTCGGCGTGCCGCTGTTCGAGCGCACCAGCCGCCGGGTGACGCTCACCCCGACCGGTCGTCGGCTTTACGAAGACCTCAAGCCGGCGTACGACGGGGTCGTGGCGGCGATGGCACGAGCCGTCGCGCACGGCCGTGGGCTCACCGGAACGCTGCGGGTCGGCTACGTCGGCGCGGCGGCGGGCCAGCTCGTCATGACCGTGGCGAAGCGGTTCCGGCGTGGACACCCGGACTGCGCGGTCGAGGCCCGGGAGGTGCAGTCCGGCGGCGCCGTCGAGCGCCTGCACGCGGACCAGATCGACGTGCTCGTCGGCTGTCTCCCACTGGACCGGCCGGGGCTCACCGTCGGCCCCGTTCTGCTGACCGAGCAGCGGATGCTCGCCGTCCCGGCCGGCCACCCGTTCGCGCGGGCGGCGGCCCTGTCGGTCAAGGATCTCGCCCGTGTCCGCCTGGTCACGGCGCCGTGCTCACTTTCCGCGGTCGCCCCCGCAGGGGACGCGCCTACCGCCGAGACGTTCCAGGAGGTGTTGACGCTCGTGGGCGCGGGGCAGGGGGCGTTCGTCGTCGGCGAGCACGTCACCCGCTTCTACACCCGCCCCGACGTGGTCTACGTGCCGCTGCGGGACGCGCCGCCGTTGTGCTGGGGTCCGGTGTGGCCCACCGGGCGGGAGACGGCGCGGGTCCGGGCTTTCGTGGCGGCCGCGGACCGCTGCGCCCGGGCCGCGGCATGACGGCCCGGGCATCACGCGGCGGCTTCTCCGCGATCAGGCCTGATCGAGGTCGAGCAGGGCGGCCAGCCGCCGCCACTCGGCCAGAGGCAGTCGGCGCGGGGAGCCCTCCTCGGTGAGGACCTGGACCGCCACGTGGTCGGCGCCCGCGTCCAGGTGGGCGTCGATGCCGGTGCGGACCCGGTCGTCGTCGCCCCACACGACGGCCGCGTCGATGAACCGGTCGCTGCCCGCACCGGCCAGATCCGAGTCGTCCTGCCCGTACCGGATCAGCTGCCGGGTGTAGTTGGGCAACTGTAGATAGATCCGCAGCGCCCGCCGGCCCGCCGTGCGGGCCACGGCCGGGTCCGTGCCGAGGAAGACCTTCTGTTCCGGTACGAGCAGCGGCCCGTCCCCGAGGATCCGGCGCGCCTCGGCCGTGTGCGCGGGCGGCATCAGGTACGGCAGGGCGCCGGCGGTCAGCTCAGCCGCCGTCCGCAGGGTCTTCGGGCCGAGCGCGGCGATCATCCGCTCCTTCGCCGGCACGTCGGACAGCGGGCCGGTGAGGAAGTCCCGCAGCCGGGTCAGCGGGCGGGTGTAGGCCTGGCCGCGGGACTCGGCGGTCGGAGCGTGCCCCGAGCCCACGCCGAGATAGAACCGGCCGGGGTACGCCTGCCGGATCCGTGCGTGCGAGGCCGCCAGCCGGTCGCCGTCGCTGGTCCAGATGTCCACGATGCTGGTGCCGACCGTGAGGCTGCTGGTGGCGGCGAGGATCGCCTCGGCCAGCGCCAGGTCGTCAGCGGGGCTGCCGCCGACCCAGAACGCCCCGAAGCCCAGGTGTTCGATCTCGCGGGCGGCCTCCGCGACCGCGTCCGGGTCGGTCGGCCAGATGCCGGCGGGCGCCCATAGCCCGTACCGTCGCATGGTCTTCTCCTGTCGTCAGGCGATGAGCAGCACGCGGCCGAAGGCCGCATCGGGGAGGGGAGCCGTCGTCGTGGTTGACGGCCGCCTTCACCATGCCCGGGTAGTACGATGATGTTCGTACAAAGGGCGACGTTAGTACGATGAGCGGCGTACTTCAAGCGCGACTTTGCGGAGAGCCATCGATGCGTACCCTGGAGCATCCGAGCCCGGAGAACTTCCGCCTGGACACGATCCTGTCCGCGCTCGCCGATCCGATCCGCCGCATGATCGTGTGCCGGCTCGCCGACGGTCAGCATAAGCAGGCCTGTCTGTCGTTCGGGCTCCCGGTCGGCAAGTCCACCTCCACCCACCACTTCCGGGTGCTGCGCGAGGCCGGCCTCATCGAGCAGCGCTACCAGGGCACCGCCATCCTGAATTCGCTGCGCACCGCCGACCTCGAATCCCGTTTCCCCGGCCTGCTGCCCGCCATCCTGGCCAGCGCCCGTCGCGACTCCGAACCCGTGGTCTGAGCCGCTCCGGGCGCCGGCCGCGCCCTACGGCAGGAACACCGCCTGGATCAGGCCGCCCAGCGCCGGGGGGAACACCTCCGCCGGGTCGCGGTCCCCGGTGGTCAGCGACGCGGTCAGGGTCTTACGGCCATCGGGTGTGCTGATCATCAGTGCCCCGTAGCCGCCGGGGGCGCCGCCGTTGTGGTGCACGATGGTGCCGTTGCCCGGGCCCAGATCCTGCACCCACAACCCCAGACCGATATGAAATTTTCCGTACGGCGTGAGCATCTCGGCCAGCATCGAAGCCGGCAGCAGCCGGCCGCCCAGCAGCGCGGAGACGAAGGTGCTGAGGTCACCCGCCGTCGAGATCAGGTCACCGGCGCCGGCCAGCAGGGACGGGTTCTGGCGGCTGACGTCGACCACCTTCCACTCGTCGCCGTCCTGGTAGCGGTAGTAGCCGTGGGCGTGCGCGCCGGGCAGGTCCGGCGAGGTGGCCGACACCACGGTGCCCGACAGCCCGAGCGGCCCGAGGATGCGCCGTCGCGCCTCTTCCGCGTACGAACGCCCGGTGACCTTCTCGATCAGCAGCAGGGCCACCGTGTAGTTGGTGTTGGAGTAGCTCTGGTCGGTGTCCGGCTCGAACCGTGCCGGCTGGGCCAGCGCGAACCGCACCAGTTCCTCGGACCGGTAGGTGTGGAACCGGTTGTCCACCCAGTCCTTGCCCTGGGAGGGCAGCCCCATCCGGAACGTTCCGTCGGCGTCGGGCTCGCCGGTGTAGTTGTAGAGCCCGCTGGTGTGCCGCAGCAGCATCCGGACGGTGATCCGCTCGTCCAGCCCGAGGTCGGGAAGGTGGCCGGCCACCGGGTCGTCCAGTCCGAGTTCACCGTCGGCGACCAGTTGCAGCACGAGGGTGGCGGTGAACGTCTTCATCACGCTGCCCGCCCAGACCTGTCCGCCGGCCGGCGGCCCGGCGGTCCCGCCCAACTCGCTCACCCCGGCGCGGCCGACCCAGTCGCCCTGATCGTCGTGGATGCGCATCTCCACGCTGGCGAAGCCGGCGTCCACGAAGGTCTCCAGGATCTGCTGCAGCTCCGGACGCTCCTGGCCGGTGGTGATCGGGGTCGCGGTGTCGAAACTCGGCATCGTGTTCTCCTCAGGTCGAGCCCCGTCGGCGGGGGCGGATGTCGTGGCTGTCGTCGTCGAGCCGTTCACGAGAACCACGATCGCCGGGGCCCCTGACACCGGACGGTCATCGCTCTGACACGGCCGCTGACACGACGCCGCCGACGCCGACGCCAGCGGAACCCACACCTGACCTCGGGGGAGGGTAGCGCTTTCATAGGCGGACATGAATGGTGCTGGTAGGGTGCCCGAAACCGGAAACTTTCCAAGCCTGCCGTGAAAGAGGAAGAACCTCATGAACGTGCGGAGCACACGAAGAACGCGATCCCGCGCGGGTCTGGTCGCCGTCCTCCCGGCCGTCCCGCTGGTCGCGGGCGTGACGACGGCGACCAGTGCGCAGGCGGCCACCGGCTGCCGGGTGACGTATGCGGTGTCGGCGCAATGGCCCGGCGGGTTCACCGCCGACGTACGGGTGACCGATGTGGGCGACCCGATCACCGGCTGGAGCCTGGGCTGGACGTTCGCCGCCGGGCAGCGGGCGCCGAGCATGGCGTTGAGCTTGTCGGCGTAGCTGTTGCCGACCTGGACCGTGAGATCGGAAAGTTCCGCTACCACGTGGGAGAAGAAGACCGGATGACCTTCACCAACCCGGTGATCGCCGGCATGCATCCGGACCCCAGCGTCTGCCGGGTCGGCGACGACTACTACCTCGCCTGCTCCAGCTTCGAGTACTTTCCCGGCGTACCGATCTTCCACAGCCGCGACCTGGTCAACTGGGAGCAGATCGGCAACGCCCTGGACCGCCCCGGCCAGCTGACCCTGCCGCCGGGCACACCCTCCTCGGGCGGCGTCTACGCGCCGACGCTGCGCCACCACGACGGACGGTTCTGGCTGATCACCACCAACGTCGCACCCGGCGGCGGCTCCATGATCCTCACCGCGGACGACGCCCGCGGCCCCTGGTCGGATCCGGTCCCCGTGCCGGGCATCGGCATCGACCCCGACCTCGCCTGGGACGACGACGGCAACTGCTGGTGCACCTACGCCGGCATCTCCCAGATACGCCTCGACCCCACCACCGGCCGCACCCTCGACGGCCCGCACCGCCTGTGGTCCGGCGGCCCGCACGCCCAGGCGCCGGAAGCCCCGCACCTCTACCGGATCGGCGAACACTGGTACCTGCTGATCGCCGAAGGCGGAACCGAACGGGGACACGCCATCTCGATCGCCCGCGCCACCTCACCGAACGGGCCGTTCGAGCCCTGCCCGGCGAACCCGATCCTGACCCACCGGGGCAGCAACCGGCCCATCCAGAACACCGGCCACGCCGACCTCGTCCAAGGGCCCGACGGCTCCTGGTGGATGGTCCTGCTCGGAGTGCGGCCCGGCGGCGGCACCCCCGGCTGGCACGTGCTCGGCCGGGAAACCTACCTGGTGCCCGTCGCGTGGACCGACGGATGGCCGGCGCCCGGCGACCTCACGCCCGAGATGACCGCACCCTGGCCCGTGCCGCCACCGGCCCCGCCGCAGGTCCGCGACGACTTCGACGACCTCGACCTGCATCCCCGGTGGATCTCGGTACGATCCCGGCCGGCCGGAAGCTGGTCCACCACCGACCGGCCCGGCTGGCTCGCCCTGCACGCCCGCGGCCCCTCCCTCGACAATCCCGGCGTCACCTTCGTCGGCCGGCGCCAGCAACATCCCTCCTGCCGGGTACGGGTCCTGCTCGATCCCGGGGCGGGACGCGGTGGCCTGGCCGTACGCCTCGACGAACGTCACCACTACGAGCTGGAGGCCGGTGACGGCATCGTGCGCGTCACCGCCCGCCTCGGCTCCGTGCTGCACACCGTGACCACCAGGCCGCTGGCCGCCGGGCCCGTGCGGCTGCGCATCGACGTCATCGCCACCCCCGACGGCCACTGGCACCCCACCCAAGGGCCGGACGAACTGCACCTCGGGATCGAGACCGCGGACGGTACGTTCCAGACGCTGGCCCAGCTCGACGGGCGATATCTGTCGACCGAGGTGGCCGGCGGCTTCACCGGGCGCGTGATCGGCATGTTCGCCACCGCGGGTACGGTCCTGTTCGACTGGTTCGACTACGAGCCGATCCGGTGAGGGAGAACCAGTGACCGAGCAGCCGCCGGCCGGCACCGTCAAACCGGTCACCATCTCCTACATCGCACAGACCGCCGGCGTCTCCATCCCGACCGTCTCCAAAGTCATCAACGGCCGCTCCGGTGTCGCCGCCGAGACCCGGGGCCCGCGTCGAGGCGCTGATCAGCCAGTACGGCTACCGCAAGTCCAACCCGGTCCAGCGCACCAACCTCATGGAACTGGTCGTCGGCGACCTCGAGCACATGTGGGGCCTCGAGATCATCCGCGGCGTGCAGCGCGTCGTCCGTGAGCACCGCGTCGGCCTGGTGCTCACCGAGTTCGGCCCCGACCGCAACACGATCCACTACTGGATCGACGACACCATCGCCCGCCGGTCCGACTGCATCGTCACGGTCGCCCAGCTCTCCGACAGCGAGCAGAACCAGCTTCGCGCGCGGGGCATCCCGTTCGTCGTACTGGATCCGGCCAGCGAGTTCCCCGAGGACGTCCCGTTCGTCGGCGCGACCAACTGGGCCGGCGGCCGCTCGGCCACCCGCCACCTGGCCGGGCTCGGGCACCGCGACATCGCCATGGTCAGCGGCCCCGGCCACCTCTTCTGCCAGGCGCGGCTGGACGGGCACCGCTCCGCCCTGCAGGCGGCCGGCCTGCCGACACGCGACCAGGACGTCGTCCGCGCGCCGCTCACCGAGGAGGGCGGCCACCGCGCGGCGCTGGAACTCCTGGACCGTCCGCAACGGCCCACCGCCATCTTCGCCGGCAACGACCTGCAGGCGGTCGGCGTCTACCGGGCGGCACGCGAACGCGCACTGCGCATCCCGGACGACCTGAGCGTGGTCGGCTTCGACGACCTGCCGGTCGCGGCGATGCTCCACCCGGCGCTGACCACCGTGCACCAGCCGCTCACCGAGATGGCCATGGCCGCGACCGAGCTGGCACTCGCCCTCGGCCGCGGCGAACCCGTCTCGCAGACCGGCATCGAACTCGCGACGAAACTCGTCATCCGCGAAAGCACCGCCCCGCCCGGGCGGTGAACCGTCGTCCCGGCCGCCGGGCCGGACCGCCGCGGGCCGCGTCCCGCCGGCTCGGGTGATCCGGCAGATCAGCGGTCCTTCCGGCCGGGGCCGTGCCGAACCTCCGCCGGCCGCGAGCCCTGGGTGGTATGCCTACCTTTTCGGAGTTCGCGAAAGGTAAAAGCCGGACTATTTGGAGGATGCGATGTTCAAGCGGCTGATTTTCGGTGTTGCCACCATGTCGGCGAGCCTTGCGGTGAGCGCGATGATCGGTTCCGCGCCGGCGCGTGCGGGTGAGGGCAGTTATCACTGCGGCGTTCTCGTCTACGGCGCGATCGAGGACAAGTACCTGTCGCTCAACGCGCAGAACGGGAAACTCGGCTGTCCCACGACGACGGAGGCGGACGCGGCGGGAGGCGGCCGGCAACAGTGGTTCCGGGGCGGCAGCGTCTTCTGGCATTCGCGTACCGGCGCGCACGTCGTGTGGGGAGCGATCCTCCAGAAATGGGGGCAGTACGGGCGTGAGGGTGGCTACGGCTACCCGGTCACCGACGAAATGACCACACCTGACGGCGTCGGCCGCTACAACCACTTCGAACGTGGCGGCTCGATCTACTGGACGCCGGCGACCGGCGCGCATCCCGTCTACGGCGCCATTCGCAGCCAGTGGGCGGCGAAGGGCTGGGAACGCGGTTGTCTGCGCTACCCGATCGCGGACGAGGCGGACACCCCGGGCGGCGGCGGCCGGTACCAGCTGTTCCAGGGCGGCACGATGTACTGGACCTCGAACGGCGGGGCGCACGCCACCTGCTGAGCGTCATGTCGCAACGATGTCGGGCCGCCGATCACCGACGGTGGTGGTGGCGGCCCGCGCCGGGAAGCCGGGTGGCGACGGCCTGACGGCCTGGCTCCTCGCCGTAGGGATCCCTCGGGCGAGCCACTGCGTTGCTCACAGTGAACGACAAATCGGTTCCCGAACGGAGAAGTATGGGTAATACTGCCGCCCAACGGTGAGACTGAGGAACGGGGAGCCGGGATGTCCGTGAATGCTGTGGAGTTTCGTGGGGCCGACGACCGGCCGGCGCAGGACCAGGCGCCGAAGGCGGAGACCGACCGCAGCGCCGAGGCGATGCAACGGCTTCGTCAGCCCTTCGACCTTGACCTCGGGAGTGCGCGCGCGAGCCACCGGTGAGCTTGCCGGAGACGGCGCGAGCGGCGGCAGGTGGGTGAGGCGACGCCCGCGCCGGCCCGCCCGGGCGCCGATCTGAGCCCGGCGGGCGCGGCACAGGCGGGACCATCCGCCGGGCGCGCGCCGCACGGACGGGACGGCCTGACCTGGCGGGGCGAGGTCACGCGTACCGGAAATGGTTCTTCAGCGCTGTTCCCACCGCTGCCGGGTGATCTCGTAACGCACGCCGCCCTTCTCCCAGCCCTCGATCGTCCGCATGTCGGGGGGAGTGTCGAGGGTGCCGGCCGGCGTCATGCCGATCTTCTCCATCACCTTGCGGGATCCCTCGTTCACCGCCATCGTCTCGGCCCAGACCAGGCGTACGCCGAGGTCGGTGAACGCCTTGCCCAACAGGGCTTTCGAGCCCTCGGTGGCGTAACCCCCGCCCCACTCGGCCCGGCGCAGCCGGTAGCCGAGTTCCGCCTCGTCGCGTGGGCCGGTCCGCTCGGGGCGCAGCAGGAACCAGCCGACGAAGGCGCCGCGGTCCCGGTCGTGCGCCGCGAACACGCCGAAGTCGCCGTCCCACCTGTCGTAGCCGGCGAGAATGCCCGGCAGGTCGCGTTCGCGGATCTCGTCCGGTGCGGTCGGCTCGCCGCCGGTCAGGTAGCGCATGACGGCGGGGTCGCTGTCCAGTTCGATCAGCAGGTCCGCGTCGGCGGCGGTGAAGCGGCGCAGGGTGAGGCGTTCGGTGTTCAGGTAGGGATCCACGAGCGCATCTTGATCCATGCGGGTGGAAGGCATCAACGCAATTGCCGCCGATGGGGGGCGTCATATTGATGAACATTGTTTGTGGGAGCGCTCCCATGCAACGATGACGTGTCCCGCCTTCACGTCCTCGAAGGAGCTCCCGGCATGAAACCTCGAAGATGGCTGGCCGGCGCGACCGCGCTGGCCGCCGCGGCGCTGACCGCCGCGGTCGTCACGGCTCCACCGGCCTCCGCCGCCACCGGCGGAACCGGGACCGGCTACCTGCACACCAGCGGCAACAAGATCGTCGACAGCACGGGCGCCACCGTCCGGCTGACCGGCATCAACTGGTTCGGGATGGAGACCGACAACAAGACGTTCCACGGCCTGTGGTCCAGCAACCCGTGGCGCGGGCAGCTCGACACGATGGCCTCGCTCGGCTACAACACGCTGCGGATCCCCTTCTCCGACGACGCCCTCAAGACCGGTGCGACCGCCACCGGCGTCAACGACTTCGTCAACCCGGACCTGGTCGGGCTGTCTCCGCTGCAGATCCTGGACAAGGTCGTCGCCTACGCCGGTACGAAGGGCATGCGGGTCATCCTGGACCGGCACCGGCCGACCGCGGCGGGGCAGACCCCGCTCTGGTACACCGCGGCCGTACCGGAAAGCACCTGGATCGCGGATTGGAAAGCGCTCGCCCAGCGCTACGCCGGCAACACCACCGTGATCGGCGCCGACCTGCACAACGAACCGCACGCCGAGGGCACCAACCCGGCCGCCACCGGCGCCTGCTGGGGCTGCGGCGACACGGCCCGCGACTGGCGGCTGGCCGCCGAGCGGGCCGGCAACGCGATCCTCTCGGTCCAGCCCAACTGGTTGATCTTCGTGGAGGGGGTGAGCTGCCCGAGCGGCGGCCTCTCCAACGTGTGGGACGGTGACACCAGCAACGACGAGGACTGCGGCTGGTGGGGCGGCAACCTCTCCAAGGCCGGCGCGTACCCGGTGCGCCTGAACGTGGCGAACCGGCTGGTCTACTCGCCGCACGAGTATGCCACCTCGGTCTACCACCAGGCCTGGTTCGACGACCCGGCCTACCCGGCGAACATGCCGGCGATCTGGGACAAGTACTGGGGCTACCTGTACAAGCAGAACATCGCGCCGATCATGATCGGGGAGTTCGGCACGACCCTGGCCAGCGACATCGACCGGGTGTGGCTGCAGAACCTGATGGCGTACACCGGCACCGGGGTGAACGGGATGTCGTTCACCTACTGGTCGTGGAACCCGAACTCCGGCGACACCGGCGGCATCGCCAACGACGACTGGACCACGGTCAACCAGGCCAAACAGGCGATCCTGCAGCCCTACCTGATCGCGCCGGTGGCCGGCGGCGGAACCGCCTCGCCGTCACCGTCGGGCTCCACACCACCGGTGACCGGCGGGTGCAAGGCCACCTACGCGCAGGCCAACGCCTGGCAGGGCGGCTTCCAGGGCCAGCTCACCGTGCAGAACACCGGCGGCAGCGCGGTCAACCCGTGGCAGGTGACCTGGACCTGGCCGTCCGGCGTGACGCTGGCGAGCGGCTGGAACGCCACGGTCACCCAGTCCGGCACCACGGTGACGGCCGCCGCGCCGAGCTACTCGCCGTCGCTGGCGGCGGCCGCCTCGGTCACGGTCGGCTTCACCGCCAACGGCACGGCCGCCGCCCCGGCGACCGTGAAGCTCAACGGGGTGGTGTGCTCATGAGACTCGTACCGGTAACGACGATCGTGGCCCTGGCCGGCGCCGCCGTCGGTGTCGCCGTGCTGGGGCCGGTCCAGGCCGCCGCGCCGACCTGCGACGTGACCTGGACGGCGAATTCCTGGAACACCGGCTTCACCGCCGACGTCAAGATCACCAACCTGGGCGCCGCGGTCACGTCCTGGACACTGGCCTGGGACTTCCCGGGCAACCAGCAGGTCACCTCGGCCTGGAACGCGACCGTGAGGCAGACCGGGGCCGCGGTGACCGCCACCAATGTCGGGTGGAACGGTTCGCTGGCGACCGGCGCGTCGACCAGTTTCGGCTTCCAGGGGACGTACTCCGGCGGCAACTCGGCCCCGGCCACGTTCCGCCTCAACGGGGCGACGTGCGGACCCGAACCGGTGCCCACCGACGCGTCCGGCCTGCCGTCCCCGTCCTCGCCGTCCCCGTCGGCACCGTCCCCGTCGGCACCGTCCCCGTCCGCGCCTTCCCCCTCCGTGCCGTCGTCGTCGCCTCCGCCCGCCGGCTGCCAGACCACGGCGCGTTGTGACGGCTTCGAGTCGCAGGCCGGTTCGGTCCCGGCCGGTACGTGGGCGGTGACCAGCCCGGACTGTTCCGGCGCCGGCACCGCCGCGATCGACCGGACGGTCGCGCACACCGGCAGCACCTCGCTGCGGATCAACGGCGCGGCCGGTTACTGCAACCACGTGTTCGCCCGCAACACCGACCTGATCGGTGCGGCGACCGGCACCCGGTACATCCGCTACTGGGTGCGGCACACGACCGCGCTGCCCGCCGCGCACGTCACGACGGTGGCCATGGCCGACGCCAACGACGGCGGCAAGGACCTGCGGTTCGGTGGCCAGAACGGGGCTCTGCAGTTCAACCGGGCCTCCGACGACGCCACGCTGCCGGAGCAGAGCCCGGCGGGTGTGGCGCTGTCGAGGCCGCTGCCGGTGAACACCTGGAACTGCGTCGAGTTCAAGATCGACGGTGCGAACGGCACGATCGAGACCTGGCTGAACGGCGCCTCGGTCCCGGGTCTGCTCGAGGACGGCACGCCGACCCACGACATCGACAGCCAGTGGCTCAACCGCACGTGGCGCCCGGCCCTCACCGACCTGCGCCTGGGCTGGGAGAGCTACGGCGACGGCGCCGACACCCTCTGGTACGACGACGTGGCGGTCGCCGCGACCCGAAACGGCTGCTGACCGCGATCGGCCGGGCGCGGGTCGTGCCGCGCCCGGCCGTCACCGGTGCTCGGCCGTGCGCAACGCCTGGGTGACCAGGCGGCCGACGTGCGGGCCGGCGAGCGCGTACACCTGGCGGCGGCCGTCGCGGCGTACCGTCACCAGACCGGCCAGCCGCAGCTTGGCGAGATGCTGGGAGACCGCCGGGCGGGCCGCGCCGACGGCGGCGGTCAGCGCGGTGACGTCCTGTTCGCCGTGTACGAGGCAGGCCGTCAGCCGCAGTCTCGTGGCGTCGGCGAGCATGCCGAGAAGCACCGTTGCCGCCTCCACCGTGGCGTTGCCCGGAACACGTTTCTGCAGGTCATTGGCATCTGCAACGTTGTCGCGTGCGCGCATGAGCACATATTATGGGGCGTCTCGACCACGAGGGAAGGCGCCCGATGTCCGCCCACGAGCACCGCCACGACCACCATCACGGACGGCTGCACCGGCTCCGGCACGTGCTCACCCCGCACTCGCACGACAGCGCCGACCGGGTCGACTCCGCGCTCGAATCGTCCCGCGACGGCATGCGCGCCCTGTGGATCTCGCTGACCGGCCTCGGCGTGACCGCGCTGCTGCAAGCGGCCGTCGTCGCCCTCTCCGGCTCGGTGGCCCTGCTCGGCGACACCCTGCACAACGTCGCCGACGCGCTCACCGCCGTCCCGCTGGGCATCGCGTTCTGGCTCGGCCGGCGGGCCGCCACCCGGGCCTACACGTACGGGTTCGGCCGCGCCGAAGACCTGGCCGGCATCGTGATCGTCCTGGTCATCGCCGCCTCCGCGGTGGCGTCCGCCGGGTTCGCCGTCGACCGGCTGCTGCACCCGCGAACCATGACCCACCTGCCGTGGGTGTTCGCCGCCGGACTGATCGGATGCGCCGGCAACGAGATCGTCGCGCGCTACCGCATCGCCGTCGGCCGCCGCATCGGCTCGGCCGCCCTGGTCGCCGACGGGCTGCACGCCCGCACCGACGGCTTCACCTCCCTCGCCGTCGTCCTGGCCGCCGCCGGCGCCCGGCTCGGCTGGGGCTGGGCCGACCCGGTCGTCGGCCTGGCCATCACCGCCGCCATCGCCTTCGTGTTCAAGGACGCCGCCCGCGAGGTCTACCGGCGGCTGATGGACCGCGTCGACCCCGACCTCGTCGACCGCGCCGAACAGGCGCTGCGTGCGGTCCCCGGCATCCGCGACGTCTGCGGGCTGCGGCTGCGCTGGATCGGACACCGTCTGCACGCCGAGGCCGCCATCGTCGTCGACGCCGGGCTCAGCCTGCTCGCCGCCCACGAGATCGCCGCCGACGCCGAACACCAGCTCACCCACGCCGTGCCCCGCCTCACGGCCGCCACCGTGCACGTCGACCCGGACAGCCACCCGGGCGACCAGCACCACCACGAGCTGTCCCACGTCCGGCGGGACCGCCTCGCCGCCCTGTCCGGCTAGCGGGAGACGGCGCTGGTGCAGAGTGCACCACCGAGACGGTCATCCGGTGCGATCCTCCCTGGCGCGGCAGGGGCGCGGTTGCCGATCCTGGACAGGTATCACCGGTCGGTACGAGCGGAGTGGCATGGTGATCTTCGACAAGGCGGCGGACGCCGAGCACCTGGACGTGCTGATCGTCGGTGCCGGGATCTCCGGCATCGGCGCCGGGCGCTACCTGCGGACCGAACTTCCCGGGCGCAGCTTCGCGATCCTGGAGGCGCGGGCCGCCTCGGGTGGCACCTGGGACCTGTTCCGGTACCCGGGCATCCGGTCGGATTCGGACCTGCACACCTTCGGGTACGAGTTCAAGCCCTGGCGCGACGAGGAGTCGATCGCGTCCGCGCCCCGGATCCTGGCCTACCTGCGCGAGACGGCCACCGAGAACGGCCTCGACGCCCACATCCGCTACCACCACCGGGTGGTCGGCGCGTCCTGGGCGAGCGAGCGGGCGCGCTGGACCGTCGAGGTGGAACGCGCCGACACCGGCGAGCGGCTCACCATGACCTGCGGCTGGATCTTCTCGGCCGGCGGCTACTACCGCTACGACGAGGGCTTCACCCCGTCGTTCACCGGCCGTGACCGGTTCCAGGGGGCCATCGTGCACCCGCAGCACTGGCCGGAGGACCTCGACTATCACGGCAAGCGGGTCGTGGTGATCGGCAGCGGCGCGACCGCGGTCACCATCGTCCCGGCGATGGCCGGCGACGCCGCGCACGTGATGATGCTTCAGCGCACCCCCACCTACGTGCTGCCGGCGCCGAAGAGGGACGCCCTGGCCATCGCGTTTCGCAGGTACCTCGGCGAGCAGCGCGGATACGCCTGGACCCGGCGCAAGAACATCGCTCAGCAGAAGGCCATCTGGGCGTTCTCGAAGCGGTACCCGGCGACCGCCCGGAAGATCATCCGGTGGGTCAATGCCCGGCAGCTGCCGGCCGGCTATCCCGTCGACGAGCATTTCCACCCACCGTACGACCCATGGGACCAGCGGTTGTGCGTGGTCCCCGACGGTGATCTGTTCCGGTCGATCCGGGACGGGAAGGCGTCCGTGGTCACCGACCGGATCGCGTCGTTCACCGAGCACGGCGTGCTGCTGGAGTCCGGACGTGAGCTGGCTGCCGACATCATCGTCACCGCGACCGGCCTGAACGTGCTGGCGCTGGGCGGCGTCCCGATCACCGTCGACGACACGCCGGTGCGCCTGCCGGACACGGTCGCGTACAAGGGCATGATGCTCTCCGGGGTGCCGAACTTCGCGTTCGCGATCGGCTACACCAACTCGTCGTGGACGTTGAAGATCGGGCTGCTCTGCGAGCACTTCTGCCGGCTGCTCCAGCACATGGACACGCACGGCTACGACGTCTGCCGGCCCGAGGTGGCCGACCCGGCGATGCCGACCCGGCCGTTCCTGGACTTCGGCGCCGGCTACATCCAGCGGGCCGTCGGACAGCTGCCCCGGCAGGGTGACCGGATGCCGTGGCTGACCTCCATGGACTACCAGTCGGACGTGAAGTTGCTGCGTGCCGACGCGGTCACCGACCCGGAGCTGCACTTCGGCCGGGTGGCGGTGACGGCGGCATGAGCGGCGGACCGAACGGCAAGGTCGTCGTGGTGACCGGCGCCGGCTCCGGGATCGGCCGGGCCCTGGCGATACTGCTGGCCGAACGTGGCGCGCGCCTGGCGCTCAGCGACGTCGACGTCGTCGGCCTGGGCGAGACCGTCGACCGGGTCGAGGCGCTCGGGGCCGAGGTGCACGGCACCCGCCTGGACGTCACCGATCGAGAAGCCGTCGAGGCGTACGCGACGGAGGTCGCCGCACACTTCGGCGTGGTGCACCAGCTCTACAACAACGCCGGGATCAGCGGTGGCGGGCAGACCATTCTGGAGAGCGACTGGACGGCGTACGAGAGAGTCCTGTCCGTCAATCTCTTCGGTGTCATCCACGGGACCAAGGCGTTCCTGCCGCACCTGATCGCCTCCGGTGACGGGCACGTCGTCACCATCTCCAGCCTCAACGGCATCATGGCTCAGCCCACGCTGGGCGCGTACTGCGCCAGCAAGTTCGGGGTGCGGGGCTTCACCGAGGTGCTGCGCACCGAGATGCTCGCCGGCCGGCACCCGGTGCGCGTCACCGTCGTGCACCCGGGCGGCGTGCGGACCGACATCGCCTCGGCGGCGCTGCGCCAGGCCGCCCGCGAGGGTGTGCGGCCCACGCCGGAGCAGGAGCAGCGCGTCCGGACCTACAACGAGAAGCTGCTCCGGATGCCCGCCGACCGGGCTGCCCGGATCATCGTCGACGGGGTGCGGGCCGGCTCACCGCGGATCCGGGTCGGCAGCGAGGCGAAACACACCGACCGTCTCGTACGGCTGTTCCCGCGCCTGTACCCGAAGCTGGTCGTCGCCTGGGACCGTCGCCTGTTCGGTCGCGGCTGACCGTCAGCCGCGCCAGCGCAGCACCTCCAGCGCGGCGGCCACCCCGAGCAGGTCGTCGGCGAGGGGCTGGGGGAGCAGCGTGTCCGCGCGGGCCAGGCGGCGTAGCACCGTGTTGCGGTGGGTGAACAGCCGCTCGGCGGCGCGGGTCGCGCTGCACTGCTCGCGGACGTAGACCAGCACCGTCTCCCGGGTGTCGGCGTCGGCGTGCCGCAGGTCGCCGAGGGTGTCGGTGAGGAACTCGTCGGTCTGGGCCGGTTCGGTGGTCAGCAGCGCGACGAGCTGGATGTCGGTGTAGCGGGCGATCTGCTGTGGTGAGGTGAGCCGGGTCAGCATGCGCTGCGTGGCGGTGGCGTCGAGGTGGCTGCGGCGGAACCCGTCGACGTCGCTGCCCGGCCGGCCCACCGCGACCCGGACGCCGGGGTACGCGGTGAGCCCGGTGGTCAGCCGGCTCAGCGGGACGGGTGTCGCGACCGGCAGCCACAGCCACAGCGCGGCCGTGCTGGCGACGACGGTCAGCCGGTGGCCGGCGCCGGTGGCCCGCATCAGCGTCTCGGCGGCCGCCTCCAGCTCGTCCGGCGCCGGGGTGCCGGTGTTCCAGACGATCGCCGCCGTGTGCGGGCCGGTCAGCCGGTAGCCGAGCTGGGCCTCGGCCCGGCCCCGGCCGATCGGGGCGCCCTCCAGCAGCAGGGTCACCGCGGCCCGCCGCTCGGCGTGCGTGCCGGCGGTCAGCTCGGCGCGTTCGGCCTCCATGCGCGCCGACACCGCGGTGATGGTGTCCTCGATGAACGTCGAGATCGACAGGGTGGAGACATCGAGCAGCTCACGCAGTTCGGCAGGGTCGGCGGTCAGGTCGAAGCAGATCTCCATCCAGCGCCGGAGCACCACACCCTGCGCGGTCCGGTACGAGTCGAGCGCGCTCTTGTCCAGCCCACGGCGGACCAGATCGCGGGCGGTGCCGAGAGCGTCCGGATCGAGCCCGGCCGGCACCCGGGCACCCGGCGAGCGGACGTTGGCCGACGCCCACTGGCGCAGGTTGGCGACGTTGCTGCGCCGCACCGCCGCGGCCAGCACCGGGTCGTCGGCGACCGGCCGCATCCGTTCGCTGCTCAGCGACGCCGCGTGCAGACCCTCCATCCACCCCGCGGGAGGGTCCAGCGCCATTTGCGCCCCACGGCGGAACAGGGCGGCGACCGGCGCCGAGATCCGCGGCCAACCCGTGTCTGATGAGGCGATCTGCACCATCAGCCAAGGATGATGGTGCGAACCGCAAGGACACAATGCCTCCCGGTCGACCGGTCCCGGAATGACCCCGCGGCCGTCCGCCGCCCCACCGGCGGGTAGGTTCGTGGACGATGAGCTCCCTTGACGAAGTGGCGAAGCGCGACGGATGGCGCTGCTGGGTGTGTGACGAGCCGGTCGACGCCGACATGTCGGTGAACGATCCGCGGGGCCCCAGCGTCGACGCCCGGACCGCCGACCGGAAAGCCAAACTGGCCGAGCGGCTCGCCCACCGGGCCTGCAACTCCCGCAAAGGCGCGGTCAAGATCGTCATCGCCTGGCCGGACCGGCTCAACGTGATCGAGCCCGCCCCGCTGCTCACCGTCGCCGAACGCCTGGAACGCAAGGGCGGCCGGGAACTGGTGGCCCGCTGCCCCAGCCGCAAGGACGCCCAGGAGGCGGCGGACTGGCTGGCCGACCGCTTCACCCGCCTCGTGCCCGGCCTCCCCGTGACCACGACCGTCGAACCGGGCGGCGGCCAGTTCCTCGTCGCCCTCTCCACCGGCCGCCGCTGAACCCCGTCCCCGCGCCCGTCGCGGGGCGCGAGGCTCAGGCGACCCGCGGAGCCGGGGCGGTGGGGAGCGCCAGCATGGAGACGTCGCCGGTCTGCTCCGGCGACGGTGCCGGCGACGGGATCTCGGCAGTGGTGGGAGCGACCTGTGCCAGCAGCGCGGTGAGGCGGCCCACCTCGTCGGCGGCCAACTGGAACGAGCCGCGGCACACGGTGTCCGCCCACAACGACACCACGACCACCTGACGGTTCTCGTGGTAGCTGACGCGCATCGTCCGGCCATCGCCGCGTACGTCGGTGAAGACGTCACCGACTGTCGGCATCGGATACACCTGCCCCATGTCCGCAGTCTCTCCCACGGACACCCGGTTTGGAAAGATCGCGGAACGGCCCGGGACGCGTACGGTCCGCGTCAATGGCCGCGGAACGCCTCCTCCAGCCACCAGGCCGGGCGGCCGGATGCCACCTTCGCGTCGACGACCATCGGGACGTCCCGCGGGCCGGCCAGCCACTCGCGGACCGGTTCCAGATCGTTCGGGCCGCGTACCGTGACCGCGGCGCAGCCGTGCCCGCGGGCGATCGCCGCCAGGTCGGTCTCCGGGAAGACGACCGTGGAGATCGGGTGCCCGGCCGGGCCGAAATGATGCACCTCGGCGCCGTACGCCTCGTCGTTCCAGATCACGATGAGCATGCCGAGGTTGAGCCGACGGATGGTGTCGAGTTCGGCGATGCCCATCAGGAAACCGCCGTCGCCGCACGCCGCCACCGGCAGCCGGCCGGGGCTCGCCAGGGCCGCTCCGAGGGCGGTGGCCAGGCCCAGGCCGATCGACTGGAACGCCTGCGTGAAACAGAACCCGCGATGATCCGGTACGGACATGAACATCGACGGGTAGCCCATGAAGTTGCCCGAGTCGACGGACACCACCCGCTCGGTCGGCAGCAGGTCGTCGAGGGCGATCGCCAGCGTCCGCGGGTCGATGTGGGTGTCGTCGCCGTCGTCGTCGAACGGCACGTCACGCCAGCGTGCGCCGGTGCGCAGCTTCGCGCGTACCGGATCGGTCCGGTAGGCGACCCGCTGCCCGGGCAGCGCGGCAGCCACCGCGACCGCCGTCGGCCCCGCGTCACCGCAGACGCCGAGATCGATGCGATGGTGGACGCCGAAGGCGGCCTCGTCCAGGTCCACCTGCACCACCACGGTGTCCGGGCCGATCAGCGAACCGTGCCGGCTGGTCCACATGTTCAGCGACGCGCCCCAGGCGACCACCACGTCGGCGGCGCGGATCAGCTCGGCCGCCACCGGGGTCGCGAAACCGCCGGAGACGTCCAGGTTCCAGTCGTCGCCGGCGAACAGGCCCCGCGCGGCGGCCGACGTGGCCAGCAGCGCACCGCACGCCACGGCCAGGTCGGCCACCTCCGCGCCGGCCGCGACCGCACCCCGGCCGGCGATGAAGACCGGCCGTTCGGCCCCGCCCAGCAGATGGGCCAGAGCGGTCACCGCGTCGTCGGAGGCGCGCGGCGGCTGCACCGCCGGCGCCGGTGGCGGATCGGCCGGCTCGGCGGCCGCGGCCTGCACGTCCAGCGGCAGGTTGAGCACCACGGTCCGCCGCTCGCGGACCGCGGTCCGCCAGGCCCGGGCGGTGTCGGCGACCGCGGTCTGCGCGCTGTGCACCCGGTCCGGGATCGCGCCGACCGCGCGGGCCAGCGCGTCCTGGTCCACCCGGAAGTTGGAGCGCAGCGCGGTCGCGGCCGGCTCCGCGGCCAGAACCACCATCGGGGTACGGCTTTTCGCCGCCTCCGCGATGCCGGTCATCGCGTTCGTCAGCCCACAGCCCTGATGCACCGTGACCAGCCCGGGACGGCCGCTGACCCGCGCGTACGCGTCAGCCGCCGTGGCCGCGCCACCCTCGTGCCGGGTCGCCACGAACCGGGCCCCGTGCGCGACCAGAGCGTTCGTGACGTGGAAGTTGCCGCTGCCCACGACGCCGAACACCCGGTCCGCGCCGAGTTTCGCGAGCGTCTCGCCGACCAGGTCGGCCACGGTGTGGTCGCTCACTTCTCGATCAGAGCCAGGACGCGCACCGGGCTGCCGGAACCGCCGACGATCGGCAGCGGCGGCGCGATCACCACCGCCCCGGTAGGCGGCAGCCGGTCCAGATTGCGCAGTTGGGTGAGCCCGTACTTGTCGGCCCCCAGCAGGTAGGAGTGGCACGGGAACGGCGGGTCGAACGCGTGCGCGGCACCCGCGTCGGTGCCGACGGTCTCCACACCGATGCCGATCACCGGCGACTCCTCGGCCAGCCAGCGCGCGGCCTCCACCGACACGCCCGGGGTGTGCGGGCCGGTCTCGTTCGCGTTCAGGAACGCCTCCTGGTCACCGGAACGGGCGTCCCAGCCGGTGCGCAGCAGCAGCCACCCGCCGTCGGGCAGCGGCCCGTGCCGGTCCTCCCACTCGCGCAGGTGCCGCACCTCGAGCAGGAAGTCCGGGTCCTTCGCGACCCGGTCGGCGACGTCGACGACCACCGCCGGCGCGACCAGCCGCCGCGGCGGCACCTGCGACACGTCGTCACCGTCCCGGCCGGTCACCCAGTGGATCGGCGCGTCGAAATGGGTGCCGGTGTGCTCGCCGGTGTGGATGTCGTTCCAGTACCAGGCGGGGCCGCGGTCGTCGTACCGGCTGATCTCCTCGAGCCCGAACGGGATCGTGTTGGCGAACGGCGGCGGCAGCTGCAGGATCGGCGTGCTCGCCGACAGCGGCGCGGTGAGGTCGACGACCTCGATCGAACCGGCGCCGAGTCCGGACAACAGGGCCTTCAGAACGCTCATCGGCTTTCTCCCGCGGGCGAGGTCGTCGGTGACGGCTCCGAGGGTACGGCCGCCCCGATCCCCACGGCGCGCAGCGACTCTCCGGCCCGTCAGGTTTTTCGCGGAAACCGCGCGCCGTCCCGGCGGTCGTCCGGGAACCGCGGCGGGTGTCCGAACTCGTCCGCGACCGGCCCGACCGCTCCCAGCTGTTGATCGGGCACCTGCGCCTCTACGCCGCGGACCTCGACCTGCGGTAGGTCCATGATCGACCGAAGGGTGGAGGGCCGGACGCGCCACCACGTCCTCGGTCGACTCGGCTGATCGGCGACGAGCGGGCGCCGGGATCGCCGCTGCTCGTGCCTAGACCCCGGTGCGGGTGACCTTGTCGCTGGGAATCTTGTCCAGCGACTACCATCGTGTTCATGGGAACGCGGAAGCTGTCGCTGGTCGGCAGCCATGAAATCCGGGTGCGGCTGGGCTGGCTCAGCCGTCAGCGGGTGTATCAGATCACGAGCCGGGCCGATTTCCCGCGCCCGGTCGCCGAACTCGGTCAGGGCAAGATCTGGCTGGCCGCCGACATCGAGGCATGGTGCGCGCAGCGAGAGGCCGCCCGAGCCCGGCAGAGGAAGCGGACATGATGATCGTCGCTAGGAGCCCAGGCCGGTCGCCATTCTGCGCCTGAGCGGTGGGACGGCGTGCACGCTCCGCAGGACGGCGCGGAAGGCGTACCGGCCGGCGCGACTGCCCGATGCGGACATCCGGGCGTTGCGCAGCGACTGGGCGACCGCGGCGAAGCCGTACCCGCGCATCTCCTCCTCGTAGTCGCGCACCGCCCGGTGCAGCGGAATGTCGCCCCGGTCGGCCGCGAGTAGCCGGCGGCGCAGCAGGTCGGCGTCGCGCAGGGCGGTGTTCGCGCCGATGCCGGCCATCGGGGTCATGTTGTGGATCGCGTCGCCGAGCAGGGTGACCGGGCCGGTCTCCCAGGGGCCGACCGGGGTGGCGCTGCGTACCCGGATGGCGTTGACCGTCGCCGGGTCGGAGCCTTCGATCAGCCGGCGTAGCCCGTTCGCCCAGCCGGCCGTGCGTTCCAGGACGAGACGCTGCAGGTCGTCTCCGGACAGATCCGTCACGCCGGGCGGGAACGTCGCGGTGGCGTCGCCGAATCCCCAGATGGCGTACGCGCTCGAGGTGTCGAGCGGCAACGAGTCTCCGGCGGGGGCGACCCGGTCGGGATGCCAGACCGAGGTGAACAGGGAGCCGCGTCCGGCCGGGATCACCATGTTGGTGTCCCGGACGAGGACCGTCGGCAGGTCGGAGTCGGGGAGGCGATGCTTGCCGGCGATCGCGAGGACGCCGGTGTCGATGCGGCGGGCGTGGGGCAGGAGCTGACCGCGTACCCGTGAATTGGCGCCGTCGGCACCGACCAGCAGGTCGCCGGTCGCCGCGCTGCCGTCGGTGAAGTGTGCGGTGACGCGCCCGTCGGGCGCGATCGAGTAGCGCTCGAACTCGGCCCCCAGGTGGAGCACCTCGTCGTCGAGCCCGGTGAGCAGGGCCTCGCGGAGTCCGATGCGGCTGGCGCCGTGGTGGGCGTCGGCCGGCCCGGCGTCCGGGGTGATCTCCTGCTCGGTGAATCGCAGCAGGTCACGCAGGTGTTCGGTGACGAAGCCGAAGCCGCCGCCCACGGTGGAGACCGTGTCCAGGAAGCGCTGCCAGGCCTCGGGGGGCAGGCAGTCGTGCAGGGCGCGGCTCCCGGCCGGGTTGATGTGGATGCGGTAGCCCTGCAGCCAGTCGGTGCGGGATCGGGTGCGTTCGAAGACGGTGACCCGCACCCCGGCCTGGCGCAGACCCTGGGTGAGGGCGAGGCCGCCGATGCCGGCTCCGATCACCAGTACGTGGAAGTTCGTCATGCCCCCAGTTTCAATCCGTCACCTGATTTAGTCAAACAAACGATTGAATAATTCGGGTGCTACGGTGATCGCCGTGAACCCACCTCGCCGTTCTCCGCGCGGCCCGGACCGCAAGCGAGACTCCGAGCGCACCCGTGAGCGCCTGCTCGAGGCGGCCGAGATCGAGTTCGGTGAGCACGGCTACGCGGGGGCCAGGATCAGCGCGATCGCCCGGCGGGCGGGCGTCAACCAACAGCTGATCTCGTACTACTTCGACGGCAAGGAGGGGTTGTTCCGCGCACTCCAGGACCGCTGGAAGACGATCAGCGGCCCGGTCACCGCGGCCGACCGTCCCCTCGCCGAGGTGGTCACCGACTTCCTCCGGATGAACGTGGAACACCGGTCCGGGGCCCGCCTTCTCGCCTTCAGCGGGCTCACCGACACCGAGCCGATGCCCGACGACCCGATCTTCGCCGGCATGGTCGACGATCTGCGGCGCCGCCAGGAGGCGGGCGAGATCGCCGCCGACCTCGATCCGGCGTACGTGATGCTGGTGCTCTTCGGCGCCGTCCTGGCGCCGACCGTGGTGCCACAGGTCGCTCGCCAGTTCACCGGCCTCGCCGCCGACTCGCCGGAGTTCCACCAGCGGTACGCCGCCCAGCTCGAACTGCTCGTCGCCCGGCTCGCCGGCCCCGGGGCGCCCTCGCCGGAGGCACCCGAGACGCGTTGACGCTCGGCCGGGTCATCCTGAAAGGGCCCGCCGCGATGAGTTCGGCCGGGCCGCCGGGTCTACCCATCACAGCGAACCCGAGACTAAGGATGATGTGATGAGCGACCTGAACGCGGAACATGCCCGGCGATCGATCGTCGAACACACCCGGGGCCTGGCCCGGTCCGCCGCCGCGGCCGGACCGGACACCGCCGTGCCCACCACACCGGAGTGGACCGTCGCCGACCTCGTCGAACACGTCGGCCAGACCCAGCACTGGGTGGCGGAGATCATCGAACGGCGCGTCACCGACCCCGCACAGCTGCCCACGGAGATGGCCGTCCTGCCCGCCGACCCCGGCGAATGGGACGCCTGGCTGTCCGGCTCCGCACAGCGGGTCACGAGCGCGTGCTCCGACGACGCTCTCGACGCCGCGGTGTTCAACGCCGCGGGCGACGAACGGACCGGGACACGGTTCTGGCTGACCAGCGTCCTCAACGAGACGGTCGTCCACGGCTTCGACGCGGCCAACGCGGCGGGCCGGCCGGCCGACATCGCCCCCGACATCGCGGCCGCGCTGATCAGCAACCATCTCGCGATGCTCACCTCGCCCACCTGGGCGATGCTGCGGTCGCCGTCGGCCGAGGCCATCCGGGGCACCGGCCAGACCCTGCAGTGGCGGGCCACCGACACCGGGGACGGCGCCTGGCTCGTCGAACGGCGACCCGGCGGCGCCACCTGGCGGCTCGCGACCGGCGACGCCGATGTGACGGTGACCGGACCGGCCGCCTCCCTGCTGTTGATCATGACCCGGCGCCGGCCCCTCACCGGCGACGAAACCATCGGCATCGACGGCGACGTCGACCTCGCCCGGCACTGGCTCGACAACACCGCCCATGTCGCCGACTGATCGCCGGGGGCTATTGCCGCATTCGGCGTGTAAGGCGTGAAACGTGGCCTAGGGTGACGTCATCTGGCCACTGCGCGAACGCCGCCGGCGAGATCACCAGGGGTGCCGACTCAAGAGCGCGTCCGCCTGGCGAAGGAGCGGCGCCGGAACGAGGGGATCGACGTGGCAGGCAGCCGTGGACTGGGACAGTGGTGCCGGGACCGGAAGGTCTCCACGAAGGTACTGGCGGTCGCCGGCGTGGCGGTCGCCGGGACCGTGGCCGTCGGGGCGCTGAGCGTCGCCCGGATCGGTGACCTGCAGACCAGCCGGAACACCGAGATCGCCGAGGTCCTGCCGTACAGCACCAACCTCAACAACGCCGCACTGAGCGCGAAGACGGCCGCCAACGACGAGCGCGGCTTCCTGCTCGAGGGCGACGCCGACTTCAGCGAGGAGGCGCTGAACCGGAAAGAGGCGGTCGACGCCGGACTGGCCGCGGCGCGGGCGGTCGCCGACCCGGCGGCGGCGGAACGCATCGACGCGATCAAGTCCGCCACGGACACCTGGTTCGCCGCGCTGGAGTCCGAGTTCGCGCTCTACCGGACCCGTCCCGAGGCCGCGATCCGGGCGGCCCTGGGCGAAAACCGTGACCTGCGTAAGGCGTACGAGACGTTGATCAATGACGAGATCGCGTACGCCGACGCGGCGCTGCTGCAGGGCGAGAAGTTCGACGAGACCGTGTCGCAGACCCGCGTCCTGATCATCGTCGCCGCGATCGTGGCGCTGGTGGTCGCGGTGATCGCCGCGCTGTACGTGGCAAGCCTGATCGTGCAGCCACTGCGCCGGGTCGGTGAGGTCCTGGACCGGGTCGCCGAAGGGGACCTCTCCGGAGACCCCCGGGTGCGGCAACGCGACGAGGTCGGCCACATGGCCGACTCGCTGCGCCGAGCCACCGACACCCTGCGCCAGACCGTCACGGACCTGAGCGACCACGCCCGCAACCTCGCCGACCAGGCCGTGGCGCTGACCCGGACCAGCCGCAACAGCGCGACCAGCGCCGAACAGGGCGCCCGGCAGGCGGCCGTCGTCGCCGACTCGGCGGCGACGATGTCCGACAACATCCAGACGGTCGCCGCCGGCGCCGAGGAGATGGGCGCGTCCATCCGCGAGATCAGCCACAGTGCCACGCAGGCCGTGCAGGTGGCCTCCCGGGCGGTGGAGGTCACCACGCACACCAGCATGGTCATGGGCAAACTCGGTGAATCGTCGGCCGAGATCGGCAACGTGATCAACACGATCACCGCCATCGCCGAGCAGACCAACCTGCTCGCGCTCAACGCCACCATCGAAGCGGCACGCGCCGGCGAGATGGGCAAGGGATTCGCCGTGGTCGCCAGCGAAGTCAAGGACCTTGCCCAGGAGACCAGCCGGGCGACCGAGGACATCAGCCGCCGGGTCGCCGCGATCCAGTCCGACACCGCCGGCGCGGTCGCCGCGATCGGGGAGATCGGCGAGATCATCCGGCAGATCAACGACTTCCAGACCACGATCGCCTCCGCCGTCGAGGAGCAGACCGTCACCACCAACGAGATGAGCCGCAACGTCACCGAGGCCGCCGAGGCCGGCGCCCAGGTCGCGGACACCATCAACGGGGTCGCGGCCTCGGTGCAGGAGACCACCTCCGGCGTGAACGAGGCCGATCAGGCAGCCAACCGTCTCGCCGGGATGTCCGGGGACCTCCAGCGCGTCGTCGACAGGTTCACGATCTGAGCGGTCACTCTCGGCAGCGCGCCGGGTCGGTGGCGGCGGCGTGACCGCGGCCCCCGTACCATCAGATCCTGATGGAGATCGCGTGGCAGGTCCTGATCGGTGCCGGCCTGGGCCTGGTCGCGGTGTGGCTGGTGTTGATCGTGGCGTTGCTGCTGGCGGGGCGCCGTTACGAACGCCCGGGCCTCGGTGAGATGCTCCGGCTGCTGCCGGACCTCCTTCGCCTGCTCCGACGGCTCGCCGCCGACGCCGGCCTGCCCCGCGGCGTACGGGTGCGGCTGTGGTTGCTGCTGGCCTACCTCGCCGTACCGATCGATCTGATCCCCGATTTCATTCCCGTCGTCGGCTATGCCGATGACGCGATCATCGTGGCGCTGGCGCTACGGTCGGTGGCCCGCCGGGCCGGCCCGCAAGCGCTGCACCGGCACTGGCCCGGCAGCCCGGCCGGGCTCGCCGCGGTCCTGCGCGCCGCCGGCATCCGTTCCTGACCGCCCCGGATAGGCCGAAGGTCCCGTGACCTGGGGCGAAGTGGCCGCTCCTCCGATGCCGTGCACCTTCCGATCAACAGGGAGGAAGTGAGGTTCGCGGAGGGAGAGACCGTGCGGGAGACAGCGCCCCGGCCGACCGGTGAGATGCGTACCTTCGGCGCGCACGAGCTGATCGTGACGAAGACGGATCTCAAGGGCCGGCTGACGTACGCCAACGACGTCTTCCTGCGGGTCTCGGTCTTCGCCGAGGACGAGGCGATCGGCCAGCCGCACAACCTCATCCGGCATCCGGACATGCCCAAGGCGATCTTCAAACTGCTGTGGGACACGCTCGCCACCGGCCAGGAGATCTTCGCGTACGTGGTGAACCTCGCCAGCGACGGCGCCGCCTACTGGGTTCTGGCCCATGTCACCCCCTCCTACGACGCGGGTGGCCGGATCGTGGGCTACCACTCGTCCCGAAGGCTGCCGGCCCCGGCCGCGGTCAAGGCCGCCGCGGCGCTGTACGAGCGCCTGCGCGCCGAGGAACGGCGACTCGGCGGGCCGGCCGGTCTGGCCGCGTCCAGCCGGTTGTTGCAGGACCTGCTGGCCGAGCGCGGCCAGACCTACGACGAGTACGTGTGGGAACTCACCAACGAAGGAGCCGGCACATGAGCCGCCGCAAGTCCGAAACGGCGCCGGTGCCGGCGGAGACGCAGGCGCTGGCCGTCCTGGCCGAGGTCGTCGCCCGGGCCGCCGACGGCGACCTGGAGGCCCGGGTGCCGCAGCTGGGGGACAGCCCGGAGGCGGCCGCGGCCCGCCGGGAGATCAACCGGCTGCTCGACGTGACCGACGCGTTCGTCCGTGAGTCCGGCGCCGCCCTGAAAGCGTCCGCCGAAGGACGGTTCCACCGCCGGTTCCTGCCGCGCGGCATGCCCGGCGCCTACGCGAACAGCGTCACGATCATCAACACCGCCGTGGAGGGGATGAGCGCTGACGCGCAGCGGCTGGCCGCCGCGGACCGCGCCCGTCATGCGCTGGCGGACCAGCTCGAATCGGCCGTGCTGACGGTCAGCGAACAGGTCGCCACGGCCGCCACCGAGATGGGCGCGTCGGCCCATGGACTGGCGGAATTCGCCACCGGGGCGGTCAACGACGCCGAACGCGGACGCGCCACGGTGGGCTCCCTTCACCAGGCCTCGAACGAGATCCGCCGCGCCGTGCACCTGATCACCCAGGTCGCGGCGCAGACGAAGCTGCTGGCGCTCAACGCCACCATCGAGGCCGCCCGCGCCGGGGACGCCGGCCGCGGCTTCAGCATCGTGGCCAGCGAGGTGAAGACCCTCGCCGGTGAGACCGCCACCGCGTCGGACGACATCGTCGAGCAGGTCACCGCGGTACAGGCCGCGGCCGGTGGCGCGGTCGACGTCCTGGAGGCGGTCACCGCCAATCTCCGCGAGATGCACCACCTGGTCAGCGGGATCACCTCCGCGGTCGACGGTGGGCACGGCACCAACGCCGGCCTGTCCCAACTGGCCGAAGTGCTGCGCACCGAGGTGCACCGCTTCGTCACCACGGTCCGAGAATCCTGATCAGGGCTTGCGGGCCACCGCCCCGTACGCGTCGAGCCACTCGACGGCGCTTTCCGGACGCCACTCGGTGATCTGGACAAGGCCGGGCTCCACGACCTCCAGCCCGTCGAAGAGGCCGCCGATCTGCTCAGGAGAACGCAGGATGTACGGTACGCCGCCGTTCTGCGCCAGCCGCTCGGCGCCTTCGACGACCGCGGGCGTCCACATAGACGACGCGGGAATCCGGTGCGACGGCCTGGGCGACCTCGTGCGTGTTCTGCATGGTCGGCAGCCCTGTGCCGATGTCGAGGAACTGCCGGATCCCGGCCTCGGCGGCCAGGTGCCGGACGACGCGGATGAGGAACCGGCGTGACTGCTTCGCCATCAGCACGATCTCGGGATACACCTGTTCGACCGCGTCGCCGGCGGCGCGGTCGGCGGCGAAGTTGTCCTTGCCTCCCATCCAGTAGTTCCAGATTCGTGCCGCATGCGGCACGTCCGGCTGGAGCACGGGATCATCCGGGTACGCCATCCGCCTGTTCTACGGCAGGCGTACCCGGATAAGCAAGCATCGATGAACGACCGTCCTCAGTTGATGGAGATGATCTTGTTGATGAGGGCGCCGCCGGGAAAATCGAGCATGAGTACGCCGGTGCGGGTCACCGGGGTGTGCACCTCGGGCCCCTCGTTCAGGTACGTCAGCAGGAACGGGTTCACGCCCTGCACACCGAGAGCGCCACCGGCGACAGCCTCGGGCGTGGCGAAGACGCTGGCGCCGCTGGCGAAGTTGACGTACATCCTCGAGGCGTCCGCCGCACTGGTCGCGTCGAGGAAACGGCGGACCCGGTCGCGTTTGGTGGCGATGGCGCCGATATTGGGCACGTTGTACTCGTCCTGCACGTAGGTGGACGAGCCGTCCTTCCAGTCGGCGAACTGCGCCAGCCCGTACTGGTGCAGCCGTCCGCCGTACGCCCCGTTGAGCACCACCAGCACCACCTTGCCGCGGACCGCTGCGAGGGTGGGCATCGCCGCCGCGGCCGAACGGGTCACCGACGGCGTCCAGAACAGGCCGGGCCGCCGGCTGATGTAGCCGTCGACGATGTCGGCGAACGGCGCCTGGCCGGTGGCGTCGGTGCAGGACCCGGTCTGCCCGGTGCACTCCTGCTTGAGCCGCGGCAGCACGGTCTCCCGCGGATGCGCCGCGAGGAAATCGGCGAGCCGGTTCACCACGTCGGTGAAATTCGCGTTCTGGTACGCGGCGCCGTGATGGATGGTGAGCGTGTCGCCGCTGTTCACCCGGCCGCGTACGTCGATCATGCGAATCCCGGCCTGGAGCTGGGCGGTCAGCGTGGCGGCGCTGTCGCCGTGGTTCTCCTGGGCCTGGGTCCATGCGCCACCCCGGATCGCCAGGGACTCGTGGGTGCCCGGGATCGACAGCCGGGCCAGGCTGGTCGTGTCGGGGATGGCGCTCATCCAGTCCGGATTGGCGGCGGTGGTCAGCGAACGGTAGGAGCCGTCGGCGGCGTACGCCGGGCCCGGCGCTCCGATCAGCACCAGGGCGAGGACGAGGAACAGGGTGGCGGCACGCTTCATATCGGAAAGATATTCGTCTATGCGTCGGCGGGGAAGGTCCCGGAACGTGACCAGGCGTGTCTCAACCGCGGCGGGGGAGAAGACGTGGACTTTCCGGTGAACCCCGGGGCTGTACCGCGATGACCGCGACCGCGAGCGGACCGGGAAGGTCCGCTCGCGGCACCGCCGAGTCTCAGTTGACGTCGCGGACCCGCATCGCCCACATCGCCGCGCCCACCACGACGGCCAGCACGACAGCCGAGCCCACACCGGCCATCTGCCACGTCATCGTGAAGGTCTCGGGCATGCAGCCCCCGCCGGTCGTCACGCCGTCGCAGGACCAGTCCTCCAGGACCTCCCGCTGATACAACCAGACATAACCCCACAACGGTACGAGGTACGCCTCCGGGAACTGGAGCCCGCTGAAACCGGCCAGCACGTAGACGCCGATCTGCACCGCCGTGAGACCGATCAGCGCGCCCAGCGCCATACCGGTGTGCCGGCCCAGCGACGCCAGCGCGAACCCGATCGCGCCGGCCGCCAGAACCAGGCCCAGGCCCCGCAGCCCCATCAGGCCGAACGACTGCCAGACACCGGAGGTCATCCCTCCCGTGTCCCCGCGGAACTCGGCGATCAGCCGGAACGTTCCCGCCCACGCCGCACCCAGCAGTACCGTGGCACCGGCCAGCCAGCCGAGGAAGACGCCCAGTTTGGTGCCGAGCACCACCAGCCGCTGAGGCCGCCAGAGCAGCAGGTTCATCATCGCCCCGGAGTGCCATTCCGCGCCCACGAACGTCGCCCCGATCAGGTACGCCGCCGCGGCCATCAGCAGCGCGAACAGGGCGATCATCTCGGGGAACTCGTGGCGCAGGTCGAAGGTCTCCGGCAGGAACCAGGCGTAGTCGAACTCACTCGGCCGCGGGGTGTAGATGTCGGCGCAGTTCGGTGGGAAGTCCGCCGCCTCCGCCGAGCCCGGGGCCGCGGCCTGGCACCGCAGCTTCTGCACCCCGGCGTCGGCCGCCGCCTGCTGGTACTGCCGCATGGCCTCCTGCTTCGCCGCGGCGACCTGGGCCGGGGTGGCCTTCTGATTGCTGGCGAACGTGCCGGCGGCGAAAGCGGCCAGCACCAGCACCACGCCGATCAACAGCACCGAGGTGAGGCGGCGCCGGAACAGCCGCCGGGTCTCCGCACGAACCAGGCTCATCGACCCCACCCATCCTGACTCGCGGCGAGCGCGTTCTCGTCCACCTGCCGGTGGTGACCCTCGACCGGTGTGGTCCCGGTCAGTTCGAGGAACACGTCCTCCAGGTCGGCGGCGATCGGTGTCAGCTCGCACAGGTAGATCTCACGCTGCGCCAGCAGCCGGGTGATCTGTGCCGGGCCGGTGACGTCCCGGACGGTCAGTTGGCCGGCGGTCTCCACGGTGACCTGAGCGCCGGCTTCCCGCAGGATCCGTGCCGCCTCCTCCTGGTCGGTGTCCGGCTCCAGGCGTACCCGGACGGCGCCGGAGTCGTGCCGCGCGAGCACCTCGGCGACCGATCCGGCGGTGATCCGCCGGCCGGCCGAGATGATCGTCACCGAGTCGCAGATCAGCTGAATCTCGGCCAGGATGTGGCTGGACAGCAGCACCGTCATCCCGGACGCGGACAGATCCCGCATCAGGGTGCGCATCTCCCGGATGCCGCCCGGGTCGAGACCGTTGGCCGGCTCGTCCAGGATCAGCAGCGTCGGCTTCTTGAGCAGGGCGGACGCCACCGCCAGGCGCTGCTTCATGCCGAGGGAGTAGGTCTTGACCTTCTCCTTGGCACGGTCCCGCAGGCCCACCAGGTCGAGCACCTCGGGCACCCGGCCGCGGTCCACGCCGCCGGCGTCGGCGAGCAGCGACAGGGTGGTCTCGGCGGTGAAACGGCCGAAGAACTGCGGGCTCTCCACGATGGCGCCGACCCGGCCGGCGACCTCCGGCAGGTGCCGGGGCACCTCCCGGCCGAGCAGCGTCATATGGCCGCCGTCGGGCTGAATGAGGCCGAGCAGCGTACGCAAGGTGGTGGTCTTGCCCGAGCCGTTCGGGCCGAGGAAGCCGTGCACCTGCCCGGCCTCGACGACCATGTCGAAACCGTCGAGCGCGTTACGCGCGCCCTTGCGGCTGCGATAGGTCTTCCGCAGCCCCGATATTTCCAGTACGGGAGTCACCCGCGGAACCTTAGAACAGCCCCGCGACCCCCGAGATCGGCGGTTCAGGCGACCAAATCGTCAGACGTTATCGCCGGGCGCCGGCCGACGTCGTCGACGGCCGCCGCGAGACGGACAGAGCGTGCTCGGGGGCCGTCGCCGACGTGTGGCACTAGGCTTCACTGCGATGAAGATCTCGGCGCCACAGGCAGACGAACTGACCGGCGACTCCTGGTTCTCCGGGCACACCGACGGGGTCGAGCTGTACGAAGCGCCGGTCACCGTCGACGGGTTCGACGCGGAGGCCCGCTGCGAGGAGCGCGACGAGTTGGAGACGGCTGTGTTCGGCGGCGGCCTGACCGTCGCCGGCACCCTCGATCTCGGCACCGACGTGCACGCCATCTACGTGGTGCGCGGCACGCTTCGCGCCCGCCGGCTGGTCCTCGGCGACGCCGTGCTGGTCGTCGACGGGGTGGTGGAGGTCGACGAGTGGCTGTTCGGCGGGGTGACCGAAGGCCTGTTCGAGGTGGCCGGCCACCAGATCGAGTCGCCGACCGGCCCGGACGCCCTGCTGGCGCACGTGCGCGGGCCGGTGGTCGCGCTGTATGACCGGGCCCGGCGGGAGTTCGTGCTGCGGGAGGGCGGCGCGCCACGCACGGTTGCCGATCTGGTGCCGCAGGTACGCGACGGCCTCGACCCCGACCTGCGGGAGGAGATCTCGATCGCCGCCAACCTCTGGGCCCGGCTGATCGCCGGAGACCCGATCTTCTGATCCTGGGATTGAGGGGTAGTGGTTCGACGCTGCCTGCCAGTGTCTCCCACGTCACCGGCGTCTGCCCGCGTCCTGCCTGTTCCAGATGGAGTAGCTGCCTATCCCGTACTGTTCGACAGCCTTGGCGTGCGCCTCGTCAAGTGACGTCGCGAAGACTCGAAAGTCAAGCACCGACTGATTATCTACGATCTTCTTCCCTACGTATTCTCGAACCAGCCCACGAGCGCCAGATTGCGCACCGGGACGAGCAGGCTCATCATGCTCTGCTTCACCACTCACAGCACACTCCATCTCGTATCAGGCAGCCGTCACAAGGACACTGACGGCGTAGCGCGTTCCTGCCCCTGGTCGGGCGTTCGAACGAACACCGACCCCGTCGACGCGCACCGCGTCGCCGTCGTCGCCTCGCGCACTCCTGCCTGCTGGGCTCGACGGCTGAGCCGGACGTGGTCGCTATTGTCGCCCACGGTGAACACCGCCGTAATAGATGACGGTCGACGTGCGAGGCGACCCGTCGGGATCGAACTCGCGAGTCCTACTAGAGTTGACAACCCGGCCGCGCCGATGTGAGTACTGTGGACCGGCGCCTGATAGATATTCGGGGAGGCCGCGTGTCGTATTGCCGGTGCGGCGAGCCAGCCATCTTCTTCTGTCCGGGCCCGCTCTGTGATGGTGCTGTGGCGCACTGTGGGCGTCATCGGCGCGCCCATCCGGGTGGCCTGGCGGCGGGCTACTGCCTGGACTGCCACGACGAGGTCTTCCCCGCCTGTGTCACCGCGGATTGCGCGATCACCGCCATCATCGCCTGCGAGTTCGTGGCCGGCACCGGTCTGCGGGCATGCGCCCGGCGTGCCTGTCCTGGGCACGCGTGGCGTTGGCAGATCTTCGGCCCGCATCAGCGCGGCCTGGGCCTGTGCCCCGAGCACGGCGCCCGCCTGCAGACGCTCACCACGCATCAGTTGGTTTTCCAGATCGTTGCCGGCACTGCGGGTCGTCCCGGAGGCGCCCGCCTGCCCTCGCTCGGCGCGTTGCGGGCCACTTTCGTGAACGTGCGTGGGCAACTGCTCGACCCATGCTCGGCCGACGATCTCTACACGGGTTTGGCGAGTTCGCTCGGTGACAGCCCACTGGAGCAACGAATGCGGCGCCTGATCGGCCAGGACTCCGCACAGCGTGCCGCCGACATCGCCGAGTTGCACCATGCTGAGGCAGCCGGCGAAAAACACATCACCCGGCTGCGTCAAGCAATGCGCGACCGGGGCCACCACGACCTCGCCGAGTCCGTCCGCTTGTCGGCCTTTCAGCACCGCGCCGATCTCCTTTTCGTACGGATGCCGCAAGCGCTGCTTGGGCGATTACTCGGACCAGGCGGAAGCACTCTTCGTGGTCTGTCCGCGGAGTTGGGTGTGGAGATTCGGGTGGAGCGCCCGTGAGCTGGCCGACGGGGGACCGCGGAGTGGACATCGTCGTGCTCGCCGATTGCAGCGGCTCGATGGCCTGCGATGACATCCCCGATGAGGAAGGCCAGCGCTACCTAACCCGAATGGAGGCCTTGCAACGAGCCCTCAGGGATGTCTCGCGCCTGCCCGGCCGGTTCGCGCTTGCCGCCTTCACCACGGAGTTCGAGGTGGTCTTCCCAGGGACAGGCACGATGGCCGATCTCGGGGATGGCAAGGACCTTCGCGAGGCGGTCGCGCTCCTGCGCTGCCAGGAAAAGGGCACCGACCTGGGTAAGGCACTGTACCGAGCGGCTGACCTGCTGCACCGGTATGGCGTACCCGGTAACGATTCTTTGATGGTGCTGGTAAGCGACGGCACTGATTGGCGACCCCACGAGGCTCGAACAACGGGTGAGGTGATCCCTGCCGCGGCGGATCCGGTTCTACTGACGGCCGATCTGCACCGCTCGCTGGGGGTGCGGCTGCACACACTCGGGATCGGCGACGAGGCGATGTTCCAGCGCTGGTGGGACCGTCAGCGACGGGAAGCCGAGCCGCCGGAGTTCCTCCGGCCCAACCACCGCCTACTGGCTGAGCTGGCTCGAGCTGGAGGTGGCGAACCAACCCGCAGCGGCGGTCTCGACGTGCTGGAGCGGTATTTCGCCGGGCTCAGCAGTCCGGGCTCATGAGAGGCTCGATCACGTGCGGCGGATTCCGCGCCTGAACGCGCCTCACCGGAGCCGATGACGGTCGGTCAGCCGTTCGTACAAGGACGCCCCTGCAGCCCGGTCGGCGGCCGCCAGGGTCGGCTGCGAAGTGGACCGGCTGCGGAACCGTGTGCCCTGCGCCTGCACCGCGCGGACTCGATCGGTGGTCCGGGCGGCCACGGAATGTTTACGGTAGCCAGCCGGATCGTCATAGAAGGCCAAGCTGGCGGCGGCGAGCAGGGCGCGAGGGTCGCCGCTTAGGGGTCGGCGCCCATCGAGTAGCTGGGCCGCGTCGATGTCCGTCTCACGGGACAGCGAGGCGAACGACAGGACTGCCGGAAGCCTGAGCTCGCCAAAGGCGGGGTACGGGTAGGACAACACTGACTCCACAACCCTAGGGACGTCCGCGTCGTAGGCTGCATAGTCGTGGTCGGGATGAGTGGTCTGCCATGCCTCGTCAAGGACCGTGGCTCGCGAATCGGTGGGACAGGTCGCGGCGAGAGTGGCCAGCGCCAGCTGGACGCGCAGGTGCGTGGTCGGATAGCGGGCGTGGGCCCGCTGCCCGGCGACCACGGGTGGTGGCGCGGCGAGGAAGTCGGCGAGCGCTGTGACGTAGCCGGCACCGGCGCTGAGTACCCCGTAGATGTCCGCGAACACCTCCCCGAGGCGGTCCTGCCAGAACGTCAGGCGGGTCGGTGGGATGCCGGACGTGGCCACGGCGGCGGTAAGGTGCGGCGTGAGACCGAAATCGTCCTCGACGTGATGGCCGGCCTCATGCGTGAGCATCAGCACGTCGGGCACGTGGGCGCCCTGATGCCAGGGAACGGCGGTGACCGGAACCGGCAGGGAACGTAGCTCACCGGCCAGCTCATCGGTGTACAGACTGGCCCGGTAGGACGAGTGCCGCGAGATTGCGAGCGGGGTGGCGTCATTGCCAAAGTAGGTCAGCGGCGGCTCACGAACGGAGTTCGGATCCATTTGGCCGGACCGGGCGGCGGCGGCCTGAGCCGGGGCGTAGCAGGCCCAGACCAGTTCGTCGCCGACCACCAGGACGTCCCGCAACCAGGGCACGTAGCGAGCGGCAAACTTGCCGCGAAAGAAGTCCCAGAGGTGATGGACGTCGAGCAAGCTCAGCTCGATGCCTTGCCACCGGGTGAGAATGTTCTCGTCTGTCAGATCCCGTATGAGCAGCTCCGTGAACGTATCCAGACGGGCCGTGATCCGCTCGATCTGGCTGTAGTGTTTCTCGAGCGGACGGCCGGCGGAGCTCTCGGATCGCCAGTGCGTGAACTCCTCACGCAGGCCGGCGATCTTGGCGGTGAGCTCTGCCAGCTTGCGCTCGCCGACGGCCGAGTTCATCGGACCCGCCAGCGTGGCAGCGCATACGGCGGCAGATGAGTGAAGATCGCGGCACCTCGGGCGATCTGGTCCGTTCCGTGATCCTCGCCCACAATCGCGCGTACCACCTCGTCTGCCGTTCGCCCTTGGGCTAAGGCCTGAGCGATACGCACGCGGCGGTCGGCCAGATCCCGCCGGTCGAGGCCGATCGCGAGCAATACCGGAATATTCCCGAATTCGAGCAATCGGTGGGCGAAGGCGTTGCGCAGCACCAGTTGCCGCATCGCCTCACCTGAGCTCCGCGGCCGCCCCGGATCCAGGATGATCAGCGGGCGCGGCAGTTCCGCAGCGAGGGAGGCGATCGCCCGATCCAGCGCCCCGCTCGTCAACGTCGTGGACGTTCCTTCACCGGGCCGCTTGCTCATGCCGGACACCTCACGTTGAGAGGCGAATTCGACATAGACCTCGTTGTGCTGGGCACCGAACCCACCCGCGATGTGCACCACCGCCAGACGTCTACCGCGCGACATCTCCCGAATGTGCCGGTTCAATATGCTGGGCACCGGGTTGACCGCCTCCCGGACGACGAAGCCCTGTCGGCGGTAGAGGTCGGCGAGATCGACACCTTCGCGAAGCCCGCCGCGGCCATGGGACAAGGTGCTCTCCGTGCCCGGCAGCACGACCAGCACCTCGGGCCGGCCGGTGGCGTGGCCGGCCACCGTGTCGGTCAGACGGTTCCAGGCATGCGCGTCGAATGTCGTGCCCATGCCACCCTGGAGCAGGAATCTCTCCACGGCCTGCTGGGTCGCTGGGCCGAACAATCCGTCGACGGCGAGCGGAACCTCCAGCGCGGCGTGCAGGCCCTGCTGAAGTACGGTCACCGTGTGCCGGTGGATCAGCTCCTGGGTCGACACCCGGGTGAACGGATGCTCCCCGGGCGCGCGCAGTTCGGTGCCCGACATGAATTCCCACGGCACTGCGCCGAGGATCGTCGAGGTCGGCGCGATCGCCACGGGGGCGTGGTACGCCGACTTGCGGAAGGGACGGAACAAGCTGTTGAGTAGCGGCGCGCGGTCACCGGGTGATTTCAACAGCTCGGAGACGAGCATCTCGATGCGGGCCGTCAGCGACGGGGAGGAGGGGCGAGCAAGGGGAGACTGCACAGTGTTGCGCCGGACCGGTTCCCGTTTACTGGTGACCGTGACGAGGAAACCGCTGCCAACCGTCTCCGCGCGGCAGACGATCTGACTGTGCGACCAATCCGGCAACACCGCACCGATGTCGAGGAACGGCGGCTCGGCTGGTGATGAAGTCGCGATCGAGTCGAACCTGTCCAGGTACGGCAGGGGCTCGGTCGGCCGGATGCGTTCCCAGTTCTGCCGGGCATGATCGAGGTAGACACGTGCCCGGCCCTGGTTCGTTTCCAGAGCGGCGAGTGCCTGACCGAGCAGAAGGTAGACCTCCCACTGAGAGCCGCCGGCGCCGCCCTCACCGAGCAACTCGTCACCGCGGTCCAGCCAGTGGACGGCCTGTGGATCGGCCGGGGTGCGTAGCGCCGCCAGAATGAGGGTGGCTGCGGCGAGGACCGGAGTTTCGCTCGCTCGGTCGGCGAAATGCAGGGCGTTCTCACCGACAGGAGGCGGGATTGGCAGTTCGGGGTGGCCGAGGCGTTCGGCGGCGTCCAGCAGCAGCCAGCGCCAGAAGTGCCGGTCCCGGTGGTCGTGGGCCGGGGTGAAGTAGTGCAGCCAAGAGGTGGTGGCCAAGTGGATCGCGCTGGTGGCGGCGGCATGGTCGCCGAGTAGCCGGGTGATCTCCGCCCACGACAGCAGTGCCTCCGGCCGGTCGAGGGTTGGCTGCGGACCGACCAACTCGATGAGAGCGGCGTGCTGCTCGGCGGTGAGGGAGATGCGCCTACACCACCGCAGTGGGGTCAGCAGCATCAGCCGGGCCGGCACCGAATCGATTCGCTGCAGGTTGTCGATCAGCATCGTTACGGCGTCTTCCGTCCCGGTCGGCAGCATCACCAGGGCGAGCTGCACCAGTCGGTGCGGCGCCGCGTCCGGACCGAGTTGCTCGACCAGATGCCCGAACATGGCATCCACGGTGAAGGATTCGTTCCGGGTGACCGCGAAGCGCAATGCGCTCAACGAGGACCGGAACCAGCCTTCGCCCCGGTTCCGCTCGGCTCCCGTGGCCAGATGGTCGGCCTGCCCCCGTAGAGTCTGGTTGCCGCGCAGGTCGAAATCGGCCGGGGCGCCAGCCGCCATCCAGGAGCGTTCCGGCTCGCCCAGGTCACGCCAGCCCGCGGTGACGTCCTCGAGTTCGCCGAGTGCCTCGGCGATTTGCAGGACGGCGGCGTGGGAAAGGGCGTGCAATTCCATGAGTTCCAGGCGCAGCCGCGGGAGATCGCCGGTGGAGGTCGAGGCCAGCCGGACGAGCGCCCGCTCGCAGATCCGTAGGGTCGCGAACGGCTCGTTCTGCGCCATCTTGACCGCGGCGACGCACCAATCACGCGCCGCGGCCGCCGACGGTGTTGCGGCATGCTCGGCCGGTAAACGTTCGACCAAGGCGAGCAGCCCGGCCGGCTCACCGGCTCGCAGCCAGACGCGGCCTTGATCGAGTAACGTGAGGGCGCCGGCTTCGGTGTCGAGATCAGGGCGTGGCAGCCCCTCCGATTCATGGAGCGCCAGTTGGAACCGCCCTCGATCGGCCAGCGTCCGGATCGATTTGTGACGAACACGGACCGCCGCTACCGGATTCGCGTCGTTCAGGTAGCCGACGATCGCGGAATAGAGCACCGAAGCCCGGCCCGGATCGGTATCGCGCACCTCATCGGCGAGTAGCTCCGTACCGGCGAACCCGGATACCGGATCCGCGCCGCTGACCGGTTCCGTGACGCGATCACCAAGGGCGGTCGCAGGAGCGAGAAGTCCCTCAGCAAGCGAGGTGACCACGGCCAACTCAGGCGCATACAGGTTCAGTCCGTCGTGTTCCCGCCTGATGCGATCGGCCTCACGTATTGCGGCGAGGCCACGCTCGACATACATGCGCAGAAGCCCAGCTGGAACAGATCTGGCCTGATTGATCGCCACCCGTCCCCGCTCGAGGTGCGATTCGATCAGGATGTCCCAGCCGACGATCACCCGTTGCGCGTCGAAGGGCAATGGATCGCCGCGCTCGTCCACGTACTCCGGGCCGAGAAGCTCCTCGGCAACCCGCGCCCGGGCATCGAGTCCGAAGCGTTCTTCGGCGGTGGCCAGTGCCGTACGCCAAGACTGCGCCGCATCACGGGAACCGGATTGGAAGCAGTGGTAGATCATGTCCAGCAGCCACGGCAGGCGGTTCGCGCCCGGGCGGTCGCTCTGCAACAGGCAGTACTCGGCCGCTGCGGTATGCAGCCGCAGGTAGACCGGGTGACGGCGTAGCACCCGGCGCATCGGGGTAACCAGGTCGGGGTGGAAGACTACGACGCCGGGATCATCGGGCTGCAGCGAGACCCAGGACGCCCGGGCGGCGTACTGCAACAGCCGCTGCCACACCGCCTCCAGGTTCAGAGGCGCTTGCGGATCGGCCAGGACATCCTTCGGGAACAGCGCCTCCGGCCCGCGTTCGGGGAGTCGGTCGGTCTCCGGGTCGTCGACGGTCGACGTGCCGGACATGCCCTGCCGTAGGAACGGGGCCATCACCTCCGCCACGAATCCGTAGCTGAGCCGGCGCGGGACGACCCCGTAGCGCAGAAGCCAGCGCACCGCTGGGTCGTCCACCCGGGAGATGATACGTTCGACCAGGTACAGGGCCTGCGGATCGTCGTACGCGAGAATCTCCTCGGGTCTCAGGCCGGCCCGATCTCGGGCGAGGTCGGCGAGCAGGGCGAGCACGAACGGGTCGCCGTTGCTCTTGGAGACCATCGCGCTGACCAGTGCCCGGTCGTTGATGCCTCGCCGTTCGCGCAGGTAACGCGCCGCCTCCGGCCGGGAGAACCGCTTGACCGTGGCGGTGCGCAACCGGGGAAGGATCTTTCGCAGGTCGGATACCCGGTCACGCAGGTCGTAGCGGCCGGCCAGGAGCAATCGGACCGAAGGGCAACGGCGCCTTATCTGGTCGAGCAGACGTAGGATCGCCGCCGGTTCGCCCTCACGATCCAGCAGCACGCGCTCGAAGGTGTCGAAGGCCAGCAGAACCGGCCGCTGCCCGGCGGTCTCGGCCAGCGTGCGTGCGAACCGGTCGACGACCTCCTCTGCGACACGCTCCGGCTCCGTGTCCAGTTGCCCGCCGGCGCTGAGCACGGCACGGGACGGCCGGAGGTCGAGCAGGGCGCGCAGCACCCCCCGGTCGTTGAGCAGTTCCTGGAAGGGTGCGTCCGGCATCTGCCGGTTGAGCTGGTCGGCAAGCTCGAGCAGCAACAGCCACGGGCGGCGGCCGGCGACCGCGACAGCGACCAGGTCGAAGTCGATCCGGGCGCACGGGATGCGAGCGGGCTCGGGCACGCAGCGGCGGGCGATGAACCAGCGCAGCAGCATGGTCTTGCCACTGCCACCGCGGGCGTGCAACTGCAAAGCGCGGGACCGGTCGTCCGCGATCAACCGCTCGAGGTGTCGGTCGACGGACGGGCGCTGCAGGTAGCGGGCGGACTGCAACCATTCGGTGGACCAAAACGAGCGCGCCCGCAGGTAGGCGTGCCGGTCAGCGCGCAGGCCGGTCAGTACGGGATCGAGCCAGGCCAGGCGGCCGGGTTCGCTCACCGTGTCCAGCACGTCCTGGCAAGCGGCGAGGTCGAACCGCGCGTCGGCATCGGCGAACAGGCGGGTGAAGAGCGCGGCCGCCCCGCCGGGATCGGACAGTGCGCGGTGATACAGCTCCTCAACCCCGTCGCCGCGTTCCGCGTACGCGTCGGCGAGCCGCCCGCTGAGCGCGACGATGCCCTCCGGCACGCGGCCGTCGACACTGGGTGGCCAGTCCTCGAGCCACTCCTGACGTACGTCGGAACCGAGCCGGAACAGTGACCCCGGGCCGGGAATCGGTTCGGCGTAACCGTCTCGAAGCATGGTGGCGACGTCCGGACCGCCGGGCGAGCACAGCACCTGATCGTGGACGGCACGGTCGAAGGTGCGGGCGACGGCGCACCGCCGCAGCGTCTCGCGAACCTCGCGGGTGAGCAGCGAGCGCTGGATCCGGCCGGGATCCTCACCCGAGGTGAGCCGCCGGATCAGATCGTCCAGGTAAGCGTCGGTCATCGTGCACCCCCCTTGACGGCCTGGTCGAACCAGGTGAACCAGTGCGGACCCCAGTCCTCCTCGATCAGGCCGACCTGAGCCACCTCTACGAGAGGCTCGTACCGGTGCCACGTGTCGTCAGCGTGCCCGGCGCGGGCGAAGTGCTCACGCTGTAGGAACGGGTAGAGGCGGCGGTCGAAGCCCGGGACCCTGACCTCATACATGAGGGTCTGCACGTCCGGGGTGAGAAGATCGCGTTCTTCATCGCGTAGGACCAGAATCAGCCGGACCGAGCCGAGATCGCCGCGCGCGGCCGGGCGCAACAGTAGTGGGCTCAGGTGGCTGGCTACCTGTTCGGCCACCACCCCGCCCTGATGGACGCCGCCGATGTGATCGATCGCAATGGTCAACGGCCGGTCCGCCGCCACCCGGCCTAGCGCTTGGAGGAATCGGTCGGCGATCCGCTGGGCGAAGGCGGGGGCATACTCGGTCGCGGCGGTGAACGGCGGCCTTGGGGGCTCGGCCGGCGTCGGGTCGCCTGGCTGTGGCTCCTGGCCAGCGGCGAGCCGTACGATCTCGCGGTTGAAGTCGGCGAACGCCGGCGCCGGCAGCGGATCGCGCAGCGCTGAGCCGGAGGCCGGCAGACCGTCCCGGATCGCGTAGAGCGCCTCGACCCAGGTCAACCGCCGGGCCTCGCCGAGATCGGTGTAGCGGACGTGGTGTCCCTGTCCAGCGCAGGTCAGCAGCGCGGCGTGGACCAACCGGGTACGCCCCATCTTCGCGGCACCTGAGACCGCGACCAATCCCCGGCCGACGCCGTCGGTGAGCCACATGTTCCGGCGTTGCACGTCCCGGTCGACGAGTCGGCGGGCGTCGACGAACTCCGGGACGACGGTCAGCCGCTGCCGGTCGGCGTCGGTGAGTGGGCAGTCGATCGGCAGCACCTCGGCCGGCGGGGCACCCAGGTGCAGTACCGGCAGTCCCCAATCCCGCCGCTCGCGGGCCGGGCCCCGGCCGATGATCGAACGAGCCTGCGCCACCGCCTGATCCACCCGGGAGCCGGCATTCAACTCCCGGTAGAACTCGTCGGAGAAACGGACGGCCAATTGCGAGTCGACCAAGCCCTGCATGCACACCACGGCGAGTGCCCCGGCCTCCATGGCGGCGTCGGCGATGCTCCAGACACCAGCCTGGTCGCTCAGCTCTGCCGTTCGGCAGGCGTTGAGCACCAGTACCCGCGGCATCCAGCGCAGCGAGCCGGACCGAATGTCGGCGGCCGACAGGCTCCAGGCCTCGCCGGTGTCCGCGTCGGTGAGATCAAGCACCGGTTCGCCCCTGCCCGGAGCGCACCGACCGTGCCCGATGAAATGCAGGACGTCCGGGCGAAGTTCCTCGACCCGGTTGTAGAACTCGGTGACCGACGGCTCGACGAGTACCTCGGCGTGTGCCTGCCAGGGCCGGCAAGCGAGCGCACGTTGGATGGCGGCGACCTCGCTCTCGGCGGACAGATCGCGCTTGGCCGAGCCGACCAGGATCAGAACCCGGATCGGGGTCGGAGCCGGGCCGGGCGCGACAGTGAGCGGGAACCGGCCGCGAACCAGTCCCGGTTTCGTCATGGCAACCGGCACACCGGCGTCGGTCAGCAACTCCCATGGCAGCCGGGCCAACTCCGCCACGCGGATGTCGAGCACGGTGAGCGCGGCTGGAAGCGCCTTGCGGGCCTCATGCCAGGCCGCACCGATCCCGGCGGTGTTCAGCAGTTCGGCCAGGTATGTCCCGATCATGGCGATCCGACCCGGGCCGGGTGTGTAGGCGCCGAGCACCGCCTCCCGAATCTGCTGCTCGGCGGGTTCTGGCGAGCCGTCGCCGAAGTTCGGAAGCAGCAGGTCGAACGTGCCGGCAGCCAACCGGTCACCAGCGCCGGTGAGTAGTTCAGCTTGGTACCGGTCGCCGGTCTCGCCGACGCTGATCCGGATGGCCAGCAGCGATGGCGCGCCGGGTGGTGCCGTCACCTGGTCGGCGGGAACCACTCGTCCGCCACCCGGCCGAGTTCGGCCAGCGACCGTGCCTCGCTGCTCTCCGCGGCCATGCCGGGACGGGCGCCGCGTCCTTCGGCGGCCGATTCGGCGGCTTCGCGTTTCGCCCGGACCAGGGCGGCGAGAGCCTCGCCATGCTGCGCCCCGGACTCGTTGGCGTCAGCCCGTTCGCGCTCGCGCACGGCCGTCTCCTGCGCCTGGACGGTCTGTGCTCGCTGGATGCCGTTACCGAAGAGCGCGCCGGCCGCGGAGAACACCAGTGCCTCGAGGCCGCCGAACAGGTACACCAGGCGGTCCCAGTGCTCGGAATCGCGCAACACGACCAGCACGCCGATGAATATCACGAATAGGGCGATGAGGACGACGGCGATTACCTTCTCGAAGCGACCGAGCACGACGGCGGAGGTGGAAGTGGTCGGCGTCTCGGGCACGTCAGTCAAAATGATCTTCCTCTACTGTGGGCGATCAGGGGGATAGTAGAACACCGCCGCAGCCTCCACCATCGTTCGAACGAGGAGCGGGTGTTCGGCGGATTCCGCTAAGTCGCCGACCCCGACCCGAGCAGGTCGGTGCGAGGCCCGGTGCAGTGTCATCGCGACCTGCGTGTGGCGCAGCAGGTAGCGCACCGGTTCTTCGGCAGGCCGGTGGTCGACGGTTTGAATCCGTTCGGGTGTACGTGGCACCACCCTGGTCCCGGCGCTCTGTGGGTTCGGCTAACGGCAGGCCGTCGAGCTTTGACCTCGGTCGTGCAGGGTCGAGTCCTGCGCCCCCAGCGTGGACCAGTTCACCTGTCGACGTAGCTCAGTGGGAGAGCAACGAGGCTCGAAAGATTCCGCCATCCACTGTGGGTGACGCAGACGGCGCCGGTGCGACGGTCCGGGTGCGCGGGGCGGCGGCGGCCCTTGACCGCCCGCGATGACAGGCATAGATTCCGTTCGTTACTTCCGGAGTTATTCCGAAACTTTCGAACGTCCCCGACATCCCCGGTAAAAAGGAGTCCCCGTGCGCCGTCCATGGCTTCCCCTCGCTGTCGCCACAGCTACCGCACTATTCGGCGGACAGCTCGCGTTCGCCGGTTCCGCCGCCGCGGGCTCCGGCCCGGTGGCCGCGAAGCCATCGCCCGCCCCCGCCTACCCGGCGGACTCGCTGCGGGCGCTGGCCGCCCGGGTGGGCCTGCGTATCGGCACGGCGGTGAACGCGGACGAGCTGGGCTCCAACGAGAAGTACACGCAGTTGACCGCTGACCAGTTCTCCAGCGTCACCGCGGAGAACGCCATGAAGTGGGCCGAAGTGGAGGCCGTCCGCGGCACCTACACCTGGGAGAAGGCCGACCAGCTCGTCGCGTTCGCCAAGAGGAACCGGCAGTTGGTGCGTGGCCACACGCTGCTCTGGCACAACCAGCTGCCCGCGTGGTTGTCCACCGACGGCTACACCACCACCCTCTCGAACGAGGAGGTGAAGGCCGCCCTCAAGGAGCACATCTTCGCTCAGATGCGCCACTTCAAGGGCGACATCTGGCAGTGGGACGTGGTCAACGAGGCCTTCGACGACAACGGGCAGCCCCGCCAGACCATCTGGTACAAGGCCTGGGGCGGCACCGGCTACATCGCCGACGCGTTCCGCTGGGCGCACCAGGCCGATCCCCGCGCCCTGCTCTTCTACAACGACTACAACCTGGAGTTCACCGGCCCCAAGAGCAACGCGGTGTATGAGCTGGTGAAGTCGCTGAAGGCGCAGCGCGTGCCGATCCACGGGGTCGGGTTCCAGGGTCACCTGTCCACCCAGTACGGCTACCCGGACCTGCTGAGCAACCTCGAACGCTTCGCCGCGCTGGGGCAGAAGGTGGCGCTGACCGAGGTGGACGTGCGTACGCTGACCAAGCCGGAGGCCGTCAACGTGCCGGTGGACGCGCTCGCCCCGTACGCCCAGGAGAGCTACTGGTCCCGGTCGCTGAAGGCGTGCCTGGCCGTCCGTGCCTGCATCTCGTTCACGCCGTGGGGGTTCGGCGATTCCTACTCCTGGGTGCCCGGCTGGTTCTCCGACCCGCAGGAGGGTGCCGCCCTGATCTACGACGAGCAGCTGAACCCGAAGGGTCAGTACCACGTCCTGCAGCAAGATCTTCTGCTCGCCGCGGGCGCCCCGCACCGCGGCTGAACACGCGAAGCGGATGCCGGAGCACGGCATCCGCTTTCGCGTGCCAGGTGGGCCTCGCGGGGCCACGCGGGGCGCAGGTCGGACGGTGGAGCCGGCCGACGATCCCGCTGAGGCGGCGGCCGGAGGACGGTGACCTAGGATCGGCGGCGACAGACGACCGGGCGCCTGCGGAAAGTGATGACGAGTTGACCTCAGACATGGTGTCGTTCGAGGATGCCGTCCGGTCGGCCGTCGAGCAGGGGCGTGCCGAGCTGGCCCGTCTGGACGAGGTCGCCGGCGAACTGGGGCGCGCGTTCGCGCAAGGGCAGCGGGGGAGCCCGGGGTCATCGGCCCTGGTCGCCCGGCTGGACGACTTCACCGCCGCGTTCCCGGCGCGCCTGCGAAGCCACCTGGATCGTGAGCGGGAGTCGCTCGCGTCGTTCAACATCGCGTTCTTCGGGCGTACCGGGGTCGGCAAGAGCACCCTGCTGTCGGTGTTCGGCCGACTCGACGGGTCGTACGTCTCTCCTGGTGAAAGTGACTGCACCACCGAGGTGCAGGCCGTCGAGTGGCGCAACTGCCGGCTCTACGACACCCCCGGCATCAACGGCTGGGGACGCACCGAGAGCCGCGAGAGTCTCGAGGCCAAGGCGCGCCGGGCGGTCGAGATCGCCGATGTCGTGCTGCTGTGCTTCGATTCCCAGTCCCAGCAGGCGATGGAGTTCACCAAGATCGCCGCCTGGATCAGGGACTACGGCAAACCGGCGGTGGCCGTCCTCAACTCCCGCAACGCGCAGTGGCACCATCCCGCGCGGGTGGTGCCGCCGCTGCGGCGGAACCTGTCCGAGCAGGTGCGGCAGCACGCCGACAACATCCGGACCCACCTGGTGGAGATCGGGCTGCCGGAGACGCCGATCGTCGCGATCCACAGCCAGCGGGCCCTTTTCGCCCGCGCCGCCACCCCCTTCCGCGGGGTGGCCGCGGACGGGCTCGCCTTCGAACGCGACACCTTCGGCATCGAGTACCTCGAACGCTGGTCGAACTTCGGGACGCTGGAGCGCCTGATGGCCCACCTGGTCGAGGAGGGCGCCGCCGATCTCCGGCTGGCCGCGCTGCGCCAGGACGTGCGGTCGCGATGCCAACGGGGAATCGGCGAACTCGAGGATCTGGCGGCCGCGATCGACCAGGAGGCGGAATCTCTCGAACGTGACGTCGAGTCGCTGTTCGCCGTGCTCGGCTACCCGGACGACGCCGAACGGGCCGCGTGGCTGCACGACGCGGCACTCAGCGCGGACCTGGCCGGGGTGTCCGAGGTGGCGCGGGGAGTCCCGTACACGTCACCGCCTCAGGGGACGCTGGACCGCTTCGTCCGGCATCTCACCGCCTCCCACCTGGCGGGATGCCGCCGGCAGGCGAAGGCCGGCGTGGACGAGCTGATCCGCACGGCGTTCGCCGAGAAACGGGCGGTCGAGGAGTCGGAGTTCATCGCGGCGGTGTTCGACGAGGACGCCGTCGGCGCCGCGGTGGCGGCCGTGTGGGCCGACCGCGGGGAGTTCCTGCACCGTGAGCTGGAAGTCGCGGTGGGCTTCGAGTCCACCGGCAACGCGATGACGGTGTCGCACGCCGCGACCATCCTCGGTGGCGAGGGCAGCGGCGTCATGGGTGACGTCGTCAAAGGGTCGGGCATCGCGCTGGGCCTGGGCGCCGCCGCCGTGCCGCTCGCCGCGCTCCTGCTGTCGAACCCGGTGGGCTGGGTGATCGGCGCGACGGCCGTGGGCGTCGGGATCGTGAGCCAGGTCCAGCAGTACTTCGGCAAGAAGATGAGCGACGAGGAAGCCGAACGGGCACGGGAGGCGAGATCCCAGGCCACCGTGGCCGGCCATCGTGCGGTGGACGAGACGTTCGGCGGTTACGAGGACTCGCTCGTGGCCGAGAGCCGGAAAGCGGCGTGGACGCTGCTGGGTCCCGCGGTCGCCGGGACGTTGCGTACCGCGATCGAGCTCCGCACGGCTCGCGCCCGGATCGGCCGGCTGATCGACGACCTGCGCACCCACGCCGGTGCGATCGCGCCCGCGCCCGCGGTGGCCGACGTCCTGCAACGGGCCCAGCGCCGCATGGGCGCCACCACGGCCGACGTGACCCGCCTGTTCCTCGGCGAGGACTGGCTGGAGTCGGCAACGGATCCGCACCGGCCGGCGCAGATCGATCAAACCCTCCGGCAACGGTACGCCGAGCGCCGTCGACAGGACCACGAACGGCTGACGCGCGCGCTGGCCACGGCGTGGAACACTCCGTCGGCGGCGGCCATCCGGTCGTGGCGGGCCGGCCTCGAGGAAGCCGCCCGGCACGACCCGGAGCTGTTCGACATCGTACGAGCCTTCTGGCGCGTCGACGGGGCGAAGCCCGCCTTCGTCGTCCTCGGTGACTACAACTCGGGCAAGTCGTCGCTGGTGCGCCGGATCATGGTGGACAGCGGCCGGGAGGCGCCCGCGGCGATCGACATCCGGGCCACGCCCGCGACCGTGTCCACGACCCGCTACCCGTTCGGCGGGTTCGACCTCGTGGACACGCCCGGCCTGCAGAGCGGACACGGCGAACACGACACCATCGCGTACGAGGCCATCGTCGAGGCCGCGCTGGTGTTCGTCGTCGTCCACATCAACCTGCTGGTCGGCGACACCGCGATGCTGGAGGATCTGGCGCGCGGCGCGGAGACGATCGCCGCGAAGGGCGCCCGGATGGTGTTCCTCATCAACCGGTGCGACGAACTCGGCATGAACCCGCTCGCCGAACCCGGCGCGTTCCTCAACCTGCAGGACCGCAAACGCGAGGAACTGCGCACCGCGTTCGCCGCCCGCGGCGTCGAGATCGGGCCCGATCGGATCCACTGCCTCTCCGGCGACCCGTTCGGCCTGGTCGGAGCCGCTCCCGGGGCGCAGGCCGCCGCCTTCGACGAGAACCGTCTGTGGGACGGCGTGGCAGCGCTGACAGGCACCATCTCCGGGCTCGGCGACGAGCGGCTGTCCGTCGCGTCGTCGTCGGCCGCCTTCGACACGGCCGTCACCGGCCTCAAACGGCGCCGGCACGCGCTGGAGCAGGCACAGGCCGACGCCGAGAAGGAGATGCGCCGCTCGGAACCGGTGATCGCCACCGTGCGGGCCGCGGTGAAGGACGCCGTGATCCTGGAGAACTCGCTGCGTGAGGCCGCCCGCCGCACGGTGGACCGCCACCTGGTGGCGGCCAAGTCCACGGTCGTGAAGATCGAACGCAAGGACGTCAAGAAGCTGGAGGACCTCGTCCAGTCCTGGTGGAAGGCCCCGGAGTTCGAAGCCGACCTCGAACGCTACCTGGCCGACGCGGCACACCGGCTGGACGAGTGGTACAGCGACCACATGTCCGCGATCGGACGTGAGATGCGCGCCGCCGAACTCCAGGTCGCTCCGGAACTCGCGGCCGAGTTCGAAGCCAAGGGCAACGCCTGGTACGAGAGCGTGACCTCGGGCGCCGGCAATGTCGCGGGCGCCGTGGCGCCGCTGGTGAACGCGCTCGGCACCCGGGACGCGGTCTACGCCATCGGCAAGTACTTCGGCCACACCTTCAAGCCGTGGGGCGCGGTCACCGGCGCCGCCCGGGTCGCCCGGGCCGGATTCGTGCTCGGGCTCGTCGCCTCCGCCGCCGACGTGGCGATGATGGCCAACGACAAACACAAGGACGGCAAACACAAGGACCAGCAGGACTCGGCCCTGCGAGAGATCGACGAGGCGGCCGCCGGGCTCGTCGAGCAGATCATGCGCGGTGACCGGGGCGACGGTCCCGTCGGGTACCTGGAACAGCAGATCAGGGAACTCGAGGCGCTGCTCGGCGTACACCTCGACCGCGAGACGTCCCTGCAGGCGGAGATCGACTCGGCGAGAACGCGGGCCGGGACGGCCGGGGCCCTGATCACGGCCGCGGACGAACTGACGGGCACAACGGGGAGGAACGAGTGACCGTGGTCGACATCGATGCGGTGCGGGACTGGCTGGACCGGCTGCCGGGCGGGTCGCTGGCCGGCGAGTACGGCGCCGCCTGGGACGCCTTCCAGCGGTTGGACAAGCCGGTCGTGACCCTCTTCGGGTCCTACGACACCGGCAAGAGCTCCCTGCTGCGCCGGCTGATCGCCGACACCGGCGGCACGGCGCCCGCCTGGCTCACCATCAGCGCGCGGCACGAGACCTTCGAGGTCAACGGGGTCGAGGTCGGCGGGTGCATCGTCCGTGACACCCCCGGATTCTCGGTCGGCGGGTCCGACATCCGGGCACAGAACAACACGCGCGAGGCTCTGGCGGCGGTCGATCTCACGGACGTCGGCGTGCTCGTGCTCACCCCGCAACTCGCGACCGCCGACCACGACCAGCTCCAGCAGCTGATCACCCGGGAGTGGCCCGCGGGAACGCTGTGGATCGTGATCTCCCGGTTCGACGAGGCGGGCGTGAACCCGGAGTACGGGCTCGCCGCGTACCGGGAACTGACCGCTCGCAAGGTCGCTGAACTGCGACAGCAGCTGACGATCGGCGACTCGACCCCGGTGTACGTGGTGGCGCCGGACCCGTTCGGACTGGCCGGCTCCTACACCGATCTCGGCCCGGAGACCTGGGACGCCTACCGCGCCTGGGACGGTATGACGGACCTGACCGACGCTCTCGGCGCGGTGTCCTCGTCGGACCTGCCCGGATGGCGGCACGCCGCCGGGCAACGCTACTGGACGGCGGTCCTCGACGAGACCGTGACCGAACTGCGCCGGCAGCTGGCCGACTACACGGTACGCGCCGAGGTCGCCACCAGCGGCCGCAACCGCCGCCGGGCGTCGGAGAACGAACTCGACGCCATCGACCGCGCCGCCCGGGCCGGCCTCGACGGTCTCGTCGAGGAGGTGCTGCGCCGCGCCGGGAACCCGGCCTCCGGCGCCGACGAGATTCAGGCCGAGATCCAGCGTGCGCTCGGGGAGTGGTTCGAGAAGCACGAGCTGCGCCTCCAGCGGCTGCGGCAGTCGGTGCGCAAGTCCACCGAGCGCGACCACGCCCACCCCGCCTGGACCGACTTCGCCTCCCTGGTCGCCACCCTCGAATCCGGCGGCACCGCGACCCCGTCCGAGGGCCTCGCCGGACGTGTCGATTCGGTCGGGCCGATGCTGGTCGGCGTACTGAAGGCGATGACCGACGCGGCCGGGCCGCTCGCCGGCAAGAAGACCCGCACCGCCAAGGCGGCCGAAGGGCTGGGACGGCACCTCGGCACCGTCGAGGCCGCGGTTCCCCTCGTCGTGTACGCGGCGAAGATCTTCGACGACTACCGGGCGGACCGCGCCCGTACGAACGAGGACCGGGCGGCGGCCGACCGACGGCGACAGCTCGCCGACGCCTGCACCCGGCACGCCCTCGACGTCTGGCAGCCGTACGTCGACGAGCTGCGCGACGAGATCGTCGCCGCGACGAGCGACCGCGCCGACCTCGACGAGAGCCTGCACCAGCTCGTCGGCCGGCTCCGCGAGGCCGTGTCCGAGGGCGAGCGCCTCCTCACCCCGGCGCGGTAGCCGGACCGGCCGGGGTGAGCGGCATCAAGCCGTGATCTGCCGGAGGACCGGCCGCCGGGTTCGGTTCGGCGACCGGTCCTCCGGGGTCAGGGTGCCGTCAGGTCGAAGCGGTTGACGGTGACGGCGCCGCCGAGCGCGCTGGTGGCGTAGTTGAAGATGCCGAAGCGGTAGCCCATGAAGAACTGCCAGGCGTTGTTCAACGTGAACGCCGGGCCGAGGGTGGTGAACGTGGTGCCGTTCGTGCTGTAGGAGAAGGTGGCGGTCCGTCCGGAGCCGGGCCGGATGTCGGCGGTGACCCGCAGCCAGATGCGGCCCCCGGTGACGGTCGCGCCGGCCGCCTCGGTGCCGGTGCCGGTGGTGGCCCAGCTCGAGTTCATGGTCAGGCCGTTGGTCATCGACACGCGGGTGACGCCGTTGTCCTTGCGGACGCCGATCCACGCCGACGAGTCGCGCAGCATGGCGAGGCCGGCGCGGTCACCGTTGGCCATCGATGAGTAGTCGAGCTCGATGGTGGCGGTGGAGGCCGGTCCCTGGATGCGGTGGGTGAGGGTGTTGCGGGCGTTGTACAGGTCGTTGGTCACCGTCGCGGTGGACAGCCGCAGTCCGTTGCCGACGCTGAACCGGCTGGTGTCGGGGTTGTGGTTCCATTCCCAGCGGTGGCCGAGCGTGGTGGCGGTGAACGTGTCCGGGCCGATCATCGGTTGCACGGTCCTGGTGGTGCTGATGTTCGGCTTCGGGTAGGTGGCGCCCCATCGGCCGTTGACCGTGGTCAGTACCGGCCAGTCGTTGCTCCAGGTGATCGGGGCCAGTGTCGGCACCCGGCCGCCGGGGAAGGCGTCGGTGAACGCCATGTACCACCAGTCACCGTTCTGGGTCTGCACCAGTCCGCCCTGGTGCGGGACGCCGCCGCCGGAGATCGGGCCGGGAAGATCGAGAAGGACCTGACGCTGCTCGTACGGGCCCCACGGGCTGGTCGAGCGCAGCACGTACTGGCCGTTCGCCGGACGGGTCAGCCAGATGTAGTAGTAGTTGCCGCGCTTGTACATCCGGGCGCCCTCGAGGGTGCCGATGGTCGACGGGGTGGTGTAGACGGTCTGCGCCCGCACCTGGGAGGTCAGGTCGGCCGACAGTTGCGCGACACTGATCGTGCCGTTGCCGTAGGCCACGTAGGGGGTGTCGTTGTCGAACAGCAGCCCGGCGTCGTAGTAGCAGTTGTTGATCCGGGCCTTCTTGCTCCAGGCGCCGTCGACCGCCGACGCGGTGTAGACGTAGGTGCGGTTGAACTCGGTGCAGCCCAGCCAGTAGTAGGTGCCGTTGCTGGGCCGGTAGTTGAACGCCGACGCCCAGATCCCCTTGACGTACGCCCGGCCGCCGGACAGGTCGTAGGCCGTCGAGTCGAAGTCCAGTCGCGGCACCGAGTGCCCGGCGTACTCCCAGTTCACCAGGTCGTACGAGCGCAGGATCGGCGCGCCCGGCGAGTAGTGCATGGTCGACGCCGACCAGTAGTAGGCGTCCCCGACCCGGATGATGTCGCCGTCGGCGAAGTCCTGCCACACCACGGGGTTGGTGAAGGTGCCGGTGGGTGACGTGGAGCCGCCGATCCGGACCAGCTGCCACTGCTGGTTGGCGCCGTTCCAGTCGGAGTACTGGACGATGTTCGCGCCGTCGGCGGTCGATGCGCCCTGCACCTCGACGGCCTTGCCGCTGTTGCGGTTGATCAACTGGATGTAGCCGTCGACGTCCTCAATCTTGAACTGTTGATTCGTCGTGTTGTTGTCCGTCCACTGCACGATCGAACCGCCGTCGGCGGTCGACATGTTGGAGACGTCGAGCACCTTGCCGGAGTGCCTCGACCGGAGCCGGTAGTAGCCGCTGCCGGAGTCGACGAACTGCCATTGCTGTTGCGCCTGGTCGTTGCGTGTCCACTGGGTGATCCGGCCACCGTCGGCGGTGGACAGGTTGTAGACGTCGAGAGCCTTGCCGCTGTTGCGGTTGACCAGCACGTAGGAGGCGCTGGTGTCGATCGTCGCGGCGGACGCCGGGGACGCGGTCACCGCGACGGCTCCGCCGCCGGCGAGCAGGATCATCGCGGCCAGAGCGGTACGCCATCGGCGGCGCCGTGGGGATGCGGCCTTCATCGTCAACTCCTCAACATGGGTGGACGCGGGGATGAGTCAGGTTGAGAACGCTCACACGCGTGCAGGCATGGTGTCAGAACGTTCGGCGACATTTCAAGGAGTCAATATCCAGCGCCGTTTTCCATTCTCGGGGCAACATTTCTGTTATGAGGCCGGGGATGAGGGAGTCGGGCCGGTCGCCGAGCGATGGGTCGTCGTGCCATCGGAGGGCCTCCGCGAGCTGTTCCCGGGCGGCGACCATGTGGAGCCGGCCGACATAACAGAAATCGCCTTTTCGAATGACGGCAAAAGACCTCTTGAATGTCTCGAAACATCCTGGCAACCTTCCGAACCAGGTGTTAGCGCTCTCAGGCCGGGTGGCGCGTCGTCAGCTGCCTCATGGGCAGTGGTGTGAGCGATAACAGACCCTCGGTTCCCCCGCTCGTCGAGGAGGCATCCCCATGCCCAGCAGAAGACGGTCGCCGCTCGTAGCCGCCCTCACGATCATCATGGCCGCCGCCGGCGTGATGGCCGGAGCCGGTCCGGCGTCCGCGGAGTCCAACGGCGGCACCCGCGTCATGCCGCTCGGCGACTCCATCACCGAAGGCACCCAGGTGCCCGGTGGCTACCGGACAGGCCTGTGGCAGCGCGCGGCGGCCGCCGGATACCGGGTCGATCTCGTCGGATCCCAGTTCAACGGGCCGGCCGTTCTCGGCGACCACGACCACGAGGGCCACCCCGGCTGGCGCATCGATCAGATCGACGCCAACATCAGCGGCTGGCTGCGCACCACCACCCCGCGCACCGTGCTGCTGCACATCGGCACCAACGACATCCTGCAGAACTACAACGTGGCCGGCGCGCCGGGCCGGCTGTCCGCCCTGATCGACCGCATCACCGCCGCCGCACCGTCGGCCGACGTCTTCGTGGCCACCATCATCCCGCTGGCCAACGGGGGGCAGGAGGCGGCCGCCCGTACCTTCAACGCGGCCCTTCCCGGCATCGTGCAGAGCAAGGGCACGCGGGTCCACCTCGTCGACATGCACGCGGCGCTCACCACCGCCGATCTGATCGACGGCGTCCACCCGACGGCCGGCGGCTACGACAAGATGGCCGCCACCTGGTACGCGGCGTTACGGTCGGTCCCCGGCTCGCTCGGTGACCCGGTCACCGGAACCGGCGGGGCACTGGTCGGCACCGCCTCCGGACGCTGCCTGGACGTACCGAACGGCAGCACCGCCAACGGTACCCAGCCGATCATCTGGGACTGCAGCGGCGCCACGAACCAGCGGTGGACCTACGACGGCCAGACCCTCCAGTCGCTCGGCAGGTGCCTCGACTCGCCCACCGGTGCCACGGCCGGCACCAAGGCGCAGCTGTGGGCCTGCAGCGGCGCCACCAATCAGAGGTGGACGTTCACGTCGGGCAGCACGATCCGCAACGCGCAGTCGGGCCTGTGCCTGGACGTCAGCGGCCAGAACTCCGCCAACGGCACCCCGGTCATCCTCTGGACCTGCACCCATGCCCCCAACCAACTCTGGACGAGGCGATGATGAGAAAACTGGCGACCGTACTCGCCGCCGTACTGCTGCTGGTGCTGCCCGCACCCGCCGCCCGGGCGCTGGACAACGGCGTGGCCCGCACCCCGCCGATGGGGTGGAACAGCTGGAACACCTTCGGCTGCAACATCAACGAGACGCTGATCCGGCAGATGGCCGACGCGATGGTCAGCAGCGGCATGCGCGACGCGGGCTACCAGTACGTCGTCGTCGACGACTGCTGGATGAACCCGAACCGCGACTCCTCCGGCAACCTCCAGGGCGATCCGACCCGCTTCCCCAGCGGGATGAAGGCGCTGGGCGACTACCTGCACGGCCGCGGCCTCAAGTTCGGCATCTACCAGGCGCCGCTGGACAAGACCTGCGCCCAGTACTTCGGCAGCTACCCCGGCGCCACCGGCAGCCAGGGACACGAGGCGCAGGACGCCCGGCAGTTCGCCGCCTGGGGCGTCGACTACCTCAAGTACGACTGGTGCTCGCCGAGCGGCACCATCAACGATCAGGTCACCACGTTCGCCCGGATGCGTGACGCGCTGGCCGCCACCGGCCGGCCGATCGTCTACAGCATCAACCCGAACAGCATTCACGCCAAGACCGGCCCGCAGCGCAACTGGGGCGACGTCGCGAACATGTGGCGTACCACCGAGGACATCACCAACGCCTGGGACACCGGGCAGACCAACGGCTATCCGATGGGCGTGAAGAACATCGTCGACGTCACCGTGCCGCTCGCCGGTTACGCCCGGCCCGGGCAGTTCAACGACCCGGACATGATGGAGGTCGGCCGCAGCGGCATGACCGACACCGAGCAGCGCAGCCACTTCGCGCTCTGGGCGATCATGGCCTCTCCGCTGATCGCCGGCAACGACCTGCGCTCGATGAGCTCGGCCACCCAGACCATCCTGAAGAACCCGCGGCTCATCGCCGTCAACCAGGACACGCTCGGCCTCCAGGCGACACAGATCTCGTACGACGGTACGCGCCGCGTGCTGGCCAAGAGGCTGGCCAACGGGGATGTCGCCGTCGCGTTGTTCAACCAGGGCGGGTCCACCGCCACCGTCTCGACCACCGCCGCGGCGATCGGCAAGTCGGGCAGTTCCTTCACCCTGCAGGACGCCTGGAGCGGCGCCACGACGACCAGCACCGGCGGCATCAGCGCCAGTGTGCCCAGCCACGGCACGGTGGTCTACCGGGTCAGCGGCGGGACGAGCACACCGCCGACCGGCACCACGTTCGTCAGCGCCGCATCGGGACGCTGCCTGGACGTGCCCAACGGCACCACGGCCAACGGCACGCAGCCGGTGATCTGGGACTGCAACGGCGGCGCCAACCAGCGCTGGACGGTCACCGGCCAGAGCATCCAGATACTCGGCAAGTGCCTCGACGCGCCGATCGGCGCCACCGCCGGCGCGAAGGCCCAGCTGTGGGACTGCAACGGCGGCACCAACCAGCAGTGGACGCTCAACACCGACGGCACCGTCCGCGGCGCCGCCTCCGGACTCTGCCTGGACGTCGACCGCAACCTGACCGCGAACGGCACGCTCGTCCTGCTGTGGACCTGCGGCGGTGCCGCCAACCAGCGATGGAGCCGCGTCTGATGTTCACGAGAACTCTCTGGGTCCTGGCCCTGATGTGCGCGGCCGTCGCCGTGCCGTCGCCCGCACAGGCCGACAATCCGATCGTGCAGACCGTCTACACCGCCGACCCGGCGCCGCTGGTGCACAACGGCCGCGTCTATCTCTACACCGGCCACGACGAGGACAACTCCACCTACTTCACCATGAAGGAGTGGCGGCTGTACTCGTCCGCCGACATGGTGAACTGGACCGATCACGGCTCGCCCATGAGCCTGGCCACCTTCAGCTGGGCGAGCGCCGACGCGTGGGCCGGCCAGGTCGTTCAGCGCAACGGCAAGTTCTACTGGTACGTACCCGTCAAGAACCGGTCGACCGGCCGGATGGCCATCGGCGTGGGCGTGGCCGGCAGCCCGACCGGGCCCTTCACCGACGCCCTCGGCCGTCCACTGGTGGAGAACGGCGAGATCGACCCGACGGTGTTCGTCGACGACGACGGCCAGGCCTACCTCTACTGGGGAAACCCCAACCTCTGGTACGTCCGGCTGAACACCGACATGATCAGCTACTCCGGCGGGGTGAACCAGATCCCGCTGACCACCGCCGGCTTCGGCACCCGCACCGGCAACACCAGCCGGCCGACGCTGTACGAGGAAGGGCCCTGGGTCTACAAACGCAACGGCCTCTACTACAACGTCTTCGCCGCCAAGTGCTGCTCGGAGTTCATCGGCTACTCCACCGCGCCCGGGCCGACCGGACCGTGGACCTACCGCGGCACCGTCATGCCCACCCAGGGCGGCAGCTTCACCAACCACGCCGGGGTCATCGACTTCAACGGCGGCTCGTACTTCTTCTACCACAACGGCGCGCTGCCCGGCGGCGGCGGTTACACCCGCTCGGTAGCCGTGGAACGGTTCAGCTACAACGCGGACGGCAGCATCCCGACGATCACCATGACCACGGCCGGAGCGCCGCAGAACGGAACGCTCAACCCGTACGTCCGGCAGGAGGCCGAGACGATCGCCTGGAGCTCCGGCGTCGAGACCGAACCCGCGAGCGAAGGCGGCATGAACGTCGGCTTCATCGACAACGGCGACTACATCAAGGTCAAGGGCGTCGCCTTCGGATCCGGGGCCACCTCGTTCTCGGCACGGGTCGCCTCCGCGGCCGGCGGCGGCCGTATCGAGGTGCGGCTGGGCGGCCCCACCGGCACGCTCGCCGGAACCTGCACGGCGCCCGGCACCGGCGGCTGGCAGACCTGGACCACCGTCACCTGCCCGGTCAGCGGCGCCACCGGCACCCAGGACCTGTACCTGCGTTTCACCGGAGGCAGCGGCTCACTGTTCAACATGAACTGGTGGCAGTTCGCCGGCGCCTCCGGCACCACGAATCTGCTCACCAACGGCACCGCCGAGAACGGCACCACCGGCTGGCGGGTGTTCGGCAGCGGCACCCTGTCGTCGGACACCGGCGTGGTACACGGTGGCGCCCGGTCGCTGGCGCTCACCGGCCGGACCGGCGCGTGGAACGGCGCCGCCCAGGACGTCACCGCGCAACTGGTCAGCGGCAGGACCTACACGACCAGCGTCTGGGTCCGCGGCCAGGGCGCCGCCGCCACGACGGCGAAGGCCACGCTGGCGATCACCGCGGGCGGCTCGACCAGTTATGTCTCGCTGACCCCGGCGACGGCGGTCGACGCCTCCGGCTGGGTCCAGTTGACCGGCACCGCCACCGTGTCCTGGAGCGGCACGCTGTCCGGCGCCACCTGGTACGTGGAGACCGCCTCGGGCACCGACGGCTACTACCTCGACGACGCGGTGTTCCAGTGAGCGCGGCGAGGACGACCTCAGGCAACCCTTCTTCGGGGAGCAGCGATGACAAGATCTAGATCGTTCGACGCGGTACTGGTGTCGGCCGGTGTCGCCCTGCTGGCGTCGACGGCTGCCGCCGTGGCGATGCCCGCGAACGCCGCGGCGGCCGGCTGCTCGGTGACCTACGCCGTGCCGTCGCAGTGGCAGGGCGGATTCAACGCCGACGTGTCGATCACCAACCTCGGCGACCCGCTGTCGAGTTGGACGCTGACCTGGTCGTACAGCGCCGGCCAGACGGTGACGCAGGCGTGGAACGCGACCGTGACGCAGAGCGGCTCGGCGGTGACGGCGAAGAATGTCGCCTACAACGGCTCGGTCGCGACCGGTGGCACGGTGTCGTTCGGATTCACCGGGTCGTGGACCGGCGGCAACCCCGTACCGTCGAGCTTCGCCCTCAACGGCGTGACCTGCACCGGAACGGCCGGTCCCCCGTCACCGTCCAGTTCGCCGTCGTCCTCTCCGTCCGCCTCGCCGTCGACGCCGGGCGGCTCGTGCACGCTCCCGTCGACCTACCGTTGGAGCTCGTCGGGCGTTCTCGCCAACCCCCGCTCGGGGTGGGTCTCGCTGAAGGACTTCACCACCGTCGTGCACAACGGCAAGCACCTGGTCTACGCGTCGAACGTCGCCGGATCGTCCTACGGCTCGATGAACTTCAGCCTGTTCACCAACTGGTCCGACATGGCCTCTGCCGGCCAGAACGCGATGAGCCAGGCCGCCGTGGCGCCCACGCTGTTCTACTTCGCCCCGAAGAACATCTGGGTGCTGGCCTACCAGTGGGGCGCCTGGCCGTTCATCTACCGGACCTCCAGCGACCCGACCAACCCCAATGGCTGGTCCGCGCCGCAGCCGCTGTTCACCGGCAGCATCTCCGGCTCCAGCACCGGCCCCATCGACCAGACCCTGATCGCCGACGGGCAGAACATGTACCTGTTCTTCGCCGGCGACAACGGCAAGATCTACCGCGCCAGCATGCCGATCGGGAACTTCCCCGGCAGCTTCGGCTCCTCCTACACCACGATCATGAGCGACACCACCGCCAACCTGTTCGAGGCGGTCCAGGTCTACAAAGTCCAAGGCCAGAACCAGTACCTGATGATCGTCGAGGCCATGGGCAGCCGGGGCCGCTACTTCCGCTCGTTCACCTCCAGCAGCCTGAGCGGCAACTGGACTCCGCAGGCCGCCAGCGAGAGCAACCCGTTCGCCGGTGCGGCCAACAGCGGCGCCACCTGGACCAACGACATCAGTCACGGTGACCTGGTACGCGCCAACCCGGACCAGACCATGACCGTCGACCCCTGCAACCTGCAACTGCTCTACCAGGGCAAGAACCCCAGTGCCGGCGGCGCCTACGACCAGCTGCCGTGGCGGCCGGGCCTGCTGACCCTGCAACGGTAGGCACGCACGGACACCCATCGGTGGGGTGCCGGCCCGGCACGCTCGACGCGCGGTCGAGTGTGCCGGGCCGGCGTGTTCCCGGGAGGTCAGTGGGATTCGCGGGAGACCCGGTCGCCGCTGGCGCCGCGCAGGAAGTCGCAGTCGGCGCCGGTGTCGGCCTGACCGACGGTGTCGACGTAGAGGCGTTCCCAGCCGCGTGCCGGGGTGGCGTAGGCCTTCGCCGCCTCCGGCGACGGCTCGCGGGCGGCCCACTGTTCGGCGGGGACGTCGGCGTCGAGACGCCGGTTCGCGACGTCGAGAACGATCATGTCGCCGGTGCGGACCTTGGCGAGCGGCCCGCCGGCCGCGGCTTCCGGCGCGACGTGCAGGACCACGGTGCCGTACGCCGTACCCGACATCCGCCCGTCGCAGACGCGCACCATGTCGCGGACCCCCTGTTCGAGAAGTTTCGCCGGCAGCGGCATGTTGGACACCTCGGGCATGCCGGGATAGCCCTTGGGGCCGCAGCCGCGCAGCACCAGCACCGAGTCGGCGGTGACGTCCAGATCCGGGTCGTCGAGCCGGGCGTGCAGGTCCTCGATGGAGTCGAAGACCACCGCCGGCCCCCGGTGCCGCAGCAGGTGCGGGGACGCGGCGGCCGGTTTGACGACCGCCCCGTCCGGCGCCAGGTTGCCGTAGAGGACCGCGATCCCGGCGTGCGGCCGCAAGGGTTCGGCGCGCGGCCGGATCACCTCCCGGTCATAGACGCGGGCGTCGCCGAGGTGGTCGGTCAGCGGCCGGCCGGTGACCGTGATCGCGGCCGGGTCCAGCAGGTCACGGACCTCGGCGAGGACGGCGTGCAGGCCACCGGCGCGGTAGAGGTCGTCCATCAGGAAGCGGCCGGCCGGGAGCAGGTCGACCAGCAGGGGCACGTCGGCGCCCGTACGATCGAAATCGTCCTGGGAAAGGTCGACGCCGAGCCGGCCGGCGATGGCGAGCAGGTGCACGACGGCGTTGGTGGAGCCGCCGAGGGCGGCGAGCGCGACGATCGCGTTGAGGAACGAGCCGCGGGTCATCACCGCGCTGGGGCGGCGGTCCGCGTCGGCCAGTTCGACGGCGAGCACGCCGGTCGCGTGGGCGGCCTCCAGCAGGCGGCTGTCCGGGGCCGGGGTGCCGGCCACCCCGGGCAGGGTCATGCCCAGCACCTCGGCGAGCAGGCCCATGGTGGAGGCGGTGCCCATCGTGTTGCAGTGGCCCCGGCTGCGGATCATCGACGACTCGGAGCGCTGGAACTCGGCCGCGCCGAGTGTGCCCGCGCGCACCTCCTCGGACAGTTTCCACACGTCGGTGCCGCAGCCGAGCGGCACGCCGCGGAAGGTGCCGGTCAGCATCGGGCCGCCGGGCATCACCACGGCCGGCAGGTCGACCGAGGCCGCGCCCATCAGCAGCGCCGGGATGGTCTTGTCGCAGCCGCCGAGCAGGACGACGCCGTCGATCGGGTTGGCGCGCAGCATCTCCTCGATCGCCATCGCGGCCATGTTGCGCCACAGCATCGCGGTCGGCCGGACCTGGGTCTCGCCGATCGACACGACCGGCAGGTTCAGCGGGATGCCACCGGCCCGGTGGACGCCGTCGGCGACGCTGCGGGCGACCTCGTCGAGGTGGGCGTTGCACGGGGTGAGGTCGGAGGCGGTGTTGGCGATGGCGATGTGCGGGCGCCCGTCGAACGCGTCGGCCGGCAGACCCCGCCGCATCCAGGCACGGTGGATGTAGCTGTTGCGGTCGTCACCGGCGTACCACTGCGCGCTGCGTCGCGGATGCATCGCCCACCTCCGGAGTCACTACAATTCCATGGATGTGAATGAGATGACCAGACGCCACACCGCCCGCCCGGCCACCGGCACCGGCTGGTTCCTCGCGGAGGGGCCGGTGTGGGACGCCGCCCGGCAGCGCCTGCTGTGGGTCGACATCATGGCCGGCGACGTGCACGAGGGCCGGCTCCGCGACGATGACCGGATCGAACCGGTCCGCACCTGGTCCTTCGAGCAGAGTGTGGGCGCCGTCGCGGTCGCCGAGAACGGTGATCTGCTGGTCGCCGAGCGGGAGACGCTCACCCGGGTGCATGCCGACGGCGGGCGTACGCGACTCGCGCGGGTGCTGCCGCCGGGATCGCCGAGCCGGCTCAACGACGGCGCGGTCGATCCGTCCGGCCGGTTCCTGGTCGGCAGTCTCGGCGGCGACCGGGAGGTGCTGGTCCGCTTCGAGGACGGCCGGTGCACGACCGTCGACGACGACCTGACCCTCTCCAACGGGCTGGCCTGGAGCCCGTCCGGTGACCGGTTCTACAGTGTGGACACGCTCACCCGTACCGTTCACGTGCGCGACTATCCGGCGGGGGAGCGGTCCGTGCTGTTCACCGTCGCCGACGGGTACCCGGACGGCCTGTGTGCCGACGCCGACGGCAACCTGTGGCTGGCCGTCTGGGGCGGGGGCCGCGTCGAGTGCCGGTCGCCCGGCGGTGAGCTGCTCGCGGTGGTCGAGGTGGACGCCCCGCACACCTCCAGCGTCGCGTTCGCCGGTTCCGGCCTGGACGTTCTGGTGATCACCACGGCCACCCAGCACCTCACACCCGCCGACCTGGCGGCGCATCCGCTGTCCGGTCGGCTGTTCACCGCCCGTGTCGGTGTCCGGGGGCTGCTCACGCCGTACTGGAATCCGGGTCTTTGAGGTCAACCCTTCACCGCGCCCGCGGTGAGGCCCTCGGTGAGGAAACGCTGCCCGAACGCGTACATGACCACGACCGGGATGCTGACCAGCAGCGACGCGGCGGCCAGCTGGCCCTGCGGCACGACGTCACCGGCGATCATCGACTGCATCCCGACCGGCAGCGTCTTGTACTCGTCCTTGGTGATGAACACGAAGGCGAACAGGAACTCGTTCCAGGCGTTGGTCAGGGTGAACAGGGCGACCGCCAGCAGGCCCGGTTTGGCCAGGGGCAGGACCACCCGGCGGAACGCCTGGATCCGGGTGCCGCCGTCGACCAGGGCGGCCTCCTCCAGGTCGACCGGGATCGACGCGAAGTAGCCGGTCAGCAGCCAGGTGGCGAACGGCAGCGTGAACGTCGGATACGTCAGCACCAGCGACCACAGCGAGTCGGTGAGCCGCGTCCGGATGAGCAGCTGGTAGAGCGGGATGAACAGCAGCGCGCCCGGCATCACGTAGGTGAGCAGCACCGTGACGGTGAAGCCCTGCGCCCCGCGGAACCGCAGCCGGGCCAGCGCGTACCCGCCCAGCGCGGCGCAGAGCAGAGCGACCGTGGTGGACGCCGCCGACACCATCAGCGTGTTGAGGTACCAGCGGCCGAACGGCTGGTTGGTGAACAGCACCCCGAACTGCTCCAGGGTCCACGGCGTCGGCCACAGGTCGTCGACACGCATGACGACCTGGCTCTCGGTCTTGAAGGCCGTGACGAAGATCCAATACATCGGGCCGAGTACGAAGGTGAGCAGGCCGGCAAGCGCGACGGCGGATCCGGCCCTCGACACGGCGGGGGACGCCCGCCCCACCGCCGCCGCGATCAGCAGGATGATCCCGAGGACGACCGCCGCCTTCCAGAAGATCTCCGGTGACGCCCAGAACAGCAGGCCGGTGACCACGGCGGTGACGGTCCAGCCCAACGCCGTACGGGTCGGTCCGGTCCACCGTGGCGGCCGGTTGCCGGCGTCCTGGCGCAGCAGGCGGACCAGGACGAACACCAGGCCGGCGATGATCGGCAGCATGACCAGGGTGACGGCCGCGCCGGCGCCGTACTGCAGTTGCAGGATCGCCTTGGAGTAGGCGACAAGCACGTACGGGGCGGTCACGTCCCCCGGGCCGCCCTGGGTCAGCAGCCAGATCAGGTCGAAGTTGTTGAACGTCCAGATCGACGACAGGGTCACCGTCACGGTGATCACGTGACGCAGGCCGGGCAGCGTGACGTGCCGGAACCGCTGCCAGGGTGAGGCGCCGTCGATGGTGGCGGCCTCGTAGAGGTCGGCGGGGATCGCCTTCAGCCCGGCGAGGAAGCAGACGGTGAAGAACGGCACCCCCTTCCACACGTTGACCAGGATCACCGACGGCATGGCCAGCGACGGGTCGGACAGCCAGCCCGCCGGCCAGCTGTCGACCAGGTGCAGGTCCGCCAGCAGCGGCCCGATGCCGGAGTTGGTGAGCAGCGTGTTGACGCTGCCGAAGATCGGGTCGAGCAGGGACCGCCAGCTGAACGCGGTGACCACCGTCGGCACCACCCACGGCACCAGCAGCAGGCCGGTGAGCAGGGCGCGCCCGCGGCGCAGCCGGTGCAGGAGCAGGGCCGCGGCCAGGCCCAGCACCACCTTGAAGATCTCGGCGTACGCGGTGAAGACGAACGAGTTCACCACACCGGTACGGAACTGCTGGTCGCCCGCGAGCGCACGGTAGTTGTCCAGGCCGACGAACACGCTGTCCGCCCCGTGCCGTTCGGTGGTGCTGGTGATGAACGACTGGATGATCGGCACCAGCACGAGGGCGCCCACGAGGACGGCGGTGGGCGTCAGGAACAGTGCCGCCAGCCGCCAGTCACGGCCCAGCCGCCGCTGGGCCGGTGTGAGTGAGCCGGGCCCCGGCGGCGATGTCGCCTTCGCCACCGGGGCCGGCGCTGTGCGCAGCGACCTCACTGCGGCAGCCCCTGCTGGGAGAAGATCTGCACCATCTTGGCGTGCGCGTCCTTGACCGCCTGCGCGGGCGCCGCCCCCTGTACGACCTGCTGCATCATGTCGGTCAGGACGTAGGCCGCGACGACGGCCTGCTGTCCGGCGCTGGCCTTCTGTGGGAAGGACAGGCCGTTCTTCGTGGTCAGCGGCAGCGACTGCTGGGACATGGTGCGCAGCATCGGGAACGCCGGGTCGCCGCCGCCGAAGAACGGGTCGGCGTCCCAGACCTTCTCCCAGGCGGGCATCGCCAGGCCGGGCGCCTCCTTGGCCACCCCGACCAGGGCGGGCGCGGTGATCAGGTATTGCGCGAGGAGCCGGGCGAGGTCGCCGTTCTTGGCGCCCTTGAACACCACGAAGCCCTGGGACTGGCCGAGCAGCAGTGATTTGTCGGTGGCCGGGCCGATGCAGTCGGAGAAGACGTGCGTGTTGGCGTACACCGGATTCTTCTTGGTCTTGGAGTCGGCGTAGACGCTGAAGCTGTTGCGGGTGTAGCCCAGGACGCCGGCCAGCCAGTTCTCGTTGTTGCTGGTGTCGGTCCAGCTCTCCACGCCGGGCGGCAGCATCGGCTGGTACTTGGGGTTGGTGTAGATGTCGCCGAGGAAGGTGACCGCCTGCACCGTCTCCGGGGAGTCGAAGGTGACCTTCTTACCGTCGTTGGAGGCGATCGCCCCGCCGTACGAGTTGATCAGCGCCTCGATCAGGCCGTTGCCGTCGCCGGAGCGGTTGACGGTCATGCCCCAGCCGAAGCGCCGTTTGCCCGGGTCGGAGATCGCCAGGCAGACGTCGCGCAGCTCCTCCCAGCTGTAGACGTCCTTGGGCGTGATCCCCTGCTCCTGCATCCAGTCCTTGCGCAGGAAGGATCCGATGCCGATGAAGTGGTACGGGATCGCGTACCACTTGCCGTCGAAGACGCAGAAGTTCTTGGCCTCGGCGCAGGGTTCGCCGTACGTGGCGGTCAGGGCCGTGACGACGTCCGTCACGTCCTCCAGGTCGCCCAGCGCATGGAACTGGGCGATGAACCGTGAGTCGGTCATGAACGCCAGGTCGCGGGCCACGCCGCCCTTGACCTCGGCGTCGATCTTGGCGACCACGTCGCCCGCGTCGGCTTGGACCAGGCTGTTCTCGATCGTCGTACCGGTGGACTCGGCGAACTTCCGGATCGAGGTGTCCAGTGCCTCGTTGGCCGCCGTCGAGTACAGCTTCTGCGACAGCACGCCCATCGTGGAGCCTTTCAGCGCCGCGGCGGCGTCGATCAGCTCCTTCGGCACCTCCGCCTGGACCTTGGGCGGCGACTCGGAGCCGCCGCCGCACGCGGCCAGGCCGGCCGCGCCGAGCACCCCCACACCCATTCCCAGAAAGCCGCGCCGGGACCACATCGTGTTCTCCATGGCCGCTCACTCCCATTGTTCGAAATCTCGAACGTGGTTCGATATACCGAACCAAGTGGACGCGACGCTAGGACAGACCCATGAGAGGTGTCAATGTCTCGGGGTGGTTGCCGACTACCGCGACGCGGCGCGGAACCCCAAACGGGCCGAGAGCGCGGCCGCACCCTCGCACACCAGATCGGTCCACTTCTCCGGCGACTGCGGAGACCAGCGGATGATCGGCGCCGACACGCTCATCGCGGCGACGATCGCACCGGAATGGTCCCGGACCGCCGCGGCCACACAGCGCACGGCGGTGTCGGACTCGCCGAGGTCGGCCGCCACCCCCTCCGCGCGGACCTGCTCGAGATGTGCCCGCAGCCGGTCCGGATCGGTGATGCTGGCCGGTGTCATGCCCGCCAGCGGACCCCTCGCCAGCACGCCGTCCAGCCCCGCCCGGTCGAGGCCCGCCAGCAGCACCTTGCCGACCGCCGTGCAGTGGGCCGGAAGCCGCCGCCCCACCGCCGAGACCATCCGAACCGGGTGCGTGCTGTCCACCTTGACGAGATAGATGACATCGGCGCCGTCCAGCACGGCCACATGAACCGCCTCGTCACAACCGGCCGCCACCTCCCGCGCGACGGCCTGCGCCTCACGGACCAGATCGAGCCGCCCGGCGAACGCCGACCCGAGCTGGAACAACGGCATACCCAGCCGGTACCGCACCGGCTGGCCCGGAACGACGATCAGGTACGCCCGATCCACCAGCGTGACCAGCAGCTCGTGCACCGTGGTCCGGGGCAGGCCGAGCCGCTCGGTCACCTCACGGGCCGACAGCTCCGCCCGGTCCAGGAACAGCTCCAGGATGTCGAGCGCGCGGATGACCGCCGGTACCACACGGGCCACGTCAACAGTCCTTTCGAAGTCACGCCGGACAGTGTGCCAGGACGGCGGGTCTCACCCGATCTCAGCGGCCACGGGCGGAGCCGTACACCACCCGCGCAGGGTGTCCTCATCGCCGGGAAGGTTGCACTCCCGGAGTTGACGGGAGGTGAAGACGTTTTCGGTCAGGCCACTTCGCAGTACGGCATGGGCGGCGGCGTACTGCTGCGCCGAAAGATCCGACGGTGCGGCGCCATCCGGCAGCGGGCCGTCCGGAAAGACCAGACCGAGCAGCAGTTGCATGGCGTAGTGGAACCGGCTCGCGTCGTCGCCGCCGGCCGCCAGCCGGTCCAGCAGCATGGTGGCCAGGCCCGGCAGGGAGCGCGCCGGGAGGTCACCGAGCGCGAGGTAGGCGGCCAGAGACAGGTTCTCGTGGTGGAACGTCCATCCATACAGCTCGGCGGGACCGTGGAACAGGCAGTCACACAGCTGTTCCAGCATGTCCGCATCCGGGATCTCGACCAGCCGGACCAGGCCCATCAGCACGGTCCAGCGGGTGATCCGGTGGGGCTGGTCGCGCCACCGGGTCACCGCCGCCACCAGCCGCGCGTCGCCCGGATCACCGATCATCCCGGCGGCCAGGCACAGGAGCGAGCCGACCGCCCCATCCGGTTCGACGGCGAGCCGAGCGATGATCGCCGGCACCACCCGGGGCGCCGACTCGGGGAAGAAACTGAGCAGGTGGGCGCTCAAACCCCGGGCATCCCGGTCGGCATCGTCGAGCAGCCGCAGATACGTCGGCACACCGGCACGTATCGCCTCATATGCCTGCCGGTGCACCGGGTCGATCTCCGGCCGACCGTATTCGCCGTGCGGCTCATCCTCCAGCCGTGCCAGATACGCATCGCTGCGCTGTTCGGCGAGTTCGTGCAGCCGCGGACCGTGCCGGTGCGGGCGCACACCGGACAGCCGGCCGAGTTCCTCCTCGGGCATGATCGCGGCCAGCAGTTCGTGTCCGAGCGTGCGGTCCGGCGCGTTCGCGTCGGCAAGCAGCTCGATCAGGTAGGGCACCGCGGCAACACCGGCGGAGTAGAGGGACCCCTGGTGCAGCACCTTCGCCCGGAACTCCCGGATGGCCCCGGTCCTGCGCTGCTCCTCCGGGGACCGCAGAGCTCGCAGCAGGCCGGGCACATCGGTCGCGGGGCCGAACGCGTGGCTCACCGCTGACCAGTCGAGATCGAGGGGATCAGAAGGCACGACGGCACCCTACATTTGCCGGCCGCCGGGATCCGGCGGCCGGCTGGGGACGATCCCGGTCCGCGCCGGGTCGCGATGTCAGGACAGGAAGCCGCCGTACGGGCCGTTCAGGATGGCCTGCTTCTGGGCCTGGCTGAAATGCGTGTTCGGATAGCTGTAGAAGGAAGCGGACATCGGGGTGCCGTCGGTCGAGGTCGAGTCCGGCAGGCCGAACGCATGCCCGAGTTCGTGGACCATGCCGCCGTACCAGCGGTTCATCGGGCCGTTCACGCCGGCCGCGCCGTCGGCGTCGTGGCCGCTGAGGATGACCCAGCCGCCGCCTCCGCCACCGCCGGAGCACGACGCCTCGGCGCTGATCTCGCCGACGTTGATCCACCGGCTGTCCGGCGCGCGCAGCGAGAGTTTGCGCAGCAGCTCCTGCTGCATGTTGAAGACCACCCACCAGTAGCACTCGTTGCCGTTCGGGGTGTTCTCGTACCACGAGCGGGGGTGGTCGCCGTCGACGACCTCGACGACCGGGTTGTTGAGGGTGAACGTCTTACCGAGCTCCTGGCGGTAGTAGCTCTGGGCCTCGCGCATCACGCCGGCGATGCCGTCGACATACCGCTGGTCGTACGCGACGTCGGTGGGCCGCAGCCAGTAGACGCGCACGGTGCGCTGAGGCGGCGTGGACGTCGGCGGCGACGAGGTGGGCGAGGTGGTGGGTCCCGGCGTGGTGGCACCGGTGCAGACCACGCCGTTCAGGGTGAAGCTCGCCGGCACGGGGTTGCCGCCGTTGTTCCACGAGCCGTTGAAACCGAACGTCGTCGTGCCGTTGGTGGCGAGATTCGCGTTCCAGCCGGCGTTGACGGCCGTGACCGCGGAGCCGCTCTGTGTGGTCACCGCGTTCCATGCCTGCGTCACCACCTGACCGGCGGTGAACGACCAGCGGAGGGTCCAGCCGGTCAGGGGATCGCCGAGGTTGGTCACGGCGACGTCGGCGGTGAATCCTCCGCCCCACTGGCTGCCGATGGTGTAGCTCACCCGGCAGCCCGACGCGGCGGCCTGCGCGGACGTCACCCCGCCGATCGCCGCTCCGGCGGCGACGGTGGCGAGCGCGGCCGCGACCACGACGGTACGGCGTACCCGTTGAAGCATCCTGGTCTCCTTCCGAACTCCGGCAAAAATCGACGACCATCCATCTGCTGGGCCCCACTCTGGCGTACGAAAACGGTTTCGGCAAGTTTCGGTCACGTCCTCTGCCGGACCGGGCGGCAGCATCGGCGCGATCACCGTGGATAGGGTTGGCGGGTGACCGATCCGCACGCGCACAGTGATCCGGCCCGGCACCTGCTGACCCAGGCGCACTTCCGCCGCCTGCCCGACGGCACACAGCAGCGCATCCCGATCACACTGGACGAGGCGGCGACGAGCTTCACCGAGCTGATCGAGGCGGGCCGCCCGGCCGAGGTCCGGCTCGACCCGGACGAGGATCGCGACAAGGTCGCGGCGTTCTCCCGGCAACGCGCCAAGGTGATCGCCACCCTGCTCGACGAGTTGTCCCGGCGGCTCGCGCCCGGCTTCGAAGCCGGCCCTGTCCAGAGTGACGGGTCACTCGGCGAGCTCGCTGCCCGGACCGCGTGGCATCTGCGTAGCGGCACCGGGTATTGAGGGGATCCGGCCGTGGCGATGGCATTCAGGGGGATCCGGCCGTGACGGTGGCATTGAGGGGGAGCCGGCCGTGACGGTGGCATTGAGGAGGAGCCGGCCGTGACCATGTCCCCACCGGAACGCGACCCAGCCCGGCACTGGCTGAGCCGGTTCGCCGTCGAGCGCTACCCCGACCGGCTCCGGCCCGAACCGCTCGACGAGTACGCCGCCGACGCCCGTCCCGCACTGACGGCCGGCGCGGCGATCGACGAACCCGGCGCCTCCGGCTCGCGGGACATCGTGGCGATCTCCATTCAGCGCGCCGGCGTGATCGCCGACCTGCTGGACGAGCTGGCCGAGCGGCTGCGTCCGGGGGTCGAGACGCGCCCGATCCGGTCCGCCGGCGACCTCAGCGGCCTGGCCCGCGAGCTGGCCGAGGACATGTACCGCCGGGCCACCTGACCGGCACGTCATAAGGCGGCATCTCCCGGTCGCGGCGCCGCCCGGATGTGGTGTGGTCGTGGGTCACCGGCGGCCACCGAAGGCGTTGAACCGGCTGACGGTCACGTCATCGGGGGACACCGCGCCGTACACCTCGCGCAGCGTTCGGACGAACAGTCGACCGACCAGAGCGGCGTCGCCCGACCGGAGCGGCCAGCGAAAAGGCCGCCGCCAATTCGGATTGACCACCGGATCGATCGGGTCCCAGCCCAGTTCGAGCATGTGCTGCCGGTCGCGGCCGGTGAGCTGCCGGTCCTCGGGAAGGTACTCGTCGCCGACCGCCTCGACCGCGAGACACTCCTCCATCTGCTGCATCTGCACGAAGTACGGGCCACAATCCACGATCAGAGTGTCCCCGTCGACCATCGCGGGCGCCATGCCGGCGATGACGGCCGCCAGTCCGTCCCAGGACTCGATGCTCATTCCCCGTCCTCCTCACCGACGGCGTCCCAGTCCTCCAGGAACCCGTTGGCGGCCAGCACCAGATTCACCCCGGTACCGACGTGCGTGACCCGGACCGTGTGCTCCGGCCCGCGCCATCGGGCCTCAGGCTCCGCACCCGGACTCCGGCTGGTCGGCGTGCCGAACACGGCCGTCACCGTCCATACCGCCAGCGCGAACACGTCCAGCAGGAAGGCGGCCGGCGCGTCCGGCCGGCCTCCCGTCTCGGCCAGCGAGACGGTGACGTCCCGGATACCCTCGCCGTCGAAGTACGCCCGGACCGCGCCGTCGCGGACCGGCCACGGAACGTCGGCCAGCACGCCGGCCGGACTGCTCAGCCGGATGCTCCAGCCGAACCGCCGGGCGAGCTCCGGGAAACCGGCCGGCGTCCAGAGCCGCTCGGCCTCCCGGAGACCGGTGACGAGACGCTCCAGCGTGGGCTGGTCGATGGCGGACAGTCGGTCGGCCATGGCAGTGTCCTCCACGGGGTCGGTCGCGGTGGTCGTGGTCCAGCAGGTATGCGATGGAGTCCAGGTTCCATGATCGTCGGTGCGCACGCGGGCGACGCAGCCTGCCCATCCGCGCGGCAAGCATTGTCGTCGGCTCGACGTCGTCGCTCCGGTCCACCGGACGGCACGGGACCAGATCCCATGAAGTCAGTCCCAGAAACACTCCAGGTGGTCGGACGTCTCGATGGCGTCCGCTTCGGCGCAGAATGCGGAGGCGTCGGCGCGCAGCGCCTCGTCGATGGCCGGCGCCCAGACGGTCTCCAGCGACACCCGGTAGTCCTCGCGGTCCGGGGTGACCGCGTAGCCCTGCGCGTAGGTGCCCGGGTGGTCGCAGACGAACTGGAAGATGTCCCAGGCGGACGGGGCGGCGTTCTGCCGGTCGTCCGGGTCGAGCCACTTCCCGTCGAGCAGCGCGGCCAGCCCGGCGGCGTCCACCGGGCCGAAGAATCCGGCGCCGCCGGTGAAGGTCTCGCCGTTGCCGAGCAGGTCGAGAAAGGGCAGCAGGCGGTCGCGCCGGGCGGCGTCCCGGTTGAACGGGAACGGGTCCCGCGTGGCCGGCCGCTCGGCGTCACAGAGGGCCGGCCGGACCGAAGCACTGGTGGAAGACGGCACACCGGTGACGGCCTCGGCCACCACCGCCGGGCCGGCCGCGGGCGCGGAAGGACCCAGTGAGGCGGTCACGGCGACGGCGGCCAGCCCGCAGGCGACCGCGACGCCGGCGGAGACGGCGAGGTTCATCGAACGGCGCACCGGGAGAGTATGCCGCTCAATGATCAACTACCGCGACCCCGACCTGCTGCGACATGGCGAAACGGCAACCTGGCCGACCCGGTCGGTGGAGGGTCTTGGAAATACTGAGGCACATGAGGCAATTTGGTTGGACGGCGGAACGAGTTCGGGAGTTCGCGCAGCTGCGCGGTCTGCGGATCGAGTCCTGGACAGGCGTTGAGATGGCGCTGCGCGAGGAAGGTCCTGCCGGCGTTCCGCAGTTCGACGATCCTGTCGTGCCATGCCTGCAACTAAGGCGTGTTTCATAAGCCGGTCAGAGCCACTCGCAGATGACCGTGATGGTTAGGACGGCCTGGAATCGGACGGCCAACTTGTCGTAGCGGGTGGCCACGCCGCGGTGGCGCTTGAGCCGGGCGA
>NZ_JAGFNS010000035.1 GCF_017592555.1 Actinoplanes flavus | reverse complement strand
GCCACTGGGCGTCGGTGAGGTCATGCCGCCTCGTCACCGCTAAGGTGGCCACGAGGTCTCCGGTATGAAGTTCGAGCTTGGTCGCTGAACCGTTTACCGGAGACCTCTTCAAATATCGATCACCGCCACGCCGTGACCTTCACCGGCCACCACGACTTCTGGAACACGCCTTAGGTGCGCAGGGTGCTCGACATCAGGTCGAGCCACGTCACCGCAAACGGCGCTCCGGGCACGTGGCCGGGAGGACGGAGGGAACTGACCCGAACCAGCGGGAGCCAGTCGGGTGGCCTCGAAACGACCTCCAGACTAGTCACCAGATACAGATTTCCGCGCGGCGCGGGATAGCCGGTATCGATAAGTTCCTGCCGATCCACGGCCCGCCATTCACCCGCACGAGCGAGCCCCACGATGCGCTCAGTTCCGTCCGCCAACTCATACAGCAACACCATCGTGGCGCTCAGGACCCGACTTCCCAGCCGCACCGACCCACTACGACTATCGGCGCGGACGTTGTAACTGCGAGCCTGATCGATCCAGGCTCGGTGCTGCGAACCTCGCACATAGCCCACCAAAACGTCGGTATCCGCGGGCGGCTTATCCAGGAAGGGCACGGGCGACAGGTTCGGGTGCGCGTGAACCGGCGAGGCGTGAATCCGGGACCGCCAGAATCTCTCCCGCTCATGCTGCGTAGCCTGGTCGGCCACGTGGTCTAGGACCTCTGCCAGGAAGTTTGAGATCGCCTCGACCCCATGCCTCTCCGTGGCGCCCGGGCGCAGGGGAAAGGCGCCAAGTCCGGGCAGCGTCTCGGCAAACTGTCGCTTGTCGAAAGTCTTGTCACCCGGATAGAGGACATATGCACCGGCGGTACGGTGGATGGCGTCGCGATAGGCGTGCATCTTGAGAAGATCGTCGTTCTTCGCAGCCCCTCGAGACGACGATTCGCCGTTCTCCTCCCAGAGTTCGATCGATGACGCACCGCTGACCCGATATTTGGCATCGAAGTGAAGCCAGACATCAAACGGTTCACCAGCGCCGCCGAGTGTCGAGTCCAGAGGCCGAATAAGGACGGAACAGTCTGGTCGCATCGATGCCGTCCACGAGCCGCCACCCGCATTGAACTGCCGGTTGAATAGTAGTTGCACTTCAAGAGAACGGCCGCGGCGCATCGTCTGCCATCGCACCGCGGAATCCTCACCAGTCTTCAGCCGCAGCGATAGCCCATTCTTACTTAACGTGAAAGCGCTCCCGCTCTGCGGCTGTTCGCACACCATCCCGACGATATCGACCAAGGCCAGATAGCACCAGAGTTCATACAATGTCGCCACATTGCGGAGGGATGGGCGGTAAATATCCTCAATGCCCGACTCGAAGGACAGGTCCAATCCGGCTAGGACAAGCACGGACATATGGAGCAATTGCCGGTAGCCCTCCCGCTTAAGCAGGACCTGACTGCTGGCCGGAAAGCGATCGAGGATACCCACATGCCGGAAGAAGGGATGGCTGAGAATCTCGTCGAGAATCTCAATCACCTCTTCCGCGGCCTGCACCCCGCGGCGAGCTGGGCCAGGTTGGGGGGTGCCGCCGTCGTCACGCACGAGGCCAGTCAATAGTTGCTGCGCGATAGCTCGCCAGGTCTCCAGGACGTGCTTGATAAACCGGTTGGGCGCCGTATCCGTTGTGCTCTCATGCTTCTGCCGCTCGAGCGTGGTCGGCATTGTTGCTAGTGCGGCGCGGCCTCGCCCAGGCAGCCACGGTTGACGCGGACCGGGAGCGGCGAGGGCTCTACCAAAGTGCGATCCGGCTGGATGCGCGCCTCCCGGCCTTCGCCGCTCCGTCGCCGATCGCCAGTCGACGTGCGGATTGCCGAGAATCCGCCCCACAGCGGCGCCAAACTCGTCGGAACGCACCTGGGATTCAAGGACGGCGAACTGTTGATAGAGCAGGTCGGTATTGCGGGTCGTGACCACCGCCTCAACGGTCGCCGGCGCGAAGCCCTGCAGGACCGCTTCGGCAGCGTGGGCGGTGATATCGGCGAGCATCTGTCGGTACTCGTGGGCCTGCGTTAGTTTGGCAGGCACCACCTCGACCGTCGTTGACAAGGGGGTTGAGCCGTCGAAGCGCACCACGACGGTGATCTTTCCAACGTACTGACCTGGGAGAATGCGGCCACTGCGCATCGTCTCGTCGTCTGCGTCGAAGATCTCTGCCGGCTCAAGCTGCACGATCCGATCGAAACCCTGCAACTCATACCGATACCGCTGACCCTCCATCAGCGCTGTGGGATCCCCCGTCGCAAGCCGAGGTCCACCGGGGAGTTCGGACACCACGAGCGATCCCCGGTCCTGGCCACCGTCATCGCGGAGCGGTAATGCGATGGAAGCCACGGCTACTCAGCGAAACTGACGAACTGATTAGCTCGGACGATTTCCAACATCCGCTCAATCTTGGCGTACGTTAGCGGCCAACGGATCGCTCCGGCGCCAGGCCGTGCTTGCGCGCTGAGGTCAACGAGGAATGGCTCCAACCGCCGTCGAGAACCATGCAGGCGGGGCAGGATTTTCTGCATCAGAATGAGATCCAGAAGGTCATCCACGGAGGGCGTCTCATCAGCCCTTCCCATCGCCGCGTAGATAGCAGCGAAGCGGACCGCCTCAAACATCGTCCGATGGCCGAATTCAAATCCCACTCGGGCGAGCGAGCGATGCAACGCGCGTAACTGTTCGACAAGCTCGTCCCGGAATACATACGGATGCCGGCGTTGCCAGTCATCATCCTCGACCAGCCCACAGAGATCTTGAATCAGCGACTGCGGCGCGGTTGGTGCCGGTGCGGGTCGACCACGATCGGGGTCCAGCGTGTCGGCGTCCACCCGGAACTCGTAGGTCCAGGCCCGGTCAAGAACCTTCGGCGAGAACATGTAGGTCGTCTCATCCACGTTGACCGTGCCGATGACGAACAGGTTGCGGGGCAGCGGTAGCCGCTCGCCGGGAATGCTACGCACCTCCCAGGGCGAATCGTCGTCGCGCCGAACCAGATCAGGCAGGATCGGTTGGCGCGATTCAACACCAGACAGAAAGTCGGCGAAGTAGCGCTCAACGTGGGCGAGATTCATCTCGTCGAGGACCAGCAGATACGGCACCGTTGGCTCGTCAATCGCCCGAAGGATTAGTTGCAATGTCTCGGGCACAAACCAGACGGGCACCTTAGCTTCGGCGCTCCGCAGAGCATCCTCATAGCCGAGCAGCGCCTCGGGACCGGTCCAGTCCGGCCGGACGGGCACCACCAGATAACGCGGGCGCCCATCGTCATCGTGACCGAACCAGTCGCCCAGGCGCATGGCGAGCTGAGTCTTCCCAGAGCCCGACAACCCGGTCAGGATCGCGAACGGCTTAGCTAGGAGACCGGCGAGAAAGGCGCGCACGAGCTTACTTTCGGGGGCGAAAGATAGCCCCGACTTTTCGACTGCTCGTTGGAACTCTTCGGCCGCAATCTGGAGGTCGATCTCGCCTCCGGTCGGTGCCGGCGACGACGGCTGATACCAGGACAATGCGGCACCAAATTCGGGGAACTTCCGAACCAGAACATCCAGGACGGCGTTGCTGACCTTGAACAGGTACCCCTGCTGCACCGAACCAACGCTGGTGAACGGGCCTCCGGCCCGAGTTCGCACGGCCGCGGGAATCGATCCGAGCGGGATTCCCTCACTAAGATCCTGGTACTGCACATGAATCAGTCGACCGTCCTGATTCCACTCCGCAGTCCCGAATGGGTTCTCCGCAGACTCCGCACTGCCAAGCGCCGTCCCGATGGCTCGCAGGCTTCCTTGGCTGTAATGCAGGATGATGTCGCCTTCGCGAACGTCGTTCATGGCCTCCCAATGGTGCTGGGGTCGACCGGCTTTGTTGAGCTTCGGAGCCCAGATGACACCGGTGCGACGCGCCTTGCTATACGTTGCACCTTGGTTGACCCACCAGACCGTTGGCTGCTCCGCGTCCATCCCCTATCAATACATCACCTCGGCATGGACCTCTCCTTCGCGGTAGCACTCAACGCGGCGAAATCGGCTCGCCGCGCCGCAGGTCGCCGAGGAAACGCGGTCAGGTGTCCTCCCCCGACCCCAGGAAGATGGCGTCGGCGTGCGCAGCCGCCTCGTCTGGCGGGGATGTGACGCGCAGCCCGCCGAGCGCCACGAACACGCCCCGCGCACGGTAGGTGTCGGCGAGCTCGTACAAGCGCCGCGCCGAAGTGGTGTAGACCTGGATGACAACGAGGTCCGGCTGGACGGCGGCCACGGTGTCGTCGGTGCGCTCGACGTGCTCGTCGCCGGATCCGCACCTCGTCGTCGTCATTCAAATAGGCCGCGAGGGTGGCTAGGAAACAGCGAGTATCTGATTGGCCGGAGCAGCGGGTTCCTCGCCCTCGGTCAGCGCAGGGAGGATCATCGTGACTTGCATGAGCCGACGGTGAGAATCCGTGCCCGCCGGATGGAGGTTCAGCGGCGTTCGGCGGCGACGAGTTCGCGGGCCGCCGGGGCCACCTCCTCGGCGTAGGTGGCGATCACCGCCGGGTCGTCGGTGGCCAGGATGAGCGCGCTGACCCCGTGCTCCAGCGCCACCCCGGCGAGGTCCTCGGCCCACTGTTCGGGCGGGCCCTCGAGGAAACCGGTGCCGGCCGGGGTGAAGGGGCCTTCGATGTTGAGCGGACGGCGTACCGCGGCCGGTTCACGGCCCGCCTCGACGGCCGCGCCGTCGATGTGCCGGTTGATGGTGGCATAGTCGCCGATCCCGCCGGGCAGGTAGGACAGCGACGGCAGCACCCCGTCGGCGGCCCGGCCGATCAGGCGCAGCATGCGCGGCTTGTATGCGCCGACCCAGATGCTCATGTCGTGCGCCGGGGCGGGACCCCGCTTGGCGCCGGCCAGCCGGTAGTACTCGCCGTCGAACCGGATCCCGCCCGGCCGCCCGGCGTCCCACACCGCACGGATGACCTGGATCGCCTCGTCGATGGCGTCGACCGCCCGGCCCGCGGTGAGGCGGCGCTGGCCCATGCCCTCGATGCCGTCCCAGAAGGCGCCCGCGCCTAGGCCCAACTCGATCCGGCCACCGGTGAGCCGGTCCAGCGCGGCGTGCGAGCGGGCCAGCACCGCGGGCGGGCGCATCGGCAGGCTCAGCACGTTGCCGCTGATCCGGATCCGCTCGGTGCGCGCCGCGACGTACGACATCAGCGTCCACGTGTCGGCGAGCCGCGGCACGTACGGATGGTCCTGGAAGGTGACCAGGTCGAGCCCGGCCCAGTCGGCGGCGACCGCCGCGTCGACCGCCTGCCGCACCGGCTCCGCGGTGGGCGTGACGAAGACGCCGAAGAGCAGATCGTGACCGTAGTCGGTCATCGCGTACCCCCAGGTTCGATGTCGAAGTTGTCGCGGAACGGGTTGCCGGGGTCGTAGCGGCGCTGAAGCTCCCGCAAGCGGGCCGGCCTCGCGGGCGGGATCCCGGCATGGAGGCTCAGCGATTGGTCGCGCCGTATGAAGGGCCGGCCTCGCGGGCGGGAACCCGGCGTCCAGGAACCGCGCGCCCCGGCCGGTTTCGAAACTCAGGTGCAGGCCGTCGAAATGGTCACGCGCCGCGGACCAGGCGGTGTCCACGCGGCACTCGTCGGCGCCCATCGCGGCGAGCGAGAAGTCGGCCGGCCGGTGGGCGTAGGCGGTGGCGTCGGCCGGTACGTCGGCGACCGCTCCGCCGACGGTGCGGATCGGGAACCGGTGGACGGTGCCGCCGTCCCGCAGCCGGGCGGCCGCCGTGGCGAATTCCGGGGTGGGGTGGTCGACGAGCGCCAACCGGGAGACCGGCTCGCCCGGCCCGTCGTGGCCGGCCGGGGAGACGGTGGCCATGATCCCGGCGTACGGGGTGAGCACCACGTTCTGATCGTAGAACGGCCCGACCGAGGCGATCGGCCGGAGCTGTCGAGGACGGTCTGCGGATCGTCGGCGTCCACGACCGCGGCGAGCTGGGCATTCCTCGGCCGGCCACGGCTCGGACCGCCCCTAACCAGCTGGCCGGACAGGTCCCGGGGCGCCTGCTCGATCGCCCGTCCCCAGCGGACCGGCAGATCGGCCGGGTCGTCGGCGCCGGAGGTGACGAGCGCACCGATCCGGTGGCGGCGCCTCAGCTCATCGGGATGCCCCTTCGAACGGGCTGACCTGTCCATGGATGTTTCCCCGGATGGCGTGATGCGGGTGAGCGCCAAGGGTCGGACGCCGTGATCCGCGGCATGGCCGTGGCGGTTCACCCCGTCCGGGTGACACCCCGCGACCCGGGATCTCGCGATCCGGCAGGATGATCGGATGAGTCCTGCCAGCCGTGGCCGCAAGAAGAGATCCCGGAGCACCGGACAGCGCGTCGTGCGCCAGGTCGTGGCCGGTCCGGCCACTTGCCACTGTCCGGACTGCTCCGGCGAGCGACTCGAACCGCTCGATCTCGTCGCGGACCTTCTCGACGACGGCAACCCCCTGCTCGAGGTCGAGGAGGCCGTCGAGGCGGAGATGTTCGCCGCCGGCCTGCTGGCCATGGGCCATCTGGCCGGTGCCGGCTTCGCCGAGGCCGTCGCCTCCGTCATCGTGCCGGAGCTGGAACGGACCGCTACCCCGGCCGCCCTCGCCGTACTGCACGCGATCGCCCTGGTCGATGACGGCCCGGCCGCCGCCGAGGCCGTCGCCCGCCTGGAACCGGCCGGTCTGGCCGCGCCACGGTGGCTGGCGGAGGCACGCATGCCGGTGACGCCGGGCGTCTACCGGCGTTTCGCCGAACCGTCCGGGCAGACGTCGTCGGTGCTGATCGGGACGTTCGAGCGGGCCGGGCGCGCCGACGGTTTCGCCGTCAACGTCGACGACAGCGACTGCCACGCCGCCGTCGACGTCGTGCTGTTCCCCGGCGAGGCACTGGATCAGGTCCTCGCCACGATCGAGGGCAGTGCCCGCGAGCACGAACTGCCGATCACCGGCGTACACCTGGATCCGGCCGAATTCCGCTGGCAGGTCGAGCGGGCCCTGTCCGCCCGTGCCGCCCATGACGACGACCTCGCGCCGGACGAGATCGCCGCGGAGTACGAGGACGGCGACGAACCCGGCTACCACCATGTCGCCATGCTCTTGAGAGCGCGGGTGCGTACCCTGCCCGAGCCGTCACGCCCGGCGGCCGAGCACCTCGACGACGAGATCGAACTGTTCACCCGCATCGCCACGGAGGCCTCACCGCGACGGCGGGCGCCGCGCGCGAAGCTGCCGGCGAAACGGAAGAAGTCCGACGGCCCGGCGCCGATCTTCCAGCTCAAGGTGAGCCTTCGGGACGCGAAACCGCCGATCTGGCGGCGCCTGGAGGTTCCGGCCGACACCGGCCTGGCCGACCTGCACACGATCATCCAGATCGCCTTCGACTGGGACGACAGCCATCTGCACGCCTTCGAGACCGGGTACGGCACGTTCGGCCTCGCCGACCCGGAACTGGGCCATCAGGCCGAACGGCCGGTGACGCTGGAACAGGTGGCGGCCGGCGCCGGTGGCCGGATCCGGTACACCTACGACTTCGGCGACGGCTGGGAGCACGACATCCTGGTGGAGAAGGTGCTGGAACGGGGCTCGGAACAGTACCCGCGATGCACCGGCGGCCGCCGTGCCGCCCCGCCGGACGACTGCGGCGGCATCTGGGGCTACCAGCGGCTGATCGAGATCCTCGACGATGCCGCCCACCCGGAACACGCGGAGATGCGCGAGTGGCTGGGCCTCGACCAGACCGACGAGTTCCGGCCGGCCCGATTCGACGCCGCGGAGGTGACCCGGTCACTGGCCGCCGGGTTCAAGCGCTGACGGAGTCCAAGCCGCCTGGCGAGATGCAAGCGCTCGCGGAATTCAAGCCGCCTGGCGAGATGCAAGCGCTCGCGGGATGCAGGCGCCGGCGGGGTTCAAGACGCTGGCGGGATGCAGGCGCTGGCGGGATGCAGGCGCCGGCGGGGTAAGGCGCTGGCCATCAGCTCTCGGCGACCGGCCGGAGCCAGGCGGGCGCCGCGCCACCGCGCTCCATCACCGCGATGCCGTCCAGCATCTCGGTGAGCCGGCCGGGGGTCAGCCCGGTCTCCCGGCCGGTGTAGACACCGTCCTCCTTCGCGGAGAACCACACCACGGTGACCTCCGCGCGGGCACCGCGGAAGAGGGTCACGACGGCTTCGAGGTGTTCTCCGGAGATGGTCAGCATCCAGATGTGTTCCAGCTCGTCGCCGCTGCGCGGACCGTCGATTTCGGTCTGGATCGGACTGTCCCGTGCCGAGGCCCAGGCGCCCATGGCGGCGCCGAGCTGGAGGTCCCGACTGTAATGTGAATCACCGCGCATGATCGAGAAGTTAGACCCTTCGCCGCTCAAACCGGCCGCCCCATCGGCGTGTCGTTATCTACCGGAACCACATCGTCCGGCAAGACGTCATCGGGCACCACATCGTCGGCCACCACGTTTTTGGCCACCACGTCATCGGCGACCACGTCTCCGGCCACCACGTCATCGGGCACCGGTTCCGGCCGGGGCGGCTCGGGCGGCCTCCGGAACCGGTCGATGCAGGCCACCCGGATCGCGACAGGAAGTGGCAGGTACATCGCCAGGAGCAGCAATCCGGCCACGTTGACGCCGGGGTTGGTGGGTAACGCGGTCGTCTCGTCGGCGGAATACGGGTAGAGCGGCGGCTTCTCGACGGTGTCGAACATGATCAGGTAGAAGGCGGCGAGGGAGCAGGCCGCCACAACCATGCCCCAGGCGGCGGCGCCGCGCTGTCCCGGCCGCAGCCGCAGGCTCACGGCGAACATCAGGACCAGCACGGCCAGGACGACGACCGTCACCCGTCCGGTGAACCAGCCGTCCGGCCAGCTCCCGACGACCTCGGCCGTCTCCGGCCCGCTCGTGACCCACTGCCGCACCCGGGCGGTGAGGACACCGGCCACGGCACAGACCATCGTGGCGACGATCAGGACCGTACGCTCGTGCCGCCGGCCAAAAGCCAGCAAACAACCGATCAGCGCCAGCAGGAACAGCACCATGATCGCCGAGGTGAACCCGTCGGCACCGGTCTCCGCCAGCATCCGGCCGGACACATCGGACCGGCGCTCCCACACCCGCGCGGCCCAGCCCTGGTGTGTCTGCTCCTCACGGCGAAGCATCCGCAGCAGCAGCACCGTCCAGACGATCAGGGTGCCGGCCGAGGCGACCAGACCCGCGACGGTCGCCGCGCGGCGGAACCGCACCGGAAATGCCGCGACCGCGTACGCCAGCAGCGCCGCACCGGCGAACCACAGGAACGCGCCGCCCCCGATGCCGGTCAGATTCTCCTCGACGAGCGTGAACCCGGTGGCGTCGGTGCGCGAGGTCCACCAGTCGGCCAGGGCCACCGGCCAGAGCAACCCGCCGGTGATCAGAACCGTGATCAGGACGCCGTAACGGAACGTGCGAGGATCTTCACGGACCATGCCCGACACGGTAGCGGTGCATCGCCAGCACCCGATACAGGTCCGGTCCGGCGTAGACCCGAATGATCGCCCCTGAGGTCACACCCGCCGGCCGTGCAGTGTGATCCGGCCACCGGACGGCCGGTCCAGGCCGCCGAGCAGGTGCAGCAGGGTGGACTTGCCGCAACCGCTGGGGCCCATGACGGCCACGGTCTCGCCGGCCATGATGTCCAGATCCACCCCGTCCACCGCTCTCTCGCCACCACCGATATGCCGGCGCAGGCCGCGGGCGCTCAACACGACGGTCACGATCCGCTCCTTCGATGGGTCCAGGCCCGTTCGCACGCCTCCAGCCAGCGCAGGTCCGCCTGCAACCGGAGGACGATGCCCTCGAGCAGCAGCGCCGCGGCCGAGTGCTCCGGCTCGGCCACGGCCGCCCGCTGGGCGTCGCGGAGCCGCCGCAGCAGCTCACGGCGCTGGGTGTCGACGATGGCCAGCGGGTCGGCCAGTCCGGCGGCGGCCGCCGCGATCAGCTTCAGGTGGAACTCGGCCAGGTCGGGCTTGGGCCAGCTCGTCTCGGCGATCCACGCGGCGACCCGTTGCTGGCCGTCGGGGGCCAGCGCGTACACCTTGCGATCCGCCCGGTCGGCGCCGTCGGCGGACCGCTCCGCGGTGAGCAGGCCGGCCCGTTCCAGGCGGGTGAGCGTCACATACACCTGGCCGGCGTTCATCGCCTCGCCGAGCGGTCCGAGCGCGTCGCGCAGCCGGGCGCGCAACTCGTAACCGTGGGAGGGCTCCTTGGCGAGCATCGCCAGAACCACTTCCTGTTGCATGGCACCCCCTGGGGATAACCGTTATCCGTACTGTCTAACGGTTATCCCTCTGTTCCGTCAATGCGTTAGGCTGGCGCGTGTCGCATGTGGAGACGCTCGGCGTGCTCGCGCACCGCGGAGGCCTGATCGTCGACCGGCCCGAGATGACCATCGGCGTGGTGCGCGCGATCTCCCGTCCCACCGGCCTGGAGCTGGACCTCCTGGCACGCCGCCCGCTGGACCGGCGCAGCGCCCCCGAACGGCAGGCCGACATCAGGGCCGGCCGGTTCACCCCGCCCGCCCCGCGCCAGCTGCTGCCGGACCACGACGAGGGCATGGACCTGAGAATCGCCTGGCTGGACTCGTCCGGGCACGCGCACTGGCAGTTCGGCGGCTCGCGGTCGTCCTGGAGCGGTGACCACTATGAAGGCGCCGAAGGACCGGGCATCCGCGCCGGCCTGACACTGCCGCCCCTGTTCGACCGGGCGCCGGTGGTGTTCGCGTGGCCGGAGATCGGATTCCCGGAGACGATCGTCGAGCTGCCGCTGCCGGACCGGGCGACGGTCGGGCACGGCACCGTCCCGATCTGGGCCGCGCCGTTCGACGTCCGGCGGCCGCCCTCACCGCTGCGAAGCCGGGCCGGCGAATTCTGTCACGAGAGTCCGCATGTCGAAGCCGGGCGGATCATCGCCGGGCCCCGGGTCCTGAACCGCGACCGCCGGGTGGCCGTCATCCTCAACCGGCTCACCGCGGTCGGCGGGATCCTGTCGCTGGAGATCCTCAGCGTGGCCCACGGGGAACCGGCACGGGCGGCGAGCGCCGAAGCCTTCCCGGGCGGAGGTCCGCCACCACGCGACCCGGGCGCCGCGGTGGCGGTCCTGCACGACCGGGAGGCGGTCTGGTTGCCCGCGCACGAGAGCTCAGCCGCGGGCGGCGACACGGACTTCCGTTCCACCGCCGATTTCCTGCTGGACCGGCCCGGCAGCGACACCCTCACCCTGCTGATCGCCTGGCCGACGGCGGGCCTCCTGGACGCCTGTGTGGACATCCCCCTCCACCCGGCTTGACGCCGTTCCCGCCGGCGGCCCGCTGCGGCACCCACCCGTCTACCGACCACGGCGGCCGACTCCTGCGGCGGGAGCCTGGATGGTCAGGTGGTCCGCCAGGGCGTCCAAGAAGTCTCGGGCGTCGAAGGCCGCGCCTGCCGACACCACGCCGACCGCCTTCGACCGGCCGGTCAGCAGACGGGAGACGGCCTCCACCGCGAGCGGTGCGGTGATGGCGTAGATGTCCCGGCCCGCAACCGACATCCGGCGTTCCTCGCCACCGTTTCGTACGGCCACGTCGACCACGAACGTCTGCGCCGACCGGCCGCGATCGTCCACGGCGACCGGTGCCGACGTGGCGGCGGCCAGGTCGGCGGCCGCCACCGCGGTCATGTAGGTGCGAACCTCCGGGACGTCGAGGTGGCTGGGCACCGTGACCACGTCGGCCATCGTGAACTCGCCGATCACCGGCTGCGTGCCGAGCGCCCCGGGGAAGGTCCACTCCAAGGTTGGCAGGACGTCGTCGTGGTACCGCAACTCGCCTTCGGTGAACCGGACCCGGCGGCCCGCCCGGCGCTGTCCCGAGACGGTGCCCGAGGCCAACGTCCCGGCCGTGGGGTGCCAGCTGCTCAGCCCGTACGCGATGTGCACCTCGTCGGCGGCATCCCACTCCCCCATCGCGGCGGTGACCAGCAGGTCGCCCAGGCCACCGTAGAACGCCATGGCCGGAACCACCGGGACACCCGCATTCCGCGCCCGTTCGGCGAAGAGGGTGAACGTGTCGGCGTTGGCCTCGATCTCCGCGGCCACGTCGACATAGGGGATGCCGGCCCGCAGAGCCGCCTCGATCAGCGGCCCGGCGGTCTCCGCGAACGGGCCCGCGCAATTGATCACGGCGGCCGCGCCGGACAGCGCCAGGTCAAGCGAGGCCGGGTCACCGACCGTCGCCTGCCGCGCCGCGCCCTGCCCCATGGCCAGCAGCCGGTTCAGATCACGACCGACCAGCAGCGGTTCGTATCCCCGCTCCCGCAGCTCCGCCACCACGAACCGCCCGGTGTGCCCGTACGCCCCGAAAACCGCCACATTCGCGTTCATCCCGTTTCCCATGCCCAGAATCCTGTCCCGGAACAGAGAGCCGAACCAGTGTCCGGAACGACAGGCACCGTACAATTTCCGACATGAACTCTGTCGCTGTCGCCGCCACCGACGGCATGCTGCACTTCGAGCTGGCGCTGGCGTACGAGGTCTTCGGTTCTAAACCGGACGCCATCCCCGGCTCGTGGTACGACGTCACCGTCTGCGGCACCCGTCCGGTACGGGCCGGCCGTTTCCTGGTCGAACCCGACCACGGCCTGGAGCGCCTGGCCGCCGCCCACACGGTGATCGTCCCGGCGCTGGCCGACGTGGAGGCGGATCCGCCCGCCGACCTGGTCGACGCGGTCCGGACGGCACACGAGGCCGGCGCCCGGGTGGTCTCGTTGTGCACCGGCGTCTTCGTCCTCGCCGCCGCCGGACTGCTCGACGGCTTGCGCGCCACCACCCACTGGGCACACACCACGCAACTGGCGACCCGCTACCCGAAGATCGAGGTGGACCCCGACGTGTTGTACGTCGACAACGGCCGGGTCCTCACCTCCGCCGGCAAAGCCGCCGCCATGGACCTTTGCCTGCACCTGGTCCGGCGCGATCACGGTTCGGCGGTGGCCAACGTCGTGGCCCGCCGCCTCGTCGTCCCACCGCACCGGGCCGGAGGTCAGGCCCAGTTCGTGTCCACCCCGGTGCCCTCGCAGGACGGCCATCCCCTCACCGAGTTGCTGGCCTGGGTGATGCAACGGCTGGACCAGCCGCTGACCGTCGAGGACCTGGCCCGCCGCGCGAACCTGAGTTCCCGCCACCTGGCCCGCCACTTCCACGCGATCACCGGCACCACCCCGTTGCAGTGGCTGCACACCCAGCGGATCCGCCGGGCCCAGGAACTCCTGGAGTCCACCGACGACAGCATCGAGTCGATAGCCATCGCGGCCGGTATGGGAACGGCCACCACACTGCGCCGCCACTTTCACCGTACGATCGGCGTCCCGCCGGACGTCTACCGCCGCACCTTCCGCACCAGCCCCTGACCCCGTCCGCGCTCAGCCAGCCCGGTCCGGCGACATCCACGTTTCCGCTTCGTTCCGGTACGGCGATCCGTCGTTGCTCCGCAGCGGCGGACGCCGCAGAGGCCGGAGTTCTGCACCTGATCGGCACGCCGGCCGAGACCGCCGCCGTGCTTCCGGCACCGCACTGGCCGGCCCCCGGAGGCAGCCGGTAGGTGGGCATCGCGGCGGGTCAGGGCAGGCGGCCGGTGACGCAGGGGTCGTCCGGGTCGATCCTGGCGAGGATGCGGCGCCCGATTTCACCGAGCTGGCGCTGCTGGGCTTTGGTAAGAGCGTCGAAGATCAGTCGTCGCACCTCGTTGACGTGTCCGGGGGCGGCAGCGACGACCTTGTCCCAACCGGTGTCGGTGAGGATGGCGAGGGTGTAGCGGCCGTCAGCCGGGTCGGGGGTACGCCGGACCCAGTCGCGCTTCTCCAGCCGGGCGACGACCGGGGAGAGGCGCGACAGTGATCCTTCGACGAAGGCGGCCAGCACGCTCATCCGCAAGGTGCGCTCCGGCGACATCGACAGCCCGGCCAGCACCTGGTACTCGAAGTGACTGATGCCCGCTGACCGGGGCGCTGGAACTGCTCACCGCCGTCGGGCTGATCCTGCCCGCGCTGCTCGGCGTCGCGCCGGTGCTGGTCCCCCTCGCCGCGACCGGCCTGGTCCTGACCATGATCGGCGCGGCTGTCGTGCACGCCCGACGCAAGGAATACTCCAGCATCGGCGGCAACGTGGTCCTGCTGATCCTCGCCGTCGTCGTGGCGTGGGGCTGGTTCGGTCGGTACTCCTTCTGAGCTCACGTCCGTCGTGCGGTCGCGCCGCGCAAGGTCGCTCGACCGGCGTCGACGGCTACGGCATGCAGCTCGGGATCGTCGGCGTCACGGCCGACCGGCACTACTCGCCGTTGCTGCGCGGCTCCTTCGAAGCATGCAGTATCCAGTTGCGGCACTCCTGACCTGGGCCGGTCACCTCGACCGCAAATCACGACGATCTGCTCGACGGAATCGCCGGCAAGGGCGTGCCCAACCCGGTCCGGCCGGCAAGCGGTGGCCGAACGGCGCCGGGCCCGGCGGGGTTCGGGCAAGCGGTGGCCGAACGGCGCCGGGCCCTACGGGGTTCCTAACCGGTCACACGGCGCGCAGCGCGCCTGGTCGGCGGCCAGACAGCCGGTCCAGCGCCACCCTCGTGGCCTCGTCTGCCGGGAGATGGACGATCAACCGCTGCTCATCGGCATCCGGCAGGTCCAGCACCTCGAACGCGAGCCGCAACAGACCCACCTCGGGATGTGCCAGCAACTCCACACCGGACCGCTCCGGGAAACCACCCGGCGCCGCCATCCGATCGGTGAACTCGGCCCCGACCAGCACCGTGAGATCGCCTGCCAGCTCGACCGCGTGCGGATCTCCGCGGCGCACCTCGCTCTTGAGCTGGGCGATGTGCCCTTCGGCCACCCGGTCCCAGTCCGGGTACGCGTTACGCGCCCGCGGATCCACCATGACGAACCGAAGAATGTTGTGCCGGCGCCCGTCGAAGAGCCCGACCGGCCGGAACAACGCGTCGTAACCACTGGTGGCGGCCAGCACATCGCCGAGCCGGTTGAGCACCACGGCCGGACCTGGCTCCAGTCTGCTCAGCAGCGCACGGACGGTCGGCCGCACCTCGGTGGCCGGCATGTGCCCGGCTGGGCACATCACCCCGGACGCGGCCTTGCCCAGCCAGCGCAGATTCTCCCGGTCGGCCCGGCTGAACCGCAGCGCGGTGGCGAGCGCGTTGAGCACCTCGGGCGACGGATGCTGGTCACGGCCCTGCTCGAGCCGTGTCAGATAGTCCACACTGACCCCGGCCAGAGTGGCCACCTCGCCGCGGCGCAGCCCCGGCGTCCGCCGACGTGGCCCGGTCGGAAGCCCGACCTCCGCCGGCGTGGTCGCCTCTCGCCGCTCCCGCAGGAATCGCCCCAGTTCGTTGTCGCTCACGCCTCGACGTTAGCCACCTTCGGCTTCCGCAGCCTGGCCCTGTCGAGGCTAGGATCGACCGGGCCTCCCTCCCGGCAGCCGGCCGGGGCAGGGTGGTTCCCATGGATCTGGGACTGAACGGCCGAACCGTGATCGTCACCGGCGCGACGGGCGGGCTGGGTGAGCCGATCGCCCGTCGGTTCGCCGCCGAGGGCGCCGACGTGGCGGTCACCTACCACGATGCCGCCGACGCGGCCGCCAAACTCGCCGCCGACCTGGGCGGGCGCGCATTCCGGTTCGAGCTGGGCGATCCAGCCTCGGCCCGTGACCTGGTCGAGGGCGTGCTGGCCTGGACCGGCCGGGTCGACGTGCTGGTCAACAACGCGGTCCGCTGGGGCTCCGCGGCACCAGACCACACCGCCGGGTTCGAGAGCGCACCGGACGATCTGTGGCTGCGGGTGCTGCGCGACAACATCGAAGGCGCCGTGGCCCTGACCAGGCTCGTCACCCCACACATGCGCGAGCGCGGTTGGGGTCGCCTCGTGCACGTGTCATCGTCGATCGCCTCGCACGGCATGGCCGGCGGGGAGTATTACGGGGCGGCGAAAGCGGCTCTCAGCGGCTTCAACCGATCGGCGGCGTTCTCGCTGGGCAGCTCCGGCGACATCCTGACGAATGTGGTGTCACCGGGCCTCACCCGGACACGCACCAACACGCACATCACCGAGACGCTGCCCGAGGCCTACCTGGACACCATCCCCTTGGCCAGGCTGCTGACGGCCGAGGAGATCGCCGCCCCGGTGGTGTTCCTCGCCTCGGCGGCCAACACCGGCATCACCGGCCAGGTGATCGCCGTGGACGGTGGCATGTAATCACATCGCCGACGGGTCGGAGTCGGCGAGGACGGCCCGGTAGGCGGACTCCTTGAGTTCCGGCCCGGCGTAGTTCATTGAGCGTTCGCCGGGCCTCGGAGTTTCCGCGCGGTCTTGCCGCGGTTCTCCTTCTCGAGCTTCTTGGCACGTTTGCGGGCCGCCTTCTCGTCAAGGACGGCGACGCCGGCCGGCGCGGTCTCCTCAGGCGCCGCCACGTCGTCCGGTGCAGTGGCGGGCGGCGAGATCACGGCGATGCTCGGTGGGCTGCTTCGCGGGGGCGCCATCTGCGGCCCTGGGCTGCCGGCCCCGGTGGCTGCGACCGTCACGAGCACCCCGGCACCGACGACGGTGCCGAGCCCGGTGAGAAGAAGCCCACCACCCTTTCGTCCGGACCGGCCGGCCGCCTCGCGGCCAGCCGTCTTCGGATCCACGCCCGAATCGGCCTCGCCGCCATCGGTCACCCGAAAGGGCTGGGTTGCCCCACAGTCCAGGGCCACAGCGGAGACCCCCTCAACGGCCCCGCCACTCTCGACCACCCGAAAGGGCCGGGTCGCCCCACAGTCCATGGCCACACCGGAGACCCCCTCAACGGCCCCGCCACTCTCGACCACCCGAAAAGGCCGGGTCGCCCCACAGTCCATGGCCACACCGGAGACCCCCTCAACGGCCCCGCCACTCTCGACCACCCGAAAAGGCCGGGTCGCCCCACAGTCCATGGCCACACCGGAGACCCCCGCAACGGCCCCGCCACTCTCGACCACCCGAAAAGGCCGGGTCGCCCCACAACCCACCGCCACAGCGGAAGCATCCTCAACCGCTCGCCCACGACGGACCGGGAGCCCGTCCAGCGCAGCTGATCCGCCCCCGGCCTCTTCCTCTCGGCGGGCGGGCTTCCGATTCGATGCTCCGGCGGGCGTGTCATCGGTCCCCCGCCGAGATCGCGGCGGCTCCGCAAGCATGCTGAGCGGTGTGGGATCGGGGGCGAGGCTCATGTTCTCCAGGGCGGCGCGCACGGCTGCCGGGTCCGATGGCCGGTCGGCGGGGTATTTCGCCAGCATGGCCTGCACCAGGAGGTCGAGTTCGTCCGGCACGGGCCGGTGGGTGGAGGCGGGAGGCGGGACTCGTTCGACGTGGTCCCAGGCGATCCGCATCGGGCTGTCGCCGGTGAACGGCGGGCTTCCGGTCAGCATGGCGTACAGGACGCAGCCGAGCCCGTACAGATCGGTGCGGACGTCGACCGCACCACCGGCGACCTGTTCGGGTGCCATGTAGGTGCTCGTTCCGAGCATCTGCGCCGAACCGGTCAGTTCGCTGCGCGTGGCCCCGGCCACGCGGGCGATACCGAAGTCGCAGACCTTGACCCGACCGTCGTCGGTGATCAGGATGTTGGCCGGTTTGATGTCACGGTGCACGATTCCGGCCTCAGAGGCCGCCTCGAGCGCGGCGCACACCTGGGCCGCGATCCCGACCGCTCCGGCGATGTCGAGAGGACCGCCCGCCAGGAGTGCCGCGAGGCTGCGGCCCGGCACCAGTTCCATCACCAGATAGGGGACGCCACCGTCGGTACCGACGTCGTGGAGCGCCACGATGTTCGGGTGCGCGAGTCCGGCCACCATCCGGGCCTCCCGCTCGAACCGGCCCGCGACGGTCGGGTCGGCCAGCACCCGCTCGTGCAGCACCTTGACCGCCACCATGCGCCCGAGCCACCGGTCGGTCGCCCGCCAGACCGCGGCCATTCCGCCGCTTCCCAACATCGACCGCAGTTCATACCGGTTGTTCAGGACGTATCGCACCATCGCGACACCTTGGCACACCTTCTCGCCACCCCGCACGTGTCGACCGGCGGCAATGCCCCGACCCGGTGAAAGCCCGATCAGGAGGTGGGTGGAAACGATGTCAGCGCCGACTATCACGACGCCGGGATCACGCCTCCGCTGTACCTCAGGTTCTCGGGGTTTCGGTCACGGGCTACCGAGTCCCGGACCCTCGACCACCCGGCTCAGCGCTGTCCGGCGAGATCGGCGCGGACCGTCACGGTCGCATCCATCGGCCGGCCGAAGCGCACCGGCCGCCAGCGGCGATTGGAGGGCGTGCGGGAGAGGTTTCGGTACGAACGCCGGGGCCGCCGACCGCGCCTGGCCGGCACGAGGATGATCGCGGACGATCCGAGTTCACGCTTCTCTCAGGGCGGGCACAGCGGTGGGGACCGAGAATGCGGGAATGGTTCGCCTGTCGGAACGATCCGCTGTCGTCCTGGTCGCCGTTTCCCGGCCGTGGTTCTGGCCGGTCTCCTGGGTCCCCGCCTATCTCGGCACCGTCCTGGCAGGAAAGGCGTGGATGCCCGCTGACCCGCCACGCGCGGCGGTGGCGTTGCTGATCCTCGGGCCGCTGGTGTGGGGTGCGGTCCTGGCCCAGAACGACCTGTACGACCTGGACAGTGACCGGGCCAACCCGCGCAAGGCGGACGCGCCGCTGGTCACCGGTGTCGTCACCGCCGGGCGACTGCGCTGGTGGTACCGGGGCTTCGCGGTGGCGGCACTCGGGTTCGCGCTGTTTGTCGGGCCGCTGTTCGTGCTCGGTGTGGCGGCCGTGCTCGGGCTGGGGTGGGCGTACAGCGTGCCGCCGCTGCGGCTGAAGACGCGGCCCGGCTGGGACGTGGCGGTCAACGCGCTCGTGGTGGGTGCCGTGGCGCCGGCCGCCGGCTGGGCGATCACCCGGGAGCCGTGGGCGTTCCCGTGGCAGTTCGCGCTGATCGGGGTGCTGTTCGCGGCCGCCTTCTACGTGCCGACCACGGTCACCGATCTGGCCGCCGACGCCACGGCCGGCTATACGACGTTCGCGACTCGTTTCGGGGCGCGTACGGCGTACCGGATCGGGGTGGTTCTCTGGATTCTCGCCATGGCCGTGGCGCTGATCTGCGCGAGTCTCGACGTGGTCGTGCCCCGGTCCACCCTGGTGCCGCAACTGATCGTCGCGCCGATGCTGGTAGCGGGTTATGCGGCGCTTACCCGGCGGCCGACGATTCCTCGCCTCGCGGCGTTGTCGGTGCTGTTCGCGGTGCCGACCGCCGGGTTCGCTCTCGCCTATGTCGGCTGATCCGGCGCTGGCCATCCGGGCCGCCGGATGGCCACGACCGGAAGCCCGTCTACGACAGCGAATCGGACAGCACCGCGGACCATGCCGACGGCGAAGGGCGCACCGCAGATCATGCTCAGGGCGAAGGGCACACCGCAGATCATGCTGAGGGCGAAGAACAGACCGCGAACCATGCTCAGGGCGAAGGACGCACCGCAGATCATGCTCAGGGCGAAGGACGCACCGCGGACCATGCTCAGGGCGAAGGACGGACCGCGGACCATGCTCAGGGCGAAAAGCGGACCGCAGATCATGCTCAGGGCGAAAGGGCGCACCGCGGACCATGCCGACGGCAAAACGCACCGCGGGGCACGCTGCGGGCGAAGGCCTCACCGCGCAACACGCTGCGGGCGAAGGCCTCACCGCGGATCATGCTGGCGGCGAAGGCCGTATCGGCGCCTCCATGACGTGCATGCTCTCTACCGGCCGGAATCCGAATCGCCGGTTCGTGGCGATCATGGCGGCGTTGTCGTCGGCCGTCCAGGAGTGCAGATGGGACACGTCGGGGAACCGCGCGGCCAGTTCGGCGAGGTTCGCCGACTTCAAGGCCGCACCGAGACGCCGGCCGCGGTGCGCACGCAGCACAAACGTGTCGTCCTGCTGCGCGTGCCGGCCGTCGGAGTTGACGAATATCCGCGTGTACCCCGCCGGATTGCCATCCGGGGCGCGCAGCAGCGTGGTGACGATGCCCCACCCGGCTGCGGCCAGCCGCTCGTCGCCGCGCAGCACCTCGGCCGCGGTGAAGGTGGCCGGCTCGTGGTCGCGGTCGCCGATCGGGACGTCCTGCTCCATCAGTGTTCGCATGGCCGCGAAGTCGGCGGCCGTCGCGGGCGGCACCGGGCCGGTCCAGGTGTGCGGGCGGTATCCCTCCGGCAGTTCGGCCGGCACGACCGGAGCCGGTAGGCCGACCAGATAGCGGCACTCGGTCAGCTTGCTCTCGAAGCCGCGTGCCAGCGCGAACCGGCCACCGGCATGCTCCGTGAGGGTGGCCGTCAGCGGCACGTTGACCTCGGTGGAGACGATTCGGCGTCCCCGCTCGCTCGCCAGCGCGACCGCCGTCTCGAACAGCGCCGCTCCGGCGCCGCGCCGCCGATGCCGTGGCGCCACGGCGAGTTCCACCTCGACGGTGTGTGAATTGGCCACCCTGGGCAGGTTCACGATGATCCCGCCGAGGCACTCGTCGCCGTCCCAGGCCCCGAAGGCACGGCGTTCGAGGTGGGCGTTGCCCGCGGTGGTGCGCAGCGAGGTCAGCGTGGAATCGGCGCCGGCCAAGGTCGGATGGTCGCGGCCGGCGACGCTTCCGGCATGAAACGCCGCGAACCACGGGCCTGCATCGGGACCATGGGGGTCGAGCGCACGCAACTGCATCGGGCCACCCTCTGACCCGGCGGCCGCGCGGGTCAACCGAATTCGGGGCCGCCAACCGCCCGGATCCAAGCGATGACCGGCGCCAACCACACGGGGCTGGGCACTGACCGACACCGACCGCACGGATCCAAGCGATGACCGACGCCAACCACACGGGGCTGGGCACAGCCCGGCGCCAACCACGGCGGACCGTCGGCGCTGGTCGCGCGACCGAGCTGCCCGGCGGCATCTTCCGGCTGGCGAGCGGGGCCCGGCAGTTGGACGGCGGCCTGACGAAACTGTCCAAGGGCGGTCACGAACTGGCCACCGGTCTCGGTGAGTTGCGCAGCGGGGCGGGTCAGCTGGCCGACGGCCTGGCCGACGGCGCCGCCGAGATTCCCGGCTACGACGACGCCGCGCACCGGGCCGACGTGCTCGCCGACCCGGTCTCGCTGGACCGTGACGTCCGGCATCCGGCCGGCACCTATGGGGTCGGATTCGCGCCGTACTTCCTGGCCCTGGCCCTCTGGGTCGGCGCAATGATCAACTACATGCTGTTGCGGCCGCTGAACCGGCGCTACCTGATGTCCGGCGCACCACCGCTGCGGGTGGCCCTCGCGGGACTGCTCCCCGGGGTGGTGATGGGCGCCGTCCAGGCCGGCCTGCTCTACGCCGTGGTGCATTTCGTGCTCGGGCTCACGCCGGTGCACGCCGCAGCGACCCTGGCGCTGATGTTCGGCACGGCCGCCGTCTTCGCCGGGATCATGCAGCTGATCGGCGCGGCACTGGGACCGGCCGGGCGGGTCATGGCGCTGGCACTGCTGATGGTGCAGCTCACCTCGTCCGGGGGCACCTATCCGGTCCAGACGTCACCGAGCTTCTTCCAGGCCGTCCATCCACTGCTGCCGATGACGTGCGTGGTCGAGGCGATCCGGCAAGCGGCACACGAGCGGCACGCCGTCAAGACGCCCAGTGATCGACTTTCGTCACTTGATCAGGTTTTCTAGTGTGGCGCAGGATTGTGTCCGGACTGCGGTCACAGTCCACTTGCACCTGTCCAGCCGGCGCGCTGCCACCAACGTTCCACCATCTCAAGGAGCACCGTTGCGATTCATTCGCATCCGAGCCATCATCACTGCGGCAGCCCTCGGGTTGTCCACGGTCCCACTGATACCCGGCACCGCCGCATCGGCCGCCGATGACGTCGTCGAGTGGGCCACCACCAACGGCGAGCCGGTGAGCATCACCACTACCACCGCCGGCCAGAAGGCGTACGTCTACTTCAGTGGTTCCGTGGGCCGGCACCTGACCATCTCGTGCGAGAAGAGCGCGGGCACACCGACGTACGTGCTGCAGGCGTTCGATGGCAGCCAGGTCGAGGGCTCGCGCACCTGCGACGCCACCCGGCCCACCGACATCAACCTGCTCAAGGCGGACGGCCGCTACCGGCTGCTGGTCACTGACCGCAACGCGCAGACCTTCGGCGCGACCGTCAAGGTCCAGCAGTTCGACAACGCCGCGGGCACCCTGATGGCCGGCGCCCAGCCGATCACGGTGAAAACCGCCGATGCCAAGCAGAACGTCTCCCTCGCCCTGGCGATGACGGACGGCGACCGGGTGCAGCTGACCTGCCAGGCGACCGGTGCCACCTCCGACATCACGGTGATCGGCCCGCGCGGCACTGTCGTCCAGCCCGATCTGGGCACCAACGCGGCCTCGTGTTCCAGTTTCAGCGTCGGTGAGGGCCCGCTGATCACCGCCACCGAGACCGGCATGTACCAGTTCGTGATTCACCCGATGTTCTCGGGCCAGGTCAAGACCGTGACCGCGGCCGCCGTCCGGGTGGCCGCCGACGCCACCGGCCCGATCGCCACGGACGGCACCCCGCTGACCCTCGCCACGACGGGCGCCTACCAGCGCGTCAAGACGACGTTCTCGCTGGCGGCACCCACCCAGGTGTACGTCACCTGCGCCCGCAAGGGCGACGATTCCGCCTTCATCACGCTGTACCGCCCAACCGGCGTGAGCGAGAAGTTCGGCTCGTGCCAGTACGCCGGACCCGGTACCGAGGCGACCGCGTTCGGCGAGCGACTGAACCTGCCCGCGGGCACCTGGACGATGGTCGCCGACCCCGACGGGACGAGCACCAACGAGTTCACCCTCCAGGTGCACACCGTGCCCGCGCCTGTGACGGCCGAACTGCCCCTCGACGGCACCCCGGTCACCCTGCACACCATCACGCCGGGCCAGCTGGCCCAGTTCACGGTCAACGCCGCGGGTGGCGAACGGGTCTTCATCGGCTGCCGGCTCGGCACCTACCGCGAGCCGAACCCGTGGACCTACGACGCTCCGGCCGGTGTCGGCTTCACCCACCCGGCCGGGCAGTTCGGCGACAGCGGTAGCTGCGAAAAGCCTGACCAGAGTGACTACCCCAAGGTCTTCTTCGGGTACGGAATCCCCCTGGTCCGGGCCGGAAAGCACACGCTGACCGTGCGGATGCGGATGGCGGAGACGAACTCGGTGACGCTCTGGGCGTACAAGATCCCGGCCGTCACCGAGGCGACCGCGACCACGGACGGCACCCCGGCGACGGTGGAGACCTCGGTGGCCGGTCAGGGGGCGCTCATCCGCTTCCCGGGCGTGGAGGGCCAGAAGTACACGGTGTCGTGCGACGTCACGGGAGCGCCGCGATCCGCCTTCCTGATGCTGACCAGCCCGAGCGATGCGTTCGTCGACAGCCCGTACTCCACGGACTGCGGCCCGACCGGCACCTTCACCACGGCCGCGCTGAAGGAGTCCGGCGACTTCCGGCTCAACCTGCACTTCCAGGGCGACGGTACCGGCAAGGCAACGGTGACGGTCCGGCCCGCGAGCTGAGCACGACCGCACCACCCGCAGGGGCCCGGCAGCGCCGGTCCCCTGCGGCATCTTCAAGGCCTTGCCATCAGACTGCGCAATCGCCCTGGAGGCTTGCCATCCGTCGGAAGACCATCACGTCGGCGCTTGTCCTGCGCCTCTCTCCAGTTGTCCGAGATCCAGTCGGACTGGAGCTGCGCGATCGACAGCAGCTGGTCGCGCGTGAACCGGCCGATCGTCGTTCTCGGATCCACATCCTCGGTCGTGGCACGCACAATGCCGCCGACCTCCTCCACCGCCGCCAGGTGGATCTGGGACTCCTTCAGGTTGCGGCCCCACCGCGACCACTTCCAGAGAATCGCATAGGACCAGCGCCCGTCCTTAACACCCTTGATGACCTCCTCTACGCGCCAGCAGTCGATTGTGTGGCGCTGCACCTCCGGCGAGATCAGGTCATCACCGCGGCCGCCCACCTTGGAAACGCGGATGTAGGCGACCCCCGTACGTTCGTCAGCCATGCCCGGCTCCTCCCCCATGATCCGATGTAGCTGGGTTCGGCACCTCTGACGTTGGCGAGAAGGATCCCACAGAGGGCGAATCCGCGAAGGACGTCGAGCGGCGCGATCCGTCCGGTCCCGGTCGGGCGGGCGGGGGCGGCCGGCGGGCGCTGAGCCGTAGTCATGGCCCACAGACTTCGCTGTTCGGCGAGCCCGGTCCTCTACCTGCGGTCCAGAATCGACGACCGCGCCCTACGACTTCTGGCCAGTGACGGTGGGGCCACTTTCAACCTATATCGCACGGGGGGACTTGCGGCAAGACGGCGGAATCGGGCGAGAATCGCGGTCCACAGCCAGAAGGGGGGCGGAAATGATCGATGTGATCATCGCCGGGGGCGGGCCGACCGGCATGATGCTGGCGGCCGAGCTGCGGCTGCACGGGGTGCAGGTGGTGGTGCTGGAGCGGGAGCCGGAGCCGCCGCCGTTCGTACGCTCGATGGGTCTGCATGTGCGCAGCATCGAAATCATGGATCAGCGCGGCCTGCTGGACCGCTTCCTCGCACACGGGCGCACACATCCGCTGGCGGGCTTCTTCGCCGGCATCGAGGCGCCCGCGCCGGAGCGCCTCGACACCGCGCACGGCTACGTGCTCGGCATCCCGCAGACGATCACCGACCGGCTGCTGGCCGAGCACGCCGCCGCGCTGGGCGCCGACATCCGCCGCGGCGCCGAGCTGACCGGCCTGAGCCAGGACGACGAGGGGGTGACCGCCGAACTGGCGGACGGCACCCGGCTGCGGGCCCGCTACCTGGCCGGATGCGACGGCGGCCGCAGCACCGTACGCCGGCTGCTCGGGGTCGCCTTCCCCGGTGAACCGGCGCGGGTGGAGACGCTGCTTGGCGAGATCCGGGTGACCGCGTCGCCGGAGACGGTGGCGGAGGTGGTCGCCGAGGTCCGGCGTACCCAGAAGAGGTTCGGACTGGGGCCGCTCGGTGACGGGGTGTACCGGGTGGTGGTCCCGGCCGCCGGGGTCGCCGAGGACCGCACCGCCCCGACCACCCTCGACGAGGTGCGGCAGCAATTGCAGAAGGTGGCGGGCACCGATTTCGGGGCGCACTCACCGCTCTGGCTGTCGCGGTTCAGCGACGCCACCCGGCTGGCCGAACGCTACCGGGACGGCCGGGTGTTCCTGGCCGGCGATGCCGCGCACGTCCACCCGCCGACCGGTGGGCAGGGGCTGAACCTGGGCGTACAGGACGCTTTCAACCTGGGCTGGAAGATCGCGGCCACGGTACGGGGATGGGCTCCCGACGGCCTGCTCGACACCTACCAGAGCGAGCGGCACCCGGTCGCGGCCGACGTCCTGAACAACACCCGCGCCCAGATGGAGCTGATGTCGACCGAGCCGGGCCCGCAGGCGGTGCGGCGGCTGCTGGCCGAGCTGATCGGCTTCGAGGAGGTGAACCGGCACCTGATCGAGAAGATCACCGCGCTGAACGTGCGCTACGACTTCGGCCCCGGCCACGACCTGCTGGGCCGACGGCTGCGGGACGTGCGGTTGAAGCGCGGCCGGCTGTACGAGCTGACCCGCGGTGGCCGTGGCCTGCTGCTGGACCAGACCGGCCGGCTGGACGTGACCGGCTGGACGGATCGTGTGGATCACGTGGTCGACGTGAGCGAGGAACTGGACGTGCCGGCGGTGCTGCTGCGACCGGACGGGCACGTGGCGTGGGCCGGTGACGAGCCGGCGGGCCTGGCGGCGGCGCTGCGCCGGTGGTGGGGTGCGGCGGTCGGGTGACAGTTGGCCGAATCGGCACCGGACAGGTGATCTGGTACTCCGTGGGGGCGCCGCAGTCAGTACCCTCGATCCGGTGAGCGCCGCGCCCGATCCGCTGCACTATCCCGACATCGTCGCCGCCGGGGATCTCCGGACCGCCCTCCAGGCCCGGTTCGAGGAGTCCGGTGTGCCACTGCGCGCCGAGGTCCCGTCGTCGCCGGGCTGGATCCGGGTGGGCGCCCGGGTCGAGACCGGCGACCGGCAGGTGACCGTGCTGATGGCCGTCGATGACCGCGCCTTCCTGCTGGATTTCTGGATGCGGGGCGTCGCGATGGCCCGGGGCCGCACCGCCGATCTCGGGGAGGTCGCCGCCGGGATCGGCACGTTCCTGTCCGGTGCGGCGGTGGCCGTATTGGGCGCCACCCACGGGTTCGTGACCTACGGCGAGTTCGCCGAGGCGTTCGAGCGGGGTGAGCCCGAGGCGATCGCGCTCACCTGGCGGCGGTTCCTCGCGAAGGACGGGACGGCGCCGCCGCACCGGCGAGGGCTGGACGGCTTCCTGCGGGCGGCGGCGGAGGAGCCCCGGCTGCGGGCGCTGTACCCGTTCACCAGCCACTGGGACTTCGGTCTGCGGCCGGGCGTCGCCGATGCCGCGAGCCGGGCGGTCGCCTGGGTCCGGCCGGTCGGCGACCGTTATCTGGTGGCCGGCCGCGACCGTGGCGACCTGGACCGGATCGCCGATCCGGTCGGGGCCCACGACGCGGTCGCCCTGGTCCTGGCCGCGTTGGACCGGGGCGCGTAGAGATCCAGGCGCGTAGAGATCCGGGCGCATAGAGATCCGGGCGCATAGAGATCCGGGCGCGTAAAGATCCGGGCGCGTAAAGATCCGAGCGCGACGGACCGGTCAGGCCCGGCGCGGGCACGGCGGCCTGGAGGCCGCGGCGCCGGGGCGAGATCCCGTCCGGGGCCCGCGGACGGCGTACCGGAATGGGGTCAAAGGAGGCCGAGGTCGCGGGCCCGGGCGACCGCCTCGCTGCGCCGAGAGACGCCCAGCTTGCGATAGATCGCACGGATGTGCGCCTTGACGGTGTTGACCGAGATGCTGAGTTCGCGGGCGATCTCGGCGGAGCCGAGCATGGTCGGCAGGAAGAGCAGCACCTCGGCTTCGCGTTCGCTGAGCACCTCGGTGGCCGCGGTCTTGCGGGTGGCGCGGAGTGCGGAGCGCAGCTCTTCGAGGAAGGTGGCGTGGCCGTCGCCGGGGCGCAGGAGCTGGAGGCGGTGCAGGAGGTCGTCGAGACGCCCGTCGGCGTGGACCAGGAACGGGCGGCGGATCTGTTCGCGTTCGGCCAGGTGGAGGGTGTCGCTGAGCAGGTCGACGGCCTGCCCGGCCTGGCCGCGGAGGTCGGCGATCAGGGCGATGATCAGGCCGGCCTCGACGGTGGCGGCGGTGTAGGGCAGGACCGCGGGCCGGGGGTCGAGCAGATGCCCGGCCCGCCGGAAGTCCTTGTGGGCGAACGCGAGCCGGGCGTGGGCGACCTGTTGGGCCAGATCGCCGTCGGCCACCGTGATTCCGGTCGGGGGCGCGCCGATGTGGCCGGCGGCGAGGTCGGCCTCGATCTCGATCGTGGCGAGCCAGCGGTCGAGCCACGGGATCCGGGTGCGCGGGCTCCGGTCGGCGCGGGCGGCTTCCAGGAAGACATGTGCCTTGGCCGGCTCGCCGCGGGTGGCGGCCAATCTCGCCTGCGCCCCGAGCATCACGACGCGCTGCGCGGCCTCCGGCTCGCTGTGGTGTGCCCGCATCCCGTCCTGGAGGGCCTGTTCGGCGTCGGCGAACTCGCCGCGTTCCAGGTGGACCAGGACCATGGCGAGATGCGCGGCCACCGACTGCACGGTGTGCTGCCAGCCGTTCTTGGCGGCCCGTTCGCGGGCGTCGCCGGCGAGCTGCCGGGCCGCGGCGACCGAGCCGCACATCACCTCGAGCAGGCCGAGATGGCCGTCGGCGTTGATTTCGGCGAGTTCCAGCCCGGCGGCGCGGGAGGCGCCGGCCGAAGCCCACAGGTCACGAACGGCGGCGTCCAGGTCGCCGGACCACAGGTTGGCCAGGCCCCGGTTGTTGAGCGCGATCGCCCGCTGCTGGGTGACGGCGGCGCCCCCCACGGCGCCGTCGCCGGCCAGCAGGTCGAGCAGTTCGTCGCAGCCGGCCCGGACCGCCGGCATGTCGCCGACCGCACGGTCGGCGGCCAGTTGCAGGGTGAGGCGCATCAGCTCGACCGGCCGGTGCTCGTCGCCGGGGCGGCGGCGCAGAAGCCGGCGGGCGTGGTCGAGGCGGGCCGGGATCGCCTCGAAGTCGCCGTCGTGGAAGAGCAGGACGGCGGCGCAGATCATCAGCTCGGCGGTGGAGTCGAACCGGTCGGCGGGCACCTGCCGCAGCAGCCGGACCAGAGCGGACCGGTGCGCGGAGAGGACGAGCGGCGCGGCCTGGCCGGTGACCAGCCGTCCGATGTAGGTCCAGTCGCCGGCCGAGACGGCGTGGGTGAGCGCCTCCATGACCGAGTCGTTGGCGGCGTGCCAGCGGGCGGCCCGCCGGTGCAGCTCGGTGACGACGGCCGGGCTCTCCACCTGGAGGCGGTGGCCGAGGGCGTCGCGGAGCAGATGGTGGTAGCGGAACCACAGCGGACGGTCGCCGAGCCGGATCACGAAGTCGTTCTCGTGCTCGAACTGTTCGAGCATGCGCTGGCCGTCCCGGCCGGTGGTGATGGCGTTGGCCAGGCCGGCGCAGATCCGCTCGCAGATGCTGGTCTGGAGCAGGAACCGGCGCTGCCGCCGGCTGCGGTTGGCCAGCACCTCCTCGGTGAGGTATTCGTCGATGCCACGGCCGTCGCCGGCGAACTCGGCGACCGACCGGCTGTGGTGCCCGGCCAGGAAGCCGGCGCCGAGGTGCAGGCCGATGGCCCAGCCCTCGGTCCGGTCCAGGAGGGTGGCGAGGTCAGCGGCGGTGAGGTCGACCCCGTGCCCGGTCACCAGGTCGGCGGCCTCCGGCTCGGTGAAGGCCAGGTGGCTGGCCCGGATCTCGGTGATCAGCCCCGCGGCACGCAGCCGGTGCAGGTTGAGGGCGGGCCGGGCCCGGCTGATCAGGAACAGTCGAACCGGTTCGGGTGGGTGCCGCAGCAGGTCGCTCATCTCGGCCAGCACGCGCGGGTCGTCGATCTCGTGGAAGTCGTCGATGATCAGCACGGACCGGTCCGGCAGACGGCTGAGGCCGTCGGCGACGACGCGTATGCGCTCCCGCTGGTCGGCCGGGACGGCGGTGATCGCGGCGAGTGGGTTGTCGGCGGCGAGCAGGTCGGCGGTGCGCAGGGCGGCCACCACGTACGCCCAGAAGGTCTGCGGGTCGTTGTCGTGGCGATCCAGGTTGAGCCAGGCGACCGGCGTGGCCGCGGCCCGCGCCCAGGCCGAGACGAGCATCGTCTTGCCCCAGCCGGCACCCGCGCTGACCAGCGTGACCGGCGTGTCCATGGCCGCGTCGAGCAGGTCGAACAGTCGCTGCCGGTCGACGCCGGCGCGGGTCACCCGTGGCTGGGCGGTCTTCACGGGAATCAGGGGCAGGAGAGCCGCTCCGATCCGACTCGCGTCCATCGCTCCCCCCGGGAAATGCCGTATGCCTCAGCGAAACATCATGGTTCATTCAAGTCCATACCGGCACACCCATCGCAAGTGACCGATTTTGATCGTGGTGTGGATCACCCCGGTGCAGCCATGACGTCCCGCCCTCCGCCGGTTACCCGCCGGTCCGTATCCTCGCCCAGCCTGGCGGCCGCATCAATCCCTACCGCGTGCCTGGGCAATCCGCCACACCGTCACGAGACCCGGGGCGGGCCGGTGTGGACGGTGAACAAACCTGCGAAATGACATTCGATGAGCACCCGGTCACGCACCGACAGACGCCACGGTCCATTTTGCAAATGGCGCGAGGACAGCTACTGTGTGCCGCATCGCAGGACAGCTGTTTCCGGAGGTCACAGTGGCCTGGTTCGTCGGCCAGTCGCTCGTCGTCATCGTGCTCGCGTTCATTCTGGGCGTCGCCGTCGGCAGGTTCTCCGCACGTTTCGGAAATGTGTCAACCGATGCGCATCGGCAGGCCGATAATGCGCCGGAAAGCAACGGCGACGAACTGCAGCGGATCGAGGGCATCGACGCGGCCGTGGCGGCCGCGCTGCGCACCGCCGGGATCCGGACCATCGCGCAGCTGGCCGACAGCGACGACGACGCCATGCGCGAGGCGATGCGGGCCGCGGGGCTCGGCTTCGTTCCCAGCCTGTCCACCTGGAGCCGGCAGGCGCGGCTGGTCGCCGACCGCGACGCCGAGACGGCGGCCCGGTGACCGGCGCCGTCAGCGGGGCGTTCACCGACGCCGCGACCCGGCGCTGGTTCGCGGGCCTGGCACTGCTGTTCGGGCTGACCGCGATCGCCGGATTCCAGCTCGGACCGAACCGGCACCGGATCGAGCACGACCTGGCCACCCGCTCGCGAGCCGCGCTGACCACGGCCGGGCACACCGGCGTACGGGTGTCGTTCTCCGGGCGGGACGCGACCGTCGTGACCGGATCGCAGAGCCAGGCCGACCACGCCCGCGAGGTGCTCGCCGCGGTGGCCGGGGTGCGTGCCGTGCATACCGAGGTGGTGCCGGCCGCGGCCCCGATCGACCCGGCGTTCCTGCTGGTCGCGGTGGACGGCCGGGCCCACCTCAGCGGGCGGGTCGCGGCCGCCGCCACCCGGACGGCCCTGCACGACGCCGCCGCCGGCACGTTCGGGACCGTCGACGACCGGATCACGGTGGCCGCCAAGGTCTCCGCCGACCCGATGCTCGACCGGCTGCCCGCCCTGGTCCGGGCGCTGCCGCCGGACGCGTCGATGCGCTTCGGTCACGGCACCCTCACGCTCACCGGCACGGCCCGCGACGAGACCGCCCGCGCCGCGCTGACCACGGCGGCCCGCGACACCGGCGCGATCGTCCTGGACCGGCTGACCGTCGCCGACCCGCAGGAACGGCTCGACGTCCTGCCGGCGCTCACCTTCCCGGCCGGCGGCGCCGAGCTGAGTGGCGAATCCCGGGCGGTGCTGAGCCGGGTCGCCACGGTGCTGGCGGCCAACCCGAGCGCCCGGCTGCGCATCGAGGGGCACACCGACGCGTCCGGCGCCCGGGACACCAACCTGGCGCTCAGCCGGAAACGGGCCGGCGCGGTCCGCGATGTTCTGTGCGGCGACGGGATCGCCGCCGGACGGCTGACCGCCGTCGGGTACGGCGAGGCCCGCCCCGCCGTACCCGGTGACACCCCGGCCCACCGCGCCGCGAACCGGCGGGTGGAACTCAGAGTTGAATCGCCTTGGTCTGGGTGAACTCGAGGATGCCGTACGGGCCCAGCTCCCGGCCGTGGCCCGACTGCCGGTAGCCGCCGAACGGGGCGAGCGGGTTGAACGCCGCCCCGTTGATCTCGACCTGCCCGGTCCGCATCCGCCGGGCCACCCGGATCGCCCGATCCCGGTCGGCCGACCAGACACCGCCGGCCAGCCCGTAGTCGCTGTCGTTGGCGATGCGCACGGCGTCGGCCTCGTCGTCGTACGGCAGGATCGCCAGCACCGGGCCGAAGATCTCCTCCCGGGCGATCGTCATGTCCGGGCGGACGTCGCTGAACACCGTCGGCTGGACGAAATAGCCGTGCGGCCGGTCGCCGGGCGGCTCGGCGCCGCCGCACACCAGCTTGGCGCCCTCGGCGACGCCGCGCGCGATGTACTCCCGGACCCGGTCGCGCTGGGTGGCCGAGACCAGCGGGCCGAGCACGGTGCCGGGCGCGCCGGGGTCACCGACGGTCACCTGCCCGGCCACGGTGGCGGCGATCTCCTCGGCCACCGGCAGCATCGCCCGGGGCACCAGCATGCGGGTCAGGGCCGTACAGGTCTGACCGGAATTGATATAGCACTTGCTGATCCCGTCGGCGATCGCCTGCTTCAGGTCGGCGTCGTCGAGGATGACGTTCGCCGACTTGCCGCCCAGCTCCAGCGCGACCCGTTTCACCGTGCCGGCGGCGACCTCGCTGACCCGCCGCCCGGCCCGCGTCGACCCGGTGAACGACACCATGTCCACACCCGGATGCCCGGCCAGCGCCTCCCCGGCGACCGGACCGTAGCCGGTGACCAGGTTGAACACCCCGGCCGGCAACCCCAGCCCGTCGAAGATCTCGGCGAGCACGAAGGCGCTCAGCGGCGCCACCTCGCTCGGTTTCACGACGATCGTGCAGCCGGCCACCAGCGCGGCCGCCACCTTCGCGGCGACCTGGTGCAGCGGATAGTTCCACGGCGTGACGGCCGCGACCACACCGACCGGCTCGCGTACCACCAGCGAGTTCCCGATCCGCTGCTGCCAGGGCAGGTCCTCGGCGAGATGCCGCATCGACGTGAACGTGGCGATCGGCAGCCCGGTCTGCACCATGACCGAGAACGGCAACGGCGAGCCCATCTCCCGCGAGATCAGCGCCGCCAGCTCGTTCTGCCGCTCCTGCAACCGCTGCGACACCTCGTCACAGACGGCGACGCGGTCGGCGAGCGGGGTCTCGGCCCAGCCGTCGAAGGCCGCGCGCGCCGCGCTCACCGCGCCCTCGGCGTCTGCCGCGCCGCCGGCCGGGACGGTGGCGAAAACCTGTTCGGTGTACGGGTCGACGACCTCGATCGTCTCGCCGGTGCTCGGCGCGACCCACCGCCCGCCGATGTAGAACCGGTCCGTCCTCACCGTGCCACCTCCTCGATGGTCGCGGCGGTCCGCGACGCCAGGGCCATGATGGTGATCATCGGGTTGGTGCCGGACGGGGTCGGGAACGCCGACGCGTCGCCGATCCACACCCCTTTGGTGTCGTGCAGTTCGCCGCGCGGGTCGGCCACACTGGTCGCCGGGTCGGCGCCCATCCGGCAGCTGCCCATCTGGTGTGCGGAGAAGAGGGTCGCCCCGCCGGCCCGCAACGGCAGCCGCCGCGCCCGGTCGATGTAGGCCTCCAGGTCGTCGCCGAACCGCCAGCCCGGCATGCCCCGGCCCAGCACCCGGATGCCGCGTGCCCCGGCCGCGTGGTGCAGCCGGATCTCCGCCTCCACGGCCCGGCGCATGGTGCGCACGTCCCGTTCGTCGGTCAGTGCGTACCAGGGCACCGTGTTCCCGGACGCGTCGAGGGTGACCCGGCCGTGCCCGCGATCCCGGATCAGGCCGATGAACGACCCGTTGTTGCGGTAGTCGGCCATCGCCTGCTTGTGCTCGGCGCCCGTGGTGAACGGCAGCGCCGACGCGCCCAGCCCGGTGGTGTACTGCACGCTCTCCATCAGGAACCCGTAGCCGTCCTCGACGGTCGCGAACTCGTCGACCAGCCCGGCCTGCGGCGCGCCCCACCACGCCTGCATGTCCGTGCCGTAGTCGCCCATGGTGACCGTGCACGGGTGCAGCCGCAGGTAGTCGCCGGCCGCCGGGCCGCCGATCCCGGACCGCAGCAGCACACCGGGCGTCTCCAGGGCGCCGGCCGCCACCACGACCACCGGGGCACGGACCGTCACGGTCGCCGTGCCGGCGCCGTCCTCGCTGGTCCAGCGGCCGATCACGCCGGCCGCCCGGCCCCGCTCGACCAGCACCCGCTCGACCCGGCAGCCGTCCACCACCCGGGCGCCGTGCTCGGCGACGGCCGGTTCCAGGTAGACCTTCACCGTGGACCGTTTGGCGCCGGACGGGTCACCGAACCCGAGGTGCCCGGCGATCGCGGCGTCGTGACGCTTCTCGTCCCAGTTGCGGTGAATGGTGGCGAACGACCAGCCCAGCGCCTCGGCGCCACGGTGCATGGCCTCGTGCACCCGGTTCAGCTCGGAGCACTGATCGGTGACCGAGAGCTCCCGCCACACCCGGTCCAGGTGCCGGTCGAAGGACTCGGTCGCCACGTCGGTCAGGCCGTGCTCGTCGGCCCACTGACGCCGTACCCCATCCCTGGTCTTGAGGCAGTTGGTCCAGTTGATCACCGTGCCGCCGCCCAGCCCGGCCCCGGCCATCAGGGTGACGTTGAGATCGCCGGTCGGCTGCGGGCCGCCACGCCAGTACGAGTTCTGGTAGGCGGCGAGTTCGAGCTGGTGGAAGTCGGCTTCGGTGCGGTAGCGGCCGGCCTCCAGCACGACCACGCGGCGCCCGGCGGCGGCGAGCCGGCCGGCGATCAGGCCGCCGCCCGCGCCCGAGCCGACCACCACGACGTCGGCTTCCAGGTCCAGGTCGCCGCCGTCCGGCCGGACCGGGGTGATGGTCCGCCCGTCGGCCGGCGCCGCGGTGACCGGGCCGGGGTAGCCGAGTCGGGTCCAGTTCGGGTTGCGGCCGTCCGGGCCGACCGCGCCGTAGGTGATCAGCAGGATGAGGCTGGTCAGCGAGCCGATGCCGGCCGCCGCCGGGGCGGAGGCCAGCGACAGTGTGGTGAGGATCTGCTCGCGGGACTCCGGTGAGGCGGTGCCGAAGCCCTGGAGCGCGAGGATGTCGAGCAGGCCGCCGATCGCCGCCCGCTGCTCGTCGGGCATGGTCGCGAGCAGGGCGAGCACGCCCTGGTCGGCGCCGACGTCGGTGGCGCTGCGGGCCCAGAACCCGTCGGTGTCGCCGGGACGCGGGAGGGAGGGGACGATGGTGTCGCAGAGCAGCCGCAACACCTGAGTCTGTGCGGATGAGAGCATGCCGGTCCTCCTTGACCTGATCCCTCAATCTAGGTCAGTCGATGTCGGCCGTTGTGATTTCCGGTTTACTTTCTGCCGCGCCTCGTCGCGTTTGCGACGAAGCGGGCGGCCACCAGACCGGCCACGACCCCGGTGATCAGCGCCGTGCGACCATGAGGGCTCGTTAAGGAGTTCCGCACCGGGAGGCATGTGGTGAGCACCGATCTGTCCGTCACCGTCGACGACGGGATCGCCGTGATCGAGATGCGCCGCCCACCGGCCAACCACTTCGACGAGGCGCTCATCGGGCGGATCGTCGAGGCGGCCCTCGAACTCGACCACACCCCCGGCTGCCGGGTCATCGTGCTGGCCTCCGAGGGCCGCCACTTCTGCGCCGGAGCGGACTTCGGCGGCGGCGAGTTCGCCCGGGACCACGTGGACGCGGCGGAACGCCTCTACCGGCGTGCGGTGGAACTGTTCGACGTCCGTACCCCCATCGTCGCGGCCGTGCAGGGCACCGCGGTGGGCGGCGGTCTCGGCCTGGCGTGCGCCGCCGATTTCCGCGTAGCGGACGCCGACACCCGGTTCGTCGCCAACTTCGCCCGGCTCGGCTTCCACCAGGGCTTCGGCGTCAGTGTCACGCTGCCCGAGCTGATCGGCCGGCAGGCCGCCACCGACATGCTGCTCACCGGCCGTCGGGTCGGCGGGGAGGAGGCCTTCCGGCTCGGTCTCGCCGACCGCCTCGCCGCACCCGGCCGGCTGCGCGAGACCGCGCACCGGCTCGCCGCCGAGATCGCCGCGTCCGCGCCCCTCGCGGTCCGCTCGATCCGCGCCACCCTCCGCGGCGACCTGGCCGATCGCGTCCGTAAGGCGCTCGACCACGAACTCGCCGAACAGAAGATCCACTGGGCGACCCGGGACAGCGCCGAGGGTATTCTGGCCAGCCTCCAGCGGCGGACCCCGGTCTTCACCGGCGAATGATCAGGAGTTCCCTTGCCGAACACGCCGTCGCTCGAGGAGCTCGACCGGGAGATCGCCCGCCTCGCCACCCTGCTCACCGAACGTGACCAGCTCATGCCGCGGCGGACCGCCCTCCAGGCCGCCATCACGAAGGCCGACGCCGAGCTGGCGAGCCTGACCCGGCTGGCCGACCGCGCCACTGCCACCGGTCCGGCCCGCCTGCTGGCGTCACTGCGCGGCGGACGGGCCGAGGTCGCCGCCGCGGGCGCCCGGCTTCCGGCGGCCCGGGAGGAGCTCGCCGCGCTGCACGCGCAGCTCGCCGATCTCGGCGCACGGCTCGACGAGGCACGATCGACCCCTTCGGCGTACGCCGCCGCGCTCGCCGCCAAGGAGAAACACCTGCGCGCCACCGGCCACCCCACCGGTGAACGCCTCTCCGAACTGGCCGGGCTCCGCAGCGACCTGGTCGCCGAACTGGCCCGGCTCCAGCGCGCCGAGATCGCCGCGGGCAAGGCCGCCGAGGGCTTCCGCCGTGCCGACGAGCTGCTCGGATCGGCCGGGAAGTGGTCGGCCTACGACACGTTCATGGGCGGCGGCGCGTTCAGCAGCCACTTCAAGCACCAGCGCATCGAGAGCGCCGACGACCACGTGGCCGCCGCTCAGCATCAGGTCGACGTGATGCGCCACGAACTGGGCGACGACCGGGAGGCCGCGCCGATCTCGCTGGAGATCAACGGGACCACGAGGTTCCTCGACGTCATGCTCGACAACATCGTCACCGACCTGGCGGTCCGCAGCCGGATCAACCGTGGCCAGAAGGAGATCGTCGAGGCGTTCCTCCGGGTCCGGGAGGTCCGGGCCGCGCTGACCGCCCGCACCGCCGAGGTCCGCGACCGCCTCCGCGCGATCGAGACCGAACGGGACGCTCTGCTGGTCGGGCCCGCGACGCCGTGACAGGCATGGGTGGGGCCGCCGGCCCCACCCATGGACGTCAGTCACGGCAGTAGTAGTGGCCGTTGCTGTCGTCGAAGCGCCCGCCCCGGCGGCAGCAGCGACGGAAACCGCCGCCCGGTGCCGCACGGGCAGGGGTCGTTGCCACCGAGCTTCTCGATCAGCTCGGTGTCCTGCCCCACGACTCGCAGCCCCCGTTTGACCTGCGACTCGCTAGAGGGAACCCCCGGCGGCGCTTGCTGGTCGGCTCAAAAGGAGAAGTCGGTCTCGTCGTCGCGGTACATGATGGCCTCCCTCGTCGGCGGATCGGTGGATCAGACCGTAGTGGGCGCCGGACGGACCCGCGACGCATTTACCGCGGTGGCCAGCCGCTCGGCCTGACCGCGGATCTCCGGGATCGCGGTGGTCTCCCAGAGGTGCCCGCGGCGCAGCGGGCCGATCACCCACAGTCCGGGCCCGGCGCGGCCGTCCGGATCGGTGTCGACGCCGAGCCGGTGCGGGCCGGGTCGCAGCAGCCCCTCGCCGAGCAGTGCGCCGAGCAGCGGGCCGGGCGAGGCGAACGCCGGGGCGGGGCCGGTGCAGGCGACCACCGTCGCGTACCGCTGTGGGGTCTCGCCGTTGATCGTGACGGTGAGGCCGCCGGCCGGACGGGGTTCGACGGAGCTGATCCGGCCGGCGCGGACGCGCAGGTCGCCGTCGCGGCGCAGCCGGTCGACGCGGGCGGCGACCGCGGGCGCCATGCGATGCCGGTGGATCTCCCAGAGGCGCTGGCAGTGGCGCAGGAAGCGGTCCTGGGCGGGGTGGCCGAGGCCGGTCCAGAGGTCGTCGGCCCGGCAGCGGACGGCGTCGACCACGGCGGTCCAGTCGGCGCCCGCGGCGACGGCGGCGCGCACGGCGCGCAGCAGGGGGGCCAGGTCGCTCGAGGCGGGCAGGTCCAGGTCGAGCGGGGCGGGCGGCCGGTCCGGGTGGGCGAGCGGCAGCAGGCCGCGGCGGGAGATCAGATCCAGCGGGGTACGCCGTCCGCGTCCCCGCTCGGTGAGGGTGAGCGCCACGTCGACCGCGGTGAGGCCGGCGCCGAGCAGCAGGACCGGCTGATCGTGGGGTACGGCGTCGAGCGCGCCGGGCGCCCAGGGGTCGGCGATGTAGGCGCCGCTGTCGTGGGCGGCGTCGCTGATGCCGGGGAGCCGGTGCGGCGGCGGGTTGCCGAGGGCGAGCACGACGTGGTCGGCGTAGGTGGCGGTGCCGGTGTCGTCGAGGACGAGGTGCCCGTCGCCGTAGGGGCGTACCGCGGTGGCGGTGGCCCGCCGGTGGTCGAGCCGGCCGCTGCCGAGGGCGTGGGTGAACCGGTCGGCGAGATAGGCGCCGTAGTCGGCGCGGGGCAGGAAGTCCGCCGGGTCCAGGGGCCGGCCGCGGGCGTGGCTCCAGCGGAGCAGGTCCCGGGGGTCGCCGGGGTCGGCGCTCATCGCGGCGGCGCGGGAGTTGAGCAGGTGCCATGGTCGGGCGGTGCCGTAGGCGACGCCGGGTCCCGGGGTGGTCCCGGGCCCGATCAGGATGACGCGGTAGTCGGGACATCGCATCAGGGCGCAGGCGGCGAGCACGCCGCCGGCGCCGCCGCCGATGATCACGACGGTGCCGGCGTGGGTGGCCGGATCGCTCGCCGTGCCCGATCGGCGGATGACGGTGCTGGTCATGTGAACGTCCTCCCGGTGGGATCCGACCTGCTCCCAGCTAACCACATCTCCCATTGACTTAGTAGGCTATCCCTCGGCGCGCCGCCCGGCGATTATTGACAATGGAATCGACGCTTTGCCGTTCGTTAATAGATGAGTCGTTATGCAAATAGGTGTTAACCGATGAGGTCTTTTGCCGCCGGTCCTACGTGGATATCGTGATCAACGCTTTGAACTACGGGGGGTAATCAGAGCGCAACACGTCGAAGCCCCCTGCCCCTCATTCTGGAAGGACACCGGACGTTGTCTGAGACCCCGTTGTGGCTGCAGGGCCGCACCGCCGTGATCGAGGCCGCCGACCAGGCCGAGTGGCGCCACGGCACCCCCGACTACCACCTGTCGCACACCGTGATGCCCGGCCAGCGGACCACCGAGCACGCCCCCGGCTCCCTGGAGGCGATCGTCGAATCGATCGTGCAGGTCTTCGAAATGGAGGTCTCGCACAAGAAGGACCCGTCCACCTGGGTCTCGATGGTGACCGAACACTTCCGCACCAACGTCAACGGCGGCCCGTGGGCGTCCGCGCAGGACATCGCCGACACCGGCAGCTACAACGTGCTGGTCGGCGACAGCCCGTTCTACAAGCCGGAGTCGTTCGACGGCCAGCACGACGTCTTCCACGGCGCGTTCCCGAACGGCTTCTACTGGGAGGTCCTCGAGGTCCTCAGCCCGCCGCCGGTGGTCACCTTCAAGTGGCGGCACTGGGGCTCCTTCGACGGCGAGTACCACGGCCACCAGCCCAACGGCAAGACCATCGAGATGTACGGCCTGAGCGTCGCCAAGGTCGACGACGACCTCAAGCTGCTGGAGGTCGAGCACTACTACGACCCCAACCAGTTCCTCAGCAAGCTGACCGGCGGTTGCCCGGTCGCCCACTGACCCGGCGGGCCGGTGCCGTTTGCCGGCGGCACCGGCTCCGTCGCGTTCCGCACCTCGAACAGTGGCGGCGGTCGAGGACGCCACCCGCGTGGCCCGGCCGTTTCGCCGGCTCGGTGGACGGTCGGCGCGGAGCGCACGACCAGCGGGCGCACGCCGGCGCTGGTGCGTGAGACGCTGGCCGCGCCGCGGGCTAACGCCGGAACTGCTGCGGCGTGGAACCGCGTTCCCGCTTGAACGCGACGGTCAGGGCGAACGCGTTCGCGTACCCCACCTGCCGGGCGATCGAGGCGATCGTCGCGTCGGTGTCCCGCAGCGCCCCGGCGGCCAGATCCAGCCGCCACTGCGTCAGATAGGTCATCGGCGGCTGCCCGACCAGCGTGGTGAACCGGCGCGCGAACGCCGCCCGGGACGCACCGGTGGCGGCCGCCAGCGACGCGACCGTCCACGACCGGGCCGGATCCTCGTGCATGATCCGCAGCGCCGTGCCGACCAGCGGATCGCCGTGCGCGCGGTACCAGCCGGGCGGGTCGGCGGCCGGGCGCGCGAACCAGCCCCGCAGCGCGGCGACCAGCGCCAGGTCGAGCAGCCGGTCGAGCACCACCTGTTGACCCGGTTCGTCCCGTTCCACCTCGGCGGAGAGCAGGTCCATGATCGACGACTGGACGTGTTCGCGCTCCACGTGCACGACTCGCGGCAGCGCGGCCAGCAGGCGGCCGCTGACCGAACCGGACACCTGGTAGGTGCCGCTGGCCAGCAGCGTCGCGCCGTCGTCGGGGCCGCCGAGCCGGGCCGCCAGGGTACGCGTCTTGGTGTCCGCGGTGATGTCGCAGCCGTCGGCGGTCATCAGGCGGTTCTCCGGGTGCACGAAGACATCCGGACGCGTGCCGGGATCGTCGGCCACCGTGTACGGCTCCGGGCCCTGCACGATCGCCACGTCCCCGGTCCGCAGCAGTGTCGGTTCGCCCTCGTCCGGCACCACCCACGCCTGTCCGCGCAGCGGGGCGGCCAGGGCCAGCGGCGCCCGGTCGACGATCCGCAGCCCCCACGGCGGGTCGAGAGTGGCCTGGCAGAAGGCGGCGGTGTGCGCCCGTACCCCGTCGAGGAGATCTCCCAGCGGATCCATGAGGACGCAGCGTAGACGCTCAGACATGCGAACGAGCCCACCGAACATGGATCGTCTCACTCTTCGCCGAAAGACTGTCATCACCAATCGAGGGAGGCACACATGTTCGCTGTCACCGGGATCACCGGCCGCGTCGGCGGCGCGGCCGCACAAGCGCTTCTCGCCGCGGGCGCGCCGGTCCGGGCCGTCGTCCGCAACCCCGCGTCGGCCCACCCCGGCGGAGACGTCGCGGTTGCGGATCTTTCCGATCGTACGGGTCTGAGCACCGCGTTCTCCGGTTGCCGCGGGGCATTCGTGATGCTGCCGTTCACCGGCGGCGCCGAGCCCACCATGATCGAGGCGATCGCCGGAGCGGTAGCCGACAGTGGCGTGCCGCACGTGGTGATGCTGTCGTCGATCGGCGCCGACCTGCCCGACGGCACCGGCCCGATCCGCTGGCTGCACGACCTGGAGCGGGCGCTGCACGCGACCGGCGCGCGGCTCACCGCGATCCGGTCGCCGCACTTCCAGGAGAAGGCCCTGGAGACCGGGGCCGTCGAGTCGGGCGTCTACCCGGTCTTCGCCGACTCGGCGGACGTGCCGCTGCCGATGGTCGCGACCGTCGACGTGGGCGCGGCCGCCGCACGGGCACTGCTCGCCCCGCCCGCGGCGAGCGAGACCGTCGACCTGGAGGCGCCCGCCTACACCGAGCGGCAGGTCGCCGAGATCCTGGGCAAACTGCTCGGCCGGGAGCTCACCGTGGTCACCGTCCCGCAGCCCGCGTGGCTCGGCGCCCTGGCCGACGCCGGCCTGCCCCCGGCCCTCGCGTCCGAGCTGGCCGCCCTGTACGACGCCGACAACCGGGGCATTCTGCGGCCGTGCGGCGACCGCCGGGTGCCCTGCGTCACCGAGCTGGAGCAGACGCTGCGGGACCTGCTCGCACGTTAGCCCCACCACCCTCAACTCGCCCCGGCGCGCGCCGATCGTGCGATACGTCGGACCGACCGAGGTGAGGGGAGGCCAGGTGGCTCGACCTGGATGGTTGACGCCGTTCGCCGTGTCGATGGCCGTCGCCGAAGTCGTGCTCGTACTCGCCGGAACCCGGGGCGCGTACCCGGTGCTGCTGGTGTGGGTCCCGGCCGTGGCCGGGCTCGCGGCCGCGGTCGCCGCCTTCCGCGGCGCCGCGGTCCGCACCGGCGGCGACCTGCGCGCCTTCTGGCGGCGGGTGGCCGTCGCCATGGGTTTCGTGCTGCTGGCCGGGATCAGCCAGACCCTCGACGTCGTCACCCTGCCCTGGTCCGGGATGCCGCCGATCGGCACACGCACCCTCTGCCTGTACGTGGTGGGCACCATCCTGGCGATCACGGCCCTGCTGCGGTTGCCGGCCGGCGGGCGTACCTGGCGTCAACTGCTCACCGCGGTGCTCGACGTCGCCGTGGTGGTGGTGACCGGCGGCATCGCCACGTCGCAGTACATCGGCTGGTTCATGAACCGGTTCGGGGTCAGCGAATCGGCCTGGTGGCTGAACATCGCCATGATCGCGATCGCGGTGGCCGGCGCCGTGGTCGTCGTCAAGATCATGACAGCGCGGCGTAGCCCGATCCCCCGGGCCGCGCTCTGGTGGCTGGCCCCGATCGGGCTCGCCGGACCGCTGTCCACCCTGCTGATGACCGCGCTGCGTCCCTGGCCGCACCTCAACGGCAGCGCCGCCGTACTGCCGTTCGTCGGCCTGTGCGGCACGCTCGCCGCACACGCTCAGCACCGGCGGCTGGCCGCCGGCGGTTCCTCCCGGATCGCCCACCCGTCGGCCGGCCGGCGCGGCAGCGCGGTGCCACTGGTCGCCTCCGGCCTGATCAGCCTCCTGGTCGCCACCGTCTTCCTGCGCACCGGGCACCTGAGCACCGTCCAGGTGGCCGGCACCACCATGCTGCTGCTGCTCGTCGTGGCCCGGCAGGCGATCGCGCTCGCCGAGAACAACAGCCTGCTCGACACCGTCGCCCGGCAGGCCATGCACGACGAGCTGACCGGCCTGTTCAGCCGCCGCTACTTCACCGCGGCCGTCGCGTCCACCACCGAACCGCACACCGTGGTACTGATCGACCTCAAGGAGTTCCGGGCGATCAACGACGGCCTCGGACCGGCCGCCGGCGACGCGCTGCTCACCGCGTACGCCGAACGTCTCACCGCCCTGGCCGGCCGCCACGCCGTGGTGGCCCGGCTCGGCGGCGACGAGTTCGGCCTGCTGCTGACCGCCGCGCCCGGCACCGTCGACCGGCTGCTCGCGGCCAGCGCCGAGCCGCTGTCCGCCGCCGGTCACGAACTGCTCGTCGACGTCTCCATCGGGCTCACCGACGGCGACACCGCCGACGCGCCCGACTCGTACCGGCGGGCCGAACTGGCGCTGCGCGAGGCGATGGCCGGCGCCGGCGGCCGGGTGGTCCGCTACGACGCCACCCTGGAACGGCAGCTCAGCCGCCGGGCGACCGTCGCCGCCGACCTGCGCCGGGGCCTGGCCGCGGGCGAGTTCCACCTGCTCTACCAGCCGATCGTGAACCTGCCCGACGGCCGCCTGATCGGCGTGGAATCGCTGGTTCGGTGGGGCGACGTCCCGCCGGCCGGATTCATCCCCGTCGCCGAGGACACCGGCCTCATCGTCGAACTCGGCGCCTGGATCCTGGACACCGTGTGCGCGCAGGCCGCCGAGTGGCGGCGCCGGCACGGGCCGGACGCGCTGCGCTCGGTCGCCGTCAACGTGTCCGCCCGCCAACTGCTCGACCCGGCGCTGCCGGAGATCGTGGCGGCCGCCCTGGCCCGGCACGGCCTGCCGGCCCGGCAGCTCACCGTCGAGATCACCGAGACCGCCGTGTTCGGTGGCGGCCGAGCCCTGGCCAGCGTCACCGCGCTCTCCGACCTGGGTGTCGCCATCGCCCTGGACGACTTCGGCACCGGCCACTCGTCGCTGGGCCTGCTGCGCACCTGCCCGGTCGACGCCATCAAGGTCGACAAGTCGTTCGTCGACGGCCTGGGCGGCAGCCCGCAGCAGGAGGCGATCGCGATCGCGCTGACCGGCATCGCCGAGACCATGGGGCTGCGCACGGTGGCTGAGGGCGTCGAGACCGTCGAGCAGGCCCAGCGACTGTACGAGCTGGGCTACCGTCAGGCGCAGGGCTTCCACTTCGCCCGGCCGCTGCCCGCCGAGGCCATCGACGAGATGCTCGCCGCCCAGCAGAACCGGGTCGCCGCCTGAGGCTCGCACCGGTGTGATTGCGTAGGCGCATGCTGCTCGACGATCAGGCCCTGCACGCGTCTTCGGTGGTCGCGAACAACGCGATGAACCGGGAACGGCAACTGTCCGGGGTGAACAGTTACGCCAAGGTGCTCGGGTTCGATCCGGTGGAACTGCTGGCCGGCACGAAGCGTTCCTGGCTCGACCTGTGCTGCGGCAGTGGACGGGCGCTGATCCGGGCCGCCGCCCGCCTGGACACGGCCACGCTGGTCGGTGTCGACCTGGTCGACGCGTTCGCCCCAGGCGACGGACCGGAACTGATCGCCGCGCCGGTCGAGACGTGGACCCCGGACCGGACGTTCGACCTGATCACCTGCGTGCACGGCCTGCACTACGTCGGGGACAAGCTCGGGGTTCTCCAGCGTGTCCTGACATGGTTGAACCCGAGCGGACGGTTCGTCGCCGGCCTGGACCTGACCAGCGTCCGGACGTCCAACGGCCGACCCGCCGGCCGGCGGCTGACCACACTGCTGCGGAAAGCCGGGATCGAGTACGACGCCCTCCGTCACCGGATCAGTTGCACCGGCCCTCGCGAACTCGCCCTGCCGTATGCCTACCTCGGCGCGGACGATCACGCCGGCCCCAACTACACCGGCCAGCCGGCCGTCCACTCCCACTACGGATGACCGATACGGATCACACCGATCTCCCCCTCCCACACCATCCCGCCAGCAACGAAGCCACGCCTGCCGCGTCAGATCGGCCCCCACCAGAGCGCCAATCCGTCCCGGCCTTCCCGAAGCGCCCACCGGCCTCCCCGACCCCAACGACCAGCAAACGCCGGACGGGAAGACACCCGACGCGCCCTTCCACGACCCACCTCACTCCGACGGCAAGACGCGCCTTTCCACGACCTCACGCCGAACGGCAAGAGATCCGGCACGCCCTTCCACGGCCCAGCTCACGCGGAATAGGGACGACTCGACGCAGTTCCATAGCGGCCCGCTACGACACGGCGCTGGGAGATCTCGACCCGGTGGCGTCGTAGGCGGCCCGGGCGGCGTCCACCGCCGGAAGATTGTCGGAGGCCCACGTCGACAGGTGAGCGAAAAGCGGCCCGAGGCTGCGGCCCAGATCACTGATCTCGTACTCCACCCGGGGCGGCACCTCCGGATAGTACGTCCGGGTGATCAGACCATCGCGTTCCAACTGGCGCAGCCGTTGGGTCAACACCTTGGGCGTGATCGACGGAATGCGGCGTTCCAGCGTGACGAAACGCTGACGGCCGAACTCGTGCAGCGCCCACAGGATCGGCGTCGTCCAGCGGCTGAACACGATGTCGACCACCGGAGCGATCGGGCAGGCCTGTTCGGGATCGGTCCCATGCATCCTCCCAGGGTAGTCACTTTCTCCTAGGTACCTACTATCACCAGGCATGTAGCGTCCAATCCTGCGTTGACCCATCGACGACAGGGAGTCGAACATGTACGCCGTCACCGGAGCCACCGGCAATGTCGGGAGGCCCCTCATCCACGCCCTAGCCGCAGCCGGGGCCAAGGTTCACGCAATCTCCCGACACGCACCGAAAGCCCTCCCCACCGATCCACTCCCCACCGAAGCACCCGCCACCGGAACACTCCCCGCCCGAGCACCTGCCACCGGAGCACCCGCTTCCGGCGAACCTGCCCCCGGAACACTCCCCACCGGAGCACCCGCTTCCGGCGCACTCCCCGTCGGGGTCGAGCATCATTGCGCCGACCTCGCCGATCCGGAAAGCCTGCGGGAGGCGGTGTCCGGAGCGGAGGCGTTCTTCCTGCTCGTCTCCGGTGCCGGCGCGCACCTCGACATCCCGGCGATCCTCGACGTGGTCCGGGCGGGAGGCGTCCGCCGGATCGTGGCGCTCTCCTCGCAGGCGGCCGGGACCAGGCCCGGTTCGGTGTCGCACGCCCCGCTGCGCGCGCTAGAGGACACCGTGCGCGCCTCCGGCCTGGAATGGGTGCTGTTACGGCCGGGAGGCTTCGCCTCCAACACCCTCGCCTGGGCCGAGCAGGTACGCACCTCACGCACCGTCTCATCACCTTTCGGCGATGTCGGCCTACCGCTGGTCCATCCGGGCGACATCGCCGAGGTCGCCGCAGCGGCACTCCAGGATCAAAGTCACACCCAGCAGGTGTTCACCCTGACGGGCCCGCAGCTGACCAGCCCCCGCCAGCGAGCAGCAGATCTAGCGGCCGCCTTGGGCGAGCCGGTCCGCTTCATCGACCAGTCGGTCGAGGAGGCCCGCGAGCAGATGCTGACCTTCATGCCCGCACCGGTCGTCGACGGCACGCTGGACATCATCGGTGCCCCCACTCCCGAGGAACAGCGAATCAGCCCTGACGTGGAACGAGTACTGGGCCGCCCACCCCGCACTTTCTCCGAGTGGCTGTCCACCAACATCGACGCCTTCCGCTAGAGATCCCTTCACGTTGAGGCAAACCACCACGCGTCCCGCACGCCACACCCCGCGATCTTGATCGCTCAGCCACCGACACCGGTGGCAAACCGTCCAAGATCGACCGCCAATCGATGCACAGCGAGGCCACACCCACGACGCACACCTGCAAACACGGCGATCTTGGACGCGTCACCACCGCTCCCGGCGGCAAGGCGTCCAAGATCGCCCGGTGTGGTGGTTGCGGACAGGCAGCATGCCACCCAATCCACGAAGGTCCCCAGACAGCGCTTCCCCGCCTCTCGGTAGCCCCCACCTCCCACCCTGACAAGGCTCCTCCTTCGTCCGCCCAAAACCACCTCCCTACTCGCCGAACCTCCCCGTCCCGGCAAAGCCGCCTCCCACCCAACAACCTCGTCCCCGCCCTGCCAGACCACCTCCCACCCGCAAACCTCACCCCCGTCCAACCGAGCCACCTTCCAACCGAGCCACCTTCCAACCGAGCCACCTTCCAACCGAGCCACCTTCCAACCGAGCCACCTTCCAACCGCAACCCTCACCCCCGGCCCAACCAAGCCGCCTCCCAACCGCAGCCCTCACCTCCAGCCCAACCACGCCACCTCCCAACCGCAGCCTTCACCCCCAGCCCAACCACGCCACCTCCCAACCGCAACCCTCACGCCCAGCCCAACCAAGCCACCTCCCAACCGGCGAGGCTTGTTCCCGATCGGCGGCGCGCGCTTCTCCGCCCGCTCCGGATCGCCGGCTCACCCAGCCGGGTCAGCGAACTCCTGCACACCGACGACCATCAGCAGAGCGAGCCGCTCGCGGGTCTCGTCGTCGGCCGGGGTGAACACGAGCAGCATCTGCCCCTGGTCGGGGGTCATCAGCGTCTCGCAGTCCATCCGCAGCCGGCCCACCTGTGGATGGAGCAACGTCTTACGATCCGCGCGGCGCACCGCCACCTCATGCTCGGCCCACCGGTAACGGAACTCGTCGGACACCGCCGCCAACCGCTCGATCAGCCCGGTCACCTCCTCGTCCCCGGACCGACGCCCGGCCGTCGCACGCAGATCGGCCACCAACTGCCGGGCCTGCTGACCGTGCTCCTCGGGTGGATGGGCGGCGCGCGTCGCGGGCTCGGTGAACCAGCGATAGACCAGATAGCGGCGGTCACCGGTGCGACCACGATGGTCACCGGCGACCAGCAGGCCCGCCCGGTTCTGCGCGAGCACCTCCCCCAGGTCGGACATCACCAGCGCCGGGGTGTCATCGAGAAGGTCGAGCACGCGCAGCAGCCCAGCCCGCGCCAGGCGGGCCACCCCGGTGGCCGGCGGTGGCTGATGCCCGGCCAGGTAGAACAGATGGTCGCGCTCGTCGTCGGACAGGCGCAGCGCCCGGGCCAGTGCGGCCAGCAGCTGGACCGACGGCTGACTGCTGCGGCGCTGCTCCAGGCGCACGAGGTAGTCGACGGACATCCCGGCGAGCATCGCCACCTCCTCGCGGCGCAGCCCGACGGTCCGGCGGATGCCGCTGTCGGCCAGGCCCACTTCGGTGGGGCGGATCGCCGCGCGGCGGCGGCGCAGAAAGTCGGCGAGTTGCTCACGTTGCATGACGTCCATGCTGCTCTCCGCATTTGCACGTAGCCAGGGAGCGCTTGTCCCAGGATCAGCGCTCCGCTTTTCCGGCAACGGCCCACCCCGCACCGTGGAGGGCACACCGACGAACGAGAGGCACCACGATGCGGACACCGGCTCTGGGACTGGGCACGATGGGCATGTCGGAGGTGTATGGGCCGGCCGACCGCGGCGAGTCCATCGCCACGGTGCATGCCGCGCTGGACGCCGGCGTGATCGTGATCGACACCGGCGACTTCTACGGCATGGGCCACAACGAGCTGCTGCTGGCCGAGGCGCTGCGCGGCCGTCCACGGGAGAGTTATCGGCTCAGCGTCAAGTTCGGTCAGTTGCGGGGGCCGGGGCGGGTGTTCGGTGGGATGGACGGGCGGCCGGAGGCGGTGCGCAACTTCCTGGCGTATTCACTGACCCGGCTGGGCGTCGACCACATCGACGTCTACCGGCCGGCCCGGCTCGACCCGGCGGTGCCGATCGAGGAGACGGTCGGCGCGATCAAGGAGATGGTCGATGCCGGCCACGTCCGTGAGATCGGGCTCTCCGAGGTGACCGCGGAGACGGTTCGGCGGGCGCACGCCGTGCATCCGATCGCCGATCTGCAGATCGAGTTCTCGCTGTTGTCCCGGGCCGTGGAGGCGGAGATCCTGCCGACGTTGCGGGAGCTGGGCATCGCGATGACGGCGTATGGGGTGCTCGGCCGCGGGCTGCTCTCCGGCCGCTGGCGTGCCGGGCAGCCGACGGCGCCCGGCGACATGCGCGGCATGAGCCCCCGGTTCGCTGACGGCAACGTGCAGCACAACCTGGCTCTCGTCGAGGATCTGCGGCGGGTCGCCGACGCCAAGGGCTGCACCGTGGCACAGCTGGCCATCGCCTGGGTGGCCGCGCAGGGCACCGACATCCTTCCGCTGGTCGGCGCCCGCAGCCGGGAGCGGTTGTCCGAGGCCCTGGCGGCGCTGGAGGTGAGGCTGGACGCCGCGGATCTCGCCGAGATCGAGAAGGCGGCGCCGGTGGGCGCGGCCCGCGGCGACCGCTACCCGGCGGCGTTCATGTCCAACCTGGGCACCGACAGCTGACAGCGGTCAGCGCAGCAGATCGGAGAGAGTCAGATGGGCCACCTGACGGGCGTTCGGCAGACCGCGTTCGGCGACCATCCGGCCGATGGACGTGACGGTGTCACGAGCGGAAACGCCACGGCCCACCTCCTCCAGTTCCTCCTTCAGCTGGGCGGCGACACGCCTCTGGTCAGTGCTGGTCAGGTCGGCGCAGGTGTAGACCAGGACGAGCAGTTCCGCTCGGAGGCGTTCCAGGGTCGGGGTCTCCCGCCGGACGGCGGCCTCCTTGGCTTTCTGGAACAACTCGTCCAGGCGGGGAAAGGCCCAGTCGTCGCGGTTCGCGGTGGCCTGGATCTCGATGAGGAGGTAGTCGAGACCGTCCAGTGGAGCACCCTCGTGGGTCAGCCGGCCGTCGGTGAGAGCCAGCCCGCCGACGTCGAAGGAGCGGGCCGGCGTGTTGATCACCACGATGTGCCCGGGGTGCAGCGCGCCGGTGGAGCTGCCCACCGCGTAGTCCTTGTCCAGGACGAGCACCGGGCCGGAGCCGGCGTCCTCGATCGCCGCCTCGACCCGGTCGATGCCCTTGGCGAGTTGTTCACCGAGCCCGGCCACCGTGGCCAGAGACGGGACGACGGCGGAGGTGAGGGCCCCGATGACGTCCATCGCGAGGCGCAGCGAGTCGTTCGCCTTGATCGCGTAGAGGCAGGCCTGCACCGACACGGTCCCGCCACTGTAGGGAAACCAGCCGGTCAGCGCGCCGGACCGGACACCCTGCGCCTCTTGCCCGGGTTCGGCTTGCCACACCGTGGACCGGACGCCGCGAAGCCCGTCGGGCTGCGTCATGGCCACCGTGGCGCGCAATGCCGGCAGCACGTCCGCGCCGTACCGGCGGGCCTCGGCGACGAACAGGTCGCCGACCCACAGTCGCAGATAACTGTCACGCGGCACCGGCGCGGCACCGGCGGTCGGCAGGAAGTGATAGACGAGGTGCTCGGCGTCGCGGCTCCACCAATGGCGGGCCCGGGCTCGCAGGTTATCCAATGCGGTCATCAGGCTTTCCTCCCAGAAACAGGACGACGTGTCCCCTATTCGGTTCGGCTCTGTCTCGGGCGCTGTCGGCGAGCGCCATCAGGTCCTTGGCGTGCGGAGGGCCTGCCCGGGTGTTCAGTTCGGCGGCCAGTTCCCCGACCCGGGCGGCGGCCGACGGCGACAGCCGGGGCAGCAACAGCAGGTTGCGGACACCGGCGGCCATGCACCGCACGGCAAGGCGCAGCGCGTCGATGTCCCGGACCCCACCGGGGTCACCACCGCCGGCCGGTGCGGTCCGCAGGACGATGGCGGCGGCGTCCAGCCGGGCCATGTCGGCCGGGGTCATCACCCGCTCCGACGCCCGGTCCAGGAACTGGAACTCCGACCGGTCGCGGCCGACCCGGCCCTCGAGGACGTAAACCGAGGGGCCGCCCTGGCCGTTCCCGGAGTGGGGTGCGGTCCGGACCGTGGCCCACTCCCGGTACCAACGCGGCATCGCGGATCCGTCGGGCATGCCGAGCCGTTCGGTGATCTCGGCCTCCCAGAAGCGCACCTGGTCGCCGAGCGGCAGCACCAGGCGCCACAGCCGGGGCAGATTCTCCCCGGTCACCGCGCCCATCGACGCCGACAGGTCCGGCACCGAGTCGCCCGCGCCCATGCGCACCGCGCCGAACGGGCTCATGCCGGCGACGGACCAGCCGGTCGGATCGGCGGGGCCGCGCCATGGTTCCCGTCCGGTGGTCAGCAGGAGCTTGCGGGGCCGCGGCAGCACCTGCACGGTGAGCTGCGGGATCCGGCGCCACCGTGCCTGCATGGCGACCAGGGACAACCGCAGCCGGGACGGCGCGTCCAGGCGGGGAACGACGGCTTTCACCGCATCGCGTTTCGGGATGGCCTGGTCGGCCGCGCCGAACCGGGTGGGATGCAGCTCCACCGACCGTGGTCCCGGGGCGGTCTCGGCCGGTGGCTCCGGGCCGGTCTCAGCCCGTGGCTCCAGGGCGGTCTCGGCCCGTGGCTCAGGGGCGATCTCGGCCCGTGGCTCCGGGCCGGTCTCGGCCCGTGGCTCCAGGCCGGTCTCGGCCCGTGGCTCCAGGCCGGTCTCGGCCCGTGGCTCCAGGCCGGTCTCAGCCCGTGGCTCCAGGGCGATCTCGGCCGGTGGCTCAGGGGCGATCTCGGCCGGTGGCTCAGGGGCGATCTCGGCCGGTGGCTCAGGGGCGATCTCGGCCGGTGGCTCCGGGTCGGACCGGCCCGCCAGCGCGGTGATCGCCACCCGCACCCGGGCCAGCCAGCCGGCCCAGGGGTCGTCCGGTTTCAGCGGCGCGCCGGTCAGCGCGGCCCACTCGGGCAGCGTGCCGCCGAGGTGCTCCCGCATCCGGGTGTAGGCGGTGTTCAGCCCGAGCACCAGCGAGCGGGTGGTGAGGTCGCTCTGCCCGGCGCCCGCGTGCACGTGGGCCAGCGCCGCCAGGGTCGTCGCCTGGAAACCGAGCACCGGACTCCGCGACTCGCTCAGCGCGGCGGCCAGTGCGAGCAGCGGTTTCGCCCCGGCCGGATCCCGCAGTGCCCGCTGTTCGCCGAGTTCGAGCGCCGCCACGGCGAGAAAGAGCGGCGGGTGTGCTGTGTCGGTGTCGTGGAACGAGCCCAGGTCGGCCGGGCCGGCTTCGGCGAGCGCCAGGTGTACGGCGTCTATCGGCGGCCCGGCCGCGGGGTCTACCCGCTCGGCGGTGGGCAGCTCCCGTACCCTGGCCAGCATCTGTTCCGCGGCGGCGCCCGCGCCGGCCGCCGCAGCCTCCCGCAGGTCGGCGACGAGCAGCTTGCGCAGTCCGTGATCGACGGGTCCGAGCTGCTCCGGCAACGGTGGCAGGGTGACCGTCGCGGTGTGCGGGTCGACGCTGAGCGCCTGCCAGCGGCGGTGCCAGTGTGCCGCCGAGGCGCACACCTGCGCGGGCGGCGGCGTCCCGTCGGTCAGCGCACGGGACACCCACTCACGGCCGGCCAGATGCGGTTCGGCGGCTTCGGGAAGGTCGGCGCGGAGGGTTCGGCGCATCCGGCGGCCCAGCCACAGCAGCCCGTCGGCGGCGGACCGGGCGGTCTCCCGGTCGCCCTGCTCGCGTGCCCGTCGCAGTTCATCGTCGAGCATCCGCTGGGCCGTCGCGATGTCGCCCAGCACCAGGTAGGCGTAGCTGAGGCTCTGGAACAGCGGTGGGATGAGCCGGTGTACCCGCAGCCGGTGCGCGGTCCGGTCGGCCGGCCCGGCGAGCGGCAGGAGGCTGTCCAGGTGGTCGCGAGCCACCGTTCCGTGGCCGAGTCGCAGGTGCAGGCAGACCGAGAGCAGCCGATCACTGTCCAGGGTGGCCGACCGGGCCTCGGCGTCGCGTTCCCACTGTTGCAACGGCAGTTTCCGCAGCGGCTCGCCGGTCAGATATGCGCGTGCCGCCAGGTGCAGGTCGAGCCGGATCAGGACGCTGGGCGGGGCGATCCAGTCCGGCCACGGGTCGACGCCGACCGGAGCGTCCCGGGCGGCCCGGTCCAGGTCGCGGATGAGCATGGGGTCCTCGAACCCACCCGGGATGAGGCGGTGCACGGCCAGCCGCACACAGATGCTCGTCACCGGATCGCTGTTGGCCAGCCAGTCGTGGACGGCCGTCGCGATCGGTTCCAGGTCGGGCCCGGGCGCCGTCGTCTCGGCGACGGCCTCGACAGCGGCGACGACGGCGCCGGCCAGGCGCTCGTGTTCGGTGGCGTCGCGGATCAGGGCGGCGGTGGCCGCGACGGCGCCCGGATCGGACATGGCCTCTCGGGCGGTGGCGGCCAGGATGCCGAGTCGCGCCCGCAGCCGCAGTCGCTCGGCGGTGGCGCCGTTACGGCCGTCGATCAGCCGCAGCACGGCCCGCCACTCGGCGGCGCGGTCGAAGTCGGCGCCGGAGCGCACCGCCACCGCCACGGCGGTGGCGCGGACCGCGGCGATGAGCAGGTCACCGGGAGGGGAGGTGCCCTCGGGCGCCTTTTCCTGGCGCTGTCCCGCCGGGATCCGCGCCTCGGCGAGAGCGCCCAGCACCCGGGGGCAGAGCCGGCTCATCCAGGCCCAGTCGCCCGGCGTGCCCATCCGTGCTTCGAGCAGTTCCCACAGTTGCGCGGCGGGGACCGGTGCGGCCAGCCGGAGCGCGGACACCACGTTGGCGACGCTGAGCTGGTCCAGTGGACGGGACCGCAACTGTTCGCCGAGCGCCGCGGCGAGGCTGCGCCGGACGGTGGCGACCTTCTCATGGGCCAGGCCGTGCGCCCAGACCAGCAGCAGCGGCCGCATCGAGGCGTGCACTTCCAGGACCTGGCCCTCACCGGCCGGGTCGGTGCGGGTGTCGATCCAGTCCTGCCGGGCGAACTCGGCGATCACCGCCTCGATGTCGCTGCGGTCCCGGATCACCGACTCCAGCGTCCAGCCGTCGAAGGTGCCGAGCAGGGCGACGGCCGGCAGGGCGGATTTCGACCAGGGTTCGGTCAGCCGGCCGACGATGCGCTCCTGGACGTAGGCCGACCGCCCCGATCTGCCCAGCTGTTCGGCGGTGATGTCCTTCTCCGACGCCCACCACTGGCGGTAGAGCCGCACGTCGAACGGGCTGAACCGGCGGGCGGCCTGGTCGGGTGGTTCGGCGCGCTCCGGCGAGAGCGTCAGGATCGCCTCCACCAGGGACTCCGGCATGACCACGCCGTCGTCGGGCCGGGTCAGATACCGTTTCGCCTCCTCCTCGGTGAATCCTCGCGCCGGGACCCGCCGCAGGGCCACGCCGGGGCCGGGGTCCATCGGACGGCGGCCGCAGAGCAGCACGCGCACGCTGGGCAGGCCCTGATGCACGGCCGCCAGCACCTCGAAGGTCGCCGCCACGGCCGCGTCCGGCGTGCCGGCCGGATCGGCGCGGGAGAGTTCCTCGCAGGTGTCGAGGATGAGCAGGATCCGGCCGGGCAGTTCGGTCAGGAACCGGACGAACGCTCTCAGCGCGTCGGCGGTGGCGGCCGCCCGGGCCGGTCCGGTGGCCTCGTCCGCCGCGTAGGCCAGCCGGTAGAAGGTGGCCCGGGCCTCCTCGGCGGGGCCGGTGCGGACCTCGGAGGCCAGCTCGTGCGCAAACTCGGTCAGCAGGTGGGCCGGCCGCCGGGCCGGGTACTCCGGGCTGAGCAGGTCGAAGTCGACCCGCCCGACGGTGATCGGCGGCAGGCCGCTGTGTTCGGCGAACTCTCCGGACGCGACGTACCGGACGAAGGAGGTCTTGCCGGTCCCACCCGTACCGATCAGATGCATCGCCCACTCTCGGCCGTCGCCGTTGAGCAGGGTGCGCAGCTCGGCGGTCCACGCCGAGCGTGGCTGGTACTCGCGCAGCGAGTGCCGGTCGTGGGCCCGCCGGTGGGTCAGGCGCACCAGCCGCCGGGCCGCTTCCACCGCCTCGTGGAAGGCGGGCCGGGCCACCGGTTCGTAGATCTCCGCCGCGGTGATCTGTTCCTGAGCCTCGGACACGTGGTGGGAGCGGCACAGTTCGCGGACCCGGTCGAGGAACCGCCGCTCGGGATGGCCCGCGGCGTCGGCGATGGCCAGGTCGATCCAGTTCCGCATCACCCGGTCCAGCGGGACGTCGAGATCACAGTCGTGGAGCCGGGTGGCGATCCGGCGTGCTTCGGTGGCCAGCGCGGGCCGCCCCAGCGCGGCGACCGCGGACGCCAATGCGGTCCGGCGCTGTGCCGTGGTGTGCCAGAACTCGGTGAACCGGATCTGGTCCGGTCGCAGGGTTCCGTTGCGTTCGGCGAGGCCTTGCTGCTGCCAGGCGCCGACCAGTTCGCTGAGCCGCTGGTAGTAGGCGTCCACATCGTCGGTGTCGGTGGCGGGCAGACCGGTGGCCAGCGCCGACTCGCCCGTCCAGGACGGCGCCAGCGCGAGCCACAGCTCCGGGTCGGCGCTCACACCCGGCTCCCGGAGCCGTGCAGGTTGTCCAGGGCGGCGTCGTCGTTGTCCTCTTCGAGTACTTTCTGCCGTACGCCGTCGCGGGTGATCTCGGCCATCAGCTTGGCCGAGTAGATCTCTTCGCTGCCGTTGGTGAGCTCTCGGACCAGGTGCGCCCAGTCGGATTCGCGTTCGGCCACTACGGTGAGCGGCCGCGTGAACCGGCCCTCGATGGTGGGCAGCGGATGCATGATCAGCGACCGCCAGACCGCGGCCACGAAGTCCGGGTGCCCGTCCGGGGTCATCTGCTTGAACAGCATGACCGACGCGGTCCGCGCCCAGGCCTGATCCTGCAGCGCCCGGGTCAGCCGGGACTCCCGCCCGTCGGACCGGGTTCTCGGGTCCTTCGTGAAGACCACCACCGGTATCTTGTCGCGGGACTCGGGGCCGATGGTGTCGGCGGACACCCCGCGTGTGGACAGCAGGGTGCCCAGTTGCACGAACAGATCCGGCACCTGTCGCGGGTCGTCGAGCAGCAGGATCGGCCGCCCGGAGGCGGGGAACAGGGCGGGGTAGGCCTTCTGTGCGGCGGTCGCCATTCTCAGCAGGTCCTCGCGGATCCATCCGGCCAGTTCGTCGACGAAGGCCTCCGGGCAGTCCCCGGTGATCACGGGACGGAGCCATTTCGCGCGCACGGCCGGGCACAGGGGACGGTCCGGAACGGTGTCCTCGACCAGTTTCCGGCCGAGCTGGTTCTCGATGCCGGTGAGGATGGCGCTGGGAAAGTCCACGTCGAGGTTCAGTTCGGATCGGGTGGTGCCGATGGCCCAGAGCACGTCGACGGCGAGCTGGGCCGCGTTGCGCGGTTCCCCGCCCGGACCGAACGTCACGTTGCACGGGAGGTGGCCGGCCCGCAGCGAGGCCCCGGCCAGCTCACGCAGCAGCCGGGTGCCGCCCGGGCGGGCGGCCGCGCTCGGGCCCTCGGCGATCAGCACGGCCAGCTGGTCTCCCGGGTCGAGCAGGTGGTCCAGGAGGTCGAAGAATTCGTCCCGGGCGTGGAAGACGGGTGCGCACACCGGGCCGAGCCGGCCGAGGAAGTCGCGCAGCGGCCGGGTCTCCCGGTCGTCGACGACCTGGAAGCCGTCCGGTACGTCGCCGGCCATGAAGACGGCCGGCAGCGCCCAGTCGATCTCGCCTCCGCGCAGCCGGGAGAAGGTGAGCTGCCGGGCCTCGGCGGTGGCTTGCGGCAACGGCTTGCCCCGGACCACGGCGGCCGCGAACGCGCGGGCGAACGTCCGGCACGCGGTGTTGGAGATCCGGCCGGTCATCGAGACGACGATCGGCACGCCGGCGTCGACCAGTTCGGCGGCGATCGCCGCGCCACCGGGCCGGCTGCTGCCGCTCTCGCAGGCGCTGAGGATGACCATGAGGGGCAGTTCACCGGCCGCCCGCATGGCGCCGGCCAGCGCCCGGGCGTTGACGTGCGCGTCGATCTCGCCGTTCGCCGAGCCGGGTTCGGGACGCAGCTGCACGGTGTTCTCGGCCAGATCCGGGTGCCAGGATCCGTGGGCGATCAGGTGCAGGATGTGCGGCCGGACCTCGCCGCAGGCACTTTCCAGGCCGTCCAGGGTCACCTGGGCGCGGATCCGGAAGTCGATCAGGGAGCAGGTCCGGTCGTAGCCCCGGATGATGGTCATCACCTCGGTGCCCGCGCGCACCTGGGGATCGTGCAGTTCGCTGCCGACCGCGAAGAGCATCCGGGCGGTCCCGGTCACCGGGCGGACCTCACGGTCGCCGCCGGCGCGTGCCGCGATGCCACGGACCACCATGACCGGATGTTCCGGATCATGGGCGAGGAACTCGCCGTCGTCCTGCGGGGCGTGCAGCAACTCCCAGGTCAGCAGGTGCAGGTCGGCGTCGTCGGGCGGGAACCGCAGGTCCAGCTCGGCCGGCTGGTCGTCACCGCCGAACAGCAGCTCCCAGCCTTCCGGGCCGAGCAGTGCCAGGAGCAGAAAGCGACCGTACGCCCGCGTCGTGGCCAGGCTCGGCGTGTCCCCGGTCAGGCTGTCGGTGAGCCGCAGCAGCAGGTCCAGCTCGTCCTCGGTGGCGGCCGGCCACCACCGGCCCGTCTCGTCCGGGTGCGCGGGCATGGTACGGACGAGGTCCTCCCGGCCCGGCGCGGTCACGCGCACCGGCCAGTGTGGAACGCCGCTGACGGGCCGGCGTCCCACCGTCACGATCGCCCTCACCAGGCGTCGCTCCGCAGGTCGTCCAGTACCTGCCGGGTCACCGCCACCGCACGCCGCTCCGGTCGTGGTGTGGCGTGGCGGACGCTTTTCGGCCGGCTCTGCGGCAGCACCCGCAGGAGCCGGCGGCGCAGCCGTTCCCGATCGGTGTTTCCGCTGGCTCCGGCCGTGGTGCGGCGCCATGCCATGGTGCCGCCCGCGACGCAGAGCCGGGCCGATTCCGGCGCCGTCCCGGCCGCGGGTTCGGTCACGCCCAGCAGCGCGTCGCGCCATCGGCACGCCGTCCGCTCCCAGTCACGGCTGCGGACGCCTATCTCGCGCAGCGTGGTGCCGCCGAACCGGATGTCCAGCAGGGCGGTGGCGATCGCCTCGGCGCGGGCCGCGTGCCCGGCGAACGGCGAGGCGGCCAGCAGTTCCCGGTCGGCGTCCGGCACCACCCCGGTGAGCCCGATCCGGGCCACCACCGCGTCGGCCACGCACCAGCGCAGCACCGGCGGCGGGTAGCCGACGTCGGGCCGCAGCAGGGTGCCGGGCGTGCCGCGTTCCAGCTCCATCACCGACCAGGTCGGGGCGGTGCCCTTGGTGACGGCCGCGGTGGCGTCGGCGAACAGTTCGATCGCCCAGTTCCGCCAGTCCCGCTGTTCGTCGTCGCCGGCGCCGGCCCGTGCGGCGGCCGCCTCGAGCGCCGCCGACGGTGAGCCGTCGCGGTCCTCGACCGCCTCGGCGGCGACCTGGTGCCCGCACTCGTGGGCGATGACCACCAGCCACCACGGCCGCCGGGTGACCGTCGACGGCAGCGCGATCGTGGACAGCGGCATCAGCTTCGTCCATCGGGCCAGCACCGGTTCGGACGGGGCGCGCAGGTCACGGGGCACCTCGTCGCGGGCGGTGGAGACGGCCATGTCGATCGGGGCGACGTGCGGCAGCGGCGTGGGCGGGCGGGTCTCGTCGTCCGGGTACAGCGCCTGCCAGGTGCTGCGCACGATCTCGTCGGCGGCGGCCAGGGTGGGCCGGTAGCCGTCCTCGAGCCGCTGGTCGAGGCGGTCGGCGTACCACCGCCAGAACCGTCGCAGCAGGGCGGTCCGGTGGTCGGCCCGGCGGCACTCCTCGTAGAGTTCGCCGCCCGCCGCCACGGCCGCACGGTCGAGCAGGTCGTGACGTACCTGATCGATGCCGGCTCCGGCTATCTCCGCCAGCAACGACAGCTGGTCGAGATATTGACCTTGCGGTCCGAGCCGTTTGGCGGAAACCGTCCAATCGGCGAGGTCGTCCCGCAACTGGTCGAGATCGGAAATGGATTCCTCGAGTCGGAACCGGGTGGCTGCCTCCTGCACGCTGGTCACCATAGGGTCCGGTACGGGGAGGGTGAACGGCCTGTTTGTCCGTCGTTCCGGGACTTGCCGAACGTTCCCCACTATGGGTTAAACATTCCGGTCGAGTGAAGGCCCCATTAGTTCCAGGAAGGTTGCCCGGCAGGCCAAAAAGGTGAGGTCGGAACGGGTCCAGGAATGATCATCACAAACGGTGACATTGCGATGTGCCCGTCGGTGGGCGAACTATGGCCTGGTGCCACCCGTATACGTCATCATGAAATTCCGCGGGACCAAGCCGTCGCTTCAGCTATGTCCGCTACGTGAGCTGGAGGGAATTCATGAGTCCAACGTGGCGTGAGAATTTCTCGCACGACACCGACGGGATCATCGCCGTCATTATCCGCTCCCGGTGGACGGCTCTGATTCTCGCCTCCGGCGCGGTGGCGACGATTCTCGTGCGCACCCGGTCCGCGCCCAGCGCGATCCAGTGGTTCTCCCTCGGGATGCTGGTGATCGCCGTCGGCGTCCTCGTGCTGATCCCGTTCCTGCACCGCAGACGGCCCCCGGCCCGCGACTATCTCGTGCCGTCCGCGCTCGCCGCCCTGCCCCCGGTCTTCGTCGGCCGCAAGGACGAGATGGACCAGCTCGACACCACTCTGGACGGCGCGGGCGGGATCCGGGTCGCGGTGATCGCCGGTCCCAACGGCATCGGCAAGACCGCTCTGGCCGCGGTGGCCGCCACCCGGCTCGCCGCACGCTATCCGGGTGGCACCCTGTTCGGCGATCTGAGCCGGGAACCGCACGTCTCCGGCGGGGAACGCGACGACGACCGGATCCTGGCGGACGTCCTCGGCGTCTTCATCACCGGCCTCGGCGACCCGGACCTGGAGGTGCCGGCCACCCTCGGCGAGCGGGCCGCGCTGTTCCGGGCGCTGGCGGCCCGGCACCGGCCGGTGGTCGTGCTCGACGACGCCGACGACCCGGCACTGGTCCGGCGGCTGCTGCCGGACGGCGCCGGATGCGCGGTGCTGGTCACCACCGCGGACGGCGCGGCCTTCGAGGACTGCGGCTGGCCCCTTCTGGACCTCCAGCCGCTGGCCGAGGAACCGTCGATGGACCTGATCCGGGCCATGGTGTCGGAAACCTGGGTGGACGACGACGAGACCTGCCGGCGCATCGTCCGCGCCCTGCACGGCCACCCCAACGCGCTGCGGTTGACCGCCACCCAGCTGGCCAGCCGCAGCGGCTCGCACGCCGACGCCATCCGGCGCATCTACAGCGATCCGGCCACCACCCTGTCGGTCCTGCGCCAGCGCCGCGGCCACGGAGCCGCCGTCACGGTGGCGATCCAGGTCAGCTACAACCTGCTGGGCGACGACGAGCGGCGCGGGCTGCGGTTGATCGGCTGCCTGGGCCGTACCTCGTTCCCGTTGTCCGCTCTCGTGCCGTTGACCGGCACCGACGAGACCGAGACGCAGCGGGTGGTGGACCGGCTGCTGGTCGCCGGTTTCCTGTCCCGGACCAGCAGCGACCCGCTCGGCGTGCCGGTCTACCGGGTCAGCGAGGACGTGCTGCTGTTCGCCCGGCAGAAGTTCCAGGAGGAGAGCAAACCGGACGACCGGGCCCGGCTGCTCCAGCGCCGGCGCCGGGAACCGGCCGCCGACATCGGCGGCGCGGTCACGGCGGCCCGGGCCCGGCTGGAGGCCGGCGATCTCGGCCGGGCGCTGGCCACCGCCCGGCGCGCGGTCGAACTGGCCCGCGCCACCGGCGACGAACGGATGGATCTCGCACTGGCCACCCTGGCCGAGGTACGGGTGGAGTCCGGGGTGGCCGGGCCGCTGCGGGACTTCGTACCGGCCGGTCTGATCGACGAGACGGCGCCCCGCCTCGCCACCTACCGGGCGCACCGGTGTGCCGCCGTGCTGGCGATGCGCCGCCGCGACGAGCACGCCGCCCGCCGGTCGCTGGCCTGGATCGTCGACAACTGCGGTGCCTCCGAACCCGACGAGGCCGAGGAACTGGTGCTGGCGCTCCTCCAGACCGCCCGGCTGGAGAGCCGCCGCAACGTGGAACTCGGCCGCGCCGCCGTCGAACAGGCCGCCCGGATCTGCGCCACCCTGCCGGACGAGGGCATCGATCTGCGGGCCCGCCTCTACCGAGCTCACGGCCGGGTGCACGGCCGCGCCCACCAGCGTGACGAGGCTCAGCGGGCGGTCCACGAGGCGGAACGCTGGGCCCTGCGGCGGGGCCAGCACCTGCGGCTGGCGTGGATCGCCTACGACCGGGCCAAACTCGCCCAAACGGACGCCTGCTCCGAGGAGGCCTTCCGCTACGCCCGCGACGCGCTCTACGCGTTCTCCGACATGGAGCACCGGTACGGCCGGGGCCGTGCCGCCCTGCTGCTGGCCGAACTGCACTGGACCGACGCCGAACGATGGCCCGCGCACGGCGACGGTCACCGCCGACGGGCACAGACGCACTGGCAGGTGGCCCGCGACGAGTTGTCCGAGTGCGGCGACGACGCGGCCGAGCGCGCCCGCGAACGGTTCGCGCCGCCGTACGCCGAGGTGCGATGAAGCGGCTCTGGTCACGGCGTCTGCGCCGCCGTTCGACGGTGGTGTTCCCGCTGCTCTTCGCGCTGGTCGCGGTGACCGGCGCGTGGCAGGGCGACTGGTGGTCGGTGCTGCTGGCCGTCATCCAGCTGCTGCTGGCCGCCGCCGTCGCCACCGTGCTGGTGTGGCCCGACCGGCCACCCCGGCCGGCGCGGCGCCCCACCACGGGCCGGCTCGTCGGCCGGGCCGCCGACCTGAACCGGGTGATCGGCCTGCTCGGTGAGCCGCGGGAGACCGGCGCCCCGGCGCCCAAGGCGGTCCTGATCCACGGGATGCCGGGGGTCGGCAAGACCACGCTCGCCCGGCGGGCCGCGGACGCGGTGGCGGAGCACTACCCGGACGGTCACGTCCGGCTCTGCCTCACCGACGCGGGCGTGCCGGTGGCCAGCGGCGACCTGCTCACCATGGTGTTGCAGAAGCTGGCGTGGGCGTACGAGATCCCGGCGAACCCCAGCGAACGCGCCACCCTGTTCCGGGCCCGGGTGTCCGGGCGCCGCATCCTGTTCGTCTTCGACGACGCCCAGGAGCCGTCACAGCTGACCGAGCTGCTGCCGAACGCGCCCGGCTCCCTGGTCATCATCACCAGCCGCCGGAACCTGTCGCCGCAGCTCAACGTGCACGGATTCGCGCTCGACCCGCTTCCGGAGTGGGAGGCGCTGGACCTGCTCTGCTCGGTCACCGGCCTGGACGGGTTCACCGCCATCGAGTCGAGCGTCCGCCTGGTCCAGGCCTGCGGCCGGCTGCCCGCGGCGTTGCAGGCCCTCGGCGCGCGAGTCGCCGACGAGGACGCCGACCTGGCCCTGCTGAGCCCCGAGTCGATCGAGGCCGATCTGGGCCGCGCCAGCCGCCCGCGGTGGGCGACCGCGGCGGTGGCCGGGATAGCCGCCGAGTTCGGCCGGTTGAGCCGCCTGGAACGGGACGCGCTGTGCCTGCTCACCCAGGTACGGTCGCGGTCGTTCGCCTCCTGGGTGCTGGGGCCGCTGCTGCGGGTCAGCGCCGCGAAGAGCGACGTCATCGCCACCACCCTGGCCGGCGCCCGGCTGCTCGAACCGGCCGGCCGCGACGACCGGTTCGAGCTGGCCCGCTACCGGTTCCATCCGCTGGTCCGGACGTTCACCGAGGCGCACCTCAACCAGGACGCCGACCTGGCCTCGACGTGCCGGGACGCGCTGGACCGGCTGCGCGGCGTCTACCTGGAGCTGGCCCGGTCGGCGCTGGACGGCAGCGCCCAGCATCCGCTGCCCGGCCTGGACGTGGCCCACCACTGGATCCCGGAGACGTCGCCGCGCGCCGGTGCCGCCGAATGCCTCGCCTGGATCCGGTTCGAGCAGGAGAGCCTGTGGGAGGAGGTGCCGGCGCTGCTGGAGCGGGACCGGGACTTCGCCCTGCGGCTGGTGACCGGCTTCACCCGCCCGCATCCGGCCGCCGTAACGGTCGCCGCCCGGACCGGGTGGACCGAGATCACGCCGTCGCCGGTGCTGGCGTTCGACTATCTGCTGGCCCATGTGCGGATCGGCCTGATCGCCGGCCGCTACGAGCAGTGCGAGACGGTGATCGACGGCGTCCGGTCCCGGACCCGGCCCGAACTGCTGCGCGGCCGGGCGCTGATGCACCTGACGGCGGCCGAGGTCTACGGCGAGCTGGGCTGGGCGCAGCGGGCGAAACGGCACGTGGCCGAGGGGGAGGCACTGCTCGGGACGGGCGGCGAGCCCCGGCTGCGGTCCCGGTTGGAGGCGGCACGGCAGCTCGCCGACCCGTACCTGGACGGGCCGCTGCCGGACGACGCCTACTGGCGGGCGATGGTGTCGGCGACCCGGCATCACGTGCACCACCGCCACCGCAACGTGATCGACGACCTGTGCCCGGTCACCGGCCGGGAGCAGGGCGACGACCACCGCCGGACGATGCTGCACCGGCGGCTCGCCCAGGCGAACTGGGAACTGCACGACCAGTCCCGGGCGGACGTGGGCGCCGCCCTGCTCGCCGCGGCCCGGCACGCGATGCTGGCCGTGCTCGCCGCGGAGAGCACCGGCAACCGCTGGGAGCAGGCCCGCGGCCGGCTGCTGCTGGCCCGGGCGCTGACCGCCCACGGCCGCGACGAGGACGCCTGCACCCAGAGACATCTGGCCGAGAAGCTGATCGCGGACGGGGGGCGGCCACCGCCCTACCTGATGATCGGCGATCCGCAGTATTCGGCGCCCGGGCTCGTCGGCTGACCTACGGCGCCTCGCGCAGCACGATGCGACCGGGGCGGACCAGCAGGATGCGGCCGTCCTCGGCGACCGCGACCAGCTCACGCCACGGTTCGCCCTCGTACCGGTCCATCGGCACGCTGTCACAGTCGCCGTCGGTGCATCGCCACACGGTCTGCTGCCAGTGGCGGGCCGGTTCGCCGATGGTCACGTGGAAGCCGCGGTCCGGTCGGGCGGGCAGGGCGGCGGCCACGTAGACCGACGGTCCGGCGACCGCCAGCCCGCCCGTGCCGTTCGCGCTGCCGGTGGCCACCGGCGTGAGATCCGTGCCCCGGAACAGCCGCTCGTCGAAGTAGGCGACGGTCTGGTCGCCGGCGGTGGTCCAGACGCCTCGCGGCGGAACGCCGTCGTTGGCGGTCTCACGCGGGTTCGCGCAGGTCACCGGGTCGCAGCTGAACCGCAGGACGCTCATGCCGGTCCAGAACGCCGCGTCCGGGCGGCCGTCGGCGCCGATCGTGAGACGGGCGCGGGCTCCGTCGCCGTAGCCGTCGGCCGGGCTCCGGTCGGTGGCGCCGACCTCGTGCCGCTGAGGCGCGGAACACTCCAGGTCGGCGCAGCGGATCAGCGAGAACCGGTACCGCCCCAGCTCCCCGCCCTCGGCCGGCGCGGCCACGAAGAACCAGAGCGCGCCGTCCGGCGCCATCGCGCCGACGGCCTCCACCGACGCCATCGGGTCGAGCTTCACCTTGGCGCTCGCCCTCACCGGCAGCCAGGCGTTCCGGCAACCTTCCGGTACGCAGCGCGCATAGTGCAGGAACGGCCCGCCGCTGTCCGGTCCCCCGGTGACGGCCGTCTTGACGACCGTCCCGTCGGCGGCGATCCCGGCCGTGGCGTACTCCCCGATCGGGGACGGGCCGCCACTGACGTCGGTGTACTTCTCGCACAGATCGTCGTCGCAGAACCAGACCCCGGCGTCGGTCACGATCACCGGATGCCGCCCGGCCGGCCAGGCCACCGCGGCCGGCCGGAACGGTCCGGCGTCGTTGGTGCGGACCGGCCCACCGAACCGCCCGGCCACCGCCGGACCGCCGGCCACCAGCACGGCGACCGCCATCATGGCGACACCCGGCCAGACCCGGACCCCGCGGCCCGCCACCCGCTCCGAGCCCATTCCGGCCGGCTCTGCCGGTTCCACCCGGTCGGCCGAGCCGGCCGCGTCCGCCACGGTGGCGCGGTCTGCCGGGTCGGGCGAGTCGGCTGGATCAGGCGCGTCGGCCGGGTTCCGCGGCATGTGCCGGTGAGCGGCCAGGCCCACCTGCACGGCCAGCATGATCGGCAGCAGGACGGCCAACGCCACGGAGCCCGGGAGGAGATAGGCCGGAAGCGCCGGCGCCACCACCCCGCCCAGCAGGAACGTCGCCGACTCGCGCCATGACTCCGGCCGGTCCTGCGCCCCGCTCGCCCCGGAGGTCACGGCCAGCACCAGCCGGGATGCGACCAGCCCGCCCGCCGCGAGCACGGCCAGCACCAACGGCACCGAGCCGGTGCCGGCGACCATCACCATGCCGAGGTACACCGCCCCGCCGACGGCGACGAGCCCCGCCACGAAGACCGGCAGGAACGCGACCGCCCGCCGGAGGGCGCCCATCACACCCAGGCCGCGCGCGACGGCGCAGACCCCGGCGAGCAGCCCGACGATCCAGGCCGCCACCAGCACGCCGGGCATCACCCAGGCGACCGCCGGCCGGCCACCCGCGAACCGGCCCAGCACCGCCGTCACCAGCAGCGCGACCGCCGCCACCGGCAACAGGACCGCCGCCAGCACCCGCCGGGACTCCCACGCGAGCCGGTAACCCTCAGTAAGCATCGCGCCAGGATAGAGTCCTGATGATCTCGCCGCGACCCGGGTGTCAGGCGAGCATGCGCGCGAACTCCTCCGGCTCGATCACCGGAATGCCCAGCTGAGCCGCCTTCTTGGCCTTGGCCGTGGTGGTCTCGGCGGTGACCAGCGCGGTGGTCTTCGCCGACACGCTGCTGCTGGCCGACCCGCCCAGCGCCTCGATCCGCTCACTCACCGTCGTGCGCGTGTAGCCCGGCACCGAACCGGACACCACAAACGTCTTTCCGGCCAGCGGCTTCGCCCCACCGTCGTCGACCACCTCCATGGTCAGCCCGTGCGCGGTCAGGCGGTCGATGACGTCGCTCATCGCCACCAGACCGTCCACCACGTGCTGGGCCTTGATGAGGCCCATCTTGTCGATCTCGGCGATCTCCTCGACGGTGGCGGCCCGCAGCGCGGTCATCGACTTGAACCGCGCCGCCAGCCACCGCCCGACGCTGCGGCCGGTCATCCGGATGCCGAGCCCGGTGACCACCCGGTTGAACGGCTGCGCCTTGCTGGCCGCCAGCCCCGCGATGATCCGCTCCGCGTTGGCCCGGCCGAGCATGACCGTCCCGCCGGCCACGGTCCTGCCGACCGGCAACTCGGCGATGTCGTCGACGGCCAGCCCATACAGGTCGGCGACGTCGCGGGCCAGCCCCGCCTCGATGACGGCGTCGCAGAACGAGTCGCCGGCCCCGTCCACGTCGAGGGCCTCCCGGCTGCACCAGTACGCCAGCGCGTTCGCCGCCGCACACGAGGCGGTGTGGCAGCGCCAGAGCAGGCTGCTCCGGTCCCACGGCTCGCCGCACTGCGGGCACACCTCGGGCGCCACCCACGGGGTCAGCCCGTGCGGCTGCTCGCCGATCGGCGAGGTGACCCGTGGGATGACGTCACCGGCCCGCCACACGGCGACGGTCTGCCCGAGGGCGAGGCCCTGCTCGGCGACCCACTGTGGGTTGTGCAGGGTGGCCTTGGTGACGGTGGTGCCGCCGACCTGCACCGGGTCGATGATCGCGCGCAGGCTGATCCGCCCGGTCCGGCCGACGCGCACCTCGATCTCGCGCAGCACGGTGGAGGCGGTGTCCGGGGGGTATTTGAACGCGGTCGCCCAGTACGGCGTGCGGGAGGCGAGTCCGAGCCGCCGCCGGGTGCTCTCGGCATCGGCCTTGATGACCGCGCCGTCGATCGGGAAGACCAGCTCGGAGCGCCGGGCCCCGATCGCCTCGATGGCGGCGATCACCTCGTCGGCGGTGAACAGCTCGCCGCCGACCCCGTCGATGAGCCGGCAGGCGGCCGGGAAGCCGAGTTCCTCGGCCCGTGCCATCCGCCCGAGGTGGCTGCCGGACGCGTCGACCCCCTCGCCGGTGATCTCGTAGGTCGCGAAGGTCATGGGGGCTTCGTACGCCCGGTCGATGCTGCGGATCGCCCCGGCGACCGCGCCCCGCGAGTTGACGAAGGCCTTGCCGCCGGCGGCCACCCGGTTGGCGCTGGCCGCCTCGAAGTCCTCGACGGTCATGTAGACCTCGCCGCGCACCTCGCCGGTCCAGGGTGTGGCCAGCTCGGCCGGCAGCCCGGCCACACCGCGCCGGACCTGGGCGGTGACGTCCTCGCCGGTGGCGCCGTCACCGCGCAGCGCGGCCAGCACGAGGCGACCCGCCTCGTACTCCGCGCGGAGGGCGAGGCCGTCGAGCTTGACCTCGACCAGGCACCCGTCGCCGCCGAGGGTGGCGACGAACGCGGCCACCTCCTCCGGCGTCTTGATCTTGTCGAGGGAGAGCATCGCGGTGGGGTGCCGGACGTCGCCGCCCGCCGAGGCCCCCGCGGCCACGGCGGTCGTGACGCCCATGTCGTCCCAGTCCGGATGCTCGGTGAGGGCCGCGGCTATCCGGTCGGCCAGCACGTCGTACTCGGCGTCGGTCATCACCGCGTCGCCGGTGTCGTAATACGCCTGAGCCGCGTGCCGCGCCGACGCGACCGCCTGGTCGAACTCGGCTCGGGAGGCGAACGCGGCGATGCCCGGGGAAGGGGAACGATTGACCATGCCAGGAGGGTACGGCCGGGGTCCGACAATTTTCTCAGCCGCCGAGGAACGCCCGGATCCGCCGTGGATGGGCGGCTCGGAGCCCGCGGCTGGGGTTCGGTCCGATGAGCAGCCACACCGGCCGGCCCGCTCGTTCCCGTGGCGGAGACAGCCTCAGCGCCTCCCAAGGAGGTGGGCGACGCCGTCGACGTAGCCGGCCGGGTCGGTCGACGGGACCAGCAGGCGCTGGAGCACGTACCCCTGAAGGAGGCTGAGCATCGCCGCGCCGATCTGGTCCGGGTCGGCGCCGGGCGGCAGATTGCCGGCCGCCTGCCAGCGGCGGGCCACCTCCGCGCAGTGCCCGCGCAGCCGCCGCACCACCCACTGGGCCCGGTCGTACACCTCGGGGTTGCGCAGCGCCTCGGCCCACACCTGCACGCCGAGCCGGGTGATGTCCACGCCGGGAAGCGGCCCGTCGACGAGCCGCTCGTGGATCGCCGTGATCATCGCGGCCACCGCGTCGGCCGGCGACGGCGTGGCCCGGTCGGCGAGCAGCGCGCCGAAGACGTCGTCGGCGGTGGCGTGGGCGAGGTCGGCGACCGCCGCGATCAGCTCCTCCTTGCTGCGGAAATAGCTGTAGACGGCGCCCGCGGAGAGCCCGGACTCGGTGATCAGGTCGGCCATCGAGGCGCCGTGGAATCCCTTGACGGCGAAGACCCGGGCGGCCGCGGCGAGGATCTCGGCGCGGCGGCCGGCCCGGTGTTCGTCGGTGACGCGTGGCATGCGTCCCACGCTAAAACGAACGACCGTTCTTGACAAACACCGGCGACCGGCCCATCGTTTAAAACGAACCACCGTTCACTTTAACGAAGGAGCCGCCATGAAGCAGGTCACCGCCACGGTCGGGCTGCTCACGGTCATCGTCAGCGTCCTGCTCACCGCCTTCGCCTGGCCGGCGGTCCGGTCCTCGGTCCACGACGTGCCGATCGCCGTCGCCGGCCCGGCCCCCGCCGTCGCACAGGTCACCGGCGCGCTGGAGCAGCGCCTGCCGGGAGCGTTCGACGTCACCGCCGTCACCGACACGGCCGCCGCCGAGCGGCTGATCAAGGACCGGGAGGCGTACGGCGCGATCGATCTCACCTCCGGCACGCCCCAGGTGATCACCGCCTCGGCCGCCGGCCCCGCGGTCGCCCAGACCCTTCAGGCCCTCGGCACGGCACTCGCCCACGAGGGCCAGGCGCCCACCACCGCCGTACGCGATCTGGCCGCCCTGCCCGCCGACGACCCGCGCGGCGCCGGCCTGGCCGCCGGGGCACTGCCACTGGTGCTGGGCGGCATCCTGGCCGCCGTCCTGCTCACCGCCCGGGTCCGCGGCACCGGCCGCCGGGTGGCCGGCGCGCTCGCCTTCGCGGTGACCGGCGGCCTGGCGATGGCCGCGATCCTCCAGTTCTGGCTGGGCTCACTGAACGGCGACTACCTCGCCAACGCCGGCGCCATCGGACTCGCCGTCGCCGCCACCGCGCTCACCGTACTCGGCCTGGAATCCCTGCTCGGCATGGCCGGCGTCGGCATCGGAGCAGCGACCATGATGCTGATCGGCAACCCGCTGTCCGGCGCCTCGTCCGCCCCGCAGATGCTGCCCGGCTGGTCCGGCGAGCTCGGCCAGCTGCTGCCGCCCGGCGCCGGCGGAACACTGCTGCGCTCGACCGCCTTCTTCGACGGCGCCGCCGCCACCCGCCCGATCATCGTCCTGCTCGCCTGGCTCACCGTGGGCGCCCTGCTCTGCACGGCCGGCGCCCTGCGCGCCCGCCGCTCGGCACCGGCGCCCACCGAACCGGCCAGGGAAGCCGCCACGGTCACCGTCTAGATCCCCTCGAACCCTTTCCCGGTACGCGAGACCCCGCCCCGCCATCGTCGGACCGTCCCGTCCGCGCGGCGCGGGCTCGCTGCCGGGTCCGGCGGGACGGCCGGATCGGGGCGGAACGGCCTCACGCGTACCGAGAACGGATCTCGCGTCGCGGCGCCCCGGAGGCATATATTGGCGGGACGCCAATAAGGAAGGCTGGTCATGGACGCCGAAGCTGCCCGCTTCCGCCTCGCCGAGATCCGCGCGGCCGGCGGCGAGACCACGATCGACGAGCTCGACGAACTCTGGGCGGCCCTGCCACCGGTGCGCCCCGAGGACATCCTCGGTTCCTGGCGCGGGAGCGAGTTCGCCAGCGGCCACCGCTTCGAGGGCTACCTGCCGAAGATCCGCTGGCACGGCAAACGGTTCGACTCTCTCACCGAGGTGGCCCCGCTGGTCTGCCGCGGCGACGGCGGCGAGCTCTTCGACGACGTCGAGCGGGCCAAGGGCGGCGCCAGCCTGTGGCCGGTCGAGTTCCGTGGCGAGATCACGGCCACCATGGTCTACGACGGCCAACCCGTGCTCGACCACTTCAAATCGGCCGGCGAGAGCGTCCTGCTCGGCGTGATGAACGGCAAGGGCGTCCTGGACGAGGGCCGCCACTACTACTTCGTGCTCGAACGGGAGTGACCGGTGCGGATCCAGGCGGCTCTCGTCGAGCGGGCCGGAGCGGCCTTCACCATCCGGGACGTGGACCTGGAGCCGCCCCGCGACGACGAGGTGCTGGTCCGGATGACCGCGGCCGGCATCTGCCACACCGATCTGGCGATGCGCGGCCGCTGGCCGGAGAAGATCTCCCCGATGGTTTTCGGCCACGAGGGCGCGGGCGTCGTCGAGGCGGTCGGCGCCGCGGTCGGCTCGGTCCGGGTGGGCGACACGGTGGCGCTCAGTTACCGCAGCTGTGGTGGCTGCGACCTGTGCACCGGCGGCCATCCGGCCTACTGCCTGCGCAGCGATCTGAACATGCGCGGCACGCGGGCCGACGGGAGCAGCCCGCTCAGCCTCGACGGCTCCGCCGTCTTCGGCAACTTCTTCGGCCAGTCCAGCTTCGCGACACACGCCCTGGCCTATCAATCCAATGTGGTACGGGTTCCCGCCGCTCTCTCACCGCTGGTCGCCGCACCGCTGGGTTGCAGTGTGCAGACCGGCGCCGGCACCGTCCTCAATGTGCTGCGCCCCTCCCCCGGTGAGACGGTGGCCGTCTTCGGTTGCGGCGGTGTCGGCCTGAGCGCCGTGATGGCGGCCGTCTCGCTGGGTTGCACGGTCGTCGCCGTCGACCCGAACCCGGCCCGCCTGGACCTGGCGCTCTCCCTCGGCGCCACCGACACCGGCGTGACCGGCGCGCACCACGCGATCGACACCACCGGCCGCCCCGACGTGATCACCCGGGCCATCGGCGCACTGCGGCGGCGCGGCACGCTGGCCCTGGTCGGCCTGGGCGGGACGGCCGAGTTCGACATCATGACGGTGATCTACAACGGCATCCGCATCCGGGGCGTGATCGAGGGCGACGCCGCGCCGGCCACCTTCCTGCCGCAGCTCATCGACCTGCACCGGCTCGGCCGTCTGCCGGTGGAGCGGCTGGTCACCGAGTATCCGTTCACCGAGATCGAGGCCGCCGCCCGGGACGCCGCCACCGGCAAGGTGGTCAAACCGGTGCTCACTTTCGGGTAGACAGAGGCCTATGACATATCCGCCTCCGCAATATCACGGGGAATCCGGCGAGAAGAGCGCGTGGCACCGGCCCGCCGGCTCGAAGGCCGAACTCGTCTATCCGAACGGCACGCGCGTGCATTATCTGGCCACCGGCGCGTCGACGGGTGGCCTGTTCGGCCTCTACCGGTGGGAGTGCGGGCCGGAGGTGACCGGCCCGGATCCGCATTTCCACCGTTCCATCAGCGAGTCGTTCTACATCCTGTCCGGGGTGATGGGCATCTACAACGGGGAGCGGTGGATCGAGGCGGAACCCGGTGACTGGGTGCATGTCCCGATCGGTGGCGTGCACGGCTTCAAGAACCGGTCGGGCGCGCCGGTCTCGATGCTGCTGCACTTCTCGCCGGGCGCACCACGGGAGGGCTACTTCGAGGGACTGGCTCATCTGGACGAGATGAGCGACGACGAGAAGGCCGCGTTCTACGTGGAACACGACAACATATGGATCGACCAGCACTGATGTCTTCCGAAGCGCCGCGGGGCCCGGCCGGCTTGCCGGAGATGGCACCATGCGGCGCTTCGGCGGCCCCCGCGAGCAGCCTGTTTCCGATATCCTGCGGGTTCGACCTCCATCCGCGCCTTCGGAAATGAGAAGCCGTGTCGGACCTGGCCTTTTCCCGTGAAAAGCTCCTCGAGACCCTTCTTCAAGTGCAAGGCCTGGCCGATCGCTCCGCACGGGACGCCCGCGTCGAGGAACTGAACGGCATGCTCGCCACTCCGCTGCGCATTCGCCGCTCGGACGACGCCGCCGAGGATCTCGCCGCCATCCTGGAGGCGGCCTCCACCGCTCCGAACGGGCTGCGCCTGTTCGCCGAGACGGTGATCCGCTGGCATCCCGGTGACGCGTCCGCCCGGTTCGGTGCGCTCGCGGCGGGCAGCCGGCCGTCCCGGCCCCGGGTCTACCGGCCGGAGGAGCGGATCGTCGGTGACATCCCGATCCGGAACAGGAATTTCACCGGCCGGGTGGAACTGCTGGAACGGCTGGGCGCCACGCTGTCGAAGGAGTCGACCACCTCGGTTCTCCCGCCGACGCTCAAGGGCCTCGGCGGTGTCGGCAAGACCCAGCTCGTCATCGAGTACGTGCACCGGAACCTCGACCGCTACGACCTGATCTGGTGGATCCCGGCCGAGCAGTCGTCCACCGTGCTCGCCGCGCTGACCCAGCTGGCCCAGCGGATCGACCTGCCGATCGCCGACGACCAGCAGGAGACCGCCCGGACCGTGCTGAACTGGCTGGCCGCCGGTGGCGACGACCGGGACTGGCTGCTCGTCTACGACAACGCCGACGAGCCCTCCGACCTGACGCCGCTGCTCCCGTCGACCGGCGGCCACGTGATCGTGACGACCCGGATCGAGGAGTGGAGCCACATCGGCATCCCGATCGAGGTCGACGTGTTCCGGCGGGACGAGAGCGTGCAGATGCTCACCCGGCGGACCCGGGACTCCAGCTCGCTGGCGCCGATCTCGGATGACGAGGCGGACGAGCTGGCCGAGGCGCTCGGTGACCTGCCGCTGGCCCTGGAACAGGCGGCGGCCTGGTATCTGGCGACCGGCATGCCGGTCGCCGAGTACATCGAGCTGCTGGGTGAGCGCAGCGAGCTGCTGAACGAGGGCAAGCCCGCCGACTATCCGCTGACCGTCGCCGCGTTCGTGTCGGTCGCACTGGAGAAGCTGGACAACAACGACCGGGCCGCGGCCCAGTTCTTCGCCCTGTTCGCGTTCCTCGGTGGTGAGCCGGTCCGGCAGTCACTGCTGGTCCGGGGCGCCAACGCGGCGCTCACCCCGGAGCTGCGGGCCGCCCTCAACGACTCGATCTCGACCGGCCGGATGGTTCGCGAGCTGCGGAAGTACGGTCTGGCCAAACAGGTCGGCCGGTCCACGTCGGCGATGGCGGCCGGCGACCGGACACCGCGCCTCCAGGTGCACCGGCTGGTGCAGCGGGTGCTGCGCGACACGCTCAACCCGGAGGTGCGCCAGGAGACCCTGCGCAACGTGCAGCGGCTGCTCGCGGTGGCCAAGCCGGGCGACCCGGACGAGGTCGGTGAGCTGGCCCTGCAGAGCGAGATGGGCCCGCACCTGACGCCGGCGGACATGGTGCACTCGGGCACCCCGGAGGGCCGGCAGACGGTCCTCGACCACGCCCGCTACCTCTACATCGTCGGCGACTACGAGAACAGCCGGGCCCTGGCGAGCCGGGCCGCCGAGGAGTGGTCGAAGGACGAGACCGATCCGCTGCTGGGGCCGGACGGGCAGTCCACCCTGCTCGCCCGGGCACAGATCGCCAACGCGATCCGGGCGCTCGGCGACAGCAGCACCGCGTCCGAGCTGCTGCTGGACACGTACAACCGGTTCCTGGCCAGTCCGTTGCTGGGGCCCGAGCATCCGTACACATTGATCACCGGTAACCAGCGCGGGCACGACATGCGCATCGCCGGCCAGTACCGCGAGGCGATGGCGTTCGACGAGGAGAGCTACCGGCTGCACCGGGAGGTCTTCGGCGACGAGGAGACGTACACGCTGCGGGTGAAGGGCAATCTGGCGGTCGACTACCGGCTGTTCGGTGATTTCGCGCAGGCGCTGAAACTCGACGAGGAGATCGTCTCGCACTGGGCCGACCAGGGCATCGTCGACGCCAACGTGATCCGCACGCACATCAACGTGGCCCGCGACTTCTACGGTCTCGGCCACTACAACGCCGCCCTGGAGCGGCTGCGGGAGTGGCTGCCGGAGCAGGAGCGGCTGCTCGGCGCCCGGCACGGCTTCGTGCTGGTGTCCGAGCGGACCCACGCCATCACCCTGCGGAAACTGGGCCGGCTCGCCGAGGCGCTCGAGGTGATGCGGACCAACCACGAGCGCACCGCCAATCGCTTCAACTTGCCGTTCAACCGCAGCCACGAGTTCTCGGTGGCGGCCACGGTGAGCCTGGCCAACGTGCTGCGGCAGGCCGGCGAGCTGCCGGAGGCGGCGGAGCTGGCCGACGACGCGCTGACCCGCTACCGCGACGACTTCGGCGACGACCACCCGCTGACCCTGGCCGCCGAGGTGAACCGGGCGATCATCATGCGGGCCGCCGGGCTGTTCGAGGAGGCGTTCGCCCTGGACCAGCACGCGTACCCGCGTTTGCAGGTGAAGCTGGGCCCGGACCATCCGTACACGATCTGCGCCGGCACGTCCCTGGCCAACAACCACGCGCTGGCCGGCCGGCACCGGGCGGCGCTGGAGCTGTCCGAGGAGATGCTGCGCCTGAGCCGGGAGGCCGACGCCAAGGGCACGGCGGCACGCGGTGGCCAGGAGCATCCGTACGTGTTGATGCGGGCCGTCAATCTGTCCCTGGATCTGCGTGCCACCGGCGCCGAGGAGCGTGGCGCGCGGCTCTTCCGCGATTCGCTGGACCAGCTGACCGCTCTGCTGGGCGCCGGCCATCCCGAGGTGGTGGCGGCCGCGGAGGGGCAGCGGCTCGAGGGCGACATCGAGGCGCCGCCGACCTGATCGGCCGGGCCCGGCGGGCTAGCGGCCGTTGCGGTCCCGCCAGGCGCCGTGCAGCCGGGCGAGCGTGTCGCGCGCGTCGCGGGCCACGCCGTCCGGGACCGGTTCGGCCAGCAGCCGGTCGGCGGTCCGGCGCAGCCCGGCCGCGAAGCGCAGACCGTCGGCGGTCAGCGACCCGGACTCCTCGACGGCGGTGAGACCGCGGTCCACCTGCAACCGGGTCTCGGCGAAGCGGGCCTCGGCCACCGGGACCACGCCGCGCAGCGCCCGCCAGGTGTCGGCGACCCCGGCGAAGGCGTAGACGCCCTGGAGCAGGCCGGGCAGCGGCCGCGGGTCGGTACGCCACGGTGCGAAGTACCGCCGCTCGTCGGCCGGATCGGTCAGCTGGACCAGGTCGAGGACGGCGCTCAGCTTGGAGTGCTGGAACTCGTGCACGAGGGTGACCGCGAAGTCGGCGGGCGTGCCGGGGCGGGTCAGGCCGAAGACACCGAAGGCGTGCCGGATGGTGGCGCTGCGGGCCGATCGCGGGTCGGTCTGCAACAGCGGGACCAGCGTCTCCAGGCCGGCGGCCAGTTCGGCGGCCCGTTCCGGCAGAGCGGTGGCGAGCAGGGTCCACGCGCCGGTGAAGGTCTCCTGCCAGCGGCGCACCTCGTCGCCGGGCAGCCGGTTCGCGGGCGGCACGTGGTGCCCGTGCCGGTACGGATGCAGGTCGTCGAGCGCAAGGTCGATCGACTGCCCCCGGGCGCCGGCGGTGAGCCGCCGCAACGGCAGCCAGCCGGGCCCGCCGGACAGCTCGACCACGCCGTCCGCGGTGAGCCGGAACAGCCGCCCCCCGGTCGTGCTCACCTCGATCGTGGCGGCGTCCCCGGCTTCGACGGCGCCGACGCCGGGGAGGACGGCGAGCCCATGGTGCACCGGGACCGTCACCGAGCCGTCGACGCCGGCGCGGGCGGCCGCGACCACGGCGATCGCCGACAGGTATCCGAGGTCCCCGGCCGACGCCTCGCCCTGGAGCACGGCCCGGCCGGTGATGGCCGCCCAGCCGCCGGTGAGTGGGTCCCCGATCACCCGCTGGAACGCGGCCGGGTCGGCCTGCCGGGCACGCTCCAGAAGTTCGACAGAGTGGGAGCCCAGCAGGTACCGGATGAGCAGCAGGTGCTTGCTGAGCCGGGTGCGGCGCAGCTCGTGGATCGCCTCGGCGCCGCCGAGCCCGCCCGCCAGCGCGGTGAGGGTGTCCGGGGCCAGCCGGTGGACGGCGACGGTCATGATCTTCTCCCGAGTGACGCGGCGACACTGTCGTAGACGTGACGGACGAGGGCCAGCAGGTCGGCGCAGTAGACGGACGGCGACCGGAATCCGATGCCCTGCCGGTAGCGGTGGGCGTAGTGGCCGCCGCCGCAGAAGGCGACGGCCGGGCAGGACAGGCATTCGTCGGCGAGCGCCGCACGGCCGATCTGCCGGGCCACGATGCCGGGGTGGTCGAGCGCCTCGCCGAGGTCGTGCCGCAGCACGTCCAGCCCGGTGGAGCAGGCCCCCTCGTAGGCGCTCTTCAGCGCGTCGACCTGCTCGATCGCGCCGTCGGATTCGACCACGACCACGCCGGACGGGCTGAGGCCGAGCTGCTCGCCACGGCTCGCGCCGCCGAGGACCAGGTTGATCGCGTCCTCGAAGATCCGGATCCGGGGTGGCGCCTCCTCGGCGTACCAGCGGTCGAAGACGGCGATCAGCCAGTCGGCGTACGGCGTGGCGCGCCCGTCGACCGGCGGTGGCGGGGACTCCCAGTTGGCGTGCGGCAGCAGCAGGTCGATGGCCGGCGGGTCGAACGCCCGCAGCTGCTCGTAGCAGGCCAGCGGGTTGGTTCCGGCCGCCACGGTGCAGAGCAGTCCGGCGTACGCGGGCCGGTTGTCGGGTTTCTGGAGCAGGGTGAGGGCGCGTTCGACGGCGGCGAAGCTGCCCCGGCCGCCCGGTGTCCTGCGGTGCCGGTCGTGGTCGGCGGCCACCCCGTCGACGCTGACCCCGGCCTGGATGCCGTTGGCCAGCAGCATGGCGACGATGCGCTCGTCGAGCAGCACGCCGTTGGTCTGCATGCCGATGTCGACCCGGCAGCCGTCCGGGAACACCGCCCGCGCCGACCGGGCGAGTTCGGCGAGACGCTCCCGCCCGTACAGCAGAGGTTCGCCACCGTGCAGGACGATCCGCACGCGGGTGAGTCCGTGGTCGCGCGCGTGCGCGGCGAAGCGCGTGAGCGCCGCGTCGCGCACCCGGTCGGGCATGGTCCGGGGCCGCTCACGCCAGGATTGATCCGGGTGCTCGTACACGTAGCAGTACGAGCACGCCAGATTGCACCTCTGATGGATCTTGAGCACCATCTCCCGGAACGGGACCGGCCGGTGCCCGGCCGCGCGCACGGCGGCCACATCCAGTTCGGCGTACGGCCAGGGAGCCGCGGCGTGCGGCGCCGGGGCCACGGTGCTCAGTCCTCGGTGACGAACGAACCGAACGCGCTGATCACGCCGTCGGTGTCGGCGAGACCGTCGAGCACCTGCCGCAGCGAGCGGCCGAGCACTCCGGACGTCTCGGCGGCCAGCGACTCGATCGGGAGGTCGGACACATCGGCTAGCGGGATCCACCGATCCTCGCTGGGCGCCTCCGCCGATGCAGCATTCATGGTGACCTCCTCCGGCGCTCCCGGCTCCGGCGCCGGAAGGCCCTGTCAAACCCTGTCAATATGTGGTTGACCTGGTAATTCGCGGTTGATGTCGCTCGCCTGGGGAAACGAGGGCGACCGTCCCAGGCTACGGTCTGGGACGGTCCGCGGTTCGGATGTCGGACGCCTTCTGACAAGAGTTGACAGGCGGGATCAGGCTGACGGCGGTTCGATGTGGGCGATCGCGCGGGCGCCCCGCGCCACCTCCAGAACGGCCGGATGACCCGGTCCGAGACTGCGCCGCAGACCGCCGAGCACGGCGTCCAGCGACGGAGAGGAGCCGCCGTCGGCGGCGAAGTTGGCCGCCGCCAGCAGCGTGTCCGGATGCGACTCGCCGTAGACCTCGCGGGCGCTGCGCCAGGCCTCCTCGGAGATGCCCCGCGCCGACGCCGGGTCCTCCAGCGCCATCGCCGACGCCAGGTTCGTCACGGCCGCCACCGTGAACGGGTGCTCGGCGCCGAGACGGCCACGCAACGCCACGTACGCCTCGGTGCCGATCTGCCGGGCCGGCTCGGCGCGGCCCATCGCCAGCAGGGTCGCCACCACGTTGACCCGGGCGACCTGGACCAGCGGGTTGTCGGCGCCGAGCGCCTGCTCGTACTGCTGCTCGGTGCGTTCCGCGACGTCCAGCGCCTCGCGCAGCCGGCCGAACTCGCGCAGCGCCCCGCTCCAGCTCATCGCCACCGCGAGGGTCAGCTCGCGGGCCACCCCGACCCGCACGAGGCAGGCCTGATGGCAGGCGGCCAGCTCCTCGGCCGCGCCGCCCGGGTCACCGAGCCGCCGCGCCGCCACCCCGCTCATCCGGCGGGCCCGCAGCAGCTCCCGGCCCTCGCCGTGGGTGAGCACCGCGGTCAGCCGCCGCCCGATCTCCCGGTAGCGGCCCAGCCCGTACAGGTCCTCGGCGATGGCGTTCAGAAGACGATGAAAGGCCCCATCCGGTACGCCGATGCGCGCCTGCAACCGCAGATAGGCGGCCTCGTCGTCGGCGGCGGCCTCACCGAACCGGCCCAGCAGCCGCAGGCTCACCCCACGGTTGTACCGGCTGGCCGCGGTCCGGTAGTCGTCCTCCGGGAAGAACCGCAGATGCCCCCGCAGGGTCTCCTCGTCCAGCTCCAGTGCCCGCTGGTAGTGGCCCGCGATCCGCAGATCGTGCCCCCGCCCCCGGGCCAGGTCCAGCGCCACCGGATGATCCGTGTACGCCGGATCGGCCGCCAGCCGGGCCGTCATCTCCGCGGTCAGGGCCTCCGCCTCCGGGTACCGCCCGGCCGCCCGCAGCGCGTTGGCGTGGTACCGGCGGATCTGCAGCACCGCCTCGTCGGTCCGGGCCGAGGGTGACCGCGCCGCCAGGGCCGTCTCCACCCGCTCGCCGAGCCGCCGCGCCCCGGCGATGTCGTCGTCCAGGAACCGGAACCGGATCTGGTGCCGCACCGTCCGGTACGCCGCCGGATGGTGCCAGTCGACCAGCTCGGCCGGACCGAGGTGCGCCCCGATGGCCCGGTGGGTCGGCCAGGTCCGCCGGTCCTCCGGATGCCCCGGATCGGCCGCCACCAGGATCTCCCGCACGTGGTCGCGGTTGCGCTCGCCGGCCGCGTCGGGCAGCAGGTCCCGTACCGCGAGGCGGATCAGCGCCGGGATCTCGATGCCGTCCTCCGGGCTGCGCCGGGCCAGCCCCGCCTGCACCAGCGCGGCCAGCCGGCGGCGCAGCGCGATCTGGTCCTTGAGCAGCGCACGCAGCTCGGCCGGCACCTCCCGGCGGGCGGCCGTCGCCAGCAGCGGCACCAGGACCGGGCCGGACCCGAACCCGGCCAGCAGCGTGAGCAGCCGCACCGTGCCCGGGTCGGGGCCGAGCCGGGACAGCGCGGACCGCACCTCGGCCAGCACCGGTTCGCCGGCCGACGGCGCCGAAGGGTTCCGGCAGAACTCGGCGAGCGCCAGCGGCATGCTCCCGAACGCACCGGGCGCCGCCGCGTCCCGTCCACGTTTGCGCAGGTACTGGGCGACCTCACCGGGGTCGAAGTCGGGCACCTCGACGTCGCGGTAGGCGCTGTCGCGGGCCCACGTCGCGTCCCGGGTCGTCACGATGACGCTGCCGCCGATGGTGCGGATCAGAGCGCGGATGTCGCTGCTGCGCACGCCGTCGAAGATCAGCAGGTAGTTGCGGGCCCGGCCGAACGCGGCGAACAACCGGTCGAGGGTCTGCCGCCGGTCCGCCGACGGCACGATCCCCAGCCGTTTCGCCAGCTCGACCAGCGAGGTGGTGGCCCGGTCGAGATCCCGCGCGTCCACCCACCAGACGATCGGGTACTCCGGGGCGTACAGCCGGGCGTACTCCGCGATCAGCTGCGTCTTGCCGACGCCGAGCGGGCCGTGGACCACCACCGGCACGTGCGGATCCCGGGTCAGATGCTCGTGGATCAGGTCGAGCTGGGGTTCCCGGCCGGTGAAGAACGGGTCCCGCTCGGGAAGCCGGCCATGCACGATGACCTCGGCCACCGGCTCGGGCGGCCGGATCTCCACCGGCGGGTGCGGCTCCGGGTCCGGCTCCGGCTCGGGTTCCGGCCGGGGCGCCGGGTTCCGGGAGGCCGATGAGCACAGTTCGACACCGACGGACAGTTCCTCATCCACATCGACCGGCTGGTCCGCGGCCCGGCACAGCACGATGATGATCGACCGGATCTTGCTCCACGCGGGCAGCGGGTCGCCGCGGAACAGGGCGCTCACGGTCTCGTGCGACACCGGCTCCAGGCGCGGGTTCTTGCGGGTCATCTGGCTGATCGCCCGGGTGGCGGGCCGGCCCGCCACGTTGTACAGCCGGTGCAGCCGGAGCAGGAGCTTGCGGTGATTGCCTTCCGGCACTCGGTCGACGCCTGGCAGATCGATGGGCACTCCGCACGCTCCGAGGCACGTCGCATGGCTGTGGAGATGGCACGCCGGTTCAGCTGTGAGACCACCAAGAATGTCATGCCTGGTCACCCGCCAACAACCCGGCCGCCGCGGCCGCAGCGTCACCGGCGTGTCCGGGGTGGACGTCTCTCTCGCACCGGTCGCCCGCTACCGCTGCGCCGGGCGACGGGTGGCGTCCCGCTATGGCGATCTGCAATACTGCAACCTGCTATAGGGGGGTGGGGACGTGCGTAAGGCCGATCGGGATCTGGCATCGCTGACGGTGCTCGCCCTGCTCATGACCGGACCGCGGCACGCGTACGACATGCATCTCCTGATCGAGAGAACCCACAAGACGTTCGTCACCGGGTTGCCGCGCAGCCTCTATCACGCGGTGAACCGGCTGGTCGGCGGCGGCGAGATCCGGGTCAGTGACGTGGTGCGTGCGGCCGGGCGGCCGGAGCGGACCGTCTACGCGCTCACCGATCGGGGGCGGGCCCGGCTGCGGGAGTGGATCGGGGTGCTGCTGCGCGAGCCGGATCCGGACTCGTCGCTGCTCACCGCGGCCCTGAGCTTCGCCGGCTGCCTGCCGCCGGAGACGGTGGCCGGGCTGCTGCGCGAACGCCGGGCCCGGCTGGAGCAGCGCCTGGTCGCCGCCCGCGCCGTGCCGGAGCTGCCGCGCGTCCTGCTGATCGAGGCGGAGTACGAGGTGAGCAGGCTGACCGCCGAGCGCGACTGGGTGTCGGCGCTCGCCGCGGACATCGAGACCGGCCGGCTCACCTGGCCCGCCGACATGGCCGACGTGGCCGACGTGACGCCGCTCCTGACCGAGGACGGCGGACCGGATGCGTCCCGGAGAGGATCACCATGACCGGAACACCACACCACGACACCGGGGTACGACCGTCATGAGGCTTCTGTTCGAGGCCTCGGCGCCGGTGAGCGCGCGGGTCGAGCGGGTGCGGGCGCTCATCGACGACGGCTGGGTGCTGGACGCGTTCCTCGGCGGCGAGGAGGCGCGCTCCTACGTGGACGTCGACCATCGGCCCGGGATCGTCGGCTTCCAGGGCCACTGGTGGTATCGCGGTGAGATCAGCGCCGAACCGTCCCCGGACGGGACGACGGTGACCTACCGCGTCTACAACATCGCCCGGCGCTCCGCCTGGGCGGTTCCCCTGGCGAACCGCCTGTTCATCGGCTACCGCCGGACGGTCCGCGAGGCAGTGAACGGCCTGGCCCGGACGATCGAGTCCCGCCTGGCCCCCTGACCGAAGACCCTCGGCCGGCCGGCACACCCGTCTTATGATCGAGCGATGCCCCCCGATGAACCCGGCGCGCCGGTCCGTGGCGTCGAAGTCCATCCTCAGCGGAAGGACAGCACGGCCACCGGCTGTCTCGGGTGTCTCGGCGTCGTCCTGCTCCTGTCGTCGGCCCTCGCCGTGTATTTCGCCGTCTTCCCGGTCGCGCTCTCCGTGTTGTCGGATGCCTACGTCGGCCTGGCCCGATCGGCCACCGCCGGGAACCCGCGCGGCATGGCGGTGGCCGGATGGCTGCTCTTCGTCATCACCGCGTCCTCGCTCCTCGCGCTGGCCCTGACCCGCGGCCGGCTCGCACGAGCGTGGGCCCGCACGATCGGCGCGGTGGCCGCGGTCCTGGCGATCGCCGCCTGGAATCTCCTGCCGCTGCGTGGCAGCGGGCTCGCCGAAGCCGTCGACGGGCCCGGCGGGAGCGGCTTCGTCACCGGAGCGCGGTGGGGCGCCCCGGCAGCGGGCCTGCTGCTGATGATCGCCGCCCACGTGCGGTTCCGGAAGCGAGCCGAGGACTTCTACGTCCGGCACTCGTTGTTGCGATGGACGATCGGCCTCGCCTCGGCCCTCGCCGTCGCGGCGCTGGCCGTGGCCGTCCTCCGTGCGGAATGACGGCGGTGTGCGTGATGGGGCAGCTCAGCCCGGCGGTCGCGGCAGAGGACGGCGTGGCGGAAGAGCGCGGCTCTGTCGTACGAGATCAGGGTTTCGCATGGGGGTCGACCAGGATCTTGGCGTGGCTGTCGGCTTTGGCGAGCTGGTCGAAGGCGTCGGCGACGCCGTCCAGGCCGACGACTCCGGTGATCAGCGGGCGCGGGTCGATGCGGCGGCGGGCGACCATGTGCAGGGTGCCACGGAACTCGGCCGGGTCGTAGCAGAACGAGAACCGCAGGTCGACCTCCTTGTTGCTGGCCATGGTGGGCCGGAACGTGTCCGGTCGCATGCAGACCCCGACCACGACGACGCGGGAACGGAACGGCGCATGGGTGACGATGTCCTCGATGACGCCGGGCACACCGACGCACTCGAAGACGGCGGCGCCTCGCGGGCCGGCGCCGAACCGCTGACCGGCCCGCATCACCGTCCACCACGGAACGCCGGGGATCCGCTGGAGGGCGTCCATCGCGGCGATGCCCGCCCCGTAGAGGGCCGTGGCCTTGGTGACCAGGCGTTCGTCATCGCCGAGAACCTCCCACGGCGACTGGACGGCCGGATCGACGACGACGTCGGCGCCGCAGGTGCGGGCCAGTTCGCGGCGCGGCCCGGAGAAGTCGCTGGCGACGACCCGGCGGACGCCGGCGGCCTTGAGCATGAGGATCACGGCGAGCCCGATCGGCCCGCACCCGATCACCACGGCGGTGTCGTCCTTGGCCACGTCGCCACGGCGGACGGCGTGGTAGGCGACGGCGAGCGGTTCGGTGAGGGCGGCCAGATCGGGGTCGAGACCGTCCGGGACCGGCATGGTGGCGGCCTCGGAGACCAGCAGGTGTTCCGCGTAGCCGCCGGGCGCGTGTTCCGACATGCCGGTCATGTGGATGTCGTCGCCGTGCCTGATCAGCGGGAGGGAGACGACCGCCCGGCCGGGTTTCCAGCGGCGGCGGCAGCCGGGGCCGTACGCGTCGACGGTTCCGGTGAACTCGTGCCCCATGACGACGTGGTGCGACCGGCGGACGAAGTCGGGATAGCCGACCTCGGCGGCCACATCGGCACTGGGCTCGGCGTCGAGACGGACATGAAGATCAGAACCACAGATCCCGGTACGGGTGACCCGGAGGCGGATCTGGCCGTGCCCCGGTTCCGGCAGCGGCACCTCGCCGACGGTCAACCGCCCGTCGTGCAGGATCACGGCTCTCACGCGTCCACCTCCTGCCGGGCCCGGCCGAAGATCAGCCCCTCGTCGAGCCGGGCCCGGTTGGTGGCCCACGAGTCCAGCAGCACGTTCTGCCGGAACGCCCACGGGTAGCGGCTGGTCACCCGGGGCATCAGATGCGCGGCGCGGGCCAGGTAGCCGGACTGCATGTCCATGAACGGCGCGGTCGGCCCCAGGTCGGCGGGCGGGCTGGGCACCACGCTGTCGGCGCCGGTGTCGAGCAGCCGGCGCAGCAGCCGGGCCACGAACCGGGCGGTCAGGTCGGCGCGGACGGTCCAGGACAGGTTGATGTAGCCGATGCAGACGGCCAGGTTGGGCAGCCCGCTGAGCAGCGTCCCGTGGTAGGCGTGCGACCGGGACAGGTCGGCCGGCGTCCCGTCGACGCTGATCGCGATGCCGCCGAGCAGCCGTAGCCGCAGCCCGGTGGCGGTGACGATGATGTCGGCCTCCACGATGTCGCCGTTCTCCAGGCGGACACCCGACGGCACGAACCGGTCGATCCGCCCGGTGACCACCGACGCGTCGCCGGAGCGGATCGCCTGGAAGAGGTCGCCGTCGGGGGCGATGCACAGCCGCTGCTGCCACGGGTCGTACGGCGGCCGGAAGTGCGTGTCCACGATGTCCGCCGAGCCGACCTGCGCCACCGCCCCCTTGCGCAGCAGCGCCCGCATCCGCTCCGGGTAGCGGCGGCAGGCCTGGAACAGGGCCCATTGCATGACGGTGTTCTTGGCGCGGGTGATCCGGTGGGCGGCGCCGGCCGGGAGCACCTTGGCGAGGCCCCGGCCGATGACGTCGACGCTCGGCTGGGCCAGTACGTAGGTGGGCGTGCGCTGGAGCATGGTGACGTGGGCGGCGTCGCGGGCCATCGCCGGGACGACGGTGACCGCGGTGGCCCCGGAGCCGATGACGACGACCCGCTTGCCGGTGTGGTCCAGGTCCGGGGGCCAGAACTGCGGGTGGACGACCCGGCCCGCGAAGTCGCCGGTGAAGCCGGGGTCGTACGGGTCCTCGTAGTCGTAGTAGCCGGTGCAGAAGGCCACGAACCGCACCACGTACGCGAACCGCTCGCCGTCCCGGGTGGCCGTCACCCGCCAGCGGGCGGTGGCGCTGTCCCAGTCGGCGGCGACGATCCGGGTGCCGTACTCGATGTGCTTGTCGACGCCGGTGGCGCGGGCCGTCTCCTCGATGTAGGTGAGCAGCTCACCGCCGTCGACGATGGACTTCTCACCGGTCCACGGCCGGAACGGGAAGGACAGCGTGTAGACGTCGGAGTCGGACCGCACGCCCGGATAGCGGAACAGATCCCAGGTGCCGCCGAGCCGGTCGCGGCCCTCGGCGATGGTGTAGGTCAGCTCCGGGCATCGCTCGCTGATCCGGTGGGCCATGTCGATCCCGGAGATCCCGGCCCCGATGATGAGCACGTCGACGTGCGAGTCCGTCATGTCGTGATCGTGCTCCGGTCACCCGCCGGAAACTTGACTCAGCCCGACAATACGGCTTCCGGGTGCGCGGACCCGGCGTGGTGGCACGCCCCACCAGCGGTGGCAGGCCCGGCTGAAGGTGGCCTGTTCGGCGAACCCGAGCCGGGAGGAGACGTGGTGGAACGGCAGGCGCGTCCCGGTCAGGTAGAGCCGGGCCCGGTCGCGCCGCACGTCGTCGACGATCCCGGCGTACGTGGTCCCGAGCTGGGCGAGGCGCCGCTGCAGCGTCCGGGGGTGCAGGGCGAGCCGGTTCGACAGGACCTCGATGGGTACGGGCCCGAAGTCCAGTGACTCCCCCACCACCGACCGGATCCGGCCGATCATGTCGTCCGCCCGGGGCAGGATGATCCGCAGGTAGGACTCGGCCCGGTCGCGCAGGTCCTCGCGGGCGCCGGCGACCGGCCGGGTGAGCAGCTCGCCGGGCACCCGCAGCAGTGTCTCGGGGGCTCCGAACCGGACCGGCGCCCCGAAGAACCGCCGGTAGGCGCCGGGATCCGCGGTCGGCTGGTAGTCCAGCCGGACGTCGATCAGCCCGTAGTCGCCGCCGAACAGCCGCCGCATCGCCCGGTGCAGGAACCCGATCCCGGCGTCGGTGGCCTGCACCGGCCGGATCCCGGCCCGGGTCTGCCGGTAGCGCAGCGCGGTGACGCCGGGGCGGCCGTCCGGGTCGGCGATCCGGTCGACGGACAGGGCGTCGCTGTGCACGGCCAGGTAGCGTTCGGTGGCGGCCAGGGCGTCGGCGCCGGTCCGGCAGTTGGCCAGCAGGGCGGCGAGCGGCCCGAGGGTGTCGAGGTCGTGCCGGGCGGCCATCCGCAGGCCCAGGTCGGGGCAGTTCAGCCGCTCGGCCGAGTGTTGCAGGAGGGCGGCCAGCCGCCAGTCGGCGATCGGCACGTCGTCGTGGTCGAGGACGGCGGTGTCCAGGCCGGCGGCGCGCACCAGCGGCGCCGGGTCGGCGCCGAGACCGCGCACGACCCCGGCGAAGCCCCGGATCCCGGCTGCGCGGACGGTCGCCATGGCAGCAGTCTCGGGACCCGGGCGGGGCCCGTCAACACTTTCCGGCCGCCGTTGCGGTGGCAGTGCTCAGGTGAGGTTCTTCAGCGTGTAGCCGGCCCGGGAGCACTGGAGCTTCAGTACCGCCTCGGCGGGCGCGGTCAGCCCTTGCATCTGGTCGAACTCGGCGAAGGTGGTGAACGTCGTCTCCTTCTCCGCCGCCGCGGCGAGCTCGTCCAGGGCAGCCTGCAGGGCCGGGTCGGTGACCTTGGCCGCCGCGTCGGAGAAGGTCGCCGCGAGGCCGTAGAACAGCGGGCGGAGCGCCTCCAGGGATCGGGCCACGGCGGCCTTGTCACCGCGCCGCTCGGCCGCCACGCCGTCGCGGATGTGCCGCTGCGGCTCGGTGTCCAGAGTGCTGTAGGCGCCGTCCGCCACCTCACACGCCTGCGCCGACGTGAACAGCCCCGCCAGGGCCGGGTTGTGCACCGGTGCCGGGGCGGATCCACCGGGGACGGGCGACGAGGTGACCGGCGCCGATGGGGGTGCGGGTGGAGGTGGGGGTGGGGCGGAGTCCGGCGAGGATCCACAGGACGCCGTCGGCAGCAGGGCCGTGAGGACAAGGCTGGGGATCAGAACGCCGCGCATGCGAGCCTCTCGAAACGATCATCATGGATGTCGGCACTCTAGCCTCGGTTCGCAACCGGAACGATCAGTAGGCTGCGTGCGTGCCGCCCGATGCACGCCGCCCCGCCGGCGCCCTGGAATCCGAGATCCTGCGTGTCCTGGTCGCCGCGAGCGAGCCGTTGATGCCGCGGGAGGTGCAGGCGCGGCTGGGTGCGCCGTTGTCGTACAGCACCGTGGTGACGATCCTGACCCGGATGCACGAGAAGGGGCGGGCGGCCCGTTTCCGCGACGGGCGGTCGTTCCGGTACGCGCCGCTCACCGACGAGGCGTCGGTCGCGGCCGAGCGGATGAGCGCGGCCCTGGGCGCCGGCACCGACCGGGCCACCGTGCTGCGCCGGTTCGTGGCCGGTCTGGAGCCGGGGGACGAGGAGCTGCTGCGCCGGTTGCTAGAGCCGGGCGGCGATCAGTAGCTCGCCCAGGTCGATGACGCATTCGACGGTCCAGGCCAGGGAGAAGACGGCTATCGCCGCCGGCACGGCCAGGGCCGGGAGCGGATGGTTGCGGCGCGGGGTGATCAGCGAGGCGACACGACGGGGTACGGCGCCCGCGCGGCTCAGGTCGGGTGAGGGCGGCGCCATCCGGAGACTGCCGACGCGATGGGTGCTGTCGCTGACCAGGGCGGCCGTGGCGATGGCCCGGGCCATCCCGCGGCGGTCGCCTAGCTCGGCGGCGGCCCGCTCGTCGGCGGCCCGTTCCACCAGGTGGTCGATGTGCCGGGTGAGCAGGCGAAACACCGGGTGCACGGCGGCCGACAGGTGGGCGAGCAGGACCAGCCGGTGGTGCCGGGAACGCAGGTGGGCGCGTTCGTGGGCGAGCAGGGCGGCGTACTGGACGTCGTCGAGGGCGTCGCGCATGCCGGTGGTGACGACGATCCGGCCGTCGCCGCCGGGGACCGCGAACGCCTCGGCGCGGTCGTCGTCGAGGACCACGACCTGACCGTCCACGGTGGGCAGGCCGATGTAGCGGCGGGCGTAGGCGGTGTCCCGGCGGTGGGTGCGCCAGACCCGGGCGACGCCGGTGAGCGCGGCCAGCAGCAGCGCCAGGGAGAGCCAGGACACCCAGGGTTCGCTGTCGGTGTCGGCACGGACGTACGCGTCGGAAAGGTGCAGCAGGGACGCGGTGAGCGGAAGCTCCGCGACGGCCTTGAGGGCGAAGGCGCCGAGCGTCACCAGGCAGCCGGCCGCGGCCGCGGTCAGTGAGGTGACCAGCAGGAACGCGGCGGCCTCGGGGCGCAGCCGGTCGGCCAGGTAGCGGATCGCCACCACCACCAGAACCGGGCAGATCAGGATCTCCCACACGAAATGATCGAACACCGCGACTCCCCTACACCGACTCGATGCGGAGTGTCGCACGTGGTGACGGTGACCCTGGACAGTGAGGCCAGCCAAACCTAATCTACAGTCTGTAGAACGAAGGTAAGGCAATCCTTATCAGAGAAGAGGGTCATGCTCGCCACCTACCTCATCGGCCTGCGTGAAGGGCTGGAGGCCACCCTGGTGGTCAGCATCCTGATCGCGTTCCTGGTCAAGTCCGGGCGCACCGACCGCCTCCCCCAGGTGTGGGCCGGCGTCGCCGCCGCCGTGGCGCTGTCCATCGGGTTCGGGGCACTGCTCAGCTACACCTCCACCACCCTGCTGCGCGACTACGACCAGCGGGAGCTGTTCGAGGCGATCACGTCGATCCTGGCCGTCTGCTTCGTCACCTGGATGATCTTCTGGATGCGCCGGGCCGCCCGGTCGATCAGCGGTGAGCTGCGCGGGAAACTCACCGACGCGCTCGCCCTCGGATCGGTCGCGGTCGCCGTGATGGCGTTCCTCGCCGTGGTCCGCGAGGGCCTGGAGACGTCGCTGATCTTCTACTCCGCGGTGCAGGGCGCCGACCTCGACGGCAAGCCGCTCTACGCGCTCACCGGCGGCATCCTCACGGCCGTCGCGATCGGCTGGCTGATGTACGCGACCGCCGTCCGGATCAACCTGACGGTCTTCTTCACCGTCACCGGGGTCCTGCTCATCCTGGTCGCCGCCGGCATCCTCAAGTACGGCGTCCACGACCTCCAGGAGTCCGGCGTCCTCCCGGGGCTCAACACCCTGGCGTACGACGTGAGCGCCGCCCTCGACCCGTCCGCGTGGTACACGGCCCTGCTCACCGGCATGGTCAACGTGACGCCGACGGCCAGTGTCCTGGAGGCGGTCGCCTGGATCGCGTACGCCGTACCCGTGCTCGTGCTCTTCCTTCGCCCCGCTACGACCGCGGTTCCCGCCCCCCAGCACTAGGAGACATCGTGCGCCACCGCTATAGCCCACTCGCCCTCACGGCGGCCGTCGTCGTCCTGGCCGGATGCTCCTCCTCCGGCGGCGACACCACCCCCGACGCCGCGGGCGGGCCGATCACCGTCAAGGCCACCGACACCTCCTGCGAGGTCGCCCGCACCCAGGTCGACGCCGGGACCAGCGTCTTCGCCATCACCAACGGCGGGCAGAAGGTCACCGAGTTCTACGTGTACGCCGCGGGCGACCGGGTGATGGCCGAGGTCGAGAACATCGCCCCCGGGCTCTCCCGTGACCTGCACGTCGAACTGCCCGCCGGCAGCTACGAGACGGCCTGCAAGCCCGGCATGATCGGCAAGGGCATCCGCGGGCAGCTCACCGTCTCCGGCTCGGCCGCGCCGCTGACCGAGGACGCCGCCCTGCTCGCCGCCACCGACAGCTACTCGCGGTACGTGAAGTCGCAGACCGCCGCCCTGGAGGTGAAGACCACCGAGTTCGTGACGGCGGTCAAGGACGGCGACGCGGCCAAGGCCAAGGCGCTGTTCCCGGTGGCCCGCACGTACTGGGAGCGGATCGAGCCGGTGGCCGAGATCTTCGGCGACCTCGACCCGCGCATCGACGGCCGCGAGGAGGTCACCGAGGAGGGCCTGAAGTTCGGCGGCTTCCACAAGATCGAGCAGGATCTGTGGCAGAAGAACGACATCTCCCAGTCCGGCCCGGTCGCCGACCAGCTCCTCACCGACGTCAAGGAGATCGTGCGGAAGGCCAACGCCGAGAAGCTGTCCCCGCTGCAGCTCGCCAACGGCGCCAAGGCCCTGCTCGACGAGGTCGCCTCCGGCAAGATCACCGGCGAGGAGGACCGCTACTCGCACACCGACCTGTGGGACTTCAACGCCAACATCGACGGGTCCAAGGCGGCGATCGCGTCGCTGCGGCCGGTCCTCGAGGAGCGGGACGCGGCCCTGGTCAAGACGCTGGACGCGGAGTTCGCCAACGTGGACGCGGCCCTCGGCAAGCACCGCGACGGGGACGGCTGGAAGCTGCACAACGAGCTGTCGCAGGCCGACCTCAAGGAGCTGACCGACGCGATCAACGCGCTGGCCGAGCCGATCAGCCGGGTGGCGGCCGTGGTCGCCAAGCAGTCGTGAGCCCGGTCTCCCGGCGGGCGCTGGTCATCGGCGGCCTGGGCGCCGCCGGTGCGGCCGGCGCCACGGCCGCCCTCCTCTCCGGCGGCGAACCGGCGGCCTCGTTCTCCGACGCGGTCGCCTTCCACGGCCCCCACCAGGCCGGCATCGTCACGCCCGCCCAGGACCGGCTGCACTTCGTCGCCTTCGACGTCGTCACCAAGGACCGCGACCGGCTGATCCAGCTGCTGAAGGACTGGACGGTCGCGGCCACCCGGATGACCGCCGGAAAGGACGCCGGCGAGGTCGGGGCGGTGGCCGGCCTCCCCGAGGCGCCGCCGGACGACACCGGCGAGGCCATCGGCCTCCCGGCGTCCCAGCTGACGCTCACCATCGGGTTCGGGCCGACCCTGTTCCGGACCGCGGACGGGCGCGACCGCTTCGGGCTGGCGGGCAGGCAGCCCGGGGCGCTCGCGCCGCTCCCCCGGTTCACCGGCGACACCCTCGACGCGGCACTGTCCGACGGCGACATCGGCATCCAGGCGTGCGCCAACGACCCGCAGGTGGCGGTGCACGCCATCCGCAACCTGGCCCGCATCGGCATGGGCGTGGTCAGTGTGCGGTGGTCGCAGCTGGGCTTCGGGCGTACGTCGTCCACCTCCACCGGGCAGGCCACGCCCCGCAACCTGTTCGGGTTCAAGGACGGCACCCGCAACCTCAAGGCCGAACAGGACGACCTGCTGCGCGAGCACCTGTGGGTGCAGCCCGGCGACGGGCCGGACTGGATGGCCGGCGGGTCCTACCTGGTCACCCGCAAGATCCGGATGCTGGTCGAGACGTGGGACCGGTCCCCGCTCGTCGAGCAGGAGGCCATCGTCGGGCGGCACAAGGGCAGCGGCGCGCCGATCGGGCTGGCCGGCGAGTTCGACGAACCCGACCTCACCTCGGTCGGCGACGACGGCGAACCGATCATGCCGAAGATCGCGCACGTGCGGCTGGCCCACCCGGACACCAACAACGGGGCGCGGATGCTGCGGCGCGGCTACAACTTCGTCGACGGGTCGGACGGGCTGGGGCGGCTCAACGCGGGACTGTTCTTCATCGCGTACCAGCGCGATCCGGCGAAGGCGTTCATCCCGGTGCAGCGCAGCCTGGCCGCCCAGGACGAGATGAACGAGTACATCCGGCACGTGTCCAGCGGTCTGTTCGCCTGCCCGCCGGGCGTCACCGGCTCCGGCGACTTCTGGGGCAGCGGCCTGTTCACCTGAGGAGTGGTAACGGCCACCACCCGGGCATGGGCCGTACTCGATAGATTCGGTGGGTGCCCCGCCGGAACGCCCTCGCCCTCGCCGTCTGTCTCGCCGCCGCGTTCACCACCCTGGTCGACCAGGCCAGTCTCAACACGGCGGTGCCGGCGTTGCGGGAGTCGCTCGGCGCCGGCCCGGCCACCCTGCAATGGATCATCGCGGGGTATTCGCTGACCTTCGGGCTGGCGATGGTCCCGGCCGGGCGGCTCGGCGACGCGCACGGGCGCAGATGGTTCTTCGTCGGCGGCATGGCGGTGTTCGCCGTGGCGGGCGCCGTCGCCGGGACCGCGAGCGAGGCGTGGGTGGTGGCCGTCGCGCGGCTCACCCAGGGCGCCGGCGCGGGCATCGTCAACCCCCAGGTGTACGGCATCATCCAGGACCTGTTCACCGGCCGGGACCGGGCCCGGGCGCTGGGGGCGTACTCGACCGTGGGCGGGATCGCGGCGGTGCTCGGGCCGCTCACCGGCGGGCTGGCGCTCGGCGCGTTCGGCGACGACCACGGGTGGCGGCTCGTGCTGCTGATGGGGGTGCCGTTCGGGCTGCTCACCGTGCCGCTGGCGATCATGTTCCTGCCCGCCGGCCGTCCGGACCACGCCCACCGGACCACACTCGACCTGCCGGGGCTCGCGCTGCTCGGCACGGTGACGCTGTGCCTGCTGCTGCCGTTCGTGCTGCCCGGCGGATCCGGCCCGCCGGTGGCGGTGTGGCCGCTGGTCGCGGTGGTGGCGCTCGCCGGGCTGGGCTGGTGGGAGCGCCGCTACGCGCGTTCCGGCCGGACCCCGGTGCTGATGCCGGAGCTGGTCCGCTCGCGCGGGTTCAGCCTGGGCACACTGACCGCGATGTTCCAGTTCGGGGCGTCGCTGTCGGCGAACCTGGTGCTGGTCCTCCACCTCCAGGAGAGCCTCGGCTGGTCGGCGCTGGACGCGGCGCTCCCCCTGATCCCCGGCGCGATCGGCTTCGCGGCGGCCTCTTCGCAGAGCTGGCGGCTGGTGGCCCGCTTCGGCCGGTCCGCGGTGGTCGGCGCGCTGGCCGGCGCGGTGACGGCGGTCGGGGCGACGATCACCGTGCTGCACACGGTTCCCGAGTCCGGGCTGAGCGCCGCGCTGATGTGCACCCAGTTCGCGGCCGGGGTCGCCGGCGGCCTGGTCCTCTCCCCCAACCAGGCCCTCACCCTGGCCCACGCGCCGGCCGGAGCGGCCGGCCTGGCGGGCGCCTTCCTCCAGGTCTCCCAGCGGATCTCGGCGACCCTGGCGATGGCCGCCGTCACCGGCATCATGGTGGCCGCCCACGACGTCACCGCGGCCCTGACCATCTGCCTCACCATGATGACCGCCTCGGCGGCGTGCGCGGCCCTCGACCTCCGCACCCCACGGACGGCGCCGCGGCCCACCGCTCCTCCGGTCCCCGTCGCCGAGATCCGCTGAGAGGCGCCGCTGTCTCGAACGGGTCACCCGTACCGGGAAAGGGCCGGGTCTCAGCGGCGGCGGTGGCGGACCGGCGCGTGCAGCATGTGCACCACCTCGGGTGAGGTGGTCGAGAGGGCGCGGGCGCGCTCGTCGTAGGCGGCGTCGGCGCCGGTGAGACGGCCGTCGTGCTGGCGCAGGTGTTCGTCCCAGCTGGAGACGACGTAGAGCTCGACCATCCGGCCGGAGGTCTCACCGGCACGGAAGACGCCCCACTGGACCGCGCCGGTACGCAGGCGGGACCGGCGGACGTCGCTCATCGCCTCCAGGAACTCGGCCTCCCGGTCCGGTGGGATCGTGTACGCGACCTCGACCACCACCGGCCCGGCGCCGGGGTCCGGCTCGTGGGTGAGCCGGGGTTCGGGCCACGGGGTGGCCGGGTCCCGGTTCAGGTGGCCGGACGGGATCAGCGGCGCGAACGGCAGGCTGGCCGCACCGGCCGCGGTCAGGCCGGCGGCGATCAGGAACGTCGGGGCCAGGCCGATCCGGTCGGCGGCCACGCCCCACGCCAGCGAGCCGAGGGCCTGGCTGCCGAAGAACGCGGTCTGGTAGCCGGCCAGCCCCCGGGCGCGGACCCAGCCGGGCAGCAGGAGTTGCACCTCGGCGTTCAGGCTGGACAGCACGCTCATCCAGGCGGCGCCGGCCGGGACCAGGGCGATCACGGCGATCGCCGGCTCCCGGACGACGGCCAGGACGGCCAGGACGACGGCGTAGGTGACGCTCGCGACGGCCAGCATGCCGGTGCCGGACAGGACCGCCCGCAGCCGGGGCAGGATCAGCGCCCCGAGGACGGCGCCCACGCCCAGGGCGGCCAGCAGGAGGCCGTACCCGCTCGCGTCGAGACCGAGCCGGCGGCTGGCGACCAGCGGGAGCAGCGCCCAGAGGGCCATCGCCGGTACCACGAAGACGACGCTGCGCAGCAGCAGCCGTCGCATGATCGGCGCATAGCGCACGTAACGGCCGCCGGCGCGCAGCGCGGCGAGGAACGGCTCGGCGACGCCGTCCTGCGGGTCGCGCCGCCAGAGCAGCAGGGCGATCGCGAAGACCAGGAACGAGACCGCGTTGATCGCGAAGACGGCGGCCGGCCCGGCCTGGGCGACCAGCACCCCGGCGATGGCCGGGCCGATGGCGCGGGCCAGGTTCATGCTGATCGCACCGAGCGCCGCGGCCGACGGGATCAGCGGGCGGGGCACGAGTTCCGGGATCACCGCCTGGTACGCCGGGCTCGTCATCGCCGTGCCGCAGCCCAGCGCGAACGTCAGGAGCAGCAGCAGCGGCGGGATCATCTCGCCGGCCATGGTGAGCGCGGTCAGCATCACCCCGGTCCCGAGCTGGAAGAGCTGCACGTAGATCAGCAGACGCCGCCGGTCGAACGAGTCGGCGAGCACCCCGGACGGCAGGGCCAGCAGCAGTACGGGCAGGGTGGCGGCGGTCTGCACGAGCGAGACCAGGGTGCCCGCGTTCGGCTCACCGAGCAGCAGCCACTGGGCGCCGACGGTCTGCATCCAGGTGCCGATCTGACTGCCGAGGACGGCGAACCAGAGCATCCGGAACACGCCGATCCGCAGCGGCGCCCACGTGGAGGTCATGCCCCGATCATTACCCCTGGCCGGGGCCGTAATCTCGCACAACGCCCCGGCCGGATCAGAGCCAGGAGACCTTCGGGCCGCAACCCCTCGAGGAGCAGCTTGCCGTCGATGTGACCGTCGGCACTATGCGCTCTTGAAGAAGGCTCCGGTCGCCTCGCCGCCGACCGGACGGGCGATGCAGTGCAGCAGCGTGTCCTCGCCGACCTTGATCGGCCAGGCCTCACGCACCCAGCCGCGGGTCCGGTCCGGATGGTGGCTGCGGGCCGCCATGAACTCCTCGCCACAGGCGACGGCGATCTCCGACTTCTCGATCAGCGGATCGTCGTCGTCGATCACGACACCGCCGGGCGGGACGTCGACCGCGGCGTACGTCTCCCAGACGTGCTCGGCCGCGCAGTCCAGCCGCCGGGGCGACTCGGGCACCCCGGAACTGACGTTCAGACCGGCCCAGCACATCGGCTCGACCGGGCAGAAGCCGCCGGCGCAGGTGGTGAAACGCACCGGCAGCCGCTCCTGGGTGAGCCCCTCCTCGAGGGTGGTCGGGGTGACGGCCGGGTTCGTGTCCGGCCGGCTGCCCCGGACCACCAGACCGGCGACGGCCAGCGCCATCACGGCGACAGCGGAGAGCACCAACGGCAGCAGGGAGCGGCGTACGGCGGGAGCGGTCACCGGCGCACGGTCCGCCACCGCGGCCCGGGCGGCGGCCGCCAGTTCGGCCGCCGACTGCCAGCGGTCCTTCGGGTCGACGGCGAGAGCCCGCTCGACCACGGCCTGAACCGGGATCGGCAGTCGCACCTTCATCGTGCGGGGGCCGGACTGGAGCCGCTGGAGCGCCACGGCGTACGGGTTGTCGCCGACGAAGGGCTTCTCCCCCGCCAGGCACTCGTAGGCGACCAGGCCCAGCGAGTAGAGGTCGCTGCGCGGTCCGGCCGGCTCGCCCCGGACCTGCTCCGGCGACAGGTACGTGGGAGTGCCGAGAACCGCGCCGGACACCGTCAGCCGGCCGGCGTCCTCGTGGCGCGCGATGCCGAAGTCCGTGATGACCACGGTGCCGTCCGGGCGTACCAACAGGTTGGCGGGTTTGATGTCGCGATGCACCAGGCCCTGCCCGTGGACGGCCTGGAGCCCGTCGGCGACCTGCGCGATGAGGAGCATCGTCTCCGCCGGCCCGAGACGGCCGCGCTTCAGCCGCTCGGCGAGCGACTCGCCGTCGACGAACTCCATCACCAGAAAGGCGACACCGAGGCTGTGGCCGAAGTCGTGCACGGAGGCGACCGCCGGATGGTTGATCCGGGCCATCGAGGTGGCCTCGGCCGTGAAGCGCCGCCCGAAATCCGGGTCGGCGTCCAGGCCCGGCAGCATGGCCTTCACCGCCACGTAGCGTTGCAGCACCTCGTCGACGGCGAGCCACACCTCGCCCATCCCGCCGGCGCCGAGCCGCCGATGGAGACGGTACCGATCGCTCAGCCGGACCCCAGCCCGCAACACGTCAGCCGACACGGCGGACAGCTTAGGGCTCCCGTCACGGTCCCGGCCAATCCTCGGGCATCGACCGGCCGGATGGTGCCGACCTGCACCAAAGGCCTGACTCCGAACGGATCCATTTCGGAGGTACGGCATGGTCGCCGAGAGGCCGCGCCGCCTCGCCTAGGCTGTGGTGATGCGTGGGGTGGCACTGGTTACCGGGTCGGTTTCGGGGATCGGGGAGGCTACGGCGCGGCGGCTCACGGCGGACGGGTTCGTGGTGGCGGTGCACTCGCGGGCCAGCCGGGACGCCGGGGTGGCGCTGGCCGCGGAGCTGGGCGGGACGTATCACCAGGCCGATCTCTCCGACGACGACGCGGCCGCCGGTCTGGTGCCGGCGGTCGTCGAGCGGCACGGGCGGCTCGACGTGCTGGTCAACAACGCCGGGATCTCCTGGCCGGTGCCACACGCGGACCTGGCCGGGCTGACCCCCGCCGACTGGCGCAAGCTGCTGGACGTCAACCTGATCGCCCCGTGGGTGCTGTGCACCGCGGCGCTGCCGCACCTGCGGGCCGCCGACGGCTGCGTCGTCAACGTGACCAGCCACGCGGGGGTGCGACCCAAGGGCAGTTCGATCGCGTACGCGGCGAGCAAGGCCGCCCTCAACCACGTGACGAAGCTGCTGGCCGCCGCCCTCGGCCCGCGGGTCCGGGTGAACGCCGTGGCGCCGGGGCTGGTCGACACGCCGCTCACCGCCGACTGGACGGCCGCGCAGGAACTGTGGAAGTCGTCGAGCCCGATGGGCCGGGCCGCGCAGCCCGCCGACGTGGCGGATCTGATCGCCATGCTGATCGGGCACCGGTACCTGACCGGCGAGGTGATTCTGCTCGACGGCGGCCTGAATCTCCGTTGAGGACGACGAGAAGGAGTTTCAATGACCATGTCAAGCCGCGTACGGCGTGATCGGCGGTGAGGGATGGAACTCACGGCCGTCTCGCAGCAGGGCCCAGATGACGTCGATCAGGCGGCGGGCCAGGGCGATCAAGGCTTGG
>NZ_JAGFNS010000034.1 GCF_017592555.1 Actinoplanes flavus | reverse complement strand
CCCGGCGGTATCGACGACCTACTCCGCATCGCCAAGAACCGACTCAAACGCATGCAGTATCGGCCCACCCTCGCCTTCGGATTCCTCGCCACCAGCGGACTGGCACCACCCTGACCCTGACCTCAAAAGCTCAGTAGGCGCGTTTCGTGAGGACAGTGTCGGCGCGGCCATCCTGGACGGCGGCCCGCCTCCTCCGGCCGCAGCCCACATCGAGCGCGGGGGCGGCGGATCTCCGCCACGTCGGTGGTCCGCCACGCCGGCCCGCGCTGCCGGGCAGCTCCGCGGTTTTAGGGTGCGGCTGTGAAGCGAGCGATCATGGTGATGGCGGGGCTGGCGACGGTGGTCCTGGGCGGGTGCCGCAACGATGAGCCGGCCGCGGCCGGAGGCCCCGAAGCGGCCGGGGCGGCCGGCGGGACGGAGGCGGCGCCGAGCCCGGAGCTGACGGGTTCGGCCGAGCTGCGGTGCCTGATCGAGGGCAGCCCGTGGCACGTGTCCACGACGGACCTGGAGACCCAACTGCAGGGCGTGATGCGCGGGATCGACGTGACCGGCGTGCACATGACCGGTGATCAGACTCTGACGGTGACGCCGGCGCTCAAGGCGACCTTCACCGACGGCATCACCACGACGATCACGGCGGATTTGGGCGGCGGGATGACCATGAGGGTCATTCAGAGACACAGCGGGACCGCGTCCGGCGGGTGGCAGGCCGACGGGAACACGCTCACCCCGCAGGGCGCGTGGACCGGCGGCATCAAGATCGACAGCAAGGTCACGATCAACGGGCGGTCGGCGAACGCGCCGATCCCGGTGCCGGAGAACCCGCTCGGCGACGTCCCGATGACGTACACGTGCGTGGACGGCGTCCTCAATCTACAGGCGCAGGGATCACCCTTCGTCTACCTGTTCCGCTGACCAGGCCATCCCGAGCTCGAAGCGGGTGCCGACGGCGTAGTGGGCCATCGCCTCGGCGATCCGGCGCTCGACGGTGCGCTGCGAGGTGCACTGCGCGGTGGCGATCGCCCGGTCGGACATGCCGAGCGCGAGCATGCGCAGCACCTCGTGGAACTCCGGCTTCGGCGTCCGGTACGGCGCGGCGGCCCGCCAGACCGTCTCGCAGTACGCGGCGGTGAGCGCCCGGATCGCCGGATCGTGCACGATCATGATGCTGGGCGGCGGGTCCTCGCCCCAGGTCAGCGGCAGCGCGCACAGCACCTCGGGGTCGGAGTAGAGCCAGCTCTCCACCCGGCGGGCCAGCCGGACGCGCAGGCCCGTCCGGATCAGCACGTCGATCACGGCACGGTCGTCGTCGGTGACCACGGCCGCGGCCGGCAGCACGGCGCGGGCCTGCCGCATGCCCTCGGGGTACGGGCCGGCGACATCGGCGAGGCTCGGGGCGATGACGTCGCGCAGCACCTCCAGCGACGGGTAGAGGTTGATCGGGGCACGCGGCGGGGTCAGCGCGGCGTGCCGGGCCCAGGCCCGCCACTGCTCCTCGTGACCGTGCACGAGTTCGACGCCGACGGTGGTGCGCGGGTGGTTCCGCCACTCCCGGGCCAGGGCGGGCAGCACCGCGATCAGGTCGGCGGTCGCCCGCGCCTGCCGGGCGAGCACCGCGGCGGGCTCGTCGTAGCTGAGCCGGTCGCCCGTCTGCGCGACGAAGCCGGCCCGGATCAGCTCGTCGAGCGGGCCGTCGTCGAGGCCCAGGGCGGGCAGGTCGGCGCGGCGGGCCGGGCGGGCCCGCAGCAGGGAAACCAGCAGGCGCAGGGCCGGTTCGGTCACAGCGTCGGAACTTTAGCCGTTCCCGCCCCGGCGCGCGAGAGTCGCCGCCCGCGGGCCAGGCGCCCCCGCTGCTGTCCACCGGAGAACCGGCGGGCCGGCGCCCGGCCCGCTCGGCGAAACGTGGCGCCGGTCGACGTTCTGCGCGGCGGTCAGGGGTGGGTCAGGCGGGTCGTCGATTGAACATGGGTGACGACGGCCTCGCGGCCGGGGCGGGCCTCGGGGACCGGCAGCAGCGGATAGACGTGCAGGGCACCCGGCTTCTCGTGGTAGGTCAGGGGCACCGACGAGGGCAGCCGGTCACGGAGCAGACGGCAGTCCGGGAGGGTGATGTCGCGGGTGCCGACCAGGATCTGCACCGGCGGCAGGCACGACAGGTCACCGAAGAGCGGGCTCAAGCGCGGATCCTGCAACGACAGCGACCCCGCCCACGCCGCGGCCAGCGGGCGCAGGCCCGGGCGACGGAGCCACGGATCATGCGGCTCGACCGCGTCGATTTCCGGGTTGCTGATCGACAGGTCGAGCCACGGCGCGATCGCCGTCACGCCGGCCACTCCCCCGGCCTCCCCGGACACCGCCTGCGCGGCGAGCAGTGCCAGGCCGCCGCCGGCCGAGTCGCCGGCCAGGTAGCAGCGGCGGCCCTCGGCCACCAGGTCGGCGACCACCGCGGTGACGAATGACAGGGCGGCGAGACCCTGGTGGTCCGGCGCGAGGCCATAGATGGGCACGGCCACCTCATGCCCGGTACGCGCGGCGATGTGCCCGACCAGTGCCCAGTGCTGACTGACGATCTCGCTCGTGTACGCCCCGCCGTGCAGGTAGATGACCGTCACCCCGGTGTCCGGGCCGGACGGGCGCACCCGGTGCAGGTCGAAGCCGTGCGTCTGGGAGGTGCTCACGGCGTACCGTCGCTTGATCGCCGAAGGCGGCCCGGAAGGCCCCTTCGGGCGCGCGAGCGTCCGCAGCCCGGCCTCTTCGCTGATGAATCTGCGCTGGTAGGCGAGCCGCGTGAAGGCCGCCACCACACTCATCTGCCAACTCGCCACAGGTTCTCCCGGCTCAGGTCGCGGTGAAGAGGACGGCGCGTCCCGCGGCGGCGGCGCGCTGGTAGAAGTCGACGACCTCGAGGAAATCGGTCCAGAGGTACTCGAAATCGTCCTCGCCGAGCGGGCCGTCGTAGTCGCTGCCGGGCAGCAGGGTGTCGAATCGTTGTCGCAACCCGGCCCGGTCGATGCCGCGCAGCGCGACGGCCACGTCGCGGACCTGGGCGGTGTCGACGTAGATGACGTAGTACTCGTCGTGCATGTCGCGACCACCGAGGATGGCGTGTGACAGCGGGTAGTCGCCGCCGTCCTGGTCGAGGCTGCCGTCGGTGAGGCAGCGGTGGATCTCGTCCCAGGCCTTGTCGGTGTCGACTTTGAGCCGGTCGTCGTCCCAGTTCTCCTCGATGTCCCCGAGCAGCTCACCGACCGCGTCGTCGTCGCCGTCCGCGTCGAGCAGGACTTTCTCCTGATCCGCGGTGATCGCGAAATGTACCCCCAGCATGGGGCGATCATAGGGCCGACGAATGGCGGCGCCCAGCGACCCGGAGCCTGCCGCAAGGGGCTCGGGAAGGACTACGACGCCGGCCGGTCGGGTGCCGCCGGAGCAGCGCCGGAGGCTGAGCTTGCCGTTCAACCCTCCAGCGACGGTCGGTCTCAGCAGCGACATCCGTACCAGCGTGGGCTACCCGAGTTGAGGGAACCGCGCGCGCAAGTCGGCGAAGAGCTGCTGATCCCGTCCGTTGTTGACTACCACGGCCTTGAAGAGGGCATCACAGGCCGCTGCCAGAGGAACAGGATCCGTGGGGTTGTTGACCAGTTCCCATGCCAGGTGCTGGCGAGATCCCCGGTCCAAACTGCCGTCCGGGAGGTCCTCCGGTGACACCGGCAGTCGATCGAGCCGCTGCTTGGCGTGGTGGCGGGTCAGGTCGTCTGCTGCCTCACCGCGCCGTATCGCTTCGAGGATCGGCGTGAAGAACGGCTTGTCGATCAGCTCCGCCTTCGTGAACGCCCACTCCTGAGCCCACAACCACACCTGCCGACAGACCTCGTCGCCGGCACTGGCGAGCGCCAGGAGCAGGTTCATGTCGCGCCGGGCGAGAAGGGCACCGTTGTAGCCGCTGGAACGGATTCGTTCGTCCGGTACATCGATACCGGCCCACGCTGCTGCCAGATCGGCTTCCTGGTCGTACTCGTACTTGTCGTACTCGTACTCGTCGTACTCGTAATCCTCGACCGGTGGCACGACCACCGGAGCGAGCTTCGCCGGGTCGACGCCCTGCGGCGGCATGGCCACGGCGACGAAGGGCGCGGTGTTCAATGCCGCTTTGGTCAGGCGGATGCCGGTGACATGTTCGGCCAGGGCGAGGGCACGTTTGGTCGCGTTGTCGTCGTACACCCATCCGGGATCGTCGACCCATCCGGGATCGTCGGCTTCGTCCGTGCCGAAGTTGAAGCCCAGCCGCTGCATCTCGGCCAGAAGGGCGTCCGGCTGGCTGCCTTCGCGCCAAGCGGCGTGGAACGGGTCGAAGTCGACACGGCAATCGCCGTCAGCAATCCACATGAAGCGGGCGTCGTTGTTCTCGCTGCTATAGACGACGGCGAGGCTGGTGCCGCGAGACAGTGGGGTGAAGACGGTCTCGTAGGTACCGAGCAGGCCGTATTGCTCGAGAACGAGGACACCGCCGTCGACGTCCGCCACGGCGGCGAACTCTTGGCCGGCATTGGTCACGGCGTCGCGGTATCGGTCCATCTGCCGTAGGCCTGTCATCCCGGCGATCTCGGAGCCGCCGAGCCTGCGAATGACCTCCTGGATGCGGAGGCCGCGGACGAAGGTGAGGCATGACTCTTCCATCAGCCCGTGGAAGGTGCTCTCGAACCAGTTGTAGTCGGAGAATATGGACACCTCAAGATCATGTCGCATGGTAGGCGTTGGTAAGGCGCATATCCGCGGAGAACCGAGGACGGCTGATCTGCATCAGCGGCAATGCCCACTATCGCGTGCCAACTGCGGCTCGCGCATCCGCATCCGACGGCCATCGATGATCGCTGTGGTGATCATGACCGACCGAGTCGACGCGATCGATGTGCTGGCAGGCTTCCGAGAGCGGTTCTACCGGTGGCTGACCGCGCGGGCGGACACATTGTTCGAGCTGTCCGAAGCCCTGTTGGGCCGGTCAAGACCCTGGTCGGGTTGTCGCTAACGCCGGAGCATCGGCGGGGCCACGGCCGTATCGACGTCGAGTCGCTGCGCCGGCAGCTGGCCGGCTTGCCCTTGCCGCGGGCAGCGGACGGCCGCTTGGTCCTCGCAGTGGATGTCTCGCCGTGGCTGCGCCCGGACAGGAACTGCAGTCCGCATCGCTCGTTCCGCCACACCTACGGCCGCGGCAAGGACGAACACCGGATGATCCCCGGCTGGCCGTACTCGATCGTCGCCGCCCTGGAGACCGGCCGGACCTCCTGGACGGCGCTGCTGGACGCCGTCCGCCTGCCACCAGCCGCGGACGTCACGACGATCGCCTGCACGCAGATCCGTCAGGTCGTCGACCGGCTGACCGACGCGGGCCAATGCTCAGGCGGTCCGGCGTTCCAGGACGACCACCGCGGTCGGGGTGGGACGCCGGGCCGCGTGCTCGTCGAGGCTGTCGTCGATTTCACGCCAGCGATCCCAGAGCCGGTCACGTTCCTCACCGACGGCGGCCCGTCCGCGGACCGGGCGGGGGCCGTCGGACAGTTCGACCTCAGCGTCCGGGTGCGCCTGGAGGTTGAGCCACCAGGCGGGCTCGGGCGCACCCCATCCGTTCATGGCCAGGGTGACGAGGTTGGGGCCGTCCTCGAAATAGCCGAGGATGACCGACCGCGGCTCTCCGCTGCGGCGGCCGATGGTCGTCAGCCGGAAGAGGCCGTAGCTCTGGGCTTTGGGCTGGCTGAGGCTGAACCGTGCCCCACCGAACCGATAGAGGGCGCGGTGCACGGCCCAGGCTGTTCGGATGAACCATCGTGGCGGGAGTCTGCGCATGGTCGCCTCCGCGATTCGACTGCCGCCGATGCTATAACCCGGTGGCCAGTCACGAGTTGAAGCTGATCATGGCGGGTGGCCGGTCACTGGACCAGCGCAGCACGGTGATGGCGCAGTTCTCCTGGTAGAGGCTCAGCCATCGCCATTCCGGGGCGTCCATCACGTGCCGGACGAACCAGCCGATCACGAAGTTGTGCGTGATCAGTAGTTCTCGCCGATCGGTGCTGCCGACGACGCCGAGCCGCGCGACGGCGGCCCGCAGCCGCACCGCGTCCGGATCGCGCTCTCCGGCGGGCACCCCGTCGAGCCAGGCGTGCCAGCGTTCCGGGTAGCCCGCCCGGTCCGAGGGGTACGGGGTCCGGTCCCGCATGTGGTCGCAGACGTGCCGGGGTGCGGGAACGTGCCCGCCGATGATCTCCGCCGTGGCGGCGGCCCGGGGCAGCGCGCTGTGGTGGATCGCGTCGAAGGTGACGGCGCTGAGGCGCCGTCCGGCACGGTCGGCCTGCTCACGGCCGAGCGGGGACAGGTCGCCGTCGCCGTCGGCGAGACCGTGCCGGACCAGATAGAGGTCGGTGATCGTCATAGGTGGAGCACGGTAACAACCAGGGTCGAAAGGTTGGTGACGAAGAAGACGGCCCAGCCGATCAGGTTGCGGGATCCGACACGGAGATGGGCGATCAGCGCTCCGCTGAAATAGAGCACCAGGCCGACGGCCGCGAGAAGACCGATCACCGGTACGGCGAAGCCGGTGAGCAGCCCGGCCGTTCCCGCCGCGAGCAGGGAACCGAGCACCGGCACGTACTTGCGTGGGATCCGCTTCATGTCGGCCTGTGCCTTCGGGTACTCGTGGCCGATCAGGTAGAACGTGGCGGCGCTGCCGTTGAACAGGGCGGCGAGGGCGGTGAGAACGATGTAGACAGTGGACATGTCGACGGGACGAGACGGGCGGGTTGACTGTGACAGCTGACGTGCGGGTCTTTCTCGTGATCGCGTTCGGGCTGCCGTGGGTGCTGTGGGGCGTCGAGCAGGCGGCCGGTGTGCGGATCATGTACTGGGCCGTGATGGTGTCGGTGGGGATCGCCACCTGGGTGGCCGTCCGGTATGTGTGGCGCCCGCCGGACCCGGCCGGGGTGACCGGTCTGCGACGGCTGCGGCCCGGCTGGTGTGCGGTGACGTTCGTGCTGTTCCTGGCCATGTCGGCGGCCGCCGTGGCACTGAACGCGGTGACCGGGATCTATCCGGCCGATCTGGACGGGTTCTCGGCGCTGCGGCATGTCTACGCCCCGGAGACGGCCGGGCGGACCGGCGTTCCGTGGGATCTGATCGGGCGGGCGCTGGTCGTGCAGGTGCTCCAGTTCCTGCTGATCCTGCCGCTGGCGTTCGGCGAGGAGTGGGGCTGGCGTGGCTATCTGCTGCCCCGGCTGCGGGAGCGGATCGGCACGTGGCCGGCCCTGATCACGATCGGGGTGATCTGCGGGGTGTGGCATCTGCCGTTCTTCGTCGGTGGCGAGACCCTGTGGGACCTGGCGCCGTTCACCGTGTTCTGCGTGTTCTTCGGGGTGTTGCTCGGCTGGCTGCGGCTGGTGTCCGATTCGGTGTGGCCGGCCGTGGTGGGGCACGCCGTCAACAACACCATCGTGTTCAACTTCGTGCAGGTGGTGGTGGCCGATCAGGCGGCGGAACCGTCGATCGACGGCTGGCTGACGGGGCTCAGCGGCTGGCAGGGATTGCTGATCATGTTTATTCCGATCGCGGTGCTCGCCACCCGTACGCGAAGATCTGTTGATGTTGGAATTGCGGATCGTCAAGGGTGATGCCACCAGCCCGCAGGCGAAGGGTCCGAAGATCATCGCGCATGTGAGCAATGATCTCGGCGGGTGGGGCAAGGGGTTCGTGCTGGCGTTGTCGAAGCGGTGGCCGGAGCCGGAACGCGCTTTCCGGCGCTGGCACCGGGAGCGGGCCGGCAACGACTTCGGGCTCGGGGCGACGCAGCTGGTGCAGGTGCGGCCGGATCTGTGGGTGGCGAACATGGTCGGCCAGCATGGTCTGAAGCCGGGCAGCGGTGGGCCGCCGGTGCGGTACGAGGCGATCGGGAAGTGCCTGGAGACCGTGGCCGCGCATGCGCTGGAGCGGGGCGCGTCGGTGCACATGCCGCGGATCGGGTGCGGGCTGTCCGGTGGGAAGTGGGAGCGGATCGAGCCGATGGTCGTCGCGTCGTTGTGTGCGCGCGACATTCCGACGACGGTCTACGACTTCGACTGAGGAACAGGACGTGGATCGTCCGGAATCCATCCTAGGCTGACCGGGTGACAACGAATCGGATTCTTCTCCTCGGTGGATTGTGGCTCGACGCGTCGGCGTGGGACGGCGTCGTCGCGCATCTGGGCCGCGCCGATGCGGCTCGGCGGGACGCGGTGGCGGTGACGCTGCCCGGGCAGGGTGACGGGAACACCTCGGCGACGTTGGACGACCAGCTGGCGGCGGTGCTGGCGGCCGTCGACGCGGAGCCGGGCCCGGTCGTGGTGGTGGGCCACTCGGGGTCGTGCTCGCTGGCGTGGATGACAGCCGACGCCCGGCCGGAGAAGGTGGCGAAGGTGGTGCTGATCGGCGGCTTCCCGTGGGCGGACGGTCAGCAGTACTTCCCGTTCATCCCGCCGACCGACGGTGCGGTGCGGTTCCCCGGATGGGAGGCGTTCGAGGGGCCGGACTCGGCCGACATCGACGAGCAGACGCGGGCCGCCTTCGCCGCGGCGGCGATCCCGGTGCCCGAAGGCGTCACCGGTGCGACGGTGCGGTTGAGTGACGACCGCCGGTTCGACGTCCCGATCGTGGTGGTCTGTCCCGAGTTCTCCCGGGAGCAGGCGCGCGGCTGGATCGACAGCGGCGACGCCCCCGAGGTGGCCCGTGCCAAGCACGTCGAGCTGGTGGACATCGACTCCGGGCACTGGCCGATGCTGACCCGCCCGGCTGAGCTGGCGCGGATCCTAGCCCAGGTCTGACGGCCGCCGTCCGGGGCCGGTGCTTGTCCTTCGACGGCGAGGATCATGGGACGGTCTAGGCATGGACCTGACCGTGATCCTCGGCCCGATGAAGGGCGGCAAGTCGCTGGAGATGATCAGCCTGCTGTCTCCGCTGCAATATGCCGACATCCCGCACCGCGTCTACCAGTCCGCACGTCATGGCCGGGACACGGCGGTGACGTCACGTTCCGGTGGCAGCCTGCAGACGGTCAAGGTGCACACGTTGGCCGGTGCCGCTGACGGTGGTGTCGAGGTGATCGGTGTTGACGAGATCCACATGTTCACTGTTGACGACATCAATGTGCTCGGGGCCGCTGTCCGCAACGGGGTCAAGGTGGTCGTGGCCGGGATCGACCTGGATCACCGCGGTCAACTGTTCGCACCGGTGCGGGCGCTGTTCGAGCTGGCGCCGGCCGAGGTGATCTACCGGCGCGCGGTCTGTGACGTGTGCCGGTCCCTGGACGCCACGCACACGCAGGTGCTGGAGCACGGCAAGCCGATGATCCGCGAGCTGGCCCCGTCGACGGCGCTGCCGGACGACGGGACCTACACCTACGAGGCGCGCTGCCGCCGCTGCGTCGTCCTCCCCTAGATCATGTCCGCGAGCAGGGCGTAGAGACGGGCCGCGTCCGCGGCTGCCGGCAGCGGGATCGGGACGTTCCTGCGCAACGCGGTCAGGGCCGCGGTGGGCGGCCGGTCCAGCAGCCTTTCCAGGGGTACGGCGGCCGCGGTCGCCTTCTGCGCGAACAGCGCCGCGGTCACCCCGAGCAGGGCGCGCGCCGGCTGGTCCAGGTGCCGGTGCAGGCCGCTGTCGACGAACAGCGGGTTGTAGAGGACGTACCGGATGGGGGTGCCCGGGTAGTGCCCGGCGAAGCCGGCGCCGAGCAGGTCGTTGGCCCGTGCGCCCTGGCGGATCGCCCGGAACATCCGGTAGCCGTCGGTGAGGTGCGGATCGTCCCAGTGGAGGCGGCCGCCGGGAATGCCGCCGACACCGCACAGATTGAGGACGACCGGTCGCTCCGCCCGTTCCAGGGCCGGCCGGAGCCCGTCGGCGAGCAGGTAGCGGGCCAGCACGTTGATCGCGAACGACTGCTCGAAACCGTCGGCGGTGACGATCCGGCGCGGCGAGAACCGCCCGGCCGACAGCACCAGGGCGTCGATGCGTGACGGCAGCCTGCCGATCAGGTCGCGGGTCTCCTTGACCGAGGTGAGGTCGGCGTCGGCGCTACCGAGGCCGATCACGTTCCAGCCGGTGGCGAGCCGGTCGGCGAGGGCCTTTCCGATGCCGCGGGTCCCGCCCGCGATGACCGCTGTGCGCATACTTGGCATCGTCGGCCGCCCGGATCCCGCCGGAAAGAAGGCACATTCATGTCACCGGTCCTGCCCCTGCCCGTGACCTCGGCCGACCGTGAGCTGTGTGTGGCGACCGACATCCTGCGGCGGGTCGGCGAGAAGTGGAGTGTGCTGCTGCTGGCGGTGCTTCAGCACGGCCCGCACAGTTTCAACCAGCTCGATCGTACGGTCGAGGGGCTGAGCAGGCGCATTCTCACCCGTACGCTGCGGGCTCTGGAGGGTGACGGACTGATCAGCCGGCGGCGGGCCGGTGACCGGGTGGAATATGCGCTGACCGATCTCGGTCGTTCGCTCCTGCCGCTGATCGTGGCGATCGGCGAGTGGGCCGTCGAGCACGCGCCACAGATCGAGGCGGCCCGGCAACGGAGCTCGTCCCGCTCGTGAGCCTTCGCCGGTTCCCGGCGGTTCGCCTCGCGAGGGCAGCCGGCAGATCCCGGCTATGTTTGGCGAACCTCCACTCGCCCGGCGGACGCGAGCCAGGTGACCTGCCGGCGGAACGGCATCCGGGGGACGCCGGTCACGGCCCCGGCGGCCCGGGTGGCGGCAGCTTGGCCAACACGGCCGGGATGTCGATCGCGGGATTGGCGGCCGCGTGCCGGGCCAGCTCCGGGTGGTCGAGCAGGCTGGTGATCCGGTCGGCGGGCAGCCGTGGGCAGCGCGCCATCGCCTGGCGCACCCCGGCGTCGGGGTCCTCGGTCAGCGCGGTCAGGACCGACGGGTCCGCGTGCGGGTCCAGGGCGGCGAGCCGCCGCATCAGGGGATCGGTGTGGCCGGCGAACCGGGCCAGCCCGTCGACCGGGAACCCGGGCCGCGACGGCAACGCGCTCTGGCGGGGATTCTCGAGGTGGCAGCGCAGCAGCAGCTCGGCCGGGGCATCCGGATGGTGCAGGGCCAGCTTCAGGCGTACCTCGTCATCGGCATCGTGGGCGAGCGCCGCGACCAGATCGAGTGGCAGGTCGGTGCGTTCCGCCGCCCGGCGGCGCAGCACCGGATGCGCCGACCGCGCCGCCAGCGCCACGTCGGTGAGCGCGCCGTCGAGCATGGCCCGCTCGGCCGCGTTCAGGTGGGCATGGGTCGCGACGGCCGCGCGGACATCGCCGTCGGGGTCGGCCAGCAATCGTGCGACCCACTCCTTGGGAAGGTCGGCCCGGCCTCCGGCCGCGACCCGGACCGCGGCGTCCGGGTCGGTGGCCAGGTGCGCGAACTGGGCGTCGGTCAAACCTTCCCGGTACGCGGCGTGCACCCGGATCTCCGGGTCCGCATGGCGCACGAGAACGTCCACGAGGTCCGGCGGCAGAGTCGGGTTCGGCGACATCGAGACGATCGCCTCCCGGTCACCGGAGGTGAGCACCTGCTCGGCGAGTTCCCGGGACAGCGGCCGGTGCAGGGTGTACCAGAACGCGTGACAGTGCTGAGCGGGCAGGTCCGCCGGCTGCATGATGCGCTCGTGCTCGATGATCGACTCCGCCGCTACGGCCGCGACCTCCGGATCGGGGTCGGTCAGCAGAACCCGCATCTCGTCGCGCCACCAGGTGTCCCGGGCGACGATCCGGCGTACCCGAGGGTCGGGGTGCCGGGCCGCGACGAGGGTATTCTCCGGATCCGCCCAGTGGAGTTCCTCGAAGAGCTCCGCCGGTGTGGGCCTCCGGTCGTCCGCCGGTGGTTCGCACAGCTCGCTCATCACCCGGATCAGGTCCGGGCCGGCGAGCGGCCGCTGCCCGCGGCGCCCGAGCGCGGAAAGCCGGACCCGCCAGTCCGCATCGCCGAGGAGACGCGCCCGGATCCGCGGGTCGACGTCCGGGTGGACGGCGAGGGCCGACCGGAACGCGCGAAGCGGATGCGCCATCATCGCTTCCTGTACCGGCATCGGCAGCGTCGCCCGGCGCCACAGCCCGGCGACCGTCGCCTCCGGCCACCGTCGCAGCAGTTCGTCGACCGGCGCGGCCGGATTCTCCGCCATTCCCTCCAGCACCGCATCCACGATCACCAGACGATCCTAGGATCTGCGAAGATCCGATGATGACCGCCTTCATCTCGCACACCACCGTGGACTGCCGCGACGCCTACACCCTGTCCCGCTGGTGGCAGACCGTTCTCGACTACGTCGAGGACCCCGAGGACCCCAACCTGCCCGGCCACGTGGAGTGCATGATCTCCTCCCGGGACGGCCGGCACAAGCTGCTGTTCATCGAGGTCCCCGAAGCCAAGCAGGTCAAGAACCGGATCCACTTCGACCTGCGCCCGGCCGAGGACTCCCGCGACACCGAACTCGCGCGCCTCCTCGAACTCGGCGCCACTCAGGTCGCCGACCTGCGCAAACCCGACGGCAGCGGCTGGGTGCTGCTGGCCGACCCGGAGGGCAACGAGTTCTGCATCCTGCGCAGCGAGGCCGAGCTGCGGGCCTGACCACCGATCGTGGCCGTCACGGTTCCCGGTGGGCGACGTAGGTGTCGATCTCGGCGAGGATGGCGGCCTTGCCGGGGTCGTCGAGGAACGAGTACCGCACCGCCTGCCGGGCCAGTTCGGCGACGCCGTGTTCGTCGAGGCCGAGCAGGCCGGCGGCCACCTCGTACTCCCGGTTGAGAGTGGTGGAGAACATCGGCGGGTCGTCGGAGTTGATGGTCACCGGCACGCCGGCGGCCACCAGCGCCGGCAGCGGATGCTCGGCGAACGACGGCGCCGACCGGGTGCAGACGTTGGAGGTCGGGCACACCTCCAGCGCGATGTCGTGCTCGGCCAGGTAGGCCATCAGCTCCGGGTCCTGGGCGGCGCCGATGCCGTGGCCGATGCGTTCCGCGCCCAGGTCCCGGACCGCCTCCCAGATGTTCTGCGGGCCGGTCGACTCGCCGGCGTGCGGCACGCTGTGCAGCCCGGCCGCCCGGGCGGCGGCGAAGTGCGCGGCGAACCGGCTGCGGGACACCCCGGCTTCCGGGCCGCCCAGTCCGAAGCTGATCAGGCCCTCCGGGCGGTGTTTGAGCGCGAGTTCGAGTGTCACGTCGGCCGACCGTTCCCACGGCGGCCCGGGAATGTCGAAGCACCAGCGCATCTCGATGCCGTGGTCGCGGGCGGCGCGCCGGCGTGCGTCCTCCACCGCTTCGCAGTACGCCTCGGCCGGGATGCCGCGCTCGACGGACGAGTAGGGGCTGAGGGTGACCTCGGCGTACCGGACCGACTGGGCGGCGAGGCCGGCGCCGATGTCGTAGGTGAGCGTCGCGACGTCCTCGGCGTCGCGGATCAGGTCCACCACGGACAGGTAGACCTCGATGAAGTGCGGGAAGTCGGTGAACGTGAAGTAGTCGGCGAGCAGTGCCGGGTCGGCCGGCACCGACGTCCGGCCGGCGTGCCGTTCGGCCAGGCGGGCCACGGTCTGCGGCGAGGCGGAGCCGACGTGGTGGACGTGGAGTTCCACCTTGGGCAGGTCGGCGATGAAGTCGGTCAGGTCCAGTGCCATTACGTCCGTCCTCACGGTGCGTGTCATCCACCGGGGACCCGCGGCACGGGCGACCTCCCGGTGGGAGGCGCCCTTACGACCAGGCGCGAGCCGAGCGTGGCGGATGTCCATCCGTCGCAGCGCCTCTCGACCCGCCCCCGGACGCTAACAAGGCGACGGCGTGGGTGTCCACTGTCGATCGCGCGAGTCGGCCGGGACGGCGGCGACGCACGTCCCTTCGTCGTTCAGGACGGTTTCGGGGCGGCGACGGGGCTGCGGTGTCCGGCCGTGTCGACCGCTCGTACGCCGAAGAAGACGTTGTCCTTGGACAGGTCGACGGTGACCGTGTCGACCTTGCCCAGCCGCAGGGTGTGCTGCCAGTCGGGGGCGGTCGTCTCGCGCCACACCACTTCGTAGCCGGCCAGGTCCGGTTCGGTGCCGAGCTGCCAGCGCAGGGTGGTGTCGTTGGTGAGCCGGGTGGTGTCGATGACCACGCCCTTCGGGGTGCCGGGCGCCTGGGCGAGCGACCAGAGCGCGGCGGCGTTGACCCGGGCCACCCGGGCGATGTAGGCGAAGTCACAGAACTCGGGCAGGTCGCCGTACTGGATGCCGTTCTCCACCCGTACGTCCTGGTGTTCGTGGTTGAAGTTCTCGCGTGGCTCGGTGAAGCGGGCGGCGGGATAGCCGCGCAGCAGGAACGAGATGTGGTCGCTGCCGCGCAGGTAGCGGTCGCGGCGCCAGACGACGCGGACGTTCATGCCGTCGGGCTCGACGTCCTTGACGAAGCGGCCGAGCTGGCGCGACGGGCCGTCGTTCTCGCCGCCGACGCTGCGGCGGACGCCTGCCTCGGCGGCGGTCTCCGAGGTGGGCACGCCTTCGACGAAGAGCCGGACGGTACGCGGGTCGTTGCGGGTGCCGTCGTGGGCGTCACCGGTGCCGACGATGTCGTTGCTGAACATGCCCTGAATGTCGGCTCCGGCGTCGAAGTACCGCTGGGCCATGTGGTCGGAGCCGTAGAGTCCCTGCTCCTCGCCGGCGACCGCGGCGAACACCAGCGTGGCCTCGGGTCGCCGGGTGGCGAGCACCCGGGCCAGTTCCATGATCACCGCGACGCCGGACGCGTCGTCGTCGGCGCCCGGGGCGTCCTTGACCGCGTCCATCACGTCGGTGACCCGCGAGTCGTAGTGGCCGGTGACCACGTAGATCCGTTCCGGGGTGACGCTGCCGCGCAGGGTGGCGACGACGTTGGTGATCCGGGTCGGCGCCGGGACCCGCGGTGAGACCGGCTGGATGAACGACTGCTGCTCGACGGTCATCCGCCCGTCGCCGGCGGCGGCGTACCCCTGCAACTCGGCGAAGATCCAGTCGCGGGCCGCGCCGATGCCGCGGTTCGGGTCGTCCTGTACGGACAGGGTGTGCCGGGTCCCGAAGGAGACCAGCTTGCGGACGATCGCCTCGATCCGCCGAGGGTCGATCTCGCGAAGGATCCGTTGCAGCTCCCGGTCGGGGGCGGCCGCCGCGGGCGTGCCGGTGACGGCGACGCCGGCGGCCGTCGCCGCGCCCGCCACCAGAATCGTGCGTCTCGTGGACATGCGCCCCACTCTTCCCCGCGGAGCCGCACATGTCCATGATTATCGATGCGTTGCGTGCAGGCGCGGGAGGCGGCGGCGCACCTCGTCATCGTCGTCGAAGTCCCAGAAGTCACCCAGTTTCGGATAACGCACGGTGTCCGGCGGGGCCTCTCCGGCGCGCTCCCAGTAGACGCCGTTGGCGACGCCGAACATGTCCTCCGCTTCGAGGTCCTGGCCCGCCCCGACGCCCGGAACGCCGGCGAGGGTGTCCGGATCGGCGACGGCCCGCTCGAAGACCTCCCGCCCCTGCGCCATCAGCCAGCCGCGGAAGTACTCGAACCCGTCGTCCGAGCAGCCGCCGTTGATCAGGTAGGCGGCACCCCACAGATCCACCCGGTAGGAACGCGCCCGCAGCTCCCACTCGGCCCGCGCCAGCGCGGCCACCTCGTCCAGCGGCAGCTCTTCGAGCAGCTGCCGCGCCCGCGCACCCACCTGGTCGCCGTCCGACGGGTCCTCCACCGAGGCGCGGGCCGCGTCCACCAGCTCCCAGAATCTCTCCACACTCACCCCGCGATGATCTCAAAAATCCCATGGCGGTACGGGGACAGCGGCCGCCCTTCAGGCCGGCGCGGCTCGGAGGTCGTCGCGGGTGAGGACGGGGCAGCCGAGGAGGCGGGTCAGGACGGTGCGCTGGGTGGGTGTCAACGGGTTCACGAAGATGGCGGCAGCCGCGTCCGCCGTCCGGCAGGCCTCGGCGATCTCACGGATCTTGCCGTGGGTCATCAGGGTCCGGCGGGAGAAGGGGTCCGCCATCCGGGCCGCGCCGCCGGGGCGTTGGTTCCAGCGGTCGGAGGCGCCGCGCCGCTGCACGAACCGGGCCACCACCCGGCTGCCGCGGGACTCGGCCAGGGCGGCGAGTTCGTCGAGCTGTTCCTGGTAGCGCTTGTCCCTGGCCGAGAACAGGCCGGCGACCACGACGGCGGCGCCGGCGAGCGGGTCGTCGATGCTGCGGTACCGCTTCACGCCGGCATCTCAGTGCTGGAGGTGTGCTCGGGTGCCGTGGGTCACGTACGGCATGGTGATCTCGTCACGGCCGCGGGTGGCCGGGTGGGTGTCGAGGAGGTCCTCCACACCGGCCAGCAGGTCGCGGCGCTCGGGTTCGGACAGGACGATCACGTAGCTGCGGGAGGCGATCATGTCCAGCAGCGCCTGCCGGCTCAGGGTGTGCCGCCAGCGGATCTCGGTGCGTTCGAGGCCGGCGAACGGCGTACCGATGACGGGGTTGGTGTCGATCTCCTGGCGGCTGTGCTGGTGGAGGATGGTGTCGAGGTGCGCGACCCACTCCTCGGTGTGGTCGCGGATGTTCCAGATGAGGCTTAGCGTGCCGCCGGGGCGCAGGACCCGGGCCGCCTCGGGGATGGCGCGGGCCGGGTCGACCCAGTGCCAGGCCTGAGCGGCGACGATGGCGTCCACGTCGGCGTCGGGAAGCGGGATCCGTTCGGCGGTGCCTTCGAAGATCGCGGCTTTGGGGGCGACGGCGGCGAGCTGGTCGCGCATCTCGGCGGACGGTTCGACGGCGACCACGTCGAGACCGGCTTCGATCAGCGACTGGGTGAGTTTTCCGGTGCCCGCGCCGAGGTCGAGGACGCGGCGGGCGGGGCGGGGAACGGACCATTCGACGGCGGACCGTGGGTAGGGCGGGCGGCCGCGGTGGTAGGCGTCGGCGGCGCTGCCGAAGGAGGCGGCGTGCAGCGTCCGGGACCAGCGGCGGGTGGCGCCCTGCCGGGTCATGCCGCAGGCTTTGCCGATCTCGTCCCAGCTGGCGGCGTGTTCGCGCCGCAGCCGGTTGATGATCTGGGTGCGGCGCGCCTCCGCGTCGGCGATCGATGCGGTGAGGCGCCTCAGTTCATCCAGCATGGAAGCAACATACGTTGCCCGCCTGGCTGATAGCAACAATCGTTGCCTCATAGGATCAAGTCCATGGCGGTCATCGCGCAGATCTCTCTCGGGGTGGAAGATGATGAACGAGCCGGCGCCTTCTGGATGCGGGCTCTCGGGTACGTACGGCGTCCGCCCCGCTGGGAAGGTGACGACTGGATCGTGATCGAGCCGCCGCCGGGAGTGGTGGGCGCGCCGATCGCCATGGATCTCAGTGAGACGCCGATTCAGGAGCAGCCGCGGATCCACTTCGACCTCCAAACCGAGAGTGCCCTGGAAGCCGAGGTGGAGCGTCTTCTCGCGCTCGGGGCGCAACGGGTCGACTGGCCCTACTATCCGGAGCCTGATGAGCGGGAGCCTCCGTTCGTGGTGCTGGCCGACACCGAGGGCAATCGGTTCTGCGTCAGTAGCGCGCCCAGACGTGACGCCGTTTGAACGTGTCGGCGCCGGCCCGGAACTCGACGAGGAGATCCTGCGCCTCGTGATAGTCGGTGGTCCGGCAGTGGAAGTGCTCGCCCTCGCGGTATTCCAGCAGGTAGGCGCCTTTCTCGGAGGCCACCTGCACGAACGGTCCGTCGGCGCGGGAGAGGGTCACCCAGCGGTTCTTCGTGCCGACATATCGCATGATCCACTTCAGGCGGTTCTCGTCCGGGTCCGGCATCACCGGATAGGCGTCCGAGGTGAGGGTGAACTGCGGCGCGTAGCCCGGCGCGTTAGGGTTGACGATCGCGTAGCCGGGCTCGTAACACACCAGGCCGTGACGCGCGGCCAGTTCCAGGATCGCGGTGCCGACCTCGTCCGCCCGCGACCACACGCAGGAGGCGGCCACGATCATGTCGTCACGGTCGGGAGTTGCGCTCCACACGCCGTCCTCGTCACTCTCCAGCGCGGGGAACCGGTCGAGCAGTTCGTCGTAGAAGCGCAGGACGGCGGGGTGGGCGGTGAAGACGCCGGGCTCGTCGTCCGCCCACCGCTCCAGTTTGGCGTCGGCGACGGCCGGGGTGATCGGCTTCGGCTCGTGCCACACGTAAAGATCAAAACTCACGCGCTACGTTACCGCTGATGAACGACAACTGGGCGATCCGCCTGAAGAATGCGACGAGCCGAGCGACCTTCCCGTACGAGGTCGAGGAGCAGCAGGTCGGCCCACCGGCGCCGGACCTCGACCGGGCCATGCCGTGGATCCCGGGCGATCTGATCACCTTCTTCCGTGAGGTCGGTCCGCTCTCCCTGCCGGACATCGGCAACGGCTACTTCCTCTACCCGCCGACGCCCGTCGACCGGCCGGACCGCCTCGACGACGAGGAGATCGTCGTCTTCGGCAGCAACGGCGGCGGCGACCAATACGTCCGCATCCTCGCCGACGGCCGCATCCTCCGGTTGCAGGGTCTCGCGTACATCGACGGGGTCTACTTCTCGAACGACGTCGGCGTCAAACGGGTGGGCGACGACCTGGTGGATTTCCTCAACCGGCTGGTGGTGGCGGTGGAGGCGTTCGCGGACCACGGTCACATCACCGATCTCTGACGCCCCGGGTTGACCGTCGCGCCGGGGGCCGGATAGGTTCGCGAGACAACCGAACACTTCGCCGCTGCAACCGCCGCGGGAGAGTCCCCACCCTGGTGGCGGGGCGCCGAAGGAGCAACTTCTCCCTCAGAATCTCTCAGGCTCAGGTACCGCGACCGGTCAGGCGACTCTGGAAAGCCGGTCCGCCGCCAGCGGTCCGCGCCCACGGTGCAAACCGCTCCGGCGGTGAACCTCTCAGGCCCCATGACAGAGCGAGGGAGGCCCACCCGCTACCACAGGAGCCTCCTTCGTGCGACGCACCGCGCTGTTCGACGTCCATTCCCACCTGGGCGCGGCCTTCACAGATTTCGCCGGCTGGTCGATGCCGCTGCGCTACGGCAGTGATCTGGCCGAGCACCACACCGTCCGGGAGAGCGCGGGCCTGTTCGATCTGAGCCACATGGGCCGGATCCGGGTGTCCGGTGATCCCGCGTTCCTCGACTGGGCGCTGGTCGGCCGGATGTCGGCGGTGAAGGTGGGTCGCGCCAAGTACACGATGCTGTGCCACACCACCGGCGGGGTCCTCGACGACCTGGTGGTCTACCGGCTGGCCGAGCGGGAGTTCCTGGTGGTGGCGAACGCGGCCAACGCCGCGGTGGTGCGGGCCATGCTGGGTGAGCATGCCAACGGGTACGCCGTACGCATCGACGAACAGCCCGGCGCCCTGATCGCGGTGCAGGGCCCGATGGCGCTGGACGTGCTCGGTACCGGTGCCGACCTGCCCTACTACGGCATTCGCCCGGACCGGCTGGACGGCCGGGAGGTGCTGCTGGCCCGTACCGGCTACACCGGCGAGGACGGCTTCGAGATCTACTGCTCGGCCGGGGACGCTCCGGCGATCTGGGAGTGGGCGGCCGCGCGGGGTGCCCGTCCGTGCGGGCTGGCCTGCCGGGACACGTTGCGCTTGGAGGCCGGAATGCCCCTGTACGGCCATGAGCTGTCGGTGCGCTCGACCCCGTTCCACGCCGGGCTGGGCCGGGTGGTGGCACTGGACAAGCCGGACTTCGTGGGTGCCGCGGCGCTGCGGTCGGTGGCCGCCGCCGGCCCGGAGACGCTGCTCGCCGGGCTGGTGACCGAGGGCCGCCGGGCGCCCCGGGCCGGTTACCGGGTGCTGCACGAGGGCACTGACGTCGGTGTGGTGACCAGTGGCGCCCTCTCCCCCACGCTCGGCCATCCGGTGGCGATGGCCCAGGTTCCGGCCACTCTGGCCGAACCGGGAACCAAACTCGCGGTCGACATCCGCGGCACCCGGGTCGACGCCGAGGTCGTCGCCCTGCCCTTCTACCGCCGTACCCGCTGAGGAGCCGACCATGATTCCCGAGAACCTGCGCTACAGCCGTGACCACGAGTGGCTGACCGAGGGCTCGCCGGCGACGGTCGGTGTGACGGCGTTCGCCGCCGACGCGCTGGGTGACGTCGTGTTCGTCGAGCTTCCGGAGCCGGGCACGCTGGTCAAGGCCGGTGACCCGTGCGGCGAGATCGAGTCGACGAAGTCGGTGAGCGAGGTCTACGCCCCCGCCGACGGTGAGATCATCGAAGTCAACGTCACCCTGAGCGACGAGCCGGGCCTGATCAACACCGATCCGTACGGCGCGGGCTGGCTCTTCAGGCTCCGCGTGACCGGCGACCCGGATCTGCTGGACGCGGCCGGCTACACCGCCCTGGTGTCATGACGGTCTCGGTCTTCGACCTGTTCTCCGTCGGGATCGGGCCGTCCAGTTCGCACACGGTCGGCCCGATGCGGGCGGCGAGCATGTTCGCCGCCCGTCTGGCCGGTGTGGACGGGGTGACGCGGGTGCGGGCCGAGCTGTTCGGTTCGCTGGGTGCCACCGGTCACGGGCACGGCACGCCGAAGGCGGTGCTGCTGGGGCTCACCGGCGCCGATCCGGAGACGGTCGACGTGACGACCGCCGACGAGCGGGCCGCCCGCATCCACGCGGAGGGCCGGCTGACGCTGCCGCACGGTCCGGCGGTCGAGGTGGATCTGGTGCTGCACCGGCGGCGGACGCTGCCGGAGCACCCCAACGGGATGGTTTTCGCCGCCTTCGGCGCCGACGGCACGCAGCTGTTGGCCAAGACCTATTTCTCGGTCGGCGGCGGCTTCGTGGTCCCCCAGGAGCACTCCGGCGTACGGGATACGCGCGCGCGTGTCCCGTACGCCTTCTCGTCGGGTGCGGAACTGTTGTCGCTCACCCGGACCACCGGTCTGTCGATCGCCCGGCTGATGCTGGCGAACGAGGCCGCCGCGCGGCCAGAGGCCGAGGTCCGCGCCGGGCTGCTGCGCATCTGGCAGGTGATGCGCGACTGTGTGGCGGCCGGCCTGGACGCCGAGGGTGTGCTGCCGGGCAGTTTGAAGGTGCGCCGCCGGGCGGCCGGGATCGCCCGGCAGCTGCGGGCGTCGGGTCATCGGGACGAGCTGGCGATGGAGTGGCTGACCGTCTATGCGATGGCGGTGAACGAGGAGAACGCGGCCGGCGGTCGGGTGGTGACCGCGCCGACGAACGGTGCGGCCGGGATCATTCCGGCGGTGCTGCACTACTCGGGCGCGCAGGGCGACGACGTGGTGCGGTTCCTGTTGACGGCGGGCGCGATCGGGCTGCTGTTCAAGCGCAACGCCAGCATCTCCGGCGCCGAGGTGGGCTGCCAGGGCGAGGTGGGCTCGGCGTGCGCGATGGCGGCGGCCGGGCTGGCCGAGGTGCTCGGCGGCACCCCGGAACAGGTGGAGAACGCCGCCGAGATCGGCATGGAACACAACCTGGGCCTGACCTGCGACCCGGTCGGCGGGCTCGTGCAGATCCCGTGCATCGAGCGCAACGGCATGGCCGCGGTCAAGGCGGTCACCGCCGCGAAGATGGCGCTGCGCGGCGACGGCCGCCACCACGTCTCCCTCGACAAGGTCATCAAGACCATGAAGGAGACCGGCGCCGACATGAAGATCAAGTACAAGGAGACGGCCCGGGGCGGACTGGCGGTCAACGTCATCGAGTGCTGAGGTCCGGAGACGGACGGCGGGTGCGTTTTCCGGGACAGGGATGCCTCATTCTGTTCGATGTCCGTTGAAATTGGCCGCAGATGGACTTCGCGCGTGATGGGAGATCGATGTCGACGGTGATGGTTGTCGATGACGACCCGGCCTGCCGGGATTTCCTGCGCACGTTGCTGGGCTATCGGGGGCATCAGACGTGTGAGGCCGCCGACGGCGGCACCGCGTTGTCACTGGCCCGGCGGCGCCCACCGGATGCGGTGATCACCGATGTCATGATGCCGCATCTCGACGGCTACGAACTGGCTCGCCTCCTGCGTGTCCAGCCGGCGACCCGCCACATTCCGATCGTGTTCAGCACCGCGCACTACGGCCACGACGAGATCGAGCCGATGGCCCGTGCCTGCGGCGTCCGGGATGTCATCTTCAAACCGGCGCAACCGGGCATGGTGCTGGCGACGATCGACGCCCTCCTGGGATCCGGAAACGCCGCGGAGCAGGCGGCCGGGCTCGCCGGACCGGTCGAAGCGGCCGGGGGCGTGCCGCTGGGCCGGCAACCGGCCGACGATCTGTCGGATCACTGGCGGGATCTGGCCACGGACTGCGCCGACCGGTTGGCCGAGACCCACCAGCTCACCAGATCCGGCCTGTGGGATGTCGACCCGGATTCCGGCGTGATCGTGCTGTCCAGCGGCTTGTGCGACCTGCTCGGGCTTCCGTCCGCCAGGGTGCCCCTCGAACAGTTGCGGCAGCGTGTGCATCCGGACGATCTCGCCAGGTTGCTGACCATCGCCGGGAAGGTTTGGCGGACGGGAGAATCCGACCGGACCGAGATTCGCGTCGCGGCCATGGACGGCGTCGTCCATGAACTGATCGTGTCGTGCCGGGCGACCGCGCCGGGCCGGCGGCCCGGCCAGCCGCCGCGGACCATGCGGGGGGTCGCCCAGGACGTCACCCAGATCCGCCATGCCCAGCGCGCCGCCCAGCAGACGCAGGCGCAGTGGCACGCGGAGCGCCGCGCCGCCGACTCGTTCCACCGGGCCGTGCTACCGAGGGAACTGCCCGCGGCGACCGGTGTGGAGCTGGGCGCGATCTATCTGGCCGCCCCGGAACGGCTGGACATCGGTACCGGCTGGTACGACGTCCAGCAGGTGCACGGTGGCCGGATCCTGCTGTCGGTCGGTGAGGTGGCCGGCCACGACCAGCCGGCCGCGGCGGCGATCGCCTCGATTCTCGCGGCGCTCCGGGCGTACGCCCACGAGGATCCCGATCCGGGCCGCCTGCTGACCCGGCTCAACCGGCTGCTGATCGCCAGTCTTCCGGGCGACACGTTCGCCACCGCTGTCGTCGCGATCTACGATCCGGAGACCGGCTGTCTGTGTCTGGCGAACGCCGGTCATCCCGTACCCCTGCTGCTCATGCCCGGCGAAGCCGGTGATCCGGCGGTGGTCGCGCTGCGGCGGGAGGACCCGGCGCTGGGCGTCTTCCCGGACGCGGAGTTCTCCGGGCAGCACCTGGCCATGCCCGCGGGTACGGTGCTGTGCGCGTACACCGATGGTTTGACCGACCGTCACAGCGGTCCGCAGGTGTCCGACGCGCGACGGCTGCCGCAGGTCGTCGCGCGGGCCTTCGATGAGCTCCAGGCTGACCGCTCGTGGCAGCTGCCGGACGCCCAGGAGTTCGCCGAACGGATCGTCCGGGAGATGCTCGGCGGAGGCTCCCCCGACGACGACGTCTGCCTCGCCGTTCTCTGGGTGCCCGGGCAGGCCGCCGGACGATAGGTCAGCGCCGGCCCGCTCCGAGCGAGTGGTCCACGAGCCGGAGCAGGTCCTCGACGTCGTACGGCTTGGTCAGGCAGCACAGCGCGCCTTGGGCCAGGACCCGTTGGTGGACGGCGTCGTCGGTTTCGCCGCTGACCACGATCACCGGGATGGCACGGGTGGCCGGTTCGGCCCGCAGCCGGGTGAGCACCTGTTCCCCGCTGATGTCGGGCAGAGTGAGGTCGAGTAGCACCAGGTCCGGGTGAAGCCGGGCGACGCTGTCCAGTCCGGTACGGCCGTCCGGCGCGGAGTCGAACACCACGGCCGGGCGGCTGCTGAGGATGCGTTCGACGAGGATGGTGTTGATGACGCTGTCGTCGATGTAGAGCACGGTGCCCGCCACCGTGGCGTTCTCGGCGTTCCAGGGCTGGTCGGCTGACACCGGAAACCTCAATTCGTCGGGGTCGAAGCGGCACGGGCGTCGAGCACGGCGCGGACCTTCTGGGTGATGCCGGTGGCCGTGTACGGCTTCTCGAGGAAAGCGACGGTCGGGTCGTCCGGGTTGAGGGTGAGCACGCCGCGGGTGTGCGCGGACGTGAAGATCACCGGCAGGCCCGGGCGCATGGCGGTGATCCGGTCGGCCAGTTGCCGGCCGTTCATGCCCGGCATGATGACGTCGGTGACCAGCAGACTGATGTCCGGGTTCCCGCGGACGATCTTGAGGGCCTGACGGCCGTCGGCGCCGGACAGGACGTGATATCCGGCGGTTCGCAGAATCCGTTCGGTCAGCATTCGTACGGCGGCGTCGTCCTCGATGAACAGGATCGTCTCGGTCCCGGTCGCCAGCTGCTGCGGCATGGGCTGAGCGGGGATCTCGACGGCCGGCGCCGTGGTGATCGGCAGGTGCACCTCGACGACGGTGCCTCGTCCCGGTTCCGAGTCCACCCGGATGTGCCCGTCGGCCTGGGACACTATGCCGTACACCGTGGACATTCCCAGGCCGGTGCCCTTGCCCTGCTCCTTGGTGGTGAAGAACGGTTCGAAGATCCGGGCGGCCACCTCGGCGGACATGCCGTCACCGGTGTCGGCGACGGTGATCAGAGCGTATTCCCCGGGCTTGCCGCCGAGCTGAGCGGCCAGTTCCGGGCCGACGTCGACGTGGTCGGTGGCGATGGTCAGAATGCCGCCGCCGGGCATCGCGTCACGGGCGTTGACGGCCAGGTTGACGATCACCTGCTCCAGCTGACCGGGATCGGCTCGTACCGGCAGCGACGGCACCGCGGTCGTCACCACCAGCTCGATGTCCTCGCGGATGAGCCGGTGCAGCATCTCCTCGAGGCCGGTGACCAGGCCCACGACGTTCACCACCCGGACCTCGGTGGCCTGGGTCTGGGAGAAGGCCAGCAGCTGCCGGGTCAGCGCCCCGGCCCGCGTCGCCGCTTCCCGGATCATGGTGAGGTCGCGGGAGGACGCCTCGTCGGCCCGGGCCATCAGCAGGGCCGCGTAGCCGTCGATGACGGTGAGCAGGTTGTTGAAGTCGTGCGCCACCCCGCCGGCGAGCTGGCCCACCGCGTCCAGCTTCTGCGCCTGGCGTAGCTGTGCCTCGACGTTCTTCTGCTCGGTCACGTCGGCGACCATGGCGAGGACACCGTGGTCGCCGGCCCGCGCCGTCAACGCGATCTGCGCCCACATCACCCGGCCGCCGTCGCGGAGCAGCCCGACCTCGAGCCGGCGGGTTCCGCCTTCCACCGCCGCGGCCAGCTCCCGCTCGGCGACCTGGCGGTCCGCCTCGGCCACCAGGTCCACCACAGCCGTTCCCGGCAGCCCGGCGGCCGGCCGGCCCAGCATCTCGGCGAACCGGCTGTTGGCGTAGCCGATCCGTCCGTCGCCGTCGAGGAGCAGCACCCCTTCGCTGGTGGTCTCCACGATGCCGCGGTAACGCTCCTCGCTGGCACGCAGCGTCGCCTCAGCGGCCTGCCGCAGCCGGAGATCCTCGAACACCGCGGCGCCGCGCACCAGCGCCGGGAACCGGCCACGTAACGTCCAGTACCACACCGCGACCGCGGCGGTCGCGAGGTCCCAGCCGACGTTGAAACTCGATCCGAACGCGTGGCGCATGGCGATCCCCGAATGCATTCCCCAGCCGAAATAGGGAAGCATGAGGTGCACCGTATGGGAGCCGTGGTGCACCGCACAGCTGAAGAAAATCGCCGCGGTCGCCAGGCCGAGCGGATTTCTGCGCCATTGCCGTGCGCGCCATAATCCGCGCCCGATAGCGAGCGAGATCGCCAGATAGGCCACGAGAATGATCGCGTTGGCCGAAGCGGCCAGTTGCCAGGGCTCCACGATTCACACACCATCCGACCGCATCGATCGGCCAAGGCCAAACCATATCCACAGGCGAGCGCGGCCGGCTATCGCTCGATCGGGGTACGCCCGTTTCCGGCGCTGTCAGTTCGCCGCCGGGCGGGACAGTTCGTTGATCATCTCCAGCAGCTGCCGGGCGCTCTGCTGGACGAGTTCGAGCTGGCGTTCCTGTTCGTCGTTGAGTGGTCCGGGCAGGCGCAGCAGCAGCGTGCCGGTGAAGCCGATGACGGCTTGCAAGGGGGTACGCAGCTCGTGGCTGGTGCCGGCGGGCAGGACCACCCGGGTACGGTCCGCCGTTTCCGGCCCGGCCGGCGGCCGGCGGGTCTCCCGGACATTCACCGTGGCGCCGCGAACGTCGCGGGAGATGGCGGCGACGCCGACGATCTTGCCGGTGCCGTCGGCGATGGGCGAGACACTCAGCCGGACGGTGAGGGTGCTCCCGTCGCGGTGGATCCGCTCGGTCACGTACTGGTCCAGCTGTTCGCCGCCGGCGATCTGGCGGAGAACCGCCGCCTCGCGGGCCCAGCACCAGCGCGGATAGAGCCTCTCGGCACGCCTGCCGATGATCTCCTCGGCGTGGTAGCCGTAGAGCCGTTCGGCCGCCCGGTTCCAGGCGGTCACCACGCCGTCGAGCGTCCCGCCGACGATCGCGTCGTGCGACGACCGCACGATGTCCGCGAGCCGGACGTCCTCTTCATCGGCCGGTCTTTCCCGGCCCGTGTCCTCGCCGGGAGTGGTCATAAAGGAATCCGCCAGATGCGTTCTCGTGGCAGGGCCGGTGGAATGACCATGCACCAAAACCTTCCGCTGAGGTGACCGACAATTCTCGGCGAATACGCTAGCCCGCCGGCTTCGTCGGCACAATCAACGATCGGCGATGAGATCACCGCAGGATCAGGTGAATACTCGATCCGAGATGGGTGACGACATCGGCCAGGTCGGGTTCGCCGATCAGCAGCCGGGCGGAGAGTTCGGCGCCGGTCGTCTCCAGGGGTTGTGCGCGGCTCCAGCGCCACACCGAGGCGAGGTCCTCGCCGGCGCGCTGCCAGCGGCCGGTGGCGTCCATCCGGTGCACGAAGTCGACCTTGGCGGGCGGCAGCGACAGGACCGTGTCGATCGGCTCGAATCGTCCGGCCCGATAGCGGTCACCGTCCTCGCGGACCAGGATGCCGGCGGCCGCCATGAAAGTCAGCACGTCCCGCTTGCGGCGCACCGGCGGCACGCCGAGCTGGGCGGCGTAGGCGTCGATCTTCGCGCCGGCGGGCAGCGGGTCGTCCATCCAGCCCGGTGCGAACAGGTGCGGCACCACGTACCCGGCCTGCACCTGGTCGGCGGTGACCGGCCCGCCGTGCGCCTCGGCCGCGTTGATCACGACATAGGCCACGGACATCACGTCGTACGGCAGCATCGCGTGCCAGCCGTCGTTGCGGGGCCCGATCGCCGACGTGCCGCGGGCCAGCCAGACCGGCGGTTCGACGTTCCGGTCCGGCCAGAAGCTGATCAGCCAGTCGTAGCGGCGCTCGCCGGCGCCGGGGGCGGCCCGGCGGCGTACCCGGACGCGGAACCACTCCTCGTGCCCGATCTCGAAGTCGACCGGCCCGACACCGCCGGTCAGGGTGGTCAGCGACAGCCCGCCGGAGCTGGACCGGTAGGGCGTCTCCATGGCGTCCGCCCAGTCGGCGTGGTCCTGGGGCGGGGCGGTGTCGTGCAGTTCGAGGACGACGCGGTGGACACCGTCACCGGGCGCCTGCCCGGCGAGCCAGCCACCTCCGGCCCCGGCGAACGTGCCGGCCGGCTCGTCCCCGCGATCCCGGTGCCGCGGCAGGTCCGGATCCTCGTCGCTCCACTCGACGCTGGTGTCACGCAGCACGAGAAGGCTGTACTCCGGCAGGTAGTCATCCTGTTCGAACACCCGCACAACGGCCACGACCCGGCAACTTACCCGAACCTCCCGAAACCCGCCGCCCCGCCGGCGGGGCGGCTCAGCGTCTGGCGATCTTGGACGCTTTCCCACCGGATCGGGTGGCGAACCGCCCATGATCGCGCCATCCGCCGCCCCGGTCTCGCCCATGCTTCTGCGCGTCGTGCCGCGGGCGCATCGGAAGGCGGGGCGCCCCGGCGTGGCTGCGAGAGATGGCGGTGCCGGGTGGTCAGCGGGTGATGACGCGGAAGACCGGGAAGCCGGGGGCGGCGGCCACGATGTCGGCCTCGGGTGAGTCGGCTTTCAGGCCGTCGAAGAAGGCGCCCGTCTCCCACGCCCATTTGCGCAGGTAGAGGCGGATCAGCGGCGGCTTGGCGGCGTCCTCGACCTCGACCGCGGTGAACGGTTCGGTACGGCGGCCGAGGCGGAGTTCCCCTTCTCCGGCGGCTCGCAGGTTGCGTACCCATTGGGTGTGTCCGCGCGGCGCGAGCAGATAGCGCTCGCCCTCGTGGGTGAAGAGATTGACCACCGTCGTGCGGACTTCGCCGCTCGTGCGGCCCCGGACGGCCAGGACGCGGCTGCCGAGCAGGCTGATCCCCCGGGCGGTGAGCCACTTGGCGAAGTCGTTGAACACGTTGCTCGCGCTCTTGGGTGCCAGGTATCGCATGGTTCCTCCCGGATATGTGAGAGCACTGCTCTCGCTTGAGAACAGTGAACAGCAGACACCCGCTCTTCGTCAAGAGCAGTGCTCTCATAATGAGCGAGCGCCTCGATCCCCGCCGGGTGTCCACTCAGACGGCGGTCCCCGGGGGCGATTTCAGCAGCGACGCCACCTCCGGCGGGTAACCGCCACGGCCGGCCCGCTTCGCGGACGCGGCAAGACGAACCAGATCAATGTTGACGCCGGCGGCTCCACTCGGGTCATGCACCTTCAGATGTACGTCAAGATTGACGGAAGTCTCGCCCCACCCTTGCGCCTCAATGTTGATGTGAGCGACCTTCTGTGATCCCAGGTGTGGCAGGTAGCCCAGCGGCGCCATCTGCACCCGATCCGATCCGAGGGCGTTGAGTTTCGACTGCTTCTTCGTGCTCGGGTTCTCGACCAGGTTGCGGAAGTCCTCCGTACCGCCGAGGTTGACCTGGTAGGAGCTGATCAGGGTGAGCCCCCGCTCGTCCAGCAGCCGCAGCAGCGCCCGGTGCACCACCGACGACCCGAACTGGCTGGCCAGGTCGTCCCCGATCAACGGGAGCCCGGCCGCCTCGAACCGCCCGAGCAGCTGCGCATCCCGCGCGACCGGATCGGCGGTGGTGTTGATGAACGCGGCACCCGCCCGCAGCGCGGCCTCGGCGTAGGCAAGCGCCGTCCCGGGCCGCCCGCTGGGCGCCGAGTAGAGCACCACCTCGACCCCGTCGAGCGCGGCCGCCACCTCGTCGATCCCCTCGGCGCCGACCAGCCCGCGGCGCACCGTCACGCCGGCCGGCGGCAGTTCCGCCTCCAGCGGCCCGAAATTGTTGGGCGGCACGAAGATCGCCTCGTGCAGGTCCCGCCCGACCTTGCCGTCCGACAGGGCGAAGGCGGCCACAATGTCGATGTCCCCGACGCCGAGCCCGTCGACCTCCGGGTGCCGGACTCCGACCAGCGTCCCCGTACGCCGATGAAGGTTGACGCCCTGAATCAGGGCCGAGGTGTTGTTGCCGACGCCGACGACCGCCAAGGTAACGTTCTCGATCATGGACGCGACGGTACCCGTCCACAAAGGCGTCGCCGGGTCGTCTACCGCGCCGTGAACGCCTGGGAGAAGAGCGCGTGGTGAGACATACCGATATCGTGCAGGAACTTTTCCGGGCCGTCGCAGGCGGACACCCTGTTCAAATACTTGCGCCATCTCTGGAGGTCGGCGCTCCAGAGATCAACGAAGTCGTGGCACAAGCCGCTGGTGATGTCGGCGCTGCGCCCGCGGGCGGCCAGCAGTGAAGGGCGCATTCGATCGTGGTCGGGCCCGGTCATTTTTCCGATGAGGCTGTCGATGAACTTGCGGCGCCGGTAGAGAACATCGCCCCAGAATCCGGTCCGGCCCGCCTCGTCGATACCCTGCCCGCTGTCGAGCAGCCAGAACAGTCCTTCGGCGAGCGTGTCGCCGAGTTCCTCGGCGACGGCGCGGGCCGGGTTGGCGAAGGGGTCATAGGTGCGCTGCCACATCGTCCCCGCCCGGGCCGCGGTGAACGGGACTCCGTCGCCGAGCAGGAACAGCCAGTCCTCGTTGTAGATGTTCGGGAAGAACGACTTGGTACGGGCGGTGTCGACGATCATCGCGCCGCCGCCGATGAAGGTGTCCTGCGCGCCGCCGACCGCCCGGTACGCGTGACAGACCACCGAGTTGTCCGCGAACCCGTGGTTGGCCAGCCCCACGGCGCGATACCGGTCGGCCAGCCCGGCGATGTGGTGCAGGCGTTTCGGTTCGTCGATATGGATGTCGTCGTCGAGGAAGAGCACTCGCCGCCAGCTCGATCCGCGGGCGAGCACCAGCCCGAGGTTGCGTTTGAGGCTCAGGTCGCTGGCGCCGGCGAACCCACCGGCGCGCAACTGGTGGTCGGTGGCGAAGGACGGCAGCTTCCCGGCGAGCGTACGGTCGACGTCCACCGCCATGAGCGCGGCGCCCTCATGCTGGGCGATCCACCACGCCTGGACGGCGGAGGCGTCCCGGCTGCACAGGGCGACCACCGGGCAGTCGATCTCCTGCCCCACCTGGACGGCGTGCCGCAACGCGCCGGTCTTGGAGGCGGTGGGCACGATGATGGCGTCCAGCCCATGGTCGGGTGGGTCGGCCGGGACGTCCTCGTCGTCGAGTAGGGCGGCGTGCGACGCGTGGTGCATCTCCCCGATGTCGGGGAGAACGGCCAGGCTGGTCACGGTCAGTCCTCCGGCCAGGTGTGCAGGACGGTGCCGGGCGCCGTCCAGTCCGGTGTGGCGGCGACGCCGTTGAGCACCTGGACCCGGAAGAGCAGGCTGAACGTGTCCCCGGTGAAGCGTTGCGCCAGGTAGTCGGCGTTCTTCTCCCGGAAGACGTCGTGGGTGAGGGTGCGAACCGCGCCGTAGACCCCGCTACCGTACATTCCATTGCATACGGTGATCGTCCGTTCCCGGTTCATCGGATTGGGCGCGCGGAAGACGTCTTTCTCCGGCTGGGACCGGCCGAGGAACCGGAACTGCGCGCCGGCCTGCCGGGTGTCCCCCTCCTGCAGCACCTCGAGGTCCTGGAGGGCCACAAGCGCGGCGGCGTCGCCCGGCGGCTGCTCACCGAGGCGGAACAGCATCTCTACACCCTCGGCCACCGGCAGGTCGCGCTCGGCGTCAGCCCGGACAACGAGCCGGCCATCGCCCTCTACCGCAGCCTGCTGTTCACCCTGTGGCGGGCGCAGCCCCTGAAGACCTTCCGTGAGGACCTGCTCGACGACGGCCGGATCGAGCGCGTACCCGAGCTGTGCCTCGTCTTCATCAAACCGCTCAGCCGTCCGTGACCTGGTGGGCGCTGCCCGCCAGCCATTCGCCGAGCCGGCGGCGGAGCCGGCCGCGACGGTAACCGCCGTGCACCGCCCCGGCCGGCGGCGCGTCGAACAGCGATCCCCGGCTGGCCGGCGCCGCCGTGGGACCGGTCACCAGTCTCCTGCTCCACTGGGCCACCGCCGCCTCGGTGGCACGCGGCGCCACCCGGGAGGCGACCAGCGCCAGGTGGGAGACGACTCCGGTGGTGGCCTGCCTGCGCGGGCGGCGGGCGCAGGCGATGATCGTGGCGGCGACACGCTCCGGCGCGTACGCCGGTGGAATGGCCCGCAGCCGGCGGCCCGTGTGGTTGGCGGCCCGCTGGAAGAACGGTGTGTCGATCGGCCCGGGCAGCACGAGACTCACGTGGATGCGGCGGTTTCCGGCGACCGCCTGCCGCAGGTTGAGCGCCAGGCCCCGGATCGCGAACTTGCTCATCGAGTAGAGCGGCACCATCGGGTTCGGGAACAGCGACAGCAACGACCCGACCATCACCAGCGTGCCGTGGCCCTGGGCCTGGAAGGTGGTGACGGCGGCGCGGGCGCACAGCGTGGCGCCGAGGACGTTGGTGTCGATGAGGCGCCGGATCTCGTCCACCGATTCCGAGCCCAGCGGCCCGGCGATGCCGACGGCTGCCGCCTCGATCCAGGTGTCGATGCGCCCGTACCGTCGCACCGCCGCGGTGACCAGCCGTTCGACGGCGTCCGGATCGGCGATGTCGGTCGGCGCCACCAGCACGTCGGCCCCGCGCGCCCGGCACCGTTGTTCCACCTCGGCCAGCGCCTCGCCGCTGCGCGAGACGAGGACCAGTCTGGCTCCTTCGGCGGCGAGCGCGAGCGCGGTGGCACGGCCGACCCCACTCGACGCTCCGGTGACCAGCACCACGGAGTCACGTAGTCGACGCCCGGCCATCACACCTCCCATGACGCTCGGTAGACGCGATCAACGGTCTACCCAGCCGGGCCGGGTTCACTCCCGAACGAGACGTCGACGATGCCGTGCCGGGCCATGACGGCGGCGCGGCGGGACCGGTTCACCGCGCGGACCCGGCCGCGGATGAGGAACAGGTCGATCAGCGTCCACACGCCGAGGCCGCCGAGGGTGAACAGCATCGCGATCGACCGCCCGGTGTCGCCCAGGTAGAAGCGGTGACCGCCGAAGATCCCCGAGAAGACCCAGATGAGGTACGCCACGCGCGCTTCCTTCTTCACCGAGTCGTACTCGGATTCGGCCCGTAGGACGCTGATCCGCTCCCATTCGGGAAGGGCCCTGCTCTCCGTCAACGCCACCTCGTTTCGCGTGAGGAACCACCGCGGGGCGTCCCGGCGAAGGGAGCGCCCCGCGAGCGGAGGATAGGTCAGGCGGACAGCGCCGGGTAGTCGGTGTAACCGGTGTGGTCGCCGCCGAAGGCCTTGCTGTAGTCGGGGGTGTTGTAGGGGCCGCCGGCCGCCAGCCGCGCCGGCAGGTCCGGGTTGGCGAGGAAGAGCCCGCCGAAGGAGAGCAGGTCGGTGGTGCCGTCCTCGATGAGGGCGAGGTCCTCCGGCCCGGTGTACCGCGGGAGGGTGGCCGGGTTCAGGATGAAGGTGCCCGGCCACTGGGCGCGCAGCCGCCGGGTGAGTTCGCGGTCGCCGCTCTCGACCAGGTGCAGGTAGGCGAGCCCGAGCGGGGCGAGCCGTGCGACGAGGGCCGGGTAGATCTCGCCGGCGTTGGTCTCGGTGATGTCGTTGTACGGGTTGTTCGGCGACAGCCGGATGCCGACCTTGTCGGCGCCGATGGCGGCGGCGATCGCGGTGGCCACCTCGACGGCGAACCGGATCCGGCCGTCGGTCGTGCCGCCCCAGCCGTCGGTGCGGTGGTTCACGTTGTCGGACAGGAACTGGTGCACCAGGTAGCCGTTGGCGCCGTGGATCTCCACCCCGTCGAAGCCGGCCGCGATGGCGTTGCGGGCGGCGGCCGCGAAGTCGGCGATGGTGCCGGCGATCTCCGCCTCGGTCAGCTCGTGCGGGGTGACGAAGTCCTGCATGCCGTCGTAGGTGTGCAGTTGCCCGGCGGCCCGGACGGCGGACGGCGCCACCGGGATCAGATCGTCCGGAAGCAGGCTGGGATGGCCGATCCGGCCGCTGTGCATGAGCTGCGCGAAGATCACGCCGCCCTCGGCGTGGACCGCGTCGGTGACCTTGCGCCAGGCGGCGACCTGCTCCTGGCTGTGCAGGCCGGGCGTGTCGGTGTAGCCCTGGCCGACCACCGACGGCTGGATGCCTTCGCTGACGATGAGCCCGGCCGTGGCGCGCTGGGCGTAGTAGGTGGCGGTCAGGTCGGTCGGGCTGTTGCCGGGACCGTGGGCGCGGCTGCGGGTCATCGGCGCCATCACGATGCGGTTGGCCAGCTTGGTGCCGGCGAGGTCGTAGGCGTCGAATGCGTCGGTCATGGGACTGCCCTCCGAGAGAAAGTTCGTGGCGCGAACGAAACTAGTTCGCGGCGCGAATTTCCGCAAGGTAGGATGACGCGCATGACAGCTAGCCCGGGTTTCGGCAACCACCTGGTCTGCCTGTCCACCCTGATCCAGCGGCGGTTCGCACAGATCTGCGCCGAGCACGACCTGACCACCGCGCAGGCCCAGCTGCTCTGTCTCGTCAAGGACCAGCCCCGCGGCATGACCGAGCTGGCCCAGTTGCTCGGTCTGGCCAAACCCGGGCTCAGCGGCCTGATCGACCGCACCGAGCGCCGCGGCCTGGTCCAGCGCACCAGCCAGAACAACGACCGGCGCCTCTGCACCCTGGTCAGCACGCCGCCGGGCAAGGAGATCGGTGACGCGCTCTACGCCGACGTCGCCGCCCGGCTGCCGGAGATGTTCGCGCACCTGTCCCCCGCCGACCGGTGCGCCTTCGAGAAGCTGATCGACGCCGCACTGCACGAGCAGCGATGACGCGCGAGTGGTCCGCCCGGACAACGATTCCCGGCCGGCCGCCCTCGACGCCTACCACCGGCCGTTCCACCAGGCCCGGCACGGGGTCCGGTTCGCGCCGGTCACGGCCGGCTGAGACCGTCCGGGTCGAGCGTCACCCCGTTGCGTACGTCATAGGTTCGTAGCCGCCCGCACATGCCGAGCCGCTCCGTCTCGCTCTGCGGCGCGGTGACCAGCTCGGACTCCCGCAGGTGACGGCCGTCGCCGCGGGCGAGGGCGTCGATCACCGCGCCGGTCCGGCGGGTCTGCGCCTCCACGGTCGACGCCCAGATCTCCCGCCAGCCGCCGGCTCTCGGGCGCACGAGAGCCACCGCGAGGTCGTAGAACTCCTCCAGCGCCGCGGGATCGGCGGCCAGCCGCAGAAAGCCCCGCACGGCGAGATCCCGTCGCTCGTCGACCGGCAGCGCCACCGACGCCCGATAACGATCAGCGTCGGCGACCACCTCGGGCGGGAACGTCATGACCGCGTCGCCGGCTTCCGGCAGCCCCGCGTTCGCCATCACCACCACGATCTGGAGATCACCGTGGTTGACCGCCCGGTGGATCACGCCGGGCGTGAACCACAGCACCGACCCGGCCGACAGCGGCGTCCTCCGGTGACCGGCGGCGTTCAGGGTGTGCAGCTCCCCCGACCCGCCGATCACCACATACGCCTCGGTCGACGCGAGATGCAGGTGCGGGGTGCCGCCGGCCAGCCCGTCCGCGGCGCACACGCCCGGATAGACCGACAGGCGCGTCACCGAGGCGCCACCCGGGAAGACCGCGCCCATCAGGCCGTCTTCCGGGGCGCGCTGAGCGCTTCCCGGCCCATTTCGGCGAGGGTACGGGTGCCCGCGTCGCCGTGATCGCCGGCGGAGACGACGACCGCGTACCGGAAGGAGAGGCTCTGCCCGCCGGGCAGGTCGACCTCCTCGCTGAAGAACGGCGCCGGGTTGAGGCAGGCGAACTCCTGGCTGCGGGTGAACCACTGCGGCGGGTGCCGCGGGTTGGTGGTGTCGTCGACCATCAGCACGGTCGAGGACCGGCCGGACCCGTCGTGCCTGCCGCGGAACGCGAACCAGTCGGCCCGTTTGCCGCGCAGGTCGTCGGCTCCGACGCCGTCCGGCGACTGCACGGTCCCGCCGGTGAACGAGCGTGGCCCCCGCCAGAACAGGCCGCCGTACCCGGCGTTCTCCCGGCCCTTGGTGGTCGGCGACCCGAACGCGAGGGCGCCGCCGGACACGTTGGTCATCCGGGTCTCGAAGACGAGCACCCAGCTCGTGTCGTCGACGACCGTGGCGGTCAGCGCCCGCTGCTCGCTGATCACCGGTTCGCCCTGCTGGGAGGTCCAGTCCAGGTCGTGGACCAGGGTGGCGGTGCGGTCGGTGGCGGACAGTTCGGTCAGGGCCCGGTGCGCGGCCGTGCCGTTGTTCTCCTTCTGCACGTAGAACCGGCCGTGCACGTAGGTGGGGCCGCCCCAGAAGTTGTGCTCGCCGACGTGCGGCAGCGACCAGGCGATGCCCTTGTGCCAGACGTGGTCGTGCGGGCGGTACAGCGACACCAGATCCCCGGCCAGGGTACGGATCGGGTGCAGGTAGGGCTTCGGCGACTCCCGCTGTGGGGTGTCGGGCGCGTACACGTACGAGAAGAGGGGTTTGCCGGAAACGGAAACCGTGACCGACACGCCCAGCCGGTGATCGACGGAGATGGTCATCGGCTGCGTACCGCCCGCCAGGGAGCGCCGGCGCCGTCCATGCGGGCGAAGAACGGGCTGTCCGGTCCGATCTGGCCGGCACGCACCGGGGCGCCGGTGAACGCGGAGGCGTAGATCGCGGCGACGAATTCCATGGTCTGGCGGGTCTCCTCGAGGGTGACCGGTGGTGGGGCGCCGTCGTCGAGCGCGTCCAGAACGGCGGCCAGCTGACCGCCGTGGCCACTCTCGACGGTCGACGGTGACGCGGCCCAGTGGGCGGCGACGGCGGCGTGCCCGGGCGCGGGGGTGACCATCCAGTCGGCGTCGGTGTAGCCGTAGAGGTGCGACAACTCGACCGTGGCGTGGCTGAAATCGAACCGCAGCGCGGAAACCTGCCGCGGCGAGATCACCGAGTTGACCACCGAAGCGACCGTGCCGTCGGCGAACGTGACGAGTGCCATCGACACGTCCTCGGTGTCGACGTCGCGGTCCCGGCGGGCGGCGACCGCGGTGACCTGCTCCCACGGTCCGAGCACCGACAGCAGCAGGTCGAACTGGTGGATGCCGTGGCCCATGGTCGGGCCGCCGCCCTCGGTCTCCCACCGGCCCCGCCACGGCACCTCGAAGTAGGCGGCGTCGCGGAACCAGAGGGTCTCGCAGGTGGCCAGAAGCGGGCGGCCGAGGTCGCCCGCCGCGGCCATCGCCCGCAGCCGGACCGCGCCGGCGCCGAACCGGTGCTGGAAGACCGTCGCCACGTGCGCGCCGGTCGCCCGGGACGCCTCGGCGAGAGTGTCCAGTTCGGCCAGCGACAGGGTAGGCGGCTTCTCCAGGATCACGTTCACGCCGGCTCGCAGGCACTGGAGGGCGAGCGGGGCGTGCGTGGACGGCGGCGTGCACAGGTGCACCAGATCGACGTCACCGGTCTCGAGCAGGCCGGTCAGGTCGGGCGCGACCGTCGGCGCGTCCCAGGCGTCGGCGAACGTGCGTGCCCGTACCTCGTCGAGGTCGACGACGGCGGTGAGGCGCGCCCGGGCCCGGTGCTCGTTCAGGGCTTGCGCATGGGCGGCGGCGATGGCGCCGGTTCCGACGATGGCCGCGCGATAGCGGGATGGCGACATGACCCTCCTTCGCGGGGAGATCGGGTAAAACGTTTCAAGCCGCGGCGGCACACTGTCCCACCGCGGATGGAAAACGTATTCCAGAGTCTGCGGCCGATCACATCGACGGTCAAGCATTTTCGGCCTATCCGCGGCCTCGGTGGCGCGGCGTCAGGTCCGCGACGGCGGTTCGCCAATCCGGATAGCCGAAGGTGAATCCCGCCTCGGCGAGCCGGCCGGGCACCACCCGCCGGCTCTTGAGCAGCAGTTCGGTGTCCGACTGGAGGACGAACGCGCCGATCTCGGCCATCCAGGTGGTGGCCGGCAGCCCGACCGGCATCCGCCAGGCCGACCGCAGCTCCCGCATGAACTCCCGCTGCGGCAAGGGACCGGGCGCGGCCAGATTCACCGCCCCCGCGAGGTCGTCACGGTCGATCAGGAACCGGATGGCCCGGACGAAGTCGTGGTCGTGGATCCACGAGACGTACTGTCCGCCGCCGGCCACCGGTCCGCCCAGGCCGAGGCGCGCGAGCCGGCTGAGCACATCGAAGACGCCACCGCGGTCCGGGCTCATCACCATGGCCGAGCGCAGCGCGACCTTACGCGTACGGGGAGTGGCCGCCCGCTCCTGGGCGGCCTCCCAGTTCTGGGCGATCGCGATGCTGTAGGCCCAGTAGTCGGGCACCCCCTCCTCGTCGCCGCCGATCAGACCGCCGCGCTCGTCGTTGGCCGCGTCGAACCGGTGCGCATAGATGGTGGCGGTGCTCATCTGCAGCCACACCCCGGGTGGCCGGGCCGCCCGGGCGATGGCGTCACCGACGACACGTGCCGACTCCACCCGTGACCTCATCATGGCTTCGAGGTTCTCCGCGGTGTACCGGCAGCTCACGCTGCGTCCCGCCAGGTTGATGACGACATCGCTGCCGTCGATCTCGCCGGCCCAGTCGCCGAGCGTCGAGCCGTCCCAGTAGACCTGGCGCGTGCCCTGTGGGGAACGCGTCAGCACGACGACGTCGTGACCTTCCGCCGTCAGCGCCCGGTTCAGAACCGTGCCGACCTGCCCGCTCCCGCCGGGAATGACGACCTTCATGTGATCCCCTCGCCCATGCCGACCCGCAGTATTGAGCAGTTGCTCAAAACGAAGAGTACGGGCTCTTGAGCGACCGCTCAAGTCTTCGGCGGGCCAGGACCGCCCCTCGGGTACGGCGAAGCATCGAACCCCCATACGACCAGCGCCGCGCCCTGGAATGAGCCCGACGTCACCGTGCTCGGATCAGGCGCCGCCGGAACTCCGGCGGACCACGAGGCGGCCGCTGACCGTCTGGCGGACGCCGGGGCGACCCGGCTGACCGGACGTCAGCGCCAACCGGATGCAACGTTCGCCGATCTCCGCGAACGGCAGGGCGACCGTGGTCAGCCGGGGCGTCACATCGACCGCGAGGGGGATGTCGTCGAAGCCGGTCACCGACAGACGGCCCGGAACGTCCACACCGGCGGCACGGCACGCGGACAGGGCGCCCACCGCGATCGTGTCGTTGACCGCCATCAGCGCGTCGAACTCGCCGGCGTTCTCCTCGAGGAGCCGGGCGGTCGCCGCGTAGCCGCCGGCACGGCTGACCGGGCAGTCCAGCACCCGAATGTCGTGCGGGTGGACGCCGCCGCCGATCAGCCCCTCGAGGAACCCGGCGGTGCGGGCCACCGCGAACGTGCGCTCGCGGGTGCCGGCCAGGACGGCGATCCGGCGGTGACCGGTGGCGGCCAGGTGCTCGCCCATCAGGCGGCCCGAGTCGCGGTCGTCGACGTCGATGGCGTCGAACGGGGCCTCCATGTCGCCGTAGATCACCACCCGTCCGCCGCGCCGCTCGTAGGCGCGCAGTTCCTCGGCGAGCCGCGTCCCGTACGCCGTGGTCGCCCGCCAACTGGACGTGATCACGAGCGCGCGGGGCCGGAACGCGCACACCGTCCGTACCGTCTCCAGCTGCCGCCCCGGATCGCCGCCGGTCGCCGACACGGTGACGAACGCGTCGACGGTCCGCGCCTGCCGTTCCATCGCGGCCACCACCTGCGCGATCGACGGTGTGGTCAGGTCGTCGGCGACCAGCGCGATCGCGTCGCTCTCGCGGCGCATGGCCCGGGCCGCCACGTCGGCGGTGTAACGCAGTCCGGAGGCGGCTTCCAGGACCTTGCGGGCGTTCTCCGCCGAGACCGTACGGGCGCTGCCGCCCAGCACCCGCGAGGCGGTCGCCACCGACACCCCGGCGGCCGCCGCCACCTCCCGCAGGGTGACGGTCGGCCTCGCTGGATGCGGCATGCGGACACACTCCCTGGTGGCGCGAGGGCTCATCATACTTTTCACCCCGGGTTCCGCCCTCCCTTGCGGACACCGAGCGCCTGGCACAATCACACCGGTGGAACGCGAGCACATCACGCTGCGCGACGTCGCCCGCGAGGCAGGCGTCTCGTACGCCACCGCGTCCCGGGCACTCAACGGCAGCGACCGCACCGTCCGCAAGGAGAACGCCGACCGCGTCCGCGCCGCCGCCGACCGCCTCGGCTACGCCCCCGACCTGTCCGCCCAGGCCATCGCCCGCGGCTCGAGCAGCACGGTCGCCCTGGTCGTCAACGACATCGACGACCCGTACTTCTCCTCGATCGCCGCCGGCGTCACCGAGGCCGCCCAGGAGGCGGGCCTGATCGTCACGATGGCGATCGCCGACCGCTCCCCCGGGCTGGAACTCCAGATCGTCCGCACGCTACGCGGCCACCGCCCCCGCGCCGTGATCATCGCGGGCACCCGCACCGTCGGCTCGGACGCCCACACCGCCCTGATCGACGAACTGTCCGCCTACCACCGGTCCGGCGGCCGGGTCGCCCTGATCAGCCAGCCGGAACTCCCGTTCACCACGCTGTCCGTCGACAACTACGGCGGCGCCCACCGCCTCGCGACAGCCCTGGCTGGCGCCGGTTACCGCCGTTTCGCGATCGTCCACGCCGGCGACGACATCCGCACCTCCGCCGACCGCCGCCAGGGTTTCACCGACGGCATCCACGCGTCCGGCCTGACCGTGGACGCCGCCGACCAGATCGTCGCCGACTTCACCCGCACCGGCGGAAACCAGGCGGCCGCCGCGATCGCGTCACGTCGTCCCGAGGCCGTCTTCGCCGTCAACGACGTGATGGCCATCGGCCTGATGAGCGGCCTCCGCGACGCCGGCCGCACCCCCGGCGCCGACATCGCGGTGGCCGGCTTCGACGACATCGCCGCCGCCGTCGACGTCCTCCCACCCCTCACCACGGTCCGCGTCCCCCTGCACGACCTGGGCCGCCAGGCCCTGGAACTCGCCCTCGCCAGCGCCACCGCGTCCCGCGTCGACATCCCCGTCGAACTCGTCCTCCGCGAAAGCACCCCCCAGGCCCACGCCATCGCGCCCGGCCAAGGGTGAGATGCGCGCCCTGCGCGATGGTGAACGCCTTGCCACCGAAGGCGGTGGTGAGCCGTCCACGATCGGCGCCCGAAGGTCGCGCACCTCGGCCGTTGCCCGATTCCCTACCCGTCACCGAGGGACGCCGCCGCGCCCTGGTCGATGATCGCCTCGCAGGGGCAGGTGGAGGCGGCCTGCCGCATGACCGGATAGACGCGGACCGTCAGCAGGGCCGTCAGGAGCAGGCCCGCCACCATGCCGGCGAGGGACGCGGCGATCGGCTGCCCGGTCCGCTGCCGCCGCCAACTGGTCACGAGCACGGCCACGGTGGCGAGCAGGGCGATCAGGAGGGCGGCAGCCAGCCCGGCGGCGAGGGAGTCCCCGGGATCGGCGCCCCCGGTCAGGATGCCGATCCACAGGAAGGCGACGAGCGCCGCCAGGTATCCGAACAGTCCAGTGATGAATCGCGTGACCGACATGTCGATCACTCTATGGACACTCCGGTGGTGCGGTCGGCATGCCGACGGAGACCAGATTCTGGTTGAGTTCGGTGGCGGTGGCGAGACGGTCGAAGTCCGGCCCCGGGGCCAGGTCGATGGCCGGACCGGGGCGGCCCGGCTCGAACCGCATGGTGACCTCGCCGTGTACGGCCGCCCGCAGCAGCGTCGCCCGGCCGATGGCCGCGGGCCCGTAGGTCAGGGTGGTCGCGGCCTCGGACGCGACCGCACCGTCGAGCACCGTGAAGCCCCGTTCGCGCAGCTCCGATGCGATTCCGGCGTCGGGCACCCGGACCTGGACGTCGGCGGGGCTGTCCGGGAGCAGGAGCTCGCAGGTGAGCGGGGCGGGCCCCGCGGGCGGTATCGAGGTCTCGCCCTGCCGCGGCCACGCGACCGCGACGCCCGCCGACACCGCCACCACGGCGGCGGCCGCCGTCGCGGAAGCGGCCAGTTGGCGGCGGCCCCGGGCACGGCCGCGGGCACGGACCTCGGCGGCCGGTTTCATCCTCAGATCCTGTACGTCGTCGGCCAGCTCCCGCACGCGTTCAGGCACCCCGTGTGACATCGCTGTTCTCCTTCTCGTCGAGTAGTGCGCCGAGTGCCGTCCGAGCCCGGGAGAGCCGCACCTTGATCGTGCCGACCGGGACGCCGGTGCTCGCGGCGATCTCGTGGACCGGCATGTCCAGCAGGTAGTGCATGGCGATGGCCTGCCGCTGTGCCGCCGGCAGGCGCTGGAGCGCGCCGGTGACGGCCACCCGGTCCGGGGACGGGCCGCCGACCGCCTCGTCGGGGCGGCCCATCCGGGCGCGGGCGGCGAGCCGGCGCCGCAGGCCGCGCCACCGGTTGGCCATCAGCCGCCAGGCGACCGACCGCACCCAGGCTTCGGGGTCCTCGTACCGGGAGACCCGGGACCAGTGTTGCCAGGCGCGGGCGAAGGCCTCCTGGGCGAGGTCCTGGGCTTCGGCCCGGTCGCCGCAGGCGGCGTACAGGTAGAGCACGACGCGGCGGCCGGTCGCTAGGTAGAAGGCGTCGAAGTCGGCGCTTCCCGTCTGTGTTCGCACACCTATAGACACACCGTTGACCGCCATCGGGTTACATACGATTTTTCGCGAGCAGTTCCGGGACTTCGCCGAGCGAGTCGATGACGTCGACCGGCCGCCTTGATCATCATCATCGGCCCAGCGGCTTGAGTTGTTCGGCCGCTTCGTCGCTAACGTCGGCGTCGTGATCGGCCGCCAGCGACCGCAGCTGCGTGATCAGCCGGTCTGTTCCCTCCTCCGTCGTCCATTCCGGGTTGCAGTGGAGAGCGGCTTGAAGTTCTTCCGCGGTGCAACTTTCGGCGGCGTTGTTCCTGGCCCGCAGGACATGGCGCAGACCGGCGGTGTCTCTGCGTTGCAGGAGGGCGGCGGCCGTCTCCCCGGTCACGCCCGTGTCGTGGGGGTCGAGAAGGAGTCGGTGGAGGAGGTCCGCGACCTCATCGAGGTCGTCCGAAGCCGCGAGCTGTCGCCCGGCCGCGGCGCGAACCGCCCAGTCCGGAGAGTCGGGGAAGATCACGTGGCCAGCTTGCCCGGCCCAAGTCCGCTACGCGAGCCGGATACCGCTGTCCTTGCGCTGATCTTCCAGAATCGCGTGTGTGGATCCGACTCTTGTCCGGCGTCTTCGGCTGCTGGCCTGCATGATCGCGCCCGCCCTGGTGGCGGCGGTCGCGGACGTCCGCGGCTGGCGGCTCTGGCTGCTGGTCCTCACGCTGGCGGTGACGCTGCTGGTGGTGGGGCTGCTGATTCCGGCCAGGACGTGGAAGCGGGAGGACGAGGACGACAAGGTCCCGATCGCGGGGATGGTGGTCGCGGCGCTCGTGCTGTTCGCGTCGACGAACTGGGGCGCGAGGCTGATCGTGCTGGGCGTGTTCGGCCACCCCGAGACGGCGCACGTCAGCAGCGTGACCATCAGTCTGGACACGGAGAACCGCGGAGGCCGGATCCTGCGGGAGAACTGTTACCGGCTGACCCGTCTCGACGGATCGCCGTTGCCGGGCACAATCTGCCGGCGGGACGAATATCCCAGCAACGACGATTTCGGGGTCGGCGACGACATCACGGTGCTGCTGGACCCGACCGGCCTGGTCGCCCCGGAGACACCCGACCATGTGCGCTGGGGCTGGATCCCGGGCGGTCTCGCACTGGCGTCGTTCGCCGCGCTGGCCTGGGCCGTCTGGCGTAACGCGGGCCGGCCGGTGCCGGAGCCGCTGTGGCAGCCCCGGTACGTCCGTCAGGAGGCGCGCCCCCGTAGGCGGCGGGTGCCGAAGGCGAACCGGAAACGGCCTCCTAAGCGGTGAGCGCCGCCTCGCCGATCGCCTGGTCAAGGATGGTCAGGCCGAGTTCCAGTTCCTCGAAGGACGAGGTCAGGGGCGGGGCGATCCGGAACACGCCGCCCATCGCCGGGAGCTGGACCACGTTCATGTGCAGGCCGAGTTCCAGGCAGCGGCGGGTGACGGCGGCGCCGAGTTCGTTGGCGGGCTGCTTGGTGGCACGGTCCAGAACCAGTTCCAGACCGATCAGGAGACCCCTTCCCCGTACGTCGCCGACCACCGCGTGTTTCCCGGCCAGTTCGGTCAGCCCTTTGCTCAGGTAGGCGCCGAGTTCGGCGGCCCGCCGGTCGAGGCGCTCGGCTTCGAGCACGTCGAGGACCGTGTTGCCGACCGCGGCGACGAGCGGGTCGGACACGTGGGTGGTGAAGAACAGGAAGCCCCGTTCGTGGGCGGTTCGTTCGATCTGTTCGCTGGTGACGACGGCGGCCAGCGGCAGGCCGGCGCCCAGCGTCTTGGACAGGGTGATGATGTCCGGTACGACGCCGTCGCGCTGGAAGGCGTACCAGTCTCCGGTGCGGCACAGTCCGGTCTGGGCTTCGTCGAGGATGAGCAGCCCGCCGCGTTCGTGGCATTTGGCGCGCAGGGCGGCGAGGTAGCCGGGCGGCAGGTCGATGACGCCGCCGGAGCTGAGGATCGGCTCGACGATGCAGGCGGCCAGGCTGCCCACCGATTGGGCGTCGATCATCTCGAAGGCGTGGTCGAGTTGCCGCTGCCAGTCGAGGTGCCCGTCGGGTGTGGTGAAGTCCGGCCGGTACGCGTTCGGTGTGGGGATGGCGTAGTTTCCGGGCGCCGCGGGCCCGTACCCCTTGCGTCCTGAGCTGTAGGTGGCACTGGCCGCGGCTTGCGTCATGCCGTGCCAGGACCGGGCGAAGGAGATGATCTCGTGGCCGCCGGTCACGAGTTTCGCCATCCGGATGGCGGCCTCGTTGGATTCGGCGCCGGTGGTGAGCAGCAGGACTTTGCTGAGCGGGTCGGGCAGCGACGCGGCGAGGCGGCGGGCGAGGTCGACGACGGGCCGGCTGAGCATGCCGCTGAACAGGTGGTCGAGGGTGGCGGCCTGCCGTTGGACGGTGGCGGTGACGGCCGGGTGGGAATGCCCGAGGATGGCGCTCATCTGACCGGAGGTGAAGTCGAGCAGCCGGCGGCCGTCGGCGGTGTGGACGAAGCTGCCCTCGGCGCGTTCGATGATCTCCGGGACGAAGCCGCCGGCGCCGGAGTAGCGGATGAGGTGACGCTCGGCGTCTGTCCAGAAGTCGGCCATGCCCCGACGTTAGGAAGGCGCCGAGTGTCCCGTCCAGCTCACCGCGGCGCGGACGCCTTCTTGATCTTCGATTTGAGGGCGCGCCGGGCCAGCGGTCCGAGTTCGTCGACCACCTCGACCAGGACGGCGAGCTGGTCGAGAGCCTCCAGGGCGCGGTAGGCGCCGTCGCGGTCGACGCCTTCGTACAGTTCGATGCCGACGAACGCGGCGCCGACCGCGCGGGCCAGGCCGGGGATGTCGGCGACCTCGGCGACCGGTGACGCGGCCAGCAGCCGTTGCAGGATCGTCTCGATCTCGTCGGTCCACATCCGCAGCGCCGCGGCGATCGGCGCGGCCAGCCGCTCGCCGGTCTGGGCGGCCGCCAGCATCTGGGCGAGCACCGACACGTTGCCCAGGGCGAGTTCCTGGTCGTGCAGGTCGCGGCCCACCTGGAGCAGTTCGCGCAGCGAGCCGACCGCCGCGAACCGTTCCGCGAACGCTTCCACCCGCTGCCGGGTCGCCTGTTGGCAGGCCGCGCCGAGCAGCTCGTCGACCGACCCGAAGTGGTAGAAGACGAGCGCCTGGTTGGCTCCGGCGGCGGCCGCGATGGTCCGCGCCGACACGCCGGTGACGCCGTGTTCGCGCAGCGCGACAAGGGCTCCGTCGAGCAGTCGCTGCTTGGTGTCGCTCATGGTCCTCCCTTTGCCTCCGCGCGGTCATTCTGCCGCAGGGGTCCGCCGCCGGCCGGGTGCGGGGGCGCGATCAGCGCGTCGGTGATCAGCTGGGCGAGCCGGTCCAGGCCGGGGAGCAGCAAAACCATGGAGAGGTACGCGGGAAGCGCACCGATGTGTTCGAAGGAGTGGGCGACGGCTGCCACACCGTCGGCGGTGTGCCCGTCGGCGGCCTCGTAGCGGGCGCGCCACAGTGTCTCGGGGTGGGTGGAGGCGGGCAGAATGGTCAGCCCGGCCGGGTGGCGTCGTTGCAGGGCGTCACGGATGGTCGTGCACGGTCCGCAGTCGTCGTCGAGCCAGAGTCGTGCGGGCACGGGCTCGTAGGGTGTCCTCCGGGGTCGCCAGTCCCGGACCCGGTCGCGGTATTGCCGCCAGCTGCGCCCGTACCGGAGATGGAGGTCCTGTCTTTCGTGCGGCCCGGCGACCGCGGCGGCGAAGGCGGTGGTGCCGAGGGCGACCGCGGCCAGCGTGGCGCTGTGCGTCGCGGCAGCCAGCAGCAGTTGCAGCAGGACCGCGCTGACCTGCATCGGGTTGGCGAGGTAGCCGTAGACGCCGGTGGTGACCAGCCGCACCGGCGGGTCCCACGGGTAGGGGGTGCCGCCGCCGCGGAGCGCGAACTCGCGGACCCCGGCGAGTGCGGGAACCGCGACCGCGGCACCCAGCTGGCCGAGGACGATGATCGCGGAGGTGGGCAGGTCGAGTAGCCGGTCCCAGCCGCCGTCACCGACGGTGAACGCCACGGTGGGGGTGAGCCACAGCAGCAGGACCGCGAACGTGGCGCATTGCAGCAGCACCCGTGGGACGAGGTGGCGGCGGTCGGCGGTCCAGCGGCCGAGCAGTTGGGCGGGCAGGGCCACCGCGATCAGGCCGAGCGTCTCGCCGAGCAGCCAGTGCGGGCCGAGGTCGATCAGTGGGGCGAGCCGTGGCATGGCTGTCGCGTCGAGCCAGAGCAGCAGGCCGAGGGCGACCGGGAGGGGCAGCCATCGGCGCAGCAGCACCGGGATCGGGCCCCAGAGGATCGCCCAGCCGAGCCAGAGGTCGATCGGGAGACCCCGGTAGGTGCCGTCGACGGTCGCGAACCCGTGCCATCGGGCGGCCGTGGCGGTCTCGTGCAGCACGGCGATGCCGGTGATCGCGGTGATGAAGGCCAGGGACGCGCCGGCCCGTGCCTGCCGGTCGCGATCGGCGCGGGCGGCGGCGAGCAGCGCGGCGACCGGAAGGATCAGGCACAGGTAGCGGGCGGCGGTGACGGTCATGTCAGGGCCAGCATGTCCAGGACGTGGTCGGCGCCGGCGTGCAGGAAGCCGTCCTGGAGCGGTCCGAAGTACCAGGACGGGTCGAGGCCGCGCCGGTAGTCGATGCGCAGCGTGACCTCGGTGCCGGTGCCGGCGGGCCGCCAGCTGACGGTGGCGTCGCGCATCCGCACCCAGCGGCCGGTGATGGAGGTGTCCTCGAGGACGGCGAAGGTGATCTCGTGGTCGCCGGCGGCGCGGACCTCGGTGACGATCTGGCCGCCGGGTCCGTGGGCGCTGCCGTGGTAGCCGAACATCCACCGGTCGCCGACGGCGAGTCCGGTGCCGTGCACGTGTTCGGGGGTGGGGACGCCGAGCAGGCGCAACGCGATGGGGCGGGTGGCGACCGGTCGCGGTCCGGCGGCGAGGCGGGCGGCGACGTCGGCGGGCGCGGCCGCGACGACCCGGCTGACCTGAACGGACTGGTCGGGGTAGACGCGCCACTCGGGGTCGACGCCCTCGACCCCGGTGAGCAGCAGCGGGAGTGGCAGCAGGGCGGGAATGATCTTGTCGCGGTCCTGGAACATCCGGCACAGGGCGGTGACGCCGTGTGCGACGCCGTAGACCAGCGGCGCGGCGAGCACGACGCAGATCGCGCCTTCGTGCAGCGCCACGGCCGCCAGCAGCAGGCCGACGGTGGTGAGCCGGAACACCGTGCCGTGGGTGCTCTTGCCCGGTGTGAGGGTGAGCGCGGCCGCCAGGGCGGTCGGCAGCACGACGAACAGCAGCGCGCTGTCGGCCTTGCCGGCGCGGACGGTCAGGGTGAAGAACACGACCCCGAACGCGACGACGATGCCGGTCAGCGCGATGTTCGCCGACCGTATCCGGAACTTCCCCACCTTCGACCTCCCCCGTTGAGCGATTGCTCAATTGGACGATAGCCCCTGTTTGAGCAATCGCTCAAGTCGGGGGGTGTGGCTATCCTCGGTGGCTGTGAGTGATCACTACGAGGTCGTCTTCAGCTGTCTGCTCCGCGACGACGTCCCGGCGGAGGTCCTCGACGTGCTGCACTGGCACCTCGGCGAGCTCGACGAGCGGCCCGCGCTGATCGAGGACGAGTACGCCTACCGGCTGCTCGAACCGGACCCGGACACCTACCTGCCCGGCGGCGAGTTCGCCCACCTGGTACGGCAGCGGAACCAGTGGGGACTTTACGCCCGCATCCACGTCCTCGATGACGCTATCGGCTATCCGCATGAGCTGTTCGGGTTGCTCGCGCCGCACGTCGCCGAGGCCGGGTACGGCGGCCACATCCGCGACGTGAACGACCACCACGACCTCAGCGTGATCGTCTTCGACGGCGTCGGTTACCGCTGACGGGACTGAACGCGGCGCCGGAACGCCCTCGCCCGGCCGATCATCGCCTACCTCTGCGGCGCCGGACAGCCACCGGCGGATGATTCCCAAAGACGGATTTCCGGGATTCGGAGGTCTGGCCACTCCCCTTCCCTTTCCAAGGTATATCGCACCCCGGGGCTTGCGGCAAGACCCGGGTGAGGGCGCAAAATCGCTGCTCATGGGGCTGACGTTCGTCGTCCCTCGTCGCGATCGAGGATCGGATCCCGCGTTTTGAACTCCGTGTTTCACCTGCCCGCGCATCGTGCCGCCAAGGCCGACCCGGCGCTGATCGCCGCCGACGAGAAGCATTTCGCCGCGCTGGCGGAATCGCTCGAACAACGACTGTCCGAACTCTCCGACCGGCTCGGCACCGCGCGCCGGGCCCGGGCCGGGATCGGTCAGCAGGCGCTCGACCGCGACCAGGAGGTCCGGCGGCTCACCGCACAGGTGCGGTCGCTGCGCCGGTTCGGTGTGGACCTGTGCCTGGGTCACATGGTCGCCGCCGGCGATCCGGAGCCGGTCTACATCGGGCGGCAGGGCCTCACCGACAGCACCGGCCGTCAGTTGCTGATCGACTGGCGTTCCCCGGCGGCCGAGCCCTTCTTCGGCGCCACGCACGGTGATCCGATGGGGCTGGTCAGCCGTCGCCGCTACCGGTGGACGCGGGGACTGATCAGCGACTACTGGGACGAGGTGTTCGCGGCGGACGACTTCGCCGGGCACGCCGCGGCGCTCGACGACCAGTCGGCGTTCATCGCGAGTCTCGGCGCCGAGCGCTCCGGCCGGATGCGGGACGTGCTGGGCACCATCCAGGCCGATCAGGACGCGATCATCCGGGCCGGTTCGCGCGGGGCGCTGGTCGTCGACGGTGGGCCGGGCACCGGCAAGACGGTGGTGGCGCTGCATCGGACCGCCTATCTGCTCTACTCGGATCCGCGGCTGGGTCACCGTCGCGGCGGGGTGCTGTTCGTCGGGCCGCATCAGCCCTATCTGGCGTACGTCTCCGATGTGCTGCCCAGCCTCGGCGAGGAGGACGTCCAGATCTGTACGCTGCGTGACCTGGTCGCCGAGGGCGCCACGGCGACCGTGGAGAGCGATCCGGAGGTGGCCCGGCTCAAGTCCTCGGTGGACATGGTGGCCGCGATCGAGGCGGCGGTCCGCTTCTACGAGGAGCCGCCCACCGAGCCGATGATCATCGAAACCGATGCGGCGGACGTCCGGGTGACCGCCGCCGACTGGGCGCGGGCGTTCGAGGCGGTGGAGCCCGGGACCCCGCACAACGAGGCTCGCGATCAGATCTGGGCCGAGCTGCTGGCGGTCCTGGACGTGCCGGCGCATCGTGACCTGCGGGCGGCGTTCCACCGGGTCTGGCCGGTTCTGCGGCCCACCGATCTGGTGGCCGATCTCTGGTCGGTGCCGGCCTACCTGCGCCGATGTGCTCCCTGGTTGAGCGTGGACGAGGTCCGCCGGTTGCAGCGCGCCGACGCGCGGGCGTGGACGGTGTCCGATCTGCCGTTGCTGGACGCGGCCCGGCAGCGGCTGGGCGACCCGGGCGCGTCCGCGCGGTCGCGGCGGCGGGAGGCGACGGCGGCCGCCGAACGTGAGCGCATGTCCCGGGTCGTCGACGATCTGATCGAGGCGGCCGACGACGAGTACGGCACCGGCCTGGTGACCATGCTGCGCGGCGAGGATTTCCACGACGCGCTGGTCGACGAGGCGGCCCTGGGCACGGTGGACCCGGATCGGCTGGCCGGGCCGTTCGCGCACATCGTGGTCGACGAGGCGCAGGAGTTGACCGACGCCGAGTGGCGGATGGTGCTGCTGCGCTGCCCGTCGCGCAGTCTCACCATCGTCGGTGACCGGGCGCAGACCCGACGCCCGTTCACCGAGTCGTGGCGGGAGCGCCTGAACCGGGTCGGTGTCGACCGGGTCGAGGTGGCGTCGCTGACCGTCAACTACCGCACTCCGGCGGAGGTGATGGTGGAGGCGGAACCGGTGATCCGGGCGGTGCTGCCGGATGCCAACGTGCCGGCGTCGATTCGGCACAGTGGTATTCCCGTCGTCCACGGTGCCGTCGCCGACCTGCCCGCGGTGCTGTCGTCGTGGGAGGCCGCCCATCCGGAGGGGGTGGCCTGCGTGATCGGTGACCCGTCGTTCGAGGGCACGCCACGGATCCGGTCGCTCACCCCCGAACTCGCCAAGGGTCTGGAGTTCGACCTGGTGGTCCTGGTGGAGCCGGAGGCGTTCGGCGCGGTGGACCGCTATGTGGCGATGACCCGCGCGACCCGGCAGTTGGTCGTCCTGACCGCATAGGATCGTCGCGTGTACACGACGACGGTGTCCCAGCACGTGCCCGCCACTCCGGCCGAGGTCTACCGGGCGCTGCTGGACCCGTCGGCGCTCGCGAGGTGGCGGGTGCCGTCCGGCATGACCAGCGAGGTGCACGAGTTCGACGCGCGCGAGGGCGGTCGTTTCCGGATCTCGCTGACCTATGACTCGCCGGACGGTTCGGGGAAGTCGTCGGCGCACACCGACACCTACCACGGTTGTTTCCGCAGGCTGGTGCCGGACGCCGAGGTGGTCGAGGAGTTCCGGTTCGAGTCCGGTGATCCGGCGCTGCGCACGGTGATGACGATGACGACCACGTTGACGGCCGTGCCCGGCGGGACCGAGGTGGTGATCGTGCACGAGAACATCCCGGACGCGATCCCGGCCGCCGACAACGAGCTGGGCACCCGGATGGCCTTGAGCAACCTGGCCGATCTGTTCGTATAGGTCTACCGGCCGGGAATTCGTTCTCCCGTTTCGTGTCTGTCTCTCCATCACCCTCTCCATCGCCGTAACGGCATTCTGGGACGAATGTCCTTCATCGGGTTCTGCGGATTCGGTGAGCGCCCGCCAGACATGGACGGGATACTTGAGAACGACTCACGGACGGCGGTTATCGCCTCCGTATTCGCGATCTTGTGAAGGGGATTTCAGCATGACCCTGTCTCGTTTCCGTATATCGGGTATGCGCGCGGCGGGTGCTGCCGTGCTGGCGGCCGGCACGCTCACCGCAGGGCTGCCGACCATGGCATCCGCCGATCCCGGCGACTACACGACCAAGGTCATTGTCAAGAACCGGACCGGTCAGGTGCTGGTTCTGACACATTCGCAGGTTACTGATGGAGAATGGATTCAATATCCGCCGGAAACGATCGCAAGCGATGGTATCGGCCGGATGAGCACGGCGTCGAGCGAGGATGAGGGTGGCACCGGGGGGACCGTCACCTATGAAACTGATTACGGCGATGTGGTGATCTATTGGAATGACCCGGACACGTCGGATAAAAATGATTTCAAGTGCGATGCGCCGGACGAGTTCACCTGTTCGACGATCGGCTCGCCGAATGGCCAGCACCCGATACTGAACGTCGACATCTTCGACTGACGCCCACGACCCACGTCCCGTGCCAGCCCGGTGCGGGACGTGGGTGTGCTGGTGATCAGCCTGGCTCGCCGGTCATCGCGATCACGATCTTGCCGGCCACCCGGCCGCGGTCCAAGTGGTGGAGGGCTGCGGCCGCCTCCGGGAAAGGGTAGACCCGGTCGACGACCGGGCGCAGCTCGCCGGCGGCGGCCATCTCGGCGATCTCGGTGAGGTCCTCGCGGCTGGGGCGCGCCAGGAGGGTCCGCACCGGGCCGCGGGTGAGCTTGCCGGCGAGGATGCGCCGGGCCGGGCCGAGCCAGCGGCCGCCGGTGCCGACCGACAGCACCACGACGCCGCCGGGCCGCAGCGCCCGGCGCAGCTCGGCGAGGGTGTGGTTGCCGGCCAGGTCGAGGATCGCGTCATAACCCTCCCCCGGCGCGGCGAGCGGTTCGCGGCGCTCGTAGTCGACGACCGCTGCCGCGCCGAGCGCCCGGACCAGGCCGGCGTTGCGCCCGGCGCAGGAGGCGGTGACGATCGCGCCGCGGGCGGCGGCCAGTTGGACGGCGAAGGTGCCGATGCCGCCGGAGGCGCCGGTGATGAGCACGCGGCGGCCGGCGCGCGCTCCGACGGCGTCGCGGATCGACTGCAACGCGGTCGTCCCGGCCAGCGGCAGTGTCGCCGCCTCGGTGAAGGTGAGAGCGGCGGGTTTCGCGGCGGCCAACCGGGCCGGGACGCGGACCAGCTCGCCGATCGCCGCCGGGGTCTCGGCCAGGACGTCGTCGCCCACCCGGTGGTCGCGCACGCCGTCACCGACCGCCTCGATCCGGCCGGCGAGCGCTCGGCCGACGACGAATCCGGGGCGGGGTCTTCGCAGGCCGCCGGCCACGACCCGGATCCCGAACGGCTCGCCGCGCAGGGTCATCCGGTCGGCGGCGTTGAGACCGGCCGCGTGAACGCGCACGACCAAATCGCCCGGACCCGCGACGGGGTCGGTGACCTGCTGCAACGCGACCCGGCCGGGTGACCCGAACGCGATCTGGACCAGTGCTCTCATCCGCACTCCACCTCCTGATTACAGCGTAAGCTTACGACGTAAGCAAGGATGCGGTATGGTCGAGCGGTCCCGCAACCCCATCGAGAGACGAGAAGATGCCGAAGTCCCGAGAGCCCCTGAGCACGCGACGAGTGCTCCAGGCCGCCCTGGCGCTGGCCGATTCCGGGGGCGCCGACTCGCTCTCCATGCGCCACCTCGGCCGCGAGCTGGGTGTCGAGGCCATGTCGCTGTATAGGCACGTCGCCAACAAGGAGGCCGTCCTCGACGGCATCGTCGACCTGGTGGTCGACGAGATCGACCTGCCCGGCGACGACGGCGACTGGAAGGCCGCCATGCGCCGCCGCGGCGAGGCCGCCCACCGCGTGCTGACCCGCCACCCCTGGGCGCCGGCGCTGCTGATGTCGCGCACGAACACCGGCCCGGCGATGCTGCGCTACATCGACTTCACCCTCGGCGTGCTGCGCGGCGCCGGCTTCTCCTGGCGGCTCGCCGACTACGCGTGGAACACGATGGACAGCTACGTCTACGGTTTCACCCTGCGCCGCCTGAACTTCCCGATCGCCGCCGCCGACTACGCCGACACCGCCGCGGCGTATGAGTATCTGCTGGCCGGTGGGCGGTATCCGCACATGGCCGAGCTCACCCGGCAGGTCGCCGAGGGCAACCACCCCGGCGACCCGGACATCACCTTCGGCCTGGACCTGATCCTCGACGGTCTGGAGCACCTGCGCGACCGGGAGGCCGGCTCATGACCGATCCGCGGCGTCTGCTCGCCGCCGTCGACCGCCGCATCCGCGCGTTCCTCGACGACGGTGACCGGTTGCCGCTGTTCGAGCCGCGGGCGACGGCCGACGCCGAGGCGCTGCTGGAGGTGTTCATGGCGGCCGGGCAGCCGGTTCCGGTCGAGGTCGTCGAGGCGGTGGCGTGGCTGCACTGGTCACGCTGGCGGGCACTGCCGACCGGCGACGACCTGTCCGCCGCCCGGGAGCTGTTCGCCGTCCTCGGGCGGGCCCGTCCCGACCTGGTTCCGGCGGAGTTCCGCGGCGACCTGCTGACCGACGCCGCCCGCATCCTCGACGGCCTCACCGCCGATGACGACCCGGCCCGGCTCGACGCGGCGATCGCCATGCTGGAGCACGGCATCGGCGCCACCCCGGCCGACGATCCGCATCGCGGCGTGCACCTGCTCAACCTCGCCAACGGCTACCGCATGCGGGGCCGGCTCGACGCGGCCGTCCAGGCCGCCCGCGCCGCACTGGACACCGGCCGTTTCGCCGGCTTCGGCGCCGACACCTTCCGGCACACTCTCGAATTCGTTCTGGACGAACGCTACCGGCTCACCCAGCGGCCGGAGGATCTCGACGACCTCATCGAGGTGATGCGGGCCCCATACGCGTCGACCGCCGCCGACGACCCCGAGTGGCCGCTGCGCGCCGGCCGGCTGGCCGAGACCATCCTGATCAGATACGGCGGCACCGGTCAGGATCGTGACCTCGACGAGGCGATCACCGTCGGGCGCGCGGCCCTGGCCGGTGGCCACGACCGGCTGCCCTGGTTCGGGTCCAACCTCGCCGCGTCGCTGGTCTGGCGGTTCGAGCAGTCCGGCGATCCCGCCGACCTGCGGGAGGCGATCACGGTGTTCCAGCGCACGGCGGACGCCCTGCCCGACGGCGATCCGGCGCGGGTGACCTGCCTGTCCGGGCTCGGTGGCGCGCTGACCACCCTGTTCAACGCCGACGGCGACCCCGGCCGGCTGACCGAGGCGATCACGGTCGGCCGGGCCGCCGTCGCGGCCGGACCGGCCGACGCCACCGCGCACGCCAACCTCGCACTCAGCCTGCGGACCCGGTTCCTGGCCACCGGCGACCCCGCCGACCTGGACGAATCCATCCGGCTGGCGCGGGTCGCGGCCGCCGACACCAACGGACACGACCCGAACCACGGCATGTTCGTGTCGGCGCTGGGCGTGTCGCTGCAGATCCGGTTCGAACAGTTCGGCCGAATCGGCGACCTGGACGACGCGGTGGCCGCCGGCCGGTCCGCCGCCGCGATCCTGACCACCGGCCATCCGGGCCGCCACACCACACTGATCAACCTGGCCAACGCCCTGCGGACCCGGGCGAGCCTGCGCGGAGAGCTGGCCGACCTGCACGAATCCGTCGACGTCTGCCGGACGGTGCTGGCCGGGCTCCCGACCCGCCACCGGCAGCAGGCCACCGCCCTGGCGAATCTCGCCCTGGCCCTGCGCGACCGGTATCTCGCCCTCCACGACCCCGCCGACATCGACGAGGCGGTCGACACCAGCCGGGCGGCCGTCGCCGCCCTCGGCGCCACCGACCCGGAACGACCGGTCTACCTGATGGGGCTCACCCGGATCCTGCGGACCCGGCACAAACACGAGGCCGCCCACGACGACGTGGACGAAGCCCTGCAAGCCGCCCGCGCGGCCGTCGCCGCGGGCGGCGGCTCCCCCCCACCAGCCGATCTCCATCGAGGAGCTGAGCCTCACCCTCCTCGAGCGGTACGAGGACAGCGGCGCCGCACCGGACCTGGACGAGGCCCTGCACCACGCCCGCCGCGCCGTCGACGCCTGCCCGCCCGGCAACCCCAACCGGGCCGGATACCAATTCCACCTCGGCTACCTGCTCGACCTGCACGACGAGCACGACAGCGCCGTCGCCACGTGGACCGACGCCGCGGCGGCCGGCGCCGGCCCGCTGGGCAACCGCATCGCCGCGGCCCGGGCCTGGGGCGACTCCTGCGCCCGCCGGGAGCGGTGGCCCGCCGCCTGGCGGGGCTACTCCACCGGGATCGCGCTCATTCCACTGCTGAGCTGGCGCGGCATCCAACGGACCAGCCGGGAACGACTACTCAGCGACTGGGCCGGCCTGGCCACCGACGCGGCCGCGTGCGCGATCCTCACGCGCCCGCCCGGAGAAGCGGCGACCGTGCTGGAATCGGGCCGGGGCGTCCTCTGGGGCCAGCTGCTGGAAAGCCGCACCGCCGCCACCGGCGCACTGCGGGAACGCGCGCCCGGCCTCGCCGACCGGTTGTCCGAGATTCGTGAGTCGCTGGACACGGCTCAGGTGGTGTAACGGATGCGGACCACACCGGCCGGCCACGTCTCGGTCTCCCGCAGCCGCAGCGGAAGCGGAGGGTCGCCGCGTTCCAGCAGCGGCGTGCCGTCACCCAGCACGACCGGGGCGACGAACAGCTCCAGCTGGTCGACCTCACCGGCGGCGAACAGCGCCCGCATCACCGACGCGCTCCCCCACACGATGGTCCGGCATCGCTGCTCGCGCCGCGACCGCACATGCTCGACGGCGTCCGCCACGATGCGGGCCGGCGCGTGCGAACCCCACGGCGCCTCGGTCAGCGTGGTCGAACAAACCGTCTTGGACAGGGCGTTGACCTGCCGGGCCATCGGCTCGCCGGCCGCCGTCGGCCAGAACGCGGCGAAGGACTCGTAGGTGCGGCGTCCCAGCAGCACCTCGTCGACCGACTTGAGCAGCGCCATGTTGTGCGCCTCGGAGGCGGAGAAATCCTGGACGGCGGCGAAGACGTCCCGCTCACCGGCCGGTCCGGCGAGGAACCCGTCCACCGAGACCCATTGCTGGACGATCACACAACTCATGTGCACTCCCCCGGACGGAAGGAGACCGGTTTGAGCAACCGGCTGGCAGCGGTCACCACCACGACGCTACTTGACCACCGGCTCTTCGGCATCGCCGACGACGGCGCCGAGGAGGAGGATCTGCCGTTCCCGCACGAGGCCGGCGACTGGGTCAGCGCCGGCCGGTCGTCGATCCTGGTGGAGACACCGTTCGACAACGACGAGGCGGTCCTGCGCCTGGAGGAGTGGGACGGTGAACCCGGCGAGGACCACCATGTCGACGACGTCGTCGACGTCACGATCGGCTGTCCCTCCGGGACCATTCGGCTGAACCAGGTGACCGCCGGCTGGGCCGATTCCGGGTTCGTCCTCACCCGTCCGGGCGACCAGCACGTGCGGCTGTCCTGCCGCTTCGGCGACGGCGACGATCCCGCATTCCTCATCCGCTTCTGGCGCACCGTCTCGGCGAGGACCACCCCATAGCCTTTGCGGCGACGGTGGCGTCCTCACGACGCAGGAGGCCCGGCCGCCGCGCGGGCGTCACCGGCCGAAAACGTACGCGTCCTTGCGGGCCGATACGAACATCCTGGCGGGGTCGCCCTGGTAGTACCACGGCCATTCGGTCACATGGCGACCGATCACGTCGAAGACGCGGGCCGCCCACCCGAACTCCTCGCTCAGGTACAGGGCCAGCGCGAAGGTGTTGGCTCGCGACGGCCAGCCCGGAACGGAACGGAACGAGGGATGCAGCACCGACTGGTTCGCCGCGGCGATCAGCTCCTGCCGTACCTGCGGGTTGCGCATGTGGTCCTGATCCTGACCCGACGGCAGGCTGAGCCAGTACTCGAGGTGGGCGGCGGCCAGGACGTTGTGCAGCTGGCTGCCCGGGGTCGCCCGGACGGCGGCCTCGCGGGCGAAGGCGAACATCTCGGCGTGGCTGCCGGACCACTTGGCGCAGAGGTACTGAAGCCGCTGCTCGTGGGCCATCACGTGTTCGGGCGCATACTTGACGACCGCGTCGAACCGGGCCGCGGCCTCCTCCGGGCCGACCTGCCGGCCCCGCGCCGACGTGGTGAGGAAGGCCCACGCCGTGGTGTCCTCGGGCGTCCTGCGGGTGACCTCGTCCAGGCAGTCCTCGGCGAGCCGCAGCCGCCGGAAGAACTCGTCGAACTGCTCCCGCGAGGTGTACTTGGCGTAACCGCCGCCGCGGGCCTCCCACGCCCACGAGACCGCATGGCAGCCTCGCAGCAGCAGCGGCAGCGTGGAATCCGGCTCCTCCTCGACCCATCGGGGCACCCAATCCTGTACGCCGGGCACGTCGGCCGCCAGCGAGAACAGGAACGCCCGGGCGTCCGGGTCGTGCACGTCGGCGAGGCAGGCACGGACGGTGTCCCGGTCCTGCGCCGCCAACGCTTTGATCAACGCACGCGCCCGCGGGTCACCGTGCGTCGGATCGATCTTCGGAGTCCGATCGAATGGCCACATGCCCCATGCCTCCCCGGGTAAGGGTGCAGATCTTATGATCTTGCCCGGCGCACATCGAGGTCGGCACCCTCCGGCGGCTGACAGCGGCCCCACCGCCACCTGTCCGCAGCGTCGGTGAAACCATGAATCAATGCTCTGGCCGGTCCTCCTCGACACTGCTCCGCGTGACACCACGTGGTCACTGGGTGAGCAGGTGTCGACCCGCCTCAGATGGCTCGACGCCCCCGACCTCCCCGAGAACCTGGCGTTGCACCAGATCGCCGTACGGGCCGGAACGTTGCTCGATGCCGACGGGCAGCCCTGGACCCAACTCATCGAGGCCGGTGACCTGCACGCGGTCCGGGACGGCGATCATCGGGCCGGTGCGATCACGCTCGACGGGTGCCTGGGCTTCGACGCCTACCTGGGAGTCATCGGTGAACTGCCCGTCACGGTGGGCATCGTCCGGCGGGTTCGAGCGCTGCACGACCTGCACGATCGCGGCGTCAGCGAGTGGATCCGCCGGCCCGGGGCCGTACGCCTGACCGACGTCCCCGATGCCTGCCCCGCCCGCCTGCGCGACGAACCGTCTTTCGACGAACCCATGCCGGACGACGGGGATCCCGACCCCGGCACCCTGCAGATCATGAGCCCCGAGGAGTACTTCGAACTGGCCCGCGACCAGCTTCCCGCAGAGCAGTGGCAGGCCCGGGGCTTCCTCGTCGACCTGGAGGTCGCCGGCTGACCCGGCGCGGTCACAGCGAGGCCACCTTCCGGTAACGGGCGAGCAGGAGCAGGAAGCACGCGGCGACCAGGCACGCCGCCTCGATACCGTAGACCGGGCCGAACGTGCCCACGCCCACGTCGAGCTGGCTCTCCCTCTCGGTGAGCCACTCACCGACTCCTCCGATCAGGAAGGTCGGGCTGGCCAGCCCGGACAGGCGGTTGGCGGTGGTGCTCGGCAGCGAGGCGAGCACGCCGACGACCGGAACCGTCACCATGAAGACCGCCACGATGCCCCCGGCGGCGAACGCCTGCTTTCCGGTGAGCGACGCGATCAGCAGGCTTACACCGGCGAACATCACCGCCCAGAGCAGGCTGTAGGCCCAACCGGGAAGCAGATCCCAGAGCTCGTTGAACACCCCGCCGACGCCGGTCTTGGTGGTGAACGCGGCGCCGAGGAACATGATGAACTGCGGCACGCCGACCAACAGCCAGGTCGCGGCCGTCATGGCGGCGAACTTGGCGATCACGTAGTCGGCGGCCCGCAACGGGCGGCTGAAGTAGAGCGGCAGCACCCCGGCCCGCAAGTCACGGGAGACCAGCTGCGGCGCGACGATCGCCGCGAAGAAGACGATCAGTAGGCTCATCTGGTCGGCGTACTGGAAGTAGGTGAAGAACACCTCTCCGGTGATCGAGCGGGCGGCCGCCACGATGACGGCGACCAGCAGCATGATGCCGGCCACGAGCCAGGGGAAGATCTTCGCCTTGGCGGAGCGGCCGAGCCCGAAGGCGGCGCGCAACCCGTGCACGAAGAGGGCCCGCTGCATCGCGACGCGGCCCAGCCGGGGGCCGGAGTACCGCTGGTACCCGATGTCGTGGATGACGCCGGTCTCAGACATCGGCGGTCTCCTTCGTGGTGAAGAACAGACGTCGTTCGTAGGCGTCACCGTAACGGAAGCACGATCGCGGGGGACCCTGGCCCGCCGATCACGACCCACGCCACCTGCGAAACGGGTTGAGAACACCCAGCACGCTTGTCCTTCGACCTCCCGGCACCTCTACTCTTGGCGCGGGTGCGCCCGGCATCCGAGGGATCCAGCTCCGTAAAGCAGCTGCCTCCCCGGCCTGTCTGGGGGTGGATTCCGGCCGGGACCGGGACCCTAACCGACGACCGGGCTTCGCCGAGGGCTAAGGGCGGTCCTGCCAGCGCCGGGCGCGCCCCCTGCGAACGCGGTCTACGACGCCATCGGGGGCCCGATCAGCGGCACATCCGGGTCTTCTTTGCCCGCATCGAGATCGGCTTGCCGACTACCGATGATGTTGTAGCGGTGATTTGTCTCCCACGAGCCAGAGGTGACCGTACGGATCGAAGAAGCCGCCCTGACGGTGCGTGCCCCACGGCGTGGTGTGGTCGCGGATCGGATCGTGGTAGTCGGCTCCCGCCTCGGCGGCGCCACCGACGACGGAATCCGGATCATCGACGAACACCTCGATGCGTGCTGTGGTGCTACCGAGAACCGTTGGGCTTTCCCAACCGTTGTTCGCCGGCTCCGCGACGAAGAACGGCGCCCCGTGCAGCTCCAGGCCGATGACCGAACCCAGGTTCCACAGCTCAGTGGCGCCGAGGGCTCGCTGATACCAAGCGGAGGCTGCTGCGGCGTCCGGCACGGCGAGCATGACGGAGATGGCGGTCATGAGTCGCAGCGTAGTCGGACGTGCAACGCGAAACGACAAGACGCTGTGGCAGCCGTCATCCAGGCCACCATCCGTATGGCGCAGGCCGTATCCGACGACAGCGCCGGAGACGGTTACGGCGGCATGTGGGGGAGACCGTCCCTTCCCGGTGAGGGAACTCGAGGCGCTGAAGCAGGGCCCGAACGCCTTAGGGTCGGCAACCGCCGCGGGCCATTGAGGATCATGGCGGTAGCCTCACCCACCATGATCGACCCGCAGGCGTCGCAGGCCCTCTCGCCGCGACGCATCCTGGAGATAGCCGCGCCGATGGTCGCCGAACTGGGTGGCACGTGGCGACTGACCGACCGCGGTCGCTGGCGGCCCGGTCGCCGCCGCGGACCGATGCTGCGCTCGGGGTCCCTGGGCGTCCGTGTTCTTCCCCCGCACAGCGACGACCACCGCCACTTCGACCTGGAAATCCTGCTGAATGCGAACCTGTTCTACGTGCCGAGAATCGCCGACTGCACGGTGGGCCTCGCCGACGATCCGGTCGAGGCGGCCCAGCAGGCGATCCAGGCCTGGATCGATACCTGCCTGGTGACAGTGCTGGAGATGATCGAGCAGAAAGGCCGGTTGGCGACCCACTTCTCGTCCAGCGATGAGGGTGGATTCGCCGGCTGGCACGCGATCGTCGGCGGCGTTACCGGCTGGTCCGTCGACGGCTCCCACGCGAAGCAGGAATGGTTCGCCGAGACGATGCCGTGGTCGGAACTCGCGCCGGTCATCACGGCCGGCCTCGACCGGCGGTTCCTCAACGGTGTCCGGATGCTGGTGGGCCAGGGCGGAGATTTCACGGAATGTGAGGTCCGGATCAATGGCCGACGGCACGAGGCGTCCAGTGCGGCGCTCGCGGCCCTGGATTGGCCGCGAACCGATGGTTTCGAGCTCGCCCGCACCTTCATCCTCCTAGTCGGCCGAGATTAGCCATCCGCCGGGCCCCTGACCCGACTTACGGCCGCCGCGAGATCCGGGCCGCATGGCCCGTCACCGTAGGCTGCCGGAATGGCTTCTTTTACCGAGGCGGAGACAGAGCGGCAGTGGGATTACGAGCTGCTCTACGACGGCGCGGTCACTGGTTTCCGTAGTGAGATGATGCTCGACCATGTGATCGCCGAGTTGGCGGCTCTGGGGTACGGCATTGCCGAGGTGCGTGGAGGAACCGGTGCGTCGATGCTGCTCCAGTTGCTCGACCCGATCCCGTCGTACTACGACTACGCGGTCGGCAACCTCAGCGCGACGATGGACGCCCTCCGCTATCTCGACCTGGGCGGGCGCACCGGCTGGGCGCTCGTCATCCGGCGCTTCGACGAGACGTTCGCGGCCGACCCGGAGTGGGCTCGTGGACTGTGCGACGTGGTTGCCCGGGCGTCGTATGAGCACCTGCTGCGGGGCGGCCGGTTCCTGATGCTGGTACAGAGCCCGGTCGAACTGCCGATCGGTGTACTCGGGGGCGAGAGACCAACCTGGATCGCACGCGAACCTGGCCCGCGGCACGTGGTCGACCCGGAGAAAGACCGGTAGCTCGGAATTCACAAGGCCGGGCGACGATCGGATCGCGGTTCATCTCACCCCGCGGTTCGCCGGAGGTCCTTCTTGCCTAGTATTCGACACGTGAGACTCGAGTCCTTGAACGGCCTGTTTGTGGACATCACGGTGACCGGCTACCAGTTCGCGAGCGGCCGATCGGGGTCCGAGCAGGTCGACTGGGACGCCAACTGGCTGATGATTCGCGGCAAGGTCTGGGATGGCACTCAGTCGTGGGAGTTCCACCATCCGTGCATGACCACGTGGGAGGCACGAGAACTTGCGACGTGGCTCCGCGGACTCAGCGAAGCGAGTCCCGCGACGGTGGCAGCCGCTGACCCCAGCGAGCTTCGGCTCTGGCTCACCGAACCGAATCTGATGTTCGCCTTGAGCGAGGCGGCACAGGGTATAGCGAGGTTGGGCGTCTACTTCGAATCGGAGTCGCGCCCGCCCCACGGCTCGGACGACGATGATGAGGGTCTTGGACACCGAGTTCGATTGACGATCCCACAGGCCGACATCACGGCAGCCGTGACCGACTGGGAGCAGGAACTCATTCCGTTCCCGATGCGGTGAGCGGTACGCGAGGCGGTTTCTACCCGAGGGGAACGGTGTCGTGGGTGGCGACGGCGAAGGACTGGTGCGGGTAGCGCAGCGTCGAGGCGTACAGGTTGGTGTGGGCGATGATCTGGGCGGCGCTGATGGTGACGCCGTCGTGGTGGGCGTCGGTGGTGGTGTGGCAGTCGCCGACCAGGGTCACGTCGTAGCCGGCGGCGGCCGCGTGTTGCATCGTCGCGCGTACGCAGAAGTCGGATTGTGCCCCGGCGATGATCAGCCGGTCGGTGCCGAGGCGGGTGAGGGTGGTTTCGAGGTCGGTGGCGGCGAAGCCGTCCCGGTAGTTCTTGGCGACCACCGGTTCGCCCGGCGCGGCGCGCAGTGGGGCGGCGAGTCGCCAGCCGGCGCTGCCGTGTTCCAGGCCGGGGCCGTCGTGCTGGATGTGGACGACCGGCGTGCCGGCGGCGCGGGCCCGGTCGACGAGCCGGGCGGTGCGGTGCAGGACGCCGTCGCGGTCCAGGCAGTCGGCGACCACCGCCTCCTGTAGGTCGATCAGCAGCAGGCAGCTGCGCCCGTCTCGGCCGAGTGTGCTCACCGCGGCTCCTCCAGTAATGGCCGATCTTCTCAACGGACCTTACCAAGATGATCTACGGGCGGAGCGTCACGCCCCGGGGAACAGCCAGGTGAGGCTGTTCCGCGCGGCGCGAACGTAGGGTTCGTGGCCGTAGGCCAGGTCCTCCAGCGCGGCGCACCGGGCGAAGTACACGATGCGCTCGGGGTCCGGCAGCGGCCCGTAGGCGTCGGCCACGCCGGCGAGAAAGCCGGCGCCGAAGTCACGGTAGAGGCGCGCGAAGTCGAGGGCCGGGTCGGTGACGGCCGCATCCGTCCAGTCGATCACGCCGGTGATGCGGCCGTCGTGTTCCAGCAGGTGTTCGGCACCGAGGTCGGCATGGGCGAGCACCAGCCTCTCGCCGGCCGCCGGCACCGTGTCCCGCAGGAGCCGCAGCAGGTCGGGCGGCCCGTCGAGGTCCTCCAGCCACTCCCCCGGCTCCGCGGGTTCGACCGGCCCGGCCACGTCGATCGCGTGCAGTTCCCGCAGGAACCGGCCGATCGCGGGCGCGAGCCCGGGTCCGGCGGGCCGTCCCAGCAGCGGCCGGCCGGGCAGCAGCGGATAGGCGAGCACCCCGGCTTCCTCGTCGGCGAACCGGATCTCGGGCACCGGCAGCGACACCCTCGGGCGTACGCGGGACAGCAGTTCCGCCTCACGCCGGACGTCGTGCCCGTCGGCCACCCGCAGGACCAGGTCGCCGGCGAGGAAGGCCGTGTTGTCCAGTCCGGACCCGAGCCGGCCGAGTTCGTGGCCGGCGTGTTCGGGGGCGTGGACGTGCAACGCGTCCCGGGCCCGCTGTTCGGGGGTACGTCGCATGCCGTCAGCGGATTTCCATGGCCGCCACCAGACCGTCGCTGAAGCGGTAGACGTGGGTGACGGTCTGGTCGGCGAGGGTGGTGCCGGCCCGGTCGCGGACCACCTGGTGGACGGTGACGGCGATGCGGCCGTCGGGTTCGGTGGTGAAGGCGGTCGGTGTCACGGTGGGGTCGACTTCGGCCCATTGGCGGCGCCAGTAGGCGGACACCTGGTCGTGGCCGTGCACGACGCCGCCTTCCCAGCCGTTGGGCCAGGACACGTCGGGTGCGAGGGCGTCGAGGACGGCCGGGATGTCACGGCGGTTGAACGCCGCGTACAGGTCGGTGAGCATCTCGTTCATCGTACGAGTGTCGATGCTCGCCGCCCGTGCCGCCGCATTGGTCTGCGCTAGGCAGAAGCGTCCCAGGTGCCGTCGTCGCGGACGCGGTAGGTGCGTTTGCCGAGCACCAGCGTCTCCAGGGCCTCGATGTAGGTGTCGGCGATGAACCACTCGCCGGCCTGGTCGAGGTCGAAGACCCGTCCGTGTTCGTCGATCGCCAGGACCGACTCGTCGTTGACCCGGCCGAGCGGGAACAGTCGCGCCCCGATGACCTGTCCGAACTCGTGGAGCAGGTCGGCGGTGTGGGCGGCATCGGCGGGGTTGATATGCGCCATCCGGGAGCGCTGTTCCAGGCCGGGCGCCCGGCGCGACAGCACCAGCAGGTTGGTGTGCCCGAACGCCTCCGCAACCGCCGGGAACCATTCGTGCCGATGCTCCTGGCCGTGGACCGGGAGCACCTCGTTCTCCACAAAGGTCTCCATCATCTCGGTGTTGTACTCGTTCGGCACGTCCGGGAACCAGCCGCCGTCGAGCATCTCCGACGCGAGGGTGTCGGAGAACCGGGCCGGATCCGGGTTGGGCTGGGGCGGGGCGACGAAGTGGTGCAGCGCCCCGGTCTTGCCCCACGGCATGAGCCTCAACTGGGTGAGCACGTAGGTGCAGGTCTCGCACGGGTCGTTCGGCTTGCCGGCGAGCGGGTCGCCGGGCGCCTGGATCTGGAACGTCTGGAATGGGGAGGCCCACAGCAGCTGCCGGGCGTCGTCGAGCGTCAGCGGGGCCTGGCCGGCCATGTGCCGACGGCGGTCGACGTCGTGCAGCGCGTCCGAGCAGGCGATCAGTTCGGCGTGCCGTTCGCAGCCGCGGACCGTCTCCTGCGGTGACTGTTCGGCGAGCCGTTCCAGGACCAGCCGGTGGTGGTTGAGTTTCTGGTCGCCCTTGGCGCCGCGGGCGATGTAGACGCGGCCGTCGACGGTCGCGTGGGCGGCGATGCTGGGGGCGGGCCGGCGGTGGATCTCGCGGCGGAACTGGACCTCGGGGTCGGCGGTCTTCGGCGGGCCGACCACCTCGGGGCGGCGCTCCTCGTACACCTGCTTGAGGGTTTCCGACGGCCAGGCCGGCCAGGTCGAGACGCGGCCGGTCTCCCGGTCGATGACGGTCACGCCGGCGCCCGGGTCGGCTGGGCCGTCCGTGACGGTCCGGACGATGAACCCCTGGTCGAACTCCTCGACGGTCGCCCGCCACTGCTGCCCGCGGGTCAGCGTCTCGGCGCGCGCCCAGGTGGCGGCGGCCGCTTCGGCTTCGGTACGGCTGATCACGACTGACTCCCTGTGCCGACGTCACGAAGGCGGATGTTCATGACTGACTCCCCATGCCGATGTCACGAAAGTGAATGATCATGGCAGGCTCCAGGTGCCGTCGTCACGGACCCGGGCGGCCGGCAGACCGGTGAGCAGCGCGACGATCGCCTCGTCCAGGGTCTCGCCGATGAACCACTCACCGCCCTGATCGAGGGAGAACACCCGGCCGTGCTCGTCGATCGCGAGCACCGCCTCCTCATAACCCTCGGTGCCGAGCGGGAACATCCGGGCACCGACCACCCGGCCGAACTCGCCCAGCGGGTCGGCCAGGTGACGCGGCGACCCGGTGCCCAGCTGGAACCAGCGGACCCGCTGCGCGACACCGGGACAGTTGCGGTTCGGGGCCACGTCGTAGAACTCCAGGAACGCGGCCTCCGCGGCGGGGAAGCGCCTCAGCTCGTACTCCGCGCCTTTGCTCTCCTCGATGGCCCGGAGCACCGCGGAGGCGCGACGTTCCCGCACGGGTGAGGGTTCCCAGCCTTCGGCGGCGAGTTCCCACGCCACGTCCGGCGGAAATCGGCCCGGCTGCGGATCGGCGCCCTCGGTGCGGCGGCGGATCTTGCGGTACGTGCGGTCGCCCTCTCCCAGCACACCCAGCGCCACGAGCACGTCACAGCAGGTGAAACACGGTGTCGTGGGCTCGCCGCCGCGCGGGTCGCCGCTCTCCCGGATGTGGAACGTCTCGAACCGCCCACCGTCGAGGCTGCCGGTCTCGTACAGGACGTCGGAGACGACCAGCAGCTCGGCGTGCCGTTCCGCGCCGCGGACCATCTCGCCCGGCGCGATCGCGGCCAGCCGTTCGGCGACCAACGGGTGGTGCCGCAGCTCCTGGTCGCCCTTGGCGCCGCGGGCCCGAAACAGCCGCCCGTCGGCGGTGGTGACGTGCGCGGCGACCGAGGGGCTGACCCGCCGGTACGCCTCCCGCCGCAGCTCAGCGACCGGATCGGAGGTCTGGTGCGACCCGACGGCGGCATTCCGGCGGGCGGTGTAGCGCTGGTCGAGCTCCTCGGACGGCGCGGGCGGCCAGTGCGAGAGGCGGCCGGTCTCCCGGTCGATGACGGTGATCACGTCCTCGCCCGGCCCGGTCCGCGCCTCCGGCGGCAGCCGCATCCAGACCGCGTAGCCGAGCGCCAGCTCATCGACCTGCGGTGTGCACGGGTAGCCGCGCCGGACTGTCTGCCGGTGAGCCCATCCCGTGGCGATCTCCCGCGCCTCGGCGAGCGTGATCATCCAGCTGCCTCCTTCAACCTCGAGAGGGGAGCTTAGAGCAGAGGGCTGCTGGTAGGTTGCTCCAGTCAATTCGCGAGTCCTCGGGGAGACAACCGTGAGCAGACAGGCCGACCGCGACCCGAACCATGCGCTGCGTGCGCGTTTCGACGACGTGGTGTCGCAGTACCAGCGTCTGCGGCTGGGCCTCGACGACATCCAGGACCGGCTGGCCAGGCTTTCGGTCACCGCGGAGTCGCCGGACGGTCTGGTGAAGGCGACCGTGGGCGCCCGCGGCCAGCTGGTGGATCTGAGGCTGGACCGGGAGGTCTACCGCCGTCAGGATCCGGACCAGTTGTCCCGGACGATTCTGCGGACCGTCGAGAAGGCTGTCGCGAAAACGACAGACCAGGTGCAGGCGATGGTCGGTGAGTATCTTCCGGCCGACTCGCCGGGGGCGCGGTTCATGCGTGACGGCGACTTCGGTGGCCTGCTGGCCCGCCAGGACCGGCTGATGCGGGAGGCGGGTGACGACGATGACCGGTGAGCTGTACCTGGATCCGCACCGGGCCACCGCCGCCGGCCGGGACCTGTCGGCCGCCGGGAAACAGTTGGTCAGCCTGAACCACAGCGCGGTGGCCGAGGTGGCCGCGGCGAGTCAGGGCCAGCCGTGGGGCCGCGACGACATCGGCGCCGCCTTCCAGCAGAACTACGGGCCACTGTTGCAGCAGTTCACCGACGCGTTCGGCAAGATCTCCGGGTTCGTGCAGGGCCTCGGCGACGCGGCGATCGCCTCGGTCGAGGACAACCTGGGCGCCGACGCGCGGTCGTCCGACACCGTCACCAAGTCGTACGGGGCCTGATGCCGTGACGATCCTGCCGAGCCCGATTCCGCATCCGTTCGACTACTCGCCGTGGGACCTGCCCGGGTGGGCGTACGACGCTCTCGAATGGGTGGTCGGTTTCGACTGGCCCGAGGGCAACGAGAAGCTGACCTGGGACGTCGCCGACCAGTGGTACAGGCTGGCGGAAGCGCTGGTGACACCGCGGGAGGACGCCGCCGAGGCGGCGCAGCGGTTCATCGACGCGTACGGGGGCAGCGGCACCACGATCGAGGCGTTCATCGACGCCTGGCACAAGGTCGCCAACGGCGAGGACGCACCGCTCAACGCGCTGATCACGTTCGCCGACGCGATGGGCGACATGGTCAAGGAGTGCGGCGCCGACATCGAGGCCGCCAAACTCGAGGCGTGGATCGAGCTGGGCCTGTTCGTCATCGAGCTGATCGGCCTCGGCATCACGGTGGTCCTCACGCTGGGCGCGGCGTCGCCGGCGGCGGGCGGTCTGATCGCGGCGACCCGGTTCGCGATCCAGCAGATCTTCAAGAAGCTGGTGGCACAGCTGGCCAAGAAGGGCGTCAAGCAGGCGCTCAAGGAGGCCGGGCAGCGGGCGCTCAAGGAGATCGCCTCCAAGAAGGGCCTCAAGGATCTCGGCAAGAAGGCGCTGCACGAGGCCAAGGACGAGGCCAAGGAGGAGGCGCTCACCAACCTCGGCGTGCAGGCCTATCAGGACGCGGCCGGGCACGACGACTTCTCGGTCGGTGACCTGGTCCAGTCGACGGCGGCGGGTGCGGCCGGCGGCGCGACGTCCACGCTCGGCGGCATCGGCGCGGGTGGGAAGAACAACCTGTTCCGCGGCGCCGCCGGTGAGGTCTTCGGTGAGCTGGGCGGATCCATGGTCGGCGGGGACATGCCGGGCTGGGAGGACCTCGGCAAGGCCGCCACGTCCGGCGCGGCCGGGTCGGCGGTCGGCGGCACCCGCCAGGAGTTCAAGGATCTCGGCGGCAGCCTCGACGGCGCCGGAGGCCTCACCCTGGGCGATGCGGCGCCGGGTTCGTCCTCTTCTTCAAACCCCTCCTCCGGTACGGGGGTGAGCACCGCGGTCGGTGATCTGTCCTCGGGTTCGGGGTCGTCGGAGGGTGGTTCTTCCGCTTCGTCGTCCTCACCGCCCTCGCACTCCTCGCCGTCTTCGCACTCCTCGTCCCCCTCCCTGTCCTCCTCGTCCCCCTCCCTGTCCTCCTCGTCTCCCTCGGACGGGAGCGTGTCCAGCGGCGGGTCGTCCCCGTCGACCCACAGCTCCACCTCGTCGCCCTCCCCCTCCTCGCACTCGCCGTCGGCCGCCTCCACCTCGTCGCCTTCGCCTTCGCACGACACCGTTCAGGCCTCGACGACCACCCATTCGCCACAGGTCAGCGCCTCCACCTCCAGCAGCGGGGTCACGCTGTCCGGGGTCACGCCGACCGTCGAGGCGCCGGCCAACACCGGTCCGAGCGTCTCCACCTCGTCGCCGTCGCCTTCGGTGCACACGGCCCCGTCCAGCACGGCTTCGAACGGGCCGGTGGCGTTCGCCCCGAACAACGGCAACTCCGGGCCGGTCGGTGGACCGTCGGTGGCCACGAGCGGCCCGATGAGTTCGCCGAGCCCGAACGTGTCGCTCGCGAGCGGTAACCCGACCGCTTCGACCAGCCTGAACACTGGCCCGTCGCCGTCACTGTCGCCGTCCACCTCGCCGTCGCCGTCCACGTCTCCTGCGCCGTCGTCCCCGGCGACGGTTTCCACCTCGCCGGCTACCACCAGCACCGCACCGGTCACCGCGACGACCAACACCACGCCCACCACGTCCCCGAGCGCTACGACCACGGCCGCCAACGGGACGCCGACCGCGCCGACCTCAACATCGACGTCGTCCTCAACATCGACGTCAACATCAACACCTGCATCAACATCGACGTCGACATCTGCATCGACATCCGTATCAACGTCGACTCCCGCTTCGGCTTCGGCGAGTGTGACGAGCCCGAGTCAACCCGGTACCGGCACACCCGGCGGCCCGTCCACGTCGATTCCTTCGCAGACCGGGCCGTCCACCTCGCCGGACCAGCGGCCCGGTTCGCAGGATCAGGCGCGCCAGGACGCCGGTCGCAACGATCTGCCGCTGGCCGGCGCGTCCCACGGTGCTCCGCACCTGACGCAGCGGACCCCGCAACAGCAGCAGGCCGAGCAGGCGTACTTCGACCAGCGCGACCAGAACAAGCTGGACGTCCAGAACGACATCGTCCAGCGCACGCTGACGCGACTGGACCTGAAGATCGCGGACACCCGGAGCCGGCAGCGGACGGCCCGGCAGCGGGCGGACCAGGCCGCACAGGCGCTCGACATCAGGCGGCGCGACTTCTACCTGAATCAGGAGTTGCAGTACCGCAAACAGGAACTCGACGTCCTCAAGCGCCGGGCCGACGCCGTGAAGTTGCTGAGCAACCCGTACTCGATCCAGCTGACCGGCACGGACTTCGACCGGGCCAACTTCGATCAGGGCACCCTGTCCGACAACCCGATCTGGAGCAACGACCAGTCGGCGCTGACCGGCACCACGAACCCGCCGAACGCCCGGACCGAGCGTCGGTACCACCAGCCGGGTGGCCTGCGGATGCCGCTCGCGATGCACCAGGAGGACCTGGAGCGCCTGGTGCCCCGGGACCAGAACGGCCGCCCTCTGCGCACCCCCGACCCGCGTGGCCAGTGGTTGCGGCTGATGAACGACGGTGGTCCGGCCTCGGACCCGACCCGTGGCGTCAACTGCCTGGACTGCTCGCTGTCGTTCCTGGAGACCTACCTGCACGGCCGCCCGACCGTGGCGGCGGCCCGAACCGTCGACACCTACAACTACGGTCTCCCCGACCGGCACGTGGGTGAGACGGACGGCCACTACCGCGCCGAAAGGGTGACCGGCAGCGGCTTCACCCAGGTCACCCCCCATGTCGGCAACAGGTCCGACGCCGACGCCAAGAACGACATCGACGAGGGATTCGCCCGGATCGCCCGGACCCTGCTCCAGGGCGGCCACGGCTCCACCGCGATCATCCTCAACCAGTGGTCGGGCGGTTCGGCGCACGCCTGGAACGCCGTCAACCACCACGGCGTCCTCTACTTCATCGACCCGCAGAGCGGCGCGTGCGTCGACGCCACGAACTTCGCGGGCGGCCCCGGCCACCGAACCCTCTACGGCCACAACGGCACGAACGACCCGTCCAACGTCATCCAGATCAACGCCCTGCTGGTCGACGGCCAAGGCAACCCGATGGCCGTTCCGAACACCCCGCCGGCCCCGTATTACAGCAGCCGGACCACGCCGCCCCCGCCGCCGCTGGCCTACCAGCAGCAGCAGGCCCACCTCCAGCAGCAGCCCCCGGTCACCCAGCCGTCCCCGCCGCCCGCTCCCCCGGCCCCACCGGCCCCGCCAGTGCCCCCGGTCAACACGGCTCCGCCGGCGCCACCCGCGCCCCCGGTCACCCAGCCTTCCCCGCCGCCCGCTCCCCCGGCCCCACCCGCGCCGCCGGTCAACACGGCACCGCCGGCACCGCCAGCGCCGCCGGTCGACACGGATCCGCCGGCACCGCCCGTCGACACCCAACTACCCGCACCGCCGGTGGACTCTCAGCCACCCGCGCCGCCGATGAACACGGATTCGCCGGCCCCGACGGTCAACATCCAGCAGACGGTGACGCCCTCGCCGAGTGTCGAGCAGTCGACGACGGTGGACAGTCCGGACGATGAGTCGAGCGTTCAGGCGCGCGCCGAGGAGGGGCCGACCGTTCGGACGTCCGTGGAGGACGGTGCGCCTTCGCCGGAAAATGAGCGCGTCACGCGTACGGATGAGAAGGAAAGCTCGCCGTCGACGGAGGCCGAACCGGACCGCGGGGTGTTCGATCCGCTGGCGGTGCTGGATCCGAAGTCGATGGACGCGCCGACGGAGAACGATCCGCTGTCCGTTCTTGATCCGGGGCCGCGGACCGAGCCGGAGGTCACGCTGGCGCAGACGCCGAGTGTGGACGAGGTGGCCGACCAGCGTGCCCGGGAGAATTATCAGTACGAGAACGAGCGGTCCCGGCGTGAGTTCGACGAGAACCATCGTCAGGAGATGGGTCGTGACCTGCGCAAGCAGGCCGAGTCCAAGCGCGTAGAGGCGGACGATCTACGCGGCTCCCTGAGGGCCGCGGACGAGCGCGGCGATCTCACCGAGGCCGACCGGATCGTCGCGGACCGCCGTCGGCTCGAGGTCGACGCCGACGACCTGGAGACGCGGGCGTCCGATATCGAACGTGGTGGTGACATCGGCGACGTCGAGGTCACCGGGGCGGAGTGGGAGCGGCTCAACGAGAGCACCAGCGACCTCGCCCCCGGCCCGGTGGAGACCGGTGACCGGTCGGCGCTGACCGGCGACGACAGCCCGCGTTCGATCGACACGACGCGCCGCTACCACCAGCGGGGTGGCCTGCGGCCGCCGTTGCGGGTGCACCAGACCGACCTGGAACGCGCCGTGCCGCGCGACGAGGACGGCCACCCGGTGCGGCAGGCCGACCCGCGTGACGGCGAGTGGTTCGGCCTGGTCAACGACGGCGGCCCGGAGGCCGACCCGACGCGGTCGATTAACTGCGGTGACACGGTGCTGTCGCTGTTCGACACGTACATGCACGGCCGCCCGCGGGTGTCCGCGCCGCGCACGTTCGACGGTTACCGCAACGGTGATCCCTCCCGCCCGTACGGTGCCGAGCGTGGCGTCTCGGCCCGGATCGAGGCGACGACGGGCGGCCGTTTCGAGGGCCTCACCGACGTGGGCGCCCTGGATCCGGACGACGCCCGCAACGAGGTACGCCTGGCCGAGAGCCGCCTGCGCAACCATCTGCTGGGCCTGGGCCACGGTTCGTTCGCGTTCGTCACGACGCAGGACCAGGCGGGTCGCACCCACGCGTTCGCCGCGGTGAACCAGAACGGCACGATTCTCTACCTGGACGCCCAGACCCGCCAGATCAGCGAGTCCGGCCCGATGCACTCGGGCCGCAACGTCCCGTGCGACGTCATGCGCTTCGACGCCCTCACCGTCGACGGCGAGGGCCGCCCCCGCCCCATGACAGCCGGCGACCCGCCCCACATCGCCACCGACCCCTCCGGCGCTCCCGACCCCAACGACACGAGGTCGGAGGATGAGCAGCTCGCGGACATCATGCGGCGACACGATCAACTCGGTGAGGCACCGCCGAGGTTGAACATGACCGATCATGACGAGAAATACAAAGACAACGGCGCACACACGATCAAACGGCACAGCCCTGACATTCCGTTACGCCGGGACCTGAACCTGAAAACCATCGAGGGTCGGATCTACGGCGACAAGGGTTGGAATGGCTGTACCAGTGGCTCGTATCAGTGGACCGATTCATCCACCATGAATCGGGAGATCAACAAATACCTTCGGGACAACTGGGAAGAGATCCGGAGCGACCTCGCGATGGAGGGCGAGCACGTCCGCTTGTTCGATGCCGGGCATCGCGTCGGCCAGGGGTTCCACAACAAAGGCATGCACGGTGTCGGTCCTCGCCAAGCAGAATACGGCGAGACCAGTATTGTCAAAATCGTCATCAGCCTGGTTGAGGACTCCGATCCAGCAGAGTTCTTCATCGTTTCGACATATCCAGCCGGACTAGGGTACTGATCATGGACATCTCCAAGCTTCCTGAACCGCTCCGATCCCGGGCGGAGGAACGCACAGCCCTCCCGTCCATCGATAAGGTTCGGCACTTCCTGCACGGCTATGTTGCCGACGCGGAGGGTTCGGAGGAGATCAGGCAGCATGTTCGGCGGACGGCACGGCGGAACACCTTCTTCCTCCGGCAGTATCTGGCCGCCCTCGAGGAGATCCTGAACGAACCACAGCCTCCGGGAACGCTCCTGCGCCTGGTCGAGGTCGACGCGAACCGGGGCATCGATCACGACCAGACCGATCGCGGCGCTGCGGTCTTCCTTCGGGAGATCGCCGACCTTCTTCGCTCGGTGCTCGAAGAAGTAGAGTAATTGATCATTCGAGTGAGGCAGGCGACGTGCACGGTCGAAATGTCGACGGCCAGGTGGTTCTGACACTCAGCCGCGATGAGGTTCGACATCTCGCCGCGGTGCTGAGCCAGGTCGGCGTGGCCATGTCCCGAGCTGAGTTCTTCATCTGCACCGGCGGCTCGCAACCGAACATCGAGGCAACGCGACCGACGAGGCTGCCGCGGTCTTCCTGCGGGAGATAGCCGGGATGATCCGGACAGCGATCCGGGGGACGGAGTAGACGATGACGCCGGCCGAGCAGAACCTCGTCTGGTTGGGGTACGAGGACTACACCGGACTCTGGCAGGCCGCCCTCGAGGTGGAGGATCGGGATGTCGCGCGGCGGATCGTGGCGTCGTTGTTGAGCCGTGGCTGGATCGAGCTCTATTTCACCGATGGGCTGTGGGACAACGAGACGATCGCGGTGGTTCCGGTGCGGGATCGGATGACGGTCCTGGAGGACGTTGCTTCGTGGTCCGTCGAGGGCGGCGGGAGACTGATCTGGTTCGCGACGACCGACGAGGGCTACGACGCCTACCGCAAGGCGGAGGCGGCCCGCCGTTGAGGGTGGCGGGGTCGTGGAGTGGGCCGGGATCGGGTGTCAGGGTTCGATGAGGCCGGCGCGGATGGCGTAGCGGGTCAGTTCCAGGCGGTCGCGGAGGCCGAGTTTCTGCAGCAGGTTGGAGCGGTGCCGTTCCACGGTCTTGACGCTGATCACCAGTAGGTCGGCGATCTCCTTGGAGGAGTGGCCCTCGGCGACGAGTTTCAGGACCTCCTCCTCGCGGTCGGTGATGGTTCGCCCGGAGGTGGGGTCCTCGCCGTCGGCGACGCGTTCCAGGTAGTTGCGGATGAGGGCGTTGACGGCGCCCGGGTAGAGGAACGGTTCGCCGCGGACGGCGGCGCGGCAGGCTTCGACGAGGTCGCGGTCGGCGACGGATTTGAGGACGTATCCGGAGGCGCCGGCTTTGAGGGCCTCGAAGAAGTACTGCTCGTTGTCGTACATGGTGAGGATCAGGATGCGCAGGTCGGGCAGGATGCGCGACAGTTCGCGGGCCGCCTGCAGGCCGGTGAGGCGGGGCATGGCGATGTCGAGGATCGCCAGGTCGGGGCGTTCGGTGCGGGCCTGGGCGATGGCCTCGGCGCCGTCGGAGGCTTCGGCGACGACGGTCAGGTCGGGTTCGCTGTCGAGGATGAGCCGGACTCCGCGGCGGACCAGGGCGTGATCGTCGGCGAGCAGGATACGTGCCGGTTCTCGGTCAGTCATGGGGCTTCTCCTCGCCGAGGGGGACTCGTAGCAGGACCTCGGTGCCGTGGCCGGGCGCCGGGCCGAGGGTGAGGTCGGCGCCGATCAGCAGGGCGCGTTCGCGCATGCCGCGGATGCCGGCGCCTTCGGGTGCTCCGGCGATGCCGCGGCCGTCGTCGCGGATGCGCAGTTCGATCCGGGTGTGGGGCGGCTGGTGGGAGAGGCTCAGGGTCACCTGGCGGGCCCCGGAGTGGCGGGCCGTGTTGGTCAGTGCCTCCTGGGCGACCCGGTAGAGCACCAGTTCGGTCTCCTTGCCGAGGTCGGGCAGGTCGGCGTCGATGGTGCGGCGCACGGTCAGGCCGGCTGTCGAGAATTCGCCGGCGAGTGATGTGAGGGCGCTGGCGAGGCCGAGTTCCTCGAGGACGCCCGGTCGTAGGCGGCGGGCGATGCGGCGGATCTCGTCGAGTCCGTTGCGGACGGTCTCCTGTACCTGGCGGACCTCGCCGGCGACCGGGTCGGGCGCGTGGTCGGCGACCCGTTTCAGTTCGAGCAGTACGGCGGTGAGGGTCTGCCCGACCTCGTCGTGCAGTTCCTGGGCGATCCGCTGCCGTTCGGCCTCCTGGGCGGACAGTGCGCGGGCGGCGCTGGTGGCGCGTTCGGCTTCCAGGCGGTCGAGCATGGTGTTGAAGCTGCGGATCAGGTCGGCGATGCCGTTGCGGCCGGTGACGGTGAGCCGGTGTCCGGGGCGTAGCAGGTCGACCGTGTTCATGGTGCGGGCGAGGCGGTCGAGCGGGGCGAGCCCGAGGCGCAGGAGTGCGGCGTTGGCGGCCAGCATCACCGCCAGCACGCCGCTGAGGATGATCGCCTCGGTCAGCAGGACCGGGGTGGAGACGGTGAACGGCCCGACCATGAGCAGGGCGAATGCCGCGGTCACCACGGCCGCGTTGAGCAGGAAGATCCGCCAGAACAGGGACAACCGCTGTGTTTCGTCCACCATCGCACCCATCCTCGACTGCTTGCCGGCCCAGCGTCGCCGATCCGGCCGTGAGACGTCCATCCGGGCCGCCACCCATTCGCTGTGCGCGGGGTGGAGGCGAAATGGGTGGTGGCCCGCCCCGGGAATGGAGGGCGGCCCCGATGGTCGCCGGGAGGCGGCGCGGCTTGGATTGAGGTTCTGCCGGAACGAGTGGGAGGTGCGGCGATGACACTGGAACGGATCGGTCTGCCCGGGGTTGGCGTGTCTCACCTGCTGACCACGCGGGACGGGGCCCGTCTCGGTATCGTCGTGCGCCCGGACGGCGGCCGTGACCTGGCCGTCTACGATCCGGCGGACCCTGATCGGGCGGCCGGCTCGGTGGTGCTGTGCGCCGAGGAGGCGCATCTGGTGGCCGATGTGCTGCACACGGTGGTCACGCTCGATCACGTCGACGGGCCGGGGGCGGCGGCGGACGGGATGCGGGCGGTGCGGATCCGGGTGCCCGCCGGCTGCGGCTGGGTGGACCGGCCGTTGGCCACCTCCCACGGCGCCGAGGTCGTGGCCGTGATCCGCGGGGCCCGGGTGCTCCCCCATCCGGGCTCCGCCTTCTCGCTGCGGGCCGGTGACGTGCTGATCGCCGTCGGTGGGCCGGCGGCGCTGGCCCGGCTGCACGATCTGCTGGCGGCGCCGTGTTGATGCTGCTGGGCGCGCACCTGGTCGCCGCGGTGCTGGCGCCGGTGCTGGTCCGGTGGGCGGGGCCGCGTGCGTTCTATCTGTTGGCGACCGTTCCGGCGGCCGTCGTCGGGTGGGCGGTGACGCATCGTTCCGGGCAGTGGTCGCAGCCGTGGGTTCCCGGTCTCGGGTTGAGCCTGGCGTTCCGGGTCGACACGCTGTCGTGGCTGCTGGTGCTGCTGGTCGGCGGGGTCGGTGCGCTGGTGCTGGTCTACTGCGGTAGCTACTTCGCGCCGGGTACGGAGGGTCTGGGCCGGTTCGCGGCGGTGTTCACCGGGTTCGCGGGGGCGATGCTGGGCCTGGTGGTCAGTGACGACCTGCTGCTGATGTACGTGTTCTGGGAGTCGACCACGGTCCTGTCGTACCTGCTGATCGGGCACACCGGCGTGGATCGGCCGAACCGGCGGGCGGCGTTGCAGGCTCTGATCGTGACGACGGCCGGTGGGCTGGCGATGCTCGTCGGTCTGGTGATCCTGGGTGAGCACGCGGGCGGTTACCGGTGGTCGCAGGTGGCGGCGGCGCTGCTGGACGGTCCGCTGCTGACGGTGGCGGTGGTGTTGATCCTGGTCGGGGCGCTGTCGAAGTCGGCGGTCTTCCCGTTCAGTTTCTGGCTGCCGGCGGCGATGGCCGCGCCCACTCCGGTGAGCGCCTATCTGCATGCGGCGGCGATGGTCAAGGCGGGTGTGTTCCTGGTGGCCGGGTTCGCGCCGATGGTCGTGGCGGCGGGTGGGGCGGCCGCGACGGTCTGGCGGGTGTCGGCGGTCGGGTTGGGCCTGGTCACGATGCTGGTGGGTGGCTGGATGGCGCTCTTCCAGAACGATCTGAAACTTCTTCTCGCGTACGGCACGGTCAGTCAGCTGGGACTGTTGACCGCCGTTCTGGGGTTCGGGACGGCGGGGACGGCGCTGGCCGGGGTGGCGATGGTGGTCGCGCACGCCCTGTTCAAGGCGGCGCTGTTCCTGGTGGTCGGGGTGATCGACAAGGCGGCGGGCACCCGGGATCTGCGGCGGCTCGACGGGTGGGGGCGGCGGGCGCCGCTGCTGGTGGCGGTCGCGGTGCCGGCCGCGATGTCGATGGCGGGTCTGCCGCCGGCCATCGGGTTCGCCGGTAAGGAGGCGGTGTTCGCCGCTCTGCTGGACGCGGGCGTGGTGGGCCGGCTGGTGCTCGCCGGTGTGGTGGCCGGTTCGGTGTTGACCGTGGCGTATACGGCCCGGTTCCTGTGGGGTGCGTTCGCCGGCAGACCCGCCGCCGACGATGCCACGGTCGCGGCGGGTGCGGACGGGTCGCTGCTGGTCGCTCCGGCGGTGCTGGCCGCTGCCGGGGTGGCGGCCGGTTTCGGGGCGCAGGGCGTCGGCCGGGTGCTCAGCCCGTACGCCGACGGTTTTCGCGGAAGCGCCGATCACCTCGCGCTGTGGCACGGGCCCGGTGTGCCGCTGGTCCTGTCGGTGCTGGTCGTGGCCGGCGGGTTGCTGTTGTTCCGGCTGGTGCCGGCGGGCCGGTCCGGGCCGCGGCCCGGCGGCCGGGGCTATGAGCGGGTGATGACCGGCACGGACCGGCTCGCGGTGGAGGTGACCGGGGCGACGCAGCGTGGCTCGTTGCCGTTCTATCTGGCGCTGATCCTGCTGGTGCTGATCGCGACCGCGGGCCCGGCGATGGTGGCCGGCTGGCCGGGCTCGACGGCGGTCCGGCTGTGGGAGACGCCGTCGCATCTGCTGCCGGTGGCGGTGCTGATCGTCGCCGCGGTGTTCGCGGTGCCGGCCCGGCGCCGTCTCACCGCGGTGATCCTGGTCGGGGTGACCGGCTACGCCAATGCCGTCGTCTTCCTGTTGCACGGCGCGCCGGATCTGGCGCTGACCCAGTTCCTGGTGGAGACGGTCACGCTGGTCATGGTGGTGCTGGTGCTGCGCAGGCTGCCCGGTCACTTCTCGCAGCGGCCGGGGGCGTGGCGGCGCCGGATCCGGGTCGGGATCGGGGTGGCGGTCGGCACGGTGATGGCCGGGGTGGGCCATCTGGCGGTGTCGGCGCGGCAGGCGGCGCCGGTGTCGCAGGCCTATCCGGAGCTGGTGGTGCCGTGGGGTGGCGGCCACAACATCGTCAACGTGATCCTGGTCGACATCCGGGCGTGGGACACCATGGGCGAGGTGGCGGTGCTGGTCGCGGTGGCGACCGGGGTGGCGAGTCTGATCTTCCGGCGGGCCGGGCGGCTGCATCGGCGCGGGCCGGTGGAGACGCCGTCCGATCCGCCGCGGGACGAGCCGGTGTGGCTGATGGCCGGGCACACCGTGGAGGCGGGGCGGCGGTCGACGATGGTCGAGGTCGTCACCCGGCTGCTGTTCCACGTCATCCTGCTGCTGTCGGTGTATCTGCTGCTCACCGGCCATGACACGCCGGGTGGTGGGTTCACCGGTGGTCTGGTGGCGGGATTGGCGCTGACCGTCCGGTATCTGGCCGGCGGCCGGTACGAGCTGGCCGCGGCGGCGCCGGTCGACGCGGGGGCGGTGCTCGGGGCGGGGCTGCTGGTGGCGGTCGGCACCGGGGCGGGGGCGCTGGTGCTGGGTGGGCAGGTGTTGCAGAGCGCCGTCCTGGACCTGCATGTGCCGTTGCTCGGTGAGGTGCATGTGGTGACGTCGACGTTGTTCGACGTCGGGGTGTATCTGATCGTCGTCGGGCTGGTGCTGGACGTGCTGCGCAGTCTCGGCGCGGAGGTGGACCGGCATGCGGCCGCCGCGGTCGCCGGGGAACCGGCTCCGGCGCGGAAGGAGGAGCTGGTATGAGTGTCTCGTTGCTGGTGGCGGTCGGTGTGTTGTTCGCCGCGGGGACGGTGCTGTTGCTGGAACGTACGCTGACGCGGGTGTTGCTGGGCGTCATGCTGCTGGGCAACGGGGCGAATCTGCTCGTGCTCGCGGCCTCCCGGGCCGGGGCGCCGCCGATCGTGGGTGTCGCCGACCCGGAGCGGATGACCGATCCGCTGCCGCAGGCGATGATCCTGACCGCGATCGTGATCACTCTCGGGATGACGGCGTTCCTGCTGGCTCTGGCGTATCGCAGTTGGCTGTTGACCGGCCATGACGAGGTGCAGGACGACGCCGAGGACCGGCGGGTGCGGGAGCTTGCCGACCGTGACGAGGGATCCGACGCCGAGGCGCTGGAGGCTCCGCGATGACGTGGCTGGTGCCTCTTCCGGTGGTCATGCCGTTGCTGGGTGCCGCGGCGACGTTGCTGATGTTCCGGCGGCCGCGGGTGCAGCGGGCGATCAGTGTGAGTGTGCTGACCGCGACGCTGGTGGTGTCGGCGGCGCTGCTGGTGCTGGCCGCCGGCGGGCCGCTGGTGGTGGCGGTCGGTGGCTGGCCGGCGCCGTTGGGGATCGTGCTCGTCGCCGACCAGCTCGCCACGCTGATGCTGGTGGTGTCGTCGGCGGTGACGTTGTGTGTGCTGCTCTACTCGATCGGGCAGGGTGGCGCCGACGGTGACGAGGAGCATCCGCTGTCGGTGTACCACCCGACCTATCTGATCCTGACCGCCGGTGTGACGAACGCGTTCCTGTCCGGTGATCTGTTCAATCTGTACGTCGGGTTCGAGATCCTGCTGGCGGCCAGCTATGTGCTGATCACTTTGGGCGGGACCGAGACGCGGATCCGGGCGGGGACGACGTACGTGGTGGTCAGCCTGCTGTCGTCGGTGATCTTCCTGGCCGGGATCGGGCTGATCTATGCGGCCACCGGGACGCTGAACATGGCGCAGTTGGTGGAGCGGCTGGACGCGCTGCCCGACGGTGTGCGGCTGGTGTTGCAGGGCATGCTGCTGCTGGCGTTCGGGATCAAGGCGGCGATCTTCCCGCTGTCGGCGTGGCTTCCGGACAGCTATCCGACGGCGCCGGCGCCGGTCACCGCGGTGTTCGCCGGGCTGCTGACGAAAGTGGGTGTGTACGCCATCATCCGGACCGAGACGCTGCTGTTTCCCGGTGGGCGGGTCGCCGATCTGCTGATGGTCGCGGCGTTGTCGACGATGGTGGTCGGCATCCTGGGCGCGGTGGCGCAGTCCGACATCAAGCGGTTGTTGTCGTTCACGCTGGTCAGTCACATCGGCTACCTGCTGTTCGGGGTGGGCCTGGCGTCGCGGGCCGGGCTGTCGGCGGCGGTGTTCTACACGCTGCACCACATCGTGGTGCAGACGACGTTGTTACTGGTGGCGGGGCTGGTCGAGCGGCGTGGTGGGAGCACCGCGCTGGATCGGCTGGGTGGGCTGGCGCGGACGGCGCCGGTGCTGGCGGTGCTGTTCCTGCTGCCGGCGCTGAACCTGGCCGGGATACCGCCGTTCTCCGGGTTCCTCGGCAAGCTGGGGCTCATCCAGGCCGGCGCCGGCGAGGGTTCGGCGCTGGCGTGGCTGCTGGTGGCCGGGTCGGCGGTGACCAGCCTGCTCACCCTGTACGCGCTGGCGCGGGTGTGGAACCTGGCGTTCTGGCGCACCCCGGCCACCGATCCGGCGGCCGCGCCGCTGCGGTCGTCGCGGCTGATGGTGACGTCGACGGCCGTGCTGGTGGTGGCGGGGATGCTGTTCACCGTGGCGGCCGGGCCGCTGTATGCGCTGACCGACACGGTGGCCGCGGATCTGCTGGCGCGCAGCCCCTATGTGCGGGCGGTGCTGCCGTGATGGCGGGCGCCCGGGACCGGCTGGTCGCGGTGGCCGCGCTCACCGTGGTATGGATGCTGCTGTGGGGTGTGTTCTCGTGGCTGACGCTGGCCGGTGGCCTGCTGGTGTCGGTGCTGGTGCTGGCGGTGTTTCCGCTGCCGCCGGTGACGTTCGCGGGACGGCTGCGGCCGGTCGGGCTGCTGCGGTTCGCGGTTCGGTTCGTCGTCGATCTGTGGGTGGCGAGCTTTCAGCTGGCGTGGACCGCTCTGGCGGGGCGGCGGGCGCCGCGCAGTGCGGTGCTGGCGGTTCGGCTCGCGGTCCGGTCCGATCTGAATCTGACGATGTGCGCGGAGGCGGTGTCGCTGGTGCCGGGAAGCCTGATCGTGGACCTGGACCGGGCCGCCGGGGTGCTGTACGTCCATGTGTTCGATGTGGCCGGGCCGGCGGACATCGCCCGGTTCCGGCGGGAGGTGCGCGGGATCGAGCGGCGGATCGTCGAGGCGGTCGGTTCCGACGCTGAGATCGCCGTCGTCGGGGGAGGTGAAGGATGATCGTCGTCGCTGTGTTCCTTGCTGCTGCGGCGGGGATGACGCTGATTCGCATCGTCCGGGGGCCGTCGACGCTGGACCGGATCGTGGCCATGGACGTGCTGCTGGCGATCACGGTGTGTGCGATCGCCGCGGAGGCCGCGTGGAGCCGGGACGCGACCGGGCTTCCGATTCTGCTCGGGTTGTCGCTGCTCGGTGCGGTCGGCTCGGTGGCGGTGGCCCGGTTCGCCGACCCCGCGGCGGCGCGGAAGTCCGGCACCGGGGTGGGAGAGTCGTGATGGGTGTGACCGCGGTGCTGGACGCCGTCGCCGGGCTCTGCCTGCTGGGTGGGGCGCTGCTCAGTCTGGCCGCGGGTGTCGGGCTGCTGCGCTTTCCGGACCTGTTGTCGCGCATGCACGCGGCGACCAAGCCGCAGGTGCTGGGCCTGCTGCTGATCCTTTCCGGTGCGGCGATCCGGCTCGGCACCGTCGTCGACATCACCACGCTGGTGCTGGTGGGCGTGTTCCAGTTGATCACGGCTCCGGTGGCGGCGCACATGGTGGGGCGGGCCGCCTACCGGGCCGGGTTGGTGCGCCGTGAGCTGCTGCTGGTCGATGAGCTGGCGGCGGCCCGCGGCCGGGAGCACGGCTCAGGGGGTGAGTGACGCTGCGTGCCGTGGCGGGGTGCCATCAGACGGGTCGCGTCCGCGTCGGTTTCACCGCCGCTGCCCGGGGTCGCCCTTCTGTTGCAGGTAGCGGCGGACCGATCCGCCGCCGAGGTCGTGGACCTCCTGCGCGACCTGTGGCAGTTCGTGGGCCAGGGAACGGAGGTACGCCAGAATCTGTGTGGTGTCCATCCTCTGGCCGATCTCGTACCATTGGCCGCCGTTGGCATCGGCCCACCGGCGGTAGCCGGGCCGGTCGGGCGACGCGACGAAGCAGATCGCCTCCTTGATCGTGATCTGCTCGCCCACCTGCGCCTCGTTCAGATTCTCGGTGAGGGGCGGTTCGTCGGTCAGCACGACCAGGACCGGCACGGCGTGGGGCCGGTAGGGTTTGCCGAGCGCCGCGGTCACCGCCTCCAGGGTGGACTCTCCGTAGTTGTTGCCGCCGCTGAACCGGGGCATCGTGCGAAGCTGCCGCACCGCGTCGTCATGGCTGCGAACGAACGGCAGGTCCGCGACGACCTTGTCGCCGCTGACGGTCAGGTCACCGTACGGCACGGTGGTGATCCGCCAGTTGAGCTGCAACTCGGAGAGCTCACCGACGAAGTCGACCATGCAGGCGACGAGCCCGGTGATCTTGTCCGACATGGAGGCTGTCGTGTCGAAGACGAAGCACACGTCGACCGCGCGGCGGTTCTCGTCGTCGGGATTGTCGTCCGGTCTGACGGTCTTCGGGATCGGCTCGCTCGGTGCGGAGCGCCGCCTGCGGAACCATGACCGCTTGCCTGTGTCCATCTGCGGATCCTCATCGGCCGTTGCTGGTGCACGCTTGCCCGGTCACTTCCCGAGGCTAACCGGGCGACGCACGTGTGCCGCCCGGGCAGGCGACGCTCCAGGCGGTCGCGGTTTCTACTCCTCGCCGGAGAAGCGTTCCCATGCCGATTGCCGGGTGATGCCGAGTGCGCCGCCGATGCGGGTCCAGGTGATCTTGCGGCCGCGCAAGGTGGACACCAGCCGTTGGAGGTTCGCCTCGATCTGGGCGCCTACCGCGGCGACCCGGGGCAGCAGGTCGAGGAGTTGTTCGTCGGTCATCGACTCTTCCCAGGCCGGCAGTGGGGTCGGCTCGGTCGGGTTCTGCCGCTCGATCTCGAGGATGTCGTTGCACAGTTGGACGCATTCGTTGCAGATGTAGACGCCGGGGCCGGCGATCACCTTCTCGACCTCGGTGTGGGGTTTGGCGCAGAACGAGCAGCTGAGCTGGAGCGGGGTGGTGGTGGTGCTGGCTTCGCCGGTCATGGTGGCCTCCCAGCCTGACTCGGGCGTCAGGGCCGCCCTGACGCTGTCAGGTGCCACCTTACGGCAGGGGCCCGGGGCGACTAGCGTCCCCGGGCCCCCGGATGCGCTAGAGAGCCAGGATGGCCAGGACCTGGTTCAGCAGGTCGGCGAGCTGGGCCAGCGGGAACGGCAGGCCGCCGTCGAGCAGGCCGGCGATCGCGCAGAGCAGGTTGCCGAGCAGATTGCCGGGCCCGGAGTGCGCGGTGATGTCGAGGACCACGGTGTTGAGGTGCACGGTCAGGCCGAGCAGGTTCAGGTCCAGCGGGCCGAGCACCAGGTGCAGGATGTTGCACGCCGCCAGGGCGCCGACGTCGCCGGAGCCGGGAAGCTGCACCGGCAGGGTCACCGTCTCGTCCGCGGCGCCGACGGGAGCGCCGGCCGCATCGGTCAGCACCGCGTGCAGGGTGCCGACGGCCACCAGCTGGTCGCCCTGGACGGCGAATTCGGTGGGGACGAAGGTTCCGGTGACCTGCCCGATACCTCCCGTCGCGTCGGTGAAGGTGCCCTGGACGCTGGACGTCATCGTTCCCTCGGCGGCCTTCACCGCGGCGGGCGGTTGAGCGGGCGCGGCGGCGGCGGGTGCCGCGACGGCACCCACGGTGGTCAGTGCCAGCGCGCCGGCCAGCAGCATCTTCGGGATGGTCGTCAGGCGCACGATCGATTTCCTTTCCATCGATGAACGTTGTCGCGCCCACCGGTGCCCGGGCAGAGATCCGTAAAACGGATGGCCGGGTCATGGGAATACAAATGGTGCAATGTGGATCAGTTTCCCCCGGTGCCGCACGGCACCGTCAGCCAGTCGGTGGCCGGTACGGCCGCGCGGACCTGGTCGAGCCGGCCCAGGATCTGGTCGAGACGATCGGGCGATTGCAGATATTCCAGGACCGCCCGGTAGAAGGCGTTCGTCATCGCGCTGGGCATCAGGTCGGACGCGTCGAAACACAACGCCGCCGGCCCGGTGAGGATCTGCGCGATGCGCCGGTTCACCGCATTGCCGTAGATCGCCGGGTCGACGCCCCGGTTGGCCGAGAACACCGACCCGCGGCTGACCGTCGGCCAGATGCTCTGCGCCTCGTCGGTGGCCAGGAACCGCATCAGCTCGCGCGCCTGCGGCTTGTCGGTGAACAGGCCGGCCAGGTCGGCGGAGACCTCCCACGCCCGGGCACCGTTCGACGGGAACGGCACGAAGTCCAAGTCGCCGCCGTCACCGGCCACGAAGGACGCCTGGTGGTGCAGGAAGCACCCGGGCGGATCGGTGTGCATGGCCCGGCCCGCGTCACCGAAGTCGGTGAACAGCAGGCCCCGCACGTGGCCGGGCCGCAGCGCGACCTGGCCCCAGGCCGTCCATGCCCGGCGGATCTCCGGCGCGGTCCAGGCCACCTGCCCGGCGCTCCAGCGCTGATACACCGCGGTCCCGGCCTGATGCAGCACGAGGTCCTCGATCCAGTCGGTGCCGGGCCACCCGGAGACCGGGGTCGAGCCCATACCCATGCACCACGCGGCGCCGCCGGCCGAGCTCAACCGGTCGCTCAGCCGAATCAGCCCGTCCCAGGTCGTGTCGCCGGACAGGTCCGGGACCCGGCGTGGGTCGTACCAGATGAGGCTCTTGAGGGATGTCGTCACCGCCACCGCGTAGCGGGCCCGCCCGTTCGCGTTCTCGATCTGTTCCAGCCGTAACCACTGCGGGCTGTGCGACTGCTCCGCGCCCGTGCCGATCACGTCGTCCAACGGGCGGACCGCGCCGCGGCGCACGAAGCTCGCGAGGTCGCCCGGGCTGGGCAGCACCGCGATGTCCGGGGGCGTGCCCTTCTGCACTTCCGTGGTCAGCACCTGGTTGAGCGCCCGGGTGCCCTGATAGTCGACGCGGATGCCGGTGCGGGCGGTGAATCGGTCCAGCACCTCCCGGAAGGCCGTGGCCTCGCGTCCGGTCCACGACGCGAGCACGGTCACGCCCGCGTCGTCTCCCCCGGCGGCGCATCCCCCGCTGCCGGTGAGCAGGGCGGCCACGGCGGCCAGCGCAACGGCTCGTACCATCGTCGCCTACCGGTACTCGTTGATGCGCGGGACGAGCCCGAACGGAATCAGTGCCATGGCGGCCAGCGCCGCGAGCACCAGCAGGATCAGCTGGCCGGTCGTGTCAGCGGCCGCTGCGGCATGCCCGTCCACGTCCCTGATGCGGGCCGTCAGCACCTGCTCGCCCGGCGCCTCGCGGGGGCCGGCGACCCCGGCCGCGATGCGGTCGAGCGTTTCGCGGCACCCGTCGGGGCAGGCGCCGGCGATGAGTTCGCGAAGCATCGTCTGCCCGCTACGGTCGGCGGCGTCGATCCGCGCCTGCCACACGTCCACGAGCGTGTCACCTGCCCTCTGGGTCGCGGCGAGTTCGCCGCGAGCGGCGAAGTCCGACGACATCGCGGCGGTCGCGGCCAGCACGGCGATGGTCGCGGCGAGCAACGGCGGATTGAAGGTACGGCGGAAGCGCCGGCTCAGAAACACCTGGATGGTCACCAGCAGCGCGAGCAGCACGACCGCCGGCACGATCCAGGTGACCACCCAGCCCGGCGCCATCCGGCCGGTGCTCAGCTGCCCGGCCAGCGCCTGCCGTTCGATGGTCAGCAGGTCGTCGAGTTGCGCGAGGATGCCGCCGTCGGGCATGTGCAGCAGGCGTGAGGCGTACCAGAGGTCGGCCCTGGCCAGCGCCGAAGCCGGATCCTGCCGGTAGTGTGCGTCGGCCTGCTCGATGAGCCCGGAGTAGGCGGCCAGCTGCCCCTGCACGAGCTGGATGTTCTGGCCGACCACAGCGCCGGCGATGCTGTCGACCGCGAGCCGGGTGAGGCTCTGGGCGGCGACGGCGATCTGGTTCTGATAACGCTCCCCGGGCCCGGTCAGTCCCACCGCCCCGCTCCGGAAGCTGCCGACGGCGGCCTCGTCGGCCTCCACGAGCGCGGCATGCGCGGCCAGGATGTGCATGATGGACGGCACCGAGTGGGTGCCGACCCGCTCGGCGGTGGCTCGGGTGCCTTGCATAACCCACGCCGACATGCCGAACACCGCGACCAGTGCCAGTTCCAGCACGACCATCGAACGCCACAGCGTGGCCCGGGTCGTGCTACCACGAATCCCGAACTCGGTCACCGTCTCGTCCTCCCATGCAGCGCCACACCCGCCATGCACGGTAGCCCAATGTGCCCACATCGCCACCCAGGGCCATGATCGGCGCGGTCCACTCAGGCTTGACGGACATCGCCGGGCGGTGCCGCCCTCTTCGGCCCGCCGCGGTGGCCCAGGGGTGTCGCCGGGCACGGCGGAGGCGCACCCCACAGCGAGCCCGATAACTGTTAGCGTTCACAGCACCTGTCGATTCACCGCTCCCCCAGCCGTTCGACGACGGGCTGGTTGACCGCGGTCGCAACGGAGGGTTACATAGGCTCGCTCATGATCCGTCAGAAAGATGAGATGCCGTGATCGTCTGCGAGAGTCTGGTTCGGATCTATCAGACCGGGTCGATCGAGGTGCAGGCGTTGCAGGGGCTGGACCTGGCCGTCGACGAGGGTGAGATGGTCGCCGTCGTGGGGGCGTCCGGGTCGGGCAAGTCGACGCTGCTGTCGATCCTCGCCGGCATCGACGCGCCGACCGCCGGGCGGGCCCGGGTCGCCGACTGGGATCTGCTGGCCATGTCGCGCGGCGACCGGGTGCGGTACAGGCGGCACACGGTCGGGTTCGTGCGGCAGCAGACCGCCGCGAACCTGGTGCCCTATCTGACGTCGCGGCAGGTGGTGGAGCTGCCGATGGCCGCGGCTCGAATGTCCGGAAAGGAACGCCGGATCCGCGCCGACGAGCTGCTGGCCGCGCTGGACGTGGCCGACTGCGCGGACCGGCGGCCGGCGCAGATGTCCGGTGGGCAGCAGCAGCGGGTGGCGATCGCGGTGGCGCTGGCCAACCGGCCGCGGGTGCTGCTGGCCGACGAGCCGACCGGTGAGCTGGACACCGCCACGTCGGCGGGGGTGTTCGAGGCGATGCGGAAGGTGAACCGGGAGTTCGGGGTGACCGTCGTGGTCGTCACCCACGATCCGGAGGTGAGTGGGCAGGTGGAGCGTACGGTGGCGATCCGCGACGGCCGCACCAGCAGTGAGGTGTTGCGCCGCACCGAGACCGGCGCCGACGGGGACACTCTGGTGATCGCGGAGGAGTACGCGGTGATGGACCGGGCGGGCCGGGTGCAGATTCCCCGCGAGTACCGGGAGGCGCTGGCGCTGACCCGGCGGGTGCGGCTGGCGCTGGAGGCCGATCACGTGACGATCCGGTCGGACCCGTCGTGACGGCGATGGTGCGCATCCGTGGGGTGCACCGCCGGTTCGGGCCGGTGCACGCGCTGCGCGGGGTGAGTTTCGACGTGCCGGCCGGCAGCATGGTGGCGCTGGTCGGGCGTTCCGGTTCGGGCAAGACGACGCTGCTGAACGTGGTCGGCGGTCTGGACCGCCCGGACGAGGGCACCGTCGAGGTGGACGGCGCCGATGTCACCGGTCTGGACGAGGACGGCCTGTCGCGGCTGCGCCGGGAGAAGGTGTCGTACGTGTTCCAGACGTTCGGCCTGATCCCGGTGCTGTCGGCGGCGGAGAACGTGGGCGCCCCGCTGCGGCTGGCCCGGATGCCGGCCGCCGACCGGGAGAAGCGGGTGGCGCTGCTGCTGGACCTGGTCGGTCTCGGTGAGCACGCGAAGCAGCGGCCGGGTGAGCTGTCCGGCGGGCAGCAGCAGCGGGTGGCGATCGCCCGTGCGCTGGCGTCGTCGCCGCGGCTGCTGATCGCCGACGAGCCGACCGGCCAGCTGGACGCCGAGACCGGCCGGTCCGTGATGGCGCTGCTGCGGGCGGTGGTCGAGTCGGAGAAGGTGACGGCGCTGGTGTCGACGCACGATCCGGTGATGATGGCGCTGGCGGACCGGGTGGTCCGGATCAGCGACGGACAGGTCGACGGGTAGTGCTCGCGCTGGTGGGGCGCCGGGCGCGGGCGCAGTGGCCGCTGCTGGCGGCGTTGCTGGCGGTGGTGACGGCCGGGGCGGCGCTGCTCGGGGTGTGTGCGCTGCTGGTGACGGTGAGCGCGGACCGGGCGCGGGAGAAGGCGGCCGCGGCGGCCACACCCGCGCAGACCGAGGTGACCGGGTACGCGGTGACGGTCGCCCGCGCCGCGGTGCCGTCGGTGGCGGCCGACACCCGGCGGGTGCTGGCCGAGGCGCTGGCGCCGTTCGCGGTGGCCACGTCGGGGCGGGCGTCGTCGGTGATGCGGCCGCTGTCCGCCGGCCGGATCGGCTATCTGTCCGGGGTGGAGGATCTGCCGCAGCGGGCGTCGCTGGTGTCGGGGCGCTGGCCCGGTGCCGGCGGTGAGGCGGCGGTGCTCGAACCGACCGCGCGCCTGCTGGGTCTGGCTGTCGGCGACCGGGTCGTTCTCGGCACGGAGCAGGCCCGCGATCCGGCGCCGCCGGTGACGGTCGACATCACCGCGATCGTACGGACGAAGCCCGGCGCCGGCTGGGATCGGGACCCGCTCGGCGGCACCGGATTCGACCTGGCGTACCGGGGTGCGAGCGCGTTGCAGCCGGCCGAGGCGTACGGGCCCTTCCTCGTCGACTATCCCGATCTGCTGTCGGGTTCGTCGGCGCTGTCCCGGCTGGAGATCACGGCCCGGCCGGATCTGTCCGATCCCGACCATCGCGCGCTGGCCCGGATCGAGGCCGGCACCCTGGCGGCCGACCGGCGGCTGTCGGCGGTGCTCGGTGAGCGGGTGCAGATCGAGCGGGTGGGATCCGCCCTGCCCGGGGTGCTGGCCGAGGCCCGCCGGCAGCAGCGGGTCACCACGGCCGCGGTGCTGGCGGTCGCGGTCCTGGCGGTGGCGCTGACCGCGGCGGCTCTGGCGCTGGCCGGCCGGCTGACCGCGGACGTGCGCGGCGAGGAGACGGCGCTGCTGTCGGCGATGGGGGCGAGCCGCTGGCAGCTGGGTGGCGTCGCGGCCGCCGAGGCGGGGCTGCTCGCGCTGGCCGCGACGGTTCTGGCGGTGCCGTTGTCGTCGGCGGTGCACGTCTGGCTCGGCGGGGACCTGACGGTCACCGGTGTGCAGGTGGGTGCGGTGGCGGCCGGGACGCTGCTGGCCATCCTGGTGACCGCCGGTGGGCGGCAGCGGCCGGCGCCGCTGGCCCGGTCGGGCGCCGACCTGCTGCTGGTGGCGCTGGCGGCGGCCGGCTGGTGGCAGTTGACGTCGCAGCCGGACACCGCCCAGACCCGGGTCGACGCGGTCCGGATCCTGTCGCCCGCGCTGCTGCTGGCCGCCGGTTGTGTGCTCGCGTTGCGGCTGGTGCCGGCCGCCCTGCACGCCGCGGACCGGCTGGTCCCGCGCACGCGTGGCCTTCCGATGCCGTTGGCCGTGGTCCAGGCCGCCCGCCGCCCGACCGCGGCCGCCCTGCTGATCGCGCTCGGATGTGCGGCCGCCACGTTCGGGGTCGCTTTCGGCGCCACCTGGCAGCGGTCCCAGCGGGACCAGGCCGACCTGTCCGTCGGCACCGATCTCGCGATCACCCTGGGCGGCGCGCCGGTCGCCGGGCAGGGCGCGGCCGTGACGGCGGCGGTCGGCGGGACGGTGGCCCCGGCCGTGAACCGTGGCGTCGCCGTCGGCCAGTGGCTGGGTGGCAACAGTGAACCGCCCCGGCTCGTCGCGGTCGACGCCCGCCGCGCCGGAACCCTGCTGCGCGGCGGTGGCGAGAACTGGGCGGCGGTCGGCGCGGGCCTCGCCCCGGCCACCGCGGTGGAGGGTCTGGCGGTGCCGTCGGGCAGCCGGATCACGGTGACCGGCCGGGCCACCGGGACGGCGCCGCTGACCACCACGCCGCGGCTGATCCTCGAGGATCCGACCGGGCTGCGGACCGTGTGCCCGGCGGCGGCCGTCGCGTTGGACTCCCGGCCGCACGAGCTGGCGGGATGCGCCGACGGTGACGGGTTGCGGCTGGTGGCGGTGCTGCTGCCGGTCACGTCCGACGCGTTCGGCTGGGATGCCACCGGTTCCAGCCGCATCGACGTCACGGTGACGATCCCGGGCGCGGCCGGCGGTGCGACGTGGACGGCCGGGTCGTCGCAGCCGTATCCGGACCAGCTGCGGGAGCCCACGGTCACGGTTGCCGGCGCGACCCTGCGGGTGACCGCGACGGTGGAACTCGGCGGTCCGGCCGAGGCCGCCCGGCAGGTGGTCGCGACGTCGTTCGCCGATCCGGGGGTGGTGCCGGTGGCGGTGTCGCGGCGGCTCGCCGAACAGCTGTCGGTGTCGCCCGGATCGGAGTTGCAGGTGACGGTCGGCAACACGCCCGTACCGGTGAAGGTCGCCTCGATCGTGCCCGGTGTGCCGTCGGCGCCCGGGTCGGTGGCGCTGCTCGCCGACCTGGACACGCTGTCGCGGGCGCTGCTCGTGCGCGGTGACCCGCAGATGCCGGTCGACGCGTGGTGGGTCGCCCATCCGTCGCACGCCGCGGCTTCCGCCGGGCTCCATCTCGGTGAGATCAGCACGCGTACGGGTGAGGCCAGGCGATTGACCACCGGCCCGGTTGGGGCCGGGCTGCCCGCCGTGTTGCGGCTGCTGGTCCCGGCCGCGGTCCTGCTGCTGCTCGCCGGAGTGATCCTGCACGTGACCGGTGACCTGCACGCCCGGGCCGTGGAGGTGGCGCGGCTGCGGGGTCTGGGGATGCGGCGGCGCGACATCCGTTTCGCCCTGCTCGGTCAGCACGGCATCGTCATGGTGCCGCTGCTGGCGGCCGGGGCGGCGGTGGGCGCGCTGGCCACGTGGGTGGTGGCGCCGCTGATGATCCGTTCGGAGACCGGGGCGGCGCCGGTGCCGGCCGTCGCGCCGGTGTGGCCGTGGCCGGCCGAGCTGGCCGTCGTCGGTGTGCTGACGGCCGGGTGCCTGATCGCCGTCGCCGGGGTCGTGATCGTCCAGTCGCGGCGCGCCGACGCCGCCCATCTGCGGGTGAGCTCGTGACCGCCGTGCCGGCGGGCCGGCTCCAGGCCCTGAGGGTCGGTCTGCACTGGCCCAGCGTGCGGGGGCGGGCCCGCGCCGACGCCGGCCCGCTGATCCTGTCCGCGCTGGTGGTGGCGCTGGTCAGCGTGCTCGCCGGGGCGGTTCCCGGGCTGATGCGCGACACCGCCGACGCCGCCGTCCGCGATGCCGTGCGGCGGGCCGGGACCAGCGCCGACGTGACGGTGCAGGCCCGCTGGGAACCGGACGACTTCACCAGCGACGGCTCGCCCGGCCGGATGCGGATGCCGTACCTGGCCGCCGACCTCGCCGACCTTCGCGGGCGGTCGCTCGAACAGCTCGGGCCCGATCTGCGGGCGGCGCTGCGGCCGCCGGTCGCGTCGGTGATCACTCCCACGTTGCGGTTCACCGACGGCAGCGTGCTGCGGACCTTCCGGATGGCCTATCTGGACGGCGGCGACGGCCCGAGGGTGGAGTGGATCGACGGTTCGGCGCCTTCGGCGACCGTCGACGGCGAGGCCGACGTGCCCTACTCCGGGCCGGCGTGGCGGGTGCGGGTCGGTCTGAGCGAGTCGGCGGCGGCTTCCTCAGGGGTACGGCCGGGAGCCGTCCTACAGGTACGCGACGAGCGCGGCGCGACCAAGAACGTACAGGTCAGCGGCATTTTCCGGCCGGTTGACCGGAACGATCCGGCGTGGCGTCTCGCGCCGTGGCTGCTGGATCCGGCCACCGGCGCGGACGGCGCCGGAACCACCCGGTTCGGTGGCCTGCTGACCGCCGAGTCGCTGCCGGACGCACGGCTGGCGTTCCGACCGGACGAGCTGCGGCGGGTCGTCACCTTCTCCCCCGACCCGTCGGTGCTCACGTGGGAGACGGCGCACGCCATCGCGGCCACCGCGATCACCTTGAAGGCGACGTCGGCGACGTCCGGCAGCCTCGACACCACGTCCACCTGGAACACCCAGCTCGACGCGGTCCTGCGGGACGTGACCGAGCAGGTTTCGGCGGCCCGGGTGCAGGCGTCGGTGCTGCTGTTCGCGGTCATCGCCGGGGCGGTGCTGATCCTGGCGCTGGCCGCTTCGCTGCTGGGCCGCCGTCGTACCGCGGCGCTGGCGCTGGCCCGTCAGCGGGGCGCCACCCTGCCCGTGCTCGGCACCGAACTGCTTCTCGAATCGGGGCTGGTGACGTTGGTGGCGGCCGCTCTCGGCTGCGCCGGCGCCTACCTGGTCACCGGCAGTGTGGCCGGGTGGTGGGTGGCGCCGGTGGTTCTCGCCGCGGCGGTCGCCGGTCCGGCGTACGGGATCATCGCGGCGGCCTCGGCCACCCGCGACCGCAAGGTGCCCGCGAACCGGTCCGCCCGCCGCTGGTTGCGTCACACCGCCGCGCTGCGCCGAGCCGCCGCCGAGGTCGCGGTCCTGCTGGCCGCGTGCGCCGCCGTGGTGGCCCTGCACCAGCGTGGTCCCGCTCCCGGGCTGCCCGTCTTGGCGCCGACACTGGTGGCGGTCACCGCTGCGATCGCGCTGCTGCGAATCCTGCCGCTGGTGGCCGGGCTGGTGTTGCGGCGGTTGTTGCGGTCGCGGCGGCCGCTCGCGGTGTTCGGCGCGGCGCAGGCGGCGGCGGGTTCCGGGCGGCCGCTGCCGGTGCTGGCGCTTGTCACCGCGGCGGTGCTGGCGGTGTTCGCGCTGGTCCTGGGGGCGACCGTGCAGCGCGGTCTGGTCGACGGCGCACGGGAGACGGTCGGCGCCGACGCCCGCATCGACGTGACCGACGATGCCGCCGCCACGACCGGTTCGGTGGCGCGGCGCATCGCCGCCGAACCGGGGGTGACGTCGGTGACCACCGCCGAGGTGGCCGACGGCGCCCGGATCATCGCCGACGAGGCCCTGGTCCCGTCCCGCTTGATCATCCGCTCCGGTGGGGTCGCCGATCCGTCGGTGCCCGCGCTGGTCCGCTCGGCCTCCGGCCAGTTACGTCCCGGCATGACCCTGGAGCTGCGCCGCGACGACGAGCCGCCGGTGCGTTTGACGGCGTCCGGGGTGGCCCCGGTGGTGAGCGGCGCCGACGAGGTGGTCATCGTGGACGCCGCGGCCCTGGCGGCCGCCGGCGTCGAATCCGTCCCGAACACGATCTGGGTGAACGGGCCCGGCACCGAAGCCGCCGTCACCGGAACCGGCGCGCTCCTGCGCTCCGACGTGCTCCGCGACCGCCGGACCGCCCCACTGGTCAGCGGCCTGCTGTGGCTGTCGTGGGCGTCAGCGGTGTTGCTGGTGCTGCTCGGGTTGGCCGGGTTCGCGCTGGCCGCGGCCGCGGGCGCGCCACAGCGGTGGCAGACGTTGAGCCGCCTGCGCACGCTGGGCCTGACTCCGCTCGACGCCCGGCGCGTCGCCGCCGGTGAGCTCCTGCCGTGGGCCCTGGCCGCCGCGGTGGGCGGTGTCCTGGCCGGAGCCGCCTCGACGGCGTTGTTCGACGCGCTGGAGTTGCGGCTGCTGACCGGCCAGGAGGTCGACCCGCCGGTGGTGTGGCCGTGGCCCGGCCTGGCCGTCGTGACCGCACTCTTCGTCGCAGCGGTCCCGGTGATCGTCCGCTTCGAAGCCGCGGCCCGCCGCCGACGCCAGCTGGCCGAGGTCCTCCGCGTCGGTGGCCAGTAGCGTCCCTACGTTCACTGGCTTCCATCGATCAGCTGATGGATGTCCTGTACCAGTGTCGTTGCGCCGATCTTCTCAGCGGCGGACAGGCTTGCTTCCAGAACCGGTCTTGCCTGCTCCTGCCGTCCGACGGCAAGGAGGATCTGTCCAAGAGCGCTACCGACAATCGCGATACCGTCGGCTTGCCGAAGTTGCTGAAAAATTCGGTAGGACTCGACGATGCGAGGGAAGGCGGCCTCGTAATTTTTCCGGACGATGTCGATCTGGGCCAGTTCCCACTTTGCGGCCGCAATTCCATCCAGCACACCCAACCGCTCGTTCACACGTAACCGTTCGGTTTGCAGGGAAGCTGCTTCATCGTATTCTTCCCTCTGGAAGAGGATGTCAGCGATCCGGCCCCAGGCGACCGCAGCCGAACGCGCGTCACCGAGCCGCTCATAGACCGGCAACTCGACCTCACGACGAATACGCAAGACCTCGTCGTGCTCGCCACGCCAGTAGAGGATGTCAGCGATCTTGCTCCAGGCGACCGCAGCCGAATACGCGTCACCGAGCCGCTCATAGACCGGCAACTGCACTTCTCGGCGAATACGCAGGGCCTCCTCGTGCTCACCTCGCCGAGACAGAATTTCGGCGATCTGGCCCCAGGTGATCGCAGCTTCACGGGCTTCCCCGAGCCGCTCATAGACCGGCAACTCGACCTCACGACGAATACGTAAAGCCTCCTCGTATTCACCACGCCGAAGGGCGATTTCGGCGATCTGACCCCAGGTCACCGCAGCCGTATGCGCGTCACCGAGCCGCTCATAGACCGGCAACTCGACCTCACGACGAATACGTAAAGCCTCTTCGTACTCACCACGCTGAAAGATGACGTCAGCGATCTTGCCCCAGGTGACCGCAGACTCACGGGCTTCCCCCAGCCGCTCATAGACCGGCAACTGCACTTCTCGGTGAATACGCAAAGCCTCGTCGTACTCACCACGCTGAAAGAGGATGTCAGCGATCCGACCCCAGGTCACCGCAGCCGAACGCGCGTCACCGAGCCGCTCATAGACCGGCAACTCGACCTCACGACGAATACGCAAAGCCTCGTCGTACTCACCACGCCGAAAATGGACGTCAGCGGTCGTGCCCCAAATGACCGCAGACTCACGGGCCTCCCCCAGCCGCTCATAGACCGGCAACTCGACCTCACGACGAATACGCAAGGCCTCGTCGTACTCACCACGCCGAAAAAGGACGTCGGCGACTACTCCTTGACATCTGGCTGCTTCGTATTCGGATCCTCCGGCGGTGAACAGTTGGTGGGCTTGCCGGACGAGTTGTTCGGCCTGCTGCAGCTCACCACGGCCGACCAGGTAAATGGCGTGTTCGGCCATGACGCGGGCGCGATCGAGCGAGTCACCCAGTTCGGCGCCGTCGGCTTGGGTCTGCCGGATCGCCCGGCTGTGCAATCTCCCGGCCGTCTCGCCGTCTCCGCTGACTTTTGCCACCTCGGCGACCCGCCGAAGCAGCAACAACGGCACCGGCGCCCGGTGCCGGTCAAGCAGTGTGATGGCCTCCTCGCCGAGCCGGAACGCATGGACAGCCGGCCCGGAACGCAGCGCCGTCACCGCACCGGGGGCACAGTCGGCGACGACATGCGGGGTGTCGGCGCGCAGGGCGATCCCGGTCAACTGCAGGTCCAGGACTGTGTCGCGGTGGCCTTCCCTATCGCCGCCCCAGGCGGTGTACAGCGGTTCAACGATCACGCCGGCCAGATCGATGATCTCGTCGGCGGTGAGTGGTTCGAGGCGCCCGGCGGCCAGGGCATTGGCGGCCAGAGCCGGCCGTCGCGGGTCATAGGCGTCCGGGAAGACGTCGAGCAATCCGAGCCCGAGCAGCCGGGTTGTCGATCCTCCGGTGCGTTGGGCCAGGCTGACAGTCACGGACTCGGGCACCGGTAGGTCGAACAGGGTGAGGTCCCGCAGCAGCGCGCGATGCGCCGGCCCGGCCTGGTCGATCAGCGTGTCCAGGGCCAGGTTCTCCAGGAACTCGCGCAGTTGGGCCTCCGCGGGCGGCTGGCCTTGATGGAGGTACTCCTCCATGCCGGCGACCGCGCTCTCGGCCCGACCGAGGTCGATCTGATCGCTGTAGACCAGGCGCAGGCCGATGAGGTCCTGGAGACCAGGGTTGCCGCGGCTGACCGTCATCGCGCGCTCGGCGAGCACGTCCCGCTCCTCCCGGCTCTGTGGGGTGACTTGCGCTTGTTGCCGGTTCAGCAGCTTGCGCTGAGCGACCGGCGACAGTGGGCGCAGCGGTACCTGTTCCAGCCGGCACTCCAGACCATCGAGGGTGAACCGGAAACGGCTGGTCATCAGGAGTCTGCTGTCGGTGAGGCTCGGGTCGAACGCCCGCAGCACGCCAGCCAGCACGGGAGCCACCCGCGGATCGACGCGGTGCGGGCCGTTGGGGTCCGGCAGTAGGATCTGTTCGAGATCGTCGATGACGAGCAGGAGCGGTCGCCGTCCGTCGGTGGCCTGCGCGCACGGGCCACTCAACAGGTCGATCAGCAGTTCTTCCAGCGCCTCGAGCCGGTCACGGACGTCGGGCCGCCGCCGCTTGATGAGTTCTCTGGCCTCCGCGTTGGTTCGTACCGCCTCGTCCACCGCCTCCAGGATCGCGGCGGCGCTGTATTCGCCGAAGACCACCGCCGGTGCCAGCTGCGGGCAGCGGTCGGCGATCCGGGCTGCCAGGCTTGATTTGCCGAGGCGGCCCTGCCCGTGCAGCAGCACTCCCGCCTTGTCCTGCCCGCGCAAGGCCCGCAAGGCGCGTTGCAGTTCGGGGCGACGGCCGACGAACATGGCCGGAGCCGCGACCGGAACATGCTGTTTTCGGTCGAGGAAGACCTTGGTCCCGTGCACCGCCGACACGCGCGACCGCCGGTTGGTTCCGGTCACGAGCGGTCCGCCGCCGGTCGGCCCGAGCCACAGCCGCGCCAGGTGCCAGTCCGCGCGTACCCCACGGTCGTCGGAGTTCAGGAGGGCCCGGCGGGCGTCACCGACGGCCATGGCAAGGTCAGCGCGGTTACTCAACTGCTTGTACAAATCTTCGGCGAACAAGGTCGCCGCCCGGTCGCCGACCGAGCCGTCCCAGCCCAGGACCGCCGGGACGCCCGCCGTGACCAGCGCCGTCGACATCGAGTGGGCCGGCATCGCGTCCGGCTCGCCGTCCACGGTTCCGGCGCGGCGCCCGGCGCCGGCCGGCAGATGCCCGGTGGCGCCCGCTGCCGTCGCGGTCAGGCACGCCGACACGAACAGCAGCCTCGGCGGCGTGGTCATCAACCGTACGAGATCGGCTGCCGTGGTCGGCAGGTCGTCGCCGACCTCGTCCTCCATCATCAGCACCGGCTCGACGGGCTGCCCCGCCCGTACCGGATATTTGTTGACGCCGTGGCAGGAGAGGTGGACCACCGGCATGCCGCCCAGGTCCGCGAGCCGCCGTCCCAGTTCCTCGGGGTTGCCGGTGTCCTCGACCACCAGATCGACGCGGGTGTCGTCGACCGCGTTGAGGATCGCCGCTTCCTCGGCTTCGAAGTCGAGTTCGTGCTGGCGCCGTGGTGACGAGGCCATGAACGCCAGGCCGAGCCGGTACCCGTCGGGTTCCGGCGGATTCTCGGGTGAGCCGAGCCGTCGCAGCACCCCGAACCGCTGCACCGCGTTGGCGGCCAGGAAGCCGCCGCCGCTGGGCGGCGCCAGCAGCTCGAACGGGGCCCGCAGCAACGCCCATGCCCGCTCCGATGGCGACAGTTCGGCCCGGATCTCGAAGGTCACCGGTGCCGGGACGCGCGCCAGCAGTGCTGTCAGTTCGCCCTGGTCGCCGTCCAGCCAGGACCACAGCTCCTGGCCCAGCGTGCGGAAGACGTCGTCGGCGGCATCCGACTGCACCGCTCGCACGTAGCGCGCCGCGAGGTCGGACAGCAGCCTCTCGTCGGCCGCGGTCAGCGTCCGGCGCGGCCCCATCCGCTCGTTTCCGGCCACGATCTCGAAGCTGGAGCCGTTCACCACCACACCGGTCGCCACGAGCCACCTCCTACCGGATAACCGACGGACAGCACCTCACATCCCCTAAATCATCCTAGGAGCCTGGGTTGAAAGCGTCCTGGCCCGCGGCATTCTCCACTTGGGAGAATCGGCCGGAGGCGGTGGTCAATGTGGCGGTCGAGTTCCGGGTGCTCGGTGCGATCGAGGTGTGCGTCGACGGCCGCCCCGCCGACATCGGTCATGTCCGGCAGCAGTGCGTGCTCGTCGCGCTGCTGGTGGAGGCGGAGCGCGCGGTGCCGATCGATCAGCTCGTCCACCGGGTGTGGGGTGACCATCCGCCGCAGCGCGTCCGCAGCACGCTGCACAGCTATCTCTCGCGGCTGCGCCAGGTCCTGGCCCCGGTCCCGGAGGCCGTCATCGAGCGGCGCGCCGGCGGCTACGTGCTCGCCGTCGACCCGATGACCGTGGATCTGCACCGTTTCCGCGATCTGGTCACACGGGCTCGCGCGGCCGGCCGCGACGAACCGGGCGTGTCGCTGCTCACCGATGCCCTCGGGCTCTGGCGCGGCGAGGCGTTCGCCACGCTGGACACGCCCTGGCTGAACTCCGTACGCGAGGGTCTCGACGCCGAGCGGCTGGCGGCGGAGCTGGACCGCAACGACCTTCTGCTGGGCATCGGCCGGCACGCCGACCTGTTGGCCGGCCTGTCGGCCGCGGCGGCCGCGCATCCTTGGGACGAACGCCTTGCCGGACAGCTGATGCTGGCGCTGTACCGCTGCGGGCGCCAGGCCGCCGCCCTGGATCTCTACCAGCGGCTGCGGCTGCGGCTGGCCGACGAGTTGGGCGCCGATCCCAGCCCGCCGCTGCGCCGGCTGCACCAGCAGGTCCTGACCGCCGACCCGGCTCTCGACGCTCCCGAGGCCGCCACGGCGGTGTCGGCCGGCGTACCGCCGGCCGGCCGGCGGTTGCCCCTGCCCCGCCAGCTGCCGGCGTCACCGAGTACGTTCACCGGCCGGGCCGCCGAGCTCGCCCGGCTCGACGAGATCATGACCGCCTCCGCCGGCCGGGGCGCCACCGTCGTGATCTCGGCGATCGGCGGCAGCGGCGGCATCGGCAAGACCTGGCTGGCCCTGCGCTGGGCGCACGACAACGCTCACCGGTTTCCCGACGGTCAGCTGTACGTGAATCTGCGCGGCTTCGACCCGACCACCGACCCGGTCGCCCCGGCGGTGGCGCTGCGCGGATTCCTCGACACCCTCGGCGTGGCTCCGGCCGACATCCCGGCCGACACCGACGCGCAGGCCGCGCTCTACCGCAGCCTGATCGCGCACCGGCGCATCCTGATCGTGCTGGACAACGCCCGGGACACCGCGACGGTGACGCCGCTGCTGCCCGGGACATCCGCCGGCGCGGTGCTGGTCACCAGCCGGCATCAGCTCGGCGGGCTGGTGACCACGCACGGCGCCCGGCCGCTCGCCCTGGACGTGCTGCCCGACGCCGATGCGCGCGACCTGCTCCTGCGCCACCTCGGCCGGCAGCGGGCGGCGTCCGACGAGCGCTCGGTCGCCGAACTCGTACGGCAGTGTGCCGGCCTGCCGTTGGCGCTGGGCATCATCGCCGCCCGCGCGGCGTTGCAGCCCGGTCTCTCCCTGGCCGCGCTCGCCGGGGAGTTGCGAGCGGCCGGCACCCGGCTGGACGCGCTCGACGCCGGTGAGCTGGCCGTCAACTTGCGGGCGGTGCTGTCCTGCTCCTACCGGGCGCTGACGCCCGAGGCGGCCCGGCTGTTCGCCCTTCTCGGGCACACGCACGGGCCCGACCTGAGCCTGGCCGCGGCAGCCAGCCTGGCCGGCACCCCGATCGGCGCCACCCGCTCGGTTCTGCACCAGCTCACCGCCGCACACCTGGTCCACGAACACGTGCCGGGCCGCTACCGGATGCACGACCTGGTGCGGCTCCACGCCGTCGAGCTGGCCGCCGGTGCCGAGCCGGGCCGTGAGGCGCTGCACCGGCTGCTGGATCATTACCTGCACACCGCGTACCGGGCGGCTCTGCTGCTGTCGCCGCATCGCGACCCGCTCACCCTGACGGCGGCCCGGCCCGGCACCGTCCCCACGGACCTGGCCGATCTCGACGCGGCGATGCTCTGGTTCACCACCGAGCATCCGGTGCTGCTCGCGACCATCGTGCATGCCGGCGCGGCCGGGTTCGACGTGCATGCCTGCCAGCTGCCCTGGACCCTGGCAACCTTCTTCGACCGGCGAGGGCACTGGCACGACTGGGTCACCGCGCAGCACGAGGGGCTCGAGGCCGCCCGGCGCCTCGGTGCCCGCGCCGATCAGGCACAGGCGCACCGGCTCCTCGCCAACGCCTACTCCAACCTGCGCCGGTACGAGGACGCGCACGGCCACCTCGGGTGCGCGCTGACGCTGTTCGGTGAACTCGGCGACGATGCCGGGCGCGCCCACGTCCATCTCGACATCGCCATGCTGTTCGACCGGCAGGGGCTACCCCGCGAGGCGCTGCCGCACGCCCACCGGACGCTGGAGCTGTACCGCGCCGTCGGCACGCCGCTCAAGCAGGCTGTGGCCCTCAACGCGGTCGGCTGGTACCACTCGCAGCTGGGCGAGCACCGCGAGGCCCTCGGCTACGGCGAGGAGGCGCTCGCCCTGTCCCAGCAGGCCGGCAGCCCGTACGGGCAGGCGAACACCTGGGACAGTCTCGGCTTCGCCCACCACCACCTCGGCGAGCACCGGCAGGCGATCGCCTGCTACCGGCAGGCGCTGGATCTGTTCCGGGACATCGGCGACCGTCACGCCGAAGCCCTCGTCCGCGACCACCTCGGCGACACGCACCACGCTGTCGGCGACGCGGCGACCGCCCGGGAGGAATGGCGGCAGGCCTTGGACACGCTAGAGCGGCTCGGCCATCCGGCTGCCGGCGAGCTGCGCGCCAAACTCCGCTGACGACGATGCGAGGGACGGGAAGTCATTCCCGTCCCTCGCATCAGCCACGGTCGTTGCTCACGGCAGGCAGTTCAACGGCCCGACCTCGAAACCTCTGCACGAGTTCCCGACGGCGGAGATGGCGCCCCCGTCGCCGAAGTCGTTGTCGCTGCCACCGGCGCCACCCGAGAGCGTGTCGTCCCACGGCCCGCCGAACAGGCTGTCCGAGCCGCTGCCGCCCTCCAGGGTGTCCCCGGTGTCGAAGCCGGTCGGGATCACGTGGTCGCCCCAGATGGCATCGTTGTCGTCGCCGCCGTGGATGGTGTCCGCGTTCTCCTGGCCGCTGAGCGTGTCGGCACCGGTGCCGCCGAAGATCACGTCGTCACCCGAGCCGCCCTCGATTTCGTCGCCGCCACCCCGGCCGCAGAGGATGTCGTCGTTGCCTGAGCCTCTGACATAGTCGGCGAAGTTGCTGCCGACGACGATCGGGTCGTTGACTTGAGGTACCGGCCAAAGCGCGCCGGGGGCACCGACAGGCCCACCCGCGGAGAAGTCGAAGAGCTGGTTTGCGTTCACCATCATGCCCGAGTACTGCCCGCAGCCGGGCGGCACGACAACGAGGGCAGCCGCCGATGCCGGTGTGGCGGCAAACGCGGAAGCCAGCAGCAATAGTGCCGGGCCGGCCCAGAGGGCCACCCGACGGAACCGGTTGGTACGAACGTCGATGTGCATGATCGGTCCTTCCCCCGAGAGTGCGTGGCCGGACGGATCGGCGATCCGTCCCCTTCACCACACTCGCCAGAGTGGACGGCCCGTCCTGGACGATCCTTGGACGATTGTTGAACGCGCTGGTAGGGCGGCCCGCCCGGGTAATTCCGTGGCGGTCGGTCACCCTCGCGGGGACGATGCCGGCATGCTTCCCACGCTGCGCCCGCGTGCTTTGAGGCCCGGGGATCTCATCGTGATCGCGGCCCTTTCCGGCCCGCTTCCCGACATCCACGAGCCACACGTGGAGCAGACGGTCGTCGTGCTCGAGCGGATGGGTTTCCGGGTGCGCCGGGCCCCGCTGCTCGAGGTGGGACGCCGGCACTGGTGGAGCGCGGCCACCCCGGCGGAGATCGCCGCCGAGCTCAACGGCTTCCTGCGCGATCCCGAGGTACGCGCGATCGTGGCGAGCGACGGCGGCCAGACAGCACTCGGCTATCTCGATCTGATCGACGTCGAGGCGATCAGAGCCGACCCCAAGCCCCTCCTGGGATACAGCGACATCTCGCTGCTGCATCTGGTTCTTCATGCGCGTACCGGTCTGGTCGGTTTTCATGCCGACATGGCCGTTCCCGGCTTCGGCGGCCATTGGCAGGCGGCGCCGCCGGGCCGCCGGGCCGAACTCGAAGACCTTTACCTCCGTTTGCTGACCAGCACCGATCCGATCGGCGCCCTGCCCTCGCGCCCGTCCTGGGAGTGCTGGCGTCCCGGCCGCGCGGAGGGCCCCCTGATCGGCGGGGTGATCAACCGCGTCGTCCTGGCCCAGGCGACGCGCTTTGCGCTTCCCCCCGACCGGTACGAGGGAGCCGTACTGTTCTGGGAGGAGATCGGCGGCGCGGCCGCACACGTGTGGAGCTATCTGCAGGTGTTGCGCCACGCCGGCGTCCTCGACCGCATCGCCGGGATGGTCGTGGGAGTCCCGCGCGACATTCACGGCCTGGAGCCCGGCGTCTCCCCCACACTGGCCGAGATCGTCCTCGAGGTTCTCGGCGACCGCGACATCCCGGTCCTGGGCAACGTCGACATCGGGCACGCCGGCCCGAACCTTCCGATGCCGGTCGGCATCCGAGCCGCCCTCGACGCCGACCGGCGAACCGTGTCGTTGCTCGAACCTGCGGTGCGACCGGCGGGCTGACGGGTGATTCCGGCGGCTGCCCGGCCGGTCAGCGGAACAGGCGGTCGAGGTGGTCGTCGATCAGGGACATGGCCTCGGCGGGCTGGTAGAGGCCGATCAGGATCGGGCCGACCAGTCCCTGGGTGAGGAAGTAGAGGGCGGGCGCCTCACGATCGGGGTCGATGCCGTCGCGTAGTTCGCCGAGGCGGGCCGCCTCGCGGAGGTTGGCGGTCGAGACGGTGAGGATGCGCTCGTACCCGTCACGTAGTTGCTGGGCGTATTCGGGGGTGACCGTCGCGGCGGAGAAGAAGGCGATGTTGACGCACGCCTCCTCGCGGCCGGGTTCGTCGACCGGGAGCATCACCGCGGTGGCGGCGCGGATCACGTCGCGGCGGGTGGGGCTGTCCAGGGCGGCGAGGGTGGCCTGCATGCGGGTGAGGACCCGTTGGCGCATGTGGCCGAGGGCGAACAGCAGCATCTGGTGTTTGGTCGGGAAGTAGTACTGCACGGTGCCCATCGAGACGCCGGCTTGTACGGCGACGTCGCGCAGGCTGACGGCCTCGAATCCGCGGGTTCCGATGACGGCGAAGACCGCTTCGGCGAGGAGGCGGCGGCGCTGTTCGTGGTCGACCTGCTTCGGCACGGCACCGAACCTATCTCATGCGGGCGCATTGCAAGGAGTGGCCAAACCTCGTTATCATGCGAGTGCATGAAAAAGGAGGCAGGCATGACCATCCAGTACGTCACCAACGGTGACGCCCAAATCGCGTACGAGACGTTCGGCACCGCCGGAGAGCCGCTGCTGCTGGTTCTGGGCATCGACTACCAGATGGTCTGGTGGAACGACGCGTTCTGCGAGCGCCTGGTCGAGGCCGGCTTCCACGTGGCCCGCTACGACAACCGGGACACGGGCCTGTCCACCCACTATCCGGAACCGGTGAAGGGCACCCGCGGCCCTCTCTACACGATGAACGACATGATCGACGACGGGCTCGCGGTGATGGACGCGCTCGGCTGGACCGAGGCGCACGTCCTGGGCGGCACGTCGGCGATCGCGCAGGGCATGGCGCTGCTGCACCCCGGCCGGGTCCGCGGCCTCACCCTCTGCATGAGCAGCCCGGCTACCGCCGGTGTGCTGCGAACGCTGCGCTACCTCAAGTTCGGCCTGTTCAAGGAGTTCCGCAAGCTGCCGAAGGCCACCACCGAGCAGCAGAAGATCGAGAACGAGGTCACCATCTACCGGGTGCAGTCCTCCCCCGGCTATCCGTTCCCGGAGGAGTGGGTCCGGGCGGCGGCGACCCTCGGCCACCAGCGTTCGCCGCGCGATCCGCGGACCACGCGGCGGCACCTGGCCGCCGCCCGGGCGGTGAAACTGCCGCCGCTGTCCGGCATCACCGCGCCGACACTGGTCGTCTCCGGCGCCGACGACCCGATGCTCAAGCCGAGCGCGGGCCGCGATCTGGCCGCCCAGATCCCCGGCGCGCAGTTCGTCGAGTATCCCGGTGTCGGCCACGAACTGCCCGAAGGCATCTGGGACGACGTGATCGCCCGGATGCCCCGCGGCGCCCGGATCGCCTGACCTATCCGGCGGCGACCTCGACACGGCCGCGGCCGTGGTGTTTGGCCTCGTAAAGGCTGCGGTCGGCGTCGGAGAGCAGGGCCGGCAGCTCGGCCCGGCCGCCGTGGTGGACACCGATGCTGACCGAGACGGTGAGGCCGGGCGCGATCTCGCTCCACGGATGTGTGCGGACCGCGTCCAGGATCTGTCCGGCCCGGGCCTCCGGCACACCCGGCAGCACCTCGGCCAGGATGACCACGAACTCGTCCCCACCGAGCCGGGCGGCCAGGTCGGCGGGCCGGACCTGGGCGGCGAGGATCTGCCCGAGCCGCACCAGCACCAGGTCACCGACGTCGTGGCCGAACCGGTCGTTGACCTTCTTGAAATGGTCCACGTCGATCATCATCACCGCGTAGAACCCGTGGCCCGGGGCGGCGCCGAGGGTGTCCAGATAGGCCTGGTATCCGCGACGGTTGGCCAGTCCGGTCAGGTCGTCGACGACGAGGTCCCGGCTGAGCCGTTCGTGTTCCTGGCGGCGGCGTTCGACGGCGATGGCGTCGCGCATGGCGGCCATCCGGTCGAGCCGGTCGTTCCAGTGCAGTCGGGCGAGCTCGTCGCCGTACCGGATCGCGGTGGGGTTGGTCCCTGGCCGTTTGGCGATGAGCGCGAGTTGCAGCAGGTACACGCGGGTCGGCAGCTGGTAGGGGAAGTCCTCGGTCGCCTGTTCGGCCAGGTGCGCGGCGCGGGCGGCGTCGCCGGCGCGGGCGGCCCGGATCGCGTCGCCGAGGGTGGCGATGCGCTCGTCGACCGGCACGCCGGGGTCGGCGGGCTGCCCGGCGACGGCGGCGAGCAGGTGGCGATTGCCGTGGAACTCGACGACCCAGACGGGCGGCCACGCGGCGTCGGTCAGGTCGTCGACGTCCTCGGTACGGGTGGGCCAGTCGCCGACCGCGGCGAGCCCGGCCGCCCAGTCCAGCGACAGGTCGAGCCGGTTGACGGCCACGACGCGCCGCTGGCGTACCGCGGTGGGGCTGGTGTCGCCGGCCATCAGCTGCCGGGTGCGTTCGTAGTATTCGAGGGCGAGTTCCCAGAACCCGAGTTCGTGGGCGACGCAGCCGACCTCGATCAGGGCAGCGGCCCGGTGCGCGGCCGGCTCGTCCGAGGGCTGGTCGAGCAGCACCACCGCCTGGGCCAGCAAGCGGGACGCCGAATCCCCGTCGGTGCTGGTGCGATGGGTCCTGGCGCGCCGGTCCGCCTTGACGGCGAGGGCGAGCGCGAGCAGGGCCGGGCTGCCGAGAGCGACGGCGGCGGCGAGCATGGCGTCGACGTGCTCGGTGTCGTCGAGACCGGCTTCCAGGCAGGCCAGAGACCGGGCGAAGTGCAGGAGCAGGCGTACGTCGTACCAGCCGTGGTCGATGGCCTCCCGGTCGGCGGCCTCCACCCGGACGGCGTCGTGGTGCCCCTGAGCGGCCTCGATCAGCAGGTACGCCTCTTCGATGGCGGCCGTGTGCCGATCGGTCACCGCATCTCACCATTCTCGATCTCGGATGGCAGTTCTCCAGGTATATCGTCTGCCGGCCGGAAAACCTGGGAACTTCTCGCATGTCGGCGTACGGAGGATTCTTGACCTCTGGCGCCGTGTCGTTACCGTTCGGTACGTGACGAAGGCTCTCGTTCTCGGCGGCGGTGGCGTGACCGGCATCGCCTGGCATCTCGGCGTCCTCTGCGGCCTGCAGCGGGCGGGCGTCCCACTCGGCGACGCCGACACGATCATCGGCACGTCCGCGGGGTCGGTCGTCGGCGCGATCCTCGCCGCCGGCACCGACCTGGAGGCGGCGGTCGCCCTCCAGCAGCAGGAGCAGGAACGCACGGGCGGCGGCCGCCGTGGCCGGGACACCGGCGCCGCGATGGCCGCCATGGCGGTGCTGGCCGATCCGTCGGTGCCGCCGCGGGAGGCGCGCGCCCGGGTCGGCGAGTTCGCGCTGGCCGCCTCCACAGTCGACGAGCAGGCGTACCTGGCCCGGATGGAACCGCTGCTGCCGGTGCACGAGTGGCCCGCCCGGGACCTGCGCGTCCTGGTGGTGGACACGGCCGACGGTCAGGATGTGCTGTTGGGCGCGGCGTCCGGCGTACCCCTGCTGAAAGCGATCTCGGCGAGTTGCGCCGTGCCCGGCCTGATGCCGCCGGTGACCATCGACGGACGCCGCTACATGGACGGCGGCGTCCGGTTCGGCGCGGGCGCCGACCTGGCCGCCGGCGCCGAACGCCTCGTGGTGATCGCGCCGCTGGCGTGGCTGGGCCGCGACCGGATCGTCGCCGAGATGACCGCGTCCGGCGCGGCGAAGACGCTGCTCATCGAGCCGGACGCGGCCGCGCTGGAGGCGTTCGGCCGCGACTTCATGGACCCGGCGGCCCGCCCGGCGTCGGTGCGTGCCGGCTTGCGGCAGGGCACGGAACTCGCCGAGGCGGTCCGCGCCGTCTGGTGACAATCGGTCAGGGCACGAGGGGGCCGGTCAGCGCCGCACGGGCGGCCGCCTCGTCGCCGGTGACCGTTTCCCACGGCAGCGGGCGGCGGTTCCACAGCGCCAGCATCAGCTCCTGCGCCGTACCGGTCAGGGTGGCGACCGGCTCCCCCGGTCCGAGCACCCACGATGCGCCGACATCGGTGGCGGTGAACCGGACGGCCGCCTGCGGTTCGGCGGCGAGTCCGCGTTTGATCATCCGAGGGACGAACACCTCGATGACCTCCGCGATGCCGTCGGCGCACAGCTGCGGGCCGAGTACACCGGCGCGGCCGAGAGCGTGTTCGGCGTCCCAGCGGTGCACGACGGTCTCCAGGCAGCGGCGGCGCCGCCAGAAGGCGACGGTCCGCGGCGGGGCGAAGGTCCAGGCCTCGGCGGCGGGGTCACGCTCGAGCGCCTTTTCGAGGGTACGGGCAGTGCCCTCGAACCATTCGGCCAGATCCTCCGGCGGCGGCTCCGGCTGGTAGTCGCCGCGCAGGTCGGTGATGGCGGTGGCGGCCCACAGGTTGCCCTGCCCGAGGTGAATCGTGAGGTCACGCAGCGTCCAGTCGCCGCAGTGCTCCACCGGCGCGGTCAGGTCCCCGTCGAGGCAGGCCTGGAAGGCGGCGAACTCGTCGTGCAGCAGGGCGAGGTAGTCCATCAGGCCTTCCACGGTTCGATGATGAGACCCACTCGATGTCGTCGATCTCTCCGATGTCACGCCCGTACGGTACCCACCCCCGATCAACACCTCGTGCCGGCGGGTTGTTATGTTGTTCGGGCAGGTCCGGGTGGCGGAATGGCAGACGCGCTAGCTTGAGGTGCTAGTGCCCGCAAGGGCGTGGGGGTTCAAGTCCCCCTTCGGACACGTTAACCCACACCAAGATCATTCACGTTTTGGATGATTCTGGTGTGGGTTGAATGCTTTCCGCCGCTGGTGCGGAATGACCGACAGGCCTGGCAGCGGCAACTGCCCAGACTCTCCGGCAGTGTCTCCGGCTCATCTTCCGCTCTCTTGCATGCGTCGCCTGGCTGGGATGCCGAGACATTGAAACTCACGGAAGCCGTGTCCTCGCCGGTGTCAAGGTGATGCTGACCGGCGTGCACAGGAGCGTGTGCCCGCGCCACCGCAACTGCCGGCGTCGATCGCCGATGACCTGGGCGTCAACCGGGAGACCCTGCGCAGCTGGGGTGCGGCTTGGCGACGAACGTCGTGGCGCCGGTCCACGGCCGGCGCGTGCGGTCACGGTCGGCATTGAAGCGGCCGGCTCGGCGCCTGGCTGGGTGGGCGATCGCCGATCACATGCGCATCGACCTGGTCATCGACGCCCTGCACGCCGCGCAGCGGACCCGCGGCAACCTCGACGGGGCCATCATGCACACCGACCACGGAGCCCAATGCTGGCTACACCGCTACAACACCGTCCCACGGTCTTGCTTACGGTGGGGATGCCACGTCCGCGAGACGGACTCAGGGTCGCGCGGATGTCGGTGGCGACCTGGCGAGTGTGGCCCGACCGGACGCCCTGCATCGCATCCAGCGAGGGCTCCAGGCGGCACAGCCTGTTCGATCTCGCCGAGGCCGCCCAGGCGACACGCCCCACCTCGATCCCGTCAAGCTGCCGAAGGTGGGGCTTCGGGAGCGGCTGTCACTGCATCATGGGTGAGAACGGGTGGTCGGGGGAGACGGGGCAGTGGAGGATGTACCAGTCGAAGCCGCGGCCAATAAAGATTCCGGTTAGGGGGTCGGACAGGTCGACTGGGTCTTCGAGGGGGCACCAGTAGCCTGCCTCATCCCATTCGCCGTGGCCGACGGCGAAGAGCAAGGACATTTCGGTGTCGCAGGTTTCGCAGGTCATCGATATGGGGCCGCTCATCCGGAAGGAGGGGAAGCCGCCCACCTTCCAACCGGGGACCGCGGACCATTTCGAATAGTCGGGGCCGCCGGTTTCCTTCTCCCAGGCGGAGATTCGGGCTTGCAGATCCCGGGGGAGCATCTCGAAGTACCGGTAGTCGACGAAGTGTTCCGGATGCACGACGCATGCGTTCGGCAGGTAAGCCTCCTCGACCGCGGGTGGTTCGGGAGCGGTCTGGAGCGGCCGGGTGATGTCGGCGGTGTGTCGCCAGAACAGCTCGATCTTGGGGGCGTCCTCGTCGGCGTGGCCCAGCGGGCACCACAGCACCTGGAACAGGTCCGTATCGTCGGGGCCGATGAAGCCCGGCACGTCCCGGCGGTACACCTGAGCCACCGGGATCAGCGGCACCGGCCGGTGAACCAGTTCCTCCGGCTCGGGGACTTCCAGGGACGCCAGCTCGGCCCGTTCCTCGTCGGTAAAGCTGGACCGGTGCTCGGCCGCCTCGTAGATCTCCCGGCTGCGGCGGACCGCCGCAGGCTTCATCAGCTTGTCTAGGAAATGGCCGTCGCCGTCGCTGCACATCGGCCACGGCTCGTCGGCCGGCCACAACAACGGGCCGCCGACCGAGCTGTCGGCGCTGGTGGGCGTTCCCGTGCGGGGGTGCAGCCGGGTGGTCGTCCCCCGGTGCTCCCTGAGCTCGGGAAAGACGTCGGTGATGTCGAACGGGCGCGGTGGTGTGGTCCGGACCATGACCGAAGATCCTAGGCCGTGTCTTCAAAGGATCATGGCCATGGATGATGTACGGCGTGATCCGCCGCTATGAGTTGACCGACGCCGAGTGGGAATCGCTGTCACCGCACCTGCCGTCGGTGATCACCGGCGGCCGT